>NZ_JANJGU010000014.1 GCF_024626525.1 Lederbergia panacisoli
ATTAGCGTTGCGATTAGGCTCGAATCACACCGGAACACGGTCCAATCCTGAATTATCGTTGCGATTAGGCTCGAATCACACCGGACCATGGTTCAATCCTGAATTAGCGTTGCGATTGAGTTCGAATCGCCCCGGACCGTGTTCCAATCCCGAATTAGTGTTGAGATTGAGTTCGAATCGCCCCGGACCGCGGTCCAATCCTCGAATTATCGTTGCGATTGAGTCCGAATTCCCCCGGTCCGTGTCCCAATCCCGAATTAGCGTTGCGATTGAGTTCGAATCGCCCCGGACCGCGGTCCAATCCCGAATTAGCGTTGCGATTGAGTTCGAATCGCCCCGGACCGCGGTCCAATCCCGAATTAGCGTTGCGATTGAGTTCGAATCGCCCCGGTCCGTGTCCCAATCCCGAATTAGCGTTGCGATTGAGTTCGAATCACCACGGACCGCGGTCCAATCCCGAATTAGTGTTGCGATTGAATTCGAATCACCCCGGTCCGCGGTCCAATCCCGAATTAGCGTTGCGATTGAGTTCGAATCACCAACTCTCGTGTTCCAATCCCAAATCCGTCTCGATTCAGCCCGAATCCCGTAGGAGCGATCATCTATTAAATATTTATATTGACTCAATGAATGATTATCAATACGATAGAATTATCAGTTTTTTAATAAGGAAGTGATTCGTTAACATGCTAAAAGCTTTAAAGCCGTATACGTGGCAAATAAGCATGGTTGTCATCTTAACACTGGCAGGAATTTTACTGGAACTATTATTACCAACGTTAATGGCGAATGTAGTTGATATTGGAATTGTAAACGGTGACATTCCATACATAGTAAAAACAGGTGTTTATATGATTCTTTGTGCCTTGGCCGCTGTGTTTCTTACAGTAGGAGTGTCTTACTATGCTTCAAGAGTGGCGCTTGGATTTGGAAGAGATGTGAGAAGAAATTTATTTGTACATGTAGAAAACTTTTCACTACAAGCATTTGAAAAGATTGGAACGGCTTCGTTAATTACGAGGACGACAAATGATATTAAGCAAGTGCAAGATGTTCTCAATATGATTTTACGAATGATGACGCGCGCACCGTTAATGTTGGTTGGAGGGATTATTCTAGCGGTTTCGAGAGATGCAGGTTTATCGCTTGTTTTTTTAGCTGCCTTGCCCATTCTAGCCTTGCTCATTTTTGTGATTTCAAGGAGAGCAATCCCGCTATTTGTTTCAATGCAAAAGAAGACCGATCGACTCAATCTAATCGTTCGTGAAAATTTAACCGGAATTCGTGTTATACGCGCTTTCAATAAAGTAAGCTTTGAAAAAAAGCGGTTTAATACGGCAAATGAAGACTTCCGTGACACTGGAATTAAAGTGAATAAATTGATGGCCCTTATCTTTCCAGTCATGATGATTGTTATGAATTTTACGAGCGTTGCCATTGTTTGGTTTGGAGCGATTCGCATCGATAATGGCTTGCTTCAAGTCGGTAATTTAATGGCATTTTTACAATACGCTTTGTTAATATTAATATCCTTGATTATGCTATCGATGGGCTTCATTATGATTCCTCGTGCTCAAGCTTCTGTGAAAAGAATCAATGAAGTGTTGAAGATGGAGGCGGAAATAGTAGATCCAGAGAACCCGAAGGAAATACCAACTAAAAAAGGGTATGTTGAATTCCAAAATGTAACTTTTCGTTATGAAGGTGCTGAAAAACCAGTGCTTGAAAATATATCATTTAAGGCACAGCCAGGGGAAACAACGGCGATTATTGGGAGCACTGGATCGGGAAAATCAACTCTCATTAAATTGATTGCTCGTTTTTACGATGTCGAGAACGGTGCTGTACTGATTGATGGGATTGATGTAAAAGAAATGACGCAGCAAGCGCTTCGAAACAAAATTGGTTACGTTCCCCAGAAAGCTTCTTTATTTAGTGGAAGTATAAAGGAAAATCTTCAATATGGAAAAGAAGATGCGAGTGAAGTTGAGATGAGAGATGCCCTTGAAACTGCTCAAGCCATTGATTTTGTTATGGAAAAAGAAGATGGCATCCATGCTAAAATAGAGCAGGCTGGAGCAAATCTTTCAGGGGGACAGAAACAGCGTCTTTCTATTGCCCGAGCGCTGATTAGAAAGCCGGAAATCTATTTATTTGATGATAGTTTTTCAGCTTTGGATTATAAGACGGATGCGAAATTAAGAGCTGCATTAAATAAAGTAACACATAATGCGACGATTATATTAGTAGCACAGCGTGTCAGTACCGTTATCAATGCTGATCAGATCATCGTATTGAATGAAGGTAAGGTAGCAGGAATTGGTACACACCGTGAATTGCTGGCGGAAAATAAAATCTACCAGGAAATTGTATCCTCACAACGTACAGAGGAGGAGGGCGCATGAGTAAACATAATCAAAAAAGTACAGGCTCCTCTAGAAGACATCCTGGGGGCGGCCCTCCGCATATGATGCATGGAGAAAAGCCTAAGGAGTTCAAAAAAACTCTCAGGCGGCTGGCTGGATATTTAAAGCCTCGTAAATATCAATTAATATTTGTGTCCATCGCAGCTATTTTTTCTACGTTATTTAATGTCATTAGTCCAAAGTTACTCGGAGATGCTACGACGTCTATTTTTGGGAGCATAACAAAAGGAACTGGAATCGACTTTACATTTTTAAGTAAGTTAATTTTCATATTAATTGGCCTATACATTTTGTCTGCTCTTTTTGCCTATTTACAGCAATATATTATGGCTGGGGTCTCACAAAAGACGACCGCAGAACTTAGACAAGCCGTGAATGAAAAATTAACGAAGCTTCCTTTACGTTATTATGATCAGCATCCGCATGGGGATGTGCTAAGTCGAGTCATTAATGATATCGATAATATTAATAACTCGATTCAACAAGCATTATCACAATTGATTACATCCGCTATAGCAATAATAGGAACCATTATTATGATGCTAGTGATTAGTCCATTATTAACATTGGTAGCACTTGTCACACTTCCGTTAAGTGCAGTCGTTATTCGTTTTATTGCTTCATTTTCCCAAAAACATTTCGTAAACCAACAAACAGAGCTTGGAAATGTGAATGGTCATATCGAGGAAATGTTTTCCGGTCATCAAGTTGTAAAAGCATTTGGGCAAGAGAAAGCATCGATAGAAAAGTTCGATGAAATGAACGATCGATTTTATGAATCAGGATGGAAAGCACAGTTCATTAGTGGTATCATGATGCCGCTCATGACGTTTGTTGGAAATCTTGGCTATGTTTTTGTCAGCATCGCTGGTGGAATTCTTGTTTTAAAAAGAGCCATTTTTTTAGGGGATGTCCAAGCATTCATTCAATATACACAGCAGTTGTCTCAACCTATGGCTCAAGCAGCCGGGATTGCTAATATGATTCAAACTGCCCTTGCATCAGCGGAAAGGGTTTTCGCATTATTGGATGAAGAAGAGGAAAGAGTGGAAGAGCACACAACGGTTAATTTAGACTCGCTTGAAGGAAGGATTTCTTTCGATCATGTTCGATTTGGATATGAGCCAGAAAAGCCAGTCATTAAGGATTTGTCCTTAGAAGTGCAATCTGGGCAAACGATCGCGATTGTTGGTCCGACAGGTGCTGGGAAAACAACGATAATAAATTTATTGATGAAGTTTTACGAGATTGATAAAGGGAATATTATGATCGATAAAATCAGTCTACGTGAGTTGTCACGAGAACAGGTTAGGTCGATGTTTGCTATGGTTCTACAGGATACGTGGCTTTTCAATGGATCGATTCGGGATAATATTGCTTACGGCAGCTATGGTGCAACTGAAAAAGAAATCATCCATGCTGCAAAAAGTGCCTATGCTGATGATTTCATACGAACATTACCAGAAGGGTATGATACCGTTTTAACAGAGGATGCCTCCAATATATCGCAAGGACAGCGACAATTAATCACGATAGCTAGAGCAATCCTAGCCAATCCCAAAATTCTAATTTTGGATGAAGCAACAAGTAGTGTTGATACGAGGACTGAAATGAATATACAACTTGCCATGAATAAGCTTATGGTAGGACGTACGAGTTTTGTCATTGCACATAGACTTTCAACAATTCGAGATGCAGATATTATTTTAGTCATGAACGAAGGGGATATCATCGAAAAAGGCTCACATGAAGAGTTGATAAGTAAAAACGGATTTTACGCTGATTTATATAGAAGCCAGTTTTCTGAAGAGAGTGCTGGTTAGAAATTTTATAAAAACAAAAAGCCAGGAAAAATTCCTGGCTTTTCATAATCAGTCACCTTTCGGATCTAGCGCATCTCGTAATCCGTCACCAACGAAGTTAAAGCATAGAACTGTAATCAAAATGAGTACTCCCGGGAAAGTAGGGTACCAAGGTGCTTTTATTAATACAGTAATACTCTGTGCATCTTGAAGCATGTTTCCCCAACTTGGAGTAGGAGGTTGAATCCCTAATCCCAGATAGCTCAATGCCGCTTCCGAAAGAATAACTCCACCAACCAATAAAGTAGCTGCTACAATAATTGGTCCCATTGCATTCGGTAAGATATGGCTAAAGATAATTTTTGTTGCTCTTGTTCCGATTGTTCTAGATGCGAGGACAAATTCACGTGTCCTTAATGATAAGAATTCCCCGCGAACTAATCGGGCTGTGCTTGTCCAAGATGTTAGAGCAAAGATGTAAATCAACTTATCCCAACCTGGTTGAAAAATCGTGACGATCGTAATTAGCAAAAATAAACTTGGAATCGAGATAACGATATCTACAAATCTCATAAGAATGGCATCCAATATACCGCCATAATAGCCGGCAAGGGCGCCAATGGTTGTTCCAATAATAAGGGCACCAGCAACAGAACCAAAGGCAACCAATAAGGAGATTCGACCTCCGAAAAGGAGACGAGAGAAAATATCGCGTCCAAAACGGTCTGTTCCAAGCCAATATTCTTTACTTGGGGGTTTTAGCTTATCTCCCATTTTAACTAATTCATGATTATGAGGAGCGATTAAGGGAGCAAAAATGGCCATAAGAATAATTATGAATAAAATAACCGCACCAATGACTGCCAATTTATTTTTAAAAAATTTACGGAAGAATATTCTTGTTAATGTGTCAGGCTTTTGTGGTACGGGATTTAATTCGATTTCATCTATAGTAGAATTTGTTGACATATTAAATCCCTCCCTAATACTCAATTCGCGGATCAAATATTGCGTATAGAATATCCGCTATTAAATTTCCGATTACAACAAATACTGCTGAAATAACTGTAAGAGCCATTATGACTGGATAATCACGGGTAAATGCTGATTCGATAAATAAACGACCAAGACCCGGCCAGCTAAATACGGTTTCTGTAATGGCGGCACCACTAATGAAAGATGGAATCATAAGACCAAAAATAGTAATAATCGGAATTAGCCCATTTCTTAGACCGTGTTTTAAAACTACTTTACTTTCTTTAAACCCTTTTGACTTTGCTGTTCGAATATAATCCTGTTGAAGGACATCAAGCATACTTGAACGGGTATAACGTGTTAATGCAGCCATATCGGCAGCAGCCAATACAAATGCCGGCATAATCAAATGGTGAATTCTATCCCATATACTGAATGGGGCATTTAGAGTCGCAACTCCACCAGTTGGAAACCATTTAAGCTGAACCCCGAAAAAGAGGATCAACATTAAGCCGAGCCAAAAGCTTGGGGTAGCAACACCAAGAAACGAACCGACGGTTACGGTATAATCTCGTATCGTGTATGGCCTCATAGAAGAAAATATGCCTAAAGGTACTGCGACGAGGATTGCGAGTATAGTGGATACACCCATGAGTAATAAAGTATTTGGTAAACGAGCCATTACCATTTCACTTACAGGAACACCGCGTTCAATAATGGAAGTGCCAAAATCGCCTTTAGCCATTTTACCAAGCCATACTACATATTGTTTAGGAACAGGATCGTCTAAGCCGTATTTTTCCCTAAACTTTGCTTGGTCTGCAGGTTTTAACGTTGGATCCATCATTAATGTTGTCGGGTCCCCAGGTGCTAATTGAATAATGGCAAATGATAAGATCGATATACCGAGCAATAACGGAATGGCCATCAGCGTTCGACGAATAATATAGGAAATCATTGCCTATTCTCCTTCCAATTGAATCATCTATCTTATATATACTGCTTACAAGCTGTATATTAGTTTTCAATTTTATATTAAACATAAGGAAAAAGGGGAAGCGGACAATCCATTTCCCCTTTATTTTAAATACTTACAATTTATTTAGCTGGCTTTAACCACCATTTGTGTGGGTGATAAATATAGTTTTTAGCATGGAACTCATAACCTTGAAGCTCAGCTGGCATAGCACGGTATTCTTCTGGGTAGTAAAGGAAGCTATATGGTTGATCTTCTGCAATTCCAGCTTGGACTTTACCAATTTGTTCTTTACGCAAATCTTTATCTCTTTGTTGTAGTTGCTCATCCATTAATTTATCTAATTCTGGATTAGAGTAACCAGCAAAGTTTAAACCTTCAGCAATTTCTTTCGTATGGAAAATACCACTTGGGTCTGGATCTGTTGCAAGGCTCCAGCCTAGAACGATTGCATCAAAGTTCCATACACCAGGATCAATATCAGCAATTAAAGAGCTGAATTCAACGATCATTGGTTTAACTTCAATACCAACTTCTTTCAATTGTGCTTGAAGAAGAACTGTGATATCTTCACGTACTTTATTACCTTGGTTAGTTTTTACTTCAAATGAGAATTTTTTTCCATCTTTTTCAAGAATGCCATCAGAACCTGGTGTCCAACCTGCATCAGCAAGCATTTGCTTCGCTTTTTCAGGATCATATTCAAATTTAGGAACATCAGGATTGTAAGCCCAGCTTAATGGACTTTCAGGAACGTCGGCAACTTCACCTTTACCGTCCATGATTTCATTTACGATTTGGTCACGATCAATTGCATGTGTAATGGCTTGACGAACTTCTTTATCCTTAAATAGGTCATTACGTAGGTTATAACCTAAGAAAGTATAAGAAAGAGCTAGACCATGTTCAAGTTTGATTCCAATGGAATCTGCAAAACTTTCAACTGTTTCTACATCAGATTGTGGAACTCCAGCCCAGAAATCAATGTCTCTGTTTTGAAGTTGAGTTAACATAGCGTTAGCATCTGGAACAATTTTCATTGTAATAGAATCCAAATGTGGACGACCTTGATAGAAGCCATCAAATGCTTCTACTTTTACATATTCGCCTGGTTTGTTTTCAACAAATTTAAATGGACCAGAACCGATTGGAGTCTTTGTATTGAATTCATTTGTTCCTAGGTCAGCGATTGGAACATCTTTAAGGATATGCTCAGGAAGAATTCCGAAGCTTAGTCCAACTGATGGGAACTGTACATCAACTTTTTTAAGAGTAAATTTAACAGTTAAATCATCAACTTTTTCAACTTTTTCTAAAGCTTCAAAGTAAGATTTACGAGGACCATCATAGTCATCACTCAATGGAATATTGTATGTGAAAACTACGTCATCAGCAGTTAAAGGCTCATCGTCGTGGAATTTAATTCCATCGCGAAGTTTGACTGTGTAAGTAAGTCCATCTTCAGATTCCTCAACACTTTCAGCCATTGCATCATCTGTAGTAGGATTGAATTCTAAGTCTGAGCCGATTAGGCTGTCATAAATTAAACCTTCAACGTCAGAGCTTACGCTGTCGTTTGAATATAATGGGTTAAATAAAGTAGGTTTACCACTTGACCCGATAATTAAATCTCCGCCATCAACTGGTTCATCGCTTTCTGCTGGTTCTTCAGTTTTTGGACTTTCATTATTACCTGTGTCATTTCCCTTGTTATTGTCTTCAGGAGCAGCGTTATTGCCACCACAAGCAGCCAAGAACATGGAAAGTACAAGCATCATGCTTATTAAAAGCCATGCAGGTTTTTTCATTGTTTTCCCCCCATAAAATTAGTATTTCATAATCAATCACTACTACTTAGAAAAGTTAGATGCATCTCCCCCTTTCAAGTGTTCAATTTCATTACTTATCTTGAAACAAATGACAAGCAACAAAATGTTCAGGTTTTACTTCTTGAAATTGTGGGACTACTTTACGGCAAATATCCATAGCCATTGGGCAACGTGTATGGAATACACATCCAGTAGGTGGATTTGCCGGACTAGGTAGCTCTCCCTTTAATACAATTCTTTCTCGTGCTTGAACACCTTTTTTTCTAGGGACAGGCACAGCTGAAAGAAGTGCTTGCGTATAAGGATGCAGAGGTTCTCCATAAAGATCAGCTTTAGGAGCCATTTCCATCATTTTCCCAAGATACATAACGCCGACACGGTCACTAATATGACGAACGACACTCAAGTCGTGGGAAATGAATATATAAGTAAGACCAAAATCGTCTTGTAAATCTTTCATCAAGTTGATGATTTGCGCCTGGATTGATACATCCAACGCAGATACTGCTTCATCGGCGATAATTAGATCTGGATTTAATGCCAATGCACGAGCGATTCCAATTCTCTGACGTTGACCACCTGAGAATTCATGCGGATACCGGTTGATGAAAGATGGATTAAAACCAACACGATCCAGTAATTCTGCTATTTTTTCGTCACGCTCTTTACGATTGTACAATTTATGAGTAATCATTGGTTCGCTTAAAATTGATTTCAATGTTTTCCGCGGATTCATCGAGGCGTAAGGGTCTTGGAAAATCATTTGAATATTTTTACGGACAGAGCGGCGTAATTCCTTCTCAGACATTTTGGAAATATCTTGGTTGTTAAAAATGATATTCCCTTCAGTAGGATCATACAAGCGGATAAGTGTTCTACCAGCGGTTGACTTTCCGCAGCCTGACTCACCAACGATGCCAAGAGTTTCTCCTTTTTTCACATGAAGAGATATTCCATCTACCGCTTTAACATGGCCGACGGTTCTTTGGAGAATACCGGCCTTTATAGGAAAGTGTTTTTTTAAATTATTTACCTCTAATAAATATTCTGACTTTTTGTCATTAGAGAGGCTTTTTTTGTTAGGAACATTTGCTGTCATACTGTAGCCTCCTCCTTATCGTATAAAAAGCAGCGTACTAATCGTTTTCCATCTATAGACATTAAGCTTGGTACTTCTTGGAGGCAACGATCAAAAGCATGTGGACACCGTGGTGCGAAACGGCAGCCCTTCGGGAAATTATCCGGAGAAGGCACATTGCCTTGAATAGGTACTAGACGGTCCGTATCCGCTTCAAGTGAAGGAATGGATTCCATCAATCCTACTGTATAAGGGTGTAGAGGCTCATCAAAAAGATCTTCTACATTTGCTTCTTCTACCACTTGGCCACAATACATAACTAGCACTTTATCTGCGATATCTGAAACTACACCTAAATCATGGGTGATGATTAAGATAGAAGTATTAGTTTTTTCACTTAGCTCTTTCATCAAGTCCAATATTTGTGCTTGAATCGTTACGTCAAGGGCGGTAGTAGGCTCGTCCGCAATTAGTAATTTCGGATCACAGCTCATCGCAATTGCAATCATGACACGCTGTCTCATACCACCAGATAAACGGTGTGGATAATCATGAATGATTTCTTCGGCACGAGAAAATCCTACCATTTTTAATAAATCAATCGCTTTTCTCGTAGCTTCTTTTTTAGACATTTTCTTATGATATATAAGAACTTCGGTAATTTGTTCACCAATTGTCAAAACGGGGTTTAACGATGTCATAGGCTCCTGGAAGATCATGGATATATCGTTTCCGCGAACTTGGCACATTTCATTTTCAGTCAATTTTGCCAAATCAGTTCCATTAAATAAAATTTCTCCATCAACAATTTTTCCAGGAGGACTAGGGATTAATTTCATAATGGAAAGAGATGTAATACTTTTCCCTGATCCAGATTCACCGACAAGAGCAACAGTTTCACCTTTATCAATTTTTATATCTACACCGTCGACAGCCGGTATAACCTTTTTTCTATTGAAAAAATGTGTCTTTAAATTTTTGACTTCTAGTAAAGTAGTCAATTAAAAGTCACCTTCCTTGTTCTAAGACTATTTAACTATAAAACACGATATTAATAGATTGTATAATATATATATAAATTGCTCAATAAAATAATCGTTTTCATCATAAAAAACTATTATTCCAATATATTAAAGTTTTCAGTAAAATCGTATGGCTCATATGTATATTATTACAGATTAATTACGAATACAATAACTTTTTTAAAATTAATAATGCATTAAGTTTGGTCATTTATTATTTTTTTATAAAACAATTATACATAAAAACATATTTTGTAGAATTCGTATGTTTTATTTATCTCCTAAAGTTAACGCATTATACTACGATAAGACCTTTTGAATTAACTTTTTTGAAGAATATTATCGTAAATAGAAAATTGTATGTAATTACATATTCATGCAATAAATCCATAAATTTCAAAAGCCGTTCCTACGAGTAGGAACGGCTTCGTTATCGAGTCTTTTTGCCTGCAACAAGATTGAAGATGAAGAGTACGAGAGCGGCTATTAGCAAAATGTGGATAAGTGCGCCGCCAATTTTTGCTATAAAACCAAGTAACCAAAGTACCACTAATATTCCAACAATGGTCCAAAGCATAGATCAAAATCCTTTCGTTAACTAAATTTTGAAGCATATTAATAAACTACCCTTTGTATACATTTTTAAAACTTCCAGTGAAGTGAATAAACAGGACGTTCGAAATAGGAGGAAATAGTTGAATAAAAATATTTTATCGTAGGAGAATATAGTTGGAGGTGAAAAACATGCAATTAGCATCGCATGAGCTTCATGATTTAAGTGAGCTGATTGCAAGTTGCTTTAATACTGTAACTTGCATGGGAACATTTATTAACCAAGCCCAAGATCCCGAATTAAAGTCATTGCTTCAAAAGCATTATCCAAAGCATATTGAGGATTATAATTTGAAGGTGGAGTTTGTTCAGAGTTCTCAAATTCCTGATATTTCGAAATTTCAACCAGATGTTTTATCGCCAAAGCTAAATAATTACTTACAACCACCAACAACTATGGCGCAAGCAGCTGCCCCACGAACGAATGCACAAACACACAATGATCGAGAAATTGCAACAGCATACTTACTCAATCAAAAAGCCGCCGCAAAAAATTATGCAGCTGCCGTTCTGGAGTGCGCAAATCCTACATTAAGAACTTTTTTAGAAAATGCCTTTCTTAATAGTAGTCGGCATAGCTATGAAATTTGGGAATATATGATGCAAAAAGGTTACTATCCACTTACACCAGCTACAGGAGAAGCGATCCAAACAATTGGAAGCTTGTATCAACCTGTACAGCAATTTCCATATATGAGTGATTCAACGACTATGCAGCACCAACATTTACAGTAGAATCAAATATATTAGCCAGGTACTTCTTTAGAAGATACCTGGCTTTCGTAATTGGAAACCACGTTGAATTCGGACTGAAAATCGAAAAGATCGGGATTTAAGTCTGAATCAGGGCCGGATTCGTCTTTGAGTCCGAATCAGTGCTAGATTCAGACTGAAAATCAAATAAATAAGGATTTGAGTCTGTTATTTCACACTGACAAGAAACTCGTTTACTTGCTCTGGTGATTTTGCATTAGCACTGTGTAAATGGGCTGTTTTTTCACCATTTTTGAAGATGAGTAGACTTGGTATACCCATGACAGCATTTTTTTCTGCGATTTCAGGAAATTTGTCACGGTCTATCTCATACCAAGTATACTGGCTATTTTCCTCAACAATATCATCGATGAACATATCCATACGTTTACAGTCCGGACACCAATCAGCTTCAAACTTTACGATGACTGGGCTGCTGCCGGAAATAATTTCCTCAAATTGCTCTTTACTTTTAATTTCTTCCATATATACCACCTCCTTATAGTTATCTTATAAGCTTAAGGTAAGCAATTCAATTTTCAAGCATTCCATCAATATTGTGAAAACCACATATTGCTTCTTTTTATATTTAACTTCATTCAGTATAATGGTAAGATGACCAAGGGATATCCTTAGTTGATTTTCGCTCCAATCATCATAATGGTGGAATAATCAACAGTGAACAATATAAAAGCCTATAAAATAAGAGGAGACGAAGTGATGACTTCTCAAAAAAAACCAGTTCCTAAAATAGATTACGGTATTATTTTATCATTAATGTTATTGACGATCGTTAGTTTGATTACTATATATAGTGCCCAAAAAACGCAGCAATATGGTTCGACGAATTTTGTATTGCAACAAGTCATGTGGTATGTCATTAGTACAGTAGCTATAGTTGTCATTATGCAGCTAGACTCTGATCAAATGAAAAAGATAGCATGGTATGCGTACGGATTTTGTTTACTATTATTAATCGGTTTAATCGTGGCTCCCAATACAGAACTGACTCCAATTAGAAATGGTGCGCAAAGTTGGTATGTAATTCCAAAAGCAGGTGCAATTCAGCCATCAGAGTTTATGAAAGTTTTTACAATTGTCGTACTTGCAAAAGTGACTGCAGGGCATAATCTCAAATTTATTAATAAGAATGTTAAAACCGATATTTGGCTTTTATTTAAGCTTGTCGTTATTACAATGATTCCAGCTGCTTTAGTCTTAAAACAACCTGATCTAGGTACAGCACTCGTATTTGGATGTATATTACTAGCGATTATTCTTGTTTCAGGAATAACGTGGAAGTTATTATTTCCACTTTTTTCTTCCATGACGGTTTTGGTTGGAGGCGTTCTTTATATTGCGATATTTCAACACGAGCTGTTAAAAGGGATTTTGGCAGACCATCAATATAAACGAATCTACTCTTGGCTTGACCCTTATTCATATCGATCAGATGAAAGCTTTCAATTGGTTAAATCACTGCTTGCTGTTGGTTCAGGGCAAACAACTGGAAAAGGATACAAGAACGGAGAAGTTTATATGCCGGAAGCCCATTCTGACTTTATTTTTAGTACAGTAGGAGAGGAATTCGGCTTTATTGGCGGAAGTATTGTGATCAGTTTGTTTTTCATGCTGATCTATCAAATTACGAAAACTGGAATTGAAACAAAAAATCCATTTTATTCTTATATTTGTGCTGGTGTAATCGCCATGCTTGCGTTTCACGTATTTGAAAATATTGGGATGACTATTGGCTTGGTGCCTATTACCGGTATCCCACTACCATTTGTCAGCTATGGGGGAAGTGCATTGTTAGGAAATATGATGGCAGTAGGAGTGATTTTATCGATTCGCTATCATTATAAAAAATATATGTTTTCTGATGACTAAGAGGGCTGACCGAGGAGGGCAGCCTTCTTCTCTATTCTAAAGTCCCTGATTCAGAGATTGTAACATTTGAATGAATATGGAAAGTTATTTTTTTATAATCTTCTTTCCAATTTTTTTTATCAAAGCTCCTATTCTGCTGTATAAACTTCCGTTCGATTCCGACTGGATCAATTCCCTTTTCTTGAAAATCCGTTAGTAATTTCTGTATCTTTTTTTCAATGTCTTCTTCCCCATTTTTAGCAATTTTCTTAATGACATCATTTTGCAATTTTTTTCCCGTATATTTTGTGATGATGCCCGTCATATTATATTCAATATCAACTGTCATTTTTTTTACATCAGTTTTGATGGAAGAGCGTGATCTTATGTTGTGAATGGTAACTCCTTTGCCATCTAACTCTACATCTAAACTTCCTTTATTATGTTGATCAACTAATAATTTAAAATAGAACATATCTTCCGTTGGAATTTTATACACTACCTTATCTTTTGAAAAAATCGCAAGCCCGTCTATTAATAGTTTTTCATCTGTTACTTTTTTCAAAATAGGGAGAAAAGAGCCTTTTGCTTCCTGGAAAAAATCAGATGCATACATATGGAGATTTGTATTTGGAATATCCCGGTGCTTAATATTCGTTTCAATCATAGTAGATATAAATTTAGCGTTTCCCTCGGGGCCATACTTTCCCATTAATAATTCATGAGCAGATCCTTCAGAAATTACTAAAAACAATCTTGAACCGACACTCGGATTTCTTTGCAACGTATCGATTATGGGGTAAATACCTCTTTTTGCCGTTTTCATGTCAATGACAACGATATCGATATCTCCGATTAAAACGGGTGATGTTGCTTCCCTAGATAAATGGTCAAGAATACCAGCATCCTTATTCATGGTCATCGTAATATTATTGTCTTCAGCCTGTTTCTGTTCATTATAAATGGTGTATATGCCAGTGACTTTTATTTTATTTCCATCAATATAATCAATCCCACCAGCATTTATTAGCGTTAAATTATCAATGACTTTCGTCTGCACACATCCAGTTAATATGGTTAGAAGCAGAAAAAAAATAATAGCTCTTATCCTCATTTTTTCACCTTCTTAACGATAAGTACAATTATGAAAAAAAGCGGAATATAAATGAAATTAATGATAAATCCCGCTTGGTTGATGAAATTTAGAAATGATTCAATTTGATGCCTCGTTTCTAAAAGCGGGACAATAAACAAGATTACAGCTGAAATCCAGAAAAGCGCACTGCGTTGTGAAGTTTTAATTGTTTTTTTCATGATTCTGCTTGCACACCAAAGAGGAATGCATATATTTGGAAGAATAACCATGAACCAAGTAGCGATTCCGATATATTCAAATCGCCACATAAAAGAAAGCTTTACTATTTTCCAAATCGATAATGTGGCCCAAATAATATGCTGAAGCTGACCTTCACTGTAATATCCAAATGATATGAAGGTGATAAAGATGTATATGATACACGTAAATAATAATCCGAAATGTGCCCATTTTTTGGATTTCTTCGGATTTTGGATAAAGGGATAATAGTAAAGCAAAGTTTCATAGCCTAAATAAGCAATTGATAATTGCAGTGTTGCTTTGAAAATATCTTTAAAGGAATGGTGTAGAATCGGTAAAAAATCACTATAATCCGAATAAGGGACGGCAAAAAGAAATGCAAAAAATAAATAAAACGGAATGACAACGCTAAAAAAAGCCATGCCTGTTACAGTTCGTATGCCACCGTTGACAATATATACCGCCAGAATCAAAAAGCTAAAAGTAAACCAAAACACGCTTAAATCTTGGAAGAGCCAGATCTGCAAAATTTCGATATATGCACGAGTAACCGCGATAGCTATAGAGATGAAATAAATAGCGAAAATAAGATTGAATATCCCCCCCACATATTTCCCAAATATATATGATTGTGTATCATTCATATCCCCTTTTCCTAACTCTGCAATTTTATATATAATAAATAGGATGATATGTGATAATACACACGCAATTAAGACGGCAATCCACGCATCATAACCGGCATTTTTTGATATTTGCCGTTGGTATCCGAGGACACCAATCCCTATCTGCATAGAATGGACAAGGAAAAATACGAGATATGGTGAAATTTGCATTCCCTTTTCGGTGCTGCCCATCATGGCGACCTCCCGATTATTCATTCATCGATATCTTTCATTTTATTTTCCTTTTTTAATTGAAAGCGCACCGGTTTTTGACTATGTAAATAACCCGGACGTAATCGTCCTTTGTAAAAAGGAAACCTAATGAAAGCATCCTTCATATCCGTAAGTCTTGGAGGATAGATGGGCTCTAAGTAAGGCCGCCCCAATGATTTCAATTGAATAAGGTGCGCTAAAATAATACAGACGTTAATGACAATCCCTAAAAATCCCCATAATTGGGCGAAAAACAAAAAAGGGAAGCGGATCAATCGAATTGTTGTGCTTATTTTATATACTGGAGTAGTAAACGATGCTAAAGCAGCGATGGAAACGAGAATTAATAAGACATTACTTGTCAAGCTTGCTTCTACGGAGGCAGTCCCAAGGACGATACCACCAACAATACCGATTGTTTGTCCAACCTTTGTCGGAAGGCGGGCTCCGGCTTCACGGAGGAGTTCTATCGTAATTTCCAGGAACAATGCTTCCAAAAAAGGTGGGAAAGGAACATGTTTTCTAGAACTAATAATAGAAGCCATCAAATCTTTCGGGATGATTTCAGGATGATACGTTAATATAGCAACATACATCGGAGTAGCGAAAATCGATACTATGACTCCAATAATTCTAAGAATCCTGATGAAGGATGCAACTAGCCAATTCATTAAATAATCTTCTGCCGAACTAAAAAAGGACATGACTGATGAAGGGCCCATTATGGCAAATGGTGATCCATCTACAATCACTGCGACTTTCCCCTCAACAAGCGAAGAGATGACTTTCATAGGTCTCTCGCTATTTAATAGTTGGGGAAAGGGAGAATTTTTATTGTCGGCAATCATCTCTTCGATATATGAACTATCCTGAATTTGGTCAAAATTGATGTCCTCTAATCTTTGCCTCATTGTGTTTACATCTTCTTTTTCAGTAAGACCATCGATATAAATAATAGCTACTCGTGTTTTTGTTAAAGTTCCTACAAGTATTTCGTCGATGACAAGCTCCTTGATAGGAAGCCTTTTTCTTACTAAGTTAAGATTTTTTTCAATCGATTCTACAAAGCTTTCTTTTGGTCCACCTACTGTAAATTCAACTTCTGAAGGTGAGACTTCTCGCCCAACTTCAGCTGTTGCCGGCACTAAAGCAACTGTTTTATCATTATTTTTCAGTCGGATCATGACCCATCCAGTAAGTAATTTTTCCTCTATATCCAATGGATCCGATGTAATATTACAATCACGTGAGGGAAGCAAATACTTTAAATCCTCAAGTGTATGAAATTTCCCATACAGTAAATAAGGCATCAAATCTTTTTGCGTAATTTTGTCGTCCACCAAAGTAGCAATATATGCAATAAAAAAGGATGTATTTGTTTGTTCATTGATTGCTTCTGATTGTTTAAAATCTTTGGATTTAGATAACTGTTCCATAATTTCAGGAAGGGATTTTACAGGATTTACAGTATTAGTAGTAAACTCTTTTTGTTTTTTTGAGAACAAGGTTATCTAATCCTCCCAATATAATGGATGTTTTGCTTTATCTGTGCCCTAATTCACATAAAATATTCTAATTGAAAAAAGATGCAAACCGGGATATTGTTTGCATCTTTATCATTTATTGAATATGACCGCTATACGGGAATTGATTTGTATAACCAGTATGCTGCTGATATGATTGTTGAATTTTTTGTGTGTCCTGAACCTCCATCTTATACCAGCCTTTTTGAAACATGAGATTGAAAATATCTCTTTGCATTTGTTGAGTTTCTGTAAAAATAGATAATAAATCATCGTATAAGTGTTGGTGACTCGCTTCGTGAAGGGCAGTGGTGTACGCTTGAGTCATATACTTTTCGGTAGAAAGCATATCGTTCAGAAAATCTCGATCGTTCATCTGTGGTGTTTTAGGAACTTGAGTCGCTGGGTTTTGAATTTTATTTTGATTTTGCATGATGAGCCTCCTAGATCATTGCATAATGGAATTGTTTTGTTGTTTTTCCTCTAAATGTCCGAGAATCTTCATGTAATGCCTTTGATGCATTTGCCCGCAGGCATCTAGTTGGGTTTTTATTTGTTGATCTTGGCACTGAGAGGCAGCGAAATGGGCTTTTTTCATGACGAGTAAATTCCAAGATAACATATCATTAATATAGGAAAAATCTTTTGTCGTAATAACATGTGGCGGCTGCTGCATCATCTGTTGTTGATTTTGTGGCTGCTGCATCATATTTTGCTGATTTTGCATTTGTTTGTTCATCTGCTGGTTTTGCATGATCCGGATCCTCCTTTATCATTTCTATCATTATCATGCCTGACCATTTTCTTTTTATGTACGAAAAAAGATGATAAAATGAAAACGAATACATCAATGATTCTAAGGGGAAATGAATCGTGGAAAAAATATTGCGGACATTTTTTTTATTTTTATCGAAAAATAGAATTCTTACGAAAATGGCAAAAAAATATGGACTTAGGTTCGGTGCCTCAAAGTTCGTAGCGGGGGAAACGATAGAGGAAGCCATCCGTGTCATTAAGGAATTAAATAATAAAGGATTATCCGTAACGATCGATTTCTTAGGAGAATTTGTGGATAGCGAAAAAGAAGCGAATGTAATGGCTGACAACTCTATTCGTGCCATCGAAGCAATTCGAGGTGAAGAACTAAATTCACAATTATCATTGAAGCTTACGTCCATGGGACTTGATATTTCCGAAGATCTTGTTCTTTATAATATGAGAAGGATTATGGATGCTGCTGGGAAAAATAATGTTTTTGTGACAATTGACATGGAGGATTACGCCCGCTGTGAAAAGACATTGCACATTTATAAGGTGTTAAAATCGGAGTACGCAAATATCGGGACCGTTTTACAGGCTTATTTGTATCGTACGGAACAAGATATTAACGACCTAGACAAGTATTCCCCAAATTTAAGACTTGTAAAAGGTGCATATAAGGAATCAGCAGAAGTTGCCTTTCCAGTAAAAGAAGAAGTGGATGAAAACTTCAAAAAAATGATTGCCACCCATATATTAAATGGAAACTTTACGGCTGTAGCTACGCACGATGAGACAATCATTGAATATATGAAACAATTTGTTTTAGAACATAAGATTGACAATGACTTATTTGAATTTCAAATGCTGTATGGAATAAGGTCCGACCGCCAGCTTGAACTTGTGAATGAAGGGTACAATATGAGGGTGTATGTACCGTACGGGACAGATTGGTATGGATATTTTATGCGCAGATTAGCAGAAAGGCCAGCAAATGTTGCTTTTGTGCTAAAAGGATTATTAAAAAAATAGAATTTTTTTAGTTTAAAAGATTGCACATAAAGAATATTTTCGATATATTAATAATAATTATATACTCATTCGAGAGTTATTTTTTTACCGGAAAAATGAATGAGTATTCATTCAAAAAAGTTAGAGGGGGAGTTACTTTTGTCGTTCAGCATTAAAAAAGCCGCTGTTTTAGGCTCAGGAGTCATGGGCTCAGGAATTGCAGCTCACCTTGCAAATGTTGGTATTCCCGTATTATTGCTTGATATCGTTCCTAAAGAATTAACAAAGGAAGAATTGGCTAAAGGACTGTCATTGAAGGACAAGGAAGTTCGGAATCGTATGTCAAACTCAGCGCTTGCAAAACTGTTGAAACAAAAGCCTGCACCTCTTACTCATAAAGATCGCCTATCGTATATCAGCACAGGCAACCTTGAAGATGATGTAGAAAAATTATCAGAAGCCGACTGGATTATTGAAGTAGTGGTCGAGAACCTTGATGTAAAAAAGAAAGTGTTTGAACAAGTGGACAAATATAGAAAGGAAGGCTCGATTGTTAGTTCCAATACATCAGGAATATCTGTTGAGGCGATGGCTGAAGGCCGTTCCAATGATTTTCAGAAACACTTTTTAGGGACGCACTTTTTTAACCCGCCACGCTATTTGAAATTACTTGAAATCATCCCGACTAAAAGAACAGATAATGATGTATTAGCTTTCATGCAGCAATTTAGCGAAGATGTTTTAGGAAAAGGTGTAGTCATCGCGAAGGATACTCCGAATTTCATTGCAAACCGGATCGGGACGTACGGCCTGCTTGTCACGGTTAGGGAGTTGCTAAAAGGCGGATTCAGTATTGGCGAGGTCGATTCGATTACAGGGACATTGATCGGACGCCCGAAAAGTGCCACTTTCCGGACATTGGATGTTGTCGGACTCGACACATTCATTCATGTTGCGAATAATGTTTACGAACAAGTTGAAGGTGACGAAAAACAAGTATTCGAAGTACCAGAATTCATGAATAAGATGCTTGAAAATGATTGGCTAGGAAGTAAATCAGGCCAAGGGTTTTATTTGAAGCAAGGAAAAGACATATTGGAATTAAATCCAGCGACATTTCAGTATGAACCTAGAAAAAGCTTAAAGACACCAGGGATTGAAATGGCAAAACAAGCAAAAGGAACAGCTCAAAAAATGAAAGCGCTTGTATACTCAGAGGATAAAGCAGGAAAACTCCTTTGGGATATTATGGCCCCAGTCCTTGCGATTTCAGCACGGCTTTTAGGTGAAATTGCTGACTCCATTGTATCGATTGATCATGCGATGAAATGGGGGTTTGGCTGGAGATTAGGTCCTTTTGAAACATGGGATGCGATTGGTGTTGAAAAATCAGTTCGGATAATGGAGGAACAGGGGATTCAAGTTCCTATTTGGGTTAAGGAAATGCTGGATGCAGGCCACACTTCATTTTATAAGGACATTGACGGACGCAAGCTTTATTTTTCAAACGGAGAATATAAAGAAATCGTCAAAAATCCGAAAGAAATTGATTTGAAAGTATTAAAAAAGGAAGGGAAAGTACTTAAGAGGAATAGCGGTGCTAATTTAATTGACTTGGGAGACGGTGTTCTTTTACTAGAGTTCCAATCGCCAAATAATGCCATTGGCTTTGATATTATCCAAATGATCAATTTTGCGATTGATGAAGTGGAAAGGAATTATAAAGGTCTTGTCATCGGAAACCAAGGAAAGAACTTTTGCGTCGGTGCGAATATAGCAATGATCCTGATGGCTGCCCAAGACGATGATATTTTTGAAATCGACATGGTCGTACGCCAATTCCAGCAGGCGATGATGAAAATTAAATATAGTAAGAAACCTGTTGTAGCAGCACCTTTTGGAATGACACTCGGTGGCGGTGCGGAAGTTTGTCTGCCTTGTACACATATACAAGCGTCGATGGAAACGTATATAGGACTTGTTGAAACTGGGGTAGGACTTATTCCAGGCGGGGGAGGAAACAAGGAGCTATATTTGAAGCTTCTTAATGAAATGCCAGAGGGAATGGAAATTGATTTACAAAAAGTGGCTAATCGTGTGTTTGAAACGATTGCGATGGCGAAAGTATCTACTTCTGGAGAAGAAGGAAGGGAAAATCATTTTCTGAATGATCAAGACGGCATTAGTGTTAATGGGGATCATCAGCTATATGATGCAAAACAAGCGGTCATTAGTTTACATGATCAAGGATATCTCCCACCTGCGAGGCTGAAAATCCCGGTTACTGGAGAAACAGGCTATGCTGCTCTTCTACTTGGAGCGGAAGCGATGCATCTATCCGGTTATGTATCCGATCACGATATGAAAATTGCTAAAAAACTTGCTTATGTCATCGCGGGAGGAAATCTCCCTTATGGGACGGAAGTGGATGAACAATATTTACTAGATTTGGAGCGCCAAGCATTTTTAAGTTTAATAGCAGAGCCGAAATCACAACAACGTATGCAGCATATGCTTGTTAAAGGAAAACCACTAAGAAACTAGGGGGGATACCATGCGAGAAGCAGTAATAGTAGCTGGAGCAAGGACACCTGTTGGCAGAGCAAAAAAAGGAACACTTGCCCATATGCGACCAGATGATTTAGGGGCGATTGCCGTTAAGGAAACATTGAAACGTGCGGGCAATTATGAAGGAAATATTGATGATTTAATCATTGGCTGTGCCATGCCCGAGGCGGAGCAAGGAATGAATATGGCGAGGTATATTGGAGTGCTTGCGGGACTTCCTAATACAGTGCCGGCGATTACGATCAATCGTTATTGCTCTTCCGGCTTGCAGTCGATTGCGTATGCAGCCGAAAGAATTATGCTAGGGAATGCGGATACGATTATTGCAGGTGGTGCTGAGTCTATGAGTCTTGTGCCGATGATGGGCCATGTCGTTAGGCCAAACGTCAAAATTGCTGAAAGTATGCCGGAATATTATATGGGAATGGGGCACACAGCAGAGGAAGTGGCACGAAGATTTCATATTTCACGTGAAGATCAAGATGCCTTTGCAGTCAGGAGTCATCAAAAAGCAGCAGCTGCTGTTTCGGAAGGGAGATTTGATGAAGAAATCGTCCCCGTAAATGTTGTATCTCGCTCTGTCGTAGATAACAAATTAGTGGAAAAAAACATTGAATTTGCGATGGATGAAGGTGTCCGTCCTAACACAAATATGGAAGTTCTATCAACACTTCGCCCAGCTTTTTCAGTAAGTGGTACGGTCACTGCAGGGAATGCTTCACAAACAAGTGATGGAGCTGCGGCGGTTATGGTTATGGATCGTGAAAAGGCAAGTTCGCTAGGGTTGACACCGATGGTTAAATTCAGATCGTTTGCGGTAGCGGGGGTTGCTCCTGAAATTATGGGAGTAGGGCCTGTCGAAGCTGTTCCGAAGGCATTGAAAATGGCGGGACTTGAACTTTCGGATATTGGCCTTTTTGAATTAAATGAAGCCTTTGCCTCTCAATCGATCCAAGTCATCAGACAGTTAGGATTAAATGAAGAGATTGTCAACGTAAATGGTGGAGCAATTGCACTTGGGCACCCACTAGGCTGTACAGGAACGAAATTAACACTCACACTTGCTCATGAAATGAAACGTAGAAATGTCCAATTTGGAGTAGTGACGATGTGTATCGGTGGAGGAATGGGAGCGGCTGGAGTATTTGAGTTGATTTAATTATACAGGGAGGGAAAATGATGGATAGTAAAACGGAAAAACTGATAAAAGGCGGCGCTTTTTTAATCGAAGATATCTCTGCTGACCAAATTTTCACACCAGAAGATTATACAGATGAACATAAAATGATTTACAAAACGAGTGAAGATTTCGTCGTAAACGAGGTTTTACCTTTAGTCGAAAAATTGGAAAATCAAGAATTTGAACATTCCGTTTCGCTGCTTAAACAAGCTGGAGAACTTGGGCTGCTCGGGGCTGATGTTCCCGAGGAATACGGAGGATTGGCACTTGATAAAGTGAGTTCTTCCCTTATTTCCGAGGCAATGTCTAGAGCCGGAGGATTCTCGATTTCTCATGGGGCACACGTTGGAATAGGCTCTCTTCCAATTGTTCTCTTTGGAAATGAGGCCCAAAAGGAAAAATATTTACCTGCACTTGCTACAGGTGAAAAGTTGGCGGCTTATGCGTTGACGGAGCCGGGATCGGGTTCGGATGCACTTGGAGCAAAAACGACCGCTAAATTAAATGAAGCTGGGACACATTATCTTTTAAATGGAGAAAAGCAGTGGATTACGAACTCCGCTTTTGCCGATGTATTTATCGTATATGCGAAAATCGATGGTGAACAGTTTTCCGCCTTTATTGTGGAGCGGGAATTCCCTGGAGTTTCGACTGGTGCTGAAGAAAAGAAAATGGGTATCAAAAGTTCATCGACACGAACATTGATTTTAGAAGATGCAGAGGTTCCTGTTGAAAACTTGCTTGGTGAAGCCGGAAAAGGGCATCGAATTGCATTCAATATTTTAAATATTGGTCGTTATAAACTTGGGGTCGGGGCAGTAGGTGGTTCAAAGCGAGCGTTTGAAATCACAATTCAATATGCAAATCAACGGAAACAATTTAAAACACCAATATCACAGTTTAATTTAACGAAAGAAAAATTCGGAACACTTGGTGCAGAACTGTATGCAGCGGAAAGTTCTGTCTATCGGACGGTAGGATTGTTTGAGGATCGCATGAGTCAATTGACGGAAGAACAAATTAAGAATGGTGCC
The DNA here is from genome assembly GCF_024626525.1 of Lederbergia panacisoli. GTDB lineage: Bacteria > Bacillota > Bacilli > Bacillales > Bacillaceae_C > Lederbergia > Lederbergia panacisoli. The sequence goes on from NZ_JANJGU010000014.1 coordinate 23,632, forward strand.
GATGTAGCGAGCTCGATTGCGGAATATGCCATTGAATGTTCATTAAATAAGGTTTTTGCATCGGAAGTTCTTGACCATGTTGTGGATGAAGGGGTCCAAATTCATGGCGGCTATGGTTATATGCAAGAATATGAGATAGAAAGAGCATTTCGTGATTCACGCATTAATCGCATTTTTGAAGGGACGAATGAAATAAATCGATTGCTCGTACCTGGGACCTTTTTGCGAAAAGCTTTCAAGGGTGAGCTTCCATTACTGGAAAAAGCCCAAACCTTGCAGGAAGAATTGATGATGCTGATGCCGGAGGAACCTGGAGATGCTCCGCTTGAACAAGAAAAGTATTTAGTTAAAGGGACGAAAAAAGTGGCACTAATGATTGCGGGGCTTGCCGCTCAAAAATACGGTCAGGCGTTGGAGAAGGAGCAAGAAATTTTAGCAAAATTGGCTGATGTTGTTTCTTACGCATATGCGATGGAATCCACCGTTCTTCGGACTGAAAAGGCGATTGATAAAGTCGGACTTGAAACAAGTACACAAAAACTTCTTTATACTCAAATTTTCTGTCAAGACTCTATCGTAAAAGTTGAACAGCTTGCAAGGGAAAGCCTTGCCGCGATTGAAGAAGGTGACATGTTCAGGATGATGAACTCGGCTTTGAGAAAGTTGATTCGTCATACACCAATTAATGTCATCGCCAAAAAGCGGGAAGCCGCCGAAAAATTGATTGATGCTGAGCGTTTTGTTGTATAAATTGTGATATAAATGAAGGAGCATCGGAAAATATCGATGCTCTTTTACATTGTAATCATTTTTATGTTACAATCAATATAATGAATTGTTGGAGGGATGTAATTGGTTTTAAGCTTTTATTGTTATCCAAAATGCGGTACTTGCCGTAAAGCTAAAAAATGGTTGGAGGATCATCAAATTGAATATAATGAAATTCATATTGTTGAAAATACTCCAACAAGTGAGGAAATTGAGAAAATCTATAAAAACAGTCATTTCGAACTAAAGAAATTTTTCAATACAAGTGGAATGAAATATCGTGAGCTTGGCTTGAAAGATAAAATAGGAATCTTGACTGAAAATGAACTATTTGACATCCTTGCCAGTGATGGCATGCTTATAAAGCGTCCACTCGTTACGGATGGACATAAAGTAACTCTCGGTTTTAAAGAAGAAGAATTTGAAAAGACTTGGAATGATTGATTTCTTGATTTAGTCCAAGCATTTTTGTACATTAATAATAGATAAAATCATGGAGGGATCTAGATGAATACACCAAAAGAATTGCGCTATTCAGAAGAACATGAGTGGGTAAAAGAAGAAGATGGAAAAATCCGTATTGGCATCACTGATTTTGCTCAATCGGAGTTAGGAGATATCGTTTTTGTCGAGCTTCCAGAAGTTGGCGATGATGTAACAGCGGACGAGCCATTCGGAAGCGTAGAATCAGTAAAAACTGTTTCCGAACTTTACGCACCACTTAGCGGAAAAGTTGTTGCTGTGAACGAAGATCTTGACGACAGCCCAGAATTCGTAAACGAATCCCCATATGAAAAAGCTTGGATGATCGTAATCGAACCATCCGATTTAAGCGAAATGGACAATCTAATGTCCGCAGATGATTATCTAAAAATGACTAGTGAAGAATAAAAAGATACACCTACACCTTGGCCGTGATGCTGAGGTGTATTTTTATGTGCCTTGAATAAAGGGGTCAAGTTTCATACAATTGAGATAATTGTGTGCGAAAGGAAGTGGAAAGAAAAATTAAACAAAGAATTGAAAGCAGAGAGTTAAAAATGTATAGGAGCTTAAAAAGTAGGTCGGTGTTATCAACAGATGATGCAGCACATCTTGCTAGACTTGAAAAAGGGTACAAGGGGGAATTATTGTTTGACGAACGCCTTGGAAAAATATCAAATAATTGGCTCGTTCTAAATGACCTTCAATTAGAAAGCAACAACAATGACTTCCAAATCGATTCGCTTTTAATAGCTCATAGACCAGCAATATTATTTGAGATAAAAAATTATGGAGGTGACTATTATATTGAAGGTGATAAATGGTTTTACAGCAACGGTTCAGATATACAGAATCCAGTGTCCCAGCTGGAAAGAAGTGAAATTTTACTTCGGCGATTGCTTCGAGACATGGGGTACAATATCCCCGTTGAATCCTATCTCGTTTTCATCAACCCCGAATTCCACTTATACAACGCCCCAAGAAATCTACCTATAATATATCCAACCCAACTAAATCGATTTTTCGATAAGCTGAGTAAAATGCAAACAAATGTAAGTGAGAGTCATATGAAGTTGGCCCGAAAAATTATATCCCAGCATAAAAAAGATTTCCCTCTTAAAAATGTACCAAAATATAGCTACGCGAAGATTCGGAAAGGGGTAATGTGTGCTAGTTGTTGTTCTTTTAATGTCGTAAGTAATAGATCCTTCGTAGTATGCAAAGATTGTGGAAGTTTTGAAAAAACTGAGATAGCAATTTTACGGAGTGTAGATGAGTTTAGACTTCTTTTTCCAGAAAAGAAAATTACTACAAGTAGAATTTTTGAGTGGACTAACGGAATAAAGACTACGGAAACGATTCAAAAGATTCTATTGAAAGAATTTATTCAAATTGGGAGTACGAAATCATCATATTATGTAAAAAAAAGTTAATGTAAAAAATCTAATTATGTTTTTACTTAAATCTCCGCACAATAGAGGGACATCCCCATTAAATCTTAAATCTAGCTCCAATTCTTGATATAAAAATTAAAATTATTGATTTAGTAGATAATTTTGGGTTAATTCTCGAATAAAAGAAAAGAGCCCCTGCTTTACTCGATAATTCCGTGTTAATTCTCGAATAAAAGAAAAGAAATCCTGCTTTACTCGATAATTACGCGTTATTTCTCGAATAAAAGAAAAGAAATCCTTCTTTACTCGATAATTCCGTGTTAATTCTCGAATAAAAGAAAAGAAATCCTGCTTTATTCGATAATTCTGGGTTAATTCTCGAATAAAAGAAAAGAAATCCTGCTTTACTCGATAATTCCGTGTTAATTATTGAATAAAACAAAAAGACCCTACTTTACTCGATAATCCGGAAATAATTCTAGATGGAAAAATTTAAACTGCTGGAATAGTCGAGAAAGCAGCATCGAATCTCGGGGAGAAGAAATATTATAACAATTAAGTTAATCTAGTTGTTGAAATTAATTTAAACAATATTTAGTATTGAATGTAATAATCAATAGAGATATCCAAAAATGAATATCCTAAAAAAGGATGAATTTTTTCATGAAAGAATTAACAAAAAATGATATTGTACGAGCAAGCAGCCAGCCCAACACAACCATACTTTATTTCTACACCCCACTCTGCGGTACGTGTCAAGTGGCGGGCAAAATGCTTGAAATCGTAGAGCAAATATTTCCAGATATAGCTTTTGGCAAAACCGACTTAAATTATGTTCCTGAAATGGCTGAAATGTTTTCAATTGAAAGTGTTCCTTGTTTGTTAATCATAAAGGCTGGCGAGGTTCAAGAAAAAATTTATGCTTTTCATTCGGTGCCATATTTGCATGAACTTATTTCAAAATACAGCTAATATCCGAGACTATTAACAAAAAGTCTTCGACATATTTCCTAGGCAATTTTTCGTATTTCCCTGTTGACGCTTTAATAAGTCTATGATAATATGACTTTCATACCTTACAACTTCATATCTTTTAACTCTTATCAAGAGAGGTGGAGGGATGTGCCCTATGAAGCCCGGCAACCGTCACGTAAGTGAAATGGTGCCAATTCACACAAAGCTTAATTGCTTTGAAAGATGAGGGGAAGGATTTTAAAATTTATTTATGCCTTTCTGCTCATTTTTGCAGAAAGGTATTTTTATTTTAAAAAGAAGCCTTCTCCGAACGAAAAAACACTATACAGCGAGGTGAGAAAATCATGACAGAGGATTTTAAATGGGATGTTGCGGTAGTTGGCTTAGGCTCTATGGGGAGCTTTGCTTTTTGGCAACTTGCACGAATGGGAGTCAATGTCGTTGGCTTTGACCGCTTTAGACCTGGTCATGACAAAGGGGCTGGACACGGAGAAACAAGAATTTTCCGTACGGCCTATGGTGAAGGTGTTGAATATGTTCCTTTACTCAAGGAAGCACGAAAGCTTTGGAGAGAATTGGAAGGAGAAACAGGCGTTCAGTTGTACACTGAAAATGGTGGTACGATGTTTGGATTAAAAGATGATCCTTTCATCAAAACCGTAGAGGAAAGTGTGAATACATTCAATCTCCCGCACAAAAAATATACGGGAGCAGAGGCTAAAAAAGTATATCCGCAAATTAATTTCCAAGAAAATCAAGTAGCAATCTACGAGGAATTTGCAGGATTCATAAAACCTGAGTTATCCATTGAAACAGCTGTAAAACGTGGAGAAGAATTAGGTGGAACAGTCTTTACTGACTGCCCAGTTAGAAATATTGAAGCGGATGAAGATGGGGTATCAATCATATGTGAGGATAAACAATTTAGGGTTAAAAAGGTGATTGTTTCTTCAGGCGGTTGGACTTCCCACCTTTTTCCAGGACTAAAATTGCCGCTTTCACTTGAACGGCAAGTACTAGTTTGGTATGATGCAAAAAATCCTGAACAGTTTACACCAGAAAAGTTTCCGATTTTCTCGAGAATGAAGGATGGAATTGGATTTTACGGCTTCCCAACTGTTGATGGAAAAACGGTCAAGGTTGCACTTCATCATGGAGGAGAAAATTTTAATCATCCGGATGAAGTAGATCGGGAAATTCATGAGTCCGATTTAGAGCCAGTTACAGAAAAAGTGAAAGAGTATTTCCCAGATCTTATTCCTGTGCCTGTAAAGGCAAAAACATGCTTTTATACAAATACACCGGACGAACACTTTATCCTCGGACTCGCACCCGGGTTGCCAAACGTAACCCTTCTTGGTCCAATGGCGGGACATGGATTTAAATTCGCTCCAATCATGGGGAAGATTGCGGCTAAATTAGCAACTGATAAAAAGCTGAATTTAGAAATCAGTATGTTTGATCCAAATCGATTCAATAAATAAAAACGAATGAGGGATATTATAATGAAGAAATTATTTGCTGTGATTTTATTAGGATTAATTTTAGTATTATCTGCTTGTGGCTCTAAAGGTAAATCTGATGTGATTAAAGTAGGTACAACTACATCAGAGGTACCGACTTGGAATCTTGTAAAAGAACTTGCTGAAAAAGAAGGCATTAAAATTGAAATTGTAAAATTTGATGACTATGTTCAGCCAAATCTAGCAGTGGATAGCGGCGAAATTGATATAAATGCATTCCAAACAGTTGTCTATTTTGATAGTTTTAAGGAAGATCGTAAACTTGATTTGGCTGCGGTTGGAACAACGAACATTTGGCCAATGGGTTTATATTCCAAAAAAGTCAAAGATATAAGTGAATTAAAAGATGGGGATCAAATCGTGATCCCGAAAGACCCTACAAACTTAGGAAGAGCTCTATTATTACTAGAAAAAGCTGGGTTAGTTACGTTAAAAGATGGTTTTGATGGTACTGGCGGAGTAGAAAATATTGTGGAAAACCCTAAAAATCTAAAAATTACTCCGGTTGATGCTGGACAAACAGCTCGTGGACTTGATGATGCAGCTGCGTCTATCATTAACTCCGACATGGCAATCAATGCAGGTTTGAATCCAACAAAAGAATCGATCTTCAGAGAAGATTCAAGCAATAAAGCTTATATCAATATTATTGCCGCTCAAACAAAACGCAAAGATGACGAAACGTTAAAGAAAATCGTAGACATTTACCATACAGATGAAGTGAAGAGCTTTATTGAAAAAGAATTTAATGGTGCTGCAGTTCCTGTTAGAGAGCCGATTTCATTCTTGGATGATTACAAACAAAATTAATTAATTTACCATTAGCCTGTTTTCTATAAAACAGGCTAATGGTTTATATATTTTAAGATATATTGTAAAATCGTAATGCTTGCTGTAAATATTTAATGAAGTAAGGAGAAAGCATATGCTTGTATTAGAAGATGTCCATAAAGTGTATGGGAAACAAAAAGAAAAACAAGTCGTGGCCTTACAAGGGATTAATCTCTCAGTTAATAAAGGGGAAATATTTGGGGTCGTAGGTTTTAGTGGAGCCGGTAAAAGTACCTTGATTAGATGCGTCAATTTATTGGAGCGGCCTACGTCCGGAAAAGTACTAATCAACGATGTCGATTTACTTTCACTTTCGCCAAAGGAATTGCGGGAACAAAGAAAGAAAATTGGCATGATTTTTCAAAACTATAACTTATTGCATTCAAAAACTATTTTTCAAAATGTGGCAATGCCGCTTATTTTAGATGGGAAACCTAAGGATTTCATTAAAAATAAAGTGACCCAATTACTTTCCTTTGTTGGGTTGGAAGACCGAATCAATCATTATCCGGAACAGTTATCCGGAGGTCAGAAGCAAAGGGTTGGGATTGCACGGGCACTTGCAACAGATCCAGATATCCTTTTATGTGATGAAGCGACATCTGCGCTTGACCCAAGTACAACAGAATCAATTTTGGATTTGCTGCGAAAGGTTAGAGAAGAATATGGTCTTACGATTTTGATGATTACGCATGAAATGAATGTCATTCGGGATGTTTGCGATAAAGTAGCTGTAATTGAAGGCGGAAAAATTGTTGAACAAGGATCGGTTATTGATGTGTTCACCGAGCCTGAAACAGAAATTGCAAGAAGCTTTGTTAGGACCGTATTAAATGATGCAACACCAGACTCCATTAAAGAATTGATAAAAGCCAATTCCGGAAAAACATATCGGATTATCTTCAAAGGGATCTCTACAAGTGCCCCATTATTATCTGACACGGCTAAAAAGTTCTCAGTTGATTTGAATGTATTTCATGGCATGTTGACAGAACTGCAAGGAACTCCGTTCGGTAATTTGTTGGTGAATATCCAGGGGGATTCAGAAGAAATAGAACGGGCAGTTCATTATATGAAGGATCAAGCTGCCATTGTAAGGGAGGTTACTCGAGATGCACTTTGAGCCTTGGTTTTGGCCTGAGTTTTTTAGTTCTATAAATGAAACACTTTATATGGTCATTGTGGGTCTAATCATTTCTATCATAATCGGAATACCGATTGGTGTGATTTTAGTTGTTACACGAGAAGGCGCCATTTTGGAAAATAATATACTCTATAATGTTCTTAACGTTGTGATAAATATATTTAGATCCATTCCTTTCATTATTCTTATTGTAGCTATTATTCCATTTACCCGATTTATCGTTGGGACATCTATCGGTACAACGGCAGCTATTGTCCCACTCGTTTTGTATACCGCCTTTTATATCGGAAGACTAATCGAAAACTCCTTATTGGAAGTGGATCAAGGAACAATTGAGTTGGCACAAGCCATGGGAGCTACTCCTTGGCAAACGATATGGCGTTTTTTACTTCCGGAAGCTTTGGCCTCCATTGTTTTGGCACTAACGGTTGCAACAATTGGTTTAATAGGGGCATCCGCAATGGCTGGAGCAGTCGGTGCCGGTGGAATTGGAGATTTAGCAATTACGTACGGTTATAATCAATTTAAAACTGAGATCATGGTCATTACGGTAATAACGCTTATCGTAATGGTCCAATTAGTTCAATCTTTTGGGAACTGGTTAGCGAAAAAAATAAGAAGAAATTAATTCATTCCGGGCATTTGCTCGGGATTTTTTTGTAGGGCTTTTTCACCAAAAGAAAATTTAGGTGGTAATGCTTACATCGTCTCCAAACTCGCTCACTGTCTATATTTGTTCACTTTTTTTATCGAATTTTTTATTTTCATGAAAGTTATTTTCCTTTATAATGGGGAATGTGAAAAAAGGCAGTGAAGTCAATTTTGGACACCTAGGTCCCAACAAATGAAAGGATTGGTTCTTTATTAATACCTTAGATTTACAGTACACAAATGGGATGGAAAAAGCGATGTACGGTGCACATGGAGTGGGATACGAAACATACAAGCGGCAACATCAAGTTAGGGTGATAATTGAGAAAAAACGTGAAAAAGAGTACGTTCTTTCTCAAAGATTAAAATCGGAATTGGAACGAAAAATACATTCTTGATTCTTAAGTGATTTTGTTAAAATGAGATAAATCAAGGGCGGACGTAATTAGCGTCGGCCCTTTAAAATTGGGAAATTATCATGGAAGCGATCTAATATTTCCTCCTAGTTGATAATAATTTTAATATGATATAAGATAAGAATTGAGAATAAATTGAGAATGAACTCATCAAAATAAGAAAATCACTTTCTTTACACGGAGGTATGATCATGGCTTCAACATTAACGATTAAGGATCTTCACGTAGCAATTGAAGATAAGGAAATATTAAAAGGTGTGAACCTTGAAATAAAAGGTGGAGAAATCCACGCAATCATGGGTCCAAATGGTACTGGTAAATCAACATTATCCTCTGCCATCATGGGTCACCCAAAATACGAAGTGACAAGTGGTTCCATTACACTTGATGAGGAAGATGTTTTAGAAATGGAAGTAGATGAGCGTGCTCGTGCGGGCTTGTTCCTTGCAATGCAATATCCGAGTGAAATTAACGGTGTGACAAATTCCGACTTCCTTCGTACATCAATCAATGCACGTCGCGAGGAAGGACAAGAAATTACATTAATGAAATTTATCCGCGAGTTGGATAAAACAATGGAATTGCTTGAGATGGATCTTGATATGGCACAGCGCTATTTGAACGAAGGGTTCTCTGGTGGAGAGAAAAAACGTAATGAAATTTTACAATTGATGATGCTAAAACCAAAAATTGCAATTTTGGATGAGGTTGACTCAGGTTTAGATATAGATGCTTTAAAAATTGTTTCTAAAGGCATTAATGAAATGCGTTCAAGTGATTTTGGCTGCTTAATCATTACTCACTATCAACGCCTTCTTAACTATATTACTCCTGACTACGTCCACGTGATGATGCAAGGCCGTATTGTAAAATCTGGTGGTCCAGAGCTTGCTCAACGCTTGGAATCAGAAGGTTATGACTGGATCAAAGCTGAACTTGGAATTGAAGACGAAACAGTTGGTCAGGAAGCATAAGTGTTAGGAGGATCATAATGACAATCGATACGAAAATGAATATAGATCTGGGTTATATCCGTTCTTTTTCGTCTGAAAAAGGCGAACCTGAATGGCTTACTGAGTTACGACTCAAGGCTTTCACTTTATCTGATGAAATAGCTTTGCCGAAACCAGATAAAACAAGGATAAATAATTGGAATTTTACAGAGTTCACTAAACATCAAGCTGAAGGAAGAAAAATCCAATCTCTAGATGAGCTGCCTGAAGCAGCAAAATCGGTCGTTCATGTAGATAACACGAATCAAAATCTTTATATTCAACATAATCAAACGGCTGCTTATCTTTCTCTTTCTGATGAATTAAAAGAACAAGGTGTTATTTTTACTGATATTTTTACAGCAGCAAAAGAACATCCCGACCTTGTTCAAAAGTATTTCATGAAAGATGCAGTAAAAGTGGATGAACATAAGCTGACTGCTTTTCATGCGGCTATGTTAAATGGCGGTGCGTTCCTCTATATTCCGAAGAACGTTGAAGTAAAAGACCCAGTACAAGCTGTATTTATTTTTGATGATAAGGAAGCTGCAATGTTTAACCATGTTCTTGTTGTAGCTGACGATAATAGTTCTGTCACATATGTGGAAAACTACATTTCAACGAATGAAGAAGTAAGTGGTATTGCTAATATCGTTGCGGAAGTCATTGCTAACAATAATGCTAAAATCGTCTTTGGTGCAGTAGACACTTTAGCGAAAGGTTCGACTATTTATGTAAATCGTCGCGGTGTAACGGGCAGAGATGCTACAGTTGATTGGGCTCTTGGCATGATGAATGACGGCAATACAATTTTTGAAAATATTACGAACTTAATTGGCGACGGTTCAAGCAGCGACGCTAAAACAGTTGTTGTCGGTAGAGGAAAACAAACGCAGAACTTTACGACAAGCATTGTCCACTTTGGGAAAAACTCAACGGGGCATATTTTGAAGCACGGAGTTATGAAAGATTCTGCCTCTTCTATCTTTAATGGAATTGGTAAAATTGAAAAAGGGGCTTCAGGAGCAAATGCTGAACAAGAATCCCGTGTGTTGATGCTAAGTGAAAAAGCCCGTGGAGATGCAAACCCAATTTTACTCATCGATGAGGATGATGTAGTAGCTGGGCACGCAGCATCGGTAGGGCGAGTTGATGAGCTTCAGCTTTACTACTTAATGAGCCGTGGAATAACACGTGCCGAAGCGGAAGTATTGATTATTCACGGATTCTTGGCACCAGTTGTTGAGAATCTTCCGATTGATGCTGTAAAACAACAGCTTACTGACATTATCGAAAGGAAATTAAGATAATGAATAGTTCAGAGGTTCGCAAACTTTTTCCAATTCTTGACCAGGAAGTAAACGGGCATCCACTCGTATATCTGGACAGCGCTGCGACCTCACAAAAGCCTGCCCGGGTAATTGAAGTATTAGATGAATACTATCGTGAATATAATTCTAACGTTCACCGCGGCGTTCATACGCTCGGAACGAGAGCAACCGACAGGTATGAAGCGGCCCGCGCGAAGGTTAGAAAATTCATCAATGCTTCTTCAACAGAAGAAATCATTTTTACTAGAGGCACAACGACTGCACTTAATACTGTTGCTGTAAGTTTCGGAATGGAAAATCTCAAAGAAGATGATGAGATTGTCATTTCTTATATGGAACATCATAGCAATATCATCCCTTGGCAGCAGCTAGCGAAACGCACTGGCGCCAAGCTTAAATATATTCCACTTCAAGAAGATGGTTCAATCTGTCTTGAAGATGCCCGTAATACGATTACGTCTAAAACGAAGATCGTTTCCATTATGTATGTCTCAAATGTTCTCGGAGTCATTAACCCTATTAAAGAACTCGCTGCTATCGCTCATGAAAATGGTGCAATTATGGTAGTAGATGGTGCTCAAGCTGCACCACATATGAAAATAGATGTAAGAGATTTAAATTGTGATTTTTTCGCTTTTTCCGGACATAAAATGTGTGGCCCTACAGGGATTGGCGTTTTATATGGAAAGAGAGAGCATCTTGAAAAGATGGAACCAATTGAGTTTGGTGGGGAAATGATTGATTTTGTGGGCTTGCAAGAATCGACTTGGAAAGAACTTCCGTGGAAATTTGAAGCAGGCACCCCCATAATTGCAGGTGCAATCGGACTTGGGGCAGCAATTGACTTTTTAGAGAAAATTGGCCCGGAACATATCTTGGACCACGAACATCATTTAGCAGCTTATGCTCTTGAAAAGATGTCAGCAATAGAAGGACTCACAATATATGGACCTAAAGAGGCTGAAAAACGTGTGGGCGTAATTACATTTAATCTAGAAGATGTCCATCCGCATGATGTGGCGACTGTTTTAGACTCTGAAGGGATTGCGATTCGAGCAGGCCACCACTGTGCCCAGCCTCTCATGAAATGGTTGAACGTATCTTCAACGGCGAGAGCGAGCTTTTATTTATACAACACGGAACAAGACATTGATAGGCTTGTGGATGGGCTTGTCAAAACAAAGGAGTATTTCACGAATGTCTTTTAATAACCTAGATGCACTCTACCGTCAAGTGATTATGGATCATTACAAAAACCCTCGCAATAAAGGCATCCTGCAGGATGGGAACCTGACTGTCGATATGAATAACCCGACATGTGGAGACCGGATCCGCCTTACAATGAAGGTAGAGGACGGAAAGGTAACAGATGCAAAGTTTGAAGGTGAAGGATGCTCCATTTCAATGGCATCCGCGTCGATGATGACCCAAACAATTATTGGGCAAAATGTCGATAGAGCTGCTAAACTTTCGCATATTTTTTCCGACATGATACAGGGAAAAGACTACGATGATGATGACCTAGACTTAGGTGATATAGAAGCGTTGCAGGGAGTTTCAAAATTTCCTGCACGCATCAAATGTGCAACCCTTGCATGGAAGGCAATGGAAAAAGGGTTGCAAGAACAGTAACTAAATTCAGCAGAATTCCCTACTTTGAGATAAAGAAAAAATCTTTACTTTCGGTAATTGTTTAAAACTGGGCTGAATTAAGTTACAGCCTCCGGCGGATGCCTCAGATTTTTAAAGGAATTATAGGAACACAAGCTAAGAGCGCGACGTCCTGTCGCAACGCTTGTGTGACCAACATCTTGTTGGCCAAAGCTCGATAAAAATCTGGGCGCAATTCCGCCAAGGCGTCATTGATTAGAATGGAGGAATGAATAATGGCTAAAAAAGCACCAGAAATCGGTGATTATAAATATGGCTTCCGAGATAAAGATGTCTCCATTTTCCGTTCTGAGCGGGGATTAACGAGAGAAATCGTAGAGGAAATCTCAAAAATGAAGGAAGAACCACAATGGATGCTCGATTTCCGTTTAAAATCTCTTGAGCATTTTTATAAAATGCCAATGCCACAATGGGGTGGAGATTTAAACTCATTGAACTTTGACGAAATTACGTATTACGTAAAACCGTCTGAGCAAACAGAACGTACATGGGATGAAGTTCCTGAAGAAATCAAGCAAACATTTGACAAATTAGGTATCCCTGAGGCGGAACAAAAATATCTTGCAGGGGTATCTGCTCAATACGAATCTGAGGTAGTGTATCATAACATGAAGCAAGACCTTGAAGATATGGGGATTGTTTTTAAAGATACGGATTCTGCATTAAAGGAAAATGAAGATATTTTCCGTGAGCATTGGGCAACCGTCATTCCTCCAACAGATAATAAGTTTGCAGCATTGAACTCTGCAGTTTGGTCAGGTGGATCATTTATTTACGTACCTCCTGGCATCAAAGTAGATACGCCGCTTCAAGCATATTTCCGAATCAATTCAGAAAATATGGGACAGTTCGAGCGTACACTTATTATCGTTGATGAGGGAGCTTCTGTTCATTATGTTGAAGGATGTACAGCTCCAGTTTATACAACAAACTCCCTTCATAGTGCAGTTGTTGAAATCATCATCAAAAAAGATGCGTATTGCCGCTATACAACGATCCAAAACTGGGCGAACAACGTATACAACCTCGTTACAAAGCGTGCAGTTTGTGAAGCGAACGCTACAATGGAATGGATCGATGGAAATATCGGATCAAAATTAACGATGAAGTATCCTGCTGTATTATTGAAAGGTGAAGGCGCACGTGGTATGACACTTTCCATTGCACTTGCAGGAAAAGGCCAACACCAAGATGCAGGGGCAAAAATGATGCATCTAGCACCTAATACATCTTCAAGTATTGTGTCAAAATCAATTTCTCAACATGGTGGAAAAGTAACGTACCGCGGAATCGTTCATTTTGGACGTAAAGCGGACGGTGCTAAATCTACTATTGAGTGTGATACAATTATTCTTGATAATAAATCAACTTCAGATACTATTCCATACAATGAGATCCTAAACGACAATATCTCATTAGAGCATGAGGCGAGAGTATCGAAAGTGTCCGAAGAGCAGCTCTTCTATTTAATGAGCCGTGGAATCGGTGAACAAGAAGCGACAGAAATGATCGTCATGGGCTTCATCGAACCATTCACAAAAGAACTTCCAATGGAATATGCGGTTGAGATGAACCGACTCATTAAGTTCGAAATGGAAGGCAGCATCGGATAATCAAAACGAAAATAGACCTCCCTTAAACTTACCATGTTTAAGAGTGGTCTTTTTTTAATTCCCCTTTGTTGAATGAGGAAATTGTTATATGAACCCCTTTAGATTCATGCAAGAAACTCCCTTCCGCATACAAATAATACCAAAGAATATAAGCTTTAATAATTTATAAAAGTAGTTCAATTCCTTTAAATTTCTCAAAAACAAAAAACATATGCCATTAGACCTATTTTCAGAGGGTTGGGAGGATTCTAACATTTATGCACTGAATAATAAAAGTAGGAAATAAATGTTTATTATATGAGAAATAAGGAGGAGGGACGAACACAACTAGCGGCATTTTTACTATTTTTTAGGGGGCTTGGCAAATGTCAAAAAAGTGGTGGAGTTTGTCGATGGTATTTCTATTGTTTTTTTCGAACTTTTTTAGTCTTAATGTAAAAGCCAATGAAACAAATGAAGAACCTCCAAGTGAAGATTCTGATTGGTCATTAGTTTGGGAGGACAATTTCGATGGTAATGAATTGGATACTACTAAATGGTCAATCGATACTGGCAATGGATTTGAAAATCCCGACGGTTCTTGGAATCCTGGTTGGGGAAACAATGAACTTCAATATTACGATGAGAATAATGTGAAAATAGAAAATGGAAAATTAATTTTGGAAGGTCGGAAAGAATCTATTTCGGATAATCATGGTACGTATCAATATACTTCAGGTAAAATCCTTTCCCGAGGCAAGTTTAGTAAAAAGTACGGAAAAATTGAAGCGAAAATGAAATTGCCGAAAGGAAAAGGGTTTTGGCCTGCATTTTGGATGATGCCTGAGGACGATGTGTATGGTGGCTGGGCAGCATCGGGTGAAATCGATATTATGGAAGGAAAGGGGAGTATACCGAATAAAGTTGGCGGTGCAATCCATTATGGTGGTGGCTGGCCAAATAACACGTATACTGCGAAGGACTATGAATTTTCATCCGGGGATATTACTGATTTCAACGTATACAGTCTAGAATGGGAGCCAGGAGAACTACGTTGGTATGTAAATGGAGAGCTTTATCAAAAGCTTAATAATTGGAATTCAACTGGTACAGGGAATGCGGCGAAATATTCATATCCAGCTCCATTTGATCAAGAGTTTTTTATCATTCTTAATCTAGCCATCGGCGGCCACTTTGATGGTAATCCTGATGGAAGCACTGAATTTCCTGGTCAAGTCGAGGTCGATTATGTAAGAGTTTACGAACTGACAGGTAGAGATTATTTACAGCCTGTTGAACCTGGATTTGATGTGGAGGAATTGCCGGATAATGCAAAGAAAGCCATTGATGGAAACTATATATACGACAACGCTTTTGAAAAGGGCTTTACAACGATTACGAATAGCTCCGAATTAGATAATAAATGGGACTACATGAATTGGAATTTAGTTTATATGAATGATTTTGCTGGAAATGCATCTGCGAGTGTTGAAAACCTTGATGGAACACCTTTCGCAAAAGTGAATATCAATCAGCCAGGAAGCCAATCGTACTCTGTTCAGCTTATTCAAAATGTTACATTGGGAAAGGGCCGATGGTATAAGTTAAGCTTTGATGCTAAATCGAATGCAAACCGTAATGTTAATCTAAAATTTGGAGGCGGCCCGGAAAGAGGGTACACAGCATATGCGCCTACACCTGACTTTGCCTTAACGAACGATGTTCAATCATATGAAATGAAATTCCAAATGCAGCATGATACGGATGCAGCGGCGAGGCTTGAGTTTAATATGGGACTCAATGCAAATACTGTTTGGATTGGAAATGCCGTTCTTGAAGAAATTGATCCTGTAGATCCGTACAATGAAGATGCCCCAAAAAAACCGTTAAGCAATGGTAACCATATATACAACGGAACGTTTGACCAAGGTAGATTGGATCGGATGACGTATTGGAATCTTCATACTGACGGGGCTGTTGCAAAAGCTTCTGTCGATCCCGATAAAAGGGAGTTAAAGGTAGAAATCACGGATGGCGGCAGCAGTAATCAAGCAATTAAGGTAGTGCAGAAAGGTCTTAATTTGCTAAGTAATGATGAGTATGAATTGACTTTTAATGCAAGAGCAGAATCTCTGAAAGATATACAGGTTGCATTATTAAATGAAGATGGAACTGTCAATTTTTCCGGAAGTCAAAGAATATCGTTAACGACTGCAATGGAAGAGAAAACGCTTCGTTTTACAATGCCGGATGTGACCGATGTTAAAGGGCAGCTCGTCTTTTTGCTTGGTGGAAATAACAGCCATGTTTATCTGGATGATGTAAAACTAATTCGCTTAACGAACAAGAATGATCAATTAACACTAAATGATATTTTTCCTTTGAAAAATGGTGATTTTTCAAAGGAGTTAGAGCATTGGACGAAGCATATACAAGGGGATTTTGATGGTCACGGTTCATCAGGTACTCTTCAAGTAGAAGATGGCCAAGCAAAATTCACCATTCGAAATGTTGGCTACAACCCCTGGGATCTCATGTTAATCCAAGAAGGGATGAATCTAAAAAAGGGCAATACGTATGTCGTTCAATTCGATGCGAAATCGACAGTTGACAGAACGATGGAAATAGTTGTTGAAAACGCATCCTATACTAGATTTTTTAACGAAAAAATTCAGTTGAACAATACGATGGAAACATTTCAATTTGAGTTCAAAATGAATACGGATGAAGCGGTTGGCCTAAAATATTTGCTTGGAAATATTGCTGGAGCCTCAGCCATAAACGAAGCTCATAATGTATTCATCGACAATGTTCGTTTTGAAATAAAAGGGGAAAGAGAAAAGCATTTCCCACTTAAAAATGGTGACTTTTCAAATGATTTGTCTAGTTGGAATCGACATGTGCAAGGAGATTATGACGGAAATTCCAAAGCAACGATGGAAGCAGTAAACGGTGAAGCGAAGGTTTCCGTTCAAAACGTCGGTACGAATCCGTGGGACGTGCAATTGCATCAGTCGGGACTTGCCTTAATGGAAGGGAAAACGTATGTCGTTTCCTTCGATGCGAGATCTACAATTGATAGATTGCTAGAGGTAGTCATAGATAATGGAGATCCCGCATACTATCGTTATTTTGAGGAAACGGTCCAACTGACGGATTCAGCAAAAACTTATTCTTTTGAATTTAAAATGACAAGCGATGACATGACTAAATTCCAATTTTTAGTTGGTAATGTAGGCGGTCAGCAGTTAACGATTCCACATGATGTATTTATTGATAATGTGAGATTAGAGGTTAAAGGTGCGAGGGAAGCACTTGAAGACGGAGCAGATGATAATGAGCCGACAGATCCAACAGATCCTCCAGAAGAGAAAAAGTGGAAGGAAATTGGGGAGAATCTAGTCATTGATGGAACATTTGACACTACGAAAGAATTTGGAACAGCGCCAGATCAATTAGTTGATGGCTGGAATATTTTTAACATGGGTAATCATGTTGATTTTGCAGGTTTAGCAGATTTTTCAGTTGAAAATGGTCAGCTTCACGCCAATGTAAAACAAGTAGGCTGGAATTGGTATGATATTCAACTATTGCAGAATCTAAACGTCCCAAGTGGAACATATAAAATTCAATTTGATATGAGTTCCGAGCAAGAACGCCCAGTTTATGTTGAGCTTGCGGGATCAGGGGTAAAAACGTTCAATGTGACGAATGTAATGAAAACATATGAAGTGATTGTTGATGCACATTCAGATGGGGTAAAACAATTTATGTTAGGATTAGGAAGGAATTCAGGGGATGTCGAACCATCTGTTCCTTATACAATCGTCATCGATAATGTAAAGCTCGTAAAGGTAGAAGAAGTAACAGATGATGAGCCGACAGATCCAACTGATCCACCTGAGCAAAAGAAGGATCAAGTTGATGCAGATTTCCGAATGAATGGGAATAATGCGGTAATCTCAGACGCTGATTTCGAAAGTCTTTTAGATGAAATGAAAAACGAAGGAACTGTTGTTATCAATTTGGCAAACAATAAAGACAATACGTTCGTTCGTCTTAGTGAAAGACAGGCTGAGCTGTTAAAAGAAAAATCAGCAAAGGTTCAAGTTAATTTGAATGATGATGTTATTTTATCCATCCCATCACAAATATTTAAAAACGAAAAAGGAAAAGTTGAAATAAGTATAAAGAAAGAAAAAGCTGTTAATGGGGCTGTTAGTTCAGTCTATAATTTGGAAATGAAGCAAGGCGGCCATACGATTACCGATTTTGATAAGCTAAACGTCACGATATCCTTCAAGGTGGAGAAGGGAAGCGACAATCTTAGCGTTTACTTTAAGGCAAAGAATGATTGGGTAAAACTTGGAGGCACATATAACAAAGGACTGGTGACCGTCGAAACAGATCACTTTAGTTCATTTGCAGTATTTGTAAACGCTCCTACCAATAAAAAGAAATAAGGAATAAGAAAAGGCGGCCTGAGATTAGCCGCCTTTTTCTTATCCCTTCATTTATATTAAAAAATTTGATACATTTTTAATATCAGCTTTAAAGAGGGTGAGCGTATGATTTATATTGGAGTAACAGGATGGGGAGACCACGATTCGCTGTATAGTCAAGGAATAACTGCACGCGATAAGTTGAAGGAATATGCTGCCCATTTTCCAACTGTCGAGGTGGATACTTCCTTTTACGCGATTCAGCCGGAAAAAAATAGTGCAAAATGGGTTCATGATACGCCTGATAACTTTCGCTTTGTCGTGAAAGCTTATCAAGGTATGACGGGGCATCAAAGGGGCGAAATTCCATTTGCCACGAAAGATGAAATGTTTGAGGCTTTCCTTTTATCGATAAAAGCTTTTACCGAGAGTGGAAAATTAGCCATGGTGTTATTCCAATTTCCACCTTGGTTTGATTGCACAAAAGAAAATGTTGCATACTTAAGATATTGCCGTGAAAAAATGCAGGAAGTTCCCGTTGCATTGGAATTCCGTAATCAAACGTGGTTTTATCCTCAGTATAAAGCAAGCACGCTTCGGTTCATGGAAGAAGAAAGATGGATTCATAGTATCTGTGACGAACCTCAAGTGGGTTTAGGTTCTGTGCCTACTATTTTGCATTCGACAAATAAGGAAAAAACATTAGTGCGTATGCACGGCCGCAATGTGGCGGCTTGGATGAAGCCGAATGGGAATAATTGGAGAGAAGTTCGTTATTTATATCGCTATAATAAGGAAGAACTGCTAGAATGGAAAAAATGGATTCTTCAATTACAAAAAGAAACGAAAGATATATATGTTCTTTTTAATAATAACTCTGGCGGGGACGCGGCAGATAATGCTAAACAATTTATCGAAATGCTCGGGATTGAGTATACAGGCTTAGCCCCAAAGCAGCTTGGTTTATTTTAATTTAGATAGTACCTTTAATTGGGAAATTATAAAGTATTTTAAGGCAATCGTTAGGAAGTGTACTCTTGAAAGAAAAAATTCATATCTATCATACAAATGATCTTCATAGCCATTTTGAAAATTGGCCTAAAATACA
The DNA here is from genome assembly GCF_024626525.1 of Lederbergia panacisoli. Classification (GTDB taxonomy): domain Bacteria; phylum Bacillota; class Bacilli; order Bacillales; family Bacillaceae_C; genus Lederbergia; species Lederbergia panacisoli. Next base: position 42,953 of record NZ_JANJGU010000014.1, read on the forward strand.
ATCTTTTCTAGCAGAAAGGAAAGCGTTCCATGAAGCAGCAGGAGAAGATGTTTTTATTTTCGACTGTGGTGATTTTATGGATCGCTGGCACCCATTTACAGAAGGTTCAATGGGGAAAGGGAATACACAAGTATTAAATGAAGGCTATTATAATGCTGTAACTATTGGGAACAATGAAGGAATTACTCTCCCATTTCAAGATTTGGACGGCCTATATGAAGAGGCGAATTTTGAAGTGATTGTGGCGAATTTATATCTTCCTGAATATAAAAGACCAAAGTGGGTCCAGCCTTATGTCATTTATAAAACAAAGCAAGGTCATAAAATTGGCGTTACGGCGGTCACTACCTATTATCAAAAATTATATCAATTACTTGGCTGGGAGCTTTCGGAACCTTTTACGGAACTTGAAATGCAAATAAATAGAATGAAAGATAAAACTGATATGATAATTGTTCTTTCGCATTTAGGAATTCATGATGACGAAAAAATGACAGAGTTATTTCCCCAAGTTGATTTAATATTAGGCGCACATACGCATCACTTTTTCCATGAAGGAAATAAGGTGAATCATACGATGATGGCGGCGGCAGGGAAATATGGCCGATTTGTCGGATATATAGAAGTCGAGCTAATGGAAAAGCCTTTAATGATCCAGCCGAGGCTATTTGAAACAGATTTACTACCATCCGTTAAAAATGAGGAGATCTTTGTACGTGAACTGGAAAGCGTCGGAAAAAGGCAATTAGATAGTAGAGTCGCTTACTTACATAATACTTTAGAATTTTCATGGGAAAGGCCTTCATCATTAGCAAATCTATTATGCGAGGCGATACATGAATGGTGCAAACCCGATTGTACTTTGATTAATTCAGGCTTAGTGCTGACGCAACTTCAAAAAGGATATGTGACAAAATATGATATCCATCAAATGCTGCCGCATCCGATAAATCCTTGTAATGTTGAACTTACAGGGGCTCAATTAAAAGAGGTGCTTCTTCATTCCGAAGATGATGGGTGGTCTGATCTTGAAGTAATCGGTTTAGGATTTAGAGGATCCGTAATGGGGGCGTTCGTTCATTATGGAGTAGAAATAGACAAGGAAGAGCAACAAGTGTTTATTAAGGGAAATCCAATCGATCCCGAAAAAACGTATACACTTGGAACGACTGATATGTTTACCTTTGGAAGATTTTTTCCGGAGATACGGCGTTCTGAAGTTAAGAACTATTTTATGCCGGAATTTCTTCGTGATATTATGGAATGGAAATTAGGGCGAATGAATGATTGACCAATTTTCTCCCTCCTTCATACATATGAGTATTGGGAGGAGTGAAGAATATGGTTTCTGTGGAGCCTTTAATAATAGAAGGACATACGTTTATTGCTACTTCTGTATTACTGCCAAAGACTACATTACTGACAATTTCAAATGATAAAGGCTATATTATGTGTGGAGCACTAGATGTAGCCTTATTAAATAACCGCCTAGTTGACCGGCATATTATTGCTGGAAGAGCTGTAGGCGTTAAGACGATTGAACAGTTAATGAATGCGCCTCTTGAATCCGTTACGGTCGAGGCTGAGAGATTAGGGATTCATGTAGGTATGATCGGTGCGGAGGCATTATTGAAAATGGTATAACAAAATCCGGGACAAATTTTTAAAACTTGCCCTAACTTTCCCCTCTTACGCATACATTTGCATTAAGGGGGGATTTTTTTGGCTGTATTTCGTGCGCGAAAGATACGGCGTGGCCCTTTGCCGTTCCGCTATGTCATGCTTTTATCATTCGTATTTTTTCTATTTTCAACTGCATTAGGGCTATGGATTATAAATAGTGGGATAAAACCTACATTAATCAACTATGCTGAATCGCAAACAAGTAAAATTGCGCCAGCGGTCATTAATAAAGCAGTTCAGGAAGTCATACCTAATGTTAAAAATCTTAACGAGGTAATGGAAACCCAGCCGAATGGTGGAGTAGTATTTAAAACGGATATTATTAACCAAACGCAAGCAGAATTATCTAGGGCAATCCAATTTAATTTAAAACAAGCGGAAAAAGGAAATCTTGAGGAATTGGAGGCGGAAACCGGTATTCGAATTGATTATCATAAATCAAGTGAAGGCGAGGGAATTGTTTATTCATTTCCAATAGGCCAAGCTACTAAGAACGCCTTGCTTGGGAACTTAGGACCGAGAATTCCCATTAGGTTTACCGTAGTAGGCAGTGTAAATTCCAATGTTGTACCCAAGGTGGAGCAATATCCAATAAATAATTTATTTGTATCTGTTATCATACCTCTTGAAGTAACTGTCCAAATCATCATCCCTTTTGGATCAAAAAAAACAGTTGTCAAACAAGAAGTGCCGCTTGCAATGGGAGTACTTCCTCTGGATGTACCAAATTTTTATAATGGAAATGGAAAAACAAATCCATCCATTCAAATCCCTACAAATCCTTAGTCATATTGCGAGAAGATAGAAAAAATGTTATATTAATATAGGTATTTTTAACTTAATAAACCTTATCAAAATCGGATGAGGTAGAGGCGCAAAAGGAATGAGTAGACTGTGTTAGGATGACAACGATGATCACAGTGCGAAAGGTTCTTTTGCCGAAGCGGGGATTTTTTGTCAAAGGGTTTTCGCTGGTGTTGCTTTGAAGAAGGGTAACACTCTCATATAGTGCTGTGTACTATTATGGGGAGCTACAGATCACGATGGAGAAACTGACATTACAAATAAGAGTAATGATAGGTCTCTATCATTACTCTTTTTATATTTTTGGAGGGAAAGAGGAAGTATGGAGAATTCAATTTTATCCTTGCTGCCGCCAATATTGGCGATAGTGATGGTTATCATTACAAAAAGGGTATTACTTTCGTTAGGAACTGGTATTGTTGTTTCGGCTTTGTTATTGTCGAAAGGGAATGTCCTTGAAGGCACCGCCATTTTATGGAGTGCTGTAAAAGGAATCTTTATTGAAGATGGTGCTTTGAATACTTGGAATTTATATATTTTATTCTTTTTATTTTTGTTAGGCATCATTACAGCCCTCATAAATATTTGCGGGGGGAGCCGAGCTTTTGGGGAATGGGCAATGAAAAAAGTAAAAAATCGTGCCGGCGCTCAAATTCTTGCTGCTGTGTTTGGCGTTATCATTTTTATTGACGATTATTTTAATGCACTTGCGGTTGGACAAGTTGCCCGTCCGATTACGGATCGTCATCGAGTATCAAGGGCAAAGCTTGCGTACATTATCGATTCGACTTCTGCCCCTGTTTGTGTTGTGTCGCCCATTTCCAGTTGGGGAGCGTTTATCATTGGAATCATTGGCACTGTTTTAACTACACATCAAATAACAGATATATCAGCCTTTACTGCTTTCATAAAAATAATTCCTATGAACTTGTATGTGTGGACAACGCTTGCTATGGTATTTATCATTGCTTGGCGAAACATTGATTTTGGCAGAATGAAAGTTCATGAAGAACGGACAATTGCTACGGGAATTCCTTACGATCCTAATAAAACGGTACAAGGTGAAATAAAGGAAGACTTGCCGATTAGTGAAAAAGGAAAAGTCGGCGATTTATTATGGCCGATTATTGCGTTATTTGCAGGGACTTTAGGTGCCATTATTTGGAGCGGATTAGGTGCCACAGAAGGTAAAGCGACAGCAATGGATATATTCGGAAATGCCGATGTGTCAGAGGCACTTGTCATAGGTGGCTTAATTGGATTATTTGTAACGATTGGGTTATTTTTCCGTCAATCCTTAATATATCGCTCAGTTAAAAGCGGCCTGCTCTTTACTGGATTTAGAGTTGGGATTAAATCAATGATGCCAGCGGTGTTAATATTATTATTTGCTTGGGCTATTATTACGCTTATTGATGAATTAGGAACAGGCTTATATCTTGGCAGCTTAGTAGAGAAATCACAATTGAATCCAGCCTTATTACCAGTCATATTATTCATCGGGGCTGCTGCGATGGCCTTTGCAACGGGTACATCATGGGGGTCCTTTGGAATCCTGCTGCCGATTGCTGGTCAAATAGTTTCCGTAACGGATTTGTCACTGTTATTACCTTCTTTGGCAGCAGTGCTTGCAGGAGCGGTTATGGGTGACCACTGCTCACCGATTTCCGATACGACGATTCTTTCATCGACCGGAGCGGCCTGTAATCATATGGACCACGTCATGACCCAATTGCCATATGCAATAGTATCCGGCTTGATCACTGCAGTTGGGTATTTGGTGATAGGAATTTCAGAAAGTATGATTTTGGGTTTGCTTACGATTATGATTTTACTCGTTATTTTGTTTGCTTTTTTGAGAAAAAATAAATATGTTTCGACAAAAACAGGATGAGTTCATCCTGTTTTTTATATTAATATAATAATTTTTCATCTTTTTTTATAAGAGTAAAATTTGACAAAAGCTGATATATCCTAAATATTTTCTGTTTTGACAAGTTAGGCTTATCTCGCTATAATGTTTTTAGATTAATCAATAATCTGAAAAAATAAAATCTTCTAAATGGAGAGAAAGGGGGAAGTTAAATGGAGAATCGCGCGCAGTTCGGTTCGAGAGCCGGTTTTATTTTTGCGGCCGTAGGTTCTGCGATTGGACTCGGAAATATTTGGCGATTTCCAGCGGTTGCGTATGATAATGGAGGAGGAGCATTCTTTCTGCCATATTTATTCGCTTTGCTAACGGCTGGTATTCCGCTTTTGATTCTTGAGTTCGCAATTGGTCATAAGTATAGGGGTTCTGCACCATTGTCGCTTGCAAGGGTTAAAAGGGGTGGAGAATGGATTGGTTGGTGGCAAATCAGTATTTCCTTTGTCATCGCAACATATTACGCGGTTATTATTGCATGGGCACTAGCTTATACGTATTTTTCCTTTAAACTTGAGTGGGGAACTGATACAACTCCATTCTTAATTGAAAATTATTTAAAAGTTGGGGGCACGGAAACATTTGGAAGCTTTGTTCCTGGGGTACTAATTCCTCTCATACTTGTTTGGCTTATCGTACTTGGGATTCTTTTTGCTGGTGTTAAAAAAGGGATTGAAATGGCAACAAAAATTATGATTCCTTTACTTGTTGTTTTATTTTTAATTATCGTTATTCGTGCAGTAACTCTTGATGGTGCAATGGAAGGTCTAAATCAATTCTTTAAGCCTGACTGGTCCATGATCACGAATGGAAAAGTCTGGGTGGCAGCATACGGACAAATCTTCTTCAGTTTATCAATCGGTTTTGCTATTATGATTACTTATTCAAGTTATTTACCGAAGAAGTCCGATATAACGAATAGTGCCTTTATTACAGGATTTGCCAACTCAGGATTTGAATTGCTTGCAGGATTTGGTGTATTTGCTGCATTAGGTTTCATGGCTGCACAGCAAGGCGTACCTGTGAATGAAGTTGTAAAAGGTGGAGTTATTTTAGCATTCTCTATTTTTCCTACTATCATTAATCAATTGCCTGCTTTTAACGAAATCTTTGGTATCTTATTTTTCGTCTCATTAACTCTTGCAGGACTAACGTCTTTAATTTCGATTGTTGAAACGTATATTGCTGGCATTCAGGAGAAATTTAACATTAGCCGTGCTAAAGCAGTAACCTTTGGTGGTGGGGTAACAGCCATTATTTCACTAGCATTTGCCACACAAAATGGTCTGAATCTTCTTGATGTTGCGGATTACTTTATTAACCAATTCGGTGTTGCGATGGCTGGATTGTTTGAAGTTATCTTTATTGCTTGGTTTGCTAAACAGCTAAAACCTCTTCAAGCGCATGCCGATTCAGTATCCGATATAAGACTTGGGGCATGGTGGAGGATAAGTCTTTCTATTATTACCCCAGTTGTTTTAGGTTACATGATGTTTGATAATTTACGTCAAAACTTGACTGCTGAATACGGTGGAGGAGACTATCCACGTGAATTCCTATTTAAGTATGGCTGGACAGTTGCAATTGGAGCGATTTTAGTTGGTGTCTTAATTACATTGAAGCCATGGAAAGGGCAAGCCCTAGAACAGCCTGCTTTCGAAGATAAGAAGGAGGAGGTTTCATAATGACTGGTAGTGCAATCGTCATGATGATTATTGGAGTTGTCATTATTTGGGGAGGCTTAGGTGCAAGTGTGGCACTTGCCATTTCTAAAGCGAAAGAAGCAAAAAGAAAAGCTTGAATATAAAAGCTTCGGGAGTTAAAGCCCGAAGCTTTTACTTTTTACTTCTTTCTTGTCTTTCCCATTGGCTTAGATGTGGATAGGGATCGAATGACCATTCATTTTTGCCATTATCTTTATACATGCCGAAATGTAAATGGGGAGGGAATTTTCCCGAAGTACCTGGAGGCCCATAGCCTGAGCTTCCTACACTTCCGATTACTTGCCCAGGGGAGACGATATCACCAATCTTTAGACCTTTTGAAAATCCATTCAAATGTGCGTAATAGTGATAGGTATTATTTAAATCGCGAATCCCAACTCTCCAGCCTCCATACTTATTCCATCCTTTAAGTTCCACTACTCCATAGGCTACAGCACGAACAGGAGCCCCATATCCTGCAAAAATATCCGTCCCTTCATGTATTCTCCTGCCTCCCCAGCCCCTTCTGTCGCCCCATGTATTTTTAAATGAATAATTATACCCCTTAGGGATTGGGAATGCCTTTTCATCAAGGTCTACACGGTTAAAGTTACGATATAATCTCGCATTTACCATGATCGACCCAACCGTTTGGTCGCGTTTATAATAATCCCAAATAGCAATTCGAAATGCCTGATCATTTACGCCATACTCCGATAAATAATTGGCTAATGTAAATAAAAGATCTTCTCCATTTTGTTTGTCGGCTTTTCCATCACCGTTGCCATCTAACCCGATACCATTGAATAGTGAAAGGGTAATTGGGTTATGATCATTGGGATCTGGGTTTAGAGGACCAGTCCAATGCTCTGAAGGTACATAATACCCGACAATATCGCCTGGTCTAGGTAAATCTTTCCTCACGTATCGGATGCTTCGTTCAAACTGGTCAACTGCAGCGATATAGTACCAAGGAATTTTCGTAGCAGCTTCTGTCTTTTTGTATAAGTGCATTCTCTTTTCGTATATTTCTTTTTGCGATAGTTCTTTGGCATCCACATGATCGAAAAAAGGCAGGAAAAATAAAAGAATTACGAGCACTAGTTTTTTCATGGATATTTACCTCTTTTCAAAAACAATTAATGAAGCTTGGCCTCCTTAAGTCAGGCCAAGCATTCGACTGTTATTTTTTATTCTCAAACTGCTGCCTGTAATTGGAGCGTTCCAAATGGTGGTTTTGATCGCCAATCGCTTCACCATTAGGATTTTCTCCATCATTCATTTTTCTACCTTGCGGGGAGCGTTTTAGCATCAAGTTTACTGTGTCACGTACCGTTTTATCCTTATTGCTTGAACGAGCATTCATGGAAGCAATATTTTCTATGTTTTGGCGCAATGTAGGATCATCCGTAATGTATACATGATAAAAACGCGGCACTACACTAATCGCTGTTTTTTTCACCTGGTCTGCTATTTCAAAACGTTCTGAATCCCGCTTTTCATTTGTTTTATAAGCAACAAGAACTTCTTGGTCCGTTACAAGGACACTTGCGTCCTCTACACCTGGCAGCAAGACTAATATTTTTCCAATATTATCAGCAGTTTGTTCCTTATTAATCCCTTTTATGGGTTTCGCAGCTTCCCCACCATTTATAGGACTTTTCACTTGTCGAACAAATCCAAATAAATCCTCTTCTTGCTGATTACTGTTAAAGTTTTCTCCATGTTCCGCGACATTTATAGAATTTCCACTATTATGGTAAACATGATTATCCTCGGCATTTCTTTTGTCATTTACACCACATCCAACCAACATGGTACTAATAAAAATTATAGGAATTGATTTGTATTTCATTTCATACACCTCCTCTTTTTATAGAATGCTCAGGAAATTATATTTTTTTCTTAGTAATTGTTGGAGATTAAGCTATAATCTAATTAACATAGGATTTTCGGAGGGAAAAATGATTATTATCAATAACTGTCAATATGAATTAGTCAATGAATTTCGGGACGGATATAATGAGGAGGCCTTTCGTGCCAGGTTCAGCGATGTTTTATCGAAATATGATTATATTGTCGGAGACTGGGGCTACGGCCAGCTCCGTCTTAAAGGCTTTTTCTCAGATCAAAATCAAAAGGCTTCGTTCGATACTAAAATTGGAACATTAACCGAGTATTTATATGAGTATTGCAATTTTGGCTGTGCTTATTTTGTATTGAAAAAAGTGGATAAATAAAAAAGCGGAAGGGCATGTCCATCGACTTACAGGCAGAGATAAAGGGAAGCACAATGGGGAACGAGTCGAAAAAGAAGGGCTAGAACCCGTTAGTCGATAGGCTCAGGAGCAAGACGGGAACAGGTGTCCAGGATTATCCGGGACACCTTTTTTTTAACTATCTTCATACGGAGGCTGAGTTTCTCTATCCGGATCATCGTGCGTATTATGAGCATTCGGTCCTTTACGGGGGTGGCCTTCGTGCATTGATTTAAATTCATAGTTAAAAGCACTATAAGAACGTTGTCCTTCTTCCCAAGGGGTTGATTTATTTTCTACAGGTGTATCCTCTCCACGCGGCGCCCCGTATGCCCCTTCCGGAAGTTCTTCAGGGATTATATAATTTCTTTGGTCTGCCACGTTTGATAAATCCGTATAGGGAGGGTCTTCTTTATCTTGGTTATTTGCTTTAGGACGTTCGTCTGCCATTTCCATCCTCCTTTTTACCATTTATCTTCTCCTGTTACGTTCAATATATTCCCTTGCATACTTCCCGTATTGGACCACTGTCGATTAATTTTGTTATGATAATAATGATCATATCGAGTGGAGGCATCAACCTATGTATTTTGTAGATAGGGAAAAAATTGAAGCAACATTAGTCTTTATGGAAAAACAAATATATCTTATTAAAGGTAATAAAAGTTGGGAGTCAGAGATTGAAAAAGCAGCGTTGGAGCGGGGAATACATACCATAATTGAGGCCATCCTTGATACAGGGAATGCTATGATTGATGGGTTCATTATGAGGGATCCGGGAAGTTATGAAGATATTGTTGATATTTTGACAGATGAAAAAGTGGTTGAAGAGGAATTGTCTCTTGTATTAAAGCAGTTTATTTCTTTTAGAAAAATGCTTGTTCAGCAATATATAGAAATAGACCACGATGCACTAATAAATGAAGCCTTAGCATTGATAACGAAACTGCAACTATTTCCCGTTTGCGTTCGTTCGTATTTAACGAATGAACTTGGACCGGTATCGGCATTTAGAAATTAAATGGAATAGCGCAAGGGGGTATCCTCGGGGCTAAAAAGCACACAAAGTCAATTGCAATATGAAGGCAGTTTCCCCGTCGTTTTTTTTGATGGTGTTCGCCCGTCGTTTGAGTCTCGATTGGGTTCTAATCAGGACTCAAAAACAGTATTCCAATGGTTTCAGTCTCAATTGGGTGCGAATCGAGACTGAAAAACAGTTTTAGAATGGTTTGAGTCTTGATTGGGTTCTAATCAAGACACAAGATCAATTCATCAGTAACAGAGCTACAAAATTAGTATTGACCTTAAAAAACCCGCAATTTCCCCATTGGGGATATTGCGGGTATCTTTTTATTGGTATTATTTAAACATGTAAAACGTAATGCCTTTCAGTACGTTCTGAGCAGCCCCACGAGTTTATTTCTTACTTTAAATCTCACCTTTAGAGCTATGGGCAAGTCTGCTTGAAGCTGCGGCTGCAATTGCTCCAACAATATCATCTAGAAAAGTGTGGCATTTACCTGATGAATGATCATTTAATTTTTCCAGTATACCCGGTTTTTGTTTGTCGATGTATCCGTAGTTTGTAAAGCCAATGGATCCATATACATTAACGATTGAGAAGGCAAGGATTTCATCCACTCCATAAAGGCTTTCATCACTAGCAATAATACTTTGTAAAGGCTCCTCCAATTTACCGTTTTCAGCAAGTATATCTAATTGAATACCTGTTAAAATCGCATTTTGCACTTCCCTTTTTTGAAGGACGCGCTCAATATTGTAAATACATTCTTCGATTTGCAAGCCCGGATGATATTTTTTTTGAAGGAACATCACTAACTCTGCAATATCGTCAATTGTTACTCCACGCTCCACTAAAAGGCGGCGCGCTGTTTCCTCGGAAATGCTTATAATTCGTTCATTGTCCATTCGTCTCATCCTTCCTATAATTCCATCATTTAACTAGTTTGTTTCTTGGCATATCAAAGTACTCGGCAAGAAAACCTTTTAACTTCATATAATTGAACTAACAACAAAGAGCAATTGAAAGAGGGGTGCTCCATGTCAGTAAAAATACTAGAAAATTATTTTGGAATAACAGCAAATCAAACGATCCAAGATGGAAATTCTGTTCGTTACAAAGTAGATAACTCACTTTATACTATTATTCAAGTTACTCAATTGGAACAAGAGGCATTAATTGAATTATATGAGATGTCGGACCATATGGCAAAGTATGGAGATAATAAAGTTTCCACTTTTGTTCCTGGATTGAATGAAAAGTTTCTTGTCACGCATGAGAAACAAGATTATGTACTTATGCATAATTATTATTTTCCTCCTTCACGAAATAAAAACACTGGAAGAAAACTTGCTAAGTTCCATGAAAGGGGGAAATTAATTCAGGCTCCACTTACCGGAGCAAACCGGGTGGGACAGTGGAAATCATATTGGATCAAAAGACTCGAACAAATTGAAAAAGTGTGGTCGGGCGTTATTCAAGAGAGAACGGGTGAAGAGTTTGAAACATTATTTATCAGATCATTTCCGTACTATCTTGGGCTTTGTGAAAATGCCATTCAATATGTAACGGATACGGAACTTGATGAAGAATTAACTTTTTCCGATATGGGAACGATAGGGCATCAAAGATTTCATGAAAATGTATGGAATATACAAATGGAAATCAGGAATCCATTCGATTGGGTATTTGATCATCCATCAAGGGATATAGCGGAATGGATTAGGGATTGCTACTTTCGGAACAGTAGATCTTTTCAGCCGGATTTAACCCAATTTTTACGTGGATATGAATCCATTTCTCCATTAAGTGGATTTTCATGGAGGTTAATCTATGCTCGATTACTTTTTCCGATACATTATTTTACTTGTATTGAAGATTATTATTTAACTTCATCCCAATGGACTCAAAAGCAATTAGAAGAAAGATTGAATAAGTATTTGCGGGATGCAAGGGATTACGAACGGTTTTTAGGGAACTTTTACCAATTGGCAGACGTAGGTAATGGTCATTTTCCGGTCATTGATTGGTTAGTTCCTTCTTATTGAACATGAAAAAAGAGCCTAAATTTTTTTCTTAGGCTCTTGTACATAAAATAATCTATATTTTGAATTTAGGCATTTACTGTCCAGCTCCAGCGCCTATCGACTAGCAAACTTCCTGTCCTTCTCCCTACGATAAGTCAACATCGATTCACCTTGCAGGCTCATCGTGTTTCCTTTATCTCAGTCGAAGGCCCTGAAGTTTGTACGTCGATGAGCAAGGCGCTTGCGCTTTTCCTAATTAGAATACCTGCTCTACTTCTAATACGCCAGGGACTTCCTCAACCAATGCACGTTCAATTCCAGCTTTCAAAGTGATCGTGGAACTTGGACAAGTTCCACATGCACCAAGTAGACGTAGTTTTACAATTCCGTCATCTACATCAACGAGTTCACAATCTCCGCCATCTCGAAGGAGGAATGGACGCAATTTATTTAATACTTCTTGAACTTGTTCCATCATTGTTTGTTCATACATTGATATCGACTCCTTTCCATATAACCATTATAATCAGTATGAAGAAAAAAATCTATAAAACAATTTTATTCGATTTATCATGATAAAGGGGAGTGTGAAATTTTTGAAGAAGGAAGTTGAAATTTTCGTTTATGGCGCTGAGCAAATTTGCGCAAGCTGTGTCGGTATGCCTTCATCTATAGAAACTTACGAATGGCTAGATGCAGCCATTTCTAGAAAATACCCTAATCAACCTTTTACAATACGATATATAGATATTTTTAATCCGCCAACAGCAGAAACCCACCAAATGTTTGCTAATCAAGTGATTGAAGAGGATTTATTTTATCCAGTCGTAACCATTGGCGAGAAAATTGTGGGTGAAGGAAATCCGAAATTGAAAGATATATATAGGGAGATGGAGAAGTACGGATATAAAGGGGTCAGTCCAACATAAGGACTGACCTAAAATTTTAGCCTGTCTAGCTCATCGCCTAACAACTAGCAAATTATGTCACTGAACAAGGCGTTTGCGCTTTTCGTCAACCTTTATGAAACTTATACATCCAAAGGACACCAGACTTAAGGATTCTCGCTATTCTACCAGTTATGGCACGATCAGCCATTAAACCGAATCCTTGTTTTTTCCCTAAAGAACCAAGAACGCCCTTCAATTTAATTGTAGGCATTTCTTCTGGAAGCTCTTTTCCTTCCCAACGCTTTGTAAGAATGGTCACGATTTGCTCTGCTTGTCCTTCTGCCAGTTGAGCACTCGGAGCATAAGGTAGACTTGCACAATCTCCTACCACATAAATATTTTCGTGATTAGGGATATTATGATATTTTGTTAAAATGACCCTGCCATGCTTATCCTTTTCTACATTCAATTCTCGGACAAGTTTATTAGGTTGAATCCCTGCAGTCCAGACAATCACATCTGTAGAAATGGGCTCATCGTTGTTGAACAACAATTGATCTTCTACCCTTGTAATATTCGCTTCGTTTACCACATCGACGCCATTCATATTAAACCAATTTTGAACATAACGGCTAATTCTCTCAGGAAAAGAAGAAAGAATCGTTTTTCCACGGTCAAATAATTTAATGATTAAGTCTGGACGGCTTTCCCGGAGTTCACTAGCAAGCTCGATACCGCTTAAGCCACCACCAACAATGCTGACAAAGGAGTTGGCTGGTAAATTATTAAGTTTTTGATATGTATCTCGAGCTTTTCCGATCGTTTGAATACTATAAGTAAACGTATCTGCTCCAGGAATATTATGGAATTTATCCTCACATCCCAGTCCGATGATCAGTTCGTCAAAGGGGACAGGTTCTGAATTAGATAAAATAATTTCTTTTTGTTCCAGGTTTATGTTTATTACTTCGCCATATAAGATATTTAAATTTGGATGCTCTGGAAAAGCAACCCGTACTTCTTGATCTGAAATTGTCCCAGCTGCTAGAGCATAGTACTCAGTTTTCAAGGAGTGATATGGTACTCGGTCTATTAATGTAATCGTCACATCGTTCGGCAGATGATTTGGTAGTAATTCACGCAGGACACGCATATTTCCGTATCCTCCACCGAGCAATACTAATTTTTTCATGAAAAATATCTCCTTTTTGCCGTCAACTTGAAGAAAAATGATAATAATGATAACACATTCATATTAATCCCACGTAAAAGTATAGCCGATTCCTATTTTATATACAACAATCGAATAAATGCTTTCTAGGGGAAAATTAGATTCAATAAATGCATTTCGACTTTTCAATATATATCCTACCCTTTGACTATCGATGTTGAAACAGGTAGGATTATATTGTTATGTATTGTCCAGCTACAGCGCTTAGCAAGGCGCTTGCGCTTTTCTTTTTGAGGTGATTTCTTGAATCCTATTATTGAATTTTGTATAAGTAATTTAGGTAGTGGGGGATATGAGGCTTTGCAGATCTTGGAGGAAGATCCGGATTTAGATATTGTTGAGTACGGTTGTCTTGACCATTGTGATTTATGCGCTGAAACGTTATATGCACTTGTTAATGGTGATGTTGTAACAGGAGAGACTCCTGAAATGCTTGTTAAAGCCATTTATCAATATATTGAAGAAAATCCAATGTTTTAATATGACACATCAGTTGAGAATGAGCCATTTCAAGTATATACTTAATATATATGTAAGAAGAAAGGAGTGCACATATGAGTACAACCATAACATTAACAGAAGCCGCAGCTTTACAAATTAAAGATATGATGAAACATAATGGAGAGGAAAATGCATATTTTCGTTTTTCCATAAATGGTGGTGGCTGTAGCGGCTTATCATACGGCATGAGTTTAGACCATGAAAAATCAGACACCGACACTTTTTTCGAGCAGTTTGATATCCCTGTTGTCATAGATAAGGAAAGTGCGCCACTTTTGACAGGAACGGTTATTGACTACAAGCAAAGCTTAATGGGGGGCGGCTTTACGATTGATAACCCGAATGCCCTCGTTTCTTGCGGATGTGGTTCATCCTTCCGCACTGCGAAAGTCGAAGGCACCCCGGAGAAATGTTAAGCAATTATAAAAAGAGCCAGAGGTGAATGCCCTCGGCTCTTTACTTTTTTCAACTAGCAAACTTCTTGTCCTTTTCTTTTGCATAAGGAAGCGAGACTCGTCCCTCGTAGGATTTTCTTTACCGCAAGTCCTTTGGCCGAAATAGGATCATCGACTAAAAACGCCACGTTCTGTGGCTGAGTCGGCGGATCAACCTTCTGTGAATCTGTATGCGTGGACAGGCGGTTTTTACTGCTCAAACAAAGAAGTACTATGCATTGGCTGCAAGCGTGCTTTCGGATCTAAATATGCTTTTGCATTACTGACGGCGGTTGGTGCTTCACCGAATCCAGTTGCAATTAATTTTATTTTTCCAGGGTAAGTTGTAATATCTCCTGCAGCATATATACCTGGAATATTTGTTTCTGTTTTACTGTTCACAACGATTGAATTTTTTTCGATTTCCAGTCCCCAGTCTTTAATGGGACCAAGTGAAGAAACGAAACCATAATTTACGATTAAGGAATCAAGTTCTACAGAAATTTTTCTTTCTCCTTTTACTTCTTCCAGTAAAAGCTCTCTAATTGCTTCGTTATCACAATTAAGACCAGAAGCTACAAAAGGAGTAAGAATTTCTACTTTAGAATTCATCAATTGAACCACACTGCTTTCATGAGCACGGAACTTATCCCTACGATGGATCAACGTGACTTTTTCTGCAATTGGTTCAAGCATTAATGCCCAGTCAACCGCTGAGTCACCACCTCCAAGAATAGCAACTCTTTGGCCGGCAAACTTTTTCATGTCATCTATAAAATAGTGAAGGTTTTTTCCTTCGAATTGTGAAGCTGGCTCTATCTCAAGGCGCCGCGGTTGAAAAGCCCCGATTCCGGCAGTAATGATAATGGTTTTGGAATAATGAATTTCTTCATCAGAAGTGAGTTTAAACGTTCCATCTTCCAATTTTTCTACACCTTTAACTGCTTGTCCAAGGCAAACAGTCGGTGAAAACATAGACATCTGTTTTGTTAAATTATTCACTAATTCCTGGGCTTTTATTTTTGGAAAACCCGCAACATCATATATATACTTTTCAGGATAAAGGGTAGCAAGCTGACCGCCAAGCTGTGGAAGGCTTTCAATAATTTTCACACTGGCATCTCTCATGCCTCCGTAAAATGCGGTAAACAGACCTGTTGGTCCTCCTCCTAAAATGGTAATATCATATATTTTTTGATCTTCTTTCAAAGAAAATCCCTCCCATGTTACTTGAAAAATTCATCCTACACATCATATCACATACGAGAGAATCTTACATAATCCTATTATTCGCGTACATATTAAGAATATAAAGTATGCATACTAGCTTTCTGGATTTTGAATATTACTAATTTTCGTTTTTATTCAATATTGCTTGAAAAAGAAGTAGAAAAGCATATAATGTAAAGGAGATGTTAATAATTTATGACATTTTTCTGGCTTTTTTTTGCGTTGTACGTGAATTGAATCACATTAAGCACTTATAACATTTTATTTTAACTCTCGTACAAACTAATAATAATACGTAGTAAAGGTGGAAGTGTATATTATGAAGAGGCCCAAAATCGTTGTATTAGGTGCTGGTTACGGGGGATTAATGACAGTAACCCGTCTGCAAAAACAGCTTGGCAATAACGAAGCTGACATCGTTTTAGTAAACAAAAATGATTACCACTACGAAACTACATGGCTCCATGAAGCTTCTGCAGGTACACTTCATCATGACCGTGTTCGCTATGACGTTAAAGATGTTATCGATGGAAGCAAAGTTGACTTTGTTCAAGCAACCGCTTTAAAAGTCGACCATCAAGCGAAAAAGGTCATGCTAGATAATGGTGAACTTGATTATGATTATTTAGTTGTAGCCCTTGGTGGTGCTTCAGAAACTTTCGGAATTAAAGGTTTGGACAAGTATGCATTCTCGATTGTCAATGTGAATGCAGCCCGCCAAATTCGTGAGCATATTGAATATCAATTTGCTACATATAAGGCAGAAGAAGTAAAAAATCCAAACCGTTTAACAATCGTTGTCGGCGGTGCTGGTTTTACAGGCATCGAATTCTTAGGGGAACTTGGAAATAGAATTCCAAAACTTTGCAAAGAATATGACATCGATCAAAAGTTAGTAAGAGTTGTGTGTGTGGAAGCAGCTCCAACTGCTTTACCTGGATTCGATCCAGAACTAGTTCAATATGCGATGGCTCACTTAGAGAAAAAGGGCATCGAATTTATGATTGGAACTGCCATCAAAGAAGCGACTCCTGAAGGGATTATCGTGGCAAAAGGTGAAAGCGAAACAGAAGAGATTAATGCTGAAACCGTTATTTGGGCAGCTGGTGTTCGTGGAAACCCAATTATTGAAGCTTCTGAATTTGAAAATATGCGCGGTCGTGTAAAAGTGGATCCAGATTTACGTGCTCCCGGCCTTTCTGATGTATTTGTTATCGGTGACTGCTCTCTTGTTATCAATGAAGAAATCAATCGCCCATATCCACCAACAGCGCAAATTGCTATGCAACAAGGTGAATTGGTAGCAAGCAATATTGCAAAATTGGTCAAAGGGAATACACAATTGAGTTCATTCAGTTTTGATAATAAAGGTACTGTATGTTCTCTTGGCGATGATGATGCAATTGGGGTTGTATTCGGAAAGAAAGTAACAGGCTCTAAAGCATCATTTATGAAAAAAATGATTGATAACCGAGCGTTGCTTATGATTGGCGGAGTTCCGCTAACAATGAAAAAAGGGAAATTCAACTTTTTTTAAAAACTATTAAAGAAGAGGCGGAGTCTTAAATCGATTCTGCCTTTTTTATGTCATTAAATTGCCTTAATTATGACGATTGACGCTCTTTCTTTCATCTAGTAGACTTAGGAATAGTGCAAAATCAAGGGGGGATTTATCCATGTCGATAATTCCAATATTATTAGTATCCATGCTGCTGTTTTTCGTTTTATTTTTTGGTATTGGATTTTTATTAAATATGTTGCTGCGAATGACATGGATCATGGCGGTCATTTATCCAATCGTTGCAATATTGATTATAAACAAAGCAGATTTCAGTGAATACTTTACGAACACTAGTGCATCTTTTTCAAGTTTGGGAAATAGCTTATCTACACTTGCTCCATTTGATATCGCCATTTTAGCGAGTGGATTATTAGGTGCCGTTAGTTCAGGAGTGACTATGCGAGTACTTCGTGCAAAAGGATATAGAATGTTTTAAGGACTTTCTCATAAGGAAGTCTTTTTAATATGTTGTTTTTATAATTCGTATTTTTCAGTATTTTTTATACTAAAGGAATAATTCCTCTCAAAATGGGAAAGTATTAGTTTTGAGAGGAGTGTATGGATGTTATACGTTAAACAGACGAGTAAAAGAATCATGATGATTGTTTTATTTATTGGGGCGTTATTTGCAACATTTGAATCTATCACAGGGATGAATGCAAGAACATTTGTAGTGAAAGCTGCACCTAATATAACCACAGAATTTGAAAAAAAGTTTTTTGTGTTCCCACACATAACAGAAAGACGATATTTATTAAAGAATATGTATAGTGCGATAGAGGAACAGCTTACATATCGGGCAAGTTCCGCCAAAACGAGTGAACCAAAATCGTTGGAAAATGAAGATTGGTCCCAATATCCCACTATGGAAGTTACAGCAACAGGTTATACAGCTGGTGTCGAGTCAACTGGGAAAAGACCGGGTCATCCGCTCTATGGTGTTACGTATTCAGGTGTAAAAGTTAAAAGAGATATGTATTCAACCATAGCGGCAGATATCAATGTTTTTCCGCTTGGTACCATTTTATATATTCCTGGCTACGGTTATGGAGTAGTGGCAGATACCGGATCGGCCATTAAAGGGAATACGATTGATTTGTATTATGAAACAGTAGATGAAGTGTATAAAGAGTGGGGAAAACAAAAACTAGAAGTATATATCATTCAAGAAGGAAATGGTACATTAACTGAAAAAGATTTAACTGCATTGAATGAGAATGAAACAATGCAAGTGTTTCGTCAAAAGTTTTTTAAAAAATAATAAATGAAAAAGAAGCGGCTGATCCATATCCCGCTTCTTTTGTATGATTAAATTACAACTAATAAATTATGCAGGGCTACTGCCCAAACAATTCCTGTCAGTCCTCCGAAAAATACTTCGACCGGTTTATGACCTAATAATTCTTTTAACTTTATAAACTCCATCTGTTTTTCTTTATGTGTTTTTCCTTGCCAAACATGTATATCTGAAATCATTTTTTGAAAATCCACGGATAGTCTATTAAGAACGGCCGCCTGTTCTCCGGCTTGTCTTCTGACTCCCGTTGCATCGAACATGACGATGATTGCAAAGATAGCTGATACTGCAAAAAGAGTTGAACCTAAACCTGCATCAAGTGCAACACTAGTTGTTAATGCTGTGACTCCCGCTGAATGGGAACTAGGCATTCCTCCTGTTGAGGTAATAAGTGTCCAATCTGTCTTTTTTGTCATAATAAAATGTAAGGGCACTTTAATAAATTGTGCAAAGAATATGGCGGTGAGTGCAGCCCAAAAGGGGAAATTATGCAGGAACTCCATTCGAAACATCCTTTCACGTTGATGCAATTGACGGTTCCATTTATAATACCACAATATATTAAAAGAAATCATGTTTAATTTTTATAAATAAACTTCGATAGTCGAAATATAATCGTATATCATTTATAATTTATTTTGAGGTGAATGAAATGTTTAAAATATCGAACGGGAATCCTTTTGAAAGTAAAGAAGAATGTTTAATTGTAGGACTATTTGAAAAACCAGAAAAGTTTACGGGAATACTTGAAAATTTAGATGAAATATTTGATGGAGAATTGACGGAACTTGTTAAGTCGGGAGATATATCTGCAAAATATAAATCACTATCTGTCGTGCATGGTTTAGGAAAATCAGATGTGAAGCGATTTATATTTGTCGGACTTGGCAAGGAAAAAGAATTGAGCTTCAATACATTGAAAGAGGCATATGGCGCTGCAAGTAAAAAGGTGGCTGGGATGCGCCTTGGAAAGTTGGCAGTAGCTCTTGATACATTTGTTTCATCAAAAATAACAGCCGAAGATGCCGCGCTTTCGTTTAGTGAAGCATACATATTATCGACTTATCAATTTGAAGGTTATAAACAAAAATCAAATGAACCAGAAATCAATATCGAAACGATTAAGATTTTTACGAATGCTGCTGATGAAGAGATTAGTTCTGCTGTTGAAATGGGCAGCTCTTACGGCAAGGGGACAAATTCAGCAAGAACACTTGTAAATTTGCCAGGTAACATGCTTAAGGCGTCTGATCTCGCAGAATATGCAAAAGAGTTGGGGCAAGCCTATTCTTTTGAGGTAGAAATTTTAAATAAATCCGAAATCGAAAAGCTGGGGATGGGGGCATTTTTAGCGGTCAATCAAGGTTCCACAGAGCCACCCTATATGATAGTTCTAAAATATCAAGGAAAAGATGAGTGGAAGGATGTTATTGGTCTCGTCGGAAAAGGGATAACATTTGATACGGGCGGTTACTCATTGAAGCCAAAAGATGGAATCGTCGGCATGAAGATGGATATGGGAGGAGCAGCTTCTGTATTAGGTGCAATGGAAATAATCGGGAGAATGCGTCCAAAACAAAACGTTGTCGCCGTCATCCCTGCAACGGACAATATGGTAAGTGGAAATGCATTCAAACCAGATGATGTGATCACCTCCTTCAGCGGAAAAACGATAGAAGTCCTAAATACGGACGCTGAAGGTAGACTCGTTCTCGCTGATGCCGTCACATACGCAAAACATCATGGAGCAAATTATTTAGTCGATGTTGCAACACTTACAGGTGGAGTGATAGTAGCGCTTGGTTTAGACAAGACGGGTGCACTTACAAATGATGAAACATTATTTGAAAAGGTATTAGAAGCTTCTTATGAAGCGGGAGAATTTATTTGGCGTCTACCTTATACAGAAAAAGATAAAGAAAGAGTCCGCAGTAGTAAAATTGCTGATCTAAATAATTCTCCGGGACGAGAAGGACACGCTATTATGGGCGGTGCTTTTATTGGAGAATTTGCAGAAGAGACACCATGGGTGCATCTCGATATAGCTGGGACTGCAACTACTAAGAGCGATTATGATTTAGGACCTGCAGGTGCTACCGGAGTAATGGCACGAACATTAGCATTGCTCGTTGAAAACTTTGATTTGGAAAAAGAATAAGAGATGTAATTTCTGAATTGCCCATGCCATATAGACCTTTGTCGCATAAACAGATATAGAAGGGCATTTGTTTAGAGACAAAGGAGGTTGCTAATAAATGATGTATTATCGCGGCCCTGTACCTTATGCTGATAGTCGCTTTTTTGGGTTGTTTGCCGCTCCTTTAGTAGGTGGCTTTTTTGGAGGATTGATAGGAGGAGGTATTGCCGGGGGACTTGTCGGTGCATTTAATCGTCCGCGTCCTATCATTGCTTATCCGCCATATATGCCTTATGGCTACGGTGCCGTGCCGCCAGCACCATACGGTTACGGAGCAGCGCCACCACAAGCCGCCCCTTATGGCTATGGAGGTAATGTTGGCTATGGAGGATATGCTCCATATGATTATTAAAGAAAATGTGTTGCTCATTAGCGCACTTATACGAAGGGCTCTCCACTTTGATGTAGGAGAGCTTTTTGTATGAAAAAAGGATTCGAGCATTAATTATAGAATAATATATACGTAGAAATGGAGTGGGTATAATGGATGAGCAAAAAACCCTTCTTGACGCTTTAGGTATAGAAATTGTTGACATTACAAAAGGGAAAGTAATAGCAAAAATGCCGGTAAGTGATCAAACGAGGCAGCCATACGGTTATTTGCATGGCGGGGCATCAGTAGCCTTGGCAGAAACAGTTGCAAGCATTGGAGCTGCTTCACTGATTGATTTAGAAAAAGAAATTTGCTTTGGTCTAGAAATTAACGCCAATCATGTCCGTTCAAAAAAAGATGGAGTTGTAACAGCTGTTGCAGAAGTGCTCCACCACGGAAAAAGTACGATGGTTTGGGATATTAAAATCAAAGATGAGGACGAAAACCTTATCTGCATATCAAGATGTACAGTGGCGGTTGTCCCAAAACGGTAATGTGTTTTGCGGAGTTTATTCGGGGAAAAGGTAGTGTATATGACGAATAAGGAGTGATTGTGTACATGCCTTGGTCAAAACATGATTATCCTGATTCAATGAAACATCTACCCGAAGAAGTTCGTAATAAGGCGATTGAAATTGCAAATGCTCTAGTAGAGGATCAAAAAGAAGAGGGAAGGGCGATTGCAATTGGCATAGCTCAAGCCCGAAGATATTTTGAAGATGACGATCATGCAAGGCCGGAATACCATATTACGGCAGATGGTGAAGACTGGGTCCTTAAAAGAAAAGGCGGGAAGCGTGCCATCAAAAGGCAAGACACAAAAGAAGATTTGTTGGATGAAGCGAAAGACTATGTCAATGATCATGACGGAATTTTGGTTGTTTACACTAAAGACGGAGAGGTTTCTCAAAAGCTTTATGATTAATAAGCGAGTGGGGTAGTAGGATGGACGATAGTATTATTAACATTGATCACAAGATTGCAGAAGTAAATAATCAACATTTACTTGATTTTAAGATTATTGATTGGAAGAAGCTTGGGGGAGGCACCTCCAGCAATGTATGGAAGCTAACCGGCGACAACGATAATGCTTATGTGTATAAGGAAAATGAAAGAGAAGTAATACTAGAAGAATTGCTTTTTTTAAAAACATATGAATATCTGAAAATATTACCTGAAATCGTATATATAGACGAGAATCAACAGTATTATATTTACAAATATATGGAAGGGGAAATTAAAGACCACTTAAATCATAAAAAAGACAATTTACACATCTTAGTAGATAACCTAATTATTCATAGTCAACCATTTTCTGAAAATAAGTGGGGATATACTTATCAACGATATGACAGTTTTAAAGAATTTCTCCTTTCAGAGGTACACGATGCATGGAAAATGGTTGGAACAGTATTACCTTCCAAAGATTATGAACTAGTTAAGTCTTTTGTAGACACAAGAGATGTAGAAGAAATCCCATACTTACTGCATGGAGATTGTGGTGTTCATAACTTTTTACAAAAAAATGATCAGCTAATCGGTGTCATTGATCCGTTGACACTTGCAGGACCACCACTTTTTGAGTTAGTATTTGCTTTTTGTTCTTCGCCAGATCATCTGACATATGAGGTCATTTATGACGCGGCTCGAAAACTTCCAACTTTTACACAAAGTAAAAAATATTTAGTGGAGGAAGTACTTATAGGGCTTTATCTTCGTATAGAAAGATGTCTATATCATCATCCTGATGATTTGCCAGCTTATTTAAAAGCATGGAATTATTGGAACTCTTTGCTAGCCCTGGAAAAAAGTAAAAATGCCAGTGGGATTTGAAGATCTCACTGGCGTTTTTTAGTAACTTTCCTTAAAATGCTGCTGTTCATGTTTTATATTCCACCACAGAATTCCAAAGGCAAATAGGAATAAACTGCCCGTTACATAAAAGACGGATGAAATACCCGCGTGTCCTGCAACAAAGCCCCCTAATGCCGGGCCAATAACGTTTCCTAAAAAGCGGAAACTTTGATTATAACCTAGAATTTCTCCTTGCATATCGAGTGGAGCTTCTATTCGAATATACGCTGTGATACAAGGGAGCATTCCCCCAACAACCATTCCATAAAGGAATCTCAAGCCAACCAATTGCCATAATTCTGTTACGAGTGCTTGTGGAACGATCAAGATAGAAGCGAGAACGAGGAGGATGAGCAAGACTTTTTCATAGCCGATGGTATCCCCGAGCTTTCCCCATTGACGGGTTAATAATAAATTTCCGAAACCAGTGGCTGAAAATGCAAGTCCCGATAGAAAAGCGATACTAGTTGCTTTCGTTAAGTCACTCACATAAAGGGCAAGTAATGGCTGGATACTAAAATTACCTACTTGAATAATTAAAGCAATGACCATGACCATAACAAGCATTTTTCGACTGAGTATTTGTTTGATAACTTCTTTTTGAGTACGGGGAATGTTTGTTTTAACGTCTGTTTGCTGTTTTATTTCTTTTATTCCAAATAACACAATAGTTGTAGCGAGCATGACTGATGCAGAAGTGATGATGAAGGTATAATGAAAACCAAAACTGTCCGCCATCATTCCTCCAAGCAAAGGCCCAAAAAGACTTCCTGCTACATTTCCCATCTGTAATGTTCCAAGCGTTTTACCAGCTTCATTTTTAGGAGTTTGTTTTGAAATGAGTGCGATGGAGGTTGGAATAAATCCAGTGACAAAGCCCATGACCATTCTTAAAATAAATAGTCCAAAAACACTGTTTATAATACCCATGAAAAAAACGGAGGAAGCAATTCCATAGCCTGTAATTAACAGGATTGGCTTAAAACCATACTTATCACCAATTCTCCCCCAAAGAGGAGAAACGAGAAAAGCACTTAAAAACGTGACACCAAAAACAAGACCTGACCAACGTTGTATATAATCATGACTAAAATCACCGAGTGTACCAATGTATAACGATATAAATGGAAGAACCATCGTCATACTAGCAGCAATAAGAAAATTGCAAATCCACATAATGAGGAAATTGCGTTTTTCGATACTAATTGAAAACACCTTCTTATTTAGTTAGAAATTATTTCGACTCCCTAAATAATAGTATAAAGGTTTTTATGATAATTTCAACAGCTCTGTATTGAAATCAAAAAACAGCCCTTTTACTCCGGGCTGTCTCTTTAAAAACGTATGGAATACATAAGTGCATATTCTTTTTTAACTCCATCTAATGCCTGAAGACTTTTTATGCTGTATGCATCATCAGACTTTGCTTCTAGTTGGGTCTGAAGTTTTTGTACTGCAGAAATCAACGATTCCTTATAATCAAGAACTTCATCGTCATAAGGCTTTACCATTTTTAAAGGAATGTTTGCCTGCTCGCGGAATGCGAGTGCTTTCCTTTCGTGAAAAAATGGTACATCCGCTTCATTTGGATTATGCAAATCTCCTTGTCTAGGGTGAATCAGTACAGCAAGACAGCGGACTGTATATGTTTCTTGATTGACAGCTGTAATTTCACCAATATATTTGCCAGTTTTATTAAAGGCTGTAACAATTTGCCCAACGTACATTTTTAATCCCCCTCCCTTTCTTTCCATTATGAAAGAAGGATGCATTTTTTTCAATTTTACTGTAAAGTATTTTTCGGAGGGCTTGATATGAAAAAATTTCTTTTTTTACTAATGTTTGTTACGATATTGTCTGCGTGCGGCATAAAGTCCCAGGAAATAAAGCTGAACGAGGATGCTGCTCAAGGCAGTGATCAATCTGAGAAGAAAGAAGGAGATGCAGAAATGGCAGAGCAGGTTAGCTATCCACAATTGTCCACTGAAGTGGCGGAAAATGAAAAACTAGTTCAAATGAATACAAATATGGGATCAATCAAAATTAAGCTATTCCCTGAACAAGCTCCAAAAACAGTAGAGAACTTTTTGACTCATGCAAAAGACGGTTATTACAACGGAATTATTTTTCATCGTGTTATTAAGGACTTCATGATTCAAGGTGGAGATCCGACCGGAACTGGCAGAGGTGGAGAAAGTGTCTTTGGCGAATCATTTGAAGATGAATTTTCTATGCAATTATTTAATCTTCGTGGAGCTCTTTCCATGGCGAATGCTGGACCAAATACGAATGGCAGCCAATTTTTCATCGTGCAAAATAACCATATGGACCCACGTGTGAAAAGTCAGCTAGAGGATGCTGGTTTTCCAAAAGAAATCGTTGAAGCCTATGTTGAAAACGGAGGTACACCTCATTTGGATCATCGTCACACTGTGTTTGGACAAGTTGTAGAGGGTATGGATGTTGTCGATAGTATCGCCAATGTAAAAACGGCGCCTGGAGATAAGCCAGTTGAAGATGTAGTGATTGAAAGTATTGACATTATCAAGGAATAATTAATAGCCGTCCAATAGGGCGGCTTTTCACATTTTTGTCGACTTTTTCGGAATGGGCATCTTGGTTTTATTAAAAGGACTTTGCTATAATGAAAACTGTATCTAAAAAAGGAAAGGATGTTTTCCTTGCTTTCAATTTTGAATTCATTTGTATTATATATGCCATTTCTATATTTCCCGGAGGATAAATCTGAGTACATTCCCGCGGGGATTACGATGTCGCTTTTTATCCTTGCGGCCATTCTTACTTTTAGACTTATAAAGAAAATTTCTAAAAAGCAAGAAGCAAAAACTAAAGAATTAGAAGAACAATTAAATCGTGAACATCAGAAAGAGCATCTTTAAAAGCATCTTTAATGGATGCTTTTTATTTTTGGAAGTTTTTTTCTCAAATAAGATTGCTCGTTAATATGAGCTTTTAAGGGGAAAAATGGATTCTGTTCAAAAAAGGATAATCGAATCGAGAAAAGAGCTGGTAACTTTATGAGAATGTTAACTTTCTAATGAAGTGTAAAAGCCCGCTTCTCGACTTTAACAACTAAAACAGCTTTTTGAATAAAAACAAGGATATTTCATTTTTTGCATGGCAATAATGACGAAAAGGGATTTTTAATGGAGGGTTGGCTATGAGGAAAATTGCTTTACTTTCTATTTGTCTTTTTCTTTCAGCATGCACAAATCCACTTCCAAAGAAATTAGACGTAGATATAAAAAACTCAGATGGAGATTCACTTGGAAAAATAACACTTGAAGAACAGGCGGAAGGTATTAAATTGAAAGTTGATTTGAAAGGATTGCCACCAGGTGAGCATGCGATACATATTCATGATAACGGGAAATGTACCCCACCTGATTTTTTATCAGCAGGTGATCATTTCAACCCGGACAAAAAAGAACATGGGCTGCTAAATTCAAAAGGTCCACATGCAGGGGATTTGCCAAACATAACAGTGAAAGAGGATGGCAAAGTAAAAACGGATTTTACAACAAAAGGAGTCACATTTAACGAGGCGAAGAATTCTCTTTATACAACAGAAGGGACTTCTATTGTCATTAATGAAGGAGCCGACGATGGCATGACTCAACCAGCAGGTGATTCAGGAGAAAGAATCGCGTGCGGTGAAATTTCAAAGGACCGAAAACCAGCGGAATCGACGAAATAAGAAAAGCGCAAGCGCCTTGCCCATCGACGTACAAACTTCTAGGCATCCGACTGAGATAAAGGAAACACGATGAGCCTGCAAGGCAAGTCGATGTTGACTTATCGTAGGGAGGAGGACAGGAAATTTGCTAGTCGATAGGCGCTGTAGCTGGACAATTAAAAGGAAAAAGTACTGCTCGTTATGAACAGTACTTTTTTTACGATCAGCTAAACGCTAATTTTAATCTCTTAATGCCTTCTTCAATAATTGAACGCGGGCAAGCAGTGTTGATTCTGATAAAGCCGTCCCCGCCTTGGCCATAAGAATTTCCAAAATTAACGGCCAATCCGCCTTTTTCAATTAGCCTCTCACGTAGTTCTTTCTCGCTTAATCCTGTTTTTCGGCAGTCCACCCAAACAAGATATGTACCTTCAGGTTCTATCACTTCTAGCTCAGGTAATTCCTTTTCAATTCCTTTTTTAAGAAAATCTATATTCTCTTTTATGTAAGCTAAAGCATCATCAAGCCATTTTTCACCATATTCATAAGCTGCTTCCATTGCCATAATTCCAAATGTATTTAATGTATGGAAGCCTTCTTTCTTTTGAATTTCTTCTAATTTTTTCTTCATATCTGGATTTTGAACGACGATAAAAGATGATTGCAAACCAGCTAAATTAAAAGTTTTGCTAGGGGCCATAAAGG
Source organism: Lederbergia panacisoli (assembly GCF_024626525.1). Classification (GTDB taxonomy): domain Bacteria; phylum Bacillota; class Bacilli; order Bacillales; family Bacillaceae_C; genus Lederbergia; species Lederbergia panacisoli. The sequence continues at coordinate 70,343 of NZ_JANJGU010000014.1, forward strand.
TAACGATAAAATTTGAATATGATGGATCCAAAGAGCTGATTGGTATATGCCTGTGCGGGGCAGCAACAATATCGGCATGTATTTCATCAGACGCAATGGTGACTCCATACTCTCTGCAAAGCTCGGCCATTTTAACGAGTTCTTCCTTCGACCAGACTCTTCCTGAAGGATTGTGTGGGCTGCATAACAAAAATAGTTTTACTCCGCTTTTCAGTTTTTCTTCAAAATCGGCAAAATCTATTTCATATCGGCCATTTTTAAAAATTAAAGGTGAGTTAATGACTTCTCTCATATTACTTTCAATCATGTTAAAAAAAGGCGTATAAACAGGAGATTGCAAGAGAACTTTATCGCCGACCTCAGTGAATGCACGAATCGCCATACCTAAGGAAGGAACAACCCCGTGACTATACATTAGCCAGGAAGGCTTTATCTCCCATTGATGACGTTTTTTAGTCCAATTAATAATCGCTTTTGCGGTTTTATCACCAATAATCGTGTAGCCAAAAACACCATGTTCTACACGTTTTTTCATAGCATCGATAACTTCTTGCGGCGGACGGAAATCCATATCGGCTACCCACATTGGTAGTAACTCATTTTTTCCGAAAGCTGCTTTCATTCCATCCCATTTTACAGATGAAGTATTTTTTCTATCAATATTTGCATCAAAATTATTCATGAAAGGGCTCCTTTCCAATTCTATATTCTATCATTCATCATAAGGCTGAAAGGATGAAATTTACAAGCAACTATAATTATATAAAATCGATTATTTCCTTGTAGACTTCTTCAGGTTTTTCTTCAGGCAATAAGTGGCCGGCATTTTTTAATACGATCAATTCAGTGTTTGGCAAATCCTGGTTGAGGCGATTCCCAATATTTAGTGGGACAACCTTATCATGTTCTCCCCAAATTAATAAACAAGGTGTCTCAATCGTCCGAAGAGCTTCTGGTGCAAGATCTCCTTCGCGATGACGAAGCATTTTTGCTAAAGCACGAAAAATGTCATTATGATGAAAAGGTTCCTCGTATCCTCTTATCATTTTCTCATCAATAATTGATCGATCATACACAACAATGTTTAAATTTCCTTCCACACCTGACTTTTTTAAATAAAGCTTTACAAAACGGCCAATAAACGGAATATATGTTAAAAGTTTTAGATGAGTTTTAGCATGCGGTACATATCCGGAACAGCTTATGAGCACAGCCTTTTTTATAAAGTTGGGTCGGAGAAGTACCATATTTAAAACAATTTGGCCGCCCATTGAATGCCCAGCGGCAACAATGTTTTCATAACCTAATCTTTCAAGGAGTTCTAGAATAGTATGAGCAATATTCGCATATGTATAACGGAATTTCTTTGACTTCCCACTTTTGCCAAATGGAGGAAAATCAATAGAAATAATATTCATATCTTGTTCTAGAAGAGGTATTAATTTGCGAAAACTAAAAGTTGATGATAAAAATCCATGGATGAAAACGATTGTTTCAGTCGCGTCGGGATGCTTATATTCCTCGAAATAAACGTCTATATCATTGATTTTTTTAATAGATTGTAACCGTACCATCGTTCCACCTCCATAAATATATATTACCCGAATAAAAAGGTTTGAAAGGGTAGCCTTGGGGAAAATTTTCAGTATAGGATGAGCAAGGGATTTTTGATTCTATTCAATCTCTATGTTATAATTTACAATTGCGTAAATAAGGAGAAAATCTAATATAAACTAGGAGTGTTTTTCATGAGTACAAAATATGAAGCGGGAGCGATACTATCAGGCAAAGTGACAGGGATCCAGCCATATGGTGCCTTTATCGCATTGGATGATCAAACCCAAGGACTTGTCCACATTTCAGAAATAAAACATGGTTTTGTAAAAGATATCAATGAAGTTTTATCAGTTGGTGATGAAGTAAAGGTTAAGGTTTTAAATGTAGACGAAGAAAAAGGGAAAATCAGCCTATCCATCCGTGCTACTGAAGAAGCGCCAAAGCAACCAGAAGCTCGAACTCCTCGAACTCCACGTCGTCAAGGTACGATTAAAGCTGAAACAACTCAAACGAGTAACGAAGGATTTAACACATTAAAAGATAAGCTGCAAGAATGGATAGAACAATCACGCGATGAACTAATTAAAAAATAATTTTTTTCGGGATGTCCTTCATATGGGCATCCTTTTTATTATTAACATAATGAAAATATGTTACTATTTATGTGATGAAAAAAATTGCCATGAGGGGGAAACAGTGTGATTCTTTATCGTCATGAACCTTTTACTGATTTTTCTGAAGAAGAAAATAGGCATGCTTTTGAAAAAGGATTGCAATTAGTGGAAAGTTATCTTGGGCGGGAATATCCGTTAATTATTGATGGAGAGCGTATCACAACCGAAGAGAAAATTGTTTCTATTAACCCGGCAAATAAAGATGAAATCATTGGCAACGTTTCAAAAGCGAATAAGGAACTTGCTGAAATGGCGATGACTAGTTCTCTTAAAGCATTTGAAACTTGGAAAAAAACAAAACCAGAAACGAGGGCAGATGTGTTATTTAAAGCAGCTGCCATTATAAGACGCAGAAAACATGAATTTTCAGCGCTTTTAGTAAAAGAAGCAGGCAAACCATGGAATGAAGCAGACGCTGATACAGCCGAAGCGATAGATTTTATGGAATATTACGGTCGTCAAATGCTTGAATTAAAAGACGGGAAGAAAGTGGAAAGTCGCGTCGGTGAATTTAATCGATATCACTATATACCACTTGGTGTAGGCGTTGTTATTTCGCCTTGGAACTTTGCCTTAGCCATAATGGCTGGAACGACGGTTGCCGCGATGGTCACAGGTAATACAGTTCTTTTAAAACCGGCATCAACAACACCAGTCATTGCTGCGAAGTTTGTTGAGGTTCTTGAAGAAGCGGGAATGCCAAAAGGGGTTGTAAACTATATTCCGGGAAGTGGAGCGGAAGTTGGAGATTATTTAGTCGATCATCCAAGGACTCGTTTTATAAGCTTTACTGGTTCTCGTGAAGTCGGGACAAGAATTTATGAACGCGCTTCAAAAGTGAATACAGGGCAAATTTGGCTAAAGCGGGTCATTGCTGAAATGGGCGGAAAAGATACAATTGTAGTGGATAAAGAGGCCGATCTCGAATTAGCAGCAGAATCGATTGTGAAATCAGCATTTGGATTTTCTGGCCAAAAATGTTCAGCGTGTTCTAGGGCAGTCATTGTACAAGATGTATACGATCAAGTGCTTGACCGCGCTGTTGAATTAACGGAAAAACTAACAATTGGGGATCCAATGAATCTACATCATTTTATGGGACCCGTAAACGACCAAAATGCGTACAATAAAATTATGAAATATATCGAAGTTGGTAAACAGGAAGGCAAGTTAATGGTAGGTGGAGAAGGGGACGACTCAAAAGGCTATTTTATTAAGCCCACCATTTTTGCAGATCTTGATCCAGAAGCAAGAATCATGAAAGAAGAAATTTTTGGACCAGTTGTGGCATTTGCGAAAGCAAAAGATTTTAAAGAAGCTATAGAAATCGCAAATAACACAGAATATGGCTTAACTGGTGCTGTCATCACGAAAAACAGGGAACATCTTGAATTTGCTCGAGAAGAATTCCATGTGGGGAATCTATATTTTAACCGTGGATGTACCGGTGCAATCGTCGGTTTTCAGCCTTTTGGCGGTTTCAATATGAGTGGGACCGATTCAAAAGCCGGTGGCCCAGATTATCTATTGCTTCATATGCAGGCAAAAACAACGTCCGAAATGTTGTAAATTTCTCACTTGGTCAATCGATCAAAAGGAGGTTGGGAGATTTGGGTACGGAGGAAATCATTGCGCAAACCGAAAAATTCGGTGCAAGAAACTATAATCCTTTACCTGTTGTTATTTCTGAGGCAGAAGGGGTATGGGTAAAAGACCCAGAAGGAAATAAATATATGGATATGTTAAGTGCATATTCAGCGGTTAACCAAGGACATCGTCATCCAAAAATTATTCAAGCATTGAAAGACCAAGCTGACAAAGTTACCTTAACTTCAAGGGCTTTCCACAATGATACGCTTGGACCTTGGTACGAGAAAGTTTGTCACATAACGAATAAAAATATGGTCCTCCCTATGAATACAGGTGCTGAAGCAGTAGAAACAGCTATTAAAGCAGCTAGACGGTGGGCTTATGAAATAAAGAAGGTTAAGGAGAATAAAGCTGAAATCATAGCATGCGTTGGCAACTTTCATGGACGAACGATGGCAGCTATATCTCTATCATCAGAAGATGAATATAAATATCAATTTGGCCCAATGCTACCTGGTATAAAGCTTATTCCATACGGCGATATAGAGGCTTTAAAAAGAGCTATTACCAATAATGCGGCCGCATTTTTAATAGAACCTATTCAGGGGGAAGCTGGAATTATCATTCCGCCAGATGGCTTTTTGCGAGAAGCTTATAAGATTTGTAGAGAAAATGATGTATTATTCATTGCGGATGAAATACAATCGGGATTAGGTCGATCGGGAAAAATGTTTGCCTGTGATTGGGAAGCGGTTGAACCAGATATGTATATCTTAGGCAAGGCACTCGGAGGCGGTGTCTTCCCAATTTCTTGTGTAGCTGCAAACAGTGATATACTCGGAGTGTTTAATCCAGGTTCCCATGGCTCAACTTTTGGTGGAAATCCAATGGCTTGCGCAGTGTCCATTGCAGCCCTTGATGTCATAAATAATGAAAAACTTTGTGAGCAATCACTTGAACTTGGGCTATATTTTATGTCAAAATTAAATGAAATTGACAATCCGTCGATAAAAGAAATAAGGGGAAAAGGATTATTTATTGGTGTCGAGTTAAATGAAAATGCTCGGCCTTACTGCGTATCTTTAATGTCAGAAGGGCTTCTGTGTAAAGAAACGCATGAAACCGTCATCCGCTTTGCACCTCCATTAACAATTACGAAAGAAGAATTGGATTGGGCGATTGAACGGATTAAAAAAGTTCTCTCAAAATGATATACTGTACCTGATTACACAATAAAGAGGCGAAAAAAACGATGGCAGAAAATCTTAACCTATTTACATCAACACAAGAGGTAATCAAAGATGGCCTCCATAAGCTTGGTTTCGGCGAGGAAATGTATGAACTTTTAAAAGAACCGATGAGAATGTTAACAGTACGAATTCCAGTACGAATGGATGATGGCTCCGTCAATGTATATACAGGTTTCCGTGCACAGCATAATGATTCAGTTGGTCCTACAAAAGGCGGCGTTCGCTTTCATCCAGATGTGACGGAAGAAGAAGTAAAGGCAATGTCTATGTGGATGAGTATAAAATGTGGGATTGTCAACCTTCCTTACGGTGGCGGTAAAGGTGGAATCATTTGCGACCCCCGGACGATGTCAATGGGTGAAATAGAACGTCTTAGCCGTGGTTATGTACGTGCCATCAGCCAAATTGTTGGTCCGACAAAAGATATTCCTGCTCCTGATGTGTATACAAACTCACAGATCATGGCTTGGATGATGGATGAGTATAGTAGACTTCGTGAAAATGATTCACCTGGTTTTATTACTGGAAAACCGATTGTACTTGGTGGTTCACAAGGAAGGGAAAAGGCTACCGCTCAAGGTGTGACAATCTGCATTGAAGAAGCTGCCAAAAAACGCGGCATTGATTTAAAAGATGCAAGAATCGTTATTCAAGGATTCGGGAATGCAGGCAGTTATCTTTCAAAATTTTTAAATGATGCTGGAGCCAAAATTGTAGGCATATCTGATGCCTATGGTGCTCTCCACGATCCTGATGGTCTTGATATTGACTATTTACTTGACCGCCGCGATAGTTTTGGTACGGTAACAACCTTATTTGATAATACGATTACTAATAAAGAACTATTTGAACTAGATTGCGATATTATCGTACCTGCAGCCGTTGCAAATCAAATTACCGCTGAAAATGCACCTAATATTAAAGCGTCCATCGTCGTTGAGGCTGCAAATGGTCCTACAACAGAGGAAGCTACCAGGATATTAAGTGAAAGAGGCGTTTTACTTGTTCCCGACGTACTGGCAAGTGCGGGAGGAGTAACCGTTTCTTACTTCGAATGGGTCCAAAACAACCAAGGTTATTATTGGACAGAAGAAGAAGTAAATGAAAAACTTCGCACCAAACTTGTTGAAGCTTTTGAGAATGTATACAATACCGCGGAAAGTCGAAGGGTTAATATGCGACTCGCAGCGTATATGGTAGGGATGCGCAACGTTGCGGAGGCTTCTAGATTTAGAGGTTGGGTGTAAGTTTTTATATGATCGTATGTACCACAGTGAGATGTTGCTGTGGTATTTTTATTGGTGATGTCACGGCATGCCTTGATAGATGGATTTATCCAAGGTGTTTAGCAATGCAAAAAAACTATAGAAGGCAATATTGTTACTGAAGGCTTCTATTAATGAATTGGTATTTGGTAATTCTCGACTAAACAACTCGAAGTTTGAATTTGTTCGAGAATTCCGCCTTAATTTTCGACTAAACAACTCGAAGTTTGAATTTGTTCGAGAATTTCGCTTTAATTCTCGATTAAACAACTCGAAGTTTCAATTTAATCGAGAATCCCACCTTGAATAAGACGTTTTCCGTCAAGAAATCCCCAATTCAATAAACTTTCTTGAAAATATTAGCTTATTCGGATAGAGTAATACCATATAGATTTTGACCATAAGGAGGAAAATTGATGGGACATATTAAGTTTGATTACTCCAAGGCATTGACCTTTTTCGGTGAACATGAAGTTACATATTTGCAAGCCGCGGTAGAAACAGCGCATAAGCAATTACATGAAAATACCGGAGCTGGCAGCGATTATACAGGGTGGGTGGGCCTTCCAAATGAATATGATCGGGAAGAATTCTCTCGCATAAAAAAAGCAGCGGATAAAATCAAAGAAGATAGTGATGTTTTACTTGTTATTGGAATTGGCGGTTCTTATCTAGGTGCTCGTGCAGCGATCGAAATGCTCAATCATAGTTTCTATAATGCTCTTTCAGGAGAAAAACGTAAAACTCCGCAAGTCTTTTTTGTAGGCAATAATATTAGCTCTACATATATGAAGGATTTAACGGATTTGCTTGATGGAAAAGATTTTTCTATCAATGTCATTTCTAAATCTGGAACAACAACGGAACCGGCGCTTGCTTTTCGTATATTCCGCAAGCTTCTTGAAGAAAAATATGGCAGCGAGGAAGCGAAAAAACGGATTTATGCGACAACAGACCAAGCAAAAGGTGCACTAAAAACACTTGCTAATGAAGAAGGATATGAATCTTTTGTCATTCCTGATGATGTTGGGGGACGCTATTCTGTTTTAACGGCAGTTGGCTTGCTTCCAATTGCGGTGAGTGGTGTTGAGATTGAAGAAATGATGAAAGGTGCTGCAGATGCACAAGATGAATTCAGCAGCCCGGAGCTTGATAAAAATATTTCCTATCAATATGCTGCGATTCGCAACGTTTTGTACAACAAAGGAAAAACCATTGAAATGCTCATTAACTATGAGCCAGGCTTGCAATACTTTTCTGAGTGGTGGAAACAATTATTTGGAGAAAGTGAAGGGAAAGACCAAAAAGGAATTTTTCCAGCTTCAGCCAATTTTTCCACTGACCTTCATTCACTCGGACAATACGTGCAAGAGGGGCGCCGTGATTTGTTCGAAACGGTGGTAAAGGTGAAAAATCCACGCCATGAGCTTGTCATTGAAAGTGAAGAAGGCGATTTGGATGGATTGAACTACTTAGAAGGAAAAACGGTAGATTTCGTTAATGATAAAGCATTTGAAGGAACACTTTTAGCACATACTGATGGCGGCGTTCCGAATTTAGTAGTGGAAATCCCAGCTATGGACGCTTACACTTTTGGTTATCTTGTGTACTTCTTCGAAAAAGCATGTGCCATTAGCGGATATTTACTTGGTGTTAATCCATTTGACCAGCCTGGAGTAGAAGCTTACAAAGTCAATATGTTTGCACTCCTTGGAAAACCAGGATTCGAAGAGAAAAAAGCAGAGTTGGAAAAAAGACTATAAGCTTGTAAGCGGGCACCTACATTAATGTAGGTGCTCTTTTATTTTTCGTTAGAATAACCTTTGTTTTCCATGGAATAATAGATGGAAAACGAAGGAGTGATTGAAAAATGTTTGAAATTAATTCCACAATTGAAGGCAGGCAGTACAATTTACATAAGCTTGAACAACTTATGAAACCAAAAGGATATGTTATAGGTGGAAATTGGGATTATGACCGAGGATTTTTTGATTATAAAATGGCAAATGATGATGGATATCAATTTCTTCGCATTCCATTTACTGCTGTTGAAGGACAGCTTGACACACCTGGCGTATCTGTCCAATTAGGAACTCCTTTTGTTTTATCTCATGTATACCAAAAGGGACTAGATGACCATGCTGATAGTAGCAATATGTCCGCTGCTTTTAACCAGTTTTCAGAACCTGAGGATCCAGATGGAGATCTTGATGAAAAATATATTCAAATGGGAAAGGATTTAATAAAGGAATTAGAATCATTATTGTCATTTTGATAGCAGCAATTACCATTGATAATTGCAAACGTATGTTCTATAATGTTTTCAAAAGGAGGGTCTTAAATGAAAAAGTTGCTGACAAAATCTTTATTATCTGGAGTTAGGTTGGAAATGATTTATTTATCCGATAAGAAAGTTGTAACTCAAAGGCGAATCAAGGTTTTGGCAGTGAGTGAAGCATCATTTAAGGCCTTCTGCTATTTGAGAGGAAGTCAAAGGTTCTTTAAAATTGACAATATACTTTCCATTGTAGTCGTGAAAAAGAATGATAGACGCGGTGCATGAACGATTCATTTTCAATTCCTTTTCTTTTCTAGTGAATGTTAGAGAAAATGTGATATAATAATTAAGTTAAGTTTCTTAGAAAGAAGGAAACGAAAATGGATATAGCAACAACAATACTAGGAATTACAATATCATCTGCTGCAATCATTGCACTTTTAAAAATTATTGCCATTGACATAGTATTATCAGGCGATAATGCAATTGTGATCGCTATGGCAACTAGAAGCTTGCCGAAGGAATTACAAAACAAAGCGATTTTATGGGGGACAGCTGGAGCAGTAACTTTAAGAATACTATTTGCTATCATAATAGTATGGTTACTTCAGATACCTTATGTAAATATTATCGGGGGACTATTGCTGTTATGGATTGCCTACACCGTTCTTGTAGGGGGAAAAGACGAAACAAATATATCATCACATACTGGATTTATGAAGGCGATAGGGACGATTATCATGGCTGATGCCGTCATGAGTTTGGATAATGTTATAGCAGTAGCTGGTGCGGCTAACGGCCACGTTCTGATGATTGCTATAGGAGTGGCGATCAGTATTCCAATCATGATTTTCGGCTCAAAATTCATCGTAAAAGCAATGGACAAGTATCATTGGATTGCTTATGTGGGTTCCGGAATACTAGCGTGGACAGCAGGGGAAATGCTATTAAAGGACAAGCATGTTGATCAGCTTTTGGGGATTAACGAAGGATTTATGACTTATTTAGTCATAGTGATCCTTACAGGAATTATTCTATTTTGGGGTTATTATACAAATAAACGTGCGGCTTATAAAAGAAGAGAGAGTCAACAATATAGTCAATAACAAATTAAAACAACCGATTGCCATTTTTAGGTGATCGGTTGTTTTTTTGATGTAACCGTAACTGTAAGCTAGGTTTATTCATATCATAATAAGTAGAAGGGGTTAATGGACCGGTGTTGAAAGAGATTGTCCAATAGCAAAACAACGGAGGGGATAGCGTTCAATCATGATTATTATGTAAAGGAGAGATCTAATATGGTGAAAATATTTATTGATCCGGGTCATGGAGGTACAGATACCGGAGCCACTGGTTACGGATTACGCGAAAAAGATTTAACTTTAAGTATTTCTAAAAGAATTCAAACAATATTATTAAATGAATATAACGGTGTACAAGTTAGAATGAGTCGTACAGGTGATCAAACCGTATCGCTAAGTGAACGGACTAATGCAGCGAATGCCTGGAATGCTGACTTTTTACTGTCAGTTCATATTAACGCTAGTGGCGGAACTGGTTTTGAAAGTTATATTTATATCGGAAATTATCCTAGTCGTGCTGCAACAAACGAGAAACGAAATATCATCCATGATGAAGTTGTAAAAGCTACTGGATTTATTGACCGTGGAAAAAAAGAAGCTGATTTCCACATGGTTCGGGAATCAAACATGCAGGGTGTTTTGACTGAAAATGGTTTTATTGACAATGCCCACGATGCAAACCTGTTAAGTCAGACATCCTTTTTGGACAAGATTGCGAGAGGACATACGAATGGCTTAGCGAAAGCACTAAAATTAAAAAAGAATCATTCTGAACAAGTATCGATCACCTCTTCTTCCAATGGAAAAACGAATGATAATGATGATGAAAAATATAAAGTAAATAAAACCTTAGATGGCTATGTGACAGCAGCAGACGCAAAGGCAGAAGTAAATAAGAAAACTACGGTAAAAAAAGGTGAATATTACGTATTCAACCGTTCCCAGGGAATGATTAACGTTACGAAAGAAAAAGGGACTCCGGGCAGTTGGATTAATCCCAAAAATAATAGCGGAGTTAAAACACCAAGCACCTTCTTAATTAGAGTAAAAACAGCTGAATTATGGTATTATAACAAGCCCGACTGGAACGCCCGGGAAGGAAAGGCTAAGAAAGGCGACGTCTTTACGGTTGTCGACACTCTTACAGTAAATGGTTCAAAAATGTATGAATTAAAAAGTGGCACGTATATTACGGCGAATCCTGAGTATGTGGAGAAGGTGTAGTCTTGCTTGGCTGTAAAACTACTTTAATAGTAGTCTTACAGCTTTTTTGTATATGAATTATTGACATTGAAAGCGTAAACATATACTAATATATTAAGCGAATGGTATCCATCATACAGTTATTTAGTTGAAACCAAGGTTAAGGAGCGGATAGATTGTCTAATCAAAAAGTGGTAGTAGGAATTGATAATGGTGGGACCAAAACTCTAATAGGCATTGTCGAGCAGTCTGGCAAGATTTTAGTCAAAAAACAATTTCCGACTGATATCAACGATAGTCCAAAAACACATATTGAAAAATGTATGAAAGTTGTAAATGAATGCATGGAAAAAGCAGGCATGAATGATCAATCTTTGCTCGGTATTGGTGTTAATGTGCCGGGCTTGGCCGACCCTAAAAAAGGCGTTTTAATCCATGCCCCATATTCCGGTTGGAGAAATGTGCCTGTTAGAGAGCATCTTCAAGAAAAATGGCCGGGAATTCCGATTCATATTGCAAATGATGTAAATGCTTGTGCATTGGGTGAACTAGTTTTTGGAAGAGGGAAACAATTTGAAAACTTTCTATGGGTAACGATTAGTACTGGAATTGGCGGTGGAATTATTATTGATCGCAAAATGGTTGAAGGGGAGCATTTCATTGCGGGAGAAATCGGACATTTAGTCGTAGAATGGGAGGACGGCAAACTTTGTGGCTGTGGCAATCGAGGATGTTTAGAGGCGCATGCATCGGGGACAGCGATCGCTAATATGGCCAAAGGGAAGTTGGAGATTGAACCATCATCGATTACAGCCAAAAGCGTGGCAGAAAGCGCCTATAATGGGAATAAGGCAGCTTTAGATAAGTATAGACAAGCTGGTAATTATATCGGAAGGGCATTTTCGTATGCCGCAAATGTGTTAAATCCTGGTGCGATTATAATAGGAGGAGGAGTAAGTTTATCCTTTGACTTGCTTGAACCACATATTCGAGAAACATTTCAATCGGCGGTTATAGATGAGACTAATAAAAACATCCCAATTTTACAGACAGCACTTGGTTATGAGGCCGGGTTAATTGGTGCAGCAAGCTTGATATATGCGAACGACTTAAAGGGAGATGAATAATTTGTTTCGAACCTATTATTCTGAATATCAATCTGAATGGCTACGGGTAATAAACGAACTAAATGTAGACGTAATTGAAAGGATTTACGAGAGAATTAAAAATTCCACGAAAAATAACCAACAGATATTTGTGTTGGGAAATGGTGGAAGTGCGGCTTCAGCTTCACATTGGGCCTGTGATTTTGGAAAAGGGGTTAATGTTGATGGGGTCAAGAGGCTGCGAATCTTTAGTTTGACGGACCAAGTGCCACTAATGACGGCATATGGAAACGATATTCATTATGCAGACATTTTTGTGGAACAGTTAAAAAATCTATTAAATCCTGGTGATATCGTAATTGGTCTTTCCGTATCTGGTAACTCCGAAAATGTCATTCGAGCATTTCAATATGCAAAAGATACTGGGGCACAAGTCATTTCGTTAGTTGGAGAAAAAGAAGGAAGAATGAAGGGACTTTCGGATATTGCACTTGTTATTCCCTCCAGTGATTATGGAATAGTAGAGGATGTACATATGTATGTAAATCACGTAATCTCTCAATATATTAGAAAAGAAAATGAAAAAGCAAATATTAGGGGAATGATGATATGAAAGTGCTGCTAGGGATTGATGTAGGAACAACAAATTGTAAAGCCGCTGTATTTGATGAAACAGGAAAAAGTTTAAAAATCGTCAGCAGAGAGACGAAAACTCACTATAGAAAGAATGGACAAGCTTATTATCATCCAGACGAGCTTTGGGAAATTGTGTCTGCCAATATAAAAGAGGCGATAGTAGATTATAAGCATTCGATTGCAGTTGTCGGTATCACTAGTATGGCGGAAACAGGGCTTCTAATCGATAAAAGAACAGGCTTGCCAAAAACTGAAATGATCCCTTGGTTTGATAAACGAGCAATGGAAGAAGCGGAATCTATTTTTAAGGCAACAGATCCGATTGAACGCTTTTCAAAGTCGGGTTTACGACCTAGCTTTAAATATGGATTACCGAAGTTATTATGGCTTAAAAAACTAGATTCAGATATTACGAAAGAGGCAGTTTGGCTTTCAGCTTCAGATTTCATCGCCTATAAGCTAACTGGAGAATTTGGAACTGATTATTCTCTTGCAGCTAGAACGTATGGTTTCAGAATCGATGAAAAAATATGGGATGTGCCTTGGCTAAATCAGTTTGGACTGGAAGATACATTATTTCCTTCTGCCCACCTTGCTGGCACGCCGATTGGCGGAGTACATAATGATGAATGTATTGGATATGGGTTGTCAAAAGGTACACCTGTTGCCGTTTCAGGTCATGATCATGTTTGTGCAGCCTTGGCGGTAGGAGCAATAAATCCGGAAACTGTTCTCGATTCAATGGGTACGGCAGAAACATTGGTCGGTTCATTTAAGGAGCGTCCACTTGGAGAAAAGGAATTTAATTCTGGTTTATCCTATGGTTGCCATGTTGTGAAAGACCGCTATTTTTGGATGGGAGGCAATCCATCTTCAGGTGGGTCGATAGAATGGATAAGATCACAATTAGCAGATACTCAATTAACTTACGATGAACTGCTGCGCTTACTCGGGGAAACAACTGAAGGCCCTACGGGAATATTGTATTTTCCTTATTTATCGGGAAGTGGTGCACCAAAACCTAATCCATATGCGAAGGCGGCTTTTATCGGATTAGAGAAAACCCATGGAAAAAAAGACATCATTAAGTCAATACTCGAAGGGACCGCATACCAGCTAAAATTGATTCAAAAGTCTGCTGAAGAAATTGCGGAAAGAGAGATTACAAAGGTAGTAGCAGTAGGCGGTGGCACGAAAAACAAGTACTGGCTGCAAGTAAAAGCAGATGTATCGGGATGTACTTATTCTATTCCAGATATTAGCGAGTCCACCTTACTCGGTGCTGCTATGGCCTCGGGAATAGGAAGCGGAATATATCGGGATGAGCAAGAGGCGATTGAGATGATCAGTACTCAATTTCGTAAGGAAATTAAACCGAACGAAGAATATCTTACTTCCTACCAAAATATTTATGAAAATAGTTATCTTAAGATGGAGGAGTTACTTCGTACGTATTATCAAAACCAACTTCAAAAGTGAACAGAAAATAATTTAGCTTTAAAAAAGTTAAGACTGTAGACAAACTAGAAGAATTCCAACAATGAGATCGTCACTATGACGGTCTTTTTTTAAAAGGGCGGGTAATGGAATAAGAAACAAGGTGAGGAGGGCAAGTGAAGAAACTTATATATAGGAATAGTCGAAAATGAAAGGAAAATGCTATATGAAATCTGGAGGTAATAAGTTTCTAATTGTAAAAGCTGATGAAGTAGATTTAGATGTAAGGACGAAAATGTCTGAAATTTTTGCGGAAGGCTTCACTCAATGGCTTGTTTTTTTTTCAAAAGATAAAAACATCATTGCAAAGGCTTTTGCCCACATGTTTGTATTAGATCAATTTTATATAGCGTTAGCAAATGATAAAGTTGCAGGAGTGACGGCATGTACGGACGGAAAAACATCATCGGTAAGGTTAAATAAAAAAGAACTGAGAAAGCACTTAGGCCTCTTTAAGGGAAGCATGGCCGGGATCTTTTTAAAAAAGGAATTTGAAGCCCCTTTTAAAAATCCCCCTCCTAATACAGGATCGATAGAATTTGTTGGAACAGCTCCTGAATTCAGAGGACAGGGCGTAGCATCTCAAATCATCCGGCATATTATCGAAAATACAACGTACAACAATTACGTAATAGAAGAAGTTGCTGATACGAATATTCCGGCAATGAATTTATATATAAAATTGGGTTTTGAGGAGTATAAACGGAAGGCAGTTCCACAAAAGGTAGCGAAAAAAATTGGAATTAATCATTTTTTGTCTTTGAAATATGTGAAAAAATAAGGATGAAGTGATTTTATGAGTTCTTTAAAAGGAAAAAAGATATTGATAACAAGTGGAGGTACACTTGAAAAATGGGATAATGTTAGAGGGCATACTAATTTAGCAAAAGGTACAATTGGGTGTTATTTAGCTGAAGAGGCGTTGAAAAAAGAAGCAGAGGTAATTTATTTACACGGCTATTTTGCAAAACTTCCTCAAAATCATAGAAAACTTCGTGTAACTCAATTTGAGGGTATATTTGATTTAGGTGAAAAAATTAAAAAAATTGTACAAACAGAACATATTGATGTTGTGATTATGGCAGCTGCTGGTTCAGATTGGGTTGTTGATAAAGTATTAGACCAACGAGGAAATCCCATTTTGGAGGCAGGAAAAATGTCTAGTGATGAACCTCCAATAATCCATTTTAAAAAGGCACCGAAAGTATTATCACAAATTAAAAAATGGAATCCCAATTTATTACTTGTAGGGTTTAAGTTAGAACATACGGATGATATTGATTACTTATTGGAAAGGGCAAATCTCAGGATGACTGCTTCCAATGCGGAATTTATGGTCGCTAATAAAACAGGTTCATTATATGGTGAAGCAGCAGAACATTATATTATTTCAAAATTTCAAACACCTATAAAATACATTAGTAAAAAGGATACAGCAGAGGGCTTAATGAATGTACTTGCAGATTATATTAACTAATGAAAGGATGAATAGTGTTTTTAATATTTTCTGAAGGGAAGAATGCCGAATGAAAGAACATAAAGAAGCAGCAAAGTGTAACACTCTTCGCTTACTGATGCCGCAATGGCAAGGCGGCTACAATCCGACTTATTATTTAGGCGCACAATTACTAAACTGACTTGCTCCCGCTTCAGATGATGATATTCAAGCGGAAGTGCCGGTTTCATTAAATACAGAAGGAATAGAAGCAGAAAAGGGGACTTATGCACGCACCGATGTATTGAAACAGTTGCGTGACGCATTTGCCATTTTACATAAACATCAACCGGATCATGTCGTCGTCTTAGGAGGAGACTGCGGTGTAGAATTAGCACCGATTGCTTATTTAAATGAAAAATACGATGGTGATGTTGCCGTTCTTTGGGTGGACTCCCATCCCGATGTCAAACTGCCGGACCATTACATCGGCCAACACGCACACGTACCCTTTAATAGGAGATATTAATAAAAAGGATAAACCTCGTTATAACTGGTTATGACCATAATGGGCTAAGCGGGTGCTTGAGCTTTTTTAAGTAAGGGGATATATTGATGGGTTTTAAACGTTAATAACGAAATACATGTATAATAGTATGAAACAATATCTATAGGAAGGGGATTTAAAATGGATGTAAGGTTCCCAATTGGAAATCTAGATGTTCCTGAAAAGGTAACATTAGAAAATATTCAAGAATGGCTAAAGGAAATTGAAACTTACACTATTCGATTAAGAGAAACTGTCGATTCATTAAATGATGAGGGATTAAGCAAAACTTATCGTGAAGGCAGCTATACAGTTCGTCAGCTTGTTCATCACATTACAGATTCTCAGTTGAATATGTTTCAACGTTTAAAGCTGGCTTTAACAGATGAGAATCCAACTGTACCAGCTTTTGATCAAGATGAATGGGCTATTCAACCGGATACAGAACTTCCTGTAGAAAGTTCTATTAAAATGTTAGAAGGTATAAACGAGCGTATTGTATCTTTAGGCCATAGTTTAACTGAAGAGCAATTAGATCGAGCTTTTATTCACCAGATAAACGGTAAAATAACAGTGGCAACAAAAGTTGCAAAATTAGCTTGGCACGAAGAACATCACTTAGCCCATATAAAAATCGCATTATCAAAATAATTCAATATATATGGAAATGGCTTATCGAACCTTGATAAGTCATTTTTTAAAAAAATGAGGAATAATAAAAGCTAATCAACTTTTTTGAAGAAAGCAAAATAAAAAAAACTTGCAATCCCTTATTTATTAAGGTTTTTGCAAGTTTTTTCACTTATGGAGAATAGCGGGCTCGAACCGCTGACCTCTTCGCTGCCAGCGAAGCGCTCTCCCAGCTGAGCTAATCCCCCGACTTATTTAAACTACATTTCTTATTATAGTAACTTTTAGAGAAAGTGCAAGGGGAATTTTTAACTTATTATCTCAATTCCTTGAACATCTTCTATTTTGGATATTGCATAGTAAATATCTGTAATCGGGCGATTTACATTAACCCGCGTTTTTAATTCGAGCAAATGGTTTTCGTTTTCTTTAAGATCTTTGATTCTAGTGTGAGTGATTGTTATTTTATCTTCTTTTAATTTTTCTATGACGATCTCCAAACTTTCCTGTTTACTAACTGTGATTTTTATTATTAAGTCCCTTTTTAATAATCTTTTTGGTCCAATTTTAAGTAAAGTAAAGGGAATAAATTCGACGCTTATGATTAACAAAATAACCCCGGCAACGGCTTCAATATAAAAACCCGCTCCCACCGTAATTCCAATACCTGCGGCACCCCAAATCATCGCCGCTGTTGTAAGTCCTGATATATGATCGTTGCCCCTTCGTAAAATTACCCCTGCACCCAGAAAACCAATTCCCGAAACGATTTGAGCTGCTAAACGGAGTGGGTCCATCTGTATGCGAACCTGGTCATTTCCTGGAAAAATATAGGCTGATTCAATTGATACGATAGTCAAAAGACAGCTGATAATAGAAATAACTAAGCTAGTTTTAAGTCCAAGTGGTTTTCTTTTTAATTCTCGTTCCACCCCGATTATTAATCCTAATAAAGCAGAGATGCCTAACTTAAGCAATAATTCCAAATCCAAATAATCCAAAACAGCCACTCCTTCCTAGATGAATTATCTTATATGTATGGATTATATCTTATCCGACAGGTAAAATGTTTTCATAAAAGCTTTATATTATTATTCCATGCCAACTAGAAGGAGAAACATATGGAAAATCCAAAGATAAACCCATACTTTGCATTGATTGTGGGTGTTTTGTCAGTATCGACTTCCGCTATATTTGTAAAACTATCTTCAGCGGATGCAGCGGTAATTGCTTTTTACCGGCTATTTTTCAGTGTTGTTCTGATGATACCGCTATTTTTCCCGAATTATATTAAAGAGCTTTTCGTAATGAATATAAAAGATTGGATATTTTCCATCATTGCAGGAGTCTTTCTAGCTTTCCATTTTATTTTATGGTTTGAATCGCTTAATTACACAACAGTTGCGAGTTCGACAGTTTTAGTGACGCTTCAACCTTTATTCGCTTTTGTCGGTACGTTTTTCTTATTTAATGAACGATTTTCAGCAAAGGCTATTCTTTGTGGCTTCGCTGCTATTATCGGTAGTGTCATTATTAGTTGGGGCGATTTTCAAATAAGCGGTTCCGCTTTATATGGTGACTTTTTAGCGTTAGCTGCATGTGCGTTTATTACTGCGTATTTATTATTTGGGCAGGAAGTAAGGAAAAGGATATCACTTATTACATATACATTTACCGTTTATTTTATTAGTTCCGTTACATTGTTCGTGTATGTATTGCTTTCAGGATCTTCCTTATATCCTTATCCGTCTGCTGATTGGATATATTTTTTATTGCTTGCGTTAATTCCCACATTATTAGGACATACCCTTTTTAATTGGTCTATAAAATGGTTAAGCACTTCTACCATCTCGATGGCCATTTTATTTGAGCCAGTAGGTGCAGCAATTTTGGCTGTTTATATTTTGAACGAAAAGATTCTTTGGACCCAAATAATAGGAGGGATGATCATCATAGTAAGTGTTACTTTATTTCTTGTTCAGGAGAAAAAATCCAAGGCTGTTCAGGGGCTAGAAAAATAGAGGAATGAATTAAAATATGATGTATTTAAATAAATAAATATGTAAGACCAGAAAATACAAACGCCATAATCGATGAAAAAATAAATGTTCCACCATAAACTTGTTCTTCAGAATTTGAAATTTTTAATGCTTCAATATAAGAGTACGCAAATAAATAAACGGTCATAACTAAAGCGATAACGAGTGCGATGTTTGTTAGCATTCGAGATTCACCTTCTTGTTAAAAGTAGATTTGATATTATAATATGAGTTGGTTCCTTTAAACATGAATCAAATATTTCCACAATGTATAGCAGCATTAAGTAAACATTAGTAAATAGTTTTTATAATAAAGTAACAAAAAACCTTTAAAAAATTGACTTTTTTAAAGGTTTTTTTGTTCGGCAATTATGTATTTACTCTGCCACAAGATTTTCGAATATTTAATTCCGGCTTCATTTTACGAATGTTCGGATGAAGATTTTTGTTTTCAATTAGTTCAATGATAGAATGAACAATTTCAGTTGCTAATTGTTCAATGGGAACTCCAATGCTAGTTAAAGGGATTTCCATATTTGCCATTTGAGGGATGTTATCATAACTAATAATTGAGATATCGTTTGGAATCTGTAGCTGTTTTTCTTTAATTCCACGAATGATGCCGCCGCTGATATCATAGCTTCCTCCAACAATTGCGGTCGGGCGTTCAGTTGATTCTAGCAGCTTGCTTACAGCGTAATAGCCGTCATACCAATCGAGACCTTTCGTATCTACTAAGAAATGGTGATTTATCGTTAATCCAAAGTGTTTCATTGCTTTTTTAAAACCATTCAATTTTTCCATCTGCATTCGATCCGTTTTTGAAAAATCGCCAATATAGGCTATTTTTTTATGCCCTAAATTGCTGTGCAAATATTTTATCGCTTCAAACATCGCTTGTTCATGGTTAGCGTCGATGATTGGATAATGATTAACTTTCTTCTCTGCAACGCCGTATGTAAGTAAAGGAATATGATTCGATTCAATAGAAATGTCGATATGTTCATCAAAGAAAATGATCCCATCAACTTGAAATCGTTTAAATGTATCTAGTGAGGCTTCAAATGGCTCGACCGAAAGAATCATGGAGTAAGGCGTTTTTCTAATTTCATTGCTAATATTCGTCACTAAAGTTGAAAGAACGACCCTTTCAATAGTTGGCCAAATCAATCCAATAATTTTTGTTTGCTTAGAAACGAGTCTTTGAGCAGCGTAATTCGGTTCATATCCCATTTCTTTCGCCACTTTAAGTATACGACTTTTTGTAGTGGGTTTAACCAATGGGCTATCATTTAACGCTTTGGAAACAGTGGAATAACTAACTCCTGCTATTTTTGCAATATCTTTAATGGTTACGCTCATTCTTTTCACCTATTGAAATCGTGATATATTTACTTTTTTTAATGTATCACAGAATAACAACGTTTTCATTGTTTTATCAGTAAGGACTTTAATATATTTTTTACATTGCGAAAACAGCATAAATGATCTATCATAATAGTAATAACAACGTTGTTATTTTCGTGAGTGTAATTATTGATACCGCTGTCATTCTATAGGATTGAAGTCTATTGAAAAAGGTAAAGGATGATGATAAAAATGGAAAATTTACTACCTATACTTAAGGAACTTGAATATGGAAAAATAGTTTCTTATGATACTAGTGTAAAAGTCTATGAAAAGTCATTTAAGGAATACGAAAATACGCGTTTATTAATGGTGAAAACAAATGGAGACCGTTACATCCTTGCTGTTGGTGAAAGTTCCCTTTTTGATGAATTACAAGGGAAGGCTATCGGAAACGGAAAGCTTTGCCCATTAAGTCATGAAAATCGTCTCGTACTAAACCGTTATTTCGATTACACTGTCCCACGTGCATTCGGAACAAAAAAAGCGACAATGGGGTTGGGAGATCGCCTTGGTATTGCATCACCTGGACATATTGAAACAGTCAAAGACCATCGTGTCAAACCAATTCTTGCACAACAAAGTATCCGTGAATTAACACTTACTAATCGTACGATGAATGATATGCTCGATGCCGCGGCGTTTGCTGTTTTCCAAGAGGGATATGAAGGTGGATATGGCGCGGATGGTGATCATATTAAGGTAGAAAGTGATATTAAAATGGCACTTGAACTTGGAATCTCAATGCTGACATTAGATTGCTCGGATTATATTCCAACAGGAATCGATGCCCAGTCTTTGGAAGAAGTACGTATTGAATTTGAAAAGCTTCCGCAAAAAATTCAAGCATATTACAATGAAAGATATTTAAATCAAACATTTGCTGTAAACGGATTAACGATTTCTTTCGATGAAGAAACACTGATTAAATATGTTTTGGAATATAACGAAGCGCTTAATTATATGGTTCATGTATATGAAGAATACATAAGCAAGCTAGATCGCGATTTTGACTTTGAAATTTCCATAGATGAAACAGAAACCGTTACATCCCCTATGGCGCATTTCTTCGTTGCGAATGAATTAACATCGAAAGGAGTAAAGGTGACAAGTCTAGCTCCGAGATTCTGCGGGGAATTCCAAAAAGGAATCGATTATATTGGGAATATTGAACAATTCGAACGTGAACTAAGTGAACATGCGTTGATTGCCGAGTATTTTGGTTATAAACTTAGCATCCATTCAGGCAGTGATAAATTCAAGGTGTTCCCGATTATTGCAAAGTATACAAAAGGTGTCGTGCACGTAAAAACAGCTGGTACGAACTGGCTTGAAGCAGTCAGGGTCATTGCGAAGACAAATCCTGATTTGTATAGAAGGTTGCATACGTTTGCATTGGAAAATTTGGATGAAGCTTTGAGATACTATCACATTACTCCTGACATGGGGACAATAACTCCACTTGATTCAATTGCAGATGAAAATCTAGCAGACTATATGAATAATGATGCTGCACGGCAAGTTCTCCATGTCACTTATGGCTTAATTTTAACGGCGGAAGATGAAAACGGGGCATCGTTGTTTAAAGATGAATTCTTTAAAACACTTGACGAGCATGAAGATGAATATAAAAAAGCTCTCATTTTTCATATTGGAAAACATTTAGAAACATTGGGATTATAAAAAGATGAACTGAATAATTTACAGTGAATTCGTGTCTGAAGTGGAACTAAAAAATAAGTAAAGAAGGAGAACGAATATGAACGAAATACTTGCTAAAAAGAATCAAGATCTTGGAAATATATTGAAAAATATGGAACGTGTTATCGTTGCTTTTTCAGGTGGGGTGGATAGTGCCCTTCTTTTAAAGCGTGCTCAGCAAGAACTTGGAGACCAAGTTTTAGCAGTTGTTGTCCATTCCGAACTATTTAGAAAAGAAGAATTTGACGGTGCAGTGAAATTAGCGGAAGAAATGGGTGTGCAACTTCTTCGGACAGAAATCAAGGAGTTGAGTAATCCTAATATCGTCGCAAATAATCCAGATAGCTGGTATCACAGTAAAAAAATGCTCTATTCTCACCTCAAGGAACTAGCGAAGGAACTTAACTTCCCTTATGTACTAGATGGGATGATTATGGATGACATGGATGATTTTAGACCGGGATTAAAAGCGAGAACCGAAGAAGGCGTTCGAAGTGTGCTTCAAGAAGCAGGGCTTTATAAGCATGAGGTTAGAGAACTTGCTCAACTCCATTCTGTTCCCGTGTGGAACAAACCAGCTTCTTGCAGTCTCGCATCTAGAATACCTTACGGGATTAAGCTAGATCATAAAAAAATTGATCAAGTAAACAAAGCGGAAATCTTTTTAATAAAGATTGGATTATCTACCGTTCGTGTGCGTCATCACGGCGAAGTCGCTCGGATTGAAGTGAAGCCTGAAGAAATGAATTTGTTATTGAAACAGAATGAAATGATTTATCAAGAACTTGTGTTATTAGGATTTTCTTATGTATCGATTGATTTGTTAGGATATCGCACGGGGAGTATGAATGAAGTTTTGCCTGATGATTCTAAAGCTGAGTATTCAAATGTTGTTTCTTTATAAAAAAAGTTTTTCGTATACTACATGAAAGGATGTTTAACACTCTATGAAAACGTTTATTACAGATGATTTTTTACTTTATAATGAAACGGCTAGAGAGCTTTTCCACGGCACTGCAAAAGATTTGCCGATTATTGATTATCATAATCATTTAAAACAAGATGAAGTTTTGGAAAATAAAAGTTTTAATGATATTGCTGATATTTGGCTAGGTGGAGATCATTATAAATGGCGCGCCATGCGGGCGAATGGAGTTAATGAGGATTATATTACAGGAAATAAAAGTGGTTATGATAAGTTTTTAAAATGGGCTGAAACCGTTCCTAATACATTTGGAAACCCTCTATACCACTGGACTCATTTAGAGTTGTTAAGATATTTTGATATTGACGAAATATTAAGTGAAAAATCGGCTCCAGCTATTTGGGAGGAAGCAAATAGGAAGCTAGCAACGCCGGAACTTTCTGTTCGCTCGATTTTAAAAAAAGATAAAGTTGAATTTTTAGGAACGACAGACGATCCAACAGATAGCTTGGAGAGTCATTGGGCATTGAAAGAGGAAGGTTTTGAAGTTAAAGTTTCTCCTTCGTTTCGACCTGATAAAGGCTTATATATTGAACGAGAAACCTTTTTGCCTTGGGTAGAAAAATTAGGGGAAGTAACGAATTCATCCATTGAAAATTACGATGCGTTTTTGGACGCATTTTCGAAGCGGGTCGATTATTTTGCGGAGCATGGTTGTAAGAGTTCCGATCATGGTATTGATGTAATGTTTTTTAAAGAAGCTTCCAAACAAGAAGTCGACCAAATTTTCAAGAAGCGATTGAATGGTGAAGACGTGTCAGAAGAGGATGCTGAAAAATTTAAGACATACACATTACTAGCTCTGGGAGAATGGTACGCTGAAAAAGGCTGGGCGATGCAGCTCCATTTAGGTGCACTTCGCAATAATAATAAACGAATGTTTACTAGGCTAGGTCCTGACACCGGCTTTGACTCAATCGGAGATCTGTTGATTGCGAATAAATTAGCTGGTTTTCTCGATTCATTGGAGCAGAAGGATAAATTGCCAAAAACAATCCTATATAGTGTAAACGCAAAGGATTATGATGTTCTTGCTTCAATGGCAGGCAACTACCAAAGCTCTGAATTGCCAGGAAAAGTGCAGTTTGGAACAGCATGGTGGTACAACGACACCATTGATGGTATGGAAAATCAAATGAAAACTCTCGCAAATATTGGTTTAATCAGCAATTTCATCGGGATGCTTACCGATTCACGAAGCTTTTTATCGTTTCCTAGACACGAATATTTCAGAAGAATACTATGTAATCTTTTGGGAACTTGGGTTGAAGAATGCAAAGTGTCAAAGGATATGAAACTATTAGAAAAATACGTACGCAATATTTCTTATGAAAATGCGAAACGTTATTTCGGTTTAGAATAAGACAAAGGGGAGGGCTTCCTCACCCGTATTGGTAAGGGGAGTGAACAATTGTGGGTATATTAGAAGAATTACTTAAAGATATTCCGCTGCCAAGGATGGTAAAGGTCAGGCAGAAATTTGACGACACGAAGATTGAGGACTTTGAAGCTGCCCTAAGAGCTGAATTGAATCAAGAAAAAATCCTTTCTAAGATTAAACCAGGTATGGAAATTGCCATTGCAGTCGGCAGTCGAGGTGTTGATCGTATTGTAGATATGACCGCGATTACGGTGAAATTTTTAAAAGAGTTAGGCGCAAATCCGTTTATTGTCCCTAGTATGGGAAGTCATGGAGGAGCGACAGCGGAAGGGCAAAAAGGAGTACTCGAACATCTTGGAGTTACGGAAGCAGCGGTCGATGCAGAAATCCGTTCTTCTATGGAAGTAATTAAAGTTGGGGAATTGTCGAATGGGCTTCCTGTATATGTCGATAAGATTGCTTCAAAGGCAGACGGTATTATCGTATTGAACCGCGTTAAACCGCATACTGCGTTCCGTGGTCCCGTTGAAAGCGGAGTTATGAAGATGATTAGCATCGGACTAGGAAAACAAAAAGGGGCAGAAGCCTGTCATCAATTAGGTTTTAAGTATATGGCCGAGCATGTCCCGGCAATGGCTAGAATGATTATGGAAAAAATGCCGATATTATTCGCGGTGGCTTCAGTTGAAAATGCCTTTGATAAAGTGGCAAAGGTGGCTGTCCTGACTCCCGATGAGATTGAAGAGAAGGAAATAGAATTGCAAAAGCTGGCAAAACAACTATTGCCGAAGCTCTTTTTTGATCAAATTGATGTGCTCGTCATCGATGAAATTGGTAAAAACATTAGTGGAGACGGAATGGATCCAAATATTACAGGCCGTTATCCGACCCCGTATGCACATGGCGGGCCAGATGTGACTAAGATGGCTGTTTTGGATTTAACGAAAGAATCAGAAGGAAATGCAAATGGTGTGGGGACGGCGGATTTTACAACCCAACGTCTCGTAGACAAGATGGATAGAGAAGCGACCTATGCGAATGGACTAACATCTACAGTCGTTGCTCCTACCAAAATTGCGACCACCTTGGCAAACGACCGTCTTTGTATAAAAGCAGCCATTAAAACATGTAATATTTTTGATTTTACTAAAGTAAATCTAGTACGGATCAAAAACACGTTGGAAATAAGTGAGATTGAGGTTTCGGAAAACCTCCTTAATTATGTAGAAGAGCATCCAAATTTAGAGCCAATATCTGACTTGAAAGAAATGGATTTTAATGAGGATGGAAATTTCCGTATATAAAATTGGGGGAGAAATGGTGAGTAATTTATTTGATTTAACTGGAAAAGTGGCAGTGGCGGTTGGGGGAAATAGTGTACTCGGCAGCTCCATTGCGAAAGGATTGGCAGAACATGGTGCGAAACTAGCCATTGTTGGAAGGAACTTAGAAAAAGCAGAAGCTGTCACAAAAGAAATCATTGAAAATGGCGGGGAAGCAAAATCTTTTTACGGTGATGTAAGTTCCCTAGAAGCGATTGAAAACCTAGCTAAAGAAATTGAAGCATGGTCAGGTGGATGGGATATTTTATTAAATGCACCTGGGAAAAACAGTTCCACTCCTTTCTTCGAATTGGAAATGGATGAATGGGACGACATAATGGATGTCAATTTAAAAGGGCTTGTTTTTACTACGCAAATATTTGCAAAGCGGATGATGGAGCAGGAGAGAAAAGGAAGTATCATTAATATTTCATCTGTATCATCGACAACCCCATTATCAAGGGTATTCACCTATTCTGCATCAAAAGCAGGTGTAAATAGTGTTACTCAGTTTTTGGCTAGGGAGTTTGCTCCTTATGGTATTCGCGTAAATGCCATTATTCCTGGATTTTTTCCAGCAGAACAGAATCGGAAAATCTTAAGTGAAGAACGAATCGCATCCATTATGGGACATACACCAATGAATCGCTTTGGTGTACCAGAGGAACTTCAAGGAGCAGCAGTATACTTAGCTTCTGAAAAAGCATCTGGTTTTGTAACAGGTACATTTATTCGTGTAGACGGCGGATTCGGCAGCATGACAATTTAATATATCGGCTTTTGAGTATGATAGGCTATGGAATCAATCCACAGCCTTTTTCATATGGGCGCTTTGGAGGTAAAAATGAAACAACATTTGCTTTCTCGCTATCTCTATATCTTTTACTCTGCTGTTTTTCTCATCCATATGATTAATATATTTATAGATAGTAAAAGGTTAAATTACATCATTGGCATATTTGCCATTTTGATGCTCCTTGTATCTTTTTCAAGGGCAACACGGTTATTTAAAATACTAGGCACATCCTTTTTGTTCGTTGGAGGATATTTATTTTTCTATACTAGTAAGCCGATAAGTGAAATTCCTAATTTATTTACGTCAAACATGGCCTTATTAACTTTACTATGCATGTTGCCTTGGATGAGCAGTGTCGTATGGAGTGGAAGGTTTGATAAAAGTTTAAACACAATCATGAGATACAATGTATCTGACCTAGGTAACTTATATATACGCAGTTCAGCAACGACACTATCATTAGCGGCATTTCTTAATCTATCGGCTATGTCAATTACACAAGATGTATTGAAAGACAATCTATCTAAAATAGATACATCATTAAGAAATTCATTCATGACCCAGTCAACTATAAGAGGTTTTACACTTGCAGTTTTATGGAGTCCATTAGAAATCTTACTGGCCGTTTCGATTTTTGTCACGGGAGTAAGTTATGTATCATTGCTTCCTTGGCTATTACTCATTGCAGTCTTAACATTTATTCTCGATAATTTATGGGGGAGATTTTATTTTAAGAAGTACCCTTATGAAGAGGAAAGAAGAATTAAGATCAATAAAAAAGAATTAATAAAAAGGTTTGCCCATTTAACTGCTGCTCTAGTGGCATTTCTATTACTTGTCATTTTATGTGGCAGCATATTAAAGATTAATTTTATCTTGTCTGTCACATTGTTGATTTTTCCATTTTCTTATATTTGGTCGGTTCTGCTTAAAAGGGTACGCAGCTTTTTAATCATTGGCTGGAATACTTGGAAACAGAAGACGAATACGATGCAGAACTTTATAGTGTTGTTTATTGCTCTTTCCTTTTTCTCTAATAGTTTAAACGGTGCAACGTTCCTTGAAGTCATTCAAAAGCCGATTTTATACGTTGCTGATTATCCTCTGCTCATTTTTTTCGTTATTCAGCTTCTTTTTATTTTTATGAGCATGTTTGGAATTCATCCAATCGCTATTATTGGTATTTTAACTGGATTATTTACGACATTAATTGAAGTATTTAATCCACTTAGCCTCTCCATCGTAATTGTTACAAGTGCCATGGCCACTTTAACTGTCAGCACTTATGGATTAATCGTTACGTTAACCGCAATCAATACGAAGCAAAGTCCTTATAGAATTACTTTTATGAATATGCCGTATGCTCTTATGTTTGGGGGCATCGGATCTATCGTCGCTTATTTTCTATTGTAATATCAGCATCATCAATAATATTTATAAAATTTATGCCGTGTTGCGATAATTAACCGGGGCACGGCATTATGTTGAGGATTAATCTTGACTGCTTGATAACTTTTTCTAAAAAAAGTTTGAAACTTTTTGGGTAAGGGAATATAGTAATTTTATATCGTAATAACAGTTAATTAATCAGTTGCATAATCAAATTACATTTATTTTAAAAAAAGTATTGTACAAATTATAATTCTGTGTTAAATTAGTAAACGTCCGAAAAAAAGGACTCCATTTCATTCTAAAAGTTGACTGCTACTTTTTTTAAAAAAAGTAGTTGACTACAAAATAGATAAGTGCTATGATTTAAAAGTCGCTGTTTTAACCAACAGCAGATTTCGATCTTTGAAAACTGAACGAAACGAAGCGTTAAAATAATTTTTTGCAAGACCAGCTAATGAGCTAACAAACTACTTTAATGAGAGTTTGATCCTGGCTCAGGACGAACGCTGGCGGCGTGCCTAATACATGCAAGTCGAGCGGACTTTTGGGAGCTTGCTCCCAAAAGTTAGCGGCGGACGGGTGAGTAACACGTGGGCAACCTGCCTGTAAGACTGGGATAACTTCGGGAAACCGGAGCTAATACCGGATAACTTCTTTTCTCGCATGAGG
>NZ_JANJGU010000015.1 GCF_024626525.1 Lederbergia panacisoli
GGGTTCAACTTCTAGTTTAGGAGACTTTTTTGCTTTCGTCCATAAAATGGCCCCCTATTATTCCAATTAATAGGAGGTAAATTAAATTTATTTTTTGGCCTGTGGATACATATGCAATGCTAGTGGAATATCTCCGCTTATATCTGCCTCTTATGCTGGTTTATATTCATTAGCAGGAAAATCTCCGCCTATTAATTCTAATACCTTTACGAAAATCAACTATTAATAATAACAGAGCTTAAATGTTAAAAATTCAGAGGGGGAACTAACCCATCTGAATTTTTTTATTTCGGTCCCAATTCTGGGATCCTTTCCCCTTCAACAAAATCTGGCTGTTTAATATCTATTAATTTATATAAAGTTGGTGCAATATCAAGGGTAGAAATTTCCGACTTAATTGTTCTTTTTTGAATTCCATTTCCCGCAGCTAAAAATATCGGAAATAGTTCTTTTCTAGACGGATCGCCCCCGTGGTTGCCAAGCACCTCCGCGGTCAGAACTTTTTTTTCATCATCTTGAGACATATAGTATCCCTTTTTCGCTACTAAAAGAACATCGCCGGCATTTTTGTGCTCATATTGATTTTGACTCTTCTTGGTTAACATGACTTTTTCATAAGGATTAATCTTACGTTCGAAAGAAGCAAAGAGCGCGGTATCTTTTATAGCATCAAAAGGTTCAGACATCCCTCTTTCCTCGCCTATGAATTTTCCGTTAAATTGACCGTACGCATAGGAAAAGTATTGCTTGATCGGAATTCTCTTCTTTTTAACACGTACTTTTTTAAAGATAGAGGTAATTTCGTTGCGGACAGATGAGTATTCCTTCTGATCGACTACACCGAACTTTTGGGTCCTTTTAAAGTTGATAAATACATGTGCGATCGATCCGCTCGCGACAGCAAAAGCTTTTGATTTTTTCGCATCAATTTTTCCTTCACGGTCTTTTACTAATAAACCATGTTTCTCAAGTTCCTCGTTAGGTGACAAGCTCGAATGAACTGGCTCCATTCCATGGTCAGAAACAAGAAAAATTCGGTCCTTATCATTCATCTTTGAAAGAGTTTGGCCAAGCATATCATCGGTCAAATGATAGGCCCAACGAATATAGCCCATATAAAGCTTGGATTTTTCTCTTGAATAACTCGGTTGCCTCGGGTCAATAAGCAAGTAATTATGCGACTCATGGTCAACTTGTGGATAATAAAAGAATAGTAAGTCGGGCTTGTACCGTTCTTTTATAAATAGCGAGACATCTGTCGTCCACTGAGCAAAGCGGGTGCTAATCTCCTCGTATTCTTTTCGTGTTATCCATTTTTTCTTAAGTGCCCTATCATCATCTTGTACAGGAAAAAATCCGAAATTCTCATTGATAGTCTTTCTAAAACCTCGAGGGCCTTTAATGACAGCTGATGTCACTGCTGTCCTGTATAATTTAGCATCGGAAAGATCAGGATTTTTTGCTTTTACTTTAAATGTAAACCCCGCTAATTCCTTGTTTTTAGCCTGAAAGGAAAGGGAACCCCATGCATTTACATACACTTTTTCTGCGGATTGCATATTCGGCTCGAAGGAAACATAAAGTTCCTTTTGCTTACCAGAACTTTTCGCCATAATGTAAACCGTACGATTGCCCATCTTATCTAGTTTTAGTGGAAAACTCGCTTTTTTAAAGCTTTTTTCTGACTTAAAATCTAAGGATACATAATCACTATCGGCCCATGTATCACCATAATAGATTGCATAATTCGCCGCATTTCCGAACTTCGGATTGGAACCGGGAAAAAGAATCGTTGCCGTCGTTTTTCCTTCTTTCCGAGCTATAGACCATACGGGTTTGGCATCAAGCGAAGAAAAAAAGGCACTGTCGAGGTTTGTTAACTTTTTGCTCGGCTTGTGAATTTCATTGCTGACCATCCCAGTTGCGCTCGGTCTTGCACCTGTTGCAATAGCGGCATGAGAGGAAGAAGTTAAGGATGGGAAAATGGTCTGTACTTTTTCCGCATACATTCCCTTGTCTGCCACTTCGGTAAAATGTGGCATGTCCCCCTCCTTCATATACCTTTCCAAATAGTCGTGGCGCATACCATCAAATGAAACTACCATGGTTGAGGCTTTTTTCTCCGCACTCAATGCAACGGAAGGAAGGACTATCATACATATAAAAGTAAGTAATAACAGTTGTTTTTTCATGTCAGTAACACACCTATCTCCTACTAAGATTGTATGGTGTTTACCCGTACGCAACAGAGTCTAAGCCTTTGCCTTAATTCCAATATTACGGATGACAAATAATGAATACAAATTGAATAGAGGGGGAAAATTTACTATAGATATTTTTGATGGAGGTCATTATGCCGAAGCCTGGACTAATTTTTGAATCTGCTATTAATGTCATACAGTCACTTACAGATAATAGAAAAAACCCTTTGCATATAGGAGAGGTGATGGCCTGTTGGTCATACCTTGCTTTTGTCGAAAACATCATTACTTTTGAAGAAGTTGGCCTAAATACAACAATAAACGACGGAGTGAAAGAGTTATACGAAGATAGTAAAAAAGTAGCCACAAATCATAAAATGGAGCTGACTAAATTAATGCGGCAAGAAGGAATACCTTTGCCAAGTTCTCCAGAAAATAAACCATTGTCAGACCCAGCTGCCATACCATTTGGAGTAAAATTTACAGACGATGAACTCGTTAACACGCTAAATATGAACTTTGTCGTTGCCGCCGATTTGTGTGCAGCTGCTGCCAGCCAATCAGTTCGAACGGATATCGCTCTCATGTTCCTCAAATTTCAAGTTGATAAATTATGCCTAGGTTTAAAGGCAAAGGAATTAATGCAAAAAGAAGGCTGGCTCAAAATCCCTCCTTTTTACACCTCGCCTGGATTGCCTAATAATGAACAAAGCAATTGAATAATAAAGAGTCTAAAATACCCTTTCCAAAATTAAGTTGGAAAGGGTTTAATGCTTTAATGAGATAAGACTGCAGACAACTAAAATCACTTCTATCGCATAAATTGAAGTTTCCCCTCGTTTCTCATACTTTATTCTGTAAATATAGCTATTCCGCACTAGAGAAGCGCATTTTATGTAATAGGACATGCGCTTTTTTGCCTACAAAACCAAAAGGAGAACAGGAAAATTAAACCAAAATTACTAGTTAGAATTTTTAGAAAACAGGCACAAGAACCTATTCCCTATTCTGAAAAGTAAGACTAGTATTAAAGCTAAGAGACGTAACGACATAGGTTACCATATCTCGACAAAGGCAAACCTGACGAAAGTCAGGGACGCAAAGCTACAGGGGCTTATGTGCTATAGCGCATTGCCAGCCAGCTACCGAAGGAACGGGTAAAAAGTTAGAGCGAAGATCAGTTCTTCATGTTTATGGGGAAATGTTCACATATACATGAAAAAACAATTCTACCTTCTAAACGTATGAACCTCCCTTTCGGTATTGGCGGGGTTCATTTTTTTGTGGAGGTGAATGTATGAAGGGAATGGACAAAGATACGGGTCAAGTAATTGTGGAAAATTTGAAGCCTGCTTATTCTTTTATGAAAAGGCTTAAAGGGCTTATGTTCCAGAAAACCTTGAAACCGGGATCGGGTGTCCATATAAAACCGTGCCAATCGATTCATACCTTTTTTATGAAATTTCCAATTGACGTCATTTATTTAGATAAAGAGATGAACGTCGTTGGAATGCAACAAGCTTTACCGCCAGGGAAGCTAGGCAAACGTTTTAAAAATGTACATTCTGTCATTGAAATGAAAGCGGGGACAATCTCAAAGTGTAATGTAATTGTTGGACAAGCACTCATACTAAAAAACTAAAGGGGATAAATGACAATGAAAAACTTTTTAACGAATTTCTTTAAGGAAGAAGAAGGACAAGGTATGGCGGAGTATGCGTTAGTACTTGGTATTGTCGCAGTTGGTGTAGTCGGAATACTAGTGTTTTTTGGGGAATCAATTGTTGAAAAGTTAACTGAAATTGCGCAAGAGTTTTCTGGTAAAACATACACACCGTAATTTACTTTAACTTTTGACAAACTTTTTTCAAGGAGGAGGACCCTCATGCAAATCATCGATTGGTTATTATTAATTATTCTTGCAATCTGTTTCATTACCGATGTGCGGGAACGGAAAATTTATAATAAGATTTTGCTGCCGGCTCTCCTCCTTGCGATTATATGGAATATAGTAACAGAAGGTTTAAGCGGATTCGGCAGCTCCATGCTCGGAATGACTGCCGGATTTTTGCTCCTTTTGATTCCATACTTGATGAAAGGCATGGGAGCAGGTGATGTGAAATTATTAGCGGTCATCGGTGCAATGAAAGGAGCATCTTTTGTCTTATTGACCGGTGTATATATGGCCATCATTGGAGCGGGAATCGCAGTGATCTTAATCGCGTGGAGACTATTACGTTCACGTCAGTTACTCACTTTATTTTATAGAAACAGCCTCATGAATTTTAGAATGAAACTTGAGCTTATTCGTTCTTATTCCTCTAACAAAGCTTTCCCCTACGGAGTTGCAATTGCTTTTGGAGCAGTTGTCACCTTACTTACGAACGGAGTGATTAGCCTATGATTAGGGACGAGAAAGGCCAGTCTTTAGTCGAGTTTGCGCTTGTCATTCCTATTTTTTTATTGCTCATCCTCTTTATTGTAGATTTGGGAAGAGTGGCCTATACGTATACAGCTCTCCATTTCACAGTTCAAGAAACAGTACGGATTGGTAGTTTTGGTCATGAAGACGCGGAAATGTCCACATATGCACGCAACCATTTTACTGCTGGAAATCCAGATAAGCTTGCGATAGCGATCTCCCCTTCTAAAGCAAATCGGAAGTCGGGAGATTACGTAAAAGTGGAGTTCACATATTCTCTTAATCCTATCATGCCACTTGCTAATCTCGTAGTATCCGGACCTATCAAACTAAAAGTAGATTCGACAATACGAGTAGAATGAGGGATTGCGATGAAGTTTTTGAAACGGCTAGTAACTAATGAAGACGGCAATATCGTTCTTATGTCTACCTTTCTTTTCCTCGCCCTCACAGCATTTGCAGGACTTGTCGTGGATGGTGGACATTTATATTTAACAAAAGCGCATCTTCAAAAAGCCGCAAATGCTGCTGCACTTTCTGGAGGGCAGGAATTAACTTCCGACCAAGAATCGAAAGTAAAGAGTCTTGTGGAAAATATTGTCGATGCCCACGGAGAGTCGTTATCTCTTAAAAATGTCGAAATAGAGATGGAGAAAAAGGTTTCGGTTAATCTTACGAAATCAGTAGACTTATTCTTCTCAAGCATTTTTGGAATGCAGGCCGTAAATGTTTCTACTAAAGCAACTGCACAAATCGGGTCAATGGGTCGTGCGTATGGTGCTGCGCCAATCGGGATCAATGACTCCGTCCAATTGAATTTTGGAGAAGAATATACCTTGAAGGTAGATGAAACCGGTGGAGAAACTGGGTTTTTTGGTATTTTGGGTCTTCAAGGACCTGGAGCAAAATTATATGAACAAAACTTAATGCATGGTTTCGATGGTGAATTAAAGGTAGGGGATATCGTCAATACGGAATCAGGTAATATTGCAGGTCCTACACAGCGTGCTGTCGATTATTTAGTAAAGACTTGCAACGACATGAATGCAAAAGATTGCCCCCGTATTTTACTCATCCCTGTTTACAAACCGTATAACGTCGATGGAAATAAAATGAAGGAAGTAAAAATAACTGGTTTTGCTCATTTTTATATTTCTGAACCAATGAACGATAACGACAAAACAATTAAAGGAATCTTTTTAAAGAGAGTTACAACGGGTTTTGAAACCGAGGACGCGTTAAACAAAGGGGCTTATTCCCTTAAATTAGTAGAGTAGGTGGGAAAATGCGTTCGCGCACATTATTTTTATTAGCGATATTAATGGGTTTAATCACCACGATGCTTTTTGTATTCAGCATGAAAAATGAGCAGCCTGCAGCTAGCGAAACGATTGAAATGGCAGATGTGGTCGTAGCAATTTCCCCCATTAAAATAGATCAAGTCATAACAGACGAAATGATAGAGCTAAGAGAGATTCCGTTAGATCAAAAACATGTATCGGCTGTTAAAAATAAAGAAGATGTCATTGGCAAACTAGCAGCAGCAAAAATTGAACCGGATGAAGTGATTCTCCTACATCGACTGCAAACTAAGGAAGAACAATCAGCAAGTTTATCAAAAAAAGTAACGGATGGATTACGTGGAGTATCCATTGGACTAAATATCGTACAGTCAATCACTAATCTCGTAGAACCGGAAGATTATGTAGATGTAATTCATACAGTAAAAAAGAAAAAAGGAACAGAAGAAATCGTAATTACAAAACAAATACTTTCGAATGTCCGCGTATTAGCAATTGGTCAGAAATTGACCATTACAAGTGACAATAATGAAATAATCGAATTCGGAGAAGTGACTTTAGAGCTCTCTCCCGAAGATTCCGTAAAAATAGTAAATGCCCATGAAACAGGATCACTACACTTGGCCATTCATTCGCGTATCCAAAAATAAACCGACAGAAAGGAGACTATCATACCATGGAACAAGACGTGACGAAAACAGGAAAAGTAATCGCGGTCTGCAGTGCAAAAGGCGGTGTTGGCCAAACGATGATTGCCAGCAATCTAGCAATTGCTCTACATAAACAAAATTTATCGATTGCACTTGTAGATGGAAAATTGCAGTTTGGCGATATCGCTGTTGCCCTTAATCTAAGGACAAGTATGACGATTAAAGATGTCGCTGAAGAATTTGACAGCATTGACCATACACTTATATCAAACTATATGTTTGAGCATGAATCTGGCATTCACGTCCTTCCAGCACCGGACCGCCCTGAGTACGCTGAACTCATTACAAAAGAAATAATGGTTAAGACCATTACAATGCTTCAACAACAATTCGATTACATTATCATCGATTGCGGCTACGCATTCCATGAAACGACCCTCGAACTTCTAGATTTAACTGATGAAATACTTGTGGCAACAACACTTGAAATGATTTCTCTCAGGAATACGAAACAATTACTTGAAACTTTTGCACAACTAGATTTTATGGAAAAGACAAAGATAATTGTTAATCGATATGACATGGAAAGCCTCATTAAGGCCGAGGATGTACCTGTCATGCTAAATGTAGAAGAAGCGCATTACATATCTAATGACTTTAAATTAACAAGTCAATCGTTGAATATTGGTATCCCTATCCTTAGCCTTAGAAGTCGATCGGCCATTGCTAAGGATATATTTAAACTATCAGGAAAGCTTTTTAAGAAGACGTCAGACGTAAGTGGTAGCAAAGTTAAAGCAAAACGCTCAGTAAGCTTCTTTAAAAGACAAAAGCGTGGTGGAAGAAATGAGTTTATTAAATCGACTGCAAAATAAAAAATCAATTGGCAATGAAGTTAAACAGGTCGCGTTGAATCAAACACCCATATCTACTGCAGTTCCTTCGCCACCCCCTACTCCAGTAGTCCAAATAGTCGAAAAGCGTGTTCCGGAACAGGTGGCAGAACAGAAAGTTTCTAAACCAAAGAAGCGGTTAAATGAAAAAGAAGATGAATTTAAAAAGCTTGTACATAAAGAAATTTTACAAGAAATTGAATTAGACGAAAATACAGATGATCTCAAACATAAAATTGAAAATATCATACTTGAATTAATGAAAGAAGATGAAAGTTACCGTAAATCAATTGACAGGAAAAAAATAACGAATGAACTCGTCAATGAATTGACAGGTTTCGGTCCAATTAATCCGCTTTTACTTGATGATCATGTGTCAGAAGTTATGGTCAATGGACCAGATCAAGTGTATTGTGAACGAAACGGACGGTTAGAAAAAACGAATGTTGTTTTTAGGGATAACGAACATGTAATGAACGTAATTGAACGAATTGTCGCTCCGCTCGGAAGAAGAATTGACGAAACGAGTCCGATGGTTGATGCAAGACTACCTGATGGCTCTCGTGTGAATGCAATAATACCTCCCCTTGCACTAAACGGTCCGACGATTACAATACGGAAATTTGCAAAAGATCCATTTACTATACAGGACTTAATTCGTTTTGGAACTGTAACCGAAGAAATGTCACTTTTCATGGAAGCTTGTGTAAGGGCAAGGCTGAATATTTTTGTAAGTGGTGGGACAGGGTCGGGAAAAACGACGACATTGAACGTTCTTTCTAGCTTCATTCCTGACGATGAACGGATTGTTACAATTGAAGATGCTGCTGAACTTCAACTTAGACAAGACCATGTAATATCGCTTGAATCACGTCCGGCAAATATCGAAGGATCAGGGGCAATATCCATTCGTGACCTTGTTAGAAACTCGCTTCGCATGCGGCCGGATCGCATAGTTATCGGGGAGGTGCGTGGAGCGGAAGCACTCGATATGCTTCAAGCGATGAATACTGGACATGACGGTTCCCTAGCTACTGGGCACTCCAATAGTCCACGTGATATGATATCCCGTCTTGAAACGATGGTTCTACTCGGGGGTATTGATCTTCCTGTCCGGGCAATCCGCGATCAGATTTCAGGTGCGTTAGATTTGATTATCCAACAATCTCGCTTAAAAGATGGGACACGCCGAATAGTTAATGTGACAGAAGTTCAAGGACTTGAAGGAGATGTCATCGTACTTCAAGATGTTTTCGTTTTTAAACAAACGGGAGTTGATGAAAACGGAAAAATCATAGGAAAAATGGTTCCAACGGGTGTACGGCCAAAGTTTTATGAACGGCTCGAATCATCCGGGATCTTTATTCCACCGCATGTATTTATCGAGAAAGGCGGTATATAAAAAGTGAACGAACTCGTTATCTTATTTATTCTTCTTACCGCGACACTCTTTTTTTGGGCGATTCTCGTTCGTCTTTTCCAGCAAAAACTTCTAATGAAGGAAAGATTAAACGAATATATATTTAATGAAAATTCAACAGACGATAAAGACAAACAGATAAAAAAAATAGTAACTCTTACTTCAGCAAAAGAAAAAGTGAGAAAACAATTAAAATCAACGAATAAAAATGAACGCATTCAAATGATGTTACAACAAGCTGGCGTTCCCTTAAAACCTGAAGAATATGTGATGTTCCAATGGATTTCAATTGCCTTTTTCGCTGGATTCTTTTATTTGTTAAAGAACTCCATCGTTATACTTATTTTCGGAGTACTATTTGGGTTCGTTTTGCCAAAGTTAATCATTAAATCCAAACAAAAAAAACGTTTGCGTAAATTTAACGATTACTTACCAGAAATGATTTCTACGGCAGTCAATGCACTTCGGGCGGGGTTCAGTTTTTTTCAAGCGTTGAAAAACGTCATGGAAGAATCCCCTTCTCCAGTCAAAGAGGAGTTGGAAATAGTTTTAAAAGAAATGCAATACGGAACTACGGTGGAAGAAGCGCTGAACCGACTTAAAGATAGAATGCCAAGTGAAGACCTTGATCTCATGATTCAGGCAATCGTTATTCAAAGGCAAGTTGGCGGAAATCTCGCCATGGTCCTAGAAAAGATTGTCCATACGATCAGGGAACGAATTTCCATTCAAGGCCAAATTCGAACATTAACGGCTCAAGGGAAAATGTCTGGGACAGTAGTTGCTCTTTTACCGGTTGGTTTAGCTGGTATACTTTTTCTTGTCAATCCATCTTATATGATCGTTCTCTTCACGAACCCAATTGGACTTGTTCTTCTTTGTATCGGTGCAATTTCAATGGTACTCGGCTATTTTTTCATTTCAAAAATTACATCCATCGAGGTATGAAAAAATGTTATTATTTTTAGCCCTCCTTACAATTATTTTAATGCTTATTGGCACTTTACTACTCCAACTCGAATCTAAAAGAGCTATTGAGGATCGAATTGCTTTCATTAAAGGTAATGATATAGCGAATATCCCGAAAAGTGACGACCCAAATCAAAAAGAGAACTTATATATGCGTTTTGTAGAGCCGCGGATGAAACAGTTTAGAAGAAGTTTCAACCGATCAAAAAATAAAGGTGTTACAGAAAAGATAGAACGGAAGCTGCTTCAGGCAGGAAGTCCATACAATATGAGTCCGTTTGATTTTAGAGTTGTGCAAATGATTCTTTTTATTGTATTGCCGATGCTAACGATTGCTCTTGTCGTCATGGCAAAACCTTCATTTAGTATTTCATTCTTACTTGTTATCGGTAGTCTTGTGGCAGGAGGATCAGTACCACATTTATTCTTAAAATCACAAATCAATGCAAGGGCAAAAAAAGCAGTGAAAGAACTGCCTGATTTTATAGATCTTCTTGCCGTCAGCATGGAAGCTGGCCTAGGGTTCGATCAGGCATTAAGCCAGGTTGTACTTAAAAAACAAGGTGTATTAGCAGATGAATTTCAACGCTGCCTAGAGGAATTAAGGCTTGGAAAAACGCGAAGGGAAGCATTGTCCGGCGTACGAGAGAGATTAGATGTCGATGATGTGAAACTATTGGTCGGAAGTGTAATACAAGCGGAGCAGCTTGGTGTAGGAATGGTGCAAATTTTACGGATTCAATCCGATGAAGTTAGGCAAAGGCGAAAACAACGAGCCGAAGAACAGGCGATGAAAGCTCCGATCAAAATGCTTTTTCCACTTGTCTTCTTTATATTCCCGTGTATATTTATTATTTTATTAGGCCCAGTCATGCTCCAGCTTATGGAAACATTTAAATGACATAGGTGCCAGGTTCTTGTCAAACGGGTAAGGTGCATACAAGAACTAAAAGACTCCCCACCAAGACGGTTGAGAGTCTTTTGGAATTGAGCATTATCACCTTAAAATTAATTGTCACTTGTTTATATTAGGCGATGAGTTACATCATAACGAATTGTTTTTGGTTTTAGTTTACTCGGCTTGAGTTGCCGGAATTTCCTGGTTTACCTGGTTTTTCCCGTTTACCCGGTTTTTCCGGTTTACCTGGTTTTTCTGGTTTTCCAGGCTTTTCTGGTTTTCCAGGCTTTTCCGGTTTGCGGGGCTTTTCCGGTTTGCGGGGCTTTTCCGGTTTACCGGGCTTTTCAGGAGTTTCAGATTTTACAAGTGTTAAGATACCAAATACAGATGTGTCTTGATATCCTTGGCCAGACGTGTCGTTCCATGTGGCCACGCTTTGACGAGCACCGTCTTTACCATCATTGATTTGAACGTCAAAACCGATATTTATATCATTTTCCGGAACAACCGTTTTGAATGGGATTTTCATTTCAACTGTATAGCCATTATCAGATACATGGGTAGCAGATTCGAAACCTTCTCCAATACTTGCAGGGTTAAAAGAAGTTTCATTATCAAAATTCACCCTATATTGTCCATCGCCATTTTCATAGAATGATGTTTTGGCATTATTCTCGTCTATGAAGACCTCGATTGAATCCTGCTCCCACGGATTTTGGCTTGATTTGTCAAGCTCGGTGTCGCTAACTTGGAACAAGACATACAGATTATCTTGATCCCAGAGTACCTTGGCTACACCGTTCGCTCCATGCCAGGCGGTCTGATAACGATTAATTTCCAGTTCGGGTGCGTCTTTCCAAACATCATCAATCATTCCATCAATGACTGGCGTACCAAACAGTGCCGTTCCTTGATTAGCCTCCTTCTCCGCAGGCTTATGCTCTTCAATAAATTTTTCTGGATCAATGACAGCATAATATGCTGGTTTTGCTTTCATATCTCTATCGAACAATAATGGACTCTGAGCCGCTCTCCAGCTTGTTGCGTCATTTAATCCCCAGAATGTCACACGGGTGATATGCTCAGCATGTTCTTTGTAGATTTTGAACAATTGGGCATATAAATATCCTTGTGCAATCGCTTGTTGCTCAGTTAGGACATTGTTGGTCCCCGCTGTAATGTCAAGCTCCGTCACGCCTACTTCTACACCTAGGGAGACAAACTTTTCCAAGGAACGCCGGACGTTTTCTGGGTTCGTGTTTAAATTGTAGTGGCCTTGCATGCCGATTCCATCTATAAGACGTTTTCCATCATTATCTGCAGCATACTTCTCATTGATTTCTTTCACCATTTGATAAATGGCTTCCGCTTTGTTCTGATTATCATCATTATAATCATTATAGTACAGTTTTATATCCAAGCCTTTTTCGTCCAGTACTTCTCTTGCTGCCAGAAAAGCTTGTTCGAGGTAATCAGGTCCAATTGCTTTGTACCATCCAGATTGACGCAACGACCCTTTCCAATCTGAGGGGTTCGGCGGGTTATCGTTCATAGCTTCATTGACTACATCCCAAGAAATCACTTTATTATCAAAATGTTCAACAACCGTTTTGACATGCATTCTTAAATTTTCGAGTGCCT
Source organism: Lederbergia panacisoli (assembly GCF_024626525.1). GTDB lineage: Bacteria > Bacillota > Bacilli > Bacillales > Bacillaceae_C > Lederbergia > Lederbergia panacisoli. The sequence continues at coordinate 12,396 of NZ_JANJGU010000015.1, forward strand.
CTTCACGGCTCAAAGGATTACCATTTACATCACTATGCAGTAATTCATTTGATTGCTGATGCCAAACAAGTACGTGACCATGCATCTGAAGTCCCTCGTTCAAAGCTTCTTCAACAAGTTCATCCTCTGCGGTAAAATCAAATTCCCCCGCATCGTTATATGCATAGCCAGGTTTCATGGCATTTTCTGCTGTTACGAGATTGTGATGCATTTTGAGAAGTTCAAGTCCAGTACCTTCCAAGTCTTTTGAAGAGACTGCGTTTCCAATCAGGAAATAGTCATTATAAACATCTTTTATTGGTGTCAACCCCCTCTCAATATCGGCTGGTCCGGAACTAGTAGGCTCAAAATGAATGTCGTCGATAAAGAAAGAAGCTGTCGCGTTATTCGAGCTTTCTACATAAATCGTTACATATTCTCCGCCCACACTGTCATAACGATATTTCCCTTCAAGCTGGACCCATCCGTCTTCGGTACTTATAGTCTTTCCTTGAAGGTTATTATAACTAGCGCCATCCCCTTCACCAATTTGAGTGGATAGCTGAAGTTGAGCGCTTTCTGGAGATATCAAATTTACCCAGGCGGAAATATTATATTCATGTCCCCTATCAATATACTTCTCTACTCGTAATGTCGGTCCATTCCACGCTTTTGTTCTATTTTCCACTTTCAATGCATAAGAGCCATCATCAGTATGATTTGCTTCATCGGTCACTGAAAGTATTTCTGTATCACCTCTTGCTTCAAAGCCTTTAGTTGTTTGATCTTCAAAATTAATCGTTGTAAATGGCTCTGCTGGTGACCTTGGCTGCTCAACTTCCCCTTCAGCCGGTGTAACATCCTTAATCAAGACTTCATCAATAAAGATGTCAGCCTTTGGTTTATCCTTATTGTCCTTGTCGTCTGCTTCCAACCAGATTAGAAATTCAGACGTATTTATAGGAACTTTATATCCTTTAAGTTCAAACAATGTCCAGTCCGTCGAACTTACTGATTGATTGCCAATTAACCACGGATACTTGTTATCTAGCTCAGAAGAATCTACCTTTGATGCAAGATGCAAAGTATCTTCCCCTTCACCTATCCTCACTTTAAAGGAGATGTCGTAAGTATGCCCCGATTCAAGCAAACTTGTTATATTCAAACTGGGGCTGCTGGTCCTGTCAGCGCGGTCCTTGAACTGCAAAGATTTGTTCCCATCCGATGCTACTTCTGACGAAATAATGACTTTTCCGTCACCGGCCCAACTTAACTTGGACCATCCGCCACTTTCTCCATCCTCAAAGCTTTGAGACAAGACAACTGGATAATCAACGGGTGCTTCCGCATTTACTATTTTCATCGTCCAGCCTGATTGGATGACCAAAATGGTTACAAGAAGTAATGATGCAAGTTTTTTTAACTTCCTACCCAATTTGAATTCCCCCTAATAGATTTCTTCTAAAGCATGCTAATTGTGGCTGTTTCCTCCTTACACAATTTACTTATAAAGTGGACCGTTTCACCTCCTCCTCATTAAACTGCAAGATGGTATATAATAAGTTGCGCAAGCGGGTTGGCTACTACCATACTAAAATACAAAAACAAATAAAAATTTTTAAAACGCTTTCACTAATATTATAGTCTCGTAAAATTTATTTTGCCTAGCGGATAAACAAAGTTGCTGGAAAAGGGGAATTAGTACCTGCTCGCATTCCATAAAAAGGGTCTTTTGTACGAGATAAAAGCTACAGAACAATCATCCAATGAATTGGTAACGTTAAGATGTTCATTATATCTCCATACACTAAGATCCCTTTCTAATACTGAATTAGAAAGGGATCTTAATAACTTTTATATATCAATAATTTCATTTGAAAAACTTAAAAATCATATTCTGCATCTTTTGCTTCACGAATCTTTTCATATGCATCCACAAGAAGCACAGTATCTTCTACTAAGCGCTCAATACGGAATATAATATCATCATTTACTATTTCGTTTCGGTAAAAATCCTTTTCTTCTATAAATACATACGTGGGAACGATATGTGCCTTCATATAGGAAAGGATTGGCTTTAATTGTTGCTCCGCCATCAAATAATGTTTCGCTGTTCCTGCTGTCACGAGTATGCTTGCTACTTTATCTCTAAACGCGTTGACGGGCAACAAGTCAAAAATATTTTTTAATGTGGCAGCAATAGACGCTTGAAACACGGGAGTTCCGATAATAATAGCGTCTGCTCCCATAATTGTCTCCGTCACATACTTTGTATCGCCATCATATTCCCAGTAATTGCGCCCATCACTAAAGACCATATCATATTCAGCTAAATCAAGTAATGTAATCTCCGCTTCCGGGTACTTTTCACGAGCTTTATTTAGTGTGTAATCCATCGCAATTCTTGTTTTATTTCCCACATTTGAGCCAGAAATACCTACTATCTTCATGTTAACTACCCCTCGTATATTTCTTAATAGCTGGTAAAATTTCTGTAGCAATCAGTTCTATATTTTTCATAATCTTATCGAACGGCACACCGCCAAAATCAATCTGTGCCATAAAACGCTGCTGTCCATACAGTTCGTATTGATAAATCATTTTTTCGATAATTTGCTGTGGACTTCCTATCATTAGCGCGTCTCGATGATCAGTAGCTTGAGCAAATTGCTGCTTTGGATAGCCGCCGCCTCGTAACGCGAGCATACCTGAATTCGCATGTGGGTAATATTCACGAAGTGCATCCTGTGAAGTATCAGCTGTGTAAAATAAACTAGTCGTTGCGATTGGCAATGTCGCTGGATCAAAACCATTACGTTCAGCTCCCTCACGATACGCATCGACTGAAACCTTAAAGTTAACTGCCGGACCGCCAAGCGTAGTCAGCATCATCGGCACTCCTGCATACCCAGCCTTAATCGCACTAGCAGGTGGCCCACCTACTGCACGCCAAATTGGTAAATGACCATTCAGAGGCTGCGGGAGAATCATTGCATTTTTAAGCGGAGCACGAAATTGTCCTTCCCATGTTACTTTTTCTTCGTTATTCAATTTCAGAAGAAGCTCTAATTTTTCTTCAAATAATTCCTCATAATCACGGACATTATATCCGAGTAAATCATATGCCCCTACACGGGAACCACGCCCGGCGACAATTTCCGCTCGCCCTTTTGAAATTAAATCAATCGTAGCAAAATCTTCATATACACGGACAGGGTCTGATACACTCAATACCGTTGCAGAGCTAGCAATTTTAATATTTTTTGTCGCTTGTGCAATTGCTCCTAAAATGACTGTATGTGCCTGTGTAGTGAAATGAATTTGATGACTTTCGCCGACCGCGAAAACATCAAGACCTGCCTCATCTGCAAGCTTACTAGCCTCTATCAGTTCTCGAATTCGCTGTTCTGCGCTAATCATGTCACCTGTATGTGGATTAAATAAATGATCTCCAATCGAATATAATCCAAATTCGATTCCCTTACTTGGATCAATACGATATTGCCCCATGTTCACTCTCTCCTTCTTAATCTAAAGGTGTTAATTTTGCTTCAATTTCTGCGCGTCGTTCTTCTAAAAACGGTGGTAAATCTAATTTTGTCCCTAATTCTTCAACTGTTGAATCTACAGTAAACCCTGGGCCATCCGTGGCAATTTCAAATAAAATGCCATTGGATTCACGGAAATATAGACTCTTGAAGTAAAAACGGTCGACAATTCCAGATGAGTGGAAACCTCGTTCTTTAACGGCCTCTTCCCAATAACGTAATTCCTCTTCATTTTTCACACGAATCGCCAGATGATGGATACTTCCTCTGCCTGGTTTTTCCCTTTCACCGTCTTGCTGTTTAATGACAATTTCTCCGAATGATTGTCCTTCAACTGATTGATAAATAGCTTGAGTATCTGAACGGCTAACTTCAACATAGCCAAACATATCACGTAATGTTCTAGCTGTTTTTTCCAAGCGACGGACTGTTAATTCGACTGCTCCCATTCCTAAGATACGATGTTTTTTTTCAATGACAGACTCTCCCCAAGATGTCCAATATTCAGGAACATCATTACCGTTATTATTTAATAAGACCATTCGCAGTCCTTCAGAATCTTCAAAATGGAGTGCATCACGCCCGGCATATTTCGTCATTTCTCCATGCTTAACATCCATAGACTCGAAACGCTTTTTCCAAAACTCAAGACTTTCAAATGATGGAACAAGTAAACCAATTTGAGTAATGGCATTTGTGCCACGGTGTGTCCTTCCTACATAAGGCATTTCAAAAAACGTTAGCTCCGTCCCGGGACTACCTGTTAAATCTCCGTAAAATAAGTGATACATTGAAGGATCGTCTTGATTCACGGTCTTTTTTACTCTTCTGAGTCCTAACACTGTTTTATAAAAATGATTATTAATTTGAGCATCCTTCGTAATCATCGAAATATGGTGGTGACCAGGTATGTTATACATATTGCTTCCTCCTTCTTAAGTTGACTAATCAAGTGATAATTTAAAAAAATTAATCAGATGGTAATTCTCTTTTCTGACTATTTTTGTGTACCCGTGTCATGAGTTTATATAGTGTTTTCTTTTCTTCTTCATTCAATACATCATCAAAAAATGATGATTGGAACGCAAGTTGCGCTGGCATTGCCTCTACTAAGATAGATTCAGCCTTTTCTGTTAGACTAATCGTTTTCGTTTTCCAGTCTTGTTTTCTATTTATATAGCCTTCTTTTTCAAGTCGTGCGAGCATACGGGAAATACCACCTTGCGTAACAGTTACCTTTTCAGCTAAATCGCACTGTGTAAGCGGCTGGTATGTCTTAACTTGAACGAGTACATCAAATTGAGCAGTAGTTAAACCAAATTGCTTTAGAAATTCATTCGACAACTGGTTGCTTTGATTTGTAAAACGCATTAAACGCAGCCAGATTAATGATCCAAGTGTATTATTACGCAATTTATTCCCTCCTTAATGTCACTTTACTACTCAAGTGACAAAAAATCAAGGTTAATTCATTTATTACGTATATTATTTCTGCTACCGACTAAAAAATCCTTAAATCATGCTCATATTGATAAATGGCGTATCATAATTAAGAATGCCCTTGATTCGCTTAATATTTATATTTTCACCATCTAAGAAGCGATTAAAGTCAAAAATTACCGGCATTCGATTACCTCCAATCGCAAACAAAGCTTTTCTTTCTCTTGGCACATAAGCAGATGTGTGGATTGTTCCAGCAGAAGCACCATAGTTGCTAGAAAATATTTCTTTTTCATCCTCGTTCAATATTTGATAAGCCCGGTATACATTTAGATTATCACTTTGTTGTTTTTCCAGAGCTTTTTGTCTTCTCAAAGAGTCATTCATACGATAGCGGTTTTCTTCTGTTAACAGTTGAAAATGATTCGTACTTATATTTGATTTTCTTGCCTCAACTTTTCTTGGTGAAGCTTCCACAACAAATGTCTCACCACTTGGATCCAATAATACGTAACTAAATGAGGTTCTGTGGGGAATTTCCTTTAATAAAGAGATTGCTTCATCAACATTAGCACAAATTTCTAAAATGATGCGGCCAATCATATTACATACAAAACCATTCCCCGACCTAACCCGATTAATAAAGTTATAACCCATCGCAAGCCCTTTTTCATTCATTCCATCAGTGCGTCCTGTAATTTGCATGGAGGGACCGATAACTGCATAGCCAGTATCTGTAGGCTGATAAATGGTATACCGTCCTTCGTAGTAACCTGGATGACTGTCATAATTTCGAACTAAAAATTCGGAACCTGTTAAAATGGAGCATCCACTCTTCTCATATTCAACATAATATCCTCCAAATTCTCTTAGTGCATCCTCTACTTTCCACTTTAATGCATCTGCTAATCCCTGTAGCTCATCCAACATACCAGGAATAATCCTAGAGAATAATTGAACAGCTTCTTTTTTATTAATATTAAAATGACGTTTTCTCCTAGAAGCCCATTGCTTTTCGCGATTCAACAGAATAGGGGACTCCTTTAGCAACTCCCCTTGCATATAGCCAAAATCATAATGATTCCCTCTAAATTGAACGATTTCACTATAAACATTTCCCATATATAATCCCCCTTTTAACAAAATGTATTGTCAAAAGCTCCCCAATAAAATCACTTTACTAATCAACCGATGAAGCTTCAAGTTATTTAACCCAAAGAAAGATTCCCCTCTATTTTGTAAATCAATAATTCCTATCTCCTACTGGTACTGACCCGTATTAACTGGATAGAGATTTCCATTAAAACCGAATGAAACCCTGCCTGTCTCTTCTGAAACTACGAGTACGAGTGCATCGCTCTGCTCGGATAAACCTAGAGCAGCACGGTGTCGTGTACCAAGTTTTTTATCACCTACAAATTTGTCTGAAAGTGGAAGAACATTAGCTGCTGAAACGATTTGATTAGCATTTACCATTACAGCACCATCGTGAAGAGGATTTCCGGGGAAAAATATAGATTCTAATAATGAATGCGTTAACTCCGCTCTTATTGGAATACCCGGTCTAATCAAAGGTTCAAGAGAATCTTCACGCTGAATCACAATTAACCCGCCATGTCTACGGTGATATTTATCAGTAAACGGAGCCAAATAACAATTTAAATAGAAGCTAGCTGCCTTCATGTCGATAGTGATAAAATTCTCTTTAATTTTTTCAAAACTTCCGAGAAGACAATTGTCTTCTTGATCCATCACACCTAAAATAGACTGAAGCCCCGATATTACTTGGCGGATCTCATCCTTTATCGTTTGTTTCATTGGTGAAAAGTCACAATTCGTATTGTTCAAAAAGACGCACCTCCCGTAGCATATATATTTATTATGTGTGATGACGTTATGTGGCATTCAGGATCCAAAAAAACAAGCTATTTCATATCAATTGAAATAGCCTGTAAAGGTTGATATATCAATATTATTACTTTTACGTTCCATAATAGGTGTACTTTTGTACAATATTAGTTAAAAGTATTCTTTTTCAATATTAAGTGTACTACGTACCGTATCGATCGGTCTTACAGCAGCCTCAATTTGTTCTCGTTTTCCTTCAAGGAATGGCGGTAACGATAAAATTTCTCCTACCGTTTCGTATGGCTCATCCCCCATAAAGCCTGGGCCATCTGTTGCCCATTCAAATAGGATACCCTGAGCTACACGTGCATATAATGATTCGAAAAAGAATCGATCCACATAGCCCGAAGTGCCAAAACCAAACTTTTCCAAACGTTCAATCCATTCATATAATACTTTCGTATCTTCCACGCGGAAAGCTGCGTGATGCACTGTACCGAATCCTTGTCGGCCTGCTGGTAAAACCACATTGTGCTCCACAATTACTTGTGCACCATTTCCACCCTCACCGACTTCAAATAAATGAAGTGAACCTTCTTTAGCAATTTCACGCATTAACATTGCTTTTTCCAAAACTTCTTTGAAATAGTCAAATTGCGCAATACGGATATGAATGGGTCCGAGTCCCGTAATCGCAAACTCCAGTGGTACTGGGCCATTTTGCCAAGGTGTTCCGGATTGAACACCTTTGTTAAATTCATCAGAGACTAACATATATTGTTGATCATCAAAGTCCACAAATGAGATAGTATTCTTACCAAACACTTCTTCAATACCATTATTTTTCACTTCGTACTTTTCAAATCGCTTCAACCAGTAATCTAATGCAGCATCTGATGGGACACGGAAAGATGTTTTATAAATCTCATTCGTTCCATGCGTACCTTTTGGAATACCTGGGAAATCAAAAAATGTCATATCTGTACCGGCGGAACCTTTATCGTCTGCGAAGAATAAATGATACGTTTGAATATCATCTTGATTTACTGTTTTCTTTACGAGACGCATTCCTAATACATACGTGAAAAATTCATAGTTTTTCTCCGCGCTGCTTGTTATGGCTGTTACGTGGTGTATTCCTTTAATATGGTTCATGGTGTTTCCTCCTCGTATATTATTATTGCGAATAAAATATATCAAATTCATGCAACCAACTAAAATCATTTACTACTAATTAAATTATTACTAATTTGAGATATTTGAAAAAAATTAATATGCTTGTGCTATCTTTAGGAATAAATCCATTTATTGAATAACTATTCTTTTGAAATTACCTCGAATTCGAGATAATTATATATTAACTTATTTGTATATGTCAACTAACTTTAAAAATAAAGCCACTGAAAGGCATCGTTGCTTCTTGTATTTTTAAAAAGCGATACTACAATGCTGTCATTGCTTTCCTTTTGTTCGAGAGTAAAGAAGAAGAATAAACAATTAGAAAAGCCAACATGATGAAGGCTGATACAAGATAGATTGAACTATAATTTGATTTTGCCGCAATTAAACCTAGTATAGCTGAGCCTCCTCCAATTCCGATGTCAAGGGCATTATAAAACATGGACGATACCTTTAAATAACGATCTGGTGTCGTATTATTCAATACCCAAGCTTGCAATGCAGGGAATAAAGCTCCTTGCCCCATTCCATATAAACACGCGGCGCTTAACAAGCCATATAATGTAGTAGATTGATATAATAAAACAAATCCAATTATCATTGATATAGAACTTGGAATGATAACCCAAACAGGACCTATTCGGTCAAAGGTTTTCCCTGAAATGAATCGAATCAAAAATGCACTTATTGTATTAATAAAATAAAACCATGCTACGCCTTCAATGTTTAATTCTTTTGCAAAAAGTGCCATAAAGCTCATGACACCACCCATGCAAACACCCATTAAGAGAATTAGAAAAGAAGGAATCATTACAGATGAATCAATCAACGGCTGTAATAAAGCTTGTTCTTTTTCATTTTCACTCCTTTGACTTTCCGGAAAAGAAATGAAACTAACACAAACTAAAAATAAAAGTACACTGGCACCAGCTGTGATAAATAATATGATAGGATTATAAGATTCAATTAACCACATACCGACAAAGGGCGATATCGCCAGTGCAATGGTAGTACCATTTCCTATCATCCCTATGCCTTCTCCCCTTCTTTCATTTGGAATAATCTCAGCCGCTAATGTAGTAAGAATGGTAATCGACAAACCTAAACCAATACCATGAAAAATCCGAAGGGAAAGAGCAAGAAAAAAACTGTTCGCTATGTAATAACCAAGTGTTGAAACTAAACAAATAAGTATAGAAGTTACTAAAACCTTCTTTTTTCCAAAACGATTGGTAAAGATCTCAGTAAAAAAACGAATAAACACTGCGGAAAACGTAAAACTGCCTATAATCAAACCTATCTGCGAGGTGCTAAACCCATTTTGGTTTGATAAAAAAAGTGGAAGTGTCGGCAATAATATATCAAATGCAAAAAAAGAAAAAGCATTCGCTAACATGAGTAAGATAAATATTTTTGTCCAGAGTGATGTCTTGTTTGACATGGTATATATTCCTTTCTTGAAAAGGTGGGCACCACAATCAATAAAATAACCCATTTATCCTTGCATATATAATGAAAAAACTTCCTCAAAGCTTATATTATTTCATCATTTCTTGGTTATAACTTTCCATCCTTAATAATGTAGCCATAAGGAAGATTAGAGCCTATATACCCTACCTTTAGTGAAGCTGCCTTTATAAGTGTAGAGATTCTCTGACTCTTTTCCTCGTAAAACCAAGCATACAGACCGAATTTATATCAGATTACCATTTATTGTATCAATAGCACCAGCGAAAAACACCTCGTTTCAATTTATTTCCGAATTTACATTCAATATGTAGTCGGAAATAAAAAAACCGCTCATCCTCCAAAAAAGAAGTAAGCGGGTTTTAAGCGTTCTACTAATTCATTCCGATGTCGTCAGGGACGCTTGGACATCCGGACTGATTTTCGGGTAAGGATAGTTAATTTTTTCATCAAATTCCACCCAGTCGAGATTTGCCATCATTAGCAGGAAGCGTTTGCCGCTGGACGGATCGCTAATGATGATGTGGTCACGACCAGCCGTTTCTATGCGCCCGTGGTAAACCATTGCGTTCCATTTGTTGTTACCTTGATAAGTAAAGTAGAATGTGCCTACCTTACCTTTGTTGAAGCGTATGATATTTTCAATAAATGATTCTTGAACCGCGCCTGCTAGAAGTTGCTGCGCGGTGCCCATCGGGATCACCGGGGCAGCATACGAGGGCCCAGAAGGCATAGCCATCGGAGAGCCAGTAGGTAGTGCGCGACTGGTCTGCATCATGGAAGCGTCATAAAAACTAGGATAATAATTCATTGGATAATAACCAGAGTTTCCACAAGTCATGGGAAGATCAGCTCCTTTATTAATTTATCCATAAAACTCTGGGCAATAGCCCGGTACCGCGACATAGAAGCAATGGTTCTTGTACGCAAAATCAAACCTCGTATTAGGGGATCTTGGCATCGTTTCGGTACAAGGAGCTCGGAACTTTTTCCCCGGACTCGGGTTAAAAAACCATAAATTCATTCTTGAACGAGGTTCCCTGTGACCGTGTAACAAATTCCTAGCCCTCTGAAGGTCAGCTTCTGTGGGGCGTTGTGTATACAATGTTCCATTTAAGACCGGCTCGAAGTGAGGAACAGAGGTTCCAGGTATGGTTTGATAGATTGCATGTCTGATATTGCGCAAATTTTTAAAGTCAGGAGCACAGTCAGCCTCGACTCGATTAGCCACAACCGTTCCTACCATGTTCATCCCTTTAACGCCTTCACCGACTGCTTCCGACAGCATGAGCCTTGCTAACTCCTCCACGTCACGTGAAGTATGTTTTATTCGTCTACCCATTTTCTCACCACCTTCGGCTTATACAAGTAACCTATTACCTGAAGCTGGTTTTGGTAACTTGCCTATAAGCCCAAATACTTTGCTTCTGAAAATCATAATATTGGGACATACGCTTTGCCCGTTTTCCCTACAAGGCGAGTATTGCACTTAAAATTAACCTATCTGTAGGCGTAACCTAAGTTAAACCCAGATGTAATCCCAACAGTTGCCTATTTCTGAAATCATAGATCTTTCAGTATCAACCTAGAGATTAATATAGCAATAAATGAATCATACTCAATATAGCAAAATGGATTGTCCTATAACCAGACAACCCATTTTTCCTGTTATTTGCTCAATTCAACCGTTTCATTAACATCTGTCCATTTAGAACTTTTCCCTGTCATACGTTTATAAAGAAAGGCGACTTTCTTCGTAAAATTTCCCGTTTCCCAATATTCAGCTGCTTTCGCTTTTACCTTTATTAAGACAACATTAGGATCATCGTAGGAAGTTTGCATAATTTTTTCATATGCTTTGCTCCACAATTCCTTTTTCTTGTCTAAGTCCTTTACAATTTCCGTTCTTCCACGGACGGAAACATAGGATTTACCTGCATAAGCTACATTAACATCTTGATCATGCAAAATTTCTTCATATTTATTAGTTTCTTTTTTTGTGAAGAACCATAAGTCACCATCAAATTCTACTTCTTGTGTTTTCATAGGACGAGTTTTTCCACAAGCTTTTTCTCCATTAAATTGATACAGATGAATCCATGTTTGAAAAACAGAGGGGGGAACCCCGATAGAGCTAGCAATGGACCGTTGACTCTCATTACCGTTTATATATCATTTTACAGCTTGTATTTTCTCTTCTCCCGTATATCTGACCATAAGAAAAGCACCTCCAATTGTTAGATGGTGTCTAACAATTGGGGTGCAGTTCATTTCTGGACAGTTTTTATTTATTACGCTTTATTTTATTGTTCGACATAAGCATTCATCAGATAAGTGATTGAGAAGCTCCGTTTTTAGAATCCTTAGTTATTAGAAGTTACACTTGGTGCATCGTTTTAATATGGTCAATATTTAGATAAAAGGGATGTGTTCTTGCTGTTTGAATTTCTACAATTTGTTCTTCTACTTTAGTGACTTTTCCTATATCGTTATTATCTTTACCGATATTAAACACAACAATTTCATTTATAGATTTTTCAATCTGAACCTCAAAAGTTCTTGCTAGTAAAACATTAGTAGATTGTGTAGGAAAATTACGGTTATCCAGATTGTATGGAAGTACCAATTTGCGCATCCTTTTCTTTTGCTTTTCCACCAATATATAATTCAACATACCCGTGCCTTACTTTCATTACGCCAATATCATTTACCAGGGGTTCACCACAACCAACCGGACATCCTGTATGTGCTGCACGAAGCGTAATCCATACTCCCATCCTGCTAATCTATTTTAATTAAATAGTCAAAAGGTCTACCCAAGTAAACGGCGCTTACGCCGTTTACTCGGAAGTTACCATTCGTATTATTTTTCTAATTTCACTCTTTGTAAACGTAATGCGTTCAACACAACCGACACAGAACTAAATGCCATCGCTGCTCCTGCCACCCACGGTGCAAGGAATCCTGCTGCTGCAATTGGAATTCCAATCGTATTATAACCAAATGCCCAGAATAAATTTTGCTTAATATTCCGCATCGTTTTGCGACTCATTAAAATAGCATCGGCAATACTATTTAAGTCCCCTCGAATCAAAGTGATATCCGCAGCTTCCATGGCAACATCTGTACCTGTACCTATGGCCATACCGATATTAGCTGTGGCAAGTGCGGGTGCATCATTAATACCATCACCAACCATTGCCACTTTATAGCCCTCTTGTTGCAGTTTTTTCACTTCATCTGCTTTCCCTTCAGGAAGCACTTCCGCAATAACGGCATCAACGCCTACCTCTTTACCAATTGCTTGGGCTGTACGTTCATTATCACCTGTCATCATGATCACTTTGATGCCCATTTCTTTTAATCGGTGTACAGCTTCACGAGAGGTATCTTTAATCGTATCTGCTACTGCAACTAGCCCTGCATATTGACCATTAATTCCAGCTAACATCGCTGTTTTTCCATTTCGCTCTAATTCTTCCATCTTAGGGAGAACAGATTGTATATCGATCCCATATTGTTGCATGAGTTTCCGTGTTCCAATGACAACTCCTTGACCTGACACCGTCGCTTGCACTCCGAAACCAGGAATTGCTTCAAAAAATTGAACATTTCTAAGTTCAATACCTTTATCTTCTATACCTTCAACGATTGCCTGTGCCAGTGGATGCTCTGATTGTTTTTCTGCTGCCCTAATGAGTGATAAAAAGTTCACTTCATCTTGACCATCCGCTGTTAAAACATCCGTTAATACAGGCTTGCCATGTGTGACAGTACCTGTTTTATCGATTACTACTGTGTCAATACCTTGTGTTTGTTCTAAATGCTCGCCACCTTTGAACAAAATACCAAATTCGGCAGCACGACCCGAACCGGCCATAATCGAAGTCGGTGTTGCTAAACCAAGTGCACATGGACAAGCAATGACAAGTACTGCAATTAACACTTCAAGTGCTGGTGTAAATTCACCCGGCTGAACCCAAATGATCCATACTAAGAATGTAAGGACAGCAATCCCTACTACAATTGGAACAAAAATACCTGAAATTTGGTCAGCCAAACGCTGAATTGGTGCTTTTGAACCTTGTGCATCTTCTACTACTCTTATGATTTGGGCTAACGCTGTGTAGCGCCCAACTTTTGTCGTTTTCATTTTGATGAAACCATTTTTATTAATCGTTGAGCCGTATACTACATCACCTGCATTCTTATCCACTGGTAAACTTTCACCTGTTAACATGGATTCATCAACAGCTGTTGTTCCTTCTACTACTTCACCATCAACTGGAATTTTTTCACCCGGCTTCACTAAAATAGTGTCACCTATTACTACTTCTTCTAATGGTACTTCCTTTTCAACTCCATCACGTACAACGATGGCTGTTTTTGCCTGAAGTCCCATTAATTTTTTGATTGCTTCAGATGAACGTCCCTTTGCTCTTGCTTCAAATAATTTACCTAAAACAATCAGTGTAATCAGTACTGCACTTGTTTCAAAATACAGGTGTGGAGCATGATTTGTACCAGCTGTTACAATTGCTTGATAAACACTATAAAAATAGGCCGCGGAAGTACCCATGACAACGAGTACATCCATGTTTGCGCCGCCATTGCGAAGTGTTTTATAGGCACCTACATAAAACTGCTTCCCTATAATAAATTGTACCGGTGCAGCTAAGATCATTTGTATCCATGGATTCATTAAGATCTCTGGTACATATAAAAATGATGTAAAGGAAAAGTGTCCAACCATCGTCCATAATAATGGTAATGATAAGATCACGGATACTATAAATTTACGTTGCTGATCTTTTATTGCCTTTTCGCGGTGGTCTACCTGAGCTCTATCCTCTTGTTTTTGGTGTGCACCGTAACCGAATTTTTCAACCTTTGCAATAATATCTGCAATGGTTACTTCTGAAGGATTAAATTCAATTGTTGCTTTTTCAAGTGCTAAATTAACGGTTGCGCTCGCAACACCTTCCATCTTATTTAAGCCTTTTTCAATACGTGTCGAACACGCTGCACAAGTCATGCCTGTAATATCGAATTCTGCTTTTTGTTTCACAACACCGTAGCCTAATGCTTCAATTTTCTTTTCAAAATCTGCTTCACTCAGCTTTGATGGGTCATATTTAATCGTTGACTTCTCAAGTGCTAGGTTAACGGATGCCCGTTCAACACCTTCCATTTTATTTAACCCTTTTTCAATACGTGTCGAACACGCTGCACAAGTCATACCTGTAATTTGAATGCTCGCTTCTATTACTTTACTAGCTTCTGCTGTTGCGGTACTCATGATCAATTACCTCCCTATACCTATTAGGGGTATATTTTTATGGAAATGAAAGAGTGCTATGGAAGCACTCTTACTCTACGTCATATCCTTGATCTTCAATTGTATCTTTAATTTGCTCAAGGGACACTTGGGATTCGTTAAAAGATACTTCAACCAAAGCTTCGTCTAATTTTACATTTACCAAATTAACACCATCTAATTGACCCACCCTTCACACAATGTCCACAAGACATTCTTTGTACGTTCAAAACTACATTATCCATGTTTTCTCTCTCCTTTAAATGATATACTTTTTTGGTTACTATACACCGTATGGGTATATAAAATATAAAAAATAATTAATTTTTAATTAGCTTTTGAATTGTCACCAATATATTAGACTTAACATCTCCAGTATGGCAAGCAACATCTTTCACTATGTTTTCCATAAGCTAACTTCCTATCTTAATTACATCTTACCATACCCATGTAGGGTATGTAAATTAAATGTTTTATTTCTTAATAATTATTTAAAGCTTAAGCGAATTGAAAAGAATGTTCCTAGTTTTCGGTTAGGATTCCCATAGAGCGTAAAAATATGGTCTCTTTTCGACCTTCCATAAGATAATCTTTTGTCGTGTACATATCCTCTTAATTCATTCTTTCTTTACCAAACCTTGACTCCACTATTCAACATTTCCTTCCCACTCTAACCTTCCATCAACTACATTCGATGCGTTATAACCCCTTTGCATTAATTGCTCACAAACGCTATCACTTCTCGCGTACCATCATATATAATGCTCGTTGTGATCAAGCTCATATAAACATCTGCTGAGTTCTTCTAATTGGATATGTTTGGCTCTAATAATTTTCCCTTCTGCAATTTCACGAACCTTATATACCTTCTCCCTCTACGAGCATAAATTCCCAGCAAAATAGACAGCGCCATAAGACTGGCTGAGCCATTTAAAAATATGAACAATTCAGGCTCAAAGAACCCCCTGAATTATCAATAAATTCATGTAAATTGTCTGAAATAAATTAGTATTTAATTGAGAATCGTTATCATTTATAGTATATTAGATAGTAACGATAAATTTAATTGCGTCAGGAGAATGTATAATGCAAATATACTGGACTAAAATAAACAAAATTATTGAAGAAACGCCTGAGATTAAAACGTACCTGCTCGACTGTCCGGGAGGCTTTACATGGGAAGAAGGTGCCCACACCCATTTCGCACTAAAGGGTTTTAATGCTGGAGATAAGCCAAACCGCAGTCTGATTCGCCATATGTCAATCTCTACTTTGCCTTACGAAAATTCAATCGGTATTACCACACGCATCAGAGAACAATGCTCCGAGTTTAAAGCGATTTTAAGGAATCTTGAAGTCGGCAATGAAGTTGCACTTTTTAAAACTCATTCGAATGTACCGCTTAAAAGGGAAGGGAAAAATGTTTATCTGCTGTCATCAGGTGTTGGCCTTGCAACTTTAAGACCGCTTGTGCTTGACTATTTCGAACGCGCTGACAACGTCAATCAAATTCATTCCCTGAACATCGATTCATCACAAAACTTCTTATTCACTAATATTTTTGAATCCGCTCCTGACAAGAAATTCACATCACAGTTCGTCGATAACCGTAAAGACTACTACGAAGAAGTAAAAAGTCTTGCTGCAGACAAGGATGGACTCTTCTATGTTGTCGGCAGCGACGAGTTCCTCGTGCAGAATATTGAAATACTGCGTGAGCAGGGCATCAGACCAGAACAGATTATGCTCGACAAGCATGAACGACAACTACCTGAGTTTTTATCATTTGATTTGTCAATTTAAGAGAGATAAACTATTTACTTCGTAAATACTAAATAGATGTTCTATAACGTACATGATTTGACAGGTCCAGAATGATTCATATTTTTTATTAAAAATGTATAGTACTTTACAGAGAATGACCTCGTTTTGATCAATTTTTTTCAAAACGAAGTCATTTTATTTACCGTAAAATATGGGGTGCGATGTATTACTATTGAAATTCTTTGACAAGAATCTCGATTCAAAAATAAAGGTACTAATGTTAATATGGAAATATAAAGAATTGGTATTAAACAAACGGGCCACTTAACGGAATAAAAGACTAAATTTCAATTACAACATAATTTAGAAAAACCGGGGTAGAAAGTAACCTATAAGAAATGGGGTATTAAAATGAATTTGTTACTTTGGATAACGGTTGGTTTTATCGTAATAGGACTTTTTGTCCTTATGTCACTGAAAAAAAGCATGGAGGAAAGAGTTGCTTTAGCAATAGAAAACAAGGACGGTGTGGAAGGCAAACAGACATCAACTAAACCCGTTGTTTGGTGGATAGTAGGAGCCACGGCGTGGGGATTAGTAAGTATGTTATTAATCGTGTGGTCATTTTCTGTTTATGTATAATGCATTGTAAATAGGCTGAGGCTAAATAATTCATTTTTGTGATAGTCCATATTTAAACAAACTGGCGCGATTGCGGAATAAGAAAACAACTTATATCATTAAAAGCATAGAACCCATTGTGCTATTTTAACCTTCAATCCTATAATAATAAAGACTTTCTGGGGACCGACTTCCAGCTACTATATCACATTTCTCAATCCTTTTTCAAACGCTTCGCTATTTTCAATTTCTTGTTGAAGAAAACACATTCTCGCATATGAAGTGCTTCTTACAATAAAAACATCATTACATGATGCATTTGCTCGTGGCTATTTTGCAAATGATTTTGCTCGTTTAGTAAAAACACGTGAATAAAACCCACCTAAATGAAATAAGGCTTTGTCTATCACTGACTTTAAAAGGCTTCGCAACTACCTTTTACAGCATCAGAGGACGAATTTAACCTGCTTGTACTAATCGCATTAGAAACGGGTATGCGACGGGGGGAACTATTGTCAATACGAACAGAAAGCCTTTTTGAATACTGAATAGAGGTTAGATATTCAATCAGTCCAACTTCGGTTTCGCAATCCACATTATAGCCCACTTGCTGATTCGCGGCCAAAGACCATTGGTTCGGCCGATAAAATAGCACTAGTTAAGATCAGCCTCGTATACATGCCGGGCTTGTCAGAAACTCACCTCGCGTGCCTGGCCGGTCGCCTTCGAAGAGCCACATCACAACTAATAAATCCAGCCAGAATTGCTTGTTTTCACGATGTCGACACCGAAATGCTTTCGGTCGGATGACCCATCACCTGCTTTCCAGTCATTTCGTTATCGTTTGTATAACAATTTATAACTGGAAAGAACCGTAGATATATTTCCTTCCGAAAAATAATGACATTCAATTTACATTCACTAACTTTTCGCCAAGAAAAAACAGGCTATCTCACCATAAATGAGATAGCCTGTAAACGTTGATATTTCAATGTTTTTATAAAGATTAACGCTTTGAGAACTGTGGTGCACGACGTGCGCCTTTAAGACCGTATTTTTTACGTTCTTTCATACGTGGGTCACGAGTTAGTAAACCTGCACGCTTAAGAGTTCCACGGTATTCAGGATCTGCTTCAAGCAATGCACGAGCGATTCCGTGACGGATAGCTCCTGCTTGACCTGTATAACCGCCGCCTTTTACAGAAACAAGTACGTTGTAGTTTCCTACTGTTTCAGTTGCTGCAAGTGGCTGTTTAATGACTTCGCGTAAAGCCGCGAATGGAATATAGTCTTCTACTTCACGATCGTTAATAATGATACGGCCTTCGCCTGGTACTAAACGTACGCGGGCAACAGAGCTCTTACGGCGACCTGTACCATAGTATTGAACTTGTGCCAATATAATGCCCTCCCTTTAATTTACCCGCGAAGCTCGTATACTTCCGGTTTTTGCGCTTGGTGTGGATGTTCTGCACCAGCATAAACGTGTAATTTTTTACCCATTTGACGTCCTAAAGATCCCTTAGGAAGCATGCCTTTGATTGCAAGCTCAAGCATTTTTGTTGGATACTTAGCACGCATTTCTCCAGCAGTTCTAGTTTTCAAGCCGCCTGCAAATCCTGAATGGCGGTAATAGATTTTGTCAGATAGTTTCTTACCAGTTAATTCGATTTTATCAGCGTTAATAAGAATTACGTGATCGCCAGTATCAACATGTGGCGTGAAAGTTGGTTTATGTTTACCGCGCAAAATGGACGCTACTTCTGATGCAAGACGGCCAAGAGTTTTGCCTTCAGCGTCTACAACGTACCATTTACGTTCGATTTCACTGGCTTTAGCCATATACGTAGTACGCATTTGTTACCCTCCCAAATATAAAAAAATTCCAAGTTCGTATTTATTTCAATCACAATAAGTTTCCGGGGCTTATCGTGGGGTTAAAAACAATACCATAGGATATGATATCGTTTTTGGCAAGCAAAGTCAAGAAATATTTGAACACCAGGTGAAGTTGTTTAAAGAAAAAATTCACCAATGATCAATCTTGCTTCGAATTTCAACAATGAATGCTTGAAATTCATCAAATAAAGCTCCAATTTCAGCAATTATTATTAAACCATCATCAATCATGTTTCAGATCTCACCAATTATCACCGAAAAGTTAACAATTACAGCAAAATCTTTCTCCAGTTGCGATTTTACCCCAAATCAAAAGGAAATTGGGGATTTGAGTCATTAAGCGACTGGGATTCAGCGGCGAACTACCTCAATGATATATTCACCTTTTCTTCTATTTATCCAGCCTTTGCCAAGCGCAATCACAATTTCAACATTACTCCTAGATGAAAGTAGAAGCCCCTAAAAAACTCAGTAATAAACCTCCCACAAATACAAACCTTCAGCGGGTGCAGTCTTACCTGCGAGGATACGATCTCGCCCTGCTAAAATTGCCGGGATGCTATTAAGTTCAATCTTCCCTGACGCAACGCCAAGCAATGTCCCTACCATGATCCGTACCATATTGTACAGAAAGCCATTGCCGGTAAAGGTAAAAACAATTTCGTCAGCGTTTTGTTCAATTTCAATAGAGGAGACGGTTCTCACTTTATTTTCCTTATTCGTTTTAGCAGAACAGAAGCTTGTATAGTCATGTGTGCCGACTAAGAGTTCAGCCGCTTTCCTCAATTTGTCAATATCAATCTTAAAAGGATGAAAAGCAGCGTAATGGCGCTTGAACGGATCACGAACGGAACCTGTGTACACAACGTATTTATACATCTTTCCAGTAGCATCAAATCGCGCGTGGAAACCCGGGGCAACAGATACCACTTTCATAACCGAAACATCCCCCGGCAATAGCCCATTTAATGCATTGACCCAGCGCTCTGATGGCAGCTGCAATGCTGAATCAAAATGGATGACTTGACCTTTCGCATGTACCCCTGCATCCGTACGACCAGAAGCAACGACACTAACTGCATTTCCCTTATGCATTTTTCTAAGTGCCTTTTCGAGCTCTTCTTGAACTGTTCTTCCATTCAGCTGGATTTGATACCCGGAAAAACCCGATCCGTCGTACGCGACAATCCCTTTATATCGTTGCATGTTTTTCAATCCTTCTCAAGATCTTAAAAAGATCAGTATGACTGTTAATAGGATCAAGGTGCCTGCTGCTGTTGTGTCAGGAGCACCCCAAGTTAAAAGACGGTATTTTGTACGTCCTTCACCACCGCGATATCCCCTAGCTTCCATTGCTGTTGCCAGCTCTTCTGCTCGTTTAAACGCACTGACAAAAAGCGGAATAAGCAACGGAATGACGGCTTTTATCCTCTCCTTGAATGGTCCTCCTGTAAAATCGACGCCTCTTGCCATTTGTGCTTTCATAATTTTATCGGTTTCATCCATCAAGGTTGGGATAAATCGTAAGGAAATGGACATCATTAGCGCTAGTTCGTGGACAGGGAATCTTACCTTTTTTAACGGATTCAACAAGCTTTCAATCCCGTCAGTCAATGTTATTGGCGTAGTTGTTAATGTTAATAAGGATGTAACAAAAACAAGTAAAGTAAACCTTAGAGATATAAATACTGCTAGTCGTAGACCTTCTTCATAAATATTGAGGAAACCTAATGAGAAAATGACATTTCCTTCTTTATTGAAAAAAATCTGCAGGAAAAAGGTGAATATGACGAGAATAAGGACTGGTTTCAAACCATTAATCAAAAACTTGATATTGATATTTGCCATTAGAATAATCAGGCCAACAAATAGTACGAGTACACCATACGTATAAATATTATTTGCTAGAAAAATAATACAAATAAAGCCGAAAACAAATAATAGCTTTGCACGTGGATCGAGGCGGTGGAGTACTGAATTCCCTGGTATATAGCGGCCAAAAATCATTTTCTCCATCATAGCGAATCACCTCGCTCTTGCATTTCTTTTAATGCTTCAGAAAGTTCTTCAATGGTTAAGCAGGTTTTTCCTACTTTTCTATTCATCTTTCGTTCAAGCATATATTGAAATTTAACCACATCAGGTACATCTAATCCTAGTTCCAATAATTCCTCTGGGTTTGAGAAAATGGTTCGTGGATCAGCCGTCTTTTTTACTTGACCGCGGTGCATGATGACAATCTCATCCGCGTATTTAGCTGCATCTTCCATACTGTGCGTTACTAGTATAGTAGATAAGCCTTTTTGCTTATGGAGTCGATAAAACATGTCCATAATTTCGGTGCGTCCTCTAGGATCTAAACCCGCAGTCGGCTCGTCTAAAACCAGGACTTCAGGTTCCATCGCGAGCACCCCGGCAATCGCCACACGGCGCATTTGACCACCTGACAAGTCAAATGGTGATTTTTGCAGTACCTCTTCGGGAAGTCCAACCTCACCTATTAACTCTCTTGCTCTTCGTTTCGCTTCTTCCTCAGAAACGCCAAAATTCATTGGACCAAAACATATATCTTTCTCAACCGTTTCATCAAAGAGCTGATGCTCCGGAAATTGAAAGACAATCCCTACTTTTTGTCTGATCGGTCTGAGATTTTTTTCTTTTTTCTCTGCATTGATGACACGATCTCCTATACGAACCTGTCCTTTTGTTGGCTTTAACAGTGCATTTAAATGTTGGAGCACCGTAGATTTCCCAGAACCAGTATGACCAATGAGAGACAAAAAAGTTCCATGAGGAATTGATATATTAACATCGTGAATGGCGAGCCGTTCAAACGGAGTATTAATCTGGTACTTGTATTCTACTTGCTGAAGTGTAATGTCCATAACTCATTCACCAACTCTGCATCTGTCAAATAGTTTCTTGGTACCTCAAAGCCTTTTTCTCGCAAAGCTTTAACCATCTTAATTGGAAAGGGAATGTCGAGTCCAAGTTGAATCAATTCTTCTTCCAGAAGGAAAATCTCATCCGGAATCCCCTCTGAATAGACAGTCCCTTTATTCATTACCACAATTCGATCAGCCTGTGCGGCCTCTTCCAAATCGTGTGTGATAGAAATAACTGTTAAGCCTTGTTCATCCTTCAATTCCCTTACAGTCTTAATGACTTCTTCACGCCCTAAAGGATCAAGCATGGATGTTGCTTCATCAAGAATGATTACTTTTGGCTGAAGTGCTATAACTCCTGCAATGGCAACCCTTTGCTTTTGACCACCAGATAGATGGTGTGGCTCTTGGTCAAGAAAATCAATCATCGAAACATGTTCCAGAGCTTTTTTTACTCGTACTAACATTTCTTCATGTGGGACTCCATTGTTCTCTAACCCAAAAGCCACATCATCTTGGACTGTTGCGCCTACAAATTGATTATCGGGGCTTTGAAAAACCATTCCTACCAATTTGCGAATATCCCAAACCGAATCTATAGATAGTTCTATACCATCAACTAACACGCTTCCGCTCTCAGGAAATTGCAGACCATTTAAAATTTTTGCCAATGTGGATTTGCCTGACCCATTATGGCCGACAATCGCTAACCATTCACCTTCTGCTACCGATATAGATACATCGTTCAAGGCATATGATACCTGTCCCTCGTATTTAAATGAAACGTCATTTATAGAAATAACGGGTGATGAAGCCATGTCCTTACTCCTCTCAGCTCTAACTCAGCTAATCCTAAAAAAGTTCTATAAATAGAAAAAAAGCCTGCACCTCACTCCATGAAACCGCTATAACAGTTTCCAATCCTAGGATTGATTCAGAATAAGGGGAGGAGGCGCATTGAGCTAGACAGGGTCACCTAATTGAAAAGTGCAGGCAGTTTTCTTTGGAAAATAGAACTTAAGTGCCTATCGTAACGCTCTTTTTAGCTTTATCATTCTACGTTTATCAAAATTGCAGCGCTTTCGCTATCTATTAAAAGGGCAAGATCTTAGCGCCCTGCCCTTTCAGTGAAAGAAAGTATTATACTAATTCAATAACAACCATTGGTGCACCGTCACCGCGACGAGGTCCAAGCTTCATGATACGAGTGTATCCACCTTGGCGCTCTGCATAACGTGGAGCGATGTCAGCAAATAGTTTTTGAACGGCATCTTGGTTTGTTTCAGCATTAGCTACTTCGTGGCGGACGAATGCTGCTGCTTGACGTCGTGCATGCAAGTCACCACGTTTTCCAAGAGTGATCATTTTTTCTACAACTGAGCGAAGTTCTTTCGCGCGCGCTTCAGTTGTTTCAATACGTTCGCTAATAATTAAATCTGTCGTTAAATCACGAAGCATCGCTTTACGTTGAGAGCTCGTACGTCCTAGTTTTCTATAACCCATCGAGTTTCCCTCCTTCGTTGATAATATTTATATACGTTCAAACAATATAGAGGTTGATTAACCTTTAATTAGGAGGTCAGTCGTCTTTACGAAGGCCGAGGCCAAGATCTTCTAATTTGGCTTTTACTTCTTCCAACGATTTTCTTCCTAAGTTACGAACTTTCATCATATCTTCTTCTGTCTTATTAGCCAGTTCTTGAACCGTATTGATTCCAGCGCGCTTTAAGCAGTTATAAGAACGGACGGAAAGATCGAGTTCTTCAATAGTCATTTCTAGAACTTTTTCCTTCTGATCTTCTTCTTTTTCCACCATAATTTCAGCATGCTGAGCTTCATCCGTTAATCCAACGAAGATATTCAGATGTTCAGTTAAAATTTTTGCACCTAAAGAAATAGCTTCCTTCGGTCCGATGCTTCCATCTGTCCATACATCCAGTGAAAGCTTGTCATAGTTAGTCATTTGTCCAACACGTGTATTTTCAACTTGATAGTTGACACGTGATACCGGAGTATAGATTGAATCAATTGGAATGACACCGATTGGCAGGTCATCTCTTTTATTTAGATCAGCTGGTGTATATCCGCGGCCTCGTCTAGCATTCATGCGTAAACGGAAATTAGCATTCTCGCTTAATGTCGCAATGTGCAAGTCAGGATTAAGAATTTCCACATCGCTGTCATGCATAATATCAGACGCTTTTACTACACCTTCACCTTGTACATCGATTTCTAAAGTCTTTTCCTCGTCAGAATATACTTTCAAAGCTAGTTTCTTTATATTAAGGATGATAGAGGTAACATCTTCGACAACACCCTCTATTGTAGAAAATTCATGTTGTACACCTTCAACTTGAATAGATGTAACAGCAGCACCAGGAAGAGATGATAATAGGATACGACGTAAGGAGTTACCCAAAGTAGTACCATATCCACGCTCAAGTGGTTCTATAACGAACTTTCCATATTTAGCATCATCGCTGATCTCAATCGTTTCAATTTTCGGCTTTTCCATTTCGATCATTCAAATATACCCTCCTTCAAAACGTCGAAATCTCGGAGTGTATTTTCCCGAAATTCCCCTTGTTACATTCCCATTTGTGCAACAACTGGATGAAGAATTGATTCCTTACGAGCATAAATTGCATATTCTCCCATTATAGCCAAAGAATATTTACTTTATACAAGAATCATTATACACGACGACGTTTTGGCGGACGGCATCCGTTATGTGGAACAGGAGTAACGTCTCTAATTGCAGTAACTTCAAGTCCTGCAGCTTGCAAAGCGCGGATAGCAGCTTCACGACCTGCACCAGGGCCTTTTACTGTAACTTCAAGAGTTTTCATCCCATGTTCAATAGACGTCTTAGCAGCTGTTTCTGCAGCCATTTGCGCAGCGTATGGTGTAGATTTACGTGAACCTTTAAAACCAAGTGCTCCAGCAGAAGACCAAGAGATAGCATTACCTTGTGAATCAGTGATTGTTACGATTGTATTGTTAAATGTAGAACGAATGTGTGCTATACCAGTGTCGATATTCTTTCTCACACGACGTTTACGAGTATTAGTTTTACGTGCCATGTTAGCAAGTTACCTCCTTTACCAATTATTTTTTCTTACCTGCTACTGTTTTACGAGGGCCTTTACGAGTACGAGCGTTGTTTTTCGTGTTTTGCCCGCGAACAGGAAGACCACGACGATGACGAAGGCCACGGTATGAACCGATTTCCATTAGACGTTTAATGTTTAAGGAAACTTCACGGCGAAGGTCACCTTCAACTTTTAGCTTATCAATGATATCGCGGATTTTTCCGAGCTCTTCATCTGTTAAATCGCGAACGCGTGTATCTTCTGAAACACCAGCCTCAGCAAGTACTTTTGAAGCTGTGTTTTTACCGATTCCATAAATATATGTTAAAGAAATGACTACACGTTTTTCACGTGGAATGTCTACACCAGCAATACGTGCCATAAATAATGCGCACCTCCTTTATCCTTGTTTTTGTTTATGTCTTGGGTTTTCACAAATAACCATTACTTTGCCTTTTCTGCGTATTACTTTACATTTCTCGCAGATTGGCTTTACAGATGGTCTGACTTTCATGTTTTATAACCTCCTTAGTAGTCCGGAGTGCATTATAGTTTATTTAAAACGGTATGTGATTCTTCCGCGTGTCAAATCATACGGAGAAAGTTCCACTGTAACTTTGTCGCCAGGCAGTATACGAATAAAATGCATGCGGATTTTCCCAGATACATGGGCAAGAACCGTATGGCCATTTTCTAATTCTACCTTAAACATTGCGTTTGGCAAAGTGTCAACAACAGTTCCTTCAACTTCAATTACATCTTCTTTCGCCATTCAAGCTATCTCCCTTCTCTAAAACATCCAATTCCTCTTCCACAAATTTACCAAGTGCCCATCTAAGCTTCCCGTTTGTGACTCTACCTGCTTCCATTAAACTGTTTCGAACTTCCGTAGAAACATAGTTGTAACATGTAAGATGTTGGATGTTCTTCTTTTTTGGACTATCGAATTTTCTTCTATCCCCATCCGCAATTAGAACGAACCGTTCATCGATGTGTCGGATAATAACCGCGAATTGTCCTGCGTCCCGGCCCTTATTGATAAGCACAATTTGACCTATACGGGGGGTCGAATCAGACTCATTCAACCAGATCACCTACGCTTAAATTCTTGTTAAAATCTCGTAACCAGTTTCTGTAATGGCTATCGTGTGTTCAAAATGCGCACACCTTTTTCCATCAATTGTAACAACAGTCCAATTATCCGCTAAAGTTCTCACATAACGGCTGCCTGCATTTACCATCGGTTCAATGCAAAGCGCCATTCCGGGTCTTAAACGAGGGCCTTTATTTGGCGGACCGTAGTGAGGAATTTGCGGATCCTCATGTAAATTCTGGCCTATTCCATGTCCGACATATTCACGGACAATTGAAAATCCACCCGCTTCTACATATGATTGAATCGCATAAGATATATTAGAAAGACGTACACCCGGCTTTGCCTCTTCTAAGCCAAGATAGAGAGATTTTTCTGTGACGTCAAGAAGTTTTTTTGTTTCGGCATCGATGTTTCCGACTGGATAGGTCCATGCTGAATCACCATGGTAACCGTTAATTTCGGCTCCAATATCAAGACTGATAATGTCACCGTCTTTTAACACCCGATTCCCTGGGATTCCATGAACGAGTTCCTCATTGACGGACGCACACACGCTGCCGGGAAACCCATTGTAACCTTTGAAAGAAGGAAATGCATCGAAACTTAAAATGAACTTTTCTGCAATCGCATCTAGTTCTTTTGTTGTAATACCTGGCTGAATATGCTTTTGCAGTTCCTGATGAGTCAATGCAACTATTCTGCCAGCTTCTCTCATGATTTCTATTTCACGAGGGGTTTTACAAATAATCATTATATCAAACCTTTAAGCAGTAAATCAATCTTTGAGAACACTTGATCAATATGCTGCTGGCCATTGATATTTTTCAGATAGCCTTTTTCTTCATAAAAATCAAGAAGCGGCTGAGTCTGTTTCATATTGACTTCAAGACGATTTTGGACTGTATCTTCATTATCATCTGGGCGTTGATAAAGTTCACCCGCACAGCGATCACAAACACCTTGTTTAGCTGGTGGATTGAACACAAGATGGTAAGTAGCCCCACAGCTTTTGCAAATGCGGCGACCAGTAAGGCGCTCCATCAGTATGCTTTGATCCACTTGGATGTTAATGACATAATCTATTTTTTTGCCAATTTCAACTAGAATGTTTTCAAGCGCTTCTGCTTGGGCAACCGTTCTAGGAAATCCGTCTAACAGGAAGCCATTAACACAATCGTTTTTATTTAATCGTTCACGAACGATGCCTATGGTAACTTCATCCGGAACGAGTTCACCTTTATCCATAAAGGACTTAGCTTTTAATCCGAGTTCCGTGCCTTCTTTCATGGCAGCGCGAAACATATCTCCTGTAGAAATATGAGGGACCCCATATTTTTCTACAATTTTATCGGCCTGTGTGCCTTTACCAGCACCGGGAAGGCCCATTAGAACTAAATTCATTTGTACCGCCCCCAACATCTAAATGGGTTCAGGAACAATCTGCTTGTTCCTAAATCCATTTCGATTATTTAATGAAGCCTTTATAGTGACGCTTCACCAGCTGGGCTTCCAATTGTTTCATTGTTTCAAGCGCAACCCCTACAACAATCAAAAGGCTCGTTCCACCAATTTGTGCTGATTGAGGCAAGCCTGCAAATTTAATGAAGAAGACAGGTAATATAGAGATGAACGCTAAGAAAAGTGCACCAACGAAGGTTAACCGATATAAAACTCTCGTCAAATACTCTTGGGTGTTTTTTCCTGGTCGAATACCTGGAATATATCCGCCTTGTTTCTTTAAATTTTCAGCTACTTGTTCCGGATTCACTTGAACAAATGCATAGAAATAAGTGAAAGCAATGATGAGTGCAAAATAAATCACCATTCCAATCGGTTTCGTATGATCGAAAATGTATTGAATGGTGCTAGCTACATCACCAGAGCCAAAGAATGTGGTGATCGTCTGTGGAGTCACCATAAATGCACTCGCAAAAATAACTGGAATAACTCCAGCTGCATTTACTCTCATTGGCAAGTGTGTATTATGACCGCCAACCGGGCTGCGTCCATCCATCCGTTTCGCATACTGAATCGGAATTTTTCGCAGTGCCTGCTGTACGAATACAACACCAACTATAATAGCAATAATAGCGAGTATGATGAGCAGCATAATTACGATTCTTAAGAAAAGCTGCTCTCCTGCACCTTGGAACTGCTGAGCGTAAATCTGATTTACTGCGTTTGGAATACCTGCAACAATCCCTGCAAAGATGATAATTGAGATTCCGTTGCCAACACCTTTAGATGTAATTTCTTCCCCAAGCCACATTAGAAATGCAGTACCAGCTGTGAGCACAATGGCAATTATTACATATGTGCCTAAGCTAGGGTTTTTGATGAGCTGCAAGCCTGTCATTCGGTTGAAACCAAATGACATTCCGACTGCTTGAATCAAACCGAGAACAATTGTGAAGTAGCGTGTAAACTGTGCAAGCTTTCGTCTTCCTACTTCACCTTGCTTGGACCATTCAGTGAATTTTGGTACAACATCCATTTGTAAAAGCTGCACGATAATGGATGCTGTAATGTATGGCATGATTCCCATTGCAAAAATGGAGAAATTTTGAAGAGCGCCACCGCCAAATATATTCATGAAACCAAACAAGCTGGCTTGATCTTGCATTTGAAGCACTTTAGCATCTACATTTGGAACAGGTATGAAAGCACCTAAACGAAATACAACTAACATTAACAAGGTGAATAGAATTTTCCTTCTAATGTCACCTACGCGCATAAAATTGGAGATTGTCTGAAACATTAATTAAATCACCTCAGTTTTACCGCCGGCAGCCTCAATCGCCTCTTTAGCAGCAGAGGAGAATTTGTTCGCTTTTACAGTAAGCTTTTTCTCGATGTTGCCTTTAGCAAGAATTTTTATTCCCGATTTTTCGTTGCGTACAACACCTGTTTCAATCAGAAGTTCTGGAGTTACTTCCGTACCGTCTTCAAAGCGATTTAATGCATCAAGGTTCACGATAGCAAATTCTTTACGGTGAATATTTGTAAAACCGCGCTTTGGCAAACGTTGGAATAATGGTGTTTGACCACCTTCAAATCCAAGACGAGTGCCGCCGCCAGAACGAGCATTTTGCCCTTTATGGCCTTTACCAGCAGTTTTTCCGTTACCTGAACCGATGCCTCGCCCAACGCGGTTTCGCTCCT
Organism: Lederbergia panacisoli; assembly: GCF_024626525.1. Classification (GTDB taxonomy): domain Bacteria; phylum Bacillota; class Bacilli; order Bacillales; family Bacillaceae_C; genus Lederbergia; species Lederbergia panacisoli. The sequence goes on from NZ_JANJGU010000015.1 coordinate 41,693, forward strand.
TGCGGGATCCTTCAGCAGGTTTTAGCTCATGAAGTTTCATAGTTGGCACCTCCTTATTATTAAAAAATGAATTACTGTTCTTTAACAGTAACTAGATGGGAAACTTTATTGATCATTCCGCGGATTGCTTCATTGTCATTATGCTCAACTGTTTGATGCAATTTACGGAGTCCTAGTGCCTTGACAGTTTCACGTTGGCCCACAGTGCGGCCGATTAAGCTCTTAGTGAGGGTAATTGCTATTGTTTTCGCCATCATGATTCCCTCCTTAACCTAATAGTTCTTCTACTGTTTTATTACGTAACTTCGCTACGTCCTCAGCACGTTTTAAATTTTTAATTCCTTCGATTGTTGCACGAACCATATTGATTGGTGTGCTAGAACCAAGTGATTTAGAAGTAATGTCAGATACACCTGCAAGCTCAAGCACTGCACGGACTGGTCCACCTGCAATAACTCCTGTACCTTCACTAGCTGGCTTTAGTAAAATCTGACCGCCGCCGAAACGCCCGATTACTTCATGAGGAATAGTTGTTCCTACAATCGGAGCTACGATGAGGTTTTTCTTTGCATCTTCAATTGCCTTGCGGATGGCATCTGGAACTTCTTGTGCTTTCCCTGTACCAAAACCGACATGGCCGTTTTTATCACCGACAACGACTAATGCTGTAAAACGGAAACGACGTCCACCCTTTACAACCTTCGCTACACGGTTAACTGTAACTACGCGTTCTTCAAGTTCAAGTTTGTTAGCATCGATTTGACGCATCTATTGTGTCCCTCCTTTTTCGATTAAAATTCAAGTCCGTTTTCACGTGCTGCTTCTGCTAAAGCTTTTACACGTCCATGGTATAAATATCCGCCACGATCAAAAACAACTGATTTAAAACCTTTATCAACTGCACGCTTAGCGATTAACTCTCCCACTTTTTGAGCCGCTTCAACATTACCTGAAGACTCGGGTACAAAATCTTTATCAAGTGTAGAAGCGCTGGCTAATGTTACGCCTGTTTCATCATCAATCAATTGAGCGTAAATATTTTTATTGGAACGATATACATTTAGTCGAGGACGCATTTCAGTTCCACTTAGTTTAGAGCGTACACGTGCATGTCTTTTTTGACGCACTTTGTTCTTATCTTGCTTAGTGATCATTACGAGTCACTCCTTTCAAGTAGCCTAAGCGGCATTATTTACCAGTCTTACCTTCTTTGCGTCGTACGTTTTCACCTTCATAGCGAATTCCTTTGCCTTTATATGGCTCAGGTGGACGTACCGCGCGGATGTTGGATGCAAGTGCACCAACTTTTTCTTTGTTAAAACCTTTAACGATAATTTTTGTGTTAGCCGGAACTTCAATCTCAACTCCAGCTTCAGGTTCGAATTCAACAGGATGTGAATATCCTACGTTCAATACAAGTTTGTTGCCTTGTTTTTGCGCACGGTATCCTACCCCAACTAATTCAAGAGTTTTTTCAAAACCTTTAGAAACGCCCTCTACCATATTCGCGATAAGGGAACGAGTTGTTCCATGAAGGGAACGGTGTTCTTTCGCTTCTGAAGGACGAGTAACGTTGATAACGTTATCTTCGATATTGATTGCGATATCTGAATTAAATGTGTTTGTTAATTCACCTTTAGGACCTTTAACAGTTACAGTAGATTCACTCTTTGTCACTGTTACGCCTGCAGGAATTTCAATTGGTTTTTTCCCAATACGAGACATTTTCTTGCACCTCCGTTCTTCAAAAAGATATTACCATACGTATGCGAGTACTTCTCCGCCAACTTGCTTCGCTCTTGCTTCTTTATCAGACAATACGCCTTGTGATGTAGATACAAGTGCGATACCAAGACCGTTCAGTACTTTAGGAACCTCATCAGCTTTTGCATATACACGCAAACCAGGTTTACTGATACGCTTTAAGCCTGTAATGACGCGCTCATTGTTTGCACCATACTTTAAGAAAATACGAATGATGCCTTGCTTGTTATCTTCGATATATTCAACATCACGTACAAACCCTTCACGTTTGAGGATTTCAGCGATATCTTTTTTAATATTAGAAGCAGGAACTTCCAACTTCTCATGTCGGACCATATTCGCGTTGCGGATGCGTGTTAGCAAATCTGCAATTGGATCAGTCATAACCATTTATTTTACCTCCTTCCCAAATTCGGTCTTACCAGCTGGCTTTTTTAACGCCAGGAATTTGACCCTTATAAGCTAGTTCACGGAAACAAATACGGCAAAGTTTAAATTTACGAATGACGGAATGTGGACGGCCGCAACGTTCGCAACGAGTGTATTCTTGAACTTTAAACTTTTGAGTACGTTTCTGCTTTACGATCATAGATTTTTTAGCCACGTTTTCGCCTCCCTTATTTAGCGATTACTTTTGGAACGGCATTCCAAATGCAGTCAGTAGTTCACGAGCTTCCTCGTCAGTGTTCGCAGTTGTAACGATAACGATATCCATACCACGAACTTTGCTCACTTTATCATAATCAATTTCAGGGAAGATGAGTTGTTCTTTAACACCTAGTGTATAGTTTCCACGACCGTCGAATGCTTTTTTAGAGATTCCACGGAAGTCACGTACACGTGGAAGGGAAACTGAAACTAGTTTGTCGAAAAACTCATACATACGCTCTCCGCGAAGAGTAACTTTTGCACCAATTGGCATACCTTCACGTAGGCGGAATCCTGCGATTGAATTTTTTGCTCTTGTTACAACCGGTTTTTGACCTGTAATTAAGCTAAGTTCTTCAACAGCGTTGTCTAAAACTTTCGCATTTTGTACAGCATCGCCAACTCCTGTGTTGATAACAATTTTGTCAATTTTAGGTACTTCCATAATAGATTTGTAATTGAACTTGCTCATGAGAGCAGGAGTTACTTCTTTTTGATATTTTTCCTTTAGGCGGTTCATGTAGTGTACCTCCCTTCATCTAAGAACTATTTATCTAATGCTACACCTGATTTTTTAGCTACACGTACTTTTTTGCCATTAACTACTTCGTAACCAACACGAGTTGGTTCGTTTGTTTTAGGATCCAGCAACATCACATTAGAAACATGTATTGCCGCTTCTTGATTGATGATTCCACCTTGTGGATTATCTTGAGAAGGTTTTGAATGCTTTTTAACAATGTTCACACCTTCGACAAGCACACGGTCTTTTTTCGGGAATGAAGCTAATACTGTACCTGTTTTCCCTTTGTCTTTGCCTGTGATGACCATTACTTTGTCACCTTTTTTGACATGCATTGAATCGCACCTCCTTGAATGGGTGAATCTAGATTTATTAAAGAACTTCTGGTGCTAAAGATACGATTTTCATAAAGTTATTATCACGAAGTTCACGAGCAACTGGTCCGAAGATACGAGTTCCTCGAGGAGCCTTGTCGTCACGAATTATGACGCATGCATTTTCATCGAACTTGATATAAGAACCATCCGCACGGCGCGCACCACTTTTTGTACGAACGATTACAGCTTTAACTACATCACCTTTTTTGACAACGCCGCCTGGTGTTGCTTGTTTTACTGTACAGACGATTACATCGCCAATATTCGCAGTCTTACGGCCTGATCCGCCTAAGACTTTGATTGTTAAAACTTCACGGGCACCAGAGTTGTCAGCCACTTTTAAACGAGATTCTTGTTGAATCATCTAGTTTACCTCCCTTCGGAACACTTATATCCGAAACAATTAATTAAATAATGACTGCTTTCTCAACAACCTCAATTAAACGGAAACGTTTAGTTGCTGAAAGTGGGCGTGTTTCCATGATTCGTACAACGTCGCCAATTTTAGCTTCGTTTTGCTCATCATGTGCTTTGAATTTTTTAGAGTACTTTACGCGTTTGCCGTATAATGAATGCTTTTTGTACGTTTCAACCATAACAGTTACGGTTTTATCCATCTTGTCGGAAACAACGCGTCCTGTGTAGACTTTACGCTGGTTGCGTTCACTCATCTCGCAAACCTCCTCTCCGATTATCGATTATTAACTTCAAGCTCTCTTTCACGAATCACAGTTTTCATACGAGCAATTTCTTTGCGAACTTCGCGAAGACGGGCAGTGTTTTCAAGTTGCCCAGTAGCTAATTGGAAGCGAAGGTTAAATAATTCTTCCTTCAATGATTTTACGTTTTGTTCAATTTCGGCAGTGGTTAAGTCACGGATTTCATTAGCCTTCATTACGTTCACCACCAATTTCTTCTCGTTTTACAAATTTACATTTGACTGGAAGTTTGTGTGCAGCAAGACGAAGCGCTTCACGTGCCACCTCTTCTGATACACCAGCAATTTCGAACATAATCTTGCCAGGTTTTACTACTGCAACCCATCCTTCAGGGGCACCTTTACCGGATCCCATACGTACTTCAAGTGGTTTTGCTGTATATGGTTTGTGAGGGAAAATTTTAATCCAAACTTTACCGCCACGTTTCATGAAACGAGTCATTGCAATCCTTGCGGCTTCAATTTGACGATTCGTAATCCAAGAAGCTTCTAGAGCTTGTAAGCCGTATTCGCCAAAGGCAACTTCTGTACCGCCTTTTGCACGACCACGCATTTTTCCGCGATGTTCGCGACGATACTTAACGCGTTTAGGCAATAACATGATTATTTTCCTCCTTCCACAGATTTTTTCTTTTCTGGAAGGACCTCTCCACGATAAATCCATACTTTAACGCCGAGCTTGCCGTAAGTTGTATCTGCTTCAGCATGTGCATAGTCGATGTCAGCGCGAAGTGTATGAAGTGGAACTGTTCCTTCGCTGTAGTGTTCAGCACGAGCAATATCCGCTCCACCTAGACGGCCGGATACTTGTGTTTTAATTCCAAAAGCGCCTGCACGCATAGTGCGTTGGATCGCTTGTTTTTGAGCACGACGGAAAGATACACGATTTTCCAATTGACGTGCAATATTTTCAGCTACGAGCTTCGCATCAAGATCAGCTCTTTTAATTTCAATAATATTAATGTGTACACGTTTGTTTGTTAGTTCGTTCAATGCTTTACGCAATGCTTCAACTTCGCTTCCACCTTTTCCGATAACCATACCTGGCTTAGCAGTGTGGATTGTGATGTTTACGCGATTTGCAGCACGCTCAATTTCAACACTTGAAACAGAAGCATCAGACAAACGCTTTGTAATATATTCACGAATTTTAATGTCTTCGTGGAGTAACGTTGCATAATCTTTGTCAGCGTACCATTTGGATTCCCAGTCACGGATAACGCCGATACGCATACCGATTGGATTTACTTTTTGACCCACTAATTATCCCTCCTTCTTTTCTGATACCACGATTGTAATGTGGCTAGTGCGTTTGTTAATCTGGCTCGCACGACCTTGCGCACGCGGACGGAATCGTTTCATTGTTGGACCTTCGTCAACAAATGCCGCAGAAACCAAAAGATTGTTTACGTCCATATCATAATTGTGCTCTGCATTTGCTACGGCAGATTTTAAAAGTTTCTCTACGATTGGGGAGGCAGCTTTTGGTGTTAATTTCAAAATTGCAACTGCTTCGCCCACTTGCTTTCCTCGAATAAGATCAACTACTAAACGTGCTTTACGAGGAGCAATTCGCACTGTTCTTGCAACAGCTTTAGCTTGCATCAGGATGCCCTCCTCTCATTAGCGTCTTGTTTTTTTATCATCAGCGGCATGGCCTCTATATGCGCGAGTTGGTGCAAATTCACCAAGCTTATGGCCTACCATATCCTCACTGATATATACCGGTACATGTTTGCGGCCATCATAGACAGCAATCGTATTTCCTACGAAGTTTGGGAAAATAGTTGAACGGCGAGACCAAGTCTTAATCACTTGTTTCTTGTCGCTTTCGCTTAATTTCTCTACTTTTTTCATTAAATGCTCATCTACAAAAGGCCCTTTTTTTAGGCTGCGACCCATGGTTGAACCTCCCTTCGTGATTGCACTACGGTTCCCTCAATGAACCGTAGATTAATCCCGTTATTTTTTACGACGGCGTACAATAAATTTATCCGACTTGTTCGTTTTTTTACGAGTTTTATAACCAAGTGTTGGTTTACCCCAAGGTGTAACAGGTGATTTACGTCCGATTGGTGTACGGCCTTCACCACCACCATGTGGGTGATCGTTCGGGTTCATAACAGATCCGCGTACGTGTGGACGTTTGCCCAACCAGCGAGAACGACCTGCTTTACCGATATTTACTAATTCGTGTTGCTCGTTGCCCACTTGACCGATAGACGCACGGCAAGTTGCAAGGATCATGCGAACCTCACCTGAGTTCAGACGAACTAACACATATTTTGTTCCTTCCTTACCAAGAACTTGTGCAGAAGTACCTGCAGAACGGACTAATTGTCCACCTTTTCCTGGCTTTAATTCGATATTATGCACTACTGTACCAACTGGAATGTTTGCAAGTGGAAGTGCATTTCCTACTTTAATATCAGCATCTGGACCAGACATAACATCCATGCCGACTTTCAAGTTTTTAGGTGCTAAAATATAGCGTTTCTCACCATCATGATAATTGATTAGTGCGATATTAGCGGAACGGTTTGGATCATACTCGATTGTAGCAACGCGCCCTGGTATACCATCTTTAGTTCTTTTAAAGTCAATAATACGGTATTGGCGCTTATGACCACCGCCGCGAAAGCGAACTGTAGTTCTACCTTGGTTGTTACGGCCGCCTTTTCTATGAAGAGGCTCTAGTAATGATTTTTCTGGTGTATCAGTTGTGATTTCAGAAAAATCCAAAGCTGTCATATTACGACGTCCATTTGAGGTAGGTTTGTATTTTTTGATCGCCATTTTTTTCCCTCCTCTGGTATTTTTTCATTACGTTATTATACTTCGAACAATTCAATTTCCTTGCTGTCTTTCGTTAACGTAATTACTGCTTTACGGCGTTTATTTGTATATCCGCCAAAACGGCCCATACGCTTAAACTTACCTTTATAGTTCATTACGTTTACTTTTTCAACTTTAACTCCAAAGATGCTTTCGACTGCATCTTTCACTTGCGTTTTATTCGCCTTTACGTCTACTTCGAACGTATATTTTTTATCGACCATAATATCAGTAGATCGTTCTGTGATAACGGGGCGCTTTAATACATCACGTGCATCCATTATCCAAGCACCTCCTCTACTTTTTCGACTGCGGCTTTCGTCATGATCAGTGTGTTATGGCTAACAACATCCAATACGGATACATTGTTTGCATCAACGACTGTCACTCCAGGAATGTTTCTTGCAGATAACGCAACATTTTCATCAAGCACTTCAGTTACAACAAGTGCTTTTTTGCCAACTGGAAGGTTAGCAAGAACGCTCACGAATTCTTTTGTTTTTGGCGCTTCAAAATTCAATGATTCAAGTACTACTACGCTTTCTTCCAAAACTTTAGCTGAAAGTGCTGATTTAATTGCTAAACGGCGAACTTTCTTAGGAAGTTTGTAGCTGTAGCTACGTGGAACTGGACCAAATACGATTCCACCACCACGCCATTGTGGCGAACGAATCGAACCTTGACGAGCGCGGCCTGTTCCTTTTTGACGCCATGGCTTACGTCCGCCACCGCGAACTTCAGAACGGTTTTTTACTTTTGATGTTCCTTGTCTTAATGAAGCTCTTTGCATAACAATCGCTTCAAAAAGAACATGATTATTAGGTTCAATACCAAAAATGGATTCGTTAAGGTCGATTTCACCAACCTTTGATCCAGCTTGGTTATAAACTGCTACTTTCGGCATTCCTATTTCCTCCTTTCTTTAAACGATATTTATTTCACTTTAATTCCTGTTTTGATTTCAAGCATCGCTTTTTTAGGTCCTGGTACATTACCTTTTACTAAAATAAGGTTACGCTCCGCATCAACCTTTACGATTGGAAGGTTTTGAATCGTAATTCTTTCTCCACCCATACGTCCTGGCAATGCTTTTTGTTTAAATACACGTGCCGGATCAACAGCTCCCATAGATCCTGGTCTACGATGGTAACGAGAACCGTGGGACATAGGTCCGCGTGATTGTCCGTGGCGTTTAATTACACCTTGGAATCCTTTACCTTTAGAAATTCCAGATACATCTACTAAATCGCCTTCCGCGAAAATATCAACCTTGACTTCCTGACCAATTTCGTACTCATCTAAATTAATTCCGTCAAATTCACGGACGAAGCGCTTAGGAGCAGTATTTGCTTTAGCAAAGTGCCCTTTTGCCGGTTTGTTCACAAGCTTCTCGCGCTTGTCTTCAAAGCCAAGTTGGACTGCTTCATATCCATCAGTTTCAACTGTTTTCTTTTGAAGAACTACGTTTGGAGCAGCTTCGATTACTGTTACAGGGATCAATTCACCATTTTCAGCAAAAACCTGCGTCATTCCAATCTTTCTTCCTAAGATTCCTTTGGTCATGAGTCACACCTCCTGATTTTTCAATTAAATTTATTGATTATAGTTTGATTTCAATGTCAACGCCTGACGGCAAGTCTAATCTCATCAATGAATCTACAGTTTGTGGTGTAGGATTGATGATGTCAATTAGACGTTTATGTGTGCGCATTTCGAACTGTTCACGAGAATCCTTATATTTGTGCACCGCACGAAGAATTGTGTAGACAGTTTTCTCAGTTGGCAATGGAATTGGTCCTGAGACATTTGCACCTGAACGTTTTGCTGTTTCAACGATCTTTTCAGCTGATTGATCAAGAATTCTATGATCATATGCCTTTAATCTAATACGAATTTTTTGTTTTGCCATTACTTTCCCTCCTTTTCGCCTATTTTAAAATAGACATACTCCGTGAAAATTTCCCACACACTCGCCATGGCAAAGCGGCCGGGTGTGTCAGCAACCTTCCACATCATAGCAGTCAAAAACCAACATTGTTTATTATACAGAAAATATAAGGCAGATGCAATATTTTTTATAACATTTCCGTATACTTTCGCACCCCTACGATTATACAGAGATTCTCATGTAGAATCAAGGCTTTGTTTGAATTCAGAAAATAAAATAATTGAAGTTTTTAAGTAGGATAAAATTATATAAGAAAAGTAATAGTAGAAATAGAAAAAGCAAATGGATCGTCATCCATTTGCTTTCTACTTATATAGATATATTATTTTTGGATAGTTGTAACAACGCCAGATCCAACTGTACGTCCACCTTCACGAATAGAGAAACGAGTTCCGTCTTCGATCGCGATTGGTGAAATCAATTCAACAGTCATTTCTACGTTGTCACCAGGCATAACCATTTCTACGCCTTCTGGAAGATGAACAATTCCAGTTACGTCAGTTGTACGGAAGTAGAACTGAGGGCGATAGTTTGTGAAGAATGGAGTGTGACGTCCACCTTCTTCTTTTGACAATACGTAAACTTCTGATTTGAAGTTTGTATGTGGCGTGATTGTACCAGGCTTCGCTAATACTTGACCACGTTGGATGTCTTCACGAGCAACCCCACGAAGAAGGGCACCGATGTTATCACCAGCTTCTGCATAGTCAAGAAGCTTACGGAACATTTCTACTCCAGTAACAACAACTTTTCTTGATTCTTCAGCAAGACCGATGATTTCAACTTCTTCACCGACTTTAACTTGTCCACGCTCTACACGTCCAGTTGCAACTGTACCACGACCTGTGATTGAGAATACATCCTCAACAGGCATCATGAAAGGCTTGTCAGTGTCGCGTTCTGGAGTTGGAACGTACTCATCAACTGCATCCATTAATTCAACGATTTTTTCTTCCCACTCAGCTTCTCCTTCAAGAGCTTTAAGAGCAGAACCTTTAACAACAGGAATGTCGTCGCCAGGGAAATCATATTCAGAAAGAAGATCGCGAATTTCCATTTCTACTAATTCAAGAAGTTCTTCATCGTCAACCATGTCACATTTGTTCATGAATACAACGATGTAAGGAACACCTACATTACGAGAAAGAAGAATATGCTCACGAGTTTGTGGCATTGGGCCATCTGCAGCAGAAACAACGAGAATTGCTCCGTCCATTTGAGCAGCACCAGTGATCATGTTTTTAACATAGTCAGCATGTCCTGGGCAGTCAACGTGTGCATAGTGGCGTTTTTCAGTTTCATATTCAACGTGAGAAGTTGAGATTGTAATTCCACGCTCGCGCTCTTCAGGAGCGTTGTCAATCATATCATAACCTTTAGCTTCTCCGCCGCCGCGCTTTGCCATAACAGTTGTAATCGCAGCTGTAAGAGTTGTTTTACCATGGTCAACGTGACCGATAGTACCAATATTAGCATGTTCTTTGGAACGATCAAATTTAGCTTTAGCCATTTGAAAATCCTCCTTTTAATTAAGAAAAATAGTAAGTATGAGAGGCGCTTTAAAACTAGAATAGAAATTTTAAAGCGACTCCTAGCATATCTAATAGTAGTTATACTTGATTAATTGTTTAAAATCAATTATTGACCGCTATTTTTTTTGATAATTTCTTCCGAAATTGATTTCGGCACTTCTTCGTAATGATCAAAGAACATTGTATATGTTCCACGACCTTGTGTATTAGAACGAAGTGATGTTGCATAACCAAACATTTCAGCAAGAGGAACGAACGCTTTAACGACTTGTGCGTTTCCACGTGCTTCCATTCCTTCTACACGTCCACGGCGTGATGTAATATCACCCATGATATCTCCAAGGTATTCCTCAGGGATTACGACTTCAACTTTCATAAGTGGCTCAAGCAATACTGGGTTACATTTTTTCACAGCGTTTTTAAGTGCCATAGAAGCTGCAATTTTAAATGCCATCTCACTCGAGTCAACATCATGGTAAGAACCGTCAAATAGTCTTGCTTTAACGTCGATTAATGGGTAACCAGCAAGTACACCGTTCGCCATTGAATCTTCAAGACCAGCTTGTACAGCAGGGACATATTCACGTGGAACAACCCCACCCACGATTCCATTTACAAATTCGAAGCCTTTTCCTTCTTCGTTAGGAGAGAATTCAATCCATACATGACCGAATTGACCACGACCACCGGATTGGCGAACGAATTTACCTTCTACTTCAGCAGAAGTACGGAATGTTTCACGGTATGATACTTGAGGTGCACCAACGTTTGCTTCTACCTTGAATTCACGCTTCATACGGTCAACAAGGATGTCTAAGTGAAGCTCACCCATACCAGAGATAACGACTTGGCCTGTTTCAGGATTTGTTTCCGCACGGAATGTCGGATCCTCTTCTTGAAGTTTCCCAAGTGCAGTACCCATTTTATCTTGGTCCGCTTTTGATTTTGGTTCAATCGCAACGGAGATAACTGGCTCTGGAAACTCCATAGACTCAAGGATAACTAGATCCTTTTCATCACAAAGAGTGTCACCTGTACCTGTGTCTTTCAAACCAACCGCAGCAGCGATATCTCCACTATATGCTGTAGAGATTTCTTCACGGTGATTGGCGTGCATTTGCAAGATACGTCCAACACGTTCACGTTTACCTTTCGTGGAGTTTTGAACATAAGATCCAGAGTTCAATGTTCCAGAGTATACACGGAAAAACGTTAGACGACCAACGTAAGGGTCGGTCATTACTTTGAAGGCAAGAGCTGAGAAAGGCTCGTTGTCATCAGCATGACGGGCAATCTCTTCTTCTGTATCAGGAATGATTCCCTTAATTGATTCGATATCAGTTGGTGCAGGCAGGTAATCAAGAACCGCGTCAAGTACCTTCTGAACACCTTTGTTTTTAAATGCTGTTCCGCAAAGAACTGGGAAGAATTCTACTTTCAATGTTGCTTGACGAATGGCAGCTTTCAATTCCTCTGAAGAAATTTCTTCTCCTTCGAGATATTTCATCATCAATTCTTCATCAAAGTCGGCAACAGCTTCGATTAAGCTTCCACGCATTTCTTCAGCTTGGTCACGAAGGTCTTCAGGAATTTCCTTTTCAACAGCATCAAGTGCTGCATCGCCTTCATAGAACCAAGCTTTCATTTCTACAAGGTCAACCATTCCAGTAAAGGTATCTTCCGCACCAATTGGAAGTTGAACTGGGTGTGCATTCGCTTGTAGGCGATCATGAAGTGTTTTAACAGAGTATAGGAAGTCCGCACCGATTTTATCCATTTTATTAACGAATACAATCCGTGGAACACCGTATGTTGTTGCTTGGCGCCAAACTGTTTCAGTTTGAGGCTCAACGCCTGATTGGGCATCAAGTACAGTTACTGCTCCATCAAGTACACGAAGAGAACGTTCAACTTCTACTGTGAAGTCTACGTGTCCAGGTGTGTCAATGATGTTTACACGGTAGCCTTTCCATTGTGCAGTTGTTGCTGCAGATGTAATCGTAATACCGCGCTCCTGCTCTTGTTCCATCCAGTCCATTTGTGAAGCACCTTCGTGCGTTTCACCAATTTTATGAATGCGCCCTGTATAGAAAAGAATACGTTCGGTAGTTGTTGTTTTACCGGCGTCGATATGAGCCATTATTCCGATATTACGTGTCTTTTCTAAGGAGAATTCTCTTGGCATTTCGTATTTCTCCTTCCTGGGATGAGTAGTAAAATTTTATAAAATGATATCTTACCAGCGATAATGTGCGAATGCTTTGTTTGCTTCCGCCATTTTATGCATATCTTCACGCTTTTTAACAGAAGCTCCAGTATTATTGGCAGCATCCATAATTTCATAAGCTAGTCGCTCTTCCATCGTTTTTTCTCCGCGAAGACGAGCGTAATTTACTAACCAGCGCAACCCTAAAGTCGAACGGCGGTCCGGACGAACTTCAACAGGTACTTGGTAGTTGGCACCACCTACGCGGCGAGCTCTAACTTCCAATACTGGCATAATATTTTTCAATGCTTGATCAAATACTTCCATTGCATCCTTACCTGTACGGTCTTGGATAAGATCAAATGCTGAATAAAGAATTGTTTGTGCTTTACCTCTTTTACCGTCTACCATAAGCTTGTTGATCAAACGTGTTACAAGCTTTGAGTTGTGAATCGGATCTGGCAGTACGTCTCTTTTTGATACAGGTCCTTTACGTGGCATCGGTGTTCCTCCTTTCGATGATTCTATCTAATCATTTATTATTTTTTAACTTTAGGTTTTTTTGTACCGTATTTAGAGCGACTTTGAGCGCGTTTTTCAACGCCAGCTGTATCAAGTGCTCCACGAACGATATGATAACGCACACCCGGCAAGTCTTTAACACGGCCTCCGCGAATAAGCACAACACTGTGCTCTTGTAGGTTATGGCCGATACCTGGGATATAAGCAGTTACCTCGATTCCATTAGTCAAACGAACACGAGCATATTTACGCAATGCTGAGTTTGGTTTTTTTGGAGTCATTGTACCAACACGAGTACATACACCACGCTTTTGAGGTGATGATACATTTGTGTTCACTTTTTTAAAGCTGTTATAGCCTTTGTTTAGTGCAGGTGAGTCAGAAGTTGTTACTTTTGATTTTCTATTTTTGCGCACTAATTGGTTAATTGTAGGCATTTTTGTTCCTCCCTTCGTCCTTTTTCTTAAGCCCACACATCCAGGTGGTTCTTTTTAAGGCAAAAAACAAGTTTTTGCAGGTGAGTCAACTGCAAAAACACCTTTATTGAATAATGGCAACAGTCGTTGCTCCAACATCAATGCCGCATGCTTTCCCCAGCTTTTTCATAGAGTCCACTATTGTAATAGGTACATCCATTTCTTTAGCTGTGTGAATGATACTTTCCGCAATTCGCGGATCAGCGTCTGATGCAACGAATACTTCAAGTACATGCCCTGATTTAAGAGCCCTTACTGTTTGCTTTGTTCCTACGATCACGTTTGTTGCCTGTGACACTTTTTCATAAGACATTTTCAATATCCTCCAAAGTAACAGGTATAATGATAGGAGCACCTTGAATATATTATCATCTGTCATTTTCTATGTCAATAAAAACATAAAAAATATTTGCTAGTCGACTATAGAGCCGACTAGCAACATCTATTATCCCTTACATTACTCTGCGCTTACTGCCTCGTCCTCTACCGTAACAGCTACCGCTTTCCGATATCTTTGCATACCAGTTCCAGCAGGGACAAGCTTTCCGATAATGACGTTTTCCTTCAAGCCGAGTAATTCGTCTGTCTTCCCTTTGATGGCAGCGTCTGTAAGAACGCGGGTTGTCTCTTGGAAAGAGGCAGCTGACAGGAAAGAGTCCGTTTCTAAGGATGCTTTTGTAATACCAAGCAACACCGGACGACCCGTTGCAGGCTGTTTCCCTTCCAGTAGTGCATTTTGATTGGCATCCGTAAATTGATGGACATCAAGTAGTGTACCTGGCAATACATTTGTATCACCTGCATCAGATACACGCACTTTTCTAAGCATTTGGCGAACCATCACTTCAACGTGCTTATCGCCAATTTCAACACCTTGCATTCTGTATACCTTTTGTACTTCAAGAAGTAAATATTCTTGAACCGCAGCGACATCGCGAATGCGGAGTAATTCTTTCGGATCGATTGACCCTTCTGTTAATTCTTGACCACGTGTAACCTGATCATTAACCGCAACTTTTAAGCGCGCAGTATAAGGTGCATTATATGTGCGTGCCTCAATTTCACCTTGAACAACAATCTCATGCTGACGATCGCGCCCTTCCGAAATAGAAGTAACGACACCGCTAATTTCAGAAATAACGGCAACCCCTTTAGGATTACGCGCTTCAAACAACTCTTGAATACGTGGAAGACCCTGTGTTATATCGTCTCCCGCAACCCCACCTGTATGGAAGGTCCTCATCGTCAACTGCGTTCCTGGTTCTCCGATTGACTGAGCTGCGATAATACCAACAGCTTCTCCAACATCAACGACTGAACCAGTAGCTAGATTACGACCATAGCATTTTTTACAGACGCCATGGCGGGTGTTACATGTAAATGCAGAACGAATCCATACTTCCTGAATTCCCGCATTATCTATGTCTTTCGCTAAGTCTTCATCTATAAGCTCATTCTCTGACACAAGAACTTGACCTGTATCAGGATGAACAATTTTCTTCCTTGCATAGCGGCCAATTAAACGCTCTTCAAGAGGCTCTATTACTTCAGAACCGTCTTTCAGTGCAGCGACTAGGAGACCTCGATCCGTTCCACAGTCGTCCTCACGAACAATAACGTCCTGTGCAACATCTACAAGCCTTCTTGTTAAATACCCAGAGTCAGCAGTTTTCAATGCTGTATCCGCAAGACCTTTACGTGCTCCGTGCGTTGAGATAAAGTACTCTAGAACGGTTAACCCTTCCCGGAAACTGGACTTAATTGGTAATTCAATAATTCGACCTGCCGGGTTGGCCATCAAACCACGCATACCCGCAAGCTGAGTAAAGTTAGAAGCGTTACCCCTCGCTCCGGAGTCACTCATCATGAAGATAGGATTCATTTTTTCTAATGTTTTCATTAGTTTACTTTGAATTGTATCTTTAGCGGCACTCCAGATGGCAATGACACGATCATAGCGTTCTTCCTCTGTAATGAGACCACGCTTAAATTGCTTCATGACATTATCAACTTTATTTTGAGCTTCATTCAAAATCGTTTCCTTCTCAGCTAATACGACGATATCCGATACCCCGACTGTAATTCCCGCCTTCGTGGAATACTTAAATCCAAGGTTTTTCATTCGGTCGAGCATTTTCGAAGTTTCCGTAATTTGGAAACGTTTAAAGATTTCAGAGATGATATTTCCTAAAATCTTCTTTTTGAATGGTTCCACTAGTGGTTGTTCTTTGATAAATTCAGCAACATTAGTGGTTGATGGAACAAAATATTTATCTGGTGTATTTCCTTCTAAATTTTCATTTGTCGGCTCATTAATATACGGAAATGATGGTGGAAGAATCTCATTAAAGATCAACTTACCTACAGTTGTCACTAACAAGCTATTTCTTTGTTCTTCCGTAAATCTTTCATTTTTTAATGAGTTAGCCTGAATTGCAATTCGTGTATGAAGATGAACATATCCATTTTGATACGCAATTAAAGCTTCATTCGTATCTCTGAATACCATTCCTTCACCATCGGCACCTTCACGCTCTAGAGTTAAGTAATAGTTACCTAGTACCATATCCTGAGATGGAGTAACAACAGGTTTTCCATCACGCGGATTTAGGATGTTTTGAGCCGCAAGCATTAATAAACGTGCTTCCGCTTGCGCTTCCGCTGATAACGGTACGTGAACAGCCATTTGGTCTCCATCAAAGTCTGCATTATAAGCTGTACAAACGAGTGGATGGAGTCGAATGGCTCTACCTTCTACTAGAGTAGGCTCAAATGCTTGAATTCCTAGTCTATGAAGAGTCGGCGCCCTGTTTAATAGAACTGGGTGTTCGCGGATGACATCTTCAAGTACATCCCAAACCTCTGGTTGAACTCGCTCTATTTTTCGTTTTGCGCTCTTAATATTGTGTGCTAGGCCTTTTCCAACTAGTTCCTTCATAACAAAGGGTTTAAATAGCTCAAGCGCCATCTCTTTTGGTAAACCACATTGGTACATTTTTAAGTTAGGGCCAACAACGATAACAGAACGGCCGGAATAGTCAACACGTTTTCCGAGTAAGTTTTGACGGAAACGCCCTTGTTTACCTTTTAACATATGTGAAAGGGATTTAAGTGGACGGTTTCCTGGCCCTGTAACAGGTCTTCCTCTTCTACCGTTATCGATTAAGGCGTCAACCGCCTCTTGAAGCATCCTCTTTTCGTTTTGCACGATAATGCTAGGTGCTCCAAGGTCTAGAAGTCTTTTCAAACGATTGTTGCGATTTATTACACGTCGATATAAGTCATTCAGATCTGAAGTGGCAAAACGTCCACCTTCGAGCTGAACCATTGGGCGCAGCTCAGGCGGAATAACAGGAAGTACATCTAAAACCATCCAATCAGGTTGGTTGCCTGAATGACGGAACGCCTCAAGTACTTCCAAACGCTTAATAGCGCGGGTACGGCGTTGTCCTTGGGCTGTTTTAAGTTCTTCTTTAAGCTGTTCCACTTCTTTTTCAAGTTCGATATCTTGAAGTAACTTTTTAATGGCTTCCGCACCCATTGATGCTTGGAATTGTGATCCATATTTCTCGCGGTATGCACGGTATTCTTTTTCAGAAAGAAGTTGCTTTTTATCTAATGTCGTACTGCCCACATCCGTTACAACATAAGATGCGAAATAAATGATTTCTTCCAAAGCACGCGGGGACATGTCGAGGACAAGTCCCATACGGCTTGGAATTCCTTTAAAATACCATATATGTGAAACTGGTGCAGCTAGTTCAATATGGCCCATTCTTTCACGGCGGACCTTCATACGTGTTACTTCAACGCCACAGCGATCACAGACGACTCCCTTATAACGTACACGTTTGTACTTACCGCAATGACATTCCCAGTCCTTCGTAGGACCAAAAATACGTTCACAGAACAGACCATCTTTTTCTGGCTTCAAAGTACGATAGTTAATTGTTTCTGGTTTTTTCACTTCACCGAAAGACCAAGAACGGATCTTATCTGGTGAAGCAAGACCGATTTTCATATACTCAAAATTATTAACATCCAGCAAGGGGCCTACCTCCCTTTTCGTCTACAGGTTTTACCCTTAATGCTAATTTCAAGGAATTATTCATATGATGCTGCCGTTTCTTCTACTTTAGCATCTGGAGCAATATTCAGTGTATCAGCCTGGTTGACATCATCGTCATCATCCAGGTCGCGCATTTCTATTTCTTCTTCATCACCTGAAAGGATTTTCACATCCATACCAAGGCTTTGAAGTTCTTTAATTAATACTTTAAATGATTCAGGCACTCCTGGTTCAGGGACATTTTCACCCTTCACAATGGCTTCATACGTTTTTACACGTCCAACCACATCATCTGATTTAACTGTTAGGATTTCTTGAAGTGTATAAGCCGCACCGTATGCTTCAAGTGCCCAAACTTCCATTTCTCCAAAACGTTGTCCACCAAATTGTGCCTTACCACCAAGAGGCTGTTGAGTAACAAGCGAGTAAGGTCCTGTTGAACGAGCATGGAGCTTATCGTCAACCATGTGCGCAAGTTTGATCATGTACATGATCCCTACGGATACACGGTTATCAAAAGCTTCTCCCGTTCTACCATCATAAAGGACTGTTTTAGCATCGCTCGCCATTCCTGCTTCTTCAATCGTTTCCCAAACGTCTTCTTCAGTAGCACCATCAAATACTGGTGATGCCATATGAAGACCTAGACTTCTAGCGGCCATACCCAAGTGTAATTCTAGTACTTGCCCGATATTCATACGGGATGGTACACCAAGTGGGTTTAACATGACATCGACTGGAGTGCCATCAGGCATATATGGCATATCTTCTTCAGGGAGGATTCGGGAAATAACCCCTTTGTTTCCATGACGTCCCGCCATTTTATCCCCTTCAGAGATTTTACGTTTTTGAACAATATAGACGCGAACAAGTTGATTCACTCCTGGAGGGAGCTCATCTCCATCTTCACGATTGAATACTTTTACGTCCAACACAATTCCGCCTCCACCATGTGGTACACGAAGGGAAGTGTCACGGACTTCACGTGCTTTTTCACCGAAGATTGCATGAAGTAGACGTTCTTCCGCTGTCAGTTCCGTTACACCCTTAGGAGTTACTTTTCCGACAAGCAAATCACCATCTTTGACCTCTGCCCCAACTCGGATAATTCCACGTTCATCAAGATTGCGAAGCGCATCTTCTCCAACGTTTGGAATATCACGTGTCATTTCTTCCGGTCCAAGCTTCGTATCACGGGCTTCAGATTCATATTCTTCAATATGAATGGAAGTATAGACATCATCTTTGACAAGACGTTCGCTCATAATGATTGCATCTTCGTAGTTATATCCTTCCCATGTCATAAATGCGACAAGGACGTTTCTTCCAAGAGCAAGTTCTCCTTTATCCATTGAAGGACCATCGCCAAGGATTTCTCCTTTAGACACTCGGTCTCCTACACTTACGATTGGACGCTGGTTGTAACATGTCCCTTGGTTAGAACGAATAAACTTCTGCATGCGATATTTACGGAGATCGCCTTTCACTTCTTGACCGTCAACCTCTTGAATGTTGCGGACCCATACTTCACGGGATTCAACATGCTCAACAATTCCGTCATGCTTACAAATAACAGCAGCACCAGAATCTTTCGCTGATACATATTCCATACCAGTTCCTACTAGAGGAGCTTCCGGCTGCATAAGTGGAACTGCTTGACGTTGCATGTTCGCACCCATTAGAGCACGGTTCGAGTCATCGTTTTCCAAGAATGGAATACATGCTGTTGCCGCTGAAACGACTTGTTTTGGCGATACATCCATATAATCAATACGTTCTCTGCGAACAACGGTGTTTTCACCGCGGAAACGAGAAATTACTTCATCGTTAATAAATCCACCCTCATCAGATAGCGGGGCATTCGCTTGAGCTACAACGTAATTATCCTCTTCGTCCGCAGTCAAATAATCAATTTGCGGTGTGACTAACCCAGTTTCTGGGTCAACGCGACGATAAGGCGTCTCTATAAAGCCAAACCGATTCACTTTGGCGAATGTTGATAACGAGTTAATCAATCCAATATTCGGACCTTCAGGCGTTTCAATTGGACACATGCGGCCATAATGCGAGTAATGGACGTCACGCACTTCCATTCCGGCACGCTCACGTGTTAATCCACCTGGTCCAAGTGCAGAAAGACGACGTTTATGCGTAAGTTCTGCAAGCGGGTTCGTTTGGTCCATGAACTGAGATAGCTGGGAACTGCCGAAAAACTCTTTTATCGATGCAATGACTGGGCGAATATTAATCAATTGCTGTGGTGTAATCGTGTTAATATCCTGAATGGACATACGCTCTCTTACGACACGCTCCATACGGGATAAACCGATTCTAAACTGGTTTTGCAATAATTCACCAACAGATCGAAGACGACGATTACCGAGGTGATCGATGTCATCTGTGTCACCTACATCATAAAGCAGGTCAAAGAAATAGCTAATAGATGAGATAATATCAGCAGGTGTAATATTTTTGATGCCTTCTTCAACATAAGCATTTCCAATTACATTAATGACCTTTTCGTCATCTTCATGAGGAGCATAAATTTTGATAGATTGAACAACAATATCCCCATCCAAAACTCCACCATGTTGCTGATACGTTTTAAAACCAGTCCCATTTTCCAAATGAGAGACTATTTTATCCAAATTGCGGCGATCAAGCACTGTACCCTCTTCCGCAATAATTTCCCCTGTTTCCGGATCTGCTAGAGTTTCAGCCAAACGCTGGTTGAAAAGACGATTTTTAATATGAAGCTTTTTATTCAATTTATATCGCCCAACACTTGCAAGATCATATCTTTTTGGATCAAAGAACCTGGAAACCAGTAAACTTTTTGCATTTTCCACTGTTGGAGGTTCGCCAGGACGAAGGCGCTCATAAATTTCGAGCAATGCTTTTTCAATGCCTTCCGTATTGTCTTTTTCAAGTGTATTACGGAGGTATTCATTGTCACCTATAAGATCGATGATTTCTTGATCAGAACCAAATCCTAATGCCCGCAAAAGAACCGTAACAGGTAATTTCCTCGTCCGATCAATTCGCACATAGACAACATCTTTGGCATCTGTTTCGTATTCCAGCCATGCACCCCTATTAGGAATGACTGTAGCTGTAAAACCTTTTTTACCGTTCTTGTCGAGCTTTCCGTTGTAGTACACACTCGGAGAACGTACAAGTTGCGATACAATTACTCGCTCGGCACCATTTATAATAAAGGTACCCATCTCTGTCATTAGAGGAAAATCACCCATAAATACATCTTGGTCTTTTACTTCACCTGTTTCTTTATTAACAAGGCGGAGTTTAACCCGTAGCGGAGCGGAATAAGTTGCATCACGCTCTTTTGATTCTTCTACTGAGTACTTGGGTTCTCCGAGACTGTAATCGATAAATTCCAAAGAAAGATTTCCGGCAAAATCCTCGATTGGCGAGATGTCCTGGAACATTTCCTTTAAGCCCTCATCAAGAAACCATTGGTAGGAAGAAGATTGGATTTCGATTAGATTCGGCAGCTCTAAAACTTCGCTGATTCGCGCAAAGCTTCTGCGCTTCCTGTGCCGTCCGTACTGAACTAGTTGACCTGTCAACTGATTCACCCCTCAAATCATGCGTTATAATGATGCATTTCATCTGGAAAAACCAGAGAAAATGTTGTATCATAGAACAAAAAGAAAAATGGTTTTGCTGGAAAACCACATTTTTCACATGACGAACTATTATTTTATAATCTTTTCCAACTTTGCCAACTTCCATACAATTTATTATGAAATTGGCAATAGATTAGAAAACACTATATTCGCATCTTACAATGCTATCACAAGGTTATATGCAAGTCAACATTTTAGTGTTCTTAAAATGTAATAGCCTTTCTTTTTCGCCACCGTCTCAGCGCTGCCGAATAATTCCTCTAGTTTTGCTTTTGCAGACGGCGCCCCTTGTTTTTTTTGAATAACCACCCATAACTCACCCTCATGTTCCAAACGGTCGAAACATTGCTCAAAAATAGCATGAACAACTTCCTTTCCCGCCCGAATAGGTGGATTTGTTAAAATCGCCGAGAATCTCTCCTCGACTACACTTTCCAATTGATCACTTTCATAAATATTCACATTATCAATATCGTTTCGCTCGGCATTTTCTTTAGCAAGCGCAATAGCTCTCTGGTTCACATCAATCATATGAATAACCCGTTTAGGAAAATCCTTTGCAACGCTCAAACCGATTGGACCGTAGCCACATCCCACATCCAGTATGGGGCCTGCTATTTTCGGAGGTTCAAATGTATCTATTAATAATCGGGATCCAAAGTCCACTTCACTTTTTGAAAAAACACCTTGGTCTGTTTTAAAACGAAATGAATGATTCCGTAATTCCGTGTTCCAAAATTTCGGATCACTTGCAACTTCAGGTTCTCGCGAATAATAATGTTCTACCATAACAACCTCTCCTCCCAGGCAGGTAAAAACCTAGCGAAAAAAAGCCCGCTTTATAAGCAGCGAGCTTTTTTATTTTCTAGATGATTACTTAACTTCGACGTTAGCTCCAACTTCTTCAAGTTTAGCTTTGATTTCTTCTGCTTCTTCTTTAGATGCGCCTTCTTTAACTGCCTTTGGAGCATTGTCAACAAGCTCTTTTGCTTCTTTCAAGCCAAGGCCTGTAACTTCACGTACAACTTTGATAACTTTAATTTTTTGTGCACCAGCGCTAGCAAGTACTACGTCAAACTCAGTTTGTTCTGCAGCGGCCTCGCCACCAGCAGCACCGCCAACTACAGCTACAGGAGCAGCAGCAGTTACGCCAAATTCTTCTTCGATCGCTTTAACTAGATCGTTTAATTCAAGAACTGTCATTTCTTTGACAGCTTCAATGATTTGTTCTTTAGTCATGATTTATTTCCTCCGTTAATTATATTTGTTTTTAAATAATGTTTTTCACTTTATTCTCTGTCCAGCTACATCGCCTATCGACTAGCAAATTTCCTGCCCTTTTCCCTACGATAAGTCAACATCAGGTGTAATTTGAAATGCCAATTTCACTTACTCGTACCCCTCGTGTTTCCTATATCGCAAGTCTTAGGCCCTGAAATTTGTACGTCGATGACCAAGGCGTTTCCGCTTTTCTATGCGCCTTGTTCTTCTTTTTGGTCTGCAACAGCTTTAGTTGCAAGTGCCAAGTTGCGAATAGGAGCTTGTAGAACGCTAAGCAACATGGAAAGCAATCCTTCGCGAGATGGAAGTTCTGCAAGTGCTTTGATTTCTTCAACTGTTGCAATACTTCCTTCAATCACACCAGCTTTGATTTCAAGCGCTTCATTCTTTTTCGCAAAGTCATTCAAAATTTTTGCAGGAGCTACAACGTCTTCCGTGCTGAACGCAATTGCGTTCGGTCCTGTCAATGATTCATTCAAACCTGCAAGTTCAGCAACTTCCGCTGCACGACGTGTCATAGAGTTTTTATAAACTTTGAAATCGATACCCGCTTCGCGAAGTTGTTTACGAAGTTCAGTTACTTGTGAAACTGATAATCCACGATAATCAACTACAACTGTAGATACACTTGATTTAAATTTCTCAGAGATTTCTTGCACGATTTGTTTCTTTTGCTCAATTACACTGCTCATCCTTACACCTCCCAAGATTCCAGATGGACATTTATACCAACACAGAGAAACCTCCATATATAGACATGGAGGTTTCACGCGTCAATCATTCAGCCAGATTGATATATATCGCAATGACCTCGGTAGGAAATTAAGCTTTTAAAGCACCTACTGTCTACGGTACAAATGTTTAATTATTTTTTCAACAGATATTATTTTATCAGGTTATCTGTTTGTAGTCAATAGCTTTTATACTGAAGATGGATCAACTTTTACGCCAGGTCCCATTGTTGAAGTAACAGTTACGTTCTTCATGTATGTTCCTTTTGCAGCTGATGGCTTCGCTTTTAACAATGTATCGAAAATAGTAGCAAAGTTTTCAACTAGCTTCTCTTGATCAAAAGAAACTTTACCGATTGGAACGTGGATAATACCCGCTCTATCAACACGGTATTCAACTTTACCCGCTTTAATTTCGTTTACAGCTCTTGCTACATCAAATGTAACAGTACCTGTTTTTGGATTTGGCATTAATCCTTTTGGTCCAAGTGTACGACCAAGCTTACCAACTTCACCCATCATATCAGGAGTAGCAACAATAACATCGAAATCAAACCAACCTTGGTTGATTTTGTTGATGTACTCTGAATCTCCAACATAATCCGCACCAGCAGCTTCTGCTTCTTTTAGTTTTTCACCTTTCGCAAATACCAACACGCGTTGAGTTTTACCTGTACCATTCGGAAGTACAACTGCACCACGGATTTGTTGATCTGCTTTCTTAGGATCTACACCTAAACGGAATGCCGCTTCAACTGTTGCATCAAATTTAGCATAATCCACTTTTTTTACAAGTTCAATCGCTTCAGTGATTGCATAAGCTTTTGAACGATCAACTAGCTTTAAAGCTTCTACATACTTCTTACCTTTTTTAGCCATTAATATTTCCTCCTATATTGTGGTTTTAGCGGAATAACCTCCCACGTCGAAAAGCGCAAGCGCCCTGAACATCGACGTACGGATTTACAGAGCCCCGACGAGATAAAGGAAACACGATGAACCCAAGGGTGAATCGATGTTTACTTATCGTAGGAAGGGATCTTAAATCCGCTAGTCGATAGGCGCCGGAGCTAGACATGTAAGAGGAAGGCCGGAATTCAGCCTTCCTCCAACAACGACCTTGCTTACTATCAAAATCAGTCTTCGATTTTGATACCCATGCTGCGCGCAGTGCCTTCAACCATTAGCATAGCTGCTTCAACGCTAGCTGCATTTAGGTCCGGCATTTTTGTTTCTGCGATTTCGCGTACTTTATCGCGCTTTACAGTCGCAACTGACTTTTTATTCGGTTCACCAGAACCAGACTCGATTCCAGCTGCTTTTTTAAGTAGAACAGCAGCAGGTGGAGTTTTTGTGATGAATGTAAAAGAACGGTCTTCAAATACCGTGATTTCAACTGGAATAATTAGACCAGCTTGATCTGCTGTACGAGCGTTGAACTCCTTACAGAATCCCATGATATTTACACCTGCTTGACCTAACGCCGGTCCAACTGGTGGAGCCGGATTCGCTTTGCCTGCAGGAATTTGTAATTTTACAAGTTTAATTACTTTTTTAGCCACGAGACACACCTCCTTAAGTCCGTGATGTGGTAATGGGGTTTTCACCCTCCCACTCAACATATCAAAATATAAGATATTATTATTTGATCAGTTCTTCATTTAGAAGCATACTGACCTAGAAGATATTATCACTTTTTGCAATAGATTTCAAGTTGTTTCAAATTATAATTTATCAATTTGAGTGAAGTCTAATTCGACAGGCGTTTCCCGCCCAAACATGTTAACCATAACTCTTGCTTTTCCTTTTGCTTGATCCATATCTTCAATTTTTCCAGTAAAATTGGCAAACGGACCTTCTTTCACCGTCACCGTTTCACCTGGTTCGAATTTCACTTCAACACGTTTTTCTTCTATACCCATCTGCTTTAGAATAAAGGAAATTTCTTCGGGTAATAGTGGTGTCGGCTTCGAACCAGATCCTGAAGAGCCTACAAAACCGGTTACTCCCGGTGTATTACGAACTACATACCATGAATCATCTGTCATGATAATTTCGACTAATACATATCCCGGAAAAACTTTCTTTTTCACGACTTTCTTTTTACCGTTTTTAAAATCGGTCTCTTCTTCTTCAGGAACCATGACTCGGAAAATTTTATCTTGCATGCCCATCGATTCTACGCGCTTTTCAAGGTTTGCTTTTACTTTGTTTTCATATCCGGAATAAGTATGGACAACATACCAGTTCTTTTCCATCTAATAGGACTAAGCGTCCTTCCCTCCCTATTTAAACTTTTAAAATTTTTAACCAAATGAAAAAACCCGTTGACCGGGCTCTACAGACTCTGTATCTATATTTTTCATTATACCATGAGAAAGTGTATATTATACAAGCTTCAAGGTAAAATAAGAATTTATAATCCAAGAATAAAACGAATCGATTTAGAGATAATTTGGTCGATCCCCGCAAAAAATAATGCAAGGATTGTAACTGTTACTACAACTGTAATCGTATAGCCGGTAAGTTCCTTTCGCTTCGGCCAGCTTACTTTTCTCATTTCTGAGCTTACGTGGCGAAAGAATTGGGTTAAGCTTGACATGATCGTACCTCCAAGTATATAGCTGCTTATAGAGCGTGTTCAAAAGAACGCCTCTCATGTGAATGTATGCTATTTTGTTTCTTTGTGAATCGTATGCGCATTACAACTTTTGCAAAACTTCTTTAACTCAAGACGTGTAGCAGCTTCTTTATTCTTATCCGTCATATAATTGCGCGAGCCACACACTGCACAGATTAAGGCAACTTTCTTTTTCACTTGCAGCACCTGCTCTCCCAATTATCTAATAAAAAGTATCACGGAAGTTAGTTTCTGTCAATAAAACATTTAATACTACACACTGAATTCATGCAGTTCTAAATAGCGCTCGAGCTTTCTTTTTACTCTTTGTAAAGCGTTATCAATTGATTTTACGTGACGATCTAACTCATCAGATATCTCTTGATATGATCGTCCGTCTAAGTAAAGCGCTAATACCTTTCTTTCTAAATCACTAAGTAGCTCCATTACTTTCTCTTCAATATTATTCAATTTTTCTCTATTGATCAGGAGTTCCTCAGGATCAAGGATCTTTGCACCAGAGATCACATCCATTAATGTGCGATCCGATTCTTCGTCATATATGGGCTTGTCCAAAGAAACATAGGAATTAAGTGGAATGTGTTTTTGTCGGGTGGCTGTTTTGATTGCAGTGATAATTTGTCTCGTAATGCAAAGCTCGGCAAAAGCTTTAAAAGATGAAAGCTTATCTTCTTTAAAGTCTCGAATAGCTTTATAAAGACCGATCATGCCTTCCTGAACGATATCCTCTTTATCTGCTCCAATTAGAAAATAGGAACGAGCTTTTACTCTAACAAAATTGCGGTACTTTTTTATGAGGTAATCTAGTGCTTCGCTTTCTCCTTCATGAATCAGTTCGATCAATTCTTCATCTTCTAACAAATCATATCTGATGTCGTCTAATCTGATATTTGAGATCACCGTATCCCCACCCTCGAAAACCATAGATAAAACTATTATACATGACAGAATTTTCAAGCGTCAACTAGTCATTTTTCCCCACGTCGCCATTTTTCGAAAATTGTTGCAACTTCATCACTTAATGGAATCTTCGATACAGGAAGCTTTTCTCTCGTTTTTTCTAGCCGCTTTCCTATCTTGCGATCAATGGCTTCTACTTCAATCAATAATTCCCGCGCAGAAATTCTAAGAGCTCCTTGTCCAAAAATTGCCCACTGTTCCGTGAAATCTGAAGTGGCAACATGGATTTGGGTTCGAATATTAGTCAATTCTTTCGCTAATTTTTCAATCCGCTCGTCCGCAGTTTCCTCAGCTTTCGTATAAATAACATCAATTTTATGCTTTCGATACTTTTTTTCGACTCCCTTAACCTCATATGCATCAAAAACAACAATTACTTTATATCCGGTATAGCCTTGATAGTCCGCCAATATTTCAATTAATCGATCCCTTGCTGCAGCAAGATCTTTCTTTTTTAGCTCAATTAGTTCGGTCCACGCACCGATGATATTATAGCCATCGACAATAAGGATATCCATTTGTTAACCCTCAATTGGATTCCGTTTGCGATGAACTTCATACATTAAGAGAGCAGCCGCAACTGAAGCATTTAGTGATGTAACGTGCCCGGCCATTGGTAAATGGATTAAAAAGTCACATTTCTCCCTAATTAATCGCCCAATTCCTTTACCTTCGCTTCCAATGACAATAGCTAGCGGCAGCGTAGCGTCCATTTTCCGATAATCTTGACTTCCTTTTGCGTCCGTTCCAAATACCCAAATACCGCGTTCTTTTAATTCATCAATGGTTCTGGCAATGTTCGTAACACGTGCTACAGGGATATATTCAATCGCCCCTGTCGATAGCTTAGCAACCGTAGCGGTCAGACCTACTGCCCTTCGCTTCGGAATGATGATGCCATGCACCCCCGCAGCATCTGCTGTACGTAATATAGAACCTAGATTATGAGGGTCTTCTAATTCATCTAAAATAAGAAAAAATGGATCTTCTTGGCTTTTGGAAGCATGTGCAAATAAATCGTCAACTTCAGCATATTGGTAGGCGGCTACCTGAGCAATGACACCTTGATGATTTTCTTTCGTGTTTTGTTCGAGCTTTTGCTTCGGTACGTATTGAATTAAAACATTGCGTTCTTTCGCAAGTTTTATGATTACTTGCATTTGTCCTTTTTGAGATCCTTCAGCAATCCAGATTTTATTAATATCCCGGTCTGATTTCAATGCTTCTATAACAGGGTTTTTTCCCGCAATCCACTCCTGGCTCATGCTGTTCCCACTCCCCCGGTTTCAATCTTATTAATTGCTTCATCGATAATTTCATTTAATCGGTTACGTTCATTTGCTAAATATACCCAGCCGATCACCGCTTCAAAAGCGGTGCTATGGCGGTAGGTTAGGACATCTGTATTTTTAGGGATTGTCCCAGACTTAGCGTTTCTTCCCCGTTTCATAACGTTCATTTCTTCTTCACTTAAAAAATTCTCTTCAATCATTTTTTTCAAAATACCGGATTGCGCTTTAGCCGAGACAAAACGGGTCGCTTCCCTGTGAAGCCGATGTGGTTTTGTTTTACCATTTTGTAAAAGGTAATGTCTGATAAACACATCGTAAACGGCATCACCGATATAAGCGAGTGCTAAACTATTCAATTGCTTATAGTTTACTTCTTTATCAGGCAGATTCATATTGATTAGCCCCGTTTCCATCTTGTGCCTTGTGGTGTATCTTCAAGAATGATGTTCATTTCTTTTAATTGATCACGAATTTGATCTGCACGCTGGAAGTTGCGGTTTTTTCTCGCTTCCAAACGTTCATTGATTAGTTGGTCAATCTCTTCATCAAGCAACTCAGCAACATCCAATTGTAAGCCTAGAACAGAGAATAATTCTTCAAAAGTGTTCATGAATGATTCGATGACCTTAACCGACGTATTTTCTTCCATCAAATAATAATTAGCTTGTTTCGCAAGCTCGAATAAAATAGAGATTCCATCAGCAGTATTAAAATCATCATCCATTTCTTTTACAAAATCATTCTTTAAGTCGGAAATTTTCCCCAGCCATTTCTCGTCATTAGTTGTTAAATTTGCACTTACATCCAAACGATGTTTTAAATTTTGATAAGATGTTTTCAATCTTTCAAGACCTGCTCCAGCATTTTTTAACAATTCGTCTGTAAAATTAATTGGATTGCGATAATGGACAGCTAATATAAAGAATCTTAAGACTTGTGGATCCACATGCTCTAAAATGTCATGGACAAGAACAAAATTCCCAAGGGATTTCGACATTTTTTCGTTATCGATATTGATATACCCATTATGCATCCAATAACGAGCAAATGTTTTGCCAGTAAGTGCTTCTGATTGGGCAATTTCATTTTCATGATGCGGAAACGTTAAATCTTGCCCGCCCGCATGTATATCAATCGTATCACCCAAGTATTTTCGAGCCATAGCAGAGCACTCGATATGCCAGCCCGGCCTTCCCTCACCCCATGGACTATCCCAAGAAATTTCTCCCTCTTTCGCTGCTTTCCATAATGTAAAATCCAAGGCATCTTCTTTGTTTTCTCCCGCTTGAATCCGGGCGCCGATTTTCAAATCATCTACTGCTTGGTGAGAAAGTTTTCCATATCCTTCAAAATGTCTTGTTCTATAATAAACATCTCCATTTGATTCATAAGCGAAACCTTTTTCAATTAATGTTTCTATGAATTCAATGATGATATCCATATTTTCCGTTACACGCGGATGAAGATTGGCCCTCTTGCAGCCCAGTGCGGATACATCTTCGAAAAATGCTTCTATGAACCGCTCCGCGACTGTCGGAACATCTGTACCAAGTTCAGCTGCCGCTTTAATAAGCTTATCGTCAACATCGGTAAAATTAGAAATAAAGTTCACTTCATAACCACGATACTCCAAGTAACGGCGAACTGTATCAAATACAATAGGAGGCCTCGCATTACCAATATGAATGTAGTTGTAGACAGTTGGACCGCACACATACATTTTTACTTTTCCTTCTTCTAACGGAATAAAATCTTCTTTTTTTCGAGTAAGTGTATTGTAAATTTTAATGGCCATCGATCGTGGCTCCTTTCGCGATTTCCCTTTGTAATTGGGAGATTTCTTCTTGTAACCCGGAGATTCTTTTTTCCATTTCTATGCATTTATCTGAAACTGGATCCGGTAAATCACAGTGATTTAAATCTTTTATTCTTACTCCGTCCCGGACGACGATCCTTCCTGGTATTCCAACGACAGTGGAATTAGAAGGCACATCTTTTAATACGACGGAGCCCGCTCCTACTTTTGAATTTTTCCCTATTGTAATATTTCCTAACACCTTGGCACCTGTGGCGATAAGGGTATTATCCTCCAGAGTCGGATGCCGCTTCCCTTTTTCTTTTCCAGTTCCACCTAAGGTTACCCCTTGATAAACTGTCACGTTATCACCAATCTCGCATGTTTCACCAATTACCACTCCCATCCCGTGGTCTATGAAGAAACGGCGCCCGATGATCGCACCCGGGTGAATCTCAATTCCTGTAAAAAAACGATTGATTTGGGAAATCATTCTTGCGGCAAAATACATTTTTCTTTTATATAAGGCATGTGCCACTCGATGCGCCCAAATTGCATGCAAGCCCGAATATGTTAGGATCACCTCTATATAAGTCCGGGCAGCAGGGTCCTGGTCGAATACTGTTTCTATATCTTCTTTCATTCGTTTGAACATCATTAAGGCCCCCCTTTTTTAGAAAAGCGAAAGCGCCTTGCCTATCGACGTACGGTCCACAGCATGTGGGTCCGTCGACGCCGCCACAGGACGTGGCGGTTTACTTTTAGTCAATTTTTCGACCTTCGACTTAGATAACGGAAACACGACGAGTCCGATAGGACGAATCTGGCTTCCTTACGCAAGTGAGAAGGACAAGAAGTTTGCTAGTCGATTGGCGCTGTAGCTTGACACAAATTATATAAAAAAAACGCCTCTGAAAAAAATCAGAGACGCTTTTGGCGCGGTTCCACTCTGGTTGGGCACTGCTTTTATAAAAAGCGGGCGCCCCAGCTCCTCTTGATAACGACAAGACTACCGCCTGCACCTACTTAGTTTCCCTGTTCGGATTAGGACTCAGAGGTGCACTTCAAAAAATGAATAGCTGGTCCCGCTCTCAGCCGGTGGCGGTACTCTCTGAACAGCATCATTTTTTTACTTTTCCTCGTCAACGTTTTTAATATAACTATAATATATTATAGATTTATCTAATTGTTAACCCTTCAAACGCTCCAAGCGTTTTTTTATTTTCTCTTTGCCCAATAATTCAATCGCATTTGGAAGTTCTGGTCCATGTGTTTGGCCTGTCACTGCGACGCGAATAGGCATAAATAGTTTTTTCCCTTTTTGTCCGGTCGACTTTTGTACCGCTTTTATGGCTTGTTTTATTCCATCTGCTTTAAATGGTGTAAGGGCATCGACTTCATCGTAAAATGCACTTATCACTTCAGGTACTTGCTCTTCATCCAAAACAGCTTTTGCTTCTTCATCATAATCGATTTCATCTTTAAAGAACATACTTGATAATTCTACAATTTCAGCTCCAAAGCTCATTTGTTCTTGGTAAAGAGCAATTAAGCCTTTCACCCAATTTTCCTCTTCTTGATTTAACTGCTCTTTTACAAGGCCCGCTTTTACAAGGTGAGGTAAGGCAAGGGCCACAACATCATCCAATTCCAGCTTTTTCATATACTGATTATTCATCCAAGCAAGCTTTTGCTTGTCGAATAATGCAGGAGATTTCGATAAGCGATTGGCATCGAAAATCTTAATGAATTCCTCTTTTGAAAAAATTTCTTCTTCTCCTTGTGGAGACCATCCAAGCAAAGCAATAAAATTGAATAGAGCCTCAGGTAAATAACCAAGTTCTGCGTATTGCTCAATAAATTGAATGATGGATTCGTCGCGCTTGCTTAGCTTTTTACGGCTTTCATTGACGATAAGTGTCATATGGCCATATGTTGGAGGTTCCCAATCAAACGCCTCAAAAATCATTAATTGCTTTGGCGTATTTGAAATATGGTCATCGCCACGGAGGACATGACTAATTTTCATAAGATAATCATCGATTGCCACAGCAAAATTATATGTTGGGATACCATCCTTTTTGACAATGACAAAGTCACCTATGCCGTCAGATTCAAAGGAAACTTCATCTTTCACCATATCAGTGAAAGCATAGACTTTATTAGCAGGTACTTTAAAGCGGATACTCGGTACCCGTCCTTCCGCTTCAAGTGCCGCTTGTTCTTCCTTGGAGAGATGGGCACATTTCCCTGAATAACGCGGCATCTCGCTGCGGGCCATTTGCGCTTCACGCTCTTTTTCTAGTTCTTCTTCAGTACAGTAACATTTATAGGCTAAGCCACGATCTAAAAGCTCATCGTAATATTTTTTATATATATCGACGCGTTCGGATTGTCGGTATGGACCATAGCCGCCGTCCTTATCTACACTTTCATCCCAATCGATTCCTAGCCATTTCAAATACTTAAGCTGGCTCTCCTCGCCGCCCTCAATATTTCTCTTCAAATCTGTATCTTCAATTCTAATAAGGAATGTTCCACCCATATTGCGTGCGAATAAATAATTAAAAAGTGCTGTACGCGCATTACCGATATGCAGATGACCCGTTGGACTCGGGGCATAGCGCACTCTCACGTCATTTGACATTTTTCTGCCTCCATTCAAAATCACGGTCTTTCTATTTTACAATAATTTTTAATTCTTTTGTATTAATATAACTGCCTGAGAAGCGATACCTTCCTCACGTCCTACAAATCCAAGACGCTCTGTTGTAGTCGCCTTTACATTTACTTGAGACGCATCCGCTTCTAATAGTTCGGCGATCCGCTCTCTCATTTTATCAATATGAGGTGCCATTTTTGGCTTTTGTGCCATGATTATACAATCTATATTTACAAGGGAATAGCCACTTTTCTTTACTAAATTCCACACATGAACCAAAAGCTCCGCGGAATCAGCATCTTTATATTCGGGATCCGTGTCAGGAAAATGCCTGCCAATATCCCCTTCTCCAATTGCCCCAAGACAAGCGTCCGCTACAGTATGTAAAAGAACATCCGCATCAGAATGCCCAATCAATCCTTTTTCGTAAGGGATCTTAATCCCGCCTATTATTAACGGACGACCTTCCGCAAACTTATGCACATCAAAGCCTTGCCCAACTCTAAACATTCACGTATTCCCCTTTACTGTTGTCTTTTCTTTAAAATAGCCTCAGCAAAATAAAGGTCCTCGGGTGTCGTCAATTTAATATTATCGTAGTCGCTCTCAACTATTTTTACAGGTTGCCCGCTTTTTTCTACGAGCGACGCTTCGTCTGTTCCTAAAAATCCCTCTAATTTTGCCCGCTCATGTGCGCTCTTCAACACAGAAAAACGAAAAGCTTGTGGGGTTTGCACCTGCCACAAGCTGGATCGGTCTACTGTTTCAATGACTTCAAGATCCTTTACTTTTTTAATCGTATCCTTAACCGGAACAGCTGCTATGGCGGCCCCATGCTTTCTCGCAGAATCAACGAGACTCAATATGGTTTCTGGACGAATAAAAGGTCGTGCTCCATCATGAACAAGAATGATTCCATCTGCCACAGCAGCTTTCAATCCATTATAAACGCTATATTGCCGCTCGCTGCCACCATGGACTAGGTGAATCTTAAGATAGCGACTTTGAATTTCTTTAAAAAACGGCTCATCATCCGGTTGAATAACGAGGATGATCTGACCACAGTGAGGATCTTTTTCAAAAACATCAAGTGTATGAAGAATAATGGGCCTTCCTTCCAAATTCATCAATAATTTATTGTACCCTGCACCCATTCTCTTCCCAGACCCAGCAGCTGGAATAATCACTTGATAGTTCATTACTTTTACCCCTATTCTCATTCTTGTTGAACTAGATTATAATGCTTTTTCCAATAACTTCGGCTTTGCAAAAATCATACGTCCCGCCGATGTTTGTAGAACACTTGTCACAATTACATCAATCCGTTTGCCGATATAATTTCTGCCCTCTTCTACTACAATCATCGTTCCATCATCCAAATATGCAACACCTTGATTATACTCTTTCCCATCTTTAATGACTTGGACATTTAACTCTTCACCCGGCAGTACAACAGGTTTCACTGCATTTGCGAGATCATTGATATTTAATACATTTACGTTCTGAAACTCACAAACTTTATTTAAATTATAATCGTTTGTCACAACGACCCCATCAGTTAATTTCGCCAATTTAACGAGCTTGCTATCCACTTCCTGAACATCCTCAAAATCAATTTCATACATTTCTACCTGAATATCTATTTCTTTTTGAATACGATTGAGAATATCAAGTCCCCGTCTTCCTCTATTACGTTTCAAGGCATCAGAGGAATCAGCAATATGCTGAAGCTCCTCAAGGACAAACTGAGGAATGACGATTACCCCGTCTAAAAATCCAGTTTGGCAAATATCAGCAACTCGACCATCAATAATGACGCTTGTATCCAATATTTTTAACCTTTTGGCGGGAATCTCTTTTTCTGCTTCTATTCCATCTGGACCTCTTTTCTTACCACTACGATTGATGGAAAAAAAGCTTGTCAGCTCGTCACGCTTTTTAAACCCCACTTGGAATCCTAAATATCCAAGTAATAAAGTCAACAGTATCGGAACGTACGTATTAATAATAGGTATTTCCATTTGATTAATAGCTAGACCTGCTAAAAATGCGACAATCAAACCGAAAGTGAGACCAAGACTACCGAATAAAATATCTGTGATAGGGGCTTTTACAAGCCTATCCTCAAGCCATTTCACTCCATTGACAATAAAATCAACCGCCCAAAAAGTTAATAAATAAAAAATAATTGCACCTATAATAGCAGAAATATACGGATTATTGATTAATGCCACACTATCCAATTTTACCAATTTTAATAATTCGGGAATAAGAAAAATCCCCAAGGTCCCGCCGAGTAGTAAAAAACAGGCTTGCACAATTCTTTTTAACATACATTCCTTCACCTCCTTCTTTTAATTATGAACAATTAACTTGCTTTAAAACCATGGTATTGTAAATATTTTCCTTTATCAATAAAAGATTCTCTAAAAATTAGGAGTCTTCTTTTTAATATAACATTATTTGTAAAAAATCTCCTTCACCAAAAGGTAGCAATTTTATATATTAATGTCAATTTTATAGTAGGTCAAAAGTCCATTTATACTTTCTATGCAAATGCATATTGAAGTGCTTCTCCTACAGTATTAACTCCGATAACCTCAATTCCAACGGGTACTTTCCACCCTCCAATATTATTGGCTGGTATTATGACTCTTTCGAATCCTAGTTTTGCAGCTTCTTGAACCCGTTGTTCAATTCTTGAAACACGACGCACTTCCCCGGTTAACCCCACTTCACCGATGATACAATCCGTAGCTCTCGTTTGTTTATCACGAAAACTAGAGGCAATACTTGTGGCAATAGCGAGGTCAATCGCCGGCTCATCAAGCTTCACTCCACCCGCAACTTTTAAATAAGCGTCCTGATTTTGCAACAATAATCCTACTCTTTTTTCCAAGACCGCCATAATTAACGATACTCGGTTATGGTCAATACCGGTTGCCATTCTCCTTGGATTTCCAAAGCTAGTCGGCGAGATCAGCGCCTGAATTTCAACCAAGACGGGGCGCGTTCCTTCCATGGAGGCTACTACGGTGGAGCCTGAAGTACCTTTCGACCTTTCTTCGAGGAAAATCTCCGATGGATTCTCTACTTCTTCCAATCCTGATTCCTTCATTTCAAAAATTCCCATCTCATTAGTCGAACCGAAACGATTTTTTACAGCGCGCAGTATTCTATATGTATGGTGCCTTTCACCTTCAAAATAGAGTACAGTGTCAACCATATGTTCAAGTAAACGCGGTCCTGCAATTGCTCCTTCTTTTGTTACGTGGCCTACTATGAAAATAGCTATACCCTTCGTTTTCGCTATTCGCATCAATTCTGCCGTACATTCACGGACTTGGGATACGCTTCCGGGAGCAGATGTGACCTCAGGATGATAGACGGTTTGAATAGAGTCTATCACTACAAATTGGGGTGATAAATTTTCAATTGTTTGGTGGATCATTTCTAGATTTGTTTCAGAATAAATATACAGCTCAGGGGATGATACATTTAGTCGATCGGCTCTAAGTTTTGTTTGCTTTACAGATTCTTCACCTGAAATATAGAGGACCTTTGGATTTACGGCTGCAAGTTGTGCAGAGACTTGCAAAAGCAGGGTGGATTTACCGATTCCCGGATCGCCGCCAATTAAGATAAGGGAACCTGGAACAACCCCTCCGCCTAGCACACGGTTTAATTCTTTTAATTCCGTCGTTACACGCGGTTCATTTTTGGTTTCAATCGAAGTGATAGGAGATGCTTTGGAAAGTTCTTCAGATGAGGTATGTTGAAATGATCGTCTCGGCTGTTTGCCTACTATATCTACTTCTTCAACCATTTGATTCCATTCCCCACAACTAGGGCATCTTCCCATCCATTTAGCAGATTCATACCCGCAAGCTTGACACATAAATTTTGTTTTCTTCTTCGCCATCTTATTCTCCTTCTTTTTAATAGGCACTTTTCTCAATTTACTATGAATTTTAAGGACGGAATACAACATGAATAATACAGCTTAGAACTTCATAAAAGGTGAAGTCGGCTTTAGGGCTTTTACAAAAATAGCAAACTTTAAGCAGCAGCCTTTTAATATAAAACGAATGACATACCGTATAGGTTTCAATACTAAGAAATAAACAGGGTACACGAATAGACCTGTGTACCCGGTTTTTTTGTTCAAGCAAAATAGCCTTCCGCTTGAACTTATTTTTACTTCAGCAAAATTTACGAAATGGATTTTTCGGTTGTTTTTACCGTGAACTCTCCATTTTCAACATCTATCATAATGTGCTGCCCTGTTGAAATATTACCTTTTAGCAATTCTTCCGATAGGCGATCTTCAATAAATTTCTGAATCGC
Organism: Lederbergia panacisoli; assembly: GCF_024626525.1. Lineage (GTDB taxonomy): Bacteria > Bacillota > Bacilli > Bacillales > Bacillaceae_C > Lederbergia > Lederbergia panacisoli. The sequence continues at coordinate 78,670 of NZ_JANJGU010000015.1, forward strand.
TCTTCTTAGTGGACGCGCTCCATATTCAGGGTCAAAGCCCTCTTCTGTAATTTTTTCTTTTGCCGTATCTGTCAATTCTAAATCCATTTCTTGCTCTTTTAGACGCTTCATTAATTGTTCTGCCATCAATGTAACAATTTCCTTCAAGTGTGGCTTTTCAAGAGCATGGAATACGATAATTTCATCGACACGATTTAGGAATTCCGGACGGAAGGCTTTTTTCAATTCTTCCATTACTTTACTCTTCATGTCTTTATAATCTTGTTCCCCGTCTTGAATGCTGAATCCAACATATTTATTCCGTTTTAAAGACTCTGCTCCAACGTTTGACGTTAAAATTAACACGGTATTCCTAAAATCAACCGTTCTACCTTTGGAGTCAGTAAGACGTCCATCCTCTAAAACTTGTAATAATATATTGAATACATCAGGATGTGCCTTCTCAATTTCATCAAGTAAAATTACGGAATATGGCTTTCTTCTTACTTTTTCAGTTAATTGCCCACCCTCTTCAAATCCTACATAACCTGGAGGAGAACCGACGAGTCTTGAAGTTGAATGTTTTTCCATATACTCGGACATATCGATACGGATCATCGCATCTTCATCACCGAACATCGCCTCAGCCAAGGCTCTTGCAAGCTCTGTCTTACCAACCCCAGTCGGACCTAAGAAAATAAATGAACCAATTGGTCGTTTTGGATCCTTTAAACCAGCCCTCGCTCTACGTACCGCCTTCGCTACTGATTTTACTGCTTCTTCCTGACCAATAACTCTAGAATGTAAAATCTCTTCCAGTTTTAATAACTTTTCTGTTTCTGTTGATGCAAGTTTAGAAACAGGGATCCCCGTCCAGCTGGATACTACATGGGCAATGTCATCTACAGTAACTTCACTATTTTCCTGGCCTTGTTTTTCTTTCCATGTTTTCTTCGTTTCTTCCAGCTCTTCACGAAGACGCTGCTCTGAATCACGAAGGGAAGCGGCTTTTTCAAACTCTTGACTTTGAACAGCTGCATCTTTTTCCTTGCGAATCGACTCGAGTTTCACTTCAAGCTCTTTCAAATTTGGAGGAGTTGTATAAGAACGAAGACGAACCTTCGAACCCGCCTCATCGATCAAATCAATTGCTTTATCCGGTAAAAAACGATCAGATATATAACGGTCGGACAATTTTACAGCAGCCTCAATCGCTTCGTCTGTAATGGAAACACGGTGGTGCGCCTCATATCGATCTCTTAAGCCCTCTAAAATTTGAATCGATTCCTCGGCTGTCGGCTCGTCAACCTGAATCGGTTGGAAACGACGTTCTAGTGCAGCGTCCTTTTCAATATATTTTCGATATTCATCAAGTGTCGTCGCACCAATACATTGCAATTCTCCACGCGCTAAAGACGGTTTTAAGATATTCGAAGCATCGATTGCACCTTCCGCGCCGCCAGCCCCAATTAACGTATGAAGCTCATCTATAAATAAAATAATATTTCCTGCTTGGCGAATTTCATCCATTACTTTCTTAAGGCGATCTTCAAATTCACCACGATATTTTGTTCCCGCCACAACGGTTCCCATATCGAGGGTCATAACTCGTTTATCACGTAAAATTTCTGGGACCTCGTTTTGGATAATTTGCTGTGCTAATCCTTCTGCAATCGCAGTTTTACCAACTCCTGGCTCTCCAATCAGGACCGGGTTGTTTTTCGTACGTCTGCTTAGCACTTCAATGACCCTTTGAATTTCTTTACCTCGGCCAATCACCGGGTCAAGGCTGCCTTCTCTCGCAATAGAGGTTAAATCACGAGCAAGACCATCTAATGTCGGAGTGCTTGCACTTGATGAGCCCCCACCGTGATTATTCGCCTCATTGCTCCCTAAAAGCTGAAGCACTTGCTGGCGAGCTTTGTTTAAGCTAACCCCTAAATTATTTAATACACGGGCAGCTACACCTTCACCTTCACGGATTAAACCTAATAGAATATGTTCGGTGCCTACATAGGAATGGCCTAATTTTCGCGCCTCATCCATAGATAGCTCAATTACTTTTTTTGCTCTTGGTGTATAGTGAATGTTTTGAGAAGTATCTTGGCCGCGCCCAATTAAATTCTCTACTTCTTTCTGGATCTTCTCAGGTCCTAATGCAAGACCATATAAAGCTTTGGCAGCAATCCCTTCGCCTTCCCTTACTAACCCAAGCAAAATGTGCTCTGTACCGATATTACTATGCCCAAGACGGATTGCTTCTTCTTGCGACAACGCCAATACTTTCTGTGCTCTCTCAGTAAAACGCCCAAACATCATACGATCTCCTCCTAACGATCTCTCTCTTCAAGTTTTAAACGCTCACGAATAAATGTGGCTCTTTTAATATCACGCTCAGCCGGACGGAGGGGACCGCCAGCATATTGTTGTAAAAATCCAGGCTGTGTCAAAATCATTAATTCGTTAAGGATATTTTTTGATAAATGCTTTATATACCCTGTATCTATGCCCAATCTTACATCGGATAAACATTCGGCAGCCTCTTTTGTTTCTATGACTCGGCTGTTTGCTAAAATTCCGTATGATCGAAATACTCTATCCTCTAATTGTATGTTCGATGTCTTTACTAATGCTTCCCTAGCCGACCTTTCCTGAGCAATAATCTGTTGTACGACACTTGTTAAATCCCCGACGATATCTTCCTCAGATTTTCCGAGCGTGATTTGATTGGAGATTTGAAAAATGTTACCTAGAGCTTCACTGCCTTCTCCGTAAATCCCTCTTACAACAAGACCTAGCTGATTTATCGCAGGGATGATACGATTCATTTGCCTTGTTAAAATTAACGCGGGAAGATGAACCATGACGGAAGCTCTTAATCCCGTTCCAACATTCGTCGGGCAACTCGTTAAATAACCAAGATTTTCATCGAAAGCATAATCTAACTTTTCCTCCAATAAATCATCTATCGCGTTGGCGCTTTCCAATGCCTCATTTATTTGCAGTCCTGGAAATAAACATTGGATTCTTATATGATCTTCCTCATTGACCATAATGCTAATATCTTCATTTTCCGATAATATAACGGCGCCATGAGAGGCATTTTCCGCGAGGCGAGGACTGATTAGGTGTTTTTCAACTAGGACCCTTTTTTGCAAAGATTTTAATTCTTCTATTTCTAAAAATTCCATTGCTCCATATGACTGAAATATATCTGAGTCCATCAAACCTTTAATTTGGTTAATAATTTCCCTTGCCTCTTCATTACTAAACAATGTTGGAAATTTAGATTTGCGCAAATTTCTTGCAAGTCGGATGCGGGAACTTAGAATGATATCTGAATCAGGGCCTTCCGCACTCATCCACGAGCTAACAGCTTTATTTAAAAACTTTTCAAGATTCATGATCTCCCCTCCTCATCCAACACCGTATTTTCGAGGGAACGGATTTGGTCACGTATTACCGCAGCTTCCTCAAATTCTTCCTTAGCAATTAAGGAACGAAGCTCTTCTTTTAGCAATTGCACCTTCTTTTTAATATGGATAGAACCCCCGATCCTTTTTGGGACCTTTCCACCATGCTTTAAATTGCCGCTATGCAGTCTTTTTAGGATAGGTGCCATCTGATCCTTAAAAGCATCATAACAATTAGCACAACCAAACCGGCCAATATTTATAAATTGCTGAAATGTCATTTTACATACTTCACATTGAACAACTTGCTCAGATGGAGAAGGCTGCGATTTAGCCTGTTGAAAAGAGGGATCAAAATTTAATAGACCTGCAAGTAAGTCATTAAATGAAAATCCCCCCGCTCCATCAAACATAAATATCTCGCCTTTTTCCTGTGCGCATTTTTCGCAAAGTTGGATTGTAGTTTTTTCACCATTTACCACTTTTGTAAAATGCATCGTTGCGGGTCTTTCTTTACACTCTTGGCATATCATCACCTTCACCTTACCTTTAATCGTATTTAATAGCCTGGAGCATGGCTATAAGAATTCTAGCTCTCATCTCATCACGTTCTGGCAAATCTAGATATATAACGGAGCGATCAATAACGCTTAGCATTAATTTTGCTTCATTCCTCGTAATGACCCTTTCATCTAAAAGCCTAAAAATGATATCCTGCGCACTTGTTTGAGATATATTTCTTCCAACGAGCGCCGCTAACTGATCAATAAGATGGGCTTTCGTGTGCGTCTTTACCCTCGTAATCCGGATATAACCGCCTCCCCCTCTTTTACTTTCTACCATATACCCTCTTTCAATCGTAAAGCGGGTATTAATCACGTAGTTAATTTGGGAGGGAACACACTGAAATTTATCAGCAATTTCACTTCTTTTAATTTCAACAATCTCCGATTCACTTAATTCAAGCACTTTTTTTAAATAACTTTCAATTACATCAGATATATTTCGCATCATCAAGACACCTCCTTGAAACGACGCCTGACTTTGACTATATTTGACTTAATTATACTAGAGAATAAGCATAAAATGCAATTGTCTACTCCCAACATTATTTTATCCATGTGGTAAAAAAATGAAACCACATATAGACTTTCTTTGGGATTTTTGAAATATTAATTTCTTTGCAGCCAACTCCTTCTTCGGTAAGTTTTAAACCGTTGACGTCAAGAATAAAATTGAGAATATTTAAAGTAGGAGAGACCCCGGAGTTATGTGCCGATTGGGATGGATGTGTATTAAAACTGTGAGGGCTACGCGATTGGGATGGATGTGCGGTACAATTGGGACGATCAAGTCATGTTCTAATAGTATCTAAAACGATTAATGCATTGAATCAACACTAAGCTGAATTCAAAGGGACAATGCCCCAGCGAAAACCGTATAGTTTGTCCGGTTGAAGCGTTTTAAGGATACTTACTACTTAATAGTCCGATTGAGGTAGTTCCTCTGCTTTTTAAAGGGCACTTCCTACCTCAATAGCTCGATTGAGGTAGTTTATCTGCTTTTTCAGGGGTACATACTGTCTCAATAGCCCGATTGAGGTAGTTCCTCTGCTTTTTCAGGAGTACTTACTACCTTAACATGGTGTATGTTTCTTTTTAATGCCTTCGGCATTGAACAAATAAAAAAACAAAAAAAGACACTCTCATTTGAGAATGTCTTTTGGCTGCCTGGCAACGTCCTGCTCTTGCAAGGGGAGTCCCCTTACTACCATCGGCGCGCGAGCTTAACTTCCGTGTTCGCGCTGCGGATCACGATGACCAGCGAATCTCTTCGTCATCTGCGCTCGTTCGATTCTCATGGGCAAAGCCCATTCCGAGTCTCTCTCCCTTGATTCCTCGATCTTCTTGGTCCTCCTGATCCTCGCTAACATGGTGTATGTTTCTTCTTAATGCCTTCGGCATTGAACAAATAAAAAACCGAAAAAAAGACACTCTCATTTGAGAATGCCTTTATTTGCCTGGCAACGTCCTGCTCTTGCAAGGGGAGTCCCCTTACTACCATCGGCGCTGAAGAGCTTAACTTCCGTGTTCGGGATGGGAACGGGTGTGACCTCTTCGCCATCGTCACCAGACATGTATAGAATTAAGAGAAATTCATTCCCTCAAAACCAGATAATTAGAGAAAACAAACCGTATTTGATTAAGTCCTCGATCGATTAGTATCCGTCAGCTCCATGTGTCGCCACACTTCCACACCGGACCTATCAACCTGATCATCTTTCAGGGATCTTACTAGCTTGCGCTATGGGAAATCTCATCT
>NZ_JANJGU010000002.1 GCF_024626525.1 Lederbergia panacisoli
GGATTTTGGTGTGTGTGTGGTAACCTCACTTTTATCCTAAAATTATGGGGGTGGCAAGTTTTTTGCTTATAAACCCTTTTATATCAAGGAATTATTAACTTTTTACTATAGATGTTTTGACAATACGATGTTTATTAAGGAGGTGTCATAATGGGTCACAAATTTTGCGAAAATAAAGTCTCATTATATCTTGCTTGTATTTTGGCAGCATATGCTATAATTGGATTGGCTCTAATTTCAAGTGTAGCAAGCCTTCTCGGCGCTCTATTAAACATATTGCTGACAGTTGCAGTAATTGTCGTTGTATTATTTGCCCTTGCTATTATTATTATAGGGCTTATAAAGTTATTTTCTTCTCTCAGATCATAATTTCTATGCGGTCAGGTTTTTTCCTGGCCGCTATGTTTTTCATCTTGTTAAAATTCATAAACATTTAAAACATGAATCCTTAAAAACATGGTATGGTAATAGTATCAATACATAAGCGAGGGAAATTAAATGGGAATTACCAATATTGCAATATTATTATCTGGCATTATGATGGTTTTGTTCACTGCTGCCGTTATCATCTTTATCATATTTCTTAAAAGTCAAGAAAAAAACAGAAAAAATGATTAAAAGACCTTCCCAAAACGGGCAGGTCTTAATTATTATTTTTTCCACTTTCGAAACATTGCTATATTCATTGCAGCGGATGCTAAAAAAATTAGGGCAATCGTCACTCCAATGATGGAATATCCTAGTTTAAATGCATAATAAGTAAAGACAGCAAGACTCAATGAAATAAACGAGCCAAATATCAGTGTTACAACGAAATACGTTTTCTCCAATTCATCACCTTCAACATAAAAATTGAAATTCAGTCTTACTGCCATTATGGTCAGCTTTCACCTCAAGCCTAGCATCAATTCTTTCTTTTAGCTCAGGTACATGCGAAATGATTCCAACAAGCCTTCCGCTGCTTTGTATGTCCATCAAAGCTTCAATTGCTTGATCAAGGGATTCAGGGTCCAAAGTACCAAACCCTTCATCAATAAACATTGTTTCCAATGAAACTCCTCCCGCGTATTCCTGAACTATATCGGCTAGACCAAGCGCAAGAGCCAGTGCAGATTTAAAACTCTCGCCTCCAGAGAGGGTCTTCACATGGCGTTCCTGACCCGTATATTGATCAAAAACAAGTAATTCCAAACCACTTTGTATATTACCTTTCGATCGATCCTTTTTACGTATTAATTGATATCTTCCATTTGTCATTTTAATAAGACGGAGATTTGCAGCTTCTAATATCCCATCTAAAAATGATGCAAGAACAAAACGTTCAAAAGAAAGCTTATATGTATTTTGACCTCTCGTAATATCAGCCAAGTGACCAACCAATTCATATTCACTCTCTAAATCTTTAATTTGCCGATTGATGGTAGTTACTGCAATTTTAATTTCCTTATTTTTTTCGAACTGTATATTTAGGAGGGAATATTGCTCACCTAATGAATGATAGAGCCGTTCGCTCTCTTCAAATTCAATTTGTAATTGTTCCATATCGGGCTTTTCTTTGTTTTGGAGCCGCAATTCATAATCGTTAAGTCTATCCGTTATAGATCTAAAATCCTCATAATATGTCTTAATCATATCTTCTAGTTGATTTATATCAGAAACGTTCTTTTTAGATTGACTATAATGCTTAAACGAAGTGAAATTTTCTTCTTCCAACTTTTCTAAAAAGACTTTACGTTCGTTGTTTAATGTTTCTGTTACGGATTGCAGATTATCTTGCAGATTTTTAATCGTTCCTTTAGCCAAGGCAACTTGCTCATTACTTTGCGATAAATAATCTCTTGCCATTTTTAATGAATGATCCATTTTTTTGATTTCAGTTTCAATCGCTAATACTTTCTGATCATATGCTTCTTTTTCTCTAAGTTCCATAGGTATACTGCGGCTAAGGCTTTCAAGAATCAAAGCTGACTCTGTATGCAAAATTGAAAGTTTGCGTTCTTTTTCTTGTAAATGTTCCAGATTCAACTTTTCTTCATCATTCTCTCTTTTTAACCGTAAAACAAGTTTTTCTAAGATCGGTATCTGTTTTATTTTAGCTTTATTTTTATTTAATATGTTGTTTGTTTCCATGATTTCTTGCTTATAATCATTTAAAAATATATCTTTCTGATCAAGTGAAAAATCAGGGATCACATTTAATATAGTTTGCAAAGTTTCTTGAATTTGGCCATCTAATAGATCTGCCTCAGTACTCATCTTCATCCATTCTCGTTCAATACCGGAAAAGTATTCAATCGCTGAATCAATATTTTCTTTTGCTGATTTCATATCATTTTCATTAATATGTTCGTACGTATGAGTTGCAGGATTTGGATGTTTAAAAGACCCACAAACTGGACAAGCTTTTCCGTCAGCTAAAGAAGCGGCAAGAAGTCCTGCTTGACTAGCAAACCACCCGCTTTCTATTGCTTTTAAAGATTCTTTAGCATCGTCGACAACCTTTTTCGCATGATCTAGCTCCATTTTTTTTGTTAGTATTCCCTTTTCCAAAGAAGCTCCTTTTTCAATAAAAGTCGTAATTCCTTCTAATAATTGTAATCCTGTTGCTAATTCAGAAGCTTTTTTCTCAATTTCAAATGTGCTAATTCTTAACGCTTCTAATTCCTTTAATATGTTTTCTTGCTCTTTTAAATCCGCTATTTGTTTATCTACGATATTTTTACTAGCTAATAATTGTTTTTGACATTGTTGGAGATCTTTTTCGGCATTCTTAAAATTTGCTTTTCTGGATTCAAAAGAAATGACATCCTCTCGCATATTTTTAAGCCTAGAAAATTCACTATAAAATTGATCCCTCTTATCTCCTTGCTTTTCCTCGTATTGGAGGCGCTCCATCGCTTTTTCAAGCTGTAATTCAAATTGTTTTAATTGATCTTCTTCGGCATTTAACCTTGATGTGAATTGATCTAAATCTAATTTTAATCTTTGACAAAGATCCTCCTGATGCTGTAATTTATTTGCCTTATGGGCCATTTCGATTTCTTTTTTTGTATGGGCAATTGCTTGCTCTTTATTTAGTAATATATTTTTCTGTTCAACTAGCTGATCGCGAATAGTCATTTGCTTTAATAAGTCTTCTGCGGCATCTACATAACGTTTAGCTTCATCACGCTTTATTCTCTGCTCTTCCACATTCTTTTTTAATAATGCAATTTCTTCATGTATTTGTGTTATTACATCATCTAATAAAAGTAAAATATGCGTATCGTTGAGATGCTCTTCCATCAATGCTTCATCTAGTTGTTCATTATCTCTGTATACTATGTTTTTTAGATGTCGGCTTCTCTCAGCAACTCCTAAATCTACTTCCCTTTTCAAACTATTGGCATATTCTTTTAATTTTTCTTCTATTTGTTTATATAGTTCAGTATGAAAAAGCTTTTGTAAAATTGCCTCTTTCTCCCTGCTATCAGATGTAAGAAGTTTACGAAATTCGCCTTGAGGAATCATCAATATTTGTCTAAACTGATTTGCATCCAATTGGATAATTTCTTTTATTTTTTCATCAGTATCCCTAACATTCGCAGCAAGCAGCTTCCGTTCACCACTAGAGTCAATAAGATACAGTTCCGCTTTCGCGTTGACAATTGTATAGCCTTCCCCACGACTTTTTTTCTTTTCTTGCTGCGGCGACCTCCATATGTAGTACGTATTCCCTTTTAATGAAAACTCGAGTGCTACTTCTGTAGCAACATTGTCCCCAGCAAATTGGCTGCGCAAGTCAGTCCCAGCCCTATCATCTCCACTTGCACGACCGTAAATCGCAAAACTAATTCCATCAAAGATAGTCGTTTTTCCTGATCCAGTCTTGCCTGAAATAACAAACATTGTACGATTTTGGAGCTTGGAAAAATCGATAATTTCTGATTCTGCATAAGGACCAAAAGCTTGCATCATTAATTTAAGAGGTCTCATACTAGCACCACCCCTTTTTTTACATCGTCAATCATTTGTGCCATTAATCGTCTTTTTTCCTCTGAGAATTCACTTGTAGTCATTTCATTATAAAAATCATTAAATAGATCTAATTCAGATTTCCTTTCAAATCCAACATGAGATAGTGAATGTTTTTTTCTCAAATCATATTGTTCAATTCTTTTTTCCAAATGCAATACATTAGGATAAATTTGCCTCAACTTATTTATGGGATCTATTAAAGCACCTTCATCTAAAAGTGTCACTTTTAAGTAGTCATCTACCTTTTGATGTTGAAAGAAACTAGCATCCAATAATTCTTCTATATATCCGCTTATTTCCCTCATATCCTGATTCGGTACAAGGGATTTTTCCGTTAATTCATAGGAACCATCTTGATTCATTTCAATAATAGAAACACTTTTTTGATGATTGACTTCAGAAAACGAGTATTTTAGCAACGATCCGGAATAACGGACTGTATCATGCTTAATTGCGTCCGGGCTGTGTAAATGCCCAAGTGCCGTATAGGAGAATGGTGAAAAATGTTCGACAGAAACACAACCTGATCCTCCAACTGACAGGGTGCGTTCAGAATCACTTGTTTTACCTCCTAATACAAAAGCATGTCCTACAAATATATTTGGTCCGTTTGGATTTAAAGATTCTTCTATTTCGGAAACCAGTCGACACATTGCATCGTCATGCGACGTAATCGATTGATCTTGAAAAAACTCCCGTATTGTCCCCGGCTCTGCATAAGGGACTAAATAGAAATTTGCACCATTGATATGTATAGGTTTAAAGCAATCTTGAATCTTTCCATTAATAAAAAGGTTGCTATGTTTATACCAGGATGATCCGAAGGAAAGTCTTTCTGCACTGTCATGGTTGCCTGATATCGCTAATATAGGAATCTTTAACTCAACATTTATTTTAAATAATATTTCTTCTAAAAGACTGACAGCCTCTGTAGGCGGTACGGAGCGATCATAAAGATCACCAGCAATGATAATCGCATCGGGCTGTTCTTCTTCAATTAACTGTATAAATTGATTCAGAATATATCTTTGCTCATTTGTCATATATACACCATGCACGAGTTTACCTAGATGCCAGTCGGCAGTATGTATAAATTTCACTCAAACCACCCCTTTTAGCACTTTTCTACTATTATACCAAAGTAGATGATCGCTAGCTTGTTGTATTTTGGGGTTGCCATATTAATAGCAACCCCATAACTTTATTCATCGATATTAAAGGTATCGCCCTTCTCAATTAACCAAAGCGGCTCTGATTTTAAAGAGCTAAATGCTTGTGCTGCTTGAAAAAGCTTGTCTGCACTTGAATTACGAAGGATGTTATTAAACGTCTTGCTTTTATAAATAGGTTTATTGTTCTCATCCATGCCGTAATCAAATACAAGCTTTAAGCTTGTTGCTTTAAGATAAGCCTCTGCCATGCCACCCACCCCCTTTCACCATCTATATAGCTTCTTCGAGAGAAATAAGACACCCTATATTGAATTAGTTGCTTGTCATTAAGTTTTTGTATTCGTTATAATGATTTATAATGGTTCGTTTTTGAAATGAGGTGAAATGAAAAGTGCTTTCTGGTTGGTTTACGTGGTTTATTCTATTTTGGGTCTTTATTTTAATCTCATTAATGGGGATCGGCGGTTTTTTTATGTTTCGGAAGTTTTTAAAAAGATTGCCAAAAGAAGATGGAAAGTCAGATATGGACTGGGAAGAATATTTCGTAGAAAAAACTCAAAAATTATGGACACCGGAACAAAATTCCTTATTGGATGAATTGGTCAGCCCTGTCCCTGAATTATTTAGAGATGTAGCAAGACAAAAGATAGCTGGAAAAATAGGGGAATTAGCACTAAAAGAAAGAGTAAAGAAAATTGATTTAGACGTGGTGATTAGAGGGTATATTTTGGCAACTCCTAAGCGGGACCATAAGTTTTTAAAGAAAAAACTTGCCCAGTTAAACATTGATGTTACACCATATGAGCATTTGTTCTTATAAAAAATATTAAAGGTGATGACGATGAAGTATTTGGCAGTAGGAATAGGTGGGGTAATCGGGAGCATATTACGTTTTTCTATCAGTTCTATTCATTTTGGATTACCTGCTGACTTACTGCCTTTCGATACTTTACTCGTAAATCTGATCGGTTCATATATATTGGGATTCTTAACAGGACTTTATACTAGGTTCCCTAACATCCCTTCCTATATACAGATCTCCGTAGGAACCGGCTTAATCGGTTCCTTTACTACTTTTTCCACATTTAGTACAGATATTGTTCAATTAATATTAGATCAAAATTACTTGCAAGCATGTATATATTTTCTTGTCAGTTTTATTGGTGGTTTGGCATTGGCATTGGTCGGATTTTTATTTGGTTCAGGAAGACAACGGAAGAAGGTATTTAGTAAATGACCATTTTCTACGTGGCTATTGGTGGTTTTTTTGGTGCCATTGCTAGATATGGCATTGGCCAGTTTTTAAAACATAATATTTCTGACTTCCCATTTCCGACAATTCTAGTGAATATAATTGGCTCATTTTCCCTCGGAGTTATTATCGGCTCGACTTTGCCGATGGGAATAAACTTATTATTCGGTGTAGGTTTTTTAGGTTCTTTTACTACTTATTCTACTTTTATGGTCGAGAATGTAAAATTGATTCTAGAAAAGAAATGGAAAAGTATGCTCATTTATACTATTTGTAGTTATTTTATCGGAATGTTATTGGCATTTGCAGGGCTAATGCTAGGTATTTCCATCGGAAAGTAAAAAAGCAGCCAAAGCTGCTTTTTAATTTGTTACAACAAGCTTTTTATATTGTAATAACATTACTACACGCCAAGGAACAATCATCCCGAAAGCTAAAATCCAAAACATCCCGCTTAATTGTCCCACTTCAATTTCTTGACTTAGAATTGACTTAGCCACGATCCTCACGATCAACAACCCGATTAAAATAAAAGCAAATGCTTTGGAACGTTTTAGATATACATAATTGTCACGCACTTCAAATTTAGATGTTTTAATTAGTAAAATAGAAAAAAGCAATCCCGCCATGGCAGCTTCAAGAATCTCCATGCTTGTAACCCTAAAATAAGGGAAGATGAACATTAGGGCACCTGTACTCATAAAGATGGGCGGAAGGATGATTTTCTTTACGGAAACAGGCTTATGAGAAGCCTTCATCCGAATAAAAATGACCCCTATACTCATCATTATCGCTATAATTGAAGGTAATAAAATTTTCATTTCCATCATTCCTTAAAACTTCAATATATGTGACTTAAAAATTATACACAAACATGCTTCAATTTGGAATAATATAAATTTCCCATATTTAGAAACCTACGAAATCACCAAAAAAGTAAGAAAAAATACTAATAATAAGCGTCATGCCATCAAAGAAAAGAAGGATCCCGACCAAAATCATAATGTACCCACCAATCTTCATGATTTTTACATTATGCTTCCGGATCCAGTTCATCCGTCCAATAAAGAATGAAAGAATAAAAAATGGAATGGCAAACCCAAGAGTATAGGTTATCATATATAAAACACCAGAACCCGGGTTAGAAGCCGCTAGAGTAATAACCATCATCAAAATTGGGCCCGTACAAGGAGTCCAACCCGCGGCAAAAGCCATGCCGATTAACGAAGATCCAACATATCCTGCAGGACGGTGTTTAAATTCAAATCTGCGGTCCTTCATTAAAAATTCCGGTGAGAAAATCCCCGTTACCATTAAACCAAAAAGAACTATAAAAATGGCGCCTACTTGTCTAATTAAATTTTGATATTCCGAAAAAAAGTTACCTATATATGATGTACTAAAACCCAAAACGATAAATATAACAGAGAACCCAAGCAGGAAAAATAGCGTATGAAGCATACTTCTACGCTTAAACATGGCATGTTCATTTTTTAATTCACTTACTGACATTCCGGTAATATACGATATAAAAGCTGGATATAACGGCAGACAACATGGTGAAATGAAGCTTAAAAGTCCTGCCCCAAAAGCTAAAAACAAATTAATATCTCCAGTCATTTCATTACAACTCCTAATATCATTTGCATCCATTCTATCAAAAATTGAACACATTCTGTCATATAGCGATTGTGAATCTTCTGTGTCGAATAAAAAGGTTGTTATAACATATGAAAATATGTTATTATCTGGTATAATATATTTAATATAATATTTATTTTGTAACGTTTCTATACATCAAATCGTATAGACTAATACATAGTTTAGATTATAGTTTTAGTCAGTCAAAAATGGCCTGCCACTATATTAAAAATTAAACATGAAAATATATTTCATCATGGAAAGGATAATAGACTATGTCAAATAAACAGCTGCTTTCGAAAATTGAAACGAAACGTCAACAGTTGCTCTCAGTCGCTGCTCAAACTGGTTTGACATCGACATTGTCTCTTCAGTATAGTATGGAACTGGATACGTTAATTAATCAATACTTACTATTGAAAAAAGCTTAATATGGCAAAAAAAACGGACGCCTTATGGGCTTCCGTTTTTTTCTCCTGACAGACTACTTTTTACTTCATTTGTTTATTCATTGCACTCATCATTTGATTGATTTTCTTCTGCGATGGCTTCATACCCATCTGCATCATCATCATTTTCAACATTTGTTCATTGATTGGTGGGTTTTTCTTTAAATAGTTCATCATATATTTACGGGCAATAAAGAAGCCAAGTGCTACTCCTCCCAAAATACCAATAAATGCCCAGAAAAAATTCCAAAACATCTTCGTTTCCTCCTTCAAGTTGTCTACACTTCAGTTTACTAAATACCCGATTATTATACAATAATGTATAAGATTTTCATACGAATTTTCGTTCTTTTATTGGTTTTACCCATCCATATTGATCATTCTCAATATCCATAGCCAAAAATCGACCATTAAATTTCCTTAACACTTCAAAAAATATAGATTCGCTTGCATAGCTTCCCCATGCTTTTAACTGCAAACAACGTTCACCAATTACTAATTCCGCACCTTCGTGTAAGCCAGTATTGTTGGCACAATATACTTTTCCTTTTATATAAAACTCCTTATTCTCGACTGAGTGAGCTAGATGTTTATGTAGATCTAAATAAGGCAATGGTTTCGTAATATATTTTATTTGTTTTTGAACAATTTCTTTCCTATTTCCTCGTAATCTTCGCTCGGCAATGAAAAGTTCTATAAATTTACTTTCTCTTCCATAAAAAAAATCCGCAAATTCATCCTCTATTAAATAAATTAAATAGATTCTCATAGTATATCTTCACTCCTCAGTCACCTTTTCTCCTATTGTAGACGAGGTTTAGTAAAATAATTGTCTAAAGCTGTATGTACGATTAAATATAATATGGTTATTCTTTAAAGATCCGAAATCTCCTGCATAAAATGATAAAAAAAGAGAGGAAATTTAGTTCCTCCCTTTTTAACCCATTTTAATTTTGTAACAACTTTTCCACTTTGGCCACTAGATTTTCGACCGTAAATCCGTATTCTTCTATTACTTTTCCTCCAGGTGCAGAGGCACCAAATTTATCGATAGCCAAAGTATCTCCTTCATCACCCGTATATCTATCCCATCCAAATGATGAACCCATTTCAATAGCCAATCGTTTTTTAACGGAACGTGGAAGAACCGATTCTTTGTATTCTTTTGTTTGTGCCTCAAAACGATCCCATGAAGGCATACTTACAACTGAAACGCTGATTCCTTTTTCTGCAAGGGCTCTTTGTGCATCAACTGCAAGACTGACTTCAGAGCCAGTAGCAAGCAATAGGGCATCTGCCTTATTTTCAGCAGGAGAAATGACGTATGCGCCTTTTTCTACTCCTTCCCTTGCATTTTCATCAGTTCCCGGTAATGTTGGTAAGTTTTGTCGAGTAAGCACTAACGCAGTAGGCTTATTACTTGATTCGATTGCAAGACGCCACGCAGCAGCAGTCTCATTCGCATCTGCCGGCCTAATGATTGATAATCCTGGCATAGCACGCAAGGAAGCAAGCTGCTCAATTGGCTCATGTGTAGGTCCATCTTCTCCAACAGCTATGCTATCATGTGTGAATACATATGTGACTGGAAGTTCCATAAGGGCTGCCAAACGAATTGCTGGGCGTAAATAATCAGAGAAAACGAAGAATGTTCCACCGAATACTTTCAAGCCGCCATGAAGAGCAATTCCATTCATGGCCGCACCCATACCGAATTCCCTAACTCCAAACCAAATATTTTTACCCGAATAATTTTCAGCACTTAAATCTGTTTCGCCATTGATCATTGTATAATTGGAGCCCGCCAAGTCTGCAGCTCCTCCGATTAAATGAGGGAAGTTTTTCGCAATGCCGTTTAAAGCGTCATTACTTGACTTCCTAGTTGCAAGGCTTTTACCTTCTTCAAAAATAGGAAGATCCTTATCCCATCCGTCTGGTAATTTTCCGGATATTGCCGTTTCAAGCAATGCAGCTAGTTCTGGATGATCTTGCTTATAGTTTGCGAAAAGACTTTCCCATTCAGCTTCCTTATCTTTACCATTTTGAACAGCGGTATTTTCAAACACTTCATATACTTCAGATGGAACGTGAAAATCTTCTTCAAATGTCCATTTGTAATATTCTTTTGTCAGCTTCATCTCGGCCTCACCCAATGGATTACCGTGAACAGCTGATTTTCCGGATTTATTAGGAGATCCATAGCCGATCACAGTTTTTACTTCAATAAGGCTTGGTTTTGAAGTTTCTGCTTTTGCGGCTTCAATGGCCTTTGCAACTTCTTTCATATCGTTGCCATCTTCAACTCTTATATAATGCCAACCGTATGCTCTGAAGCGTTCACCTACATTTTCAGAAAATGATTTATCCAATTCACCATCAAGAGTAATATCGTTGGAATCATATAATAAAATCATTTTTCCAAGCTGCAAGTGACCAGCAAGGGATACAGCTTCAGAGGCTACCCCCTCCATCAAATCACCGTCGCCACAAAGAGCATATGTATAATGATCAACAACATTATATTGATCCTTATTATAAACCGCTGCTAAATGGCGTTCTGCTAGGGCCATACCGACAGCCATTGCAATACCTTGTCCAAGAGGACCTGTTGTTGCTTCCACCCCCGGTGTATAGCCATATTCCGGATGTCCAGGTGTACGGCTTCCCCATTGACGGAAGTTTTTTAAATCCTCAATTTCGACTCCATACCCTGATAAATGTAGTAAACTGTACAATAGCATTGAACCATGTCCGGCGGAGAGAACAAATCTATCACGATTAAACCATGCAGGGTTTTTAGGGTTATGGTTCATAAAACGTGTCCATAACGTGTATGCCATCGGAGCAGCACCCATCGGTAATCCTGGATGACCAGAGCCCGCCTTTTCAATAGCATCAATGGAAAGCGTTCTTATTGTGTTTACTGCTAGTTGATCTACTTGTTCAAACATTGACAACAACCTTTCTATCTAATTTTGCATATATCTATCATAAAGATAAATGATTGATTAAACAACTATTTTTAAAAAATTGAGAAAGTTGCACAAGTTATTTGTTTTAGAAAGCAAATATGTTAATGAAGTTTTTTCTGTTCTTGAATTTTTTTAACTTTTTCCGGTGTTACATCTTCTCCTGTTACATCAAACACTCGTACATTTTCAATCGTCTTTCTCATTGAAGAACGAAAAGTCTTTAAATATTCAGAGCGCAAGCTTGTTTGCTCCTTTGCTTCTTCTTTTGTAAGACCTTGTTCTTTTGCTTTTTTGGCTAATTGATTGATTCTCATAAGTTTATCTTTAGGCAACATTTTAAAAACTCCTTATAAAAAGGTTTATTGAGATTAGAATTTATGGTACTAAAAAAAGGGCAAGACTACAAATCATCTGCCCTCTCTACTATATTTTCATTATGTAAGATGTGTTCTTTATATCTTCTATGTACAGTCGCTTTTGATACATCGTAGCCAAAGCCCCTCATAGTAGCTGCAATTTCACTAAATGTAAGTCCATTATTTCTCAAACGGATAATTTCTTCAAGCGGTATATCCTTTCTTTCCCTGCCTTCAACATTGCCACGACTTTTTAAGTTTTTTTCTGGACGATATCCTCTTTCGATTGCTTTCCTCATGCCGCGTTTGATTTTAATATTATGAAGTTTTCTTTGATATTCTTCAACCATACTCACAATATTTAAAACCATGGAATCTGTCTCAGAAAGCTGTAATTCTCCATTATGCGAAAGATTATATAATTTAATCCCTTCTTTATATAGCGTGTGAAGCAGTGCAATTTTGGCGTTTCCTCTTCCTAGCCTCGTTTCGTCCTGTATCAATATAGCGTCAATTGAATCAGACTTAAGTTTATCTAATAATTGTAAGATGCCGGGTCTGTCAAGATCATATCCGCTCGATTGGTCGCATATGACTGAATCTACCTCTAATCCCCAAATTCTTGCTGCAGCAAGTAATTCCTCTTCTTGTCTAGCAAGGGATGTTTCCTGTGTAACTTTTTCTGTACTAACCCTGCAATAAATGATTGCTTTCATAGGATGCCTGCCTCATTTCCCCTTATATGCATACTCTATTTTATCATCATTAAATTTCAAATATGAACCCGAGATAATAAGCTCATCACCATTTTTGATAGAAGTGCTCTTTAATTGATTTTCCTTTTCTAATATTTTCATAAAATCTGTTGTAGACATTCCATATCTCTCTGCATTTTTTTGAGAGATGGACCATAATGTGTCACCTTTTTGTACGGTAATGACGAGATCCGTATGATGTTTGTCATCTCCACTAAATAATATATAAAAGCCCATTAGCAACGTTATAATAAAAAATAAAATAGCATAAGAGTATTTTTTCCATATTGCAACCATTTGATAACCTTCTTTCGAATGTGTGTTCTTATTTGATATTTATTGTAGTACGAACATCCGTTTGTTGTCAAGCGAAATTCGAACTTATGTTTGTATACATAGGAAGTTCATGATATACTGAAGTTAAGTTAAAAAGAGACAAAAGGAGAGTGAATATAATTGATAAAATTATCGAAACGGCAACAAGATATTCTTGATTTTATAAAATTAGAAGTTAAATCAAAAGGATATCCTCCTTCCGTTCGTGAAATTGGGGAAGCAGTAGGACTGGCCTCCAGTTCAACTGTACATGGGCATCTTGCAAGACTAGAAAACAAAGGATTAATTAGGCGTGACCCGACAAAGCCAAGGGCTATTGAAATTATCCAGCCTGATAACGATAATATTCCTCACCAAAAAACAATCAGTGTTCCATTAGTGGGGAAAGTTACGGCAGGTCTTCCTATTTCTGCCATTGAGAATATCGAAGAATATTTTCCGCTTCCTGAACAGCTTGTACCTGCAGACGATCAAGTTTTCATGCTTGAAATTGTTGGTGAAAGTATGATTGAAGCTGGTATATTAGACGGTGATTATGTAATCGTGCGCCAGCAAAGCACCGCCAATAACGGTGAAATCGTTGTTGCGATGACGGACGAAAATGAAGCTACTGTAAAACGTTTTTTTAAAGAGAGAGATTATTTCCGCTTACAACCGGAAAATTCGAATATGGAACCAATTATATTACGTGAAGTTTCGATTTTAGGGAAAGTCGTTGGACTTTATAGACAAGTTATACATTAATAGATGGAATAGAGCCTTTTTACCAGGCTCTATTTATTTTTACTAGCTTCCACAGCCTCTCCCCAATAATAGTCACTGATTACTTCTGCCAAAGCATCCACTGTTCGATTAAGTTCCTCGAGATTATTATCTACTCCACCGACTTCAATTATAAGATTGTGATCGAACAAGTCTTGGTTGTATATGCCATTTCCAACTGTATTCGGCTTTGCTATCGCACCTCTTGAAAGACCTGGATATTTTTTTTCAAGTAATCTATGAAGTTTATCCGCAAATTCTAGGTTTTTGTTATAGTTTGGATTTGATTTACCAATGACGAACATGACCTTTGCATATGCTTGTCCCTTAATTTTTTTTGTAGTTACATGTTTTTTCACCGAATCACGATGAATATCAAACATGAGTTTAAATTCCTTATTTTGACTCATTGCATCTACCACAATTTCCCGTGATGCTGTGTATGATTGGTTATAGTTCATTCCTTTTTTCACTAACTTGTCCGAAATATCTGTCGTATCAACTAATGTTTTGATCCCTCTTTCTTCAAGTTTTTCACCGAGTCTTTTACCCAGCAACGTTACATTTTTATCTTTACTATTCGCATCCTTTGAATTGGGAGCTAATGAGTGGAATGATTCACGTGTATGGGAATGGTAGATGAAAGCTACATAATCATTTGTTAATTCTTTCTTTTCATCATTAGGTATGAGTTCCGCCTCGTCTGTTTCGTCATGCATTCCAAAATCCTGAGGGGGAGGTGATTCAATAGGTAGATTTGTAAAATCCGTTCCTTGGCCAGCAATGAGGATTTGGGGGCTTGATGCGTATAACCCGGGGATTTCCGTAAATAAAAATGTTTTCATATCAGCCAGGTTAATATTCGTTAAAATTTCAAGAGCCACTTTCCCGAGAGAGCTATCTGGCTGTGTTGGCATTACGGAATGAAGGGAGTGATTTTCCAAAGACAAAATATAGAGAAAAGAATCTGTTTTCGATGAATCAGATCCGATAAAAGAAAAAGCGCTAATTTTTAGACTTGAAAAAGCAATAATGGATATTATAAAGAATACAGCGATAACTGATAGCGAGGACCTTGCAGCAATTTTAATCATCGTCTTCATCCCTTTATCAAATTGTAACTACATTCCATTTATATGAAAAAGTTAATAGACTATGAATAAATACTGAAATTTTTTAGTAGAACACAAAAAACCTTGTGGTTTGCCTTAACCACAAGGTTTTTTTGTCTATTATCAACCTGTATTAACTAATCCTGCTGCTACTCCATTAATGGTAAGCAAAACTTCCGTTACGAGTTCATCAGAAGGATTTTCGGTTTCTCTTAACTTTTTAATTAGATCAACTTGTAAAAAGTTCAATGGATCTACATAAGGGTTCCTTCTATGGACAGATTCTTGGATATTAGGTGTATGGGCAAGCAATTCTTCGTTTCCGGAGATTTGCAATAGAACCTTTTTTGTTCTGTAATATTCATTGGAAATATTTTCAAATATTCGATTAGCCATTGCCGGATCCTCAACTAAGCTTAAATATTCTTTGGCAGTAGCCATATCTGCTTTCATCAACGCCATTTGCAAATTATTAATTGTTGATTTGAAGAAAGGCCAATGTTTATACATCGTTTGCAGCAATTCAAGATTCGACTCTTTCAATTTTAGGAAAGATTCTAGCCCTGTACCTGATGCATACCATGCAGGGATCATTTGCCTTGATTGAGTCCAGGCAAAAACCCAAGGAATGGCACGTAAATCTTCGAAGCGTTGACTATTCTTTCTACTCATTGGCCGTGACCCAATATTTAAGGCGCCTATTTCCTTTAATGGGGTTGCTTGATTAAAATAAGTTAGGAAGTCTTTGTCACCGAATACAAGTGATTGATATTTCTCCAATGCATGTTTGGAGATTTCCTCCATGGCAATTTCCCATTCTTTTTTTCGTAAGTAGGCAGAATCATTAAATGAAGCAACTTTGGAACAAGCCTCGAATAATGCAGATGCAGCCTGCTCTAAATTGCGATAGGCAATATCTTCCAGCAAATATCTAGAAGAAAGTACTTCTCCTTGCTCTGTTATTTTAACTCCGTCTCCTAGTGTTTCAACAGGTTGGGAAAGAATACTTGTATTTAATGAACCGCCGCCGCGTCCTAGTGAACCGCCGCGTCCGTGGAAAAATTTCAGGCGAATATTAAATTCTCTCGCCATATTATGAATTTCTTGTTGAGCCTTAAAGAGTTTCCAATTAGCCGTTAAGGTTCCGCCATCCTTACTTCCGTCAGAATAACCGAGCATGATCTCTTGATGATTGCCGCGTTTGTTTAAATGATTGCGATAAACATCCATTCCAAACAATGATTTTAATATAGATGGACCTGCAATTAAATCATCAATGGTTTCTAAAAGTGGAGCAACATGCAAGTCACTTTCTATTCTACCATCGGAGAATAGTCGATAGATTCCCGCTTCCTTGGCAAGTAAAAGAACTTCCAATAAATCACTTGCCGATTGGGTCATACTAATTAAATATACTTCTATTGAACGTTTTCCGAACTCATTATGAGCTTTCTTAATAAGTTTAAATACATTCAAAATTGCCAATGTTTCTTTAGAGTACCCTTCTTCAAGTAGAAGAAGTGGTCGCGGATCACTTAATACTCTTCGTAGAATATCGAGTTTTTTCTCTTCTGAAAGTTCAGAGTAGTTTGCAGTTATATTGACTGCTTTTAGTAATTCACTAACAGCAGCTTCATGTTCACCACTATGGTTTCTAATATCTAATGTCGCTAAATGGAAACCAAATAATTGAACCTGCCTAATCAATTTTCTAATCGTTTTAAGCTTTTTATGATCAGGTTGATGGTTTTCCGCACTTTCCATTATTTGGATCAAATCTTTCAATAATTCTGCTGAACTCTCATATCCAAGATCTGACTTTCCGACCTCATTAAGTCGTTTTATTATAACTGCGAATTTTCTGCGATAAAATTCTGACTCTATTGGCCATTTTTCATCTTCCATTAAGTATTTCGGTTCTTCTTGCTCAACGGACGCAATTAATTCATCGCTTACATGAGTCCGTTCGGTAGAATGACTAAACCTTTTCATTAATTCATTGATTGATTCATCGTATTTCTTTAAAACGAGACTTCTCTGCATTTGCAGCGTTTCCCACGTAATTTCAGGAGTTACATTTGGATTCCCATCTCGATCCCCACCGATCCATGATCCAAAATGGAGAAAATTAGGGACTTCCCACTCATGTTCAGGAATATTTTCTTGCAATTGAAATTCCAACTCTTGATGAATGGAAGGCAATGTATCGAATAATGTTTGATCGAAATAATAAAGTCCATTCCTTACTTCATCAAGAACTTTCGGCTTTCTATGCCGTAATTCATCTGTTTGCCATAAAGCTGTTACTTCATTAAATAAGCTTTCTTCATAGTTACGTCGTTCTTTCTTTGTTACTAAAGGATTATCTAGTTTTTGTAGAATCGTTGATATTCTTTTTTGAATTTCTAGAACTGTTCGCTTCGTAGCCTCGGTAGGGTGGGCTGTAATGATCAATTCAATCGATAAATCATTTAATACTTGTTGAAGCACTTCATTGGAAAGCTTCAACTCTTTTACTTTGGATACTACATTTTCCAATGAAAAAGGTTGACCGCCTTCATCTTTTAATTGATATTGGCGCCTACGACGAATTCTATGGTTTTGTTCCGCTATATTTATTAGATGGAAGTATATCGCGAATGCTCTAATTACTTGCTGACGTGTAGGTGGTTCAAGTGTACTGATGATATCCTTTAATTCCGTATATGTCTTTTCTGAATATTCCTTACGCAGGCTCTTCGTTAATTCTCTAATAGCTTCAACTTTATTAAAAAGTTCAATTCCACCATGATGAACTAATATTTCGCCTAGAATATTACCTAATTTCTTTACATCACTACGTAATTGAGCGTTATAATCAACCGTGTCGTTCAAACTACATCTCCTCCTATTCCCCAAAAACGACAATACATTTTTACTAGTATTCCCTTTAATTAATGATTAGATTTTAATAAAACCTAGGGACAGTTTATCTCCCAAAGGGTATAAACTGTCCCTGTACGATAGAATATGTACCACCTGAAAGTACATAATATTTTATCATAGGTAAAACAGCATATCAAATGATTAAATTCAAAAACTTTTCATAATTTGTCAAAAAGCTCTGGCTTTCGAGCCAGAGCTTAATATCCTTAGTACATCCTTATATACTGTTCTCTTTCCCAAGGGTGGACTTGGGTTCTAAACATATCCCATTCAATCTCTTTGGCTTCTACGAAATTTTCGTAAATATGTTTGCCGAGGCCAGCTTTAATCACTTCATCTTGCTGTAATTGTTCAATTGCTTCATGAAGATTTGCCGGAAGATCAATGACTCCTTCTTCCAATCGCTCACTTTTATTCATACTGTATATATTTCTATCCACAGAATGTGGTGGAATTAATTGATCTTCTATCCCGCTCAGTCCTGCTTTTAATAGGACTGCCATCGCAAGGTATGGATTTGCGGTTGGGTCGACACTGCGAACTTCAATCCGTGTACTTAATCCCCTTGATGAAGGAATTCTCACAAGCGGGCTTCTATTTTGTGCAGACCAGGCTATATAGCACGGAGCTTCATAACCGGGTACTAGCCTTTTATATGAATTTACTGTCGGATTTGTGATTGCTGTAAAGCCTGGTGCATGCTTAATGATTCCAGCTAAAAATTGATAAGCCGTTTCACTCATTTTTAATTCTCCGTTTTCATCGAAAAATGCATTCTCGCCATTTTTAAATAATGACATATTAAAATGCATTCCCGATCCGGCAACACCAAATAAAGGCTTCGGCATGAAGGTAGCATGTAATCCATGCTTTCTAGCAATAGTTTTGACGACAAGCTTAAACGTTTGGATTTGATCGCAAGCTTTTACCGCATCCGCATATTTAAAATCAATTTCATGCTGTCCCGGAGCTTCTTCATGATGGGATGCTTCTATTTCAAATCCCATTTCCTCTAATTCAAGCACGATGTCACGGCGACAGTTTTCACCAAGATCAGTTGGAGCAAGGTCAAAATAACCGCCGTTATCATTCAAGTCAAGCGTAGGATCGCCATTATCATCTAACTTGAATAAAAAGAATTCTGGTTCTGGGCCAAGATTAAAATTAGAGAAACCGAATTTTTCCATTTCCTTTAATACTCTTTTTAAATTACTGCGAGGATCTCCCGGGAATGGTTTTAAGTCAGAACCGTATACGTCACAAATCAATCGTGCTACTTTTCCACCTTTTTCAGCAGTCCATGGAAAAATTACCCATGTATCTAAATCAGGATAAAGATACATATCCGATTCTTCAATTCTTACGAATCCTTCAATCGAAGAACCGTCAAACATCATTTTATTATCCAATGCTTTTTCCAATTGACTGATTGGAATTTCGACGTTTTTCACTGTTCCTAAAATGTCGGTAAACTGCAGCCTAATAAATTTCACGTTCTGTTCTTCGGAAAGTTGTAAAATACTTTCTTTTGTATACATACCCATTTTTCCCTATGTCCTCCTGTTTGAATAGACGTCTCTTCTTCATAAAAATGTACTTTAAAATTTTACAAAAAAAATGAAAAAAAAGACAGCTATTTTTTTGCCGTCTTTATTATATATTCCTTAATTAACTTTAATTAAACCTTTTTCAATCAAACGATTAAGGGCCATCGTAATGGCAATTTTTACATGTGCATACGTTAACCCGCCCTGAACATATGCTGTATATGGCGGTCTAATTGGACCGTCTGCAGATAATTCAATACTAGCCCCTTGGATAAATGCTCCAGCAGCCATGATCACATCATCTTCATATCCAGGCATATAACTTGGATATGGCGTGACATAGGAGTCCACTGGTGATGCGTATTGAATGGCCTGGCAAAATTCAATCATCATTTGCTCATTATCAAATTGGACGGATTGTATGAGATCTGTTCTTTTTGCATCCCATTTTGGAAATGTAAGGAGTCCCATACGCTCAAGCAAGGCTGAAGTAAAGACGGCACCCTTTAATGCTTGGCCTGTTATATGTGGGGCTAGAAAAAATCCTTGATACATTTCAAGTAAACTATATAAAGAAGCTCCTGCCTCAGATCCGATTCCTGGTGAGGTCATCCGGTACGAGCATGCTTCCACCCATTTCTTCTTCCCAACAATATACCCACCCGTTTTCACAATTCCTCCACCTGGGTTTTTAATGAGGGACCCGGCCATAAGATCCGCACCTACATGGCATGGCTCCATTTCCTCTACAAATTCCCCGTAACAATTATCAACAAAAACAACTACTTCAGGATTAATTTCTTTAACAAAACGAACCATTTCTTTAATATCTTCAATTGTAAATGAAGGTCTTTCAGCATAGCCTTTTGATCGTTGGATTCCAATCACTTTTGTGTTTGTCTTCATCAATTTGCCAACAGCGGAAAAATCGATTTCTCCTTTTTCCGTAAGCTCTACACAACGATAACTAATTCCAAAATCCTTTAACGACCCACTATTTTCTCCCCGAATCCCGATAACCTCTTCTAAAGTATCGTAAGGTTTCCCTGTTATATATAAAAGCTCATCTCCAGGGCGTAAAATTCCAAATAGTGCAATCGAAATGGCATGAGTCCCCGAAATAATTTGTGGACGAACTAATCCCGCTTCAGCACCGAATACATCAGCGTATATTTTTTCTAATTCATCTCTGCCGATGTCCCCATAGCCATATCCAGTTGAAGGAGTAAAGTAAGTATCACTCACACGATGATCTTGGAAGCTTTTTAATACTCGAAATTGATTAATCTCGATCATCCGGTCAATTTCCTTATGTATAGGGGAAATTTGATTTTCCACTTCTTCAATAATGGTTTGTAAATGTTTGCTGTATTGTAGATCAAGATTCATGAAGACATACTCCCTTTAACTCTCATATATTTTTAATGACCCCATTACTGGATGGTCTTTATGTACATAGCCCTTGCACTTGTATGCCTGGTCGTCCTCAATAAAAATGAGTTCACGTAAGATCGTATCATTTTTTAATACTGAAAGCAGCCTTCCTTCATTTGACGGAATGACAACTTGATAGTAGTGCATACTTAATACAGCCATTTCTTCAATTCTTTTCTTTAATTGATTTCGATCCTTTTCATCAAAGGCACTCATAATAAAATTCTCACCGGAGCTTGGAACAAAATCAGCATGTGTTTCATCAGCCTTATTGTATACAGTAAGTTGAGGCAATTGATCCATTTCTAATTCCTTTAAAAGTTTTTGAACTGTTTTTTCATGGTTTACATAATCCGGATTCGAACTATCTACTACATGAAGGATTAAATCAGCATCTTTTACCTCTTCTAGTGTTGACCTAAAGGCCGCAATTAATGAAGTAGGCAAATCTTGAATAAACCCGACGGTATCTGTAATGATGGTAGAATAACCACTAGGAAGAACAAGTTTTCTTGTCATTGGATCTAGTGTGGCAAATAATTGGTTTTCTTCAAGGGTATCAGCAGTAGAAAGGCGATTAAATAAGGTTGATTTTCCAGCGTTCGTATAACCGACAATGGCAATTTGGAAAGCTTTATTTCGTTTTCTTCTTTCCCTGTAGCGCTCTCTTTGTTCAACAACTAGCTGTAATTGTTTTTTTATTTCATTTATTCTTCGGCGAATATGGCGTCGGTCCGTTTCAAGCTGTGTTTCACCAGGACCCCTCGTGCCAATTCCGCCGCCAAGTCTTGAAAGGGCAATTCCTTGGCCTGCTAGCCGCGGTAATAAATACTGAAGTTGAGCATATTCCACTTGGAGCTTCCCTTCCTTTGATCTGGCTCGTTGTGCAAATATGTCTAATATGAGTTGGGTACGATCCAAAACCCTTGCATTTAGGCTATTTTGTATATTCCGCAATTGGCTTGGAGTCAGTTCATCATTAAAAATAATGATATCCGCCTCAAACTCTTCTTCTAATTGATGAAGTTCCTCCAACTTTCCCTTTCCTATGTAAGTTGCGGGATGCAATCTTTCTTGTTTTTGAGTAAGAGTTGCAACTGTCTCACCTTTAGCGGTTGATACTAAAGAACCAAGTTCAGTCATGGAATATTCAAATCGATCATCTTTATCTTGTAGTTGACAGCCAACAAGGATTGCTTTTTCCTTATTATTATCCTGCAAGAAAATCCCTACTTTCTTTCAAATGCCATAGTCCAATAATATCAAAAAGTGTAGTGAAAAACGAATCGCTAACCTAAAAATAAAAGACTGTCCCGAATGAGGAGGAACAGCCGCTTTCATATTAAGTTGCCTCAGGAAATATAAAATCCTCACTAATTAAGGACGATAAAATCGTTCGTTCCAAATGATGTTCGTTTAATAACCGCATTGCTTGAGAGCGAATTGCTTTTTCAATGACGTTCCGTACATATCGACCATTTGAAAAACTATCCCCTTTTATTCCTCTTACATATAATAGATGATCTTTTAATTTTGTTTCTGCATCTTTACTAATCGTATATTCTTTTTCATTGAGCATTCGCTTCCCTATTTCCATTAATTCATTGACCGTATAATCGGGAAAGTGAAAAACGAGCGGGAAGCGTGATTGCAACCCTGGATTTAAACTTAGGAAATATTCCATTTCTCTTGAATAACCAGCAATAATTAATATAAATTCATTTTGCTTATCTTCCATATGCTTGACTAATGTATCAATCGCTTCTTTTCCAAAATCTTTTTCCCCACCCCGACCTAACGAATATGCCTCATCAACAAAAAGAATGCCACCAGATGCTTTTTTAATTAAATCGCGCGTTTTTTGAGCTGTATGACCAATATATTCTCCGACTAAATCTGCTCGCTCCGCTTCAATTAAATGTCCTTTTGGGAGTACATCCATTTTTTGAAACAGCTTGCCGATTAAACGAGCGACAGTTGTTTTACCAGTACCAGGATTGCCTTTAAACATCATATGAAGGACTTGCTGACCAGCTTTTAAACCTGCTTCTTCTCTCTTTTTATTGATATATATCCATGCATAAACTTCTTTCATCATTTTTTTGATTTGATCCATTCCAACAAGTGCATTCATTTCATTTTCAATTTCATTTAATACCGCATGTTCATGTGATAATGGTTTAGAAGATATGGCAGTACTCTGAACTTTTATTTTTTCTCTTTTGTTCACATTTAACATTATGCTGATTTGCCCATTATTTTTCATTCGTATTGGCTCACTCATCCCCATCACCTCACATTCAAAACCAGTATACGCCCAGAAAAGAGATTGGTGCTAATTTTTTTAAAATGAGCCCAAACTACACGTTCTACATTATATTCACAACATTTCAAGGAAATGAAATAAACCGTCCTATTCTACTTATAAGAACACCACTTCTAAAAAAGTGAAAGTACTTAAGTATAATAGGACGGCTATTTTTTATTTATTCAGCTACAGTGCCTATCGACTAGCTAACTTCTTGTCCTTCTCGCTTGCGTAGTGAACATCGATTAAACTTGCAGGCTTATCGTGTTTTCATAATCTCTGCCTGCGGCCGTGAAGTTTTACGTCGATTAGCATGGCACTTCCGCTTTTCTTATTACTCTTCAAAATTAATTTGTACGTTGCGTTGAGGAGAGAAAGTGGAGATAGCGTGTTTGAAAACAAGCTGTTGCTTCCCTTCACTCTCAAATAATACGGTAAAGTTATCAAAGCCTTTAACATTTCCTCTTAGTTGAAAACCGTTCAATAGGAATACAGTGACAGGTACTGATTCCTTTCTTAGTTGATTTAAAAATTGATCTTGAATATTAACTGGTTGTTTCATACAAATGGCCTCCTCGTTTATCTCTATACTTATGTATTCGATTTTATTTGCAGCTTTCCTGCAATGAAATCAATAATCTCTGTTGTTTTTTTCAAGTGTTCCCTTTCTTCGGTCATATCAAACCATGTGACATCCATTTTATTGCGAAACCATGTTAGCTGTCTCTTTGCATAGTTACGAGAATTTTTCTTTAATTGGACAATCGCATCTTCAAAAGGAATGTTCCCATCTAAAAAATCGTATATTTCTTTGTACCCAATTGCTTTTACTGATTGGGCATCCCTAGATATCCCCCCATTATAAAGGCTTTCGACCTCATTTAAAAGCCCAGCTTTAAGCATGATGTCCACCCTTTTATTGATTCGACTATATAATAAATCCCTTTCCATTGTAAGTCCAATTAGAGCCGTATCATAAAAATAAGATTTTTGTTGTTCACTTTGCATTTCCGTCATTGTTTTACCGGTGTTTTCATAAATCTCCAGTGCCCTTATTACCCTTCTAACATTATTAGGATGAATTTTCTTAGCACTCTCGGGATCAATGGATTCAAGCTGTTTATAAAGTTCTAGATGATTCTTATCGAGTAGGTCTAACCTCGGATGTTCACTTGCACTTTCGGAAAATTGATAATCATACAAAACGGATTGGATATAGAGGCCAGTACCTCCTACAATGATAGGAATAGCGTGGCGATCTGCAATTTCAGTTATTTTTTGCCTGACTAATGTTTGAAATTCCGCAACCGAAAAAGTTTCGTCAGGTTCCTTTATATTAATGAAATGGTGTGGGATTCCTTCCATTTCATCAGCTGTGATTTTTGCAGTTCCAACATCCATTCCTCGGTATACTTGCATAGAATCTCCGCTAATAATTTCCCCGTTAAAACGTTTAGCTACTTCTATGCTTAATTTTGTCTTACCTACTGCAGTAGGGCCAACTATAACGATTAATTTCTGCATATTCTTTGCGACCTCTTCACTATCACGTATTAAATTCGTCATAGTCTATATCTTACCAATTTCATTTCAAACTTTAAAGCCAGCCACCTTTATTGCTTCATTTAATTCTTTCTCGTAATCTTCAATTTGATTATCATTCCATTTATATATTTTTGCCATTATTTCCATTACATTAAACTTCCACTTTTCCACCTCATGAAAATTGAAGTAAAGCCATCCTGTACGACGAATAAAGAAGTCAATCGGTTTTATAGTCATCTCATAATGAATGGCATACATCAATTGAGCATATATTGTCGGGGGTAATGACGAATCTTTTTCAATAAATGGATAAACATCATCAATATTCGAACCGTAAAAAGCGGCAAGCCGTTCAACCTCGTCTTCAGTTATACCAAGGAATTTTGATTTTTCCTTTTGGTCATTAATGAATGCATGAAACTTTTCTGAACCACCGAGATCTCCCCCAGATATTGGCAAGGTTTTCGTTTTTGATGGTTTATAATGATTCGGATTGCTTTTGCTTAGTTCCTTAGCAATCAGATTTACGGTCGTCTCGGCCATTTTTCTATAACCAGTCAATTTACCGCCGGCAATGGTGATTAATCCACTATTAGAAACCCATATTTCATCTTTTCGGGAAATTTCGGACGGCTTTTTTCCATCTTCATAAATTAGCGGCCGTAATCCTGCCCAACTCGATTCAATATCATTCATCAGTAGGTTCAATGTCGGAAACATATAGTGTATGCATGCTAATAAATAATCAATATCCCCTTGCATTGGTTTTGGATATTGGATTTCTCCATCATAAAATGTATCGGTTGTACCTACATACGTTTTACCAGCCCTTGGAATTGCAAAGATCATTCGACCATCAGGTGCATCAAAATAAACAGATTGTTTTAAAGGAAACTTTGACTGATCAAAAACGAGATGAACCCCTTTGGATAGCTGCAAGTGTTTCCCTTCTTTGGAATGATCCATTAAACGCAGCTCATCAACCCAAGGTCCCGTCGCATTAATGATGATGTTTGCATAGATGGTATATTCATTGCCAGAACACATATCTTTAATGATTGCACCAATTATTTTCCCACTTTCATCATAAAGAAGCTTTTCAACTTTCGCATAATTAACGATATCAGCACCATGCTCATTCGCAGCTTTAATGACTTCGATTGTGAGTCTTGCATCATCTGTACGGTATTCTACATAGTATCCCCCACCTAATAAGCCATCTGTCTTGATTAGAGGCTCCTTTAAAATCGTTTCCTCTTTCGATAATATTTTCCGCCGTTCTTCTTTTTTAACCCTCGCTAAAAAATCGTATACTTTCAGTCCAATTGAAGTAGTAAACTTTCCAAATGTACCTTTTTCATAAAAAGGAAGAAGCATCCATTCCGGAGTCGTAACATGCGGTCCATTTTCATAAACGATGGCACGCTCTTTTCCGAGATCCGCTACTTCTTTTATTTCCAATTGTTTTAAATATCGTAATCCGCCGTGGACGAGTTTTGTTGAACGACTAGATGTTCCTGCTGCAAAATCCTGCATTTCAACAAGTGCTGTTTTCATACCCCTTGTAATAGCGTCAAATGCGATACCTGCTCCTGTAATGCCTCCACCAATTACTAATACATCATATTGGGTCTTCGATAGTTTATCCAATTGATTTTCACGGTTTAATCCTGATAAATTTTTCACATTCTTCCTTCCTTTCAAAAGGATATGGATGAAAGAAGTACTTATTTTTTAAAATGAGTGGCTGCTTGAACAGCTATTTTCCAACCAGAGTATAAATCATTTGAAGTTTCAAGTGCCATTTTAGGTTCGAAGCGCTGATTCAATTCCCATCTTTTTGTAATTTCTTCCTTGCTTCCCCAAAAGCCAACAGCAAGTCCTGCTAAATAAGCTGAACCAAGTGCGGTTGTCTCATTGATTTCCGGTCGTTCTACCCCTGTTCGCAAAAGGTCACTTTGAAACTGCATTAAAAAGTCATTCGATACAGCTCCACCGTCAACTCTTAATGTTTTTAACGATATTCCTGAATCCGCTTCCATTGCCATCAACACATCTTTCGTTTGATAAGCCAAGGATTCTAACGTAGCTCTTATAAAATGCTCTTTTGTAGTGCCTCGCGTCAAACCAAAAACAGCCCCTCGTACATCGCTATCCCAATACGGTGTACCAAGACCCACAAAGGCTGGGACAACATAGACACCATCTGAAGAATCAACACTTAAAGCGTATTGCTCGCTCTCCTTTGCATCCTTGATCATTCTTAATCCATCTCGCAGCCATTGTATCGCGGAACCAGCAACAAAAATACTGCCCTCTAAAGCATATTCGACTTTACCATCCAATCCCCATGCAATCGTTGTTAATAATCCATTATCGGAGCTTACAGGTTCTTCACCTGTATTCATCAACATGAAACAGCCAGTTCCATATGTGTTTTTAGCCATTCCCCTTTCAAAGCAAGCCTGACCAAATAAAGCCGATTGTTGATCACCGGCAATGCCTGCAATTGGAATTTTTTGACCAAAAAAGTGATACGTTGCTGTATGGGCATAAATTTCTGATGAAGGGCGTACGTCAGGAAGCATTGTTCTAGGAACATCCAATAATTCCAATAAATCTTCATCCCACTTAAGTTCAAAAATATTATACATCAACGTTCTACTAGCATTTGAATAATCTGTCACGTGTACTGAACCGCCTGACAGCTTCCAAATGATCCACGTATCAATCGTGCCGAATAAAAGCTTCCCTTGCGTCGCTTTTTCTCTTGCTCCATCAATGTGATCGAGGATCCATTTTACTTTTGTTCCGGAAAAATAAGGGTCAATAAGCAGTCCCGTTTTGCTTCTAAAGATATTGTCTAAATTTTTTTCTTTTAAATCCTTACAAATTTTTTCAGTTTGCCTTGACTGCCACACGATAGCGCGGTAAATCGGTTTTCCCGTTTCTTTATCCCATACGACAGCTGTTTCTCGCTGATTTGTAATTCCAATTCCCGCAATTTGAGATGGTTTAACACTAGCTTCTGTCAAACAAGTGGCAATAACGGATAAAACGGAACCCCAAATTTCGTTTGCATCATGTTCCACCCAACCTGAATGTGGAAAATATTGAGTAAATTCTTTTTGAGAAATATGCTTTATTTTGCCTTCTTTCGTAAACAAAATTGCCCTCGTACTTGTCGTTCCTTGATCAAGAGACAATATGTATTTTTCCACTAGGCATCCACTCCTCATTTTCGCTTAGAATATAATAAGTATAACAAAATGAGGTAATATTTGTTAAAAAATCACATTCAGTTTACATAATATTGTTATGGTATATAAAAAAAGACCTTCAACAGGTCTCTATATTCACATAATTCTCTTAAACATTTTTTCTATTTCATAAGTTGAAAAATGAATAATAATAGGACGTCCGTGCGGGCAAGTAAACGGATCCTCGGTCCTCCGTAATTCATTTAATAATGCTTGGATTTCATCGTTGCGTAAATATTGATTTGCTTTAATGGAAGCTTTACAGCTCATCATAATGGCTGCCTCCTCCATAATTTTTTTAATATCTATCTTCTTCATCGTCAGCAACTGCTCAATCATTTCTTCGATTATCTCTTTTTCCTGCCCCTTAGGAAACCAGCTTGGATGGGATCTGATCATATAACTACTCATCCCGAAATCTTCTAAAAATATACCAATCTGTTCTAAATCGTCTTTGTATTCTTCTATTTTAATAAATTCATCACGAGAGAACTCCAGGTGTAAGGGGACAAGCATTTCCTGCACTTCTTTATCCACTTCCCCTACCTTTTCACGGTAATATTCATACTTAATTCTCTCCTGAGCAGCATGCTGATCAATCATATAAAAACCTTGATCATTTTGTGCGAATATATAGGTGCCATGCATTTGCCCAATAGGATATAAAGGTGGAATTCTATTATTTTCCTTAGGCGGATCATTCTTTAAAACAGGTTTTTCTATTGGTAGATGATCATCAACTTGAGCTTCATTTGCAATAAACCCAGGAGTAAATCTCTCTTCTGCGGGCTCATATAACTTTTTCATTTCCTCAGTAGGCAAAAGTGGCTCTTTTTGTATGTTATTTTGTTTACTTTGATACTGAGTATTGATATTGAATGGATTTTTTTGAGCAACTTGACTGTTATCCAGTTCCAGCGACGTTTGCTCTGAAATATTGATTTGCCTTTTTTTAGCTTGAACATTGCTTGACGGTATAAGCTCCCTCGTTTTAAAGGCAGCTTTTATTGTTGATGTAATCAGTTCATTTAATTCTATTTCTTTACTTATTCGCACTTCCATTTTTGCGGGATGAACATTCACATCTACAAGAATAGGGTCCATCTCAATTGATAATAGAACGATAGGGTAGCGATTGATGGGTAAAAGAGTATGATAACCTTCTAACACTGCCTTTATGAGTGAATAATTTTTAATAAATCTTCCATTAATCATCGTAGATAAGTAATTTCTAGAAGCCCGTGTCACTTCAGGAAGTGAAATAAAGCCGGATACTTTAAAATCAAGTGACTCTGTTTGAATAGGAATCATTTTTTTAGCTATTGGGACTCCGTATATAGCAGCTAGTACTTGACGGACATCACCATTTCCTGTCGTATGCAGCAAAAGTCGTTCGTTATGGCGTAGTCTGATTGAGACTTCCGGATGTGCAAGGGCAATGCGGTTTACAATATCTGAAATATGACCAATTTCAGTGTGAATCGTTTTTAAATATTTTAAGCGGGCAGGAGTATTGAAAAATAAATTAGTAACTGAAATATCAGTTCCTTTTCTTGCAGCAGCCTTTTCATGACGAATCAACTTTCCGCCTTCAAGATTCACCCTTGTACCATCTTGACCAGCCTTCGCTGACACTAACTGCAAATTAGACACAGAAGCGATACTTGGCAGAGCCTCTCCTCTAAACCCAAGTGTTCTAATTCGAAATAAATCATTCTCATCTTTTATTTTACTAGTTGCATGCCTTTTAAAGGCAAGGAGTGCATCCTCTTCCCCAATACCATTTCCATTATCGATCACGCGTATTTTGCTTAGACCCGCTTCTTCTATATCTATTTCAATAACTGAACTTTTTGCGTCAATTGAGTTTTCTAGTAATTCCTTTACGACAGAGGCTGGGCGCTCCACTACTTCGCCAGCCGCGATTTTATTTGATAAAGAATCATTTAATTCTATGATTTCGTGCATAGCCCATTGCCTCCTTACGTTTTTCTTGGCTCTTAGCATTCAGTGGGTCAGACGGGATAAATTTACATAACACGCGTCCCACCTGCCACCGTTGATTTCCGTTCCAGGCGGACGCTTTCCGGGGGGCGTGCGGTGAGCCTCCTCGGTCGCTTCGCGCCCTGCGGGGTCTCACCTGTCACGCTAATCCCCCAGGAGTCGCCGCCTGGAACGTAGATCAACTAAGATATTCTTTTGCCCATAGTGGGATGACTGATCCTTCCTTGTTCTCAAATCTCTTCCTTTTGTTAGTGGGCAATGTAATTCACGTACAATTGCTTCTTAGGTATCCAGTTGTTTCAATAGGTCAGGATTATCCGGAAACAACT
The DNA here is from genome assembly GCF_024626525.1 of Lederbergia panacisoli. GTDB lineage: Bacteria > Bacillota > Bacilli > Bacillales > Bacillaceae_C > Lederbergia > Lederbergia panacisoli. Next base: position 30,177 of record NZ_JANJGU010000002.1, read on the forward strand.
ATAACGTCCAAAAAGTTCCACAAATAGGAAAATAAAAATTCTTTGTAAAAGATACAAACTTAAGTCTTTTGCAGAAACCTTATTATCATCAAGAAGATGTACTATAGTTCCTTAACGGTCCTATTTTCTCTTCAATAATTTAATCTTTTTTAAAGCCTCTTTACTAAGGGATCGTTGCTTTTAAAACAAAATCTTATAAAGGTTGATTGTAGCGAAAGTGCGAGACTCCTGGTCGGCTAAAGACGGCCACGTCCTGTGGCCTACGCCGACACTAGGACGTCCTGTCCATCGCGGGATCTGCGGGACAGGTGAGACCCCGCAGGCGTTTACGCCAAGGAGGCTAACCGCCCGCCCCGCGGAAAGCGAGCAACTGTAGCGGAAATCAACCAGGCACTACCTTGGTAAAGGAACAATGTATACAGAAAAATTTTATAAAAAGCTTGAAATTTCGAGAGCTTATATTTATCATTTTAATTTTTTTTGTATTTCAAAAAGACTATTCATTGCTTGCATTGGGTTCATTTCCATTATGTTTAGATTCCTAAGTTCATCAAGGATTTTCCGCTCATGATCTGAAAGTTGATTCTGGGTTGGCTCGGAAAAGAAAGCAAGTTGTTCATTTACATGTTCTTGTCTTTTTGAATGTCTAGTATTTTCATTTTCTAATTCATTCAAGATTTCTGTAGCCCGGTCAATAAGTACTTTTGGAAGATCAGCAAGCTCGGCAACGTGAATGCCATAGCTTTTATCAGCAGGTCCAGCTTTTACTTTATGAAGAAATACTAGTTTTCCTTGTTGTTCCACTGCACTTACATGGATGTTTTTCAGTTGCCCTAATTTTTCCTCAAGTGCCGTCAACTCATGATAATGTGTGGAAAATAGTGTTTTTGCCCCAATTCTATCATGTATATATTCGATGATTGCTTGTGCTAATGCCATACCATCATATGTCGAAGTGCCTCGGCCAATTTCATCGAATAATATTAAACTATTTTCAGTCGCATTGGCAATTGCATTTTTTGCCTCTAACATCTCTACCATGAAAGTACTTTGTCCAGAAATCAAATCATCTGCTGCTCCTATCCTTGTAAATACTTGGTCAAAAATAGGAATATTTGCGTTTTCTGCAGGCACAAAGCAACCAATTTGGGCCATAATCGCCGTTAATGCAATTTGTCTCATAAATGTACTTTTCCCAGACATATTTGGCCCTGTTATCAGGTACATCTCTCGTTCAGCATCCATCATACAATCATTCGGTACATATTCCTGCGACCCCATTACCTTTTCAACAACAGGATGACGACCATTTGTAATGTGAATCACACGATTTCTGTTAAAGGATGGTCGGACGTAATGCCTGGATTCACTGACAGTCGCGAAGCTTTGGTATACATCTAACTCACTGATGATTTTTGCCGCTTGTTGTATTCTTGGTATATATGTTTTCACTGTTTCACGAATTTCCATAAATAATGCGTATTCTAGATCAATACATTTTTCTTCTGCTTGGAGAATAAGAGCTTCCTTTTCCTTAAGCTCTGGTGTAATGTACCGCTCCGCATTCGCTAATGTTTGTTTACGTTCATAACGTCCTTCTTCAAGTAAATGGACATTCGCTCGAGTAACTTCAATATAATAACCAAAAATACGATTATAGCCGACCTTTAATGATTTGATGCCAGTTCTTTGTCTTTCCTCTTTTTCAAGTTCAGCAATCCACTGTTTTCCGTTTCGGCTCGCATCTTTATATGTATCCAATTCTTTATGATAGCCATCCTTAATGATTCCACCTTCTTTTATGGAAAGCGGGGGAAGATCAATGATTGATTTTTCAAGCAGATCCGTCAATTCCTCGCATGGGTCTAATTTTTCTGCTAAGCTTTGGGCTTCACTCTGATCAAGCTGATGAACTAATGAAATAATTTCTGGTATTTGTAAAAGCGATTTTTTTAGTTGAATAAAATCACGGGCATTGGCATTTCCAAACGCTACCCTTCCGGAAAGTCTTTCAAGATCATACACACCTTTTAACAATTCACGAAGCTCTTGGCGCTCAAAATAATGATGTAGAGTTGTTTCTACTAGATTCACTCTTTTTCCAATTTCTGCTTCGTTGATTAGTGGGCGGTCAATCCATTGTTTCAGCATTCTTCCACCCATTGCGGTTACTGTTTCATCCAATAGCCATAATAGTGTGCCCTTACTTCCTTTTCCTCTTATCGATTCTGTTAATTCAAGATTTCTTTTTGAATAATAATCAAGTTTCATATATTGATTTACTTCATATTCAGAAAAAGGCTGCAGATGGTCTAAACTCCGCTTTTGTGTTTTCTTTAAATAATGAAGAAGACGGTTCGCCGCGGTTTGCAATCTTTCATTCGAGAGTTTCACAATTATATTGATGAATTCATCATCATTGTTTACATTTTCTTCAATGGAAATTATCGCGCTCATTCGCTCATTTATTTTTTTCTTAAGTTCGCTGTCAAAATTTGAATCTACTACAACTTCTTTCGCCCCGATTGTAAACAATTCATTTAATAATACTTCATGGGAGCCTGTTATAATGGTTGCTTTACTTTCTCCAGTCGATAGATCATTAAACGCAATTCCGTAAGTATTCTCATCAAACATCGTAATCGATGTAATATAATTATTCTCTTTCTCGAGTAATCCTTTCCCTTCCATGACGGTTCCAGGAGTAATAAGTTGCACAACCTCTCGCCTGACAACGCCTTTTGCTTGCTTCGGGTCTTCTGTTTGTTCACAAATTGCAACTTTATATCCTTTTTGTATCAAAACTTCTATATAGCCAGCAGCGGCATGGTAAGGAACTCCGCACATTGGAATGCGTTCCTTCGTTCCACCCTCTCTACTAGTTAACGTTATTTCTAGTTCTTGTGAAGCTTTTATAGCATCTTCAAAGAACATTTCATAAAAATCTCCAAGGCGAAAAAATAAAAAGGCATCTTCATAATTTGCCTTTACTTGCAAATATTGTTGAATCATTGGCGTATATTGACCCATTTTTTCATAATTCCTTTCCGTTCAAAGCTTATCGTGATTAGTATAACATATTCATAGATGACAGTTATTTTTTTGAAATGTAAAAAAGCTATCCGTTAATGGATAGCCTGTTAGACTGGTTTTATTTTCCAGATTCCAGATGCATATTCTTGTATCGTTCGATCACTTGAAAATTTACCTGAGTGGGCGATATTTGTGACGCTCATATTTAGCCATGTCCAGCGATCGCGATATGTTTGTTCCACAAGCTCATGAATTTCAATAAAGGGGTCAAAATCCTTCAACACAAAATACGGGTCATTATGTGAAAGTATATTATAGTAAATATCTTTAAATTCAATTTCATACGGACCAAATTCACCGTGATGTAATTGCTCTAAAATTCGCTTTACTCTGTCATCCGTGTTATAAATATCCAGCGCATTATAGCCGCCATAACGCTGATAATTAATCACCTCTTCGGCCGTTAATCCAAAAATAAATATATTTTGGTCCCCTACTAAATCTTTAATTTCAATATTTGCTCCATCTAATGTGCCGACAGTCAAAGCACCATTCATCATCATTTTCATATTGCCAGTACCTGAAGCTTCCTTACTTGCCGTTGAAATTTGTTCACTAATATCTGCAGCCGGAATAATTTTTTCAGCAAGGCTAACATTATAGTTTTCTAAAAAAATGACTTTTAATTTCCCGCGAATGTCGGAATCATAATTGACCATTGTGGCAACCTTATTGATTAGCTTTATGACCTCTTTTGCCAAATGATAGCTCGGAGCAGCTTTTGCTCCGAAAATAAAAGTACGAGGTGTCATATCGATATTAGGATTGTTTTTTATTTCATTATAAACAGAAATAATCCGAAAAACATTGAGCAGCTGGCGCTTGTATTCATGGAGTCGTTTTATTTGTACATCAAAAATGGATTGGTGATCCACTAAAATCCCTGTACGCTCATGAATAAAATTCGCTAATACCTGTTTGTTTTTCTGCTTTACCTGATCAAATTTTTGTAAGAAAGAATGATCTCTCGTATATTTTAAAAGGCTAATTAGCTGTTTTGGACGCTTAATCCATTGGGGGCCAATAATCTCTGTAATTAGACTAGATAAATCGGGATTTACTTTTAGCAACCATCTTCGGTGGGTAATCCCATTGGTTTTGTTATTAAATCGTTCTGGAAATAATGAATAATAATGTTTCATTTCTTTATTTTTTAGGATTTCTGTATGGATTCTAGCAACCCCATTTACACTATGACTGCCGATAACTGCCAGCCTCGCCATATGTACTCTTTCATATGCTATTACGGCCATTTCGGGAATATGTTCCCTGAGATCATGATGGTTATACCAAATATGTTTACAGAACCGTTCATTAATTTCATCAATAATCATATAAATACGAGGGAGCAGATGTTGCAACATGTCTTTAGGCCATGTTTCCAACGCTTCGCTTAAGGTTGTATGGTTCGTATATGCGATGACTTTTGTTGTAATATTCCACGCATCTTCCCAGCCATATCCTTCATGATCCATGAGAATTCTCATAAGTTCAGGTATTGCTAAGCTTGGGTGCGTATCGTTAATTTGAATCGCTACTTTTTCGTGTAAATGCTTCAGTGATAAAGCGTGATTTTGCTTAAAATGTTGAACAATATTTTGAATGCTTGAAGAAACAAGAAAATATTGTTGTTTTAAGCGCAGCACTTTCCCATCGTGGCTGGAATCATCTGGATATAAATATCCGGATATTTGTTCAATTGAATGATCATGATCAAGATCGTGATAATGATTGGATTCATTTTCGCGAGAATTAGTTTCATTTAAGGCTGGTTCAGCACTCCAAAGACGCAAAGTATTTATTACATTATTTTGATAACCGATTATAGGTATATCATAAGGGATAGCCATTACCTTATCCGTATGTTCATACTTAAATTCGAGATTGCCATTGTTTTTTTTAAACATATGAACAACCCCATTGAAATGAATGCAAACAGCCTCTTTCTCTTTCCTCGTTTCCCAAGCATAACCGTCATTTAACCAGTAATCGGGAAGCTCTATCTGATTCCCATGGATAAATCGTTGTTCAAATAGGCCGTATCGATATCTAATTCCATAACCATGCCCTGCGTAGTGAAGGGAAGCTAGGGAGTCAAGGAAGCAAGCAGCTAACCTGCCCAACCCGCCATTCCCTAAGCCAGGATCACGCTCTTTCGCATAAATATGTTCTGGATTAAAGCCTAATCTTTTCAGAGCCTCATTAGAAATATCTAATAATCCAACATTAAGAAGATTACTTTCAAGTAAAGTACCGATTAAAAACTCCATCGATAAATAATATACTTGTTTACATTCCTTTTCCTTATATGTCTTTTGAGTCTTTTGCCAATTCGGAATAATTTCTTCATTTACGATAGAAGCTAATGCATTATACACATCGATCGAACCGGCGTCTTTTATTTCTTTGCCTTTTTCAATCCCTATTTTATGTTTAATTCTCTCTGCCAATTCATTAACGGTTAATTGAGGCAAGTGTGCCCTCACCTCCTTAAGCATACTCCATAGTTAATTGATAATATAAGTTTGCATAATCTCGAGCTGACTTCTTCCAGCTAAACTGACTTTTATTCACATTTTTAGCAAGGGTATTCCATAGCTCTTGTGAACGATAAATGGTTAACGAATAACATAAAACGGCTAATAAATCGTGAGCATTGTAATGAGTGAAGCTAAATCCATTTCCTTCTCCTGTTATTTCATTGAAAGGCTGGACTGTATCTTTCAAACCCCCTGTTTCACGTACAATGGGGACAGCCTTGTACTGCAGAGCGATGAGTTGTGCTAATCCACAAGGCTCAAACTTAGACGGCATAATAAAAAAATCAGCACTTGCATAAATCTGTCTTGCCATTCCTTCATCAAAGTATAAAAGTGCTGCTACCTTTTCAGGATAACGTTGAGCGATATCAGAGAAATACGATTCAAACTCTTCATCGCCTGTTCCCAAAACAATACATTGGACATCTTCTTGAAGGAACTCTTCAAAAATATGTTGAACAAGGTGGAGTCCTTTTTGTTCTACAAGTCGAGTAATGATGGCATAAAGAGGCTTATCGCTGTTAATCGTCAGACCAAGTTTTTCTTGCAGCAATATTTTATTTTCCTTTTTTCTAGCTTTGGAAGAACGGTATTTTACGGGAAGAGCTGGATCTGTTAATGGATTATATTCTTTTATATCAATTCCGTTTAAAATCCCAACTAGATCATCCGCTCTCTCTATCAAAATAGGAGAAAGTCCTTCACCGTAATAAGGATCTTTAATTTCTTCAGCATAAGATGGACTTACGGTCGTAATTTTATCTGCATGAAAAAGGGCGCTTTTTAGACAATTTAACTTCCCATCCCACTCCAGGCCGCCAATATGCTCTGCTGGTAATTCAAAGAAATCCTCAAACGTCCCTATAGGCATAACACCTTGATATTTTATATTATGAATGGTGAAAACCGTTTTTAAATCCTCAATCGGCTGCATAATTTTGGCAAGAGCAACAGCCATTCCAGCTTGCCAATCATGGGCGTGAAGAATATGTGGTTTTCGTTCAAGATAATTTAATGCCTCTATCACCGCTCTACTAAAAAAGACAAATCGTTCACCATCGTCATAATAGCCGTAAATGCCTTTGCGGGTGAAATAATAATCATTCGAAATGAAATAATAAGTAATTTGATTATAAGTTAACTTATATATACTTGCCTCTTGATCACGCCAGCCCACTGGAACATCGATTGATTTAAATAAATGCATTTGGCTTTTCCATTCTTCAGATATCTCATCATAGAGAGGAAGAATGACTTGAACGTCGATTTGTTCATTTTCCTTAAGTGCCTGAGGCAGCGAACCAATTACATCGGCTAATCCACCTGTTTTAATAAATGGAGTACATTCTGAAGCTACAAATAAGACATTTTTCATGCTATCTCCTCCCGCCGGCTCCACCAACTTACATTTCTTTCCTTTTTGCAACGACATATGGTTTATCTTTTGATCCTATAAATCTCTGGTTTGCTTTTACATGGACATCCTTGTCTAAAATGACATTTTCCAAGTATACCCCTGGTTCAATTGTACAACGTTGCATGATGATTGAATCCTTGATCGTCGCCCCTTCTTTTATTGTCACACCTCTGAAAAGGATGCTTCCTTCCACATTCCCATCAATGACACAGCCATTTGCTAGAAGCGACCTTTTTACATTTGCGGAGGAAAGATATGTTGCGGGTGGGGAACTTCCAACCTTTGTTCGTACAAAAGGCTTTTTATAAAACAATGCTCTATAATTTTCTTCATTTAATAGATTCATATTATGTCTGTAAAAACTTTCAATTGAATTGATAAAAGCACTATACCCCTTATACTCATACGATTGAACCTTTAATTTAGAAAGATTTTCCTTAATACCGTTAATAAAAAAGTAATCTTGGTGATGGGCAATACAGTGGTCGACTAATGCCATCAAAACATCTTTATTAACGATATAAATACCCGTATATAAAAGTGGATTCGATCTAACATTTGTAATGTTTTTAACCCTTCCTAAATCATCTGCTTCAATTCGTAAACAAAGTTCATGTTCCGGCAGCTCATTTTCAAACCTTGTAGAAATGAGCGTCACATCTGCCTTCCGCTCTAAGTGATAAGCAAAAGCATCCTTATAATCCATATTCGCTACAAATTGGCTTCCACTAACCAAAACGTATGATGACTTTCCCCTATCAAAGTAATCACGATTATTGTGAAAAAATTGCAAATCACCTTTTGAAATATCGGATGGGTCGTTCCAATCAGGCGGAAGGATAAATAAACCACCATTTCTTCTATCTAACTCCCAACTTTCACCCGTTCCGAGATGATCCATTAAAGATCTATATTTATTTCGTGTAAAGATTGCCACTTCTTCAATATTTGAATTCACCATATTAGATAGAGCAAAATCGATTAAGCGATAACGACCTACGAAAGGAACGGAGGCGCCATTCCGAAAATAGGTTAATTCATGAAAAAAATGGTGCTCATGCTCTAAGTTTATTAATCCCATCATCGTGTTCATCAAACTATGCCTCCTTTATTTCGTGTAAAATTTCATATAATTTTTCATCATCAATAACAAGTGGTTCTTCATCATTTTTAATTCGTATATAAGTCCCTTCAGGAATTTCCGTATTTTCCATAACGATTACACGTTCTAATATAGAATTTTTTCCAACTTTTACTCCTGGATGTAAAATGGATTGATGAACAAAGCTTCCTTCTTCGATTAGAACATGTTGAAATAAAATAGAGTTTTCTACCGTTCCAAATACCCAGCAACCCGAATTAATAAGCGAATGTTTTACGACTCCTGATTCACCAATAAACTGTGGCGGAAAGTCAGAGTCATTCGAATACAGTCTCTGTTTTTTGTTCGTTAATGATAATCTCCAATCTTCATCCAGTAAGTCCATATTTGCTTCCCAATAACTTTGGACAGTACCAACATCTTTCCAATAGCCATTAAAACGATATGCATAAAGCCTGAGGTTATCAGCTAACATTGCTGGAATAATATCTTTTCCAAAGTCATGAGTTGAATATTTATTATTGGCATCGTCCAATAAATAAGTTCTTAATGTTTTCCATGTAAACATATAAATACCCATTGAAGCTAAATTGCTTTTTGGCACTTTCGGCTTTTCATCAAATTCATATATTCTTAAGTCTTCAGTCGTATTTAAAATGCCGAATCGTGATGCTTCTTCCCAAGGAACAGTAATAACGGATATTGTTACATCTGCTTTTGACTGTTTATGTTCTTCAAGTAGTGCTTTATAATCCATTTGATAAATATGATCCCCTGACATTACAAGAATGTACTCAGGGCTATGCAGATCGATGAAATGAATATTCTGGTAAATGGCATCTGCAGTTCCTGAATACCAGTTCCCCCCGCTTTGCGCAGTATAAGGGGATAGAATCGTTACTCCACCATCCTGTCGGTGCAGGTCCCACGGTTTTCCATTGCCAATATGTTTATTTAATTCAAGCGGTGAGTATTGTGTCATTACACCTAATGTGTGAATTCCTGAATTCGTGCAATTACTTAATGTAAAATCAATAATGCGATATTTCCCTCCAAAGTGTACTGCCGGCTTTGCCACTTCCTTTGTTAATGCTCCTAACCTTTTACCTTCTCCACCAGCTAGTAGCATACCTACACATTCTTTCAATTTACGTCCTCCTCGATTATTGTAATTTCCCGTTTAAAAATCGTGACGGCTAATGGTGGTACTTTGATTTTTATATGATGCGGCAATCCATGCCATTTCTTCGGAAAACTAAAATGCTCCCCCTCATTTAACTGACCTGAGCCGCCGAATTCATCGGCATCCGAATTAAATATTTCCTTATACTTACCACTCTCTGGAACGCCAACCTTATAGTCATATGAAACATTAGAAGTAAAATTACAAATAATAATTAATTCATCATGTTGAGTCTTACCTCGTCTTCTAAATGCAATGACGCTTTGATCAATATTATGGGGATCTATCCACTCGAATCCTTGAGACTTATGGTCTAACTCGAAAAGAGCAGGATTTTCCAAATAAAAATGATTTAGCGCTTTTACGTAATTAAAAATTCCTTTATGCAAAGGGTAGTCGAGTAAATGCCAATCAAGCTGATCTTGATCTTTCCACTCAGCATATTGTCCAAGTTCTCCCCCCATAAACATTAACTTTTTTCCAGGATGAACCATCATATAACCATAAAGTAATCGCAAATTGGCAAATTGCTGCCACTGATCTCCAGGCATTTTATCTAATAGTGACTTTTTTCCATGGACAACCTCATCATGTGATAATGGGAGCAAGAAATTTTCCGAATGTGTATACATAAATGAAAATGTCAGCAAATTATGATGCCATTTTCGATAAATAGGATCCTTTTTCATATAGTCAAGCAAGTCGTTCATCCAACCCATATTCCATTTATAATTAAATCCGAGACCACCCATATAGGTTGGTGCTGTAACAAGTGGTACATCAGAGCTATCTTCTGCCATCACTAATGCATTGGGATGATACGCATATACAATTTCATTCAATTTACGCATAAAAGCATATGCTTCTAGATTCTCTTCGCCGCCAAATGAATTGTAAATTTTCTCCTCACCATCATGACGATCAAAATTAAGATAGAGCATGCTCGCGACAGCATCTACGCGAATACCATCAACATGGTATTCTTCAAGCCAAAATAATGCATTTGAGATTAAAAAACTTTGTACTTCTGGCCTGCCAAAATCAAACGTTAACGTTCCCCATGAGCGTTTTTCAGCCTTACGCGTATCTTTATATTCATAAATTGGTTTGCCATCAAAGTTTCTTAGACCGCAATCATCTTTACAAAAGTGTCCAGGCACCCAATCCATAATGACGCCTAGCTCGTTTTGATGACATACATCAACGAAATATTTAAAGTCATCCGGAGACCCATATCGAGAAGTTACAGAGAAATATCCGGTAATTTGGTATCCCCACGAAAGATCAAATGGATGTTCCGCAAGCGGGAGCAATTCGATGTGGGTAAAACCTAAAGATTTAACATAAGGAACCAACTCATCAGCAAGCTCACAATATGTATAAAATTCCCCATCACCTTTCTTTTTCCATGACCCTAAGTGAACTTCATAAACTGAGATAGGTGATGAATATGCATGAAACTCCAACTTTTTTTTCTGAAAGTCCTGATCCTGCCATTCATATATAGAAGGTTCTGTAACTAATGATGCAGTTGCTGGGCGGAGCTCAGATTGAAGAGCATATGGATCTGACTTTAAAAGAATTTCATCGTTAGGTGTAACAATTTTATATTTATAAGATGATCCTACTGGTATATTTGTAAAAAAACCTGCCCATAACCCTTCATTTGTAATTCGATTTAATGCGTACGCTTCCCCGCTCCAATGATTAAAATCACCGACAACATAAATACATTTCGCGTTTGGGGCCCATATCGAAAATCTAAAACCATTTTTCCCCTTCCATCTGATATGGTGGCAACCTAATATTTGTTGACTATGGTAGTTGGTACCTTGGTGGAATAAAAATATGTCCTGCTCAGAAATGTTAAAATACAATACGTTGACTCCTTTCACGGACGATAACAATTCCTATTATAGGAGACAATCGGCACGTTTTAACGAAGATTCCTTCGACACATCTTTCAGAGATTTAAGCCTTTATGTATGGGTTTGTCGATTAAATTATTTAAATATAGCTCTATCTTTTTTATGTATAGATGATCAAGTTTAAGGTATTACTTACGTGAACAAGGGTGAGAACATATACTGCAAATACCTAGCCAGAGATTGGTTAAAAAGGAGTGGCATTTGTGGATACACATGTAGCGTGGATAGATGATTTTCATCATATAACATTAAAAACGAATAATATTTCAACTCTAATTCTTCAAGATTTGCCAAAGATTTATTGGCCAAGAAAAAAGAAATATTTTATGGCAAAAATAAAAAATGTAACCGGTTCATCTACTGTTAATATAGGATTTTCTGATTTTCTTCCAATGGGTGAAATATTAGAATTAATATGGGGTGAGGAGACCTTTCCAGTGTACCCAAGGGCGGTTGTTCAAACGAAATGGTTTGATGAAAATTATTCTGCAATTGATGAAAAATTAGGAGCGTATTGTATTAATGACATCACATATTTTTCAATTTGGGCACCAATTGCCACATCGGTAACATTATATTTGAATAATATGGCAAAAAAGTTAAATCGACAAAAAAAAGGTGTATGGACTTGTCAAATAGATGGAAATTGGCATGGTTCTGCATACGAATATGAAATAACGGTCAATGGAAAAACGATGCGCGTAAATGATCCTTATGCAAAATCATTGCTTGCCAATAGTGAAAAAGGAATTGTTATAGATTTTTCTAAAACAAACCAAATCACAGCAAAAAGGCCAGTTATAGAAAGTTTACAGGATGCCATTATTTACGAATTGCATGTTAGGGACGCAACCATTCATCCTGAAAGCGGAGTTAAAAATAAAGGTACCTTTCTTGGTTTAAGTGAAAAAGAAGCAAAAACTGAAAATGGTTTTTCCACTGGATTATCCTATATTAAAGATTTGGGGTTTACCCATATTCAGCTGTTGCCAATCAATGATTTTGCCCGTGTAAACGAGCTCGAGCCAAAGGAGCAGTATAATTGGGGATATGATCCATTATTTTTCCAAGCCTTAGAAGGAAGTTATTCCATATCTCCGAATGATCCTATATCTAGAATTAATGAATGTAAAAATATGATTCAGTCTTTCCATGAAGCTGGACTTTCCGTCATATTGGATGTTGTTTTTAATCATGTATTTATTATGGAACAATCACCATTTGAAAAGCTTGTCCCGGGTTACTACTTCCGCTATAAAGAAGACGGGAGTATTAGTAATGGCACCGGTGTCGGTAATGATTTAGCTACTGAGCGAACAATGGTTCGAAAACTCATTTTAGATACGATTGATTTATTTATATCGGAATATCAAGTGTCTGGTTTTAGATTTGACTTAATGGGCGCAATTGATATAGAGACAATGAATGAAATCGCTCGCCGTTGTGAAAAAGAATCAAATCCAATAATGCTGCTAGGAGAAGGTTGGGATCTTGCAACTGCATTAGATCCATTTAAAAGGGCAACCACTGTAAATTCAGATCAATTACAAGGCATTCGATTTTTCAACGATTATTTTCGAGATTCATTGAAAGGAAATTTATTTAATGAGGCTGATACCGGTTATGTCAATGGTGGAGGACGACTTGTGGAACGGCTGCCTCATCTTGTGATGGGATCAAATGTTGAAGGGTTAAGCCACCTGCAAACAATTAATTACGTTGAATGTCATGATAATCATACATTATGGGATCGATTGATATTAACAAACAGTCATGAAAATGATGATGTAAGAAAAAAAATACATTCACTAGCCACAGGTATCACCTTATTAAGCCAAGGCGTTCCATTTATTCATGCCGGTCAAGAATGGTTTAGAACAAAGCAAGGGATTGAAAATAGTTATATTTCAGGAGATGAAATAAATCAATTAGATTGGAAGAAAAGGGAGTTAGAAGAAAAAAATATTAAGTTTATTGATAATCTTATTTCTATGCGAAAAAAATATGAAGTTTTTCGTTTAAGATCAGATGATGAGATTAGAAGAAGACTGCACGTATTAAAAACACCTAAGCCTTTATTTGCCTACACATTATTCGGCAATGGTGAAGATTTTACTATTTATATTAATCCAACAAAAGAAAACTATAATTTGCAATTACCTTCACCTGGTTTATGGAAAGTAGTAGCTACAAATGATTTAATAAATGCTAATCGTGACATCGAGGGAGAATTTATTGTTGTTGGGCCTTATGTGTTAGTTGTGTTAATAAAGAAAAGATAAACTGTTTAATATTAAAACTCACACTTTCCAATAAAAAAGAAAAAAACCGGGAAGATTTTCTTCCCGGACTTTATTCTGCTTCATTCGCGACGAGGAAATCTGGATTAATCTCCTCAGCTAATTCGCTGTCAGTTAATTCTTCAGTCCAATCCTCATCTTCATCCTCATCATCACAAGGACATTCACCTGGGTGAACTGCTACGCAAACCTTTGTTTCACCTATTACTTCCACTAGAAACTCTCTTTCATTGCTTACTAGAATCTTGTTGCCCTTTTTGGAAATCACTGCTTCTAAACAATTAGGCTGTTGGAGAACTCGTGCAGATACTACCTTATCATCTAAGCAATCAGGGTCTTGATAATGAAGTGCGATGACATCTTTATAATCCACTCTCTCCGTTGCTACTGATGTTTTCGTGTTATCGTGATGGGAATACCAAACATTCATATCAAAAGAACCGCTTACTTCGACCTTTTTGCCGACTTTGCGCGCTTCATATTTATGATTGATAATCCAGCAGCCTAAAATGCTCGAAGGATGATGCTGCGGGCTGATCGCATTGTTGGAATTTGTATATTTTTTCCCTTTCGCCACGACCGCTTTTGTTATTATTTCTCTATATTCTGCCATTCGAGCGAACCCTCCTCATTCATTTTCCCTTCATCGTATGCATTTCTCTAGACGAATGTGCTTATTACGTGAAGGCTAATTCACTAGGTCTAACTATGATATTGTATGTAAAGCAAAGGATTTTGTTTAAGATCTACCCTTTATTTCACCGATTTGGGCACATTGAAAAAGCCATTATCCACAATTGGATAATGGCTTACTACTTTATGAACAGCTGGACCCGCTGTATTTTATTTTTGAACCTGTTTCACCGGAGAGCAAGTCGCCGCCGGTTGAGATTAAAATTTCATCTGTTACTTTATTAGAAATAGCTGATGCAACTAATTGGAGTAAATCATTTACATCGATTTGTGATTGTTTAAATTCCTGTACGATTGGAATTTCATCTAGTTCAGCTTCTAGTTTTTCAAGTTTTTCTTCCGTTAATTGCAATGCTCTATCTTTACCATAGTGTTGAAAATTAACAGCTTGTTTTTGTAAACTTTTAATACTCGCAATCATTTCTCGAACTGTTTGGTTTTCATTGATCCCGGCTTCCGCACGTTTAAAAAAATCAACCTCTTCAGTTTCTGCTATCATTTTTGCCAATTCATGGGCTTGTTTTAATATATCATCTTTCGTATATTTCCCCATGTTACATCACCTCTACTGATTCTAGTTCTTCAACCATTTCGCCATCTAAGGTCCATGTTTTTGCTTCTCTGATTTTTACATTTACTAATTGACCGATTGCAGATTTTGGTCCTTTAAAGTTTACAAGCTTATTTTTTCTTGTATACCCAGAAAGGATTTCAGGGTTATTTTTGCTTTCGCCTTCAACAAGCACTTCCACAATTTGACCCTTATATTTTTTCATTGCTTCCCTCGATAATTCATTTACAAGGTCATTTAAACGTTGCAAACGGGCTTTTTTCACTTCCATTGAGACATTATCCTTCATTTTTGCAGCAGGAGTTCCTTCCCTCGGTGAGTAAATAAACGTATAGGCAATTTCAAAACCAACTTCTCGATAAAGAGACATCGTTTCTTCAAATTGTTCATCCGTTTCGTTTGGAAAACCTACAATAATATCCGTAGAAAGTGAAACATCAGGGATGGCTTCTTTAATTTTTCTTACAAGTTCAAGATATTGTTCTCTTGTATATTTACGACCCATGATTTTTAATATATCACTTGAACCAGATTGAACGGGTAGATGAATATGTTCAACCATATTTCCTTTTTTTGCAAGCACTTCAATTAAATGATCATCAAAATCGCGTGGATGGCTAGTTGTAAAGCGAATTCTCGGGATATTGATTTTTCTTAAATCATCCATTAAATCGCCTAAACGATAATTGAGATCTTCAAAATCTTTCCCATAGGCATTAACATTTTGACCAAGCAACGTGATTTCTTGATACCCATGTGCAGCCAATTGCCGTACTTCTTGGATAATTTCTTTCGGTCGTCGGCTTCGCTCTTTTCCTCTTGTAAAAGGCACGATGCAATAAGTGCAAAATTTATCGCAGCCGTACATTATATTTACCCAAGCTTTAATATTCCCTCTACGTACTTTCGGTAAGTTTTCAATGACGTCGCCTTCTTTTGACCATACTTCAACAACCATTTCCTTAGACATATATGCTTCATGCAAAATGTCTGGCAGGCGATGGATATTATGTGTTCCGAAAATCATATCAACGAATTGGTGCTTCTCTAGGATTCTGTTAACGACAGATTCTTGTTGTGACATACATCCGCAAACACCTAGCAATAAATCTGGTTTTTCTAATTTCAAAGATTTCAAGTGACCGAGTTCACCAAATACTTTGTTTTCGGCATTTTCTCTAATAGCGCATGTATTAAGTAAAATCACATCTGCATCTTCTACTGTATCAGTAACCTCATAACCTAAACCACTAAAGATTCCTGCCATGACTTCTGTGTCATGTTCGTTCATCTGGCAGCCATACGTGCGTATATAAAATTTACGGCCTGTGCCCATACCTTGATATTTTTCATCTATTTCATAATCATTATGATACTTGATTTCTTCTCTCCCACGCCTTCTAGCATCCTTCAAGGATGGAGGAGTGTATACGGTTTGGAAATATTGACTATAATCCTTTTCCTTTTTCAGGCTAGGAGTAGTAGATTGGTTAACTTGTTGACTTTCTAAACGTTGTTTCTCGTTCATGAAAATCCCCTTTCTTCTTATCGTAAATCGATGAACGAAAATGTTATTCATTACATGTATCCATTCTATTAGTATATAGCCTTTTATTTTTGAATACAACTTAAGGCCCTATTTGTTGAATAAAATTCGAAAAGACTTGATTGCATCTCTGCAATCAAGTCCTAATTATACATCTTTTACATTTTATTTTTTACCTTGGCTCAACAATAAGCTTGATGGCTGTTCTTTCTTCTCCATCAATAATGATATCTGTAAAAGCAGGTATACAAATTAAGTCAACACCACCTGGGGCGACAAATCCCCTTGCTATAGCTACTGCTTTCACTGCTTGATTCAATGCTCCAGCCCCTATTGCTTGGATTTCTGCATTGCCTCTTTCCCGGAGAACACCTGCTAGCGCGCCCGCCACAGAATTTGGATTAGATTTTGCTGAAACTTTTAATATTTCCATTTCTTGTTCCTCCTTGTCATTTCCCCATAGCGATCGTCTTGTCATTCTCAATCGCAGTTAACCTTTCCATTGTTACTATATTCAGGGAATTTATGAACTATTCCGGATTGTCCAAAACACATGACAGGAGAATTAGAAAGGTGAAAAGCGCCTTGCTCTTCGACATACAGGCCCACGGGATGCGGGTCCGTCGACGTGCCGCAGGACGTGGCGATTTTTAGTCGACGTTCTTTTTTTGGCCCAAGACTTGCGATAAAGGAAACACGGCGAGGTTGGAAAAGCGGAAGTCGCCTGATCAGCCCCGACAAGCAAATGTCCTGAGGCAAAAAAAGTCCGTATTTTGACTTTTATTGCCTCAGGTTATTTGACCTCGAGGGGCTGGCGACTGAAGCTAGACAAGACGAGCCTGGCTTCCTACGCAAGCGAAAAGGACAAGAAGTTTGCTAGTCGATAGGCGATGGAGCCAGACATCAAGATTATGGATTTTAATTATTCCTCAAACATTGGCTGATCATCGTTGATGCGAATTGTTTTTATATTTAATGCTTTACCAGATTGATTATCAATATTAATTAAACATGCACTAAGTTGTTTCCTTCCTGTTTTTGGCACTTCAAAACGGGTTGGCAGGGCAGTTATGAATTTCTTAATAACAGCTTCTCTCTCCATTCCAAGGATTCCGTCATACGGTCCTGTCATTCCAACATCTGTCAAATAGGCAGTTCCATTAGGGAGAATTCGATGGTCTGCTGTTTGCACATGTGTATGTGTACCAATTACGGCAGATACTTGCCCATCAACATACCAGCCCAGCGCTTGCTTTTCACTTGTCGCTTCAGCATGGAAGTCAACAAAAATAATATTTGTCCGTTTCTTTGCGATTGCTGTAAGTTCATCCACCTTTTTAAATGGGCAATCAAGCGGCGGCATAAAGGTTCTCCCCTGCAAGTTGATGACCGCAATCTCGAGGGAATTCATTCTAATAAAAATCAAACCATTTCCAGGAGTATTTTCTGGGAAGTTGGCTGGTCTTACTAAGTATTTCGCATTATCAATAAACTCAAAAATATCTTTATTGTCCCAAGAATGATTTCCGAGAGTTACAGCATTTGCACCTGCTTCTAAAAATTGCTTATAAATTTGTTCCGTTATCCCTCTTCCACCTGCGGCATTTTCTCCGTTTACAATGGTTAGATGAGGACGGTATTTTCTTTTTAATGCGGGAAGATATTCCTTAATCATTTCCCTACCAGGCGATCCTACAACATCGCCAACAAATAAAATGTCCATATAAATCCCTTTCTAGCGTGAAGTTCATTCTAAGTTCTATTCTATCATTATAGACACAAAAAAGCAGTGTGAGATCACACTGCTTATTTTGCATATTCAACAGCCCTTGTTTCACGAATGACAGTGACTTTGATATGACCTGGATAATCAAGGTCATCCTCAATTCTCTTACGGATATCTCGAGCTAGTCTATGTGCTTCCAAGTCATTGATTTGTTCTGGTTTCACAATTATGCGAACCTCTCTACCAGCTTGGATGGCAAATGACTTCTCTACCCCTTCATACGACTCGGAGATTTCCTCCAATTTTTCAAGGCGCCTTATATAATTTTCTAGCGTCTCACTTCTGGCACCCGGTCGTGCAGCTGATAGTGCATCTGCAGCAGCGACTAGGACAGAAATAACAGATGTTGGCTCTGTGTCCCCATGGTGAGAAGCAATACTGTTAATGACAACGGCATGCTCTTTATACTTAGTCGCAAGCTCAATTCCGATTTCAACATGGCTTCCTTCCACTTCATGGTCAATGGCTTTACCAATGTCATGAAGCAATCCTGCACGGCGGGCAAGAGTTTCATCCTCTCCGAGTTCCGCTGCAAGAAGACCAGATAGGAAGGCAACTTCCATGGAATGCTTTAGAACGTTTTGCCCATAGCTTGTCCGGTATTTTAAGCGTCCGAGAATTTTAATCAAGTCAGGATGCAATCCGTGGACTCCCACTTCAAATGTCGTTTGTTCACCAATTTCACGAATGTGTTCATCCACTTCCCGCCTTGCTTTATCAACCATCTCTTCAATGCGTGCTGGATGGATTCGACCATCTTGAACAAGTTTCTCTAACGCAATTCGAGCCGTTTCCCGCCTAATTGGATCAAAACCGGAAAGAATGACAGCCTCTGGTGTATCATCTATGATGAGATCTATCCCTGTCAATGTTTCAAGCGTTCGAATGTTTCGGCCTTCGCGACCAATAATTCGACCTTTCATTTCATCGTTAGGCAGATTGACGACGGATACTGTTGTTTCCGCTACGTGTTCGGCTGCACAACGTTGAATGGCGAGAGATAGAATATTCTTAGCTTTCTTATCCGCTTCTTCTTTTGCTCGCATTTCACTTTCTTTTATCATGATGGCCGATTCATGTGCTAATTCCTTTTCGACACCCGATAAAATGATTGATTTTGCTTCATCACGAGTCAAGCCTGAAATGCGTTCTAACTCACTTTTCTGCTTGCGGATCATCTCATCCACTTTGCTTTCCATCTCTTCAATATGTTGTTGTCTTTCATTAAGAGATTCCTCTTTCTTTTCAAGCAAATTTTCGCGCTTGTCAAGAGTTTCGTCTTTCCTGTCGAGGTTCTCCTCCTTTTGCAATAAGCGGTTTTCTTGTTTTTGCAATTCGGTTCTTCTGTCCCGAAGTTCACGTTCAGTTTCAGTTCGAAGTTTATGATTTTCATCCTTTGCTTCCAACAGGGCTTCTTTTTTCATAGATTCCGCGGCGCGGCTTGCGTCTTCCAATATTAACTCTGCAGAACCTCTAGCACCTGTTATTTTTGCTTGAGCAAATGTTTTAAAGATGAAATAGCCAACAACTACACCGACGATAAGGCTAAGCAAAATGGAGATGATGATTGCGAGTGTACCCATAAATTCACCCCCTCTTGCTATTAACTTGTATCATGTTTTTAACATGTCGGCTGGTACATTGTTACATAGGTTTCAATATACTGAGCCAAGCTCAAAATTTTCATGCGAAAAAAATGTAAAATATACATGTTAATTTTATAGTTGTGGCGTTTCATTGTCAAGGGATGTTCGTTTTATGTTTGGCTTTTTCGTTATCTATCGATAAATGGAAAAAGCAAAGCGCGGAGGCTCTGCTTTTTAAACTAATTAATCATTTAATAAACTAAATTCT
This sequence comes from Lederbergia panacisoli, assembly GCF_024626525.1. Classification (GTDB taxonomy): domain Bacteria; phylum Bacillota; class Bacilli; order Bacillales; family Bacillaceae_C; genus Lederbergia; species Lederbergia panacisoli. Next base: position 50,190 of record NZ_JANJGU010000002.1, read on the forward strand.
TCTTGCGGGTCTATCTCTTCTTCTGGTGGTGCAATTTTTTCTTTATCAAGTCCGTAATGATCACGAATTTTGACCATAATTTCGTTTTTAAGCGAAGGATTTTCTTTTAAAAATTGCTTCGCATTTTCGCGGCCTTGTCCAAGGCGCTCTTCATTATACGAATACCAAGAACCACTCTTTTGAACAATATCAAGTTCAGAGCCCATATCAATGATTTCGCCCTCACGAGAAATTCCTTCACCATACATAATATCTACTTCCGCTACTTTGAATGGAGGAGCCACTTTATTTTTGACTATTTTTACCTTCGTCTTATTCCCAACAATATCTTGCCCTAGCTTTAGTTGTTCAGCGCGACGGACTTCAAGACGTACGGAGGAGTAGAATTTCAATGCGCGTCCTCCAGGTGTTGTCTCGGGATTTCCGAACATAACTCCAATCTTTTCACGAATTTGATTGATGAAAATAGCAATTGTGTTCGATTTATTGATGGCACCTGAAAGTTTACGAAGGGCTTGGGACATTAAGCGCGCTTGTAATCCTACATGTGAATCTCCCATTTCCCCTTCTATTTCAGCTTTCGGTACCAAAGCTGCCACCGAGTCAACAACGATTATTTCAATTGCACCGCTTCGGACAAGTGCTTCCGCAATTTCAAGCGCTTGCTCACCTGTATCAGGCTGGGAAAGCAACAACGCATCAATATTAACTCCCAATTTCTGTGCGTAAACTGGATCGAGCGCATGTTCTGCATCGATAAAGGCCGCTTGGCCACCTTTTGCTTGCACTTCTGCAATTGCATGAAGGGCTACCGTTGTTTTACCAGAGCTTTCTGGTCCATAAACTTCTATGACACGTCCACGCGGATAGCCGCCAACTCCTAAAGCTACATCAAGAGCTAATGAGCCACTTGGGACAGTGGAAATTCTACGGTCTGTCTGCTCTCCAAGTTTCATAATAGATCCTTTTCCGAACTGCTTTTCAATTTGTTTTAACGCCATATCTAATGCTTTCTGACGATCACTCACTTAGTTTCCTCCTTATACACTCATATTCTATTAAATAAAGTGTGGTTCATATCAAAAGCTAACTTCAGTATACAAGTTTTTATTCGGTTTGCCAAGTAAAAAGCGAACATTTATTCGATAATTTTCGAACGGAAAAATAGCCCATATTGAATAATTGCCTAATGAAAAAACTGTTTTATTAGTGGCTTGATGTTAAAAAATCAATTTTTAACTTTTTTTGGACAAAATTTCAAACATTATTTTCAGGTGGGTAGACTGTAGTGGAAGGCGCGAAATACCCTGCGGAGAAAACGAGAAGGCATTGAAAAACTGATTTTGAGTCTCGATTCGAACCCAATCGAGACTGAAACCATGGGATAATTACTTTTGAGTCTCGATTCCAACTCAATCTAGACTGAAACCACCAGAAAATTACTTTTCAGTCTCGATTCCAACTCAATCGAGACGAAACCACCAGAAAATTACTTTTCAGTCTCGATTCCAACTCAATCGAGACGAAACCACCAGAAAATTGCTGTTGAGTCCCGATTCCAACCCAATCGAGACGAAGCGCCTGGAACGGAAACTCAATGGACGAGTTTAAAGAATGATACAAAAAAGAGGATGCCCCTAAAAAGTTACACTTTTGGACATCCTCTTAAAGTTTCTCTATTTTTTTAATTCCTGCAGCAAATAATGACAGCCATACATAACAGATCTCTTCTGATTGCCATTTCTAGAACCTGCTAAGTTAAGGAGATATGCTTTTGCGGGCTTATTGTCAAAGGATATTCCAATCCATACTGTCCCGGCTGGGTGGCCTTCTAATGAATCAGGTCCCGCCACGCCCGTAAAGCTTATGCCGATATTTGTTCCAAGCATGTTTCTTACATTTTCCGCTAATTCAATTGCACATTCTTCACTAACAGCACCGAAATGATCAAGCGTTTCTTTTTTTACATTACATAGTTTTATTTTTGCATTATTAGAATAGCATACTACGCCGCCAATCAGCATTGTACTTACGCCAACTATTGAAGTCATTTCAGATTGAAAGAGCCCGCCTGTCAAGCTCTCGGCGCATGCAATAGTAAGTTTCTTCTCTTCTAGAACCTTAAGAAGTTCTTTCATGATTGAAGTTTGGTCATATCCATAAAAATACTGTCCAACTCGATCGTTAACCTTTTTTTCCATTGCATCAATCATTTTATGAGCTTCACTTTCAGATTGATGCCTAGCGGTTATTCGTAAAGTAACCTCATTATCCCCTGCAAGTGGAGCTACCGTTGGGTTTGTTTGTGTATCGAGTATATCTTCTATCTCTACCTCAAGCTGTGATTCGCCGATTCCGAAATAGCGTAAAACACGAGATTCAATTCTCTCACGTGATTCTAATTGATCTAATATAGCTAAACGGCCGTATTTGCGAAACATTGGCTGCATTTCATGAGGCGGTCCTGGCAAAAGCATATAAGAATATGGTTTATTATGTAAAAACATTCCTGGTGCCATTCCATGTTCATTTGGAAGTACTCTAGCCCCATCAAGGACAAGTGCTTGCTTTTTATTGTTTTCTGTCATTGTTCGTCCGGTTTTTTGGAAGTATGCAAGAATGGTTTGCATAGCATCCTCATCAAGAACAAGGCTTGTCCCGATATGTTTTGCAATTGTTTCTTTTGTAAGATCATCTTTTGTTGGACCTAATCCACCGGTAAAAATAATCAAATCCGCTCTTTCTTCCGCATGTAAAATGGCCTTTTCAAGCCGAACTGGATTATCCCCTACGACGGTGTGATAATAAACATTTACACCTATTTCAGCAAGCTGTTCCGAAAGAAACTTGGCATTTGTATTGACGATTTGTCCTAATAAAAGCTCTGTTCCAACCGCTATAATTTCTGCATTCATATATGCATATCCTTCCCTTTAAAATTCTATTTTGAATTTTTAAATATCGCCCTGTTCTTATAAAAATATTCATAGCCAGACCAGACTGTAAAAAATAATGCCACCCACAAAGCAATTGTATCGAGCGGAAACCCAATAGCCTCAAAAAAAACATTATGTAAAAGTAAAAGTGAGATCGCAATAATCTGTGTCCAAGTTTTAATTTTCCCCAACATATTAGCAGCTACAACTTCACCTGTTCCGGATAAAATCATCCTTAATCCTGTGACTGCAAACTCTCGACTAATAATGACTATGACGATCCAAGATGGAGCAAGATGCATTTCGACAAGAACAATAAATGCGGCAGAGACAAGAAGTTTATCTGCCAATGGATCTAAAAACTTCCCTAAATTGGTAACCAAATTATGTTTTCGTGCATAATAGCCATCCACCCAATCAGTTATAGAAGCTAAAATAAAAATGAGTGCTCCGATTAAATGAGATAATTCTAGTTCAGTTCCAGGCAGGCTTACCCTCCCCCAGTTAAAAGGAACTAGCATTAATAGTAAAAAAAGCGGGATTAATATTACCCTGGCGACTGTAATTTTATTTGGCAAATTCATGAAAGAACCTCCTCAAGCTTATGAAAAAAGGAACCGCCAAAAAGGCGGTAAAAAAGTGATCGAGTACTGCTTATTCCATCTTTTGAAATTGAATGATAATGTTTTGCACAGTATTGTTTTTTTCTTCCGGGGACAATTCGTACTCCAGTAATTCATCGTTTACATAAATTTCAGTTTTAGGAGTAAATCCAGCCCTGATACTCACACTAGAATCATCGGTAAGATCAAATTTCTCACCTGCACCATCTTTTAATTCCCCTGTGAAAAGCACTTCATTTTTACTGTTGGCAATTTTTACCCAAGTTGCACCATCAGATGCCGCCTTCACTTCCACCTCAAATTTATCAGCATTTGATAAAGTATAAGTAGTCGTAGTTCCAGAAACACCATCCACCGTCATTTCCTGCTGTACAGTTTCTTCAGGAGTAGCCTCTTCTGTTTCTTCATCTGCAGGTGCTGTTTCTTCTTCTTTCTCACCTGCAGGCGGAATAACATCACCTGATTCTTTTATATCCACAGCTCCATTATTATTTTTATTTACGGCTGATTTATCGCCTAAATCGATATATTTTGTAACTAAAAACCAGATTAATACTAATAGGGCGAGTACAAATATAGCCGTAATAACTTTCGGAAAAAGTTCCAAAGCTTTAGAACTGCTCGGTGATACTGATCTTCTAGACTGTGTTCTGGAAAGCTGTTCTGTTAAATTCTCATCATATGCAAGAGGAATTTCATTTTTATGTTCCTCAAATAGTAGTTCCGGTTCCAGTCCAACTGCCTCTGCATATTGTTTGATAAAGGCTCTCGCATAAAATTTGCCGGGCATGATATCATATTTTCCCTCTTCAATCGCGAGCAAATATCTTTTTTGTATCCTCGTAATATTTTGCAGTTCATCTAAGGTAATACTTTTTTCTTCACGAGCCATGCGAAGTCGGCTCCCTAATTCCGTCAATGAAAACACCTGCCAATCCTAAAAATCAAAACCAAAGTCTGGTTCAGTGAATAAATTATGGTCTTGCACAATTTCATATGTAATTTCTTCATCATCATTATTTCTTAGTTCGATGATATAATCAAAATCCTCCATGGAAAATTCAGAATGCTGAACAAAAATATCAGGATGTTCGATAACTTTTACTGCGGGAAGTTTCATAATTTCCCGAACTAACTGCCAATGGCGTTCATCAGCTCTTCTTCTTGAGACAATCCCATCGAGAATGAATATATTATCAGCATTGTATTCGTCTTTTATTAATTCTTTACGTATTGTTTGCTTTAATAGAGTAGATGATACAAACAGCCATTTTTTATTGGCACAAACACTTGATGCTACTACAGATTCTGTCTTGCCTACTCGCGGCATGCCTCTAATCCCGATAAGCTTGTGACCTTCTTGTTTAAATAATTCGGCCATAAAATCGACCAAAAGTCCAAGTTCATCGCGAACGAAACGAAATGTTTTTTTATCATCCATATCACGTTGAATATATCTTCCATGTCTTACCGCAAGACGGTCCCTAAGTTTCGGTTCGCGAATTTTAGTAACTTTAATCGTTTCAACTGTCTTTAATATAGATTCAAGCCGTAAAATTTGATTTTTACTACTCGCACGTATTAAAAGGCCACGCCTCCCGCTATCAATTCCATTAATGCTTACAATATTGATTGAAAGCATCCCTAATAATGATGAAATATCCCCAAGTAAGCCTGGACGATCGATTGTAATTTCATATTCCAAATACCATTCTTTTCTGTCCATTCAAACATCCCCTTGAAGATAGCCGTTTTTATGTTCTTCATCAAAGTAGTCTCGATTATATCATAGCTGAAATTAAGTAAACATGAAAGAAAAACATATATACAATCATCTTTTTTAAGCATAGAAAAGGACTGTCCCATTTTTAAGGGCAAATCCTTATATCCAAGTAGGATTTGAACCACTTAAAAGACAGTCCCAAAACATTTATCTAATGTGTACTATTATTTTCGACAAGTTTCACCATTATGCTTGCGATTGCTTTTTGTTCTTCTTCAGAAGCAACAGACCACAAATCAGAAAGTACCCTTTCTTGCTCGTTTTTAGGGTCCACTTGCTTTGCAAGATAATCGCCTACTTGGTGTGCCAGCGAGTTGATTACTTTCTGTGACATTCCTTGGTCTTGGGCATTATCTAGACGATCGCCAAGGAAATTTTTCCACTGATCCCAATTTTCAAGTACTGACATGCCATTTCCTCCTTTGGAATATAACGTACGATGTTATTATGCACTTGGAAAACTGACATTATGCAGGATTTTGACATGACATTTATGTATACCAACCACCATTTACCCCAATTACTTGCCCTGTAATGTATGATGATTCTTTCGATAATAAAAAAGAAATAACATCTGAAATTTCTTCTGGTTCTGCTAATCTTCCTACAGGTATTTCCTGTTCAAGCATGTCCAATTCTTCTTGTGAAAAACTGTTCAACATATTTGTTTTTACCGCACCAGGTGCCACACAATTCACTCTTGTCCCTGACATCGCTACTTCCTTGCTAATAGCTTTCATAAAAGCAATTTGTGCGCCTTTAACAGTTGAATACATTACTTCGCATGCCGCACCTGTTTGTCCCCATATGGAACTAATTAGTACTATTGATGATTTAGGAGTTTTCATTAATTGAGGAAGGAGTTTTTGTATCATTACCAATGGACTCTTTACGTGAATCTGTAACATTTCATCAATTGTTTGTTCACTTAAATCTGTAAATAATCCGTATGGCGCCGTACCACTTGAGTACACTATGGCGTTAAGGTTGAATATCGAGTTGCAAACAATATGTACTCCATTATCGGACGTTAGATCCGCACAAATAGGTATCATCTCAATATCAAATGATTTAAGTTCCGTCATTAAATCGTTTATTATTTTCTCATTCTGATTATAGTGCAGATATAAATTCCACCCCTTGCGAGCTAGCCTTCTAGCTGTTGCTGCACCTATTCCCCCACTCGCTCCAGTAATTAACGCATATTTTTTCATTTACTCTCTTCTCCCATAAAAACAGCCCGGTATTATCCGGGCCGGCTTCTTTATTTTTTTGGAACAACTTGACAAACAGTCATTCGATCCTTCGCAAAAAATGCGTTGGCTGCTTCCTTTATATAGTCAAATTGTAATTCTTCCAAGACTGCAACAGTATCAAAAAGATCCATGCCGTTAAACGCATATCTTGTAAATTGATTGGCAATAAATTCCGGAGAATTCATGGAGCGCAAGAATCCTCCTATTCGTTTTTTCTTAGCTCGTTGTAATGCCTCATCCGATAAGTATTGACCGTTTTTTGCTTCCATCAAAATGGTTTGCAAACGTTCTGATAAAGCATCCGGATCCTTCGTGTCACTACCGACATAAGCAAATCCAAATCCCCGCTCTAACGTATAGTCATATTGAAATGTGTCATCAATTATGCCGCTTGTAATAAGGTCCTCATAGTTTTCGGAACTTTTTCCAAATAACAATTCAAAAATTATATTTATAGCTAATTCCTGCTTTAGCATGTCTCTGCCGCTTTGATCAACGTTTTTCCCTTTCACACCCACATAACATTTCGGAGTTTGAACATTCATTTTCAATTCTTGTTTCTTATTATATACGGTTTCTGGCTCTTCCTCAAAATATCGCTGTATTTCAGGGGCATCACTATATTGTTTCTTCGCTTGGTTTTCGTGAATGAGTTTAAACATTTCTTCCGGATTAACAGGACCTACTAAAAACATTAGCATGTTGCTTGGGTGGTAAAACGTATTATAACACTCATACAGAAGTTCGGCTGTAATCTGTGAAATCGACTCAACCGTTCCCGCTATATCTATTTTTACTGGGTGGGTATGATACATGTTTTCGATCGTTCCGAAAAATAGCCTCCAGTCCGGATTATCATCATACATTCTAATTTCCTGACCGATAATGCCTTTCTCTTTTTCTACGGACTTTTCCGTAAAATATGGCTCTTGCACCATATCCATTAATGTAATTAGATTTTTTTCCACATCATTTGTACTTGAGAATAAATAAGCAGTCCTAGTGAAGGAAGTAAAAGCATTTGCAGATGCACCTTGCTTACTAAACTGCTGAAATACATCCCCTTGTTCTTTTTCAAACATTTTATGCTCCAAAAAATGGGCAATGCCGTCAGGGACGCGAATATTTTCATCTTTATTCAATGGCTTAAATTGGTGATCAATGGAGCCATAGTTAGTTGTAAACGTCGCGAATGTTTTATTAAATCCCATTTTCGGAAGAATATATACTTGTAATCCATTATCCAATTTTTCATAGTAGAGGGTTTCTTGAATTTGATCAAATTCAATTGTCTTCATACATGCCCACCTTCCATTCCGGAAAGAAAATATATGGTATCAAGCTTAACTTTATTTGCAACAGCGATAATTTCATCACGTGTAGTTGTGTTTGTTTTATCAATCCACTCACTAAATTCAACTTCAGTACCGGCAACAATGTTATGATAGAACACTTCAATGACTCCTCTTGCAGAATCAATTGTTTCCAAAAACTGATTTTGAATGACAGCCTTCGTTTGAGATATTTCCTCATCTGTGAAACTGCCTTCCTTCATTAATTTTAATTGTTCTTTAATGATGGAAACTGCTTTTTCATAATTTCCTGAGTCTATTCCCGACATAATCATTAATAATCCTTTATGGCTCTCGACTCTGCTAGCAGCATAATAGGCTAAGCTTTCTTTTTCACGTACATTTATGAACAACTTTGAATGTGGAAACCCGCCGAAAATCCCATTGAACAATTGCAAAGCAAAATAATCAGAATCTCCATATGAGATATTTGTTCGGCAACCCATATTTAGTTTTCCCTGATTAAGATCTTGAGTTTCCCTGACTTCTTTAACTGTTGATACATCTTTTTCTGGTGAATTCTTTTGCGGTGACTTCGTACGTTCTTGATATTGGAAAACCGAGCAGAAATTTTCTACTTCATCAAGATCAATGTCCCCAATAATATAAAGGTCCATTTTATCATCCGTAAATGCACGTTTGTAATATTCAAATAAAGAAGCCCCTGTTATTTCATCGACTTGATCTTCTTCGCCTGATGCTTGAATTGAGTAAGGCTCATCTTTACACATTTCTTCAACGAGCCGGACACTTGCATAGCGCATTTTGTCATCAAATAAAGATTGAATCCGTCTTGTTAAGCTCCTTTTTTCTTTCTGCATAGTTGCTTCATGAAATGCATTATCTGTTATATTCGGATTTTGTAATACTTCACCTAAAAATTCAATCGCTCTTTGTAAAAGCGGTGTTTTATCCTGGAGGAATTTTTCATTGGCAACCTCTATTGTAAAAGAAATAATATGGAACTCGCCTTTTTTACTTACATCTGTATAAAATGAAGCACCATAAAGATCATCCAAGTATGAACGCAATGCACTTGTAGTGTTATATTTTTTCGAATTACTTTGAAGAACATTAGGTAATAGGGCACGATATGTAGCAGTTTCTTTTTCAAGAGGTGCTTTCATTTTCCATACAATTGTATTTGTTTTATACTTTTCAGTTGGAATGATATGAAGGGTATATCCAGACTTTTCTACAACATGCTCCTTAACAAGTTCCATTTAGGATCCTCCAATACTTTCAATATAGTTCACAAACCGATTTTGTTAGTGAGACAAATGCTATTGCACACAGTCCCACTTTACATAATATTATTATAGTTCTATACAACAGCTCTTTATAGTTTATGACTACAATAAACCCTTTATTCAGGCAGGAGGAGAGCTTATCTCTTTCCTTTAATATAGGGAGTTCCCGATGCTTTCGGCGCGTCTGCCCGTCCAATAAATCCTGCTAATGCCAGAATGGTTAGTACATAAGGAGCTATAAATAAAAATACAGATGGCACATTTTGAAGAATAGGTATTCTTGATCCTACTATACTAAGGCTTTGAGCAAAGCCAAAAAATAAAGCTCCCCCCATGGCACCGAGTGGATGCCATTTACCAAAAATCATCGCCGCGAGCGCCATAAAACCCTGCCCTGTAATTGTTGTATGACTAAAATTACCAGTAAAGGATTGCGCGTATACGGCCCCACCTGCACCTCCCAAGACACCGGATAAAAATACTCCGATATATCGTAATCGTGTCACATTTATCCCCATCGTATCCGCCGCCATTGGATGTTCCCCAACAGTTCGAATCCTTAGACCAAATGGAGTTTTGTAAATGATGTACCAAGCTACAAACGAAACAATAATTGTTGCATATGCAACGTACGAGACATTCGTAAAAAATATTTTTCCGATGATTGGTATATCACTTAAAAAAGGAATATCTACCTTTCTTATGTTTTCTACAATCATATCGGTTTGTCCTTTTCCAAAAATCTTTTTAACGAGGAAAATTGCTAGCCCTAGTGCCAAGAAATTAATTGCTACACCACTAACAACCTGGTCCGCTCTAAATGTAATGGATGCTAAAGCGTGCAATAAAGAAAATATTCCTCCAACAATCATAGCAATGAGAATGGAGATCCAAGGAGTAGCAGTACCAAAAATATTAGCTGTATATAAATTAAAAAGTATACCGCTAAATGCACCAATTACCATTAAACCTTCCAAGCCAATATTAACAACACCGGAACGTTCTGAAAAAACTCCACCAAGAGCAGTGAGAATGAGTGGTGCGGCTGCCAAAATGGATGAGGAGATGATAAGAGATAAAAGTGTAGTAATTTCCACTTATTTCACACTCCTTCGGAAACGTGCTATCAGCCATTTAATCATATAGCTTGATGCTACAAAGAAAATGATAAATGCAATAACGATTTCTACTAGTTCTTCTGGAACATTCGCATTTGGCATTTGCAAAGCTCCGACTTTCAAGCCACCAAACAAAAATGCTGCGAGTACAACCCCTATTCCGGAGTTGCCACCAAGCAAAGCAACAGCAATTCCGTCAAATCCTACACCTGAAAATCCTGTATGAATAAAAGCATTCCCGAACGTCCCTAATCCTTCCATCGCTCCCGCAAGCCCTGCAAAGGCCCCCGAAATGACCATAGAAGAAATGATGTTTCGATTCACGCTCATTCCGGCATATTCAGCTGCATGATGATTAAAACCAACCGCGCGAAGTTCAAATCCTGCCTTCGTTTTTTCTAAAAGAAACCACATGACCAAAGCTGCGATAAGTGCAAGATAAATTCCATTATGCAAAGTAGAAAAATCCGTTATCCGTTCAAAAAATGGCGAATGGAGTGAAGCAGTGTTAGGGATTATTGCTGTGGAATCTCTTTGATCAGATAACACGTAGCGAATCATATAATTTGTTACATACAAGGCAATATAGTTCATCATAATCGTTACAATTACTTCATGGACCCTAAGGCGAGCTTTTAAAAAGCCCGGAATAAAGCCCCAAAGAGCACCAGCAAGTCCAGCAACAATGATAGCTAAAGGTAAATGGATGATTTTCGGAAGATCGAAAGACAACCCAACCCAAATAGAGGCAACCCATCCCACTAGTAGTTGACCTTCAACTCCAATATTAAAAAGGCCTGTCCTAAAAGCAAAAGCAACTGCCAGACCGGCAAAAATATATGGAGTCATTTGTCTTAATGTTTCACCGATCAAATAAGATTCCCCAAATATTCCATTCCATAAAGCAGCATATCCGGCAATTGGATTATAGCCACTTACCAACATGATAATAGCCCCTGTAATAAGTCCAAAAATAACAGCAATGACTGGAACTAATATGTTTGTTAAACGATTAGACATAAGAATCTCCCCCTACTGCTTCTCGCCTCATACCAGCCATTAATAGTCCAAGTTCTTGTTCTGAAGTTTCATCGGCATTGACTATTTTAATGATTTCTCCTTCAAAAATAACAGCGATTCGATCACTGACATTTAAAATTTCATCAAGTTCAAAAGAAATTAGCAAAACGGCTTTCCCGCTATCCCGCTGTTCTATAAGACGCTTATGAATAAATTCGATTGCGCCCACATCTAGACCTCTTGTAGGCTGTGCAGCAAGTAAAAGGTCGGGATCTCGATCCACTTCTCGTCCAATTATGGCCTTTTGTTGATTTCCGCCTGATAAGGCACGTGCTTGGGTATAGGCACTTGGTGTACGAACATCATATTCGGAAATAAGAGTGTTCGCTTTTTTGTATATTTCCTTAAAGTCTAAAACCCCGAATTTTGAAAAGGGATCCCGATAATAAGTTTGTAATACCATGTTTTCCCCTATGGAAAAATCAAGGACAAGTCCATGCTTATGACGATCTTGAGGAATATGCGCTAAACCAGATTCAGTTATTTTTCTTGGCTTAAGGTTCATAATGTCTTTACTATTTAGTTTAATCGATCCGCTATCAGTTTTACGTAATCCAGTTATCGCTTCAATTAGCTCCGTTTGACCGTTTCCATCTACTCCAGCGATTCCAATTATTTCCCCTGATCTTAATGTTAAATTAAGTCCATTAACTGCTGAAACACCGCGATTATCTTTCACATATAAATCTTTAATTTCAAGAACCGTTTCTTTTGGCTCTGCTTTCGTTTTTTTGGTTGTAAATAATACCTCACGGCCAACCATTAAATTGGCAAGTTCATTCGTATTCGTATCTTTTACATCAACCGTACCAATCCCTATTCCTTTACGAATTACTGTCACTCTATCACATATTTCCATTATTTCCTTTAACTTATGTGTAATTAGAATAATCGATTTTCCTTCTTTAATTAACGTTTTCATGATTTGACTTAATTCTTTGATTTCCTGTGGGGTTAGCACCGCTGTAGGTTCATCGAATATTAAAATATCCGCGCCTCTATACAATGTTTTCAAAATCTCTACTCTTTGCTGCATTCCGACGGAGATATCTGCAATTTTAGCTCTAGGATTTACGGATAACCCATATTTTTCTGAGATTTCTTTTACTTGTTTTTCTGCACTTTTAATATCTATTGATAAACCCTTCCTTGGTTCTTTTCCAAGTACAATATTTTCAGTAACAGTAAATGGCTCTACTAGCATAAAATGCTGATGAACCATTCCAATTCCTAAATCGTTTGCAATGATAGGACTCGTAATCTCTACCTTTTTTCCATTAACTTTAATTTCGCCGCGTTCCGGCTGATATAAGCCGAATAAAACATTCATTAATGTTGACTTTCCTGCTCCATTTTCACCGAGCAACGCATGAATTTCACCTTTTTTCACTTGCAACGTTACATTATCATTAGCAACAATCCCCGGAAACTCCTTACGGATGTTTAACATCTCTATAACATAATCCATCATGATCCTCCCTCCTTTAGACATAATATACTCTCGGTATTCACCGAGTCAGATGGTAAAAGATACTCTTTTATTAGTGGAATGGCTCAATGAATATTGAGTGAGATAATAAGCTACAAACAACGTAAGTGCTAGCCACCGTTGATTTCCGTTCCAGGCGGACGCTTTCCGGTGGGCGTGCGGTTTGTCTAGCTGCAGCGCCTAGCCCCTCGAGGTCATAAGGCATATCACCACGTGGCTAAAAAGCAAGCCACTGCGTAATCTGCCTTACGCTTGTCGAGGCTGGTCAAGGCGCTTACGCATTTCCATAAGCCTCCTCGATCGCTTCGCGCCCTGCGGGGTCTCACCTATCACGCTAATCCCCCAGGAGTCGCCGCTTGGAACGTAGATCAACTGAGATATTCTTTTGCTCATGGAAAGCAGTAAAAGAATACCCTTCCAAATTACGCCTTTTTTAAGAAATTCTTAAGTTTTTGTATTAAATGAAAAATCATTGCAATTTTTGTTGAAAAAACTTATCTTTTTTTATAACACCACAATAACCGCATTATCAATGACATCTGTAAGGCTTAAACCAGCATGAAAAAGTTGATTACCACTTAGGAATCAGAACGGCATTTGTCTACAAAAATGCGATATATACACAATTGTGTAATCATGATGTGTCAACACATTGACGATTTGTATGCTCATAAAAAAGATGAACTGTTGTTCCTTAACGGCAATATTTTAATTCGATGGCTTCATCTTTTTAAAGGATCTTTTCCAAGATTTTGTTGTTTATAAAAACGAAATCTGTAGAAGGTTGATTGTAGCGAAAGTGCGAGACTCCTGCGGGATTTGCGGGACAGGTGAGACCCCACAGGCGTTTACGCCGAGGAGGCTCACCGCCCGCCCCTAAGGTCCGCGAGCAACTGTAGCGGAAATCAACCAAGCACTATCTTGTTGTTAAGCTTCAAAAGGTTTACTACTGGATAGATACCACTTTTAGTAACATATGAATCCTTGTATTGATAAAAGGACGGGCTGGCCAAGAAGCCAAGCCCGTCAAATTTAGTTATTTTAATTTATCGGGAACTGTTACATCACCATTCTTAATTTTTCCTTCATATTCCGTCACCTTTGTCAATACTTCATCAGTTAAATGCTCTTTTGAATCGGAGATTTTGATCCCGTTTTCTTCCATACCATATTCAACAATTTCTCCACCTGGGAAATTCCCATCCTTAGCTTTAGTTGTAACGTCTTGAACAGCGACATCAACCCGTTTTACCATTGATGTTAAAGTGATATTATCTGTTTTGTCTCCGATTTTAACATCTCCTTCAGGATGTTGATCTCGGTCTACACCAATTACCCAAATATCTCTATTTGGATCCTTTTGTTTAAGATTTTTTGCTTCAGTGAAAACACCTAAGCCTGCCCCTCCAGCTGCATGATAAATAATGTCTACACCTGAACTGTATTGTGCCGCGGCAATCGCTTGGGCTTTTGAAGAATCAGTAAATGTTCCAGCGAATTGCATTTCCACTTTTGCATTCGGATTTACCTCTTTTACTCCCGCTTGAAAACCAGCAGCAAATTTATTAATTAGATCACTTTCAATTCCACCGATGAAACCAATCTTATTGGATTTGGTTGTAAGTCCAGCAACTACACCAACTAGATAGGACCCTTCATGCTCTTTAAACGTAAGACTTGCAACATTATCTTTGTCAGGAACTACTGCGTCTACAATAACGAAATGGTTATCTTTACGTTGATCTGCAATTTTCGCAATTGCATCAGTTAATTTAAATCCAACACCATAAATGATGTCGAATTTATCTCTTACAGCCGCATTTAGGTTAGTCGAGAAATCCGCCTCATTTTTTGATTGATAATAGTTGTAACCATTTTTTCCTTTTTCTAAATTATTATCTTCACCGTAAGCTACAAGACCTTCCCAAGCGGATTGGTTAAAAGACTTATCATCCACTCCACCTTCATCGGTAACCATTGCAGCAGTAAAGTTTTTCTCCTCTGTTCCGTTAGCACCTTCGTTATTCTTATTATTCTTGTTGTTATCGCTTGTTCCACATGCTCCTAAAATCATTCCAACTACTAAAATGAGTGATAGCAATATTCCTGTTTCCCGTATTCTCACTTAGAGTACCTCCTAAAGTTTAATATTTGCTAAAATACAACATATCTTTATCATTCCTACCAATTGTCCATAATAAACATTTTTATTTAGTAAAAATGATGTCAGTTAAGCACAAAAAAAAGAGCATCCTATTTTTAGGATACCCAATAATATTATGACGTATGTTCCTCAGCAGGTTTTGGCACGAGTACAGCCCGGGGCTTGCTGCCTTCATATGGTCCAACAACTCCCCTCGCTTCCATTTCATCGATTAATCGTGCTGCTCTTGTATAACCAATTCTAAATCTACGCTGAAGCATGGAAACCGAAGCTGTTTGCATTTCACTAATTAATTGAACCGCTTCTTCATATAATTCATCTTCTACCTCTGATTGTACTTCCGGAACATCCTCTGGAATCATTTCTTCCTGATAATGAGCTTTTTGCTGTGCGATGACAAAGTCTACAATGTTTTCAACTTCCTCATCAGATAAAAATGCGCCTTGGACCCTTACTGGCTTGGAAGCACCGACTGGTAGAAAGAGCATGTCGCCTCTTCCAAGCAATTTTTCCGCTCCACCCGAATCTAAAATTGTCCTCGAATCTGTTGAAGATGAGACGGCAAAGGCAATTCTAGATGGGATATTAGCCTTTATGACTCCTGTAATTACATCAACTGAAGGTCTTTGGGTCGCTATGATCAGATGAATTCCAGCAGCTCTTGCCATTTGTGCAAGCCTTGTGATTGAATCCTCTACATCATTTGAAGCAACCATCATCAAATCGGCTAATTCATCCACAATAACGACTATATATGGGAGTAAAGGTTTGATTTCTCCTGATTCCACATTGTACCTTCTCATATGTTCATTATAGCCTTCAATATTTCTCGTCCCAGTATGAGAAAACAGTTCATACCTTCTTTCCATCTCATTTACAACTTTCTTCAAAGCTTGTGATGCTTTCTTTGGATCGGTTACTACCGGTGCCAATAAATGCGGAATTCCGTTGTATACATTTAATTCGACCATTTTGGGGTCAATCATCATCATTTTCACTTCATGTGGTTTAGCTCTCATTAAAATACTCGTAATAATGCCATTAATGCAGACACTTTTTCCACTTCCGGTCGCACCCGCCACGAGTAGATGCGGCATTTTATTTAATTCAGCCACAACCGCTTGTCCAGTAATATCTCTACCAAGCCCTATCTGAAGTTTTGCTTCTGGTTTATCATGTTCTTTTGACTCTAAAACTTGTCTAAGTGAAACGACTGCTACTTCTGTATTTGGCACTTCAATCCCAATAGCTGATTTTCCTGGGATTGGCGCTTCAATACGTATTCCTTTTGCTGCAAGGGCCAAAGCGATATCATCACTTAAGCTCACAATTCTACTTACTTTTACTCCTGCCTCAGGATGAATTTCATATTTGGTGACCGCAGGACCGAGATGGACTTGAGCCACTCTAGCTTTTACATTGAAGCTTTGAAAGGTTTTATTTAGTTTCGCAGTATTTTCATGAATCATCTTATATTCACTGCTTTGATCTGTCAGCCCAGGTCTTGTCAACAATGTTAATGGCGGTAACTTATAATCTTTGTTTTCATGTTCAGTAAAGACAATAGGTGCTGCTATCTCTACCTCATCATCAATATTCTCGTCATCTTCTATTTCGACTCCGTCATCCCCATCTGGAAAGGCTTTTTCTGTAAAGCTTGATATGATTGGTTCAATTACATTTTCCTGTTCATCATAAGTTGGATTTATTAGTGGAGCTGGGATTTGTGCTTGAGTCTTTTTACTTTCTTTTAATGGTTTCTTACTTTTCTTTTCTTTTCTTTCTTCCTTCCATTCTTTTAAATCTGTCATAAATACTTGCCATTGCGATTTAAAGAAATTCCCAATCCACTTCCCGACACTTCCTAAAACTGCTCCAATTGATTTACCAGTAATAAGAATCAATGATATAAGCATAAGGAAGAAACTAAATATTTTCGTTCCAACTGAACCAAAAATGAAATAGGTAACAGTTGTCAATAAGGCTCCTATCATCCCTCCGCCTAATTCCTTTGTTGATGTATTACCTTTCATAATTTGAAAAAAGTCATTATACGTATTGGCAATAATACTAAAACCTTTTATCTTTTCATTTTCTATTTTCAAATCAAAAAATTTAATATGTGATAACAATAAAAAACAAGCGATGAACAAAAATATACCGACTATTCTTTGCCCTAAAATGTGCGGTACCTCTCGTTTTATAACCATATATATGGCCATTACTAAAATAATTAATGGTCCGACGATATGCCACTCACCAAATAAAAAATAAAAAGGAGAATTTAAGAGTGACAGCTTATCTCCATTTACCATTATGATTAAACATAAAGCGACTAATGCAATTCCTGATATTTCAAATTTAAGAATTCGATTCATTTTCTTAGAAGTACGTCTTCTCCGTTTTTTCTTAACCATTCAATCACCTTGTCCACGCTTTTTATTAGTACATTATACCATATTTAGCGTATTCACCCTAAAGCAAGTAAACAGGCTGCCAAAAATTTAGGCAGCCTGTTTAATGTATCAGTCTAGCTACAGCACCTGGCGACTAGCAAACTTTCGGTTTCTTTCCTACGATAAGTTCAACATCGGCTCGCCAAGGCTCACCGTGTTTCCTTTATCTCGTCAGACCCCTAGAAAGTTTGTACGTCCCTAAACAGGCGCTTCCGCTTTTGTCAGTTATGCAGTTTTTTTAAGGGATTTTTTCACACTAACCTTAGAAAAGTCTTTTCGTAAATATCGTATAGCCATTGTTGTTCCAAACACAGTCAAATAACCATATAAGGCTATCCAAGCTCCGTAGCTTCCAAAATCAAATACGAATACTAATAAATAGGAGAGAGGAACAAATATACCCCATGCATGAATCAAGGAAGCCCTTAACAAGAAGGTCGTATCACCGATGCCACGTAAACCCCCTGCAAAAAAACCAGCCGTCGCATCAAATAACTGTAGGAAAGCAGAAATCATAATTAGGTTGGCGGAAAGCGCGAAAACTTCAGGGACATCTGTATAGATTTTTGAAATTGATTCCGCAAAAAAGAATTCTGCAGTCCCAAGAATTAAAATGAAAATGGCACCAATTTTCGCAGTTTCGATTCCAAGTTTCTTAGCTAAGTGTGGTTTATTCCTGCCAATTTCCTGCCCAACTAAAATAGTTGCGGTTGATCCGAATGCAGCGGCTGGCATAAACCCTAAGTTCATGACACTTAAGGATATTTCATTTGCTGCGAGGGCATTTGTTCCAAGTCTTGTGACAAACGCTGTATACACAAGCATTGCCATACTTTTAGAAAACTCTTGAGTTCCTAACTTAAAACTTTCATTAAAGATTAGCTTCATTTCCAAAAAATCAAAGACGGGTTTAAAACGAATAAAAAACTTTTCTTTGAGATTTTTGAAAAATGCGTACGTAATAAGTAAGAAGGCAGATAGTTCCCCTAAAAATAAAGCTATTCCTGCACCCTTTAACCCTAGTTCAGGAAAGCCAAGATTTCCGTATGTCAGTGAATACGTAAAAAAGATCATGACGCCGTTCCCAATTATAGAAGCATACATTGGTGTTTTCGTATCGCCAATGCCTCTAAAAAAGCTGAATAATGTGAATGTCAATATCGAAAAAAGCATTGCATAAAATCTAATTTGCAAATATAAGGTTCCTTCTTTCACCATATTTTCCGGACTTCCCATTACCCTTAAAATTCCTTCTGCTCCGAAAAATCCAACGAGCATCGTAAAAATCCCTGCTACAGAACCAAAGATAAGTGCCAAAAAGGTCCGATCCAACCCTTTTTTCATTGTGTTAGAACCATAGTTTTGAGCGACTAAATAATTGACAGTGCTTCCAATCCCTGAAAACATTGCCCATGCATTATACATAATGACATTGGAAACGCCAACGATGGCAATGGCAAGTGCGCCCAGATTCCCTATCATAATTAAGTTAATCATTCCAGTTAAGGTCATAGATGCAAATGATGCAATCGATGGAATGGCAAGCGTTAGTATTTTCTTCCAGTTTTTCATGCGAAATCCCCTATTTCATTCTGTCTATTTCTTCTCAGATTATATAATTTAATCACATATCGGTCGAAAAGAATAGATACAAAATTATATTTTTTAAACAGAAGAAAGACACCGAAGGATAGGGGACTTCAGAGAAAATTTCAGACTATTATTTTTTACTGAGTTGATTGTAGTGGAAGGCGCGAAGACTCCTGCGGTGAAAGCGAACAGGTGAGACCCCACAGGAGCTTTAGCGACGAAGAGGCTCACCTTTTTGCACCGCGGAAAGCGAAGCGCCTGGAAGGAAAATCAACGGACTACGTTCTAAGCAAAAAAAAGATGCCCCTAAAATTATACTTAGGACATCCACAGGATGGTTATTCATACATCGGAATAGAAGTGCCGGGAGATAATTCAGCGTTAAGGTAGTCAGCGGGATTGCTGCTCATAATTCGAATTACCTTATACACCTGTCCATCCTGTTCTACAATCATTGGTATTCCATTTCTCGTAATTGGAATTTGCCCGGAAAAAATATCTTCATTGTTTTGGAAAATGAGTTCAGGAGGAACGATTGTGTGTAAAATCATTGTATCAACCCTTCTTCCATTTTGTCTTTTCCTCTTTTGACGATTAATTCATTTAATTTTCCTAATGCATGACCGATGCCCCCTACTTCATCAATTAATCCATACTTAACTGCATCAGGTCCAATAACATTCGTCCCAATATCCCTTGTTAAATTTCCTTTAGCAAACATTAAATCTTTAAACACTTCCTCAGAGATATCCGAATGTTTTGTTACAAACTTTACGACTCGTTCCTGCATCTTATCCATATATTCAAAAGACTGCGGCACTCCGATGACAAGCCCAGTTAATCTAATCGGGTGAATCGTCATAGTTGCTGTTTCTGCAATAAATGAATATGTACAGGAAACAGCTATTGGTACGCCTATCGAATGTCCGCCACCTAAGACAATAGAAACTGTTGGCTTAGATAAGGTTGAAATCATTTCCGAAATAGCGAGTCCTGCCTCCACATCTCCGCCTACTGTATTTAGAATAACAAGGAGTCCCTCAATATTTGGGTTTTGTTCTATCGCCACTAATTGTGGAATAATATGCTCATATTTTGTCGTTTTATTTTGCGGAGGCAATTGCATATGACCTTCAATTTGTCCAATGATCGTTAAGCAATGAATATTAGTATCTTGTGATAGTTGTGGCACACTTGTTTGTCCAAGCTGCTGGATTTTTTCTATAATGCCCTCTGGTTTTCCATCTTTTGTTTCGTTCGAATCATCTTCAATGTCAGTTTTAGACATATTCTGATTTTGCATAATGGCCTCCTACATCTGAATGAGTTATCCATAGTATGAACTGCATAACACTTTTCATTCCATAAAAAAGAAGCAATCCAAAACTTGGACTGCTTTCTCATATCTTAATTTAAATTTCCATAATAATCGGGAGGATCATCGGTCGTCTTTTTGTTTTCTCATATAAAAAATAATTAAGGCGATCGCGTATATCTTGCTTAAAGCTAGACCAATCAAAAGAATTTCCAGCGATTGCCTCCTCGGCAATAGAACGAACGATTTCACTTGCTTCTTCAAGCAATTGTTCTGATTCCCTGACATACACAAAGCCGCGAGAAATAATTTCTGGACCGGAGGCAATTTTTTTCTGTTTCTTATTAATCGTCACAACAATCGTAAATATTCCATCTTGGGATAGAAGCTTGCGATCACGAAGAACGATATTTCCAACATCTCCTACTCCGCTTCCATCTATTAATATATTTCCTGCAGGAACACGATTTCCTGTCGTCATTTTTCCATCTTTATATTCGATCACTTCACCGTTTCCGGGAATAAAGATTTGCTCCTGGCTTAGGCCTACTTCTTTCGCCACTTTTGCATGTGAAACGAGCATTCTGTACTCGCCTTGAATTGGGATAAAGTATTTAGGCTTCATTAAGTTTAGCATTAGTTTTAAATCTTCCTGACTTCCGTGGCCAGAAACATGAACTTTGCGATTCGCAGAACTTACAACTGCACCAGCGCGGTATAACATGTCCATTGTTTTGTAAAGACTGGTCTCGAGTCCAGCAGAAGGTGTTGCAGTGATTAAAACAGTATCACCTTTTTTAATATTTATTTGTTTATGATTTCCTCGAGCCATTTTTTGAAGGACCTCAATAGGCTCTCCCATGATTCCAGTTGATATAATGGTAATCTCATGATCTTTATATTTTCCAACATCTTGAATAGGAATGATTAATTCTGGATCTGAAACAGAGATAAACCCTAATTTTAGTGCTATTTCAAAGCTTTTCTCAATGCTTTTTCCGACTACAGCCACTTTTCGTCCATTTTCATAAGCAGCATCAAGCGCTTGTTGAATTCTAATAAAATTTGAAGCGAAACAAGCAACGATCATCCGGCCTGGTGCAGTGTGAAATGAATTAGAAATTTCACGGGCTGTGACAGATTCAGATGTTGAAAATCCGGGATGTTCGGCGTCTATGCTGTCCGATAAAAGACAAAGTACACCAGAATCCCCAATGCTCGCCATCTTGCCCATTTCCGAACGATACAAGCCTGTTGCAGCTTGGTCAAATTTAAAATCACCTGTATGAACAATCTTGCCTTCTGACGTATGAATACAAACTCCCAATGAATCTGGGATACTATGGGTTGTATGGAAAAAGGTTACTGAAGCATAGTCAAAATTAATCTTTGAATTCGACCTTACAGTATGAAATTGTACTTCCGATTTCATATTATGTTCTTTCATTTTTTCCTTAGCTAAGGCAATTGTTAATTTTGACCCATAAACAGGAGCATTTATTTTCCGGAACACATAAGGCAATGCTCCAATCGCGTCTTCATGTCCATGAGTTAAAAATATCGCTTTAATCCGATCTTTTTGTTCTTCCAACCATGAAATATCTGGTATCACGATATCAATACCCAACATTTCATTTTCTGGGAACATGAGCCCTGCATCGATAATAAAAATTTCCGAATCTACCTCGATGACGTACATGTTTTTCCCAATTTCCCCCACCCCTCCAAGTGGAATTATCTTTATAACTTCATTTTTCATTTTTGTCAAATCTATTTCCTCCTATTGTTTATTCCCGATCTACATCAGTCAATTTCATTATACTTGAATATGAAATCGCTGTTCAACTTTAAAAGAAAAAGAAGCTGATTCCGAAATGGGAACCAGCTTCTTGTTTCGAAAAGGTTTTATCTTATTTTATTTCATCAATTAATTTTGCTAAAACAAATCTTTCCTGTTCTGTAAGAGGAATTAATGGAAGTCTAACGGAACCTACATCAAACCCTGTCATTTGAAGAGCGGTCTTTACAGGTGTCGGACTTGGGGCAGCAAATAACCCTCTCATTATTGGTAGAAGGCGTCTATGCAAGGAAGCAGCTTCCTGATTATTCCCTTCTTCAAATAATCGTATCATTTCTTGTAATTCAGGGCCAATTATGTGGCTTGCCACTGACACAACCCCACAGCCACCAATAGCCATTACGGGGAGTGCTAAACTATCATCACCACTATATAGAAGGAAATCATCATCTGTTCCGGAAATAATTTCTGCCATTGCATTAAGATCTCCACTTGCTTCTTTTGCGGCAATAATATTATCAACCTTTGAAAGTTCGATCATCGTTTCCGGAGCAATATTTACAGACGATCTACCTGGTATATTATAAATCATGACCGGTAAGGAAGTAGATTTAGCTACAGAAACAAAGTGTTGATATAATCCACTTTGATTTGGCTTATTATAGTAAGGAGCAACTAACATAATTGCATCGACACCTATTTCTTCAGCCTTTTTTGTCAGCTCAATAGATGCATACGTATTATTGCTTCCTGTACCTGCTATTACAGGAACCCTGCCATCTGCAGCATTCACGATATGTCTAAACAAAGCAAGTTTTTCCTCAGTTGACAATGTTGGAGATTCTCCTGTAGTACCTGCAACGACTAAAGAATCCGTACCATTATTAATCAAATGGTTGACAAGCTTTGATGTTTTTTGGAAATCAATATTTCCTTTACTGTCAAATGGTGTAACCATTGCAGTTGAAACTCGGCCAAAACGGACCATTTATATAGCACCTCAAATCTTATCGATCGTATTCCAAAATATCATAATGTAATTCAAAAGTATCATGTAATGCATTGACGGCTAGCTCTAAATCGTTCCCGTCGACTAGGACCCAAATAGTTGTATGACTATCTGCTGATTGCAAAATCCGTATGTCTTTTTCAGATAATGCAGAAACAATTTTGGATGTGACACCGGGAACGCCTGCAATTCCAGCTCCAACAACCGAAACCTTGGCACAGTTTTTAATGACAGTTGGCTGATATCCGATACTTTCTAATATAGCGATTGCCTTCTCTATTGTAGAATCGGGGACAGTATAAACCACTCCACTTGGAGAAATATTAATAAAATCGACACTTATGTTTTCATTTGCCATCGCTTTAAAAACATCAGATTGAAGATTATATTGATTTTTTCCTGCGGTAACCTTTATTTGCGACACATTTGGTACATAAGCAATTCCTGTTACAAGCCTCTCTCGTATATCAGCTGTTATGTTTTCTTTAGTTAAGGTTGTGACTAAAGTTCCAGGAGAGTTATTGTAAGTTGATCTTATTCTTATCGGAATTTTTGCCTGCATTGCAATTTCTACCGCGCGGGGATGGATGACTTTCGCTCCTTGGTATGCCATATTACATACTTCGTTATAAGTTACAACAGATAAAGGGCGGGCTTTTTTGACAATCCGAGGATCTGCTGTCATCATTCCATCAACATCTGTAAAAATATCTATCCACTCAGCTTTTAAAGCTGCTCCAAGTGCCGCGGCTGACGTATCACTTCCACCTCTGCCAATTGTTGTGATATCACCATTTTTTGCCGCACCTTGAAAACCTGCTACAACAATCACATCATGGGATTCGAACTCATTTAGTAATCTTTTGCATTTCATTTCTAAAATTTTTGCATTTGTATGATCATTGTTAGTGACAAAACCAGCCTGGGAACCCGTCATTGATATCGCATTAATGCCGTTTACTAATAATTCTTGTGTAAATACAACACTTGAAATGGTTTCCCCGCAGGCAAGCAAAACATCTTGTTCTCTTTCAGTCAATAATGTTTTTTCGCCCCCGATTAATGACAGTAATGTATCAGTCGCATAAGGAGAACCTTTTCTTCCCATTGCCGAAACTACGACAACAACCTTATATCCTTCTTCAATCGCCTTCTTAATATGGGCCCCAGCTTGAACTCTTGTTTCTAAGCTTTGAACGGAGGTTCCACCAAATTTTTGGACGATGATTTTCATGCTTCTACCCGTCTCAAGACTAAGCCTAATTTAATTAAACTTTCCGCAATTTGTATCGTGTTAAGGGCAGCACCTTTTAATAAATTGTCCGAAACAATCCACATATGGAATCCTGTTTCCTCATCTAAATCTTTACGAATTCTTCCAACAAATACGTCATCTTTCCCTACGGCCATGGCAGGCATTGGGTACACTTGCTGCTCCGGTTCATCTTGAAGAGTAATACCTGGCGCATTTGCAAGTAATGTTTTAATATTTTCTACTGTAACATCTTGTTTGCCTAATTCCACATAGACAGATTCAGAATGTCCGGTTTCAACAGGAAGACGTACACATGTTGCCGCTACTTTTAATTCAGGCATTCCCATTATTTTTTTTGTTTCATTAATCATTTTCATTTCTTCAAATGTAAATCCATTTTCAGTGAATTTGTCTATTTGAGGAATGACATTAAAAGCAATTTGATAATGTTTATCCATACTGCTTACTGGTAAGACAGCAGGTTTTACTTCTTCTTTATTTAAAATAGCATTTGTTTGTTCGTTAAGTTCATTGATGGCTGCAGATCCTGCACCGGAAACAGCTTGGTATGTGGATACAACAACCTTATTTAACCCATAAGCTTCCCTGATAGGTTCAAGCGCCGCCACCATTTGAATAGTGGAACAGTTCGGATTTGCGATGATTCCATTATGTCCATGAAGAGCATCTTCATTAACCTCAGGAACTACTAATGGGACCTCAGGATTCATTCTAAAGGCACTCGTATTATCAATGACAATTGCACCACGTTTCACTGCTTCAGGTGCAAATTTTTCTGATATACTTCCTCCTGCGCTAAAAAGGGCAATTTCAACACCTTCAAATGATTCAGGCACCGCTTCTTCCACTGTAATAACTTCATTATTAAACGTAATTTCTTTTCCGGCAGAACGGGCAGAAGAAAGTAAAGTTAATTTCCGGATTGGAAAATTCCTTTTCTCCAGTGTTTTTAAGATTTGTCGACCAACTGCACCGGTAGCACCCATGACTGCTACATGAAAACCGTCTTTATTTGACATTTTTAGAACTCCTTCCAGCCAAAGAAAGTCAATCTTTGTTGTTTTAATATTACATTCATTTATACTATCATATTATCACATATAGCTTTGCTACCGGTATAATTTTAATAAAAAAGGCTTTAAAATAACATCAGGTAAGAATTCTTACCTGATCCAGTCTCTTATTCTTTACTATACTCCCTAATGACAGGCTGTAATTGGTAGCCTTCTATTGCGGCTTCTACTGCATCAGAGAGGTATTCCATTTTTGCCACCATGGATGTTGGTTTATTTATTGGATCATCCTGTCCGAAAGGGATGAAATAAATATTCTTAGTAGACATTAGTCTCATTAAATTAGTCCCATTTAATCCAAGTGCATCGTTTGTGGATATTCCTAACACAACTGGATTGCGATTTCTTAACGTTGCTTTGGCAGCCATAAGAACTGGGCTATCGGTCAAAGCGTTAGCAAACTTACTCATGGAGTTTCCTGTTAAAGGTGCAATTACCATACAGTCAAGAGGCATCTTCGGTCCTAGAGGTTCAGCATCGACGATGGAATCTATTACCTTTCTTCCAGTAATTTCTTCAATTTTTCCAACCCAGTCTTCTCCGTCGCCAAATTTTGTATTTGTATTTTTTAATGTAAATGTGACGACAGGGATTACCTCTGCTCCTTGCTCCATTAATCTTTCAATTTCAGGGATAACAGCTTCATAAGTGCAATGGGATCCAGTCATTCCAAAACCTATTCTTTTTCCCGCTAAACTCATTATGAATTCTCCTTCCGTTTTTCGAGATCATCAGCAAGAAGCTGCGAAAGTACATTGGCTAAAATTTGTCCGGCCGTTTTTGGCGCTACAATTCCGGGCAACCCAGGTGCAAGCAATGCTTTGATTCCCCGTTTCTCAGCATAACGGAAATCTGTTCCACCGGGTTTGGATGCTAAGTCAATAATCAATGTATTCGGCGGCATATTGGCGATGACTCCTGCATTTAAAATCATATTGGGTACAGTATTAATACATATATCAAGATCTTTAACCTCATTTTTCAGATCGTTAAAATGAAACGGCTTCATTCCCATTTCTGTAATTCTTGCTAAATGAGCACTCTTTCTAGCCCCTACTTTTACTTTTGCTCCGAGTAGGGCAAAAGTTCTAGCGACACTCATACCGACCCGTCCAAGTCCAAGAACCGCTATGGATGATTGATGAATGGTAATATCAGTATTTTGAATGGCCATCATAATTGTTCCCTCTACTGTTGGTATAGAGTTATAAATGGCTACATCATCCCGTTCAAAAAGCTGCACTAAAGTTCTTTTTGAAAGATTCGATATTTGATCTAGATAGCTATTGCTTATGCCGGAGTATATTTTACAGTAAGAAGGCGTTTTATTAAGAATTTGTTCTGTCAAAACAACTTTTTCACTAGAAAATATCGTTTCTATTTCTCCTTCAAGGTTCGTTCCAGGAACAGGAAGAATGACAGCATCTAAAATTGAAAAATCAACATCTTTCATCTTTTCTTTTACGGCTCCTGTAAAGGATTGAGCCAATTGTTCGAAACCAATTAAATATAATTTTGCATCTAGTTCCGTCAACTTTCGAATGATTTCCAATTGCCTTGCATCCCCACCTAATACGGCTATGTGCATATCAGTCAACATCACATTTCTTCACCTTCTTTTTTATGCATACAAAATCACACCGCACAAGTAGTGTATGTAGGATAAATTCCCCTGTGCATGAACACAGAAATGAGAAAAAAAAATAAGGCGACATTATCGCCTTATAAATGATTATTTATTTTCCGGGACTTCAAGAATGATCATATCCGTCCCGATTGTTCTAATGTAATGCCAAGGCACTTTAATTTCGTTTGCACCTTTTCTCATCCCCATCCATTTTCCTGATGGGATGATTAGATGATTAATTTCCCCCGTTTTTGAATTAATCTCCAAATCTGTTTGTCCTAGCACTCCTAACCGCTGAGCTTTTTTGTAATCTACAATTTCTTTGCCTCCCAATTCACTAAGACGCATAATCCCCCTCCTAAAACTAGCCGTTATTAACATATATAAGTTGTCTAATGGTTTTTTAGAATAAAAAAACCCTTATCTTTTTCGACAAGGGATTAATGAAGCCGTTCTGGTAATCGATTATCAGGACTAATTAACGCAATGGTATAATCATCAGTAAAAATTTGATTTGCTATTTTGTTTACACTATCGACGGTGACTTGATCAATCTCGTCAATCATTTCATCCAGTGTTCTATGTTTTCCTAATAGCAATTCATTTTTTCCGTTTCTGCTCATCCTACTATTGGTACTTTCCAAACTGAGCATTAAATTGCCTTTTAATTGTTCTTTACTATTTCGTAATTCTTTTGCTGTAATGCCATCTAGTTTTAATAATTCAAGTGTTGAATGAATGGTGCTATATAATTCGTCCATTTGATTTGCACCAGTTCCTCCATAGATCGTAACGAGGCCACTATCTTTAAATGAAGAATGATAAGAAAATACGGAATACGCTAACCCTTTTTCTTCACGCACTTCCTGAAATAATCTTGAAGACATGCTCCCGCCAAATATATTATTCATTAAAATTAAGTCGTAAATATCTTTATGGCCGATAGGCAAGCCTTTAAACCCTATACATAAATGAGCTTGTTCAGTATCTTTTTGTTTTGTATATTTATTGGCATAAAATTTAGGGCTAGCTTCAAAAGCTTGTTTCTTTCCTCTTGCGAAAGATCCAAAATATTGTTCAACAATATGAATAAAGTCTTCCTGTACATTACCAGCTATGGAGATCACAACATTTTCAGGAGTATACATATCATGAATATATTCCCTTAATAAGTCACTTGTAAATGTTTCAAGTGTTTCTTCTGTACCAAGAATTGGAAACCCAAGGGGATGAGTTTCATATGCCGCTTTACTTAATAAATCATGGACGATGTCATCAGGTGTATCTTCATACATTTTAATTTCTTCTAGTACAACATTTTTTTCCTTGCCCAACTCGTCCTTATCAAAAGTAGAGTTAAAAAACATATCCGCTAATGTATCCAAAGCGTAAGATGCGTGGTTATCTAGTACCTTTGCATAGTAGCAAGTATATTCTTTTGATGTAAAGGCATTTACTTGCCCGCCGATTGAGTCGAAGGATTCAGCAATTTCCCTTGCGGTCTTAGTTTCGGTACCTTTAAAATACATATGTTCTAAAAAATGTGAGATCCCGTTATTTTGATGATTTTCATCACGAGAACCTGTTCCAATCCAAATTCCTATCGCTACCGATCTTACAGTTGGAATTGTTTCTAGGACAACTCTTACTCCGTTTTGGCATATATATTTTTTCATCAATGCAATTCCTCCTAACATGGTGCAAAAACATGCCAAGTGTCCATAATCAAACAGTCTTATGGATTCTTTTTATCTTGTTCCATGTTTTGTGGTCCATACAATTTAATAATTCTTTCTTCATCCATTAGTTTTGAAACCGTTCCGATTCTAAGATTTCGAGATTTTATTTCTGTAATTAACGTTTGCAAAGCCTCATCGGTAGGTTTTGTTGGATGCATTAAAATCATTGCACCTGGGTGCACTTTTGATGTAACCCTTTGGATTAATACAGTTGTTGGCGGTTTTTGCCAATCAATTGTATCAACAGTCCACATCACAGTCCTTAGTTTCAGTGAATGGGCAATGTCAATCGTTTCTTTACGAAAAGCCCCTGCTGGAGGACCGAACCAAGTAACTTTTTTACCGGTAGTTGCTTCTATAATTTCATTTGTTTTAGAAAGTTCTTCCCTCGTTTCGGCCTCATTTAAAAGTTGCATATTTGGATGACTGTACGAATGATTACCAATTTCATGTCCACCATCTGCAATCATCTTCGTTAAATCAGGATTTTCCTTTGCCCATCGGCCCTCCAAGAAGAAAGTGGCGTGTACCTTATTTTTTTTTAGGGTATCAAGCATAGAGGGGATGAATTCATTTCCCCAAGCAACATTTATTAAAAAACTGACCATAGGTTTTTCGGGATGGCCCCGATATATTGGAGAGGGCGATAAATCCAACAGATGAACTTCTGGTGGAATTTGAACAAAAACCAATTTTTTCTCATCATACTTTTTATCCTTTTTCATGTTTTGATAAGATGCTTTTATATCTACCTTTATCCCATTATATCCAGGCATTGCTTTCCAGACTCGATCTATTTTAGCATTTTGAGGTTCAATTTGATAATAATCTGCAGCTTTTACGATTAAATCATATAATTCTCCATTATGTTTACTTACAAAAGTACTATCACCTTGTAACTGTTTTAAATATTTATTCGTATAAGGATTAAATATGGCAGATAATGATAGAATAGCAATCAGACTAAAGGCTATCAAGTTTTTTGAACTAAGCATGTCCCTACCCCCTCATTTTAGATTATGAATGAGGTGGAACCGTTAGACCTAAAGAAAGCGGAAGGGCCTTGCTCATCGACGTAGAAACTTCAGGTACTCTGACTGAGGTAAAGGAAACACTACGAGGAACGAGTCAATATTGACTTATCTTAAGTATAGAACAAGAGGTTTGCTAGTAAATAGGCGCTAATGCTAGACAGTAACAATTTGCAAAATAAAAAGCCAGGAAACCCTGGCTTAATTTTTTACTGTTCCTTATTTTGTTGTTCTTTTTGTTCTTTTAAGACTACTTTTCTTGAAATATTTACTCTGCCTTGGTTATCGATTTCGATTACCTTTACAAGAATTTCGTCTCCTATGGATACAACATCTTCCACTTTGTTAACTCTTTCTTCTGCAAGCTGTGAAATATGAACTAAGCCATCTTTACCAGGGAATAATTCAACAAATGCACCAAATTTTTCAATACGTTTTACTTTCCCTAAATACATCTGTCCGATTTCCACCTCTCGAACTAGATCTTCAATGATTTTCTTAGCCTTCACATTCATTTCTTCATCCGCGGAAGCGATAAATACTTTACCATCTTGTTCAATATCGATTTTCACGCCGGTCTCTTCGATGATTTTATTGATTTGTTTACCGCTTGGTCCAATGACATCTCTAATTTTATCTGGATTAATTTGCATTGTGAGAATCTTTGGCGCATATTCAGAAAGTTTGTTTCTTGGTTCTTTAATGGTTTCCAGCATGGAATCCAAGATATGAATACGGCCGTGTTTTGCTTGCATTAGCGCTTCCTCAAGAATTTCTCTTGATAAACCTTCGATCTTAATATCCATTTGCAGCGCTGTTACACCTTTTGCAGTCCCAGCTACTTTAAAGTCCATATCACCAAGATGGTCTTCCATTCCTTGAATATCTGTTAATACAGTGTAATGTTCACCTGATTTAACAAGACCCATCGCTATTCCTGCTACTGGAGCTTTAATAGGGACTCCCGCATCCATCATAGCAAGGGTGCTCGCACATATGCTCGCTTGTGAAGTTGATCCATTCGATTCCAAAACTTCTGATACAAGGCGAATCGTATATGGAAAATCTGCTTCATTAGGAATGACAGGCTCCAGTGCACGTTCGCCAAGCGCGCCATGCCCAATTTCACGCCTTCCCGGTCCACGAATAGGACCTGTTTCACCAACACTAAAATGTGGGAAATTATAATGGTGCATGAAACGTTTTGATTCTTCGATTCCAAGTCCATCCAATATTTGCACATCACCAAGTGCTCCTAATGTACAAATACTTAATGCTTGTGTTTGTCCACGAGTAAATAAACCTGAACCATGCGTTCTCGCTAAAAGAGTAACTTCCGATGAAAGAGGTCGGATTTCGTCCGGCTTTCTTCCATCTGGACGGATTTTTTCCACTGTAATTAAACGACGTACTTCTTCTTTTACAAGGTCGCTTAAAATTTGCTTCACTTGTTTAATTGTCGCATCTTCGACATTTTCACGTTCCGTAAAGTCTGCAATTACTTTATCCTTTACAGCTTGGATTGCTTCTTCACGGGCATGTTTTTCTTCTACTTGAATGGCTTTAATAATATTTTTTTCACACAAATTACGAACTTCTTGATTAAGATCAGCGTCTACTTCGTAAAGAACGACTTCTCTTTTTGCTTTTCCAACTTCTTTTACAATTTCTTCTTGGAATTGAATTAGCTTTTTAATTTCCTCATGGCCAAACATGATCGCTTCAAGCATGATTTCTTCGGTAACCTCATCGGCACCTGCTTCGACCATATTGATCGCATCTTTCGTTCCTGCAACAGTTAAATTTATGTCACTGTTTTCCATTTGTTCAACAGTAGGATTAATTATAAAATTACCATCAATTCTACCTACTACAACACCTGCAATCGGACCTTCAAATGGAATATCGGATACGCTTAGTGCAAGTGAAGATCCAAACATTGCCGCCATTTCGGAAGAACAGTTTTGATCAACACTCATAACGATACTAACGACTTGTACTTCATTTCGGAAACCGTCTGCAAAAAGTGGACGGATTGGACGATCAATTAAACGACTTGCTAAAATAGCTTTTTCACTTGGGCGTCCTTCTCTTTTAATGAATCCGCCGGGAATCTTTCCTACTGCATATAGTCTTTCTTCGTAATTTACAGTTAAAGGGAAAAAGTCCACCGCTTTTGCTTCCTTAGATGCTGTGGCGGTACTTAAAACGGCAGTATCTCCATACCGAATTAAAGCCGCTCCACTAGCTTGCTTCGCTAATTGACCTATTTCAATTGTCAGCGGTCTTCCCGCCCAATCCATACTAAATGTTTGTTTGCTTTGTTCCATGCATTCTTTCCTCACTTTCATACAATTCAATCATCCGTCTTATATATTGTGGACTAGTAACATAAAAAAAGTTCTTGTCATTAGTTGGAATCAAAGTGCCGCCGATTACTGAACATTAGACATGGGCGCGAACAAAAGCGGAAGCGCCTGACCATCGACGTACAAACTTCAGGACCTAAGACTTGCGATAAAGGAAACACGACGAGGGACGAGTCTGGCTTCCTACGCAAGCGAAAAGGACAAGAAGTTTGCAAGTCGATAGGCGCTGCAGCTGGACGAAAATGAAAAATGTCGTACACATGTCCAATGTTCAGTTCTGCCACATATTACGTGACAGTCCTAAGCAGTATTGCCTCGGTTAGCATCAATGAATCCCTAATGAAACCACTTTCTAAATACCTAATAAAAAAGCGGGAAAAAATCCCGCTTTTTAAAGGCTATACGAATTATCTACGTAAGCCCAGGCTATTAATTAATTCACGATAGCGCTGCACATCTTTATTACGAAGATATGTTAAAAGGTTTCGGCGTCGACCTACCATTTTAAGTAAACCACGACGTGAATGATGATCCTTTTTGTGCATGCGAAGATGATCGTTCAATTTGTTGATGTCTTCAGTCAAAACAGCAATTTGAACTTCCGGTGATCCGGTATCATTTTCATGAATCTTATATTGGTTGATGATTTCATTTTTACGTTCTTGAGAAATCGCCATCCTGTTCACCTCCTATTTTCTATCCCCTGTTACCTAGCAAACGTTGGTGAGTCGCCTTGCCAAGCAAAGGTTCTTGATACTGTATTAGAATACATCTTTCCAAGACAAAAATCAAGTTTATTTGTCCAACCAGTCAAAGTATTTGACTGCTGTTTGTACATCTTTCGATATTTGTAATATTAATTCTTCAATTCCATTAAACTTTTCTTCATTCCTCATGTATATATGCCACTCAACCTGTACTTCTTCTCCATAAATAGTTTCGTCAAAATCTAAAATATGTACTTCGATAGAAAGCATAGTTTCACCTGGTACTTTAAATGTAGGATTATATCCTATGCTGCAAACACCGTTATACCACCTTCCTGCAACATTGAAGCGGACGGCATAAATTCCTATTTTTGGAATGAGATAATCATTTTCTAATTGAATATTGGCGGTTGGGAAGCCCAATTTTCGACCACGCTTTTCCCCGTGAACCACTGTTCCTTTTGTAACAAAAAATCTTCCTAATAAATCTTTTGCTTGAATCATTTCGCCATCGTGTATAAGCTGTCTAATTTTAGTGGAGCTTATTTTATCATTCTCATTTTCTAATTTCGGTATGGTCGTGACGTCGAAATGTCCGTTTCCATGTGTTGATAATGTATCCATTGTACCTTTTCCGAATTTCCCGTAAGTATAGTCAAAACCTGCCACAACATGCTTAACATTAAGATTAATTAGATATTCCTTAACAAAGGCTTCTGGTTCTAAACTTGAAAATGAAGAGGTAAAACGAACGACGAATAAAAAATCTATTCCAAGTGAAGAAATTAAATCTATTTTATCTTCAAGTGGGGTAATATATTGTACCGTCTTTCTTTCCTTCCCAAGTACGACAGAAGGATGAGGATCAAATGTCATGACGGCACTCTTCATTCCATTTTTAATTGCTATATCATGGGCTGTTGAAATAACTTTTTGGTGCCCTTTATGTACACCATCAAAAAAACCCAATGCTAGAGACAGCGGCGGAAAATCACTTTGACTAAGTTGATGTGGATAATTGATCATCAATACTTTCAATTTTTTCACCTACTCATTTCTTAAAACTTTCACTGGTTTAATAAGTGTTTCATCATCAGGATGAACTTGATAAATTGCAAAAGCATTCCCATCAAATGCCATGACAACTTGACCATCTGGCCAATTTTTAGGCTTTGGAAGAACTGCGCCATTTTTAATCTTTATTACTAAATTACTATCTATTGGAAAAAAGGACAAGTCAGAAATCCCTTTTTCTAGCGGATAGATATTATGTATGATATCTCCACTTTGTATAAGTTCTTCCAATTGCTCAAAAGTAACACAGTCACTTGCTGTTATTGAAGCGGAAGCTGTTCTTGTTAAAGAAGACATATGGGCGGGATATCCAAGTTTTTCTCCAATCATGACTGCCAATGTTCGAATGTACGTTCCTTTGCTGCAATGGACATGAAAGCGAAAAGAAACATTCCCATCATTCTCTTTTATCAATTCATCTAGCAAGTTTATTTCATAAATATGTACGTTCCTTAAAGGGCGTTCAATCGTTATTCCCGCTCGTGCATATTCATATAATCTCTTTCCTTTTACCTTTACTGCAGAAAACATTGGCGGTGTCTGCTTAATTATTCCTTTAAAAGATTGAAGGACTGTTTTTATTTCATCAATACTTATACATCGTTCAATTTTTTTTGTTTCAACTATGTCTCCGGATGCGTCTTCCGTCGTTGTTGAATAGCCAAGGGTCACTTCCCCTTCATACTCTTTACCAGCATCGGTAATGTACTCGGCAATTTTTGTTGCTCTTCCCAAACAAATAGGTAAAACTCCTTCAACATCCGGGTCAAGTGTGCCAGTATGTCCAACCTTTTTCATTTTTAACATTTTTCGGATTTTAAAGACACAATCATGGGAGGTCATACCTTTTGGTTTCCATAATGGCAATATACCATCCATAGAATATTCATCTCCTTTCCACGATGAAAAAGCCGTCCCATTAGAGGCGCTTAGACCATTCACTAATTCTCAAATGTGAATAGACAAAGCATAAATGGGAACGGCCTTAAGTTATACGGTTAGTCATCTTTTATTTGTTTCAATAATGATTCAATTCTATTTCCGTAACCAATGGATTCATCGAATTCAAAAGAGATTTCCGGTGTTTTGCGAAGACGGATCCTATGACCAATTTCTGATCTAATGAATCCTTTTGCTTTAGCAAGTCCTTTTAGTGTATTTGCTTTTTGCTCTTCATCCCCAAGAACGGAAATATAAACAGTTGCTTGTTGAAGATCCCCTGTAACATGTACGTCAGTAATTGTAACAAAACCGATTCGAGGATCTTTAATTTTTCTACTGATTATTTCGCCAAGCTCTTTTTTCATCTGTTCTCCAACACGATTGGCACGTAGACTCATAACAAACACCTCTCATTACAGCCATTCAAAAGTTGTACTTACTCTTTCCCACTCGGGAAATGAATCTAGAAAAGTAAGGGCATGATTAAGTTCACGTTCCGCAGCCTGTCTTGAAGATGAGACTGTAGTCATAGCAATTTTGGTTAACTGCCATGTATCTTGATGATCCACTTCAGCTGCAGAAACATTGAATTTTTGTCTAAGTCTTGTCAAGGTACGCTGCAGGACAGCCCTTTTTTCTTTTAAAGAATGGGCATGAAACACGCGAAATTCACATTCAACGAATCCAATCAAGCACGCTCAATTTCTTCCATTAAGAAAGCTTCAATAATATCTTCTTCTTTCACATCATTGAAGTTTTTAATTGTAATACCGCACTCGTATCCTTGGCTAACTTCTTTTACATCATCTTTAAATCGTTTCAAGTCGTCAATAACACCTTCATAAATGACAATGCCATTCCTGATAAGACGTACTCCACTATCACGAGTAATTTTACCATCTGTTACATATGACCCTGCAATCGTACCAATTTTGGATACTTTAAATGTTTGACGGACTTCCGCCTGTCCAATAATTTTCTCCTCAAACTCTGGATCAAGCATCCCTTTCATCGCCGCTTCAATTTCCTCAATTGCTTTATATATAACTCGGTGGAGACGAACTTCGACACTTTCTGATTCCGCTGCACGCTTTGCATTCACATCTGGGCGAACATTAAATCCAATTACAATAGCATTAGAGGCAGCAGCAAGTGTAATATCTGATTCATTAATAGCCCCAACTGCAGTATGAATAATTTTAATATTAACGCCTTCGACATTGATTTGTCTTAGCGCTGCAGCAAGTGCCTCTACTGAACCTTGTACATCTGCTTTTACGATTACATTTAAATCCTTCATTTCACCTTGTTTCATTTGTTCAAATAATGTGTCAAGGCTAACTCGGGAACTTTCATTTCTCGATGCGAGCAATGCTTCCTGTGCACGGACTTCCCCAATTTGGCGAGCAGTTTTTTCATCATCAAATACAACAAACCTGTCACCTGCTTGAGGTACATCGTTTAAACCTGTGATTTCTACTGGAGTTGATGGTGCTGCTTCCTTTACCCTTCTCCCGATATCATTCACCATTGCACGGACTCGACCATACGTACTGCCGACTACAATTGGGTCACCAATTTTCAAAGTACCATTTTGGACGAGCAATGTAGCAACCGATCCGCGTCCTTTATCTAGCTGGGCTTCAATAACAGTCCCAATAGCGTTTCTGTTCGGATTAGCTTTGAATTCTTCAACTTCACTTACAAGTAAAACCATCTCAAGTAAGCTGTCGATTCCTTCTCCCTTAAGTGCCGAAATCGGAACAAATATCGTGTCTCCGCCCCAAGCTTCCGGAACTAAACCATGTTCAGTCAATTCCTGCATAACGCGATCTGGATTCGCTGTTGGTTTATCCATTTTATTGACAGCTACAATAATTGGAACTTCCGCCGCTTTTGCGTGATTAATGGCTTCAATTGTTTGTGGCATAACACCATCATCTGCAGCAACGACAAGAATTGTAATATCCGTTACCTTTGCACCGCGTGCACGCATTGTCGTGAAGGCTGCGTGTCCTGGTGTATCTAGGAATGTAATTTTTTTGTCATTAGCTACGATTTGATACGCCCCGATATGTTGCGTGATGCCCCCAGCTTCGCCAGCAGTTACCTTAGTGTTGCGAAGGGAATCCAATAAAGTTGTTTTTCCGTGGTCAACGTGACCCATAATTGTAACAACGGAAGGACGTTCAGTTAAGTTTTCCTCATTGTCTTCAGTAAAATACACTTCAAGGTCAGTAGCATCAATTTGAATTTCTTCTTCAACCTCTACTCCGTAATCTGTACAGATTAATTCAATTGCATCCTTATCCAATTCCTGATTAATGGTTGCAATTACTCCTAATAAAAATAATTTTTTAATAAGCTCTGATGGCTCTCGATGGAGTTTTTTCGCCAATTCTCCAACTGAAAGAGATCCGCTGAATGTAATCTTTTCCGGGAGTTCTTTTTGTTTCTGAGGCGCTGGCTGATGTTGTTGCGGCTTCTGCCTTTGCTTAATGTTTTTATTATTATTCACATTGCCTTTGCGATTCTTATTAAAACCTTTGTTGCCGCCTTTTTGCTGTTGGTTTTTATTCTGATTATTTCCCGTACTATTTTTCATATTAAAATTATTTTGCCCCATCTCATTATTTCGTTTAGTTCCATTTCCAGTAGTTCTTTGTGCAGGCGCTGATTTAGCATGATTGTTTTCAGAACGGCGTGGCTGCTCATTCGTATTTTTAGATTGTGTCGCTTTATTATCCTTTGCCTGTGGACTTCTCGCTTGGCTATTACGAGGTTTCTGTCCATGCTCACTATTGGGTTGGACTTTACGCTGTTGATTTGATTTTGTTGCACCGTTTTTGCTTTGAGCTTCTTTTCCCTTATAAATAGAATCTAGTTTTCCGGCAGTCCCAGCATCAATCATAGACATATGATTGGAGACTTCTATATTCAAACTTTTCAGTTTTGAAATCACATCTTTACTAGATGTGTTATGTTTTTTTGCGTATTCATATACACGTACTTTACTCATAGGTTCACCCCCGTTTTATTCATCGAGCATTGAAGTAAGCTTTTTTGCAAAGCCATCTTCCAGGATTGCTACTACTACCCTTTCGTCCTTCCCAATGGCGTGGCCTAATTTTTCTCTTGAATCTACAAAGTGAAAAGGAACCTCGTAATAAGTGCATTTATCCTGAATTTTTTTTGAAGTATTAGAAGAGGCATCTTTGGAAATTAAAACAAGCTTAGCCCTTCTATTTTTGATTTCCTTAACGACCAATTCTTCTCCAGAAATAATCTTTCTTGCTCGATTCGCCAATCCAAGCAGTGACATCCATTTTTCCTGTTTCATTATTTAGACTTGCTTTCTTTATCAAGTAAGGCAAGAAGTTCTTCGTAAACAGAATCATTTACTTCAGCATTTAACTGGCTAGCGAAAATATTTTTCTTTTTTGCCGCCAGAATGGCATCACGGTCTAAAGAAACATAAGCACCTCTTCCGGATTTTTTACCGGTTATATCAACAGATACTTCTCCTTCTTTGGAACGGACAATCCTGATCATTTCTTTCTTAGGCTTCATTTCGCCTGTAGCCAAACATTTTCTCATTGGTATTTTTTTTTGTATT
Organism: Lederbergia panacisoli; assembly: GCF_024626525.1. Lineage (GTDB taxonomy): Bacteria > Bacillota > Bacilli > Bacillales > Bacillaceae_C > Lederbergia > Lederbergia panacisoli. The sequence continues at coordinate 88,863 of NZ_JANJGU010000002.1, forward strand.
GCCAACCTAATTCACCCCTATTCGATTTCTTCATCAATTAAATCGAATGTATCACTTGATTCATCTTCATCAAAAAAGAGAAGAGATTCTTCGCGTGGATAAATGCCTTGTGCACGAGCATCGGATTCACTTTTTATATCAATTTTCCAACCTGTTAACTTTGCTGCCAGTCTAGCGTTTTGTCCTCGTTTCCCGATTGCTAATGATAATTGATAATCCGGTACGACAACTGTCGTTGCTTTTTCTTCCTCGTGTATTTCTACATCCAATACTTTCGAAGGACTCAATGCATTTGCTACAAAAACGACGGGATCGGAAGACCATTCTACGATATCAATTTTTTCACCTTTTAATTCATTAACAATAGCCTGGACACGAGCACCTTTAGGCCCGACACAAGACCCTACTGGATCAACTTCCGAGTTATCAGTACTTACAGATATTTTTGAACGATCTCCTGCTTCGCGGGCTACTGATTTAATTTCTACGGTGCCATCATAAATCTCAGGAACCTCAATTTCAAATAATCTTTTCAACAAACCGGGATGCGTACGAGAAACGTATATCTGGGGACCTTTTGTCGTCTTTTCAACTTTTGTGATATATACTTTAATACGATCATGTGGTTTGTATGTTTCATTTGGCATTTGTTCACTTTGTGGAAGTAATGCTTCAATTTTTCCAAGGCTAACATAAATAAACCTTGGATCTTGCCTCTGAACAATTCCTGTAATAATATCATCTTCTCGATCAATAAATTCGGAGTAGATGATTCCTCTCTCTGCTTCACGAACCCTTTGTGTAACAACTTGTTTCGCTGTCTGTGCCGCTATTCTTCCAAAATCTTTCGGAGTGACCTCTAACTCAACGATATCTCCTGCTTCATAAGCAGGATTAATGTTTTTAGCTTGATCAAGAGAAATTTCAAGTCTAGAATCAAACACTTCATCAACGATTTCTTTACGGGCAAACACTCGCATTGTCCCAGTTCCCAAATTCAAATCCACACGAACATTTTGTGCTTGATTAAAGTTTCGCTTATAAGCTGAAACAAGAGCCGCTTCAATTGCTTCAATCAATACTTCACGACTAATTCCTTTTTCTCTTTCCAGAATAATGAGAGCATCCAATAATTCCGAGCTCATTTTTATGGTCATCCCCTTTAATTCATCTCTTTTTACCTTGTTTAAAAAACTACGGCCAATCTAGCTTTTGCAACTTTTTCATATGGAATTTCAATCGTTTTAACACGTGTTTTAATTTTTACCTCAAGTGTTATGATTCCTTCATTAAAATGAATGAGCTTACCTTCGAACGTTTTTTCACCATCAATAGGTTCGTATGTTTTAATATGAATGTTTTTACCAATTGAAGATTCGAAATCAGACTCTTTTTTTAATGGGCGTTCGGCACCTGGCGAAGATACTTCTAAGAAGTAGTTATGAGGAATTGGATCCAATTCATCTAGAATTGCGCTAAATCTTTCGCTTACAATACCACATTCTTCAATATCCACACCATTTTCCTTATCAATAAAGATTCGGAGAAACCAATTTTTCCCTTCCTTTACATATTCAGTATCAACAAGGTCAAGTTTCATATCTTCTAAAATGGGAGTTACGAGTTCTTCAACGAGTTCAGTTACCTTACTCATAATGACCTCCATGATGAGAGTTTCAATAGTTTCAATTTTAGAGTATCTAAATACACGAAAGAGTGGGGGGCGCCCACTCTTTTTGTCAACAGAGAGTTATTCACAGTATTTCCATTAAAAATATACCATATCCATCATTTTTATGCAAATTACGGCTCTAAAACAATGAGAGCTGATTTTGCTCTGGCAATGACTCAAGACAGCCGTGCTTGTCCAGATATTCAATAATTGTTTTAGAAACTTTCCCTCGCTGCTGCAAGTCCTCTTTCGATAAGAATTCACCATTTTTCCTGGCTTTTACAATATTCAATGCCGCATTTGTTCCGAGTCCAGGGATGGAGTTAAATGGAGGTATTAATGAATCTCCATCAATGATAAATTGCGCCGCGCTTGAGCGATAAAGATCAACACGCTGGAATTTGAAATTCCTTTCACACATTTCAAGAGCAAGCTCCAACACTGTAAGTAAGCTTTTTTCTTTTGGAGAGGCGTCAAGACCCTTCATGTTGATCTCTTCAATTTTCGCTCGTATAGTTTGCGATCCTCTTACCATTGCTTCCAAATCAAAATCTTCTGCCCTTACAGTGAAATAAGCCGCATAATAATAAAGTGGATGATGTACTTTAAAGTAAGCTATCCTTACAGCCATTAATACGTAAGCGGCTGCGTGGGCTTTAGGAAACATATACTTAATTTTTTTACAAGAGTCAATATACCATTCAGGAACATTATTTTTCCTCATATCGTCTTCCCATTCAGGAGATAGACCCTTCCCTTTACGAACTGATTCCATTATTTTAAATGCAAGTGATGGTTCAAGTCCTTGATAAATTAAATAAACCATAATATCGTCACGACAACCAATTACTTCTGGCAATGTACATATTTTATTATGAATTAGTTCCTGAGCATTTCCAATCCATACATCTGTACCGTGAGACAGTCCTGATATTTGTACTAACTCCGAAAATGTAGTTGGTTTTGTATCTTCTAACATTTGGCGGACAAACCTAGTTCCGAATTCCGGTATGCCAAGTGTTCCGGTTTTACACATTATTTGCTCTTCTGTAACACCAAGTGATTCCGTCCCGCTAAAAATTTTCATTACCTCGGGATCATCAGTAGGAATCGTTTTTGGATCAATACCGCTTAAATCTTGCAACATTCTAATGACAGTCGGATCATCATGACCAAGAATATCAAGTTTTAATAAATTATCATGGATTGAGTGGAAATCAAAATGGGTCGTTTTCCATTCTGAATCACTATCATCCGCAGGGAATTGGATAGGGCTAAAATCAAAAATCTCCATATCATCTGGTACAACAATAATTCCACCGGGATGCTGCCCTGTCGTCCTTTTAACACCTGTACAACCTTGAACTAATCGGTCAACTTCAGCATTTCTCAAGTGAAGATTATTATCCTGGGCATAACCTTTTACATAACCAAAGGCTGTTTTTTCAGCTACTGTACCGATTGTTCCTGCACGATAAACATAATCTTCCCCGAAGAGAACCTTCGTATAATTATGGGCATGAGGCTGATATTCTCCGGAAAAATTAAGGTCAATATCTGGTACCTTATCACCTTTAAAGCCTAGAAATGTTTCAAACGGGATGTCATGACCATCTTTTTTGTATGCAGTATCACATTGTGGACAATCTTTATCAGGTAAATCAAATCCTGAACCAACCGATCCGTCCACAAAAAACTCAGAGTGTTTACAATTCGGGCAAACATAATGCGGCGGCATCGGATTTACTTCAGTAATTTCAGTCATCGTAGCTACAAATGAAGATCCAACCGATCCACGGGAACCAACTAAATAGCCATCATCCAAAGATTTTTTAACAAGTTTATGAGAAATAAGATATATAACGGCAAAACCATGCCCGATAATGCTTTTTAACTCTTTTTCTAATCTTGCTTCTATTATATCTGGAAGAGGGTCGCCATAAATGCTTTTAGCCATATCATAGCTCATCGTACGTATCTCTTCTTCGGCTCCCTCTATTTTTGGTGTATAGAGATCATCCTTAATAGGCTTGATATTTTCAATCAGATCTGCAATAGCATTGGAATTTTCCACAACAATTTTCACAGCTTGTTCTTTCCCTAAAAAAGCAAATTCAGAAAGCATTTCATTTGTCGTTCTAAAATGAACATCCGGTAATTCATGTCTATTTAAAGGATTTGCCCCACCTTGTGAGTTAATTAAAATTTTACGATAGATTTTATCTTCTTCATTTAAATAATGGACATTACCAGTTGCAACAACCGGTAAAGTTAATTTCTCGCCCATATCCACTATATTCCGAATAATATCTTCTAAATCTCTTTCATCTCTAACAAGCTCCATTTCTATTAAAGGGGCATAAACAGATTTAGGATGAACTTCTAGGTAATCGTAAAATGCTGCAGCCTTCTCAGCTTCAGCTCGTCCTTTTTGCATCATTGCCTCAAAAACTTCTCCTTTATCACAGCCAGAACCAACAAGAATCCCTTCTCGATATTTTTCTAGAAGTGACTTGGGGATTCGTGGAACTCGATAAAAATAGTTTAAGTGAGAAATAGATACAAGTTTGAAAAGGTTTTTTAGGCCAACTTCATTTTTAGCCAGCAACGTACAATGACTCGGCCTTGCACGCTTATATGCGTCGCCTTCACCCATATAGTCATTTAACTGATCATGATACTCTATCTCTTTTTCTCCAGCATCCTTTAACATTTTTAAAAATAAATATCCGGTAGCCTCGGCATCATAAATGGCTCTATGATGTTGGGTCAATTCGATATCGAACTTTTTAGCAAGCGTATTTAAGCGATGGTTTTTAAATTCAGGGTATAAAAACCTAGCAAGTTCCAACGTATCTATAACCGGATTTTTTGACTTGCCAATGCCGATTTTCTGGAACCCTGTATTTAAAAAGCCCATGTCAAAGGATGCATTATGTGCAACATAAATGGCATCTTCCGACCATTCGTAAAATTTCTGAAGCATTTCTTCTACTTCTGGAGCATCGTTCACCATATCATCTGTTATTCCAGTTAATTCGATCGTCGTCGCTGATAATGGATGATGTGGATTGGCAAAACTTTCAAATTTATCAATAACTTCTCCATTTTGAATTTTCACTGCAGCAAGCTCTATAATCGTGTCGTAGATAGCAGAAAGACCTGTTGTTTCCACGTCAAAAACAATGTATTCGGCATCTTCAAGTAGACGGTGAACACTATTATAGGCAATTGGGACACCATCATTGATTAAATTTGCTTCTAAGCCATATAGGATTTTTATTTCATTTTTTTTGCCTGCACTAAAAGCTTCAGGAAAAGATTGCACAACTGCATGATCAGTAATCGCTATTGCTTTATGTCCCCATTTTTTCGCTTGTGCAACATAACTCGATATGGAAGATACTGCATCCATTTGACTCATTGGAGAATGAAGATGCAATTCAACGCGCTTAGCTTCTTTGTCGGCTAAATCAAGGCGCGCTTTCGGTTGTACTTCGTTAATATCGTGGGCCATCATGACTAAATCGCGCACAAACGTATCATTTTGAACGCTCCCTCGCACTCTGACCCACATTCCCTTTTTAACCATCTTTAACATTTCCGCGTCTTCTTTATCTCTTGAAAACATTTTAACTGAAATCGAATCCGTGTAATCTGTTATCTTAAATGTTAATAATGAACGTCCGCTTCTGAGCTCTCTAACTTCAGCATCAAAAATATATCCTTCTACGGCGATTCTTCTTTCTTCGTCGATAATTTCTTCAAGCTTCTTAATTTCATCATCATTTTTAATAGTAATACCAATCGTAAGCGGTCCGGCCGGAACCCCATTGCCTTGATCTTTTTCTGAATCAATACGTTGCATATCAGCAACTGCTTGTCTTGCCCTTTCCTCATCCTCTTTTCGATTAGCCTCGATGATTTTCTGATCTTCCTCTGTTTGTTGCTCTTCACTGACCTCGGTATCGAATTGAAGTAAAGGAAAGCCGAAGCTTCTATATATTTCAAGGAATAAGCTGCCATATTTCGTTTTTAATGTCTCCGCTTCTGTATGATTCCGAGTGCGGATGATGATTTTATTTCCATTTATTTTAGGGGTCTGTTCGTTTAATAAGGTTAATAGCATAGGTGAAATGCCATCTATTTCCTTAACGCACCCTTTCCAATAATCCACTATAAGTTCCTCTGTTGGCGTAGGGTCTTTTGTTTCAACTCCAAAACTTACAGTGGCGATATGTTGAAAAGATTTTTGAAGATGATTAGAAAAAGTAGAAAACACATTATGCGGAATGATTTTTTCAAAAACGAAGGAAAAATGCCATTGTTTTTTATTTCGTTCTATTGTCAGCTTAGAAATTTCTGCATTATAAAAATGTTGAGCATATGCATCTTCAGTTAAATTAAGCTGTTGAAGAAGCAACTGAAATCTCTCTTTTTTATCGGCGGGATTCATTGCCTCAACCTCCCATGAAGGAAGGTACCTTATAATTAGGTACCTTTTCTTTTTTTATTTAATTAATTGATTGATTAATGATAGTAACTCTGCTGTTTCCACTTCATATGATTCGCCTGTTTTCCTTACCTTTACCTCAACAATTCCTTCACTAGCCCTCTTCCCAATTGTAACACGGATTGGCAAGCCAATTAGATCTGAATCTTTGAACTTAACACCAGGTCTTTCAGAACGATCATCTAGTAAAACTTCATATCGATTTGCTTTAAATAAATTATATATTTTTTCGGCGAGCCCAACCTGATCTTGATCCTTCATATTCACTGGAATGACATGTATATGGAAAGGAGCTATATGATTTGGCCAAACAAGTCCATTTTCATCATTAAATTGTTCGGCGACCGCCGATAAAGTACGAGAAACTCCAATACCGTAACAGCCCATAATATAGTTTTGAGCTCGGCCATTTTCATCTAAATAATTCGCATCCATTGCTTCACTATACGTTGTTCCAAGCTTAAAAATATGACCAACCTCGATTCCACGAGCAAAGCGGATTGTCCCATTTCCATCCGGAGAAGGATCGCCTTCCATAATGAATCTAAAATCAGCATAATTTTCAACCTCAAAATCCCTTCCAGGATTAACGTTAATTAAATGGAAACCATCAACATTAGCCCCACAAACGGCATTTACCATCGCCTTAACCGCATGATCAGCATATACCTTGATTTTCCCTGCCACACCGACAGGACCAAGTGAACCAGTAGGACATCCTAAAATCTCCTCTGTTTCTTCGTGAGCACAAAGCTCAACTGTTTTTGCATTCAGTACATTTTTCACCTTAATATCGTTGACGTCATGATCTCCACGAACAAGTATCATAACCGGTTCATCATCCACTTTAAATACTAAAGATTTTATGCAATTTGCAGGTCCTACATTGAAAAAAGACGAAACTTCTGCAATTGTTTTTTGATTTGGTGTTTTAACTTTTTCAACTTCTTTTTCTTCTTCTTTTGGAATCTCGTACTCAATTACACACTCAGCCATTTCAATATTGGCAGCATAATCGGAAGAATCGGAGTATGCAATTGTGTCTTCACCAATTTCAGACAAAACCATGAATTCTTGAGTATCCTTGCCGCCAATTGCTCCGGAATCAGCTAGGACCGCTCTGAAATCGAGAGCACATCTAGTGAAAATATTCATATATGCTGTATACATTTTATTATATACTTCATCTAAGCTTTCAGCAGATGTATGAAATGAGTATGCATCCTTCATGATAAACTCCCGTCCTCGCAGTAGACCGAATCTTGGACGTTGTTCATCCCTGAATTTTGTCTGGATTTGGTAAAGTGTAAGAGGCAGGCGCTTGTACGATTGTACTTCATCATTGACTAGACTCGTGATGACTTCCTCATGTGTAGCCCCTAAAGCGAAGTCCCTTCCATGTCTATCATGCATACGCATTAATTCATCACCATACGTGTACCAACGCCCAGATTCCTGCCAAAGCTCTGCTGGCTGTAAAGCTGGCATCAGTAATTCAGCTGCACCGGCATTTTCCATTTCTTCACGAATAATTTTTTCAATCTTATCCAATGTTCTTTTAGCAAGGGGCATATACGTATATACTCCGCTTGCTGTTTGCCTTATAAATCCTGCCCTAAGTAGGAGCTGATGGCTTTTAATATCAGCATCGGCTGGCACCTCGCGAAGGGTAGGGATTAGTGTCATACTTTGTCTCATTGCTCGCACCCCATCTTAAAAATCTACACGTTTAACGTTTAATTAATAAAGAACCGCTGAATATCATTCCATGTAACGACAATCATTAAGACCATTAATAGTGCAAACCCAATAAAATGCACCATTCCTTCTTTATGGCGATCAATCGGCTTGCCTCTAACGGCTTCTACACCAAAAAATAGAAGTCGTCCACCGTCAAGCGCTGGAATCGGCAATAAGTTCATAATGCCTAGATTAATGCTTAGAAGCCCAGTCCATTTCATTAAATAAAGAATTCCTGCCTTAGCAACCTCTTCTGTTGACTTATAAATTCCAACTGGTCCGGAGAGCATGTCGATAGAAAACTGACCTATGACTAATTGTCCAAGTAATTGTACAATTTTAACCGTCCAATGGTATGTTTCAATAAAACCACTTAGTGCAACTTTAGAGAATGATTTATCTAAATAAGATTGAACACCAATCAATCCGATTTCCCCTTCATCCTCAACAATCCGTTTAGGAGTTACTTGTATATCCTGCGTCTGCCCTTCACGCTCTATTGTAAAGACAAGTTCTTCCTCTGGATGGGCTCTTACAATTGTAGTCATATCTGTAAAAGTGTTAACCTCTGAACCGTCGATGCTCAGTACTAAGTCCCCTTGCTGCAAACCAGCTTCTTGGGCCGCACCATCTGAAAGCACTTTACCAAGCTTAGCCTCATCTACGGGTACACCTTGTATAATGCCAATTATCGTAAAAGCGACAATTGCTAGTATGAAATTAAACAGTGGACCAGCAAAAATCGTCATAGCTCTTGAACTTAATTTTTTTGAAGCAAATTGGCGATCCCAAGGAGCAATTAGAGTTTCAACTTGATCCTCAACAACTACTGCATCACGTGACACAGAAAAAGTTTGAAGAAGCTCCTCTTCTCCTTCTTCATATCCAGAAATGACTAGACTATGCTCCAAATCTGCTTTTTCCACTTCAATCATTTTTGCATTCGCATAACGATTCTTACCGCTCAATATAATTTTATTCACTTTATTACTTTGGTCAAATAAAATAGCAATCCTATGTCCCGGTTTAATTTCTGGCGTATCAGGATCCTCCCCTGCCATTCTTACAAAACCACCTATCGGCAAAAGGCGAATGGTATATATCGTTTCTCCTTTTTTATACGAAAAAATCTTCGGACCAAACCCGATCGCAAACTCTCTAACAAGTATTCCTGCACGTTTAGCGAATATAAAATGCCCTAACTCGTGAAAAAATACGAGAGCACCAAATATAATGATAAAGGATATAACGGTATTCAAATCATACAACTCCTTTCATTAAAAGCCGTTTTCTAAATTGATTTTGGTCCGTATTAAATAAGTGAATTCACAAATACCCTTGTTTCTTCATCTACTTCTCGAATAGAAGCTAGATCAGGGTCTTTAATCATATTATGGCGTTCAAGCGCCTTTTCAATCAAATCTTCAATTGCAAGAAAAGATATTTTTCCTAATAGAAAAGCATGTACAGCCTCTTCATTAGCAGCATTTAAAACAGTAGGCATTGTTCCTCCAAATTTCCCAGCTTCGTATGCAAATTTTAGACATCTAAACCTTTCAAAGTTCATTTCTTCAAATTGAAGATGACCAATTTTTGCAAGATCGAGACGATTTTCTGTTTGAAAATCGAGTCTCTCGGGGTATGTTAGTGCATATTGAATAGGGACTCTCATATCTGGACTACCTAATTGTGCGATTATACTGCTGTCATCATATTCAACCATAGAATGGATAATGCTTTCTCGATGTAAAAGAACTTCAATATTTTCATATGGTTTCTCAAAAAGCCAATGAGCTTCTATCACTTCTAGTCCTTTGTTCATCATTGTAGCAGAATCAATCGTAATTTTGGAACCCATTGACCAATTTGGATGATTAAGCGCTTGTTCTATAGTAACATTTTTTAGTTCCGCGCGACTATATTCTCTAAAGCTGCCACCAGATGCTGTTAAGATCAGCCTTCTTGCGCTCGATAATTTTTCCCCTTGCAAACATTGAAAAATCGCTGAATGCTCACTATCAACCGGAATAATAGGAACATTATTTTCCTTCGCTAAATTCATGACAAGATGTCCCGCTGTTACCAAAGTTTCTTTATTAGCGAGTGCAATCGTCTTTTTTTCTTTTATCGCCTGAAGAGTTGGTGTAAGACCTACACTTCCAATCACTGCGTTTAAAAGTAAGTTTGCTTTAGGATAAACTGCAGCTTCCATTAATCCATCAGAACCATATCCAAATGTTATACCTTGCGAGTACTCGGTTTTTAAGGTTTCATAATCTGCCTTATTTTGAATAGAAACATATTCAGGATTAAACTCAGCAATTATTTTTCTAACAAGTTCAATATTTTTCCCTGCTGAAATCGCCAAAAGCTTAAATTGTTCTGGATTTTTCCGTATAACATCTAAAGTTTGTATACCGATTGAACCTGTTGCTCCGAGCAAACTTATATATTTCATTCTTTTCGCTCCTTGAAGATAAAATCAATTAAAAAATTAAGAAATGGAGAAGAGGCAATACAAATAACCAGCTGTCACAGCGATCAAGAATACCACCATGGCCTGGAAATAGGTTCCCTGAATCCTTTACCGCATAATGACGTTTTAATGCAGATTCAGCTAAATCGCCCATTTGTCCAAAAATAGAAATGATTATTGTAACGATTAATAAATGAAAGAAATGTATTTGAATGTTGGAAAAGAAAATGAATAAAACAGCGACAAGCAACCCGGATGCAATTCCACCAAAAAAACCTTCAACCGTCTTATTAGGGCTAATATCCGGCCATAATTTATTTCTACCAAATTTCCTTCCAAAAAAATAGGCTCCCGAATCGGTTACCCATACTACGAATAATGCATAGAAAAGATAAACGAGCCCTTCTTCACGAATTTGTACAAAATAGAAAAAACCAATGCCAATATACAAAACAGACAATAGAATAAATCCAACATCATCAAATGTAAACTGGTTTTTAACAATAACTGTATATGATAAAAATATTAAGACGGCCGCAAAAGCAATTTCAATTTTGGACAGTTCTGTTATATTAATCAGATTAAAATAATGATCTGGCAATAAAAAGATCCACAATAAAATAAATGCTATTAAACCGTGAAATGAAAAAACCGATAGTTTTCTCATATGAAAAAGTTCATATAATCCAATAGAAGCCATTATGTAAGCTAGGAACAAGAAAGGAATGCCACCCATAATTGCAACCGGCAAAAATATGGCAATCAAAATGGATGCTGTAATAATTCTTTGTTTCATTTTTTTGACTCCTCGCTATGTATTCCTCCAAATCGTCTTGAACGGCGCTGGTATGCCTCAACTGCCTCAAGCAAATGCATTTCAGTAAAATCAGGCCATAAAACGTCTGTAAACCATAATTCCGAATAAGCGATTTGCCATAGCATGAAATTGCTGATGCGAAGCTCTCCACTCGTCCGGATTAACAGGTCTGGATCAGGCAGATGGTGAGTCATCAAATATTTCGAGAAGCATTCATCATCAATATCAACGAGTTGTAATTTTTCATTTTTCACATCATTGGAAATTTTCTTGACTGCTTCAATAATTTCTGCCCTTCCTCCGTAATTTAAAGCAAAGTTTAATTTTAACCCTGTGTTTGAGGAAGTTTCTACTATTGCTTTTTCAACAGCTCGTTTAGTACGATCAGGAATTCTATTATCATTGCCTATCATACAAACTTTTACATTTTCATCAATCAATTCAGGTAGAAAGTTCCCAAGGAATTCCTCAGGCAATCCCATTAAATAATCAACTTCATGCTTAGGACGTTTCCAATTCTCTGTCGAAAATGCATAGAGCGTTAAGGTATCAACATTAAGCTTATTCGCCAACATCGTAATTTTTCGTACTACTCTCATTCCTTCGTGATGACCCGCTATTCTGGGAAGAGCTCGTTTTTTTGCCCACCTGCCATTGCCATCCATGATGATGGCGATATGATTTGGAATTGGCAGTTTTTGCACTTGTTCTACCCTATCATTTAATGTTAGAGTTTTTTGTGAACTTTTCCATAATTTAATTTTATTTAACATGAAAGGATCCTCCATCAGAGTTGTTTCCTTATATTCGAAAGAGCCATAATTCCTATTATAAAGAAAATATTACTATTTGGATAGAGAATGATGCAGAAAGAATGAATTAGTTACAATTTATGACAAAAAAGCGGAAGTCGCCTGAACAGCCCTGACAAGCAAATGTTCTGAGTCAAAAAAAGTCTGTATTTAGACTTTTATTGACGCTGGTTTATGACCTCGAGGGGCTGGCGACTGGAGCTAGACAAAAAAACTCCCTTCATTATAAAGGGAGAATAGTCTTTTCAATGAATTGTATTTATACAGCTAGTATTTCCTGCTCTTTTTCTTTTGTAATATCATCAATTTTCTTTATATGATTATCCGTTAATTTTTGAATATCATCAGAATAACCACGTAAATCATCTTCAGTAATGTCCCCATTTTTTTCTAGCTTTTTCAACTCATCATTACCATCCCGACGGATATTACGAATAGCAATTTTTGCATCTTCGCCTTCTTTTCTTACAATTTTCACAAGGTCTTTTCTACGTTCTTCTGTAAGTTGTGGAATGGAAAGTCTAATTAAAGAGCCATCGTTTGAAGGCGTAAGGCCTAGATCTGATTTTAAAATAGCTTTTTCGATATCACCAAGAATCGTTTTATCATAGGGCTGAATGACAAGCAATCTTGCCTCTGGTACAGAAATAGAAGCCATTTGATTCACGGGCGTGGGAGCACCATAGTAATCAATTGTTAGCCTATCTAACAGCGATGCGCTCGCTCTTCCAGCACGAATGCTTGCAAGTTCTCGAGTATAAACTTGGATAGCTTTCTCCATTTTGTTCTTCGTTTCGGAAATTACTTGTTTTGCCATTAATCTTTCCCCCTCACTAATGTTCCTATTTGTTCACCCATGACAGCGCGCTTTACGTTTCCTTTTTCCGTGAATGAAAATACGATTAAAGGAATATCATTATCCATACATAGAGAAGAAGCGGTAGAATCCATTACCCCCAATCCTTCCTTTAAAACATCCAAGTAAGAAAGCTGATCGTATTTTACTGCATCCTTGTTGATTTTTGGATCATCATTGTAGACACCATCTACATTGTTTTTAGCCATAAGTATAACTTCAGCTTCTATTTCAGCAGCTCTTAAGGCGGCAGTAGTATCTGTTGAGAAATACGGATTACCAGTTCCAGCTGCAAAAATGACGACGCGGTTTTTTTCTAAGTGACGGATTGCTCTTCGACGAATGTAAGGCTCAGCAACTTGGCGCATATCAATTGAAGTTTGAACTCGCGTCTCTATTCCGAGTTGTTCCAAACTATCTTGTAAAGCTAATGAGTTCATGACAGTTGCAAGCATCCCCATATAATCAGCCGTTGCCCTGTCCATTCCCATTTCGCTTCCTACTTTTCCACGCCAAATATTTCCTCCACCAACCACTACAGCTACTTCAACGCCTAATTCAGCTACTTCTTTTACCTGTTCAGCAATTGATTTGATAACGGTTGGTTTAATGCCGAAGCCTTCATTTCCAGCTAGTGCTTCACCACTGAGTTTAAGTACAACTCGTTTATATTTAGGTTTGCTCATAAGAACCTCCGTATGTAGTTATGTATTATTTTTGCGTAAGAGAGTCACTTTTGGTGAACTTCCTTTTCTTTGAAAAAAAGGGAACACATAATGTTCCCTTCGTTATTATTTCTTAATTTGACTCATAACTTCTTCTGCAAAATTTTCTTGGCGCTTTTCAAGACCTTCTCCAACCTCAAAACGGATAAATTCTACAACATTAGCACCATTTGACTCTACAAATTGACGAACCTTTTGATCTGGATTTTTTACGAATGTTTGGTCTAGCAAGCAAATATCTTCGAAGAATTTACGTAGGCGACCTTCTACCATTTTCGCAACTATGTTCTCAGGCTTGCCTTCGTTTAATGCTTGTTGTGTAAGCACTTGGCGCTCGCGCTCAGTTTCTTCTGCTGATACTTGATCACGGGAAATATATTTAGGGTTAATAGCAGCGATATGCATTGCTACATCTTTTGCTACCGCTTCTTCTGTAGTACCTTCTAAAACAGTTAGTACTGCTATGCGGCCACCCATATGCAAGTATTCACCAAATGCACCGTTGTCGGTTTTGGTTTTCACTTCAAAACGGCGTAACGTGATTTTTTCACCAATTTTTGCAATAGCAGCATTTACATATTCACCGACTGTTTGGCCATTAGACATTTTTTGCTCTAATGCTTCTTCAACAGATGCAGGTTTATTTGCAAGTAAATGCTCAGCTAATTCTTTAACTAAGTTTTGGAAGTTTTCGTTTTTAGCAACGAAATCTGTTTCAGCATTTACTTCAAGGATTACAGCATCATTACCTTTACTTAAAATAAATGTTGTTCCTTCAGCAGCAATACGGTCAGCCTTTTTCGCAGCGGAAGCAATCCCTTTCTCACGAAGAAAATCAATAGCTTCTTCCATATTTCCGTTAGTTTCAGTCAAGGCTTTTTTACAATCCATCATACCTGCGCCTGTTTTTTCACGCAATTCTTTTACCATTTGTGCAGTAATTGCCATTTGTTTTGCCTCCTAAATGATAGTTTGAAAAAAGGTGATAAGTGTCTATCACTCTTATCACCTTTTATCGTAATGATACAGCTCTGTCAAATACCAGGCTGAGTTCTTTTATATGTTAGACGTTTGCAGTTTCAGCTGCTTCTTCTGCTTCTTCATCCTGTTTGGATTCGAGCAATGCATCAGCCATTTTAGCAGTCAAAAGCTTTACTGCACGGATTGCATCATCGTTAGCAGGAATTACATGATCGATTTCATCCGGATCACAGTTTGTATCAACGATTCCGACGATAGGAATATTCAATTTACGTGCCTCTGCAACAGCAATTCTCTCTTTGCGAGGATCAATTATGAACATAGCATCTGGAAGAGTTTTCATATCCTTAATGCCACCTAAAAATTTAACGAGGCGGTCATATTCTTTCTTCAACATAACGACTTCTTTTTTAGGCAATACTTCGAAGGTTCCATCTTCTTCCATTTTTTCGATTGCTTTTAAGCGTTCGATTCTTTTTTGAATAGTTTCAAAGTTAGTTAAAGTTCCACCGAGCCAGCGATGGTTTACATAGTAATGTCCGGCACGCTCTGCTTCTTCTTTAACAGATTCTTGAGCTTGTTTTTTTGTTCCAACGAAAAGAACTTTACCATTGTTATCAGCAAGCTCTCTCATAAAGTTATAAGCTTCTTCGACCTTTTTCACCGTTTTTTGAAGATCGATAATATAAATACCGTTACGTTCCGTAAAAATGTACTTTTTCATTTTTGGGTTCCAACGGCGTGTTTGATGTCCAAAATGAACACCAGCTTCAAGCAATTGCTTCATTGAAATTACTGACATAGTGTTTTTTCCTCCTTGGTTTTTTTCCTCCGTCCCGCTCATTTTTTGTACATTCTGTTATAAAAACAGCACCATGCAACAAAATCACGGAACGTGTGTATTAACACCATCAATCAATATAGCATAAAAAAAGATTGCTATCAAGTATTACTTCGATTTTCATGAAACTTAAGAAGCAGCTCCACTTCGGTTTTCCCTTTTTTTAATTGTTTTGCTATTTCGCTGCTAGATAATCCTTTTTGTGATAGATCTTCTACTTGTTCAGCGAACGTTTTTTTTGTATCTACTTCAGTCTGATTATTTTTATACACTTCAGTAGCCAGCAGCCGTGAATACGTCTCTGCGGTAATAGGAGCTTCCTTCTCTACTACTGCTTCAGGTTCTATCTTAGTTAACTGCTCGTCGCCAGATTGTTTGTTATTCTTTGGTGAATGCTGAAATTGAGTAATAAATGATTTATTTTCTTCCTTAAGCTCCAATAGAAACGCTGATAACATTTCTTCAGACTCTTCTTGAATTTTACGTTGATTCCGTTCAATTTCTATGAAACGGTTTTGACGTTGATATAAAATAACCACTGCTAAAATCAAGAAAATATTCAACATAAATAAGAAAAAGATTAGTATACCGATCAATATTATCCCTACCCGTTGTAATCAATTGTCGTACCTTTATAAGGGTGAGTTCCCTCTACTTTTATTGGTTTCTTTTTTTTATTCCTATTAGGCGGATTTTCATCACCATTATGATGGGATTGGCCATCTTTTAATAGTAGTTTGTCTTTTCGATCCATTTCCATAATCCCGTGACGCTCTCGCTCAAGTTTCTCTTCCATTTCTTTCGCTGCTTGGTCTAAGATGATTTGCCCTCTTTGCTGGAGTTGATCAGAGATTTTCCCCGCTTCAACCGTTCTGGGAAGGGCAACTTGCATTTCAATCGATTTTAGACTCACCTTTTTTATACCCCCGTTATTTTAGAAGTACACCCTTTAATTTAACAATCGTCTTAGAATGAATTTGGGAAATTCTTGAAGTGGATAATTGTAATATTTCTCCGATTTCTGTAAACGTCAATTCCTCTTTATAAAATAGACTTAATACTAATTGTTCTTTTTCATTAAGACCCGTTAGTGCAGACTCAAGATCTTTAAGCCATTCATTTTTAACTAGCTGTTCTTCCGGAGTCAGTGTTTCGTCATCTTTAATATTATGGCTTTGACTTTCTTCGTCTTGATCATACATATGCTCATCAATTGATAAGACACTTGCAAAAAAGTGCTCATTTAATGTTTTGCATACTTCATCTTCAGAAAATCCGCTAACAGACGCAATTTCTTCCACCGAAGCATGACGCATTAATTCTTGTTCAAGCATTTGTGTGGCAGCTTCTATTTTCTTAACCTTTTCTCTCGTACTCCTAGGGAGCCAATCCTCTTTCCTTAACCCGTCAATAATTGCACCCCTAATTCGAAATGAAGCATATGTATCGAACTTAAGTTCCCTTGAAATATCATATTTATTTAAAGCATCCAGAAGGCCCAATAGTCCTAAGCTTTTGAGCTCTTCCCTACTAACATTTTTAGGCAAACCTACTGATATGCGTTGAACATGATAAGAAACTAAAGGCATGTATTTTTCTACGAGCATATCTCCTGCATCAGCATCACGGGAATGAGTCCAAAGCTCCCAATATTTCTTCTCTTCCATCGGTGGTGAGTTCGACATATAATCCCTCCTCACAGTTACAAGCGATTTTAGCATGCTGATCAGATTTCAATCGTTTCTTGGTAAACTGTTTTTATTTGCAGCATACAGTTTTTAGTATCAAATTCTATCGTTCGGCCGTTATGTCCTCCGGTATCTTCAGCAACGAGTTGAATATTCAATGATTTCAACTCTTGTTTTACCGCTTCAATATTACGTGGACCAATTCTCATTTGATCATTTTTTGACGAGAAATGAAACATTTGTGCTCCACCGGCAATTTTTGCCTTAAGCCTTGAATGATTTGCTCCAAGAGATATAAGCACATGAATCAGTTCTCTCAGAGCAGTATCAGCAAATTTCGCCTTATTTATCGTCTTATCTCCTCTTGCAAGTGCGGAATCAGGCAACATGATATGCGCGAGTCCAGCTAGATTAACTTGTTTATCATAAACAACTACCCCAACACACGACCCCAGTCCTGAAGTTCTTATTTTATCTGGTGATTTCACTATTTTCATTTCCGCAATACCTACCCTTACTACTGTATCAATCATTCATTTCGACTCCCAGTGTATTAAATATGACCGAAAACGAGCTGGGATCAGGGAGTAGAAAAAAATGACCGTTTACACTTTCGGAATTAGTATTTTCCTCATTTAAGGCCGTATCGATAACAATTGCGTAGTCTTGGGAATGTGATAATTCTATTAGTCCGTAACTTATAATTGCACCTGCCATATCAACACTAATAGATGGAACAGACGGGTAAAGGTCCAGGCCTGTAAAATCTGATAAGGATGATAAATAAGAACCGGACAATATATTACCCAATTCTTGCATTGCGGATAGTCCCATTTCAGAATATGGTGGATGTTCAAAAGAAAAAGACATATCTCCAGTTAATTTTTGTACGTATTTAGTAGCCTGTTCAATAGGGAGAATAAAAAACATACTTCCTGATGCATCACCTTCTACCCTCAAAAACACTGCAGTAACGATTTTTTCGTGGCCACCAGCCATTTCTAGCATTTCATCAAAAGTAACAATTCTGACTGATGGAACTTTCATGTCAATACTTTTTCCAACTAAAACGGAAAGTGCAGTTGCTGCATTACCAGCGCCAATATTACCAATTTCTTTTAAAACGTCTAAATGAAAAGGGGTAATTATTTTTTTAAGCTCCATACATTCCACCCCTTAAAGAAAGAGGACTCACGATATTTTCGAGATTTAATAATAAAATTAGTCTTTTTTCTAAATTTGCGACTCCTTCGATGAATTCAGGTGGTGCCGCACCTGCAACATCTGGGCATGGCTCAATAAGGGATACTGGTATATCTAAAACATCATTAGCTTCATCTACAATCATCCCAACAGTCATATTCTTATAGGCAACAATAATGATTCTAGTACGATCTGTGTACACTGCATCTCCAAGATCGAAACGATTTTTCAAATCAATGATTGGAATTATAACTCCGCGTAAATTCGTCACTCCTTTAATAAAGGAAGGAACGTTCGGTACTCTTGTTAAATGGAGCATTTTTTCAATTGCGGTCACATGCTCAACTGAAATAGAATATTCCTTATCATTTAGTTTTAAAACGATTACTTTTTGTTCCGATGCAGCGATTGAATTATTCATTTTATCAGCTCCTATCCATGGGATATTTCAATTTTTATTATTAGAATTGCCGAATTAACCATTTTATGATTGAACGAAATAATAAACTACATACCTAGTAAGTGCCTGCAAACGTTGATTTCCGTTCCAGGCGGACGCTTTCCGGAGAGCGAGCAACTGTAGCGGAAATCAACCACGCACTATCTTTGTAAAGCAACAATGTTTGCAAAAACCGTTAGATTTGCGGCTTGAAATTTTGAAAGTCTATTTATTTGATTAATGCATTGCAGTCAATGATGAGAGCAACTTGTCCATCACCTAAAATAGTGGCGCCTGAAATGGCAAATACTTCTGTCAAATAAGACCCGAGTGATTTAAGCACTATTTCTTGTTGCCCAATAAAAGAATCAACGATAAGGGCTGCCATTTTATCACCTTTACGAACGATTACAATCGAAATGAACTCACCTATATCACTGTCGGTATGAAGACTAAGAATTTCCTTTAAAGAAATGAGCGGAACTACTTTACCTCTAAAATCAATAACTTGTTGATCATGCGCTAACATGATATCAGATTTTTTAATGATCGCTGTTTCAATTATGGAGGATAAAGGTAGAGCATATTTTTCAGGTCCAATTTCAATCAACATTGCGGATATAATTGATAAAGTTAATGGTAATTGGATAGAAAACTTCGATCCCTTTCCTTCAACTGAATCGATGGAAACTGTACCGCCCAATGATTGAATTTTGGATTTTACTACGTCTAATCCTACTCCACGTCCTGAGATGTCAGAAATCGTTTCAGCTGTCGAAAAACCTGGTGCCATGATCAATTCAAATGCTTCCGAATCGGTTAACTCAGCAGCTTCATTTTGTGAAATAATTCCTTTTGACATTGCTTTTGCAATAATTTTATTTCGATTTATGCCTGCACCATCATCTTCAATCTCTATGAACACATGATTTCCACTATGATATGCCTTTAATTGAATTTTTCCTGTTTCTGATTTTCCATTTGCTCTGCGGACTTCAGGGCTTTCGATACCGTGATCAATTGCATTTCTTAATAAATGAACAATAGGGTCACCAATCTCATCAATAACTGTTCGATCTAATTCTGTTTCTGCTCCGATAATGTCCAATTCAAGCAACTTGTCCAAATCCTTTGCAAGCTGTCTAACCATTCGAGGAAATCGATTAAATACATTGTCAACAGGCACCATTCTCATATTTAAAATAATACTTTGCAAATCACCAGATATACGCGTCATTCTTTCAACTGTTTCAGATAAATCCAAGTTCTCTATATCTTGTGCAATTTGCTCTAGACGGCCTCTATCAATGACAAGCTCCTCAAAAAGATTCATTAACATATCAAGACGCTCAATATTCACTCTAATCGTTTTATTGGCAGCTTTACTTTGTTTCTTTTCAATAATTTCCGGTTTTTTGGAAGATTGAGGTACAGAAATCTCTATTTGCGATTTTTCGTTTACAACTAAATCTTCAAGCACATCTTCTTCACTATTTTGTTCTATTGAAAATGTATCGATTAAGTTCGCCTCAACCGAATCAATTTCCGAAATTTTCATGACTTTTTTACGTAAGTCTTCCCCAGATTCTTTTGTAATTAACGTCACAGTAAACTCAGAATCAAACTGTTCTTCTTCTAATTGTTCAACCGAAGGCATAGATTTTATGACTTCTCCACATTTTTCCAAAACTTCAAAAACCATAAATACACGGGCTGTTTTTAATAAGCAATCTGGACGCAACGAAATTGTTAGTTCATAACAATCAAAGCCTAGTTCCCTTGATTGCTCGATAACTGTTTTTTCATATTGATCATATTTATTTTTTGGATATGTAATTGACGCAAGCGCTGCCGCTGTTTCATCTTTGGCTTTACCACTTATTGCTTGTATATTTCCTTGCTCTATTTGTTCTAACTTTGAAATGGCCACACTTACATCTCGAGTTCCATCTCCGCCGGTGGCAATGGATTCTACCATTGCTTCTAAATCGTCTACTGCAAGAAACACAATATCTAATAATTCCGTACTAACTTGCATTTTCTCATTTCTAATTCCATCCAACACATTTTCCATTATATGTGTTAAGTTAGCTAAGTCTGTGTACCCCATTGTAGCCGACATACCTTTCAACGTATGGGCAGCTCTAAAAATATTGTTCACAATTTCAAGATTATGAGGATCCTTTTCTAGTTCAAGGAGATTTTGATTCAAAGATAATAAATGCTCTTTACTCTCATCAATGAATACTTCTAGATATTGATTCATATCCATAAGCACACGTCCTTTATCTAATATAATTCAAAATCGTATCAGCTATATCACCCAGTTTTGCGATAACGTCAACTTGCTTAGTGGCAATGGCAGCGTTTGGCATACCATAAACGATGCAAGTTTCTTCGGATTCGGCTATCGAGTAAACATTACTATCTTTCTTCAATTCTACCAAACCAGCCGCACCGTCAGTTCCCATTCCTGTCATAATTACAACAATTTTATCGAAATTTGTTAATTTATTTATTGAGTTGAACAAGACATCTACAGAAGGACGATGTCCGTTAACAGTGGGACTATCCACTATTTTCACTTTTGCCCTTCCTCCGGTTTGAATAATTGTCATATGTCTGCCGCCGGGAGCGATATAGGCAGTACCTTCCTTTAATTGCTCGCCATCTTCAGCTTCTTTCACATCTATATCACATATTGTGTTTAATCTATCAGCCAATGACTTTGTAAATTTCGGAGGCATATGTTGAACAATAACAATAGATGCATCTAAATTTTTCGGTAATTGTGTTAATACCGCTTGCAATGCTCGAGGACCACCCGTTGATGTTCCGATACATATGATTTTTTTCCTCTGCAGCTTTTTACATGATGTCATAATCTACTACTACTCCTCTAAATTTTACTAAAAGCTCTTTTCCTTATCATTGTTGCTATTTGATGTAAATATAAGTAATGAGAAATAGATTTTATCCTTGAAACTGATAGTAATATGGGAAAAGAGCTACTAGCATTATAAGAACTTCCTTATTAGGAGTAAAAGCCGGCTTTTGGGCTTTTACAAACAACAAACATAAAGAATCTAGACTTACTTAAAGAAAAATCGTCGAAGTCTATTAATAAATGAATCCGTTTCTTTATAACCTAAATTGTTTTCGTTTAAATATGATTGAACGATCGTCTCCATTTTCACCGAAATATTCGAATTTGGATAAGCTGTTGTAAATGCCGTTTGGTTAATGACAGCTTTCCTTACATGACTATCTTCAGGCAAAACTCCGAGCATTACAGACTCTTTATGTAAAAACTTTAAAACTGTTTGTTTTAATCGTTCCAGTGTTTCTCTTCCTTGCCTTTCTGTATCTGCACGATTGCAAATTAAGAAAAAGTTCCCGGCAGCCCCTTCCAAGCAAATAAATTTCATCATTGAATACGCATCTGTTATAGCTGTAGGTTCAGGTGTAGAAATAATTAGAATATCGTCGACTGCTAGTAATACCTTTAAGGATGCTGCACTTGCACCAGCTCCCATATCAAAAATAATATAGTCATATTGTTGTTGCAGCTCCCTTAAACCATCGAGGAGTCTCGCCAACATTCTTTCATCAATTTGGATTGTTTCATTTAAACCATTTCCGGCGGCAATATATGAAAAACCTTCATGCGTATCATTTACAACATCCGTTAATGTTGCCTCTTCATATAAAAAATCAGAGAGCGTTAGACGAGCCTGTTTCCCAAGAATAATATTTACGTTACCCATGCCGATATCAAAATCAAATAATAAGACACGTTTCTTCTTTTTGTTTAACAATAATGCAATATTAATGGAAATATTGGATTTCCCAACCCCACCTTTCCCACTTACAACTGCAATCGTTTTAGCATTGTTTTTGGATAGGCTAGTCATTTTCAATCGCAACTTTTCGGCTTGGTCTTTCATGAGGATTCACGCCTAAGAATATATTTTGCAATAACTTCAGGAGTGGCTGCTATAATATCGTCCGGTACGTCTTGTCCCGTAGTAATGTAGGCAGCCCCTTTTTTGTATTTGCATATTAAATTATACATAACTCCAAAGTTTCTCGTCTCATCAGCTTTAGTAAAGATAAATTTGTTGAATGCCATTTCCAAGAAATTTTCCACAATTCTTTCGATGTCTTTTTCTTTCATGGAAATTGATAATACTAAGTAGGTATCCATATTGTCTTTATCGCCGAACAGTTTTACTAAGTCATCAATATATCTTTTTTCCTGATAGTTTCGCCCTGCTGTATCAATAAGGACGACATCATATTCCGAGTACTTGTTGATAGCTTTACGAATGTCTTTTTCATCATAAATTATTTCAACCGGAATATTTAATAATTGTGCGTAAGTTTTTAATTGATCAATAGCAGCAATTCTATATGTGTCAGTCGTAATAAGAGCTACTTTTTTATGATGTTCTAGAACTGCTTCCGCCGCTAATTTAGCAATAGTTGTTGTTTTTCCGACACCTGTTGGACCAACAAAATTGATAAATTTCTTTTCATATGATATTCCATCAAAGTTGACTAGATTTAGTTGATTGATCATTTGTGATATACACCATTGATCAATCTCAGATTCACTTGGTTCATTTTCAGAGCTTCGCCAATTTTCGAGTAACGCCTCGCCAATATTCAATAAAAATGTCTCATCTACCTCTTCCTCTTGTAGCTTAAGCAAAGACTTTTGGATGTTTTCCGGAAACTGATTGTAACTTGAATAGTTACTTTTCTTTATTGATTTAAGCTCAGATTTTAACTCGGCAATTTCCGAGAATATATCCTGTTCCTTATGTGCTGTTGGTTGGATATAAGTAGGAGTTGTTGTATTATTTGCAATTGGACTCTTTCTGTTATTATTTTTTCTTGTCAACGCTTGATGAATTGGTTGTTCATCCAAGGCCGCAATAACTTCAATGCTTTTTTTTCGAAATAGACCAAGGAAGCCACCATGGAAAATCACTTTCGAATTTAATATGACAGCATTTTCGCCTAACTCTAGCTTAATTTTTTTCATTGCTTCCGGCATAGTCGGGGCAATAATTTTTTTAATATTCATTCAACACTCACCATCCCAGTGCTTTGAACTTCCACGTTTGCTTCCAGTTCGTTATATGAAAGGACAGGAACTTGTGGAAAATATCTTTCTGTTAATTGTCTTACATACATCCGAACAGCAGGTGAACAAAGTAAAATAGGAGCTTGCTGCATTAATGATTGCTGTTCAATTTGGGCTGCTGTCGCTTCAAGAATTGATTGGGAATCATCGGGATCCATTGATAAGTAATTCCCATGTTCTGTTTGCTGCACACTGTCTGCAATTAATTTTTCCACTTTACCTGATACAGTAATCACCTTTAACATTGAATTTCCATCTGCATATTGATTTGTTATTTGCCTAGCCAATCCTTGCCTTACATACTCTGAAAGTAAATCAGTATCCGTGCTCATTTTCCCATAGTCCGCCAAAGTTTCAAAAATAACAGGTAAATTTCTTATTGAAACATTCTCTTTCAACAGTTTTGCCAGAACCTTTTGAACCTCACCAATGGTAAGCGGGTTTGGAGTTACTTCCTCTATCAGAATTGGAAATGATTCTTTTAGATGATCAATAAGCTGCTTTGTTTCTTGTCTTCCTAATAGCTCATACGCATTCGCTTTTAATATTTCAGTAATATGAGTGGAAACGACAGATGGAGGATCCACAACTGTGTATCCTAGTATTTCTGCTTGTTCTTTTACTTCTTCTGTAATCCACTTTGCTGGTAGACCAAATGAAGGTTCGATCGTATCAATTCCTTCCAGCATATCTTCTCCACCTGGGCTCATAGCTAAGTAATGATCTAATAATAGCTCACCCCTCGCCATTTCACTGCCTTTTATTTTTAATCGATAAGCATTAGGTTCTAGTTGAATATTATCTCTAATTCTAACGACAGGGATGACAATACCTAATTCTAATGCTAACTGCCTTCTAATCATAATAATACGATCAAGTAAATCTCCACCTTGGTTCACGTCTGCAAGAGGGATTAGACCATAACCAAACTCGAATTCTATAGCTTCTACATTAAGTAAATTAATTACGCTTTCTGGGCTTTTTAAGTCATCCGCTTCAGTATCATCAAGCTGATCTAACAAATCTGCCTCTTGCTTGGCAGGTACACGAGAAAGAGCAATGCCACCAACAGCAAGTGAAGCGGCGATTGGAATCGTTAAAATATCGTTGATTGGTGTTGCTAAGCCTAGCAGAAAGATGGTACCTGCTGCTACGTACAACATTTTCGGAAAAGCAAATAGCTGGCCGATAATGTCAGAACCAAGATTCCCTTCGGAAGCTGCCCTAGTAACGACTATTCCGGTGGCGGTAGAAATAAGCAGCGCCGGGATTTGACTCACAATTCCATCCCCGACTGTCAGCATTGAATATTTCAATGCTGCTTCACCTATCGGTAGTCCTTGTTGAAGCATACCAATAATGATTCCGAATAAAAGGTTGATTATAACTATGATGATTCCTGCTATCGCATCACCTTTAACAAATTTACTTGCTCCATCCATTGCACCGTAAAAATCTGATTCTCTTGAAACCTTTTCCCTTCGTTCCCGTGCTTCATGCTCAGATATGACTCCAGCATTTAAATCAGCATCAATACTCATTTGTTTCCCCGGCATCGCATCTAAAGTGAAACGCGCCGCAACCTCGGAAACACGTTCCGCACCTTTTGTGATAACCACAAATTGAATAATAACCAATATGAAGAACACGACTAGACCAACTAGTACGTTTCCACCGACAACAAAAGTCCCGAACGTTTCAACGACACCGCCAGCATCACCTTTTGAAAGGATCGATCTTGTCGTTGAAACATTCAGGCCTAATCTAAAAAGTGTCAACAGTAAAAGTAATGACGGGAAAATTGAAAATTGGAGAGGTTCTTGCATATTCATAGATGTTAATAATACCAGAAGAGCAAGTGAAATATTTATTATGATGAGCAAGCTTAATAACCATGTAGGAAAAGGGATAACCAGCATGGCAACAATTAATATTACACTTAATAGAATTGCAAGGTCTTTCACTTTCATAACTATCTCTCCACTAAAAAACTAGATTTTATGTTTAATTCTATAGACATAAGCAAGAATTTCCGCAACTGCTTTAAAAAACTCATCAGGAATTTTTTGCCCAATGTCGAGCTGATCATATAAAGAACGAGCCAAAAGGCGATTTTCAACCATAATAATATTATGTTCACTAGCAATACTTTTAATTTTTTGCGCCATAAAATCTATTCCTTTTGCTATTACGACTGGCGCATCGTCATTTTCATCATCGTATTTTAGAGCAATGGCATAATGAGTAGGATTTGTAATAATTACATCGGCTTTTGGGACTTCCTGCATCATCCGTGACATTGCCATTTCACGCTGCTTTTGTTTCACCTTAGACTTTATCAAAGGATCCCCTTCAGTATTTTTAAATTCGTCTTTAATGTCCTGTTTCGACATCCGAATATTTTTTTCATAATCATACCTCTGGTACAAATAATCAAATAAAGATAAAAATAAAAGTGCAAGTGATGCGGCAATTCCCATTTGAAGCGTAAGGCTGCCCACCGTTTTCAATGCTGCCCCAATAGATTTATGTGACAATATAAGAACTTCATCTATTCTAATCCATAGAACAAAAAAAGTAATGCTCCCTACAAAACCGATTTTTAATATAGATTTTAATAATTCTACAATTGCTCTAATCGAAAAAATGCGCTTCATCCCTTTGATTGGATCAAGTTTTTCCAATTTAGGCTGTAATGGTTCACCTGTTACCATAAATCCGACTTGTGCAAGGTTCGAAGCAATTCCGGCAATAAGTGCTATCAGCATGACCGGGCCAATTAAAAAGACTAGTTCTTTCAATATATCCAATAAAATTAGTTGAATATTATCCTCTGAAACTTCCATTAATAAAAACTCATTAAAGGAGTGTCGAAATGTGTCTACAGCTATTTTTCCCATATTGGATGCAAAGAATGAGAGAAATAAAAAGACAGCTAATAGCCCTATTGCGGTATTTACATCTTGACTTTTTGCTGTTTGTCCTTTTTTTCGGGCATCCAGGCGCTTTTTTGGAGTTGCCTTTTCCGTCTTTTCTCCGGCAAAGAATTGGAGATCCAGATTCAGCTGTTTCATCCCGTTCCTCCTATAAGCCTCATAACATTTCTCATAACATGCAACATCGTTTCAAATAAATTTTGCACAACACCAAACATAACTCCAAGAACGATAAATAAAATAATGAAACTTACTGCAATTTTGATTGGAAACCCAACGACAAAAATATTCAACTGTGGAACAGTCCGTGCCACAATTCCTAAGGCTACATCCACGAGAAAAAGCGAGGCGACAACTGGGATCGCCATTTGAAAAGCAATAGCGAACATCATACTGAATGATTTAACGATATACTCTGCCATAGAAAAGTTTCCAAAAGGGATAAATACTTGGTCAATCGGAATAAATTGATAACTATAGAAAATCCCATCCAAAATTAAATGATGACCATTAACAGCAAGTAAAAATAACAAAGAAAACATGTATAAGTATTGACCAATAAGGGGACTTTGCGTTCCAGTCTGCGGATCAATCACATTGGCAATGGCGAAACCCATTTGGAAATCAATGAAACCACCTGCAATTTGTATAGCGGAAAGAATCATATACGCAGTAAAACCGATAAAAAGACCGACACAAGCTTCTTTAAGAATAAGTAAGAAATACTCTCCATTAATTTCGATGGATTGCACATCAATTGTGTAATACATCAATAAAGATAAAAAGAAGGCGAAGCCAATTCTATAAGGTGCAGGAAGTGTTCTATATGAAAAAAGCGGCAGTGTAACAAAAAATGCCGATACCCTCATAAAAACTAGCATGAAAACTGATAAATTTGGGACTAGTTCCATTCAATCAACCTACAAACCGCGTTAAATTCTGAAAGATTTCTGTAACATATGATAGCAGCCTGCTCAACATCCAAGGTCCTAAAAATACGACACCTACTAAAACTGCTACAATTTTCGGAATAAATGCCAATGTTTGTTCTTGGATTTGAGTTGTAGCCTGAAAAATACTGACAGCTAGCCCCACAGCCAAAGCAATAACAAGCAATGGACCTGCTACAATTAAAATCGTATATACCCCTTTTTCCGCTAGCGAGATGACGGCTTCGGCACTCATATGATCACTCCATTAATCTACTACTTTCAGAATCTAAATTTATGAAAAGCTTTGCAGCAACGATTTAACTACTAAATACCAACCATCAACAAGTACAAAAAGCAATATTTTAAATGGGAGTGAAATCATGACTGGCGGCAGCATCATCATCCCCATTGACATTAAAATACTAGCTACAACCATATCTATCACTAAAAAAGGTATAAAAATCATAAATCCAATTTGAAAAGCCGTTTTAAGTTCGCTTAATGCATAAGCGGGTACAAACACGGTTAACGGAATATCCTGTATTGTTTCTGGTCTTTCCGCTTTTGAATATGTTAGAAATAGCTCTAAATCTTTTTGCCTAGTATGCTTACTCATGAACTCTCTAAAAGGTATAGCTGCTTTTTCATATGCCTCTTCTAAGTTGATTTCATCATTAAATAGAGGAGTTAGAGCTTGATCATTCACC
Organism: Lederbergia panacisoli; assembly: GCF_024626525.1. GTDB lineage: Bacteria > Bacillota > Bacilli > Bacillales > Bacillaceae_C > Lederbergia > Lederbergia panacisoli. Next base: position 117,353 of record NZ_JANJGU010000002.1, read on the forward strand.
TGACTAAATGTGGGAGCCATTATAAAAAAAGTTAAAAATAAAGCTAGTCCCACCAAAACCTGGTTAGGCGGCATTTGTTGTGTTGCAAGAGATGTTCTGACAAAAGAAAGAACAATGATAATTCTAGTAAATGATGTCATCAAAATTAAAATACTCGGAGCAATAGATAAAACAGTAAGCAATAATAATAGCTTAACTGAGGTAGAAACTGATTCGGATGAACTACTATTAAAAAACTCCATAAACTCATTCATCTAAGTCTGACCCCTTGTTTTCAAGCTTATTCATTGTTTTATTGCGCTCCCTTTTGATTTCATCTAGTTGTTTTTTCAAATGGGCAGAAAAGTGCTCGCGCGACATTTCACTTGTTTCATTTGTTTTCTTTATTCGTTTTATCCATTTCGTAATCATATCAACAGGTTGAAGACTTTGTTCCAGCTGTTCTTCATATTGCCGCATATAATTCTCATATTCCTCGCCATCAGCTATCTCTTTTAAAAGCTGTACATTCTCTCCAACCCCAAGAATGAGGAGACGATTACCCACTTTTATGATCTGTATTGAACGGTTGCCGCCTAATGGCGTACCACCTATATTTTGAACAAGTCGATTTTGTCCGAAAGACTGACTTCTTTTACTAATGAATTTCAATAAGAAATATAAAATTGCTATGACAAATATAAGTGCAAAAACCATTTTTACAATATCCGATATTCCTATACTATCTGAACCATCTAATATTGGTTTTATGGTATCGTCGGTTACTTGCGTTTTGTCTTTCTCTTCATCGCAATTATTCGAAAAACATTCGTCCACCATTCCACTAGGCGGATTGTTTTCAGCAAAAACAATCGATTGATCCGCTTGGCTAAGAAGTAAAAACATGATAGTAAAAACAAATAGCGATCGTTTCATAATCAAATTCATCTTGGTGAATTAACCTAATGTTTTTTGGATAGCTTCAATTACTCTATCCGCTTGGAACGGCTTAACGATAAAGTCTTTTGCACCAGCTTGAATGGCGTCAATGACCATTGCTTGTTGCCCCATTGCGGAACACATTATAATTTTTGCAGCCGGGTCAACAGATCTAATTTCTTTTAATGCTGTAATTCCATCCATTTCAGGCATGGTAATATCCATTGTAACCAGATCTGGTTTTAGGTCTTTATATTTTTCTACAGCTTGAATGCCATCCACAGCTTCACCAACTACCTCAAAACCATTTTTCACTAAAATATCTTTAATCATCATTCTCATAAATGCGGCATCATCCACAATTAAAATTCTATTGGCCATAGTAATTCCTCCTAAATATTAATTCAATTTTTTTAATCTGTCTGTTTGGCTGACGATGTCAGTTACTCTTACCCCAAAGTTTTCATCAATTACAACTACTTCGCCTTTAGCGATTAAACGGCTATTTACTAGTATTTCAACTGGTTCACCCGCTAGTTTATCCAGTTCAATAATGGAACCTGCACCAAGTTCAAGAATATCTTTAACAGATTTTTTTGTTCTTCCAAGCTCGACTGTTACTTGCAATGGAATATCGAGAAGCATATCAAGGTTTTTTGTTTCAGGAACAGGAGCATTAGGTTGATTCAACTCTAAAAAGCTTGCCGTTTGTACATTTAATTGACTTTTATCATTATCATCAACAGCTGCTTTGCTTTTTTCCATTTTTGGCTCTTCCATACTATTTCTTATGGATTGGCTTTGTGGATTCTCGGCATTCTCTGATGTTTGAATCTTATTTGCATTTGGACTAGTTGCAGGTTTCATCTCAGAAGGTGAACTTCCGTTGTTGGCCAATAAATCCTCTACAAGCTTTTTCGCAAAATCAATTGGAAGAACCTGCATAATATCTGAATCTATTAAATTTCCGATTTTTAGTCTGAACGATACTTTTACAAGAAGATTTTGTTGAGGAATCGTATCTCTTCCTTCTCCTTCGGAAATATTCAATAACTCAATTGAAGGTGGGGAAATATCAACTTTTTTCTCGAAAATAGAAGACATCGAAGTAGCAGCTGATCCCATCATTTGATTCATTGCTTCTTGAACAGCACTTAAATGAATTTCATCTAACATTTCTGCAGGCGAATTCCCATCTCCCCCCAGCATTAAATCTGCTATTATGGTAGCATCACTTTGCTTAATAACAAGAATATTTACTCCGGAGAAACCTGATGTATATTTAACTTGTATTGCAACATATGGATGTGGAAACTCTTCTTCCAGTTTCGCATTATCAATAATGGAGACGGAGGGAGTCGTTATTTCTACTTTCTGGTTCAGTAATGTAGATAAAGCAGTTGCTGAACTTCCAATTGAAATATTTCCGAGTTCTCCTATAGCATCCTGTTGCATAGCATTTAAAAAATCTGATACATCATGGACCTCTTCTTGTTTAATTGATTCTTCGGTTATAGGTTCCCCCCGTAATAACGCATCAATCTCATCTTGTGAAAGCATATCACCATTCATTGTCTCCTTCACCCTCCTTTATATTATCTATTATTTGCACAGCCATTTTTTTATTGCGTTTGCCAGGCTGTCCTATAAACTTTGGCTTTTCACCAAGTTTAATGGTCAGAGGGTCATCAATACGGCTGTTTAATTCAATGACATCTCCTAAACTCAAAGATAGAAAGTCATGGATTGTAATAGTGGATACTCCCAGTTCAACGGTTAACTCGATATGAGCTTCTTTTATTTTCTCTTCGAGCAAAGCAACCTCTTCTGGCTTCCTCACCTTTGCATTTGTTTCCATCCAATAATGCGCTGAAAGTTTTGGAATAATTGGCTCTAACAGTACATGTGGAATACAAATATTAATCATCCCACTAGTATCTCCTACACTAGCATTCATTGATATGACAACAACTGTTTCATTAGGAGTCGCAATTTGCAAAAATTGCGGATTCACTTCGAGTTCGGTTAATATCGGATCAATTTCCGCGATGCCTGACCAAGCTTCTTGTAAATGTTCCAATGTATTCTCAAATAAATTTGTCATAAGCCGCGTTTCGATTTCAGTTAAATTATCTATTTTATTTAAGGATGTTCCTTTTCCACCAAGGATGCGGTCAATCATGGCATAAGCGATATTGGGATGTATTTCCATGATCATTCTTCCATCCAGAGGAGGCACTTCTATGACATTTAAAATCGTCATATTCGGTACAGAACGAATATATTCCTCATATGGTATTTGATCCGCTGTCGCTACAGTAATATTGACATAAGTCCTAAGTTGAGCAGAAAAGTAAGTTGTTAATAAGCGGGCGAAATTCTCGTAAATTCTTGTCAAGCTCCTTACTTGATCCTTAGAAAATCTCAACGCCCGTTTAAAGTCGTATATTTTAACCCTTTTTACGTCTTCTTCCCGCTTAAAATCATCAGCTGACATTTCCCCCGTTGATATAGCGGAAAGCAAAGCATCGATCTCACTTTGAGATAATACATCATCCGGCATGGCTACACCTCCGTTTCAAATTAGTAATCTAGTACTTTTTAAGAGATGACATAGGAGGTGATATAGACTCTGACCACTTTTCCACCTTGCATAAGCTCGTTTATTTTTTCTTTCATCGTTTCTTCCAGCTTTTGTTTTCCATCCTTGCCATCTAAATCAGAAGGCTCCATTTCAGAAAGCTCGGATATGATTAAATTTTTTATCTGAAAATCTCTTTTTTGAAACTCTTCCTTTGCTTTTTTACCATTCGTCTGCACCTTAAAGGAAATCTTTACGTAATCACCATTTTTTATATTTGTCATAACCTCTGGAACATCAACAGATACTTTTATGACCTCATCAATCGTAGGTTCTTTTTTATGATCTTTACCACCTAGATTCATTATGATGATTAAGGCTAATGTAGCAAGCAGCAATATTGCCGTTAAAAGAACCATCATGGTTGGAAATAATCTTTTACTCATCTTTCTAATCCTCCAATTCTTTGCGGCCGAGGAGATTAATGGACTGATAGAAATCCAAGATACGTCTATATATTACCTCCTCTGATTCTGCTGCTACATATTTACGTCCATTTGTGAGGGTTATGGTAGTATCCGGAAACGACTCTATTTTTTCGATATATAAAGCATTTAGCTGAAAGGTCTTTCCATTTAATCTAGTAATTGTGATCAATGAATGATCAGGACCAGGTTGTAAAAGGTGCCTGGCCCTGCTCCCCCCTTACATTATCGTTTTAAGTTTACGAGTTCCTGTAATATTTCATCGGATGTTGTGATGATTCTTGTATTTGCTTGGAACCCACGCTGAGCAACAATCATTTCCGTAAACTCTTCGGAAAGATCCACGTTGGACATTTCGAGTGAACCAGATACGAGAGTACCCGAACCATCGTTTCCAGGTACAGTATAAGTTGCTATCCCAGAGGCTGCGGATTGTGCAAACATATTTTCCCCAACTTTTTGAAGTCCACCATTATTGGCAAAACGAGCAAGGGTAATCGAAAAATTAGTTGTGTATAAATCTCCGTCCTTCGTTAGGCCAAGCTCTGTCGCATGGATATAATCAATAGCATCCAATGCATCTGCCACTCTCTCAGAAGCTACTGTAATTTGCGCTGAAGCACTATTTGCATTTGTTAATGCGGTTGTTGCTGCATTTTCAATTGCTGTTTTATTTGCATTTGTTTTATCGCCTTGATACGTATTAAATGCTGTATCTACACTAGTTACAGAAGGTTTTAGTGTATCTATGAAGGTTTTTATATTCTTCACTTCTGTTTCTGCAGTGTCAGCTTTTATTTGTGCAGCTTCTGCATCAGCTTTTGCTCTTGGGTCACCAGCAGCTTTTGACACTAAATTATCTGCTTCTACCTTAAGCAATTGTGCCTCTTTTTCGGCTTCACGTACCATTTCGTCTAGTTCTTTCGTTAATTTCACTAAGGAATCAAGATGTTTCTTTGAAGTTGGATTTTCAACGAGATTTTTTGCAGTACCTGCTATACTCCCAATCAATTCACGTACTTTATCTACCGATGTTTGATTTGTACTTTTAATAAAACTAATCTTACCATTTTCAGAAATACTGAAACTTTGAATTTCGTTAATCTTGCCGCCATTAATGTGGATTGGCTGTAGAGTATTACTACTAGGGTCAGTTGCTAATACATAATGTCCCGTACCAGTGACGACATATCCATCATTATTTAAATAAAGATTGCCTGCTCTCGTATAGTAGGTTGAAGTTGCAAAGAAAGTATCTCCACTTGGTGTCCCTTCCGCTACTGTAATATAACCATCACCTTGAATAGCTAGATCAAGGACTCTCCCTGTTGTTTGCAAGCTTCCTTGAGTATCAATCGTATCGATTGATGCAAGCTGTGAGCCTAATCCAACTTGTTTCGGATTAGTCCCACCCCTATTTTGTGTAGTAGCACTAGCCCCTGATATCGTTTGATTGACCATATCTTTAAACGTAACACGACCTTTTTTAAATCCGTAAGTGTTGACGTTGGCTATGTTATTACCTATTACATCTAGTTTTGTCTGGAAGTTTTTCATACCGCTTATACCAGAATACATCGAACGAATCATGTAAAATGATCTCCCTTCTGAACCGCCTCTGTCAGTCAGCGGTTCTCAGCCTCCGTTAAGGTCCAGCTGATATCGTTTATTATTGTCTTAATCTAGAACAATGGTTCCATCTATATTCGTAAAGATATGACTTCCCGCTTCCTGCCTGTCCATTACTGTAACAACTGTATTATTTTTCGCACTTATGATTAATGCAGCATTTTTTAACAAAACAAGTGAATCCTTAACACCTTGTTTTTTCGCTTCATTCACTTTCACGCCAATTTCTTCCCAAGTATGAGGCTCTAAGGAAATATTACGTTGGCTCATTCTTAACTCTGCATGTTTACTTATCGTTAGTGAAGACTGTTTTGCAGTTGCTTGTCCCAACACTTGGGAAAATGAATGTTGATTCGATTTTTCGGTTTTGTTGGATTTAGCCTTAGTATTTATTGCAATTGGCTGGACAGGAAGCTTGTGAATCATATGATTTTTCATTTGAATAACTTCCTTCACTAGCTTATTTTTATTACCTCATTTGTTTTAATTGATTTCCCATCTTCCGTATGAAGAAACACGATGTTATTCTTCATTGAAACTGATTGAACCTTTCCACTATGCTCTTCTTCATCCTCCATCCATGTAATATTTTTTCCAATCATGGATGTTGCATAAATAAGAGGTGTTTCAGCTGCAATGTTATTAACTTGAGAGATGTTAGCAGGAGTTAATTCTGTTCCATCTTCCAAAGTGAACTTTACAGTATCAGCAACAAATTGAACCGAACTTACAATTCCTTTTCCGTTGGCAAAACTTTGTTCAGCAGTATCAGATTCATCATTGATTTTATGCCATGTTACTTCTTTACCAACAAATTGACTCAGAGCAATTAAACTAGACTGTGACTCAAACTGAACTAACTTTTCAATAGATTTGCCCATATTCGTCATTTGTTCCAATGAGGAAAAGGTTGCCATTTGCGCAATAAATTCTTTGTCCTGCATTGGATTCATAGGATCTTGGTTTTGCAGTTGAACCATTAATAGTTTAAGAAAATCATCTTTTCCTAAAATATCATTGCCTGCTTTAGCTTCCCTTTTCTGAACAGACGAATACAACAAATCTGAGTCGATTGAAATTGACATCTTATCCTTACACCTCCGTTTCAAATAAAATATCACTTAAAGCATCTTTGAAGTTATCATTGGTTTCATTTTGGGATTGACCATGATCTTGATTTTGTTGTTGATGCTGCTGTCCATTTCCGCGGCTATCTTGATTTGTATACCTATTTATGTCACCTTGATTGTATGTAACCTCTATTCGATCAACTGAAATATTTTGCTGTGTAAAAGCTTGTCTTAAACTATTAAGTTGAAAATCTAGCATTTCCTTTGCTTTTTGTGTAGATGCTAAAATTCGAGCTGTTAATTGCCCATCTTTTTGCAAAAGCTCTACTCTTAATGACCCTAATTCTTCCGGGTGTAGTCTAATTAATAATTTCGTTGTATTTATCCCTTGTGTAAGACTGGACCTGGCTAGAATATTGGAAAATTCCCTAATTAACCCACGCATCACAGTTTCTTTGTTTACTGATTCACTAACATTCAAAATAAAGGATTCGTTTCGAATAACTGGATTCGAATTCGACAAATGACTTGGTACCATAATTTTAGAGCTATTACTATCGGTTCTGAAATCAATACCTTCTTTTCCTTTAAAAAACGCGTTATCTAATGAATTTCTTATATTTTGATATTTTGTATCTTTAGCCATATCCTGCAGCCTTTTTAATAAATATTCCATGGAGTCTTCCAGCTCTTCAACCTGTTGCATTTCTCGAAGGTTGACGACATGACTTGTAAACAGAAACACTTTAACCGATTTTATAAAGGAAGACATTTTGTTCGAAGGTAAGCTTTTTAATTCTTCATTATTTATTCCTGTAATAACTTGGAATAATAAAACAGAAGCCGCTAAAAATTCCTCAGGAAGTTGTTCTCCCAGCTTTATTGATTCTGGCAAATGAATAGGATCCACGTTCTCTTTAAGCCAATCAAATATTTCTTGAACATTTTCAGCCCAATTCTCAACTGTTTCTTCAATTTCGGAGGATCCTATTAATGTATCAATTACCTCCATTATTGATCCCATTTCTGGAGCGGAATTAGTCTCAGAAAGGAGTTGTCCATCGTTAGCTAATGTTGCTCCTAAAATCATTTGAAAACTTGTATTATTAGACTCTGGGCTAGTATACATATTTGTGCCTTGTAATAAAGTTGATTCAAATCCACCAATTTTCAAATTTATCACCCCCTCTCAAGTGTGGATGCATTACTCAGCTTTGGCTGAAAGCTTTTCTAAATATTTTGCTGCTCTATCAGGTGGCATTTTTTCCATAATCTTGGCTAGTGATTCGGTACTAATATTAGATAAAACTTTTACAGCTTCATCATCACTCATTTCTAAAATAATCGGCGCTGCACTTTTTGGCGTCATCGCCTCATAGGTTGAAATGATTTCTTTAAAAGCACGTTTATTTTCGTCCTGTATTAGCCTCAATTCCTCTATCGTTTTTTCAAGTCTTTCCTTTTCAAGCAAAAAACGTTCTTTGTCAAAATCATACTTTTCAAGCTGTGATTTTAGTTGATCGATTTGTGCATTTTTATTTAGTATTTCAGCATCTAAACTGATGATTTTTTCATCGTATTCAAGTGCATTAAATTTTTCCTTATCATCAATCATATTTGCAATAACAGGAACTTTTTCACTGATTTCTTTTGCTTTTTGGAATATATTTACCCCAGCTACCGAAGCAATCAGCAAACCTAAAAAGAGAGCGAATAGAAGCGGAATTAAAAACCAAAAGATAAACCGATGAAACATTCCCGGCTCTTTTTCCATATTTTGATTTTTGAAGGTTTTTTCCACTTTTTCACCTAATTTCCGCCTCGATGAAAATATTGTACAGATGAATATTCATCAAGGTGCATATTTTCTGTCTTTTCAATCATTTGCAAGTAATATTGATACGTTTTTTCTTTCAGCTTTTCATATTTTTTCACTTCAATATTACTTTCTTTCAGTCTTTCCTCATACCAATTCATTGTGTTACGTGCATTCATCACAAGTCTTTGCACATGGCTAATCGTTTTTTCCAAATTACTTATAAATTGTTGATGATGGCGGATTTTATGAATAGAGAGGCCGCTCGAAAGTTCACGAAGCTGATGTTGTTCTAGATTTTCCTTTTTCTTTAATAAATCAAAAAGCTGTTCCGCCACCACTTCAAATTTCTTGACAGAATCTTGGTATAAGGACAATGCTTCATCCTTTTCACGTTCTTTAAGATTTAAGATTTTTTGAAATTTATACTCGTATCTCAATTCATTTCACCTATCTTCATCAGGTCAATCATAGAATCTATACTTTGTTGAATTGTAAATTTTTCATCTGTTTCCTGTTTAAGGAAGGAAATGATATTTGGATATGCCGAAATTGCTTCATCTATTTCTCTCGATGCACCACGTTTATATGCTCCAATATTGATTAAATCTTCCGAGGTAGAATATATGCTTAATAAGTCCCTTAGTTTTTCTGCTGCATGACGATGATCAATACTTGCTAAATGATTCATAAGTCGACTTACACTTTTCAATACATTGATTGCGGGATATTGACCTTTATTCGCTAATTCACGATCTAAAACAATATGTCCATCTAAAATACCTCGAACTGCATCAGCAATTGGTTCATTCATATCATCGCCATCCACTAAAACAGTGTAAAATGCCGTAATAGAACCATGTTCATTCGTTCCTGTCCGTTCCAAAAGTCGAGGTAAAATAGAAAATACTGAAGGGGTATATCCTTTTGTCGCGGGAGGTTCACCGACTGCCAGTCCAACCTCCCTCTGGCCCATCGCTACCCTCGTGACAGAATCCATCATAAACATGACATCATTACCTTTATCACGAAAATATTCAGCTATTGCTGTTGCTGTAAAGGCTCCCTTTATTCTCATAAGTGCCGGCATATCAGAGGTCGCTGCTACGATTATTGTCTTTTTCATACCTTCGGGACCAAGGTCCCGTTCGATAAACTCCCTTACTTCCCTGCCTCGTTCACCTATAAGTGCAATTACATTAATATCGGCGGTCGTATTCCTTGCAATCATTCCAAGCAGCGTACTTTTCCCAACTCCACTACCGGCAAAAATCCCCATTCTCTGCCCTTTTCCGATTGTAAGGAGACTATCTATTGATTTAACTCCTACTTCCAATTTCTCTGAGACAGGAGGCCTGCTTAATGGATTTGGCGGAGTTCGATCAGTCGGTATTGTTTTCATCCGGATTGGCATTTGAAATTCATCCATAGGGTTTCCTAAGGAATCAACCACTCGTCCTATTAATTCTTGGCCAACTTTAATTTGCAGTGGTTTTGACGTTGCTTCAACGAGACTCCCTGGAGAAATTTCTTGTATATTTGTATATGGCATCAGTATGATATGCTGCTCCTTAAAACCAACTACCTCCGCCATTATTTTTCTTTTTTTCGCTTTCCCGCCAATATGGATCAAACATACATCGCCGATGGAACTTTCAGGTCCTTGGGATTCAATCATTAGCCCTACAACCCTGCTAACACGCCCATAACGTTTGAAAGTCGGAAGGTTTTTTATATATGGAATGAGTTCTTTTGCTTCCATTAATCATCGTCCTTAAGTAGTTCCATCAAGGTCTTTTTTAACTCTATAAGCTGGCTTGATACGCTCGCATCAATTCTGCCATTCTCTGATTCTATAAAACATGAGTATTCTTCCAAATCTTCGTCTGGATAAATAAAACATTGTATCCCATGTGGAAAAATAGCATCCAGTTCATTCTTTTCCGAAATTAAAAGTTCATATTGCAACGGGTGTACATGAATCTGAACTTCTTTAAAATCCTTAGCCTCTTTAAGGGCCTTTTTAACAAGAGGAAGAAATCTCTCCTGCTGCTCTGTTAAGCATGTATGAATAATTCGTTCTGCGGATTGCATGGCAATTTCAACAATCGTCGCTTCGGAACTTTCGAGATGGCTTTGAAAAGCTTCCTTCGATGAATCAACAATCAACTTTGCTTTTTCGATTAAGCTTTCATATTCAGCTAAACCAATTTGCTTACCCTCATCTATCCCTATTTGCAGTCCTTTTTCATTTGCTTCGTGAATCAGTCTCTGTTCTTCACATTCCCATTCAGATCGCCGCACTTCAACTTGCTCCAATATTTGATTAGCTTTCAACTTTGCGTCATCAAGAAGTTTTTTGGCTTCTATTTTTGCATCACGTAGGATTTCTTCCCTTTCAGCGATAAACAATGATTCACTTAAAGATTCTTCATCCTCTTGGTTTGGAATTTGAATACTTTTAACCTTAATTACCTTTAAATCTTTTTCCTGTGATGTAAAAACATGTTTTATAAGCCTAGACAATGATATCATCTCCTCCACCACGGGCAATGATGATCTCACCTAACTCCTCTAGTCTTCGTATAATACTAACAATTTTTGTTTGTGCTTCCTCTACATCCCTTAATCTGACTGGCCCCATAAATTCCATTTCTTCTTTTAACGTTTCAACCATACGCGTAGACATATTACGATAAATAACTTCTTTTACTTCATCACTAGATATTTTTAGTGAAAGCAATAAGTCCTCATTATCACATTCCCGAATAATCCGCTGGATTGACCTACTATCAAGTGTGACGATATCCTCAAATACGAACATTCGCTTTTTAATTTCTTCTGCCAGTCCAGGATCCTCAATTTCTAACGCATCTAAAATTGTTTTTTCCGTTGCACGATCGACTCCATTTAACACATCAACAACTGCTTCAATTCCGCCAGTTTGAGTATAGTCTTGTGTGACTGTAGCTGATAACTTCCGTTCAAGTATGCTCTCAATCTCACTGATGACTTCAGGCGAGGTACGATCCATCACTGCAATCCTTTTAGCAATATCTGTTTGCTTATCCTGAGGCAGCTCTGATAAAATTTGGCCAGCTTTTTCAGGATCTAAATAAGATAAAATAAGTGCAATTGTTTGCGGATGTTCATTTTGTATAAAGTTTAAAATCTGACCAGCATCTGCTTTTCTTGCAAAATCAAATGGTCGAACTTGTAAGGATGAAGTAAGCCGATTAATGATCGTCATTGCTTGATCAGGTCCAAGTGCTTTTTCTAAAACCGTCTTTGCGTAGCCAATTCCGCCTTGGGTAATATAGTCTTGAGCAATGGCGATATTATGGAACTCGTCCATCACATCTTCTTTTGCGGAGGAGTCTACTTTTCTGACACTTGAAATTTCCAATGTTAATTTTTCCATTTCTTCTTCTGTCAAATGCTTATACACAGATGATGCAACATCGGGTCCAAGCGAAATTAAAAGAATGGCTGCCTTCTGCTTTCCAGTCAATCCTTTTCTAGACAATCGTAACTCCTCCTAATCCTCTGCTAACCATGTACGCAAAAGTTTAGCGAACTCGTCTGGCTTTTCCTTCGCTAATTTTTCAAGCTGTTTCTTGCGCAATCCAGCTTCTGTCAAAACTTCTTCATTTAAATCGGGAATTTCAATCGGTTCGTCGATCATCTCTTCGAATCCTTCATCTTCTTCTACTTCATTTCTTCTAGCCCGTAACATCAAGAATAGTAAAACCCCAATTACTACGAGTAAAATCCCACCTACTACATAAATGTACCAAGGTAGTTTTTGAGACGGCATGTCCTGAATGTCTACTTTTCCTTTAAATGGCTGAACAGATACTACAACTTTATTTTGAATGGCATCGTCAGAAATATCAGTCCCAGTATTCTTATCGATGGATGTCCTGACAATGGTGGATAATAGTTCCCGAATATCTTGTTTCCTATCTTCAGGAAATGAATTGGTGTCTTCCGGATTAGGCGGTTCTACCATTACTTGAATACCAAGGTCCCGGATTTTGTAAGGACTTTCTACTATTTCTTTTCGAATTCGATTAATTTCATTATTGATTGTTTCTTCTGTTTTTTCGTAGTCACCGTTTGAGTCGGTAATACCTTCATATCCAGTATTTGTATCAGTTTGATCTACAGGTGGTCCACCTGCCTGATCTCCATTACCCGTAAACGTCTCCGTAATGCGATGTGCACTGATGGCAATCCCACGCATATTTTCCTCATCAACAGGTGTTACAAGGTTTTCTTCCCTGTTTTCTTGGGTAAAGTCAATATCAGCTGTTACGGATGTGACGACTTTATCAAAACCCATTAATGTACCAAGCATATTTTGAACTTGACGCTGTATATCTCTTTCAATCTGACTTTTTATTTGCATTTGCTGTGTATATCCATTATCAGCAGACTGTTCATTATTTAAATCGAAATACTCGAGAAATTGATTCCGAATGACAATATTATCAACAGGTAAATTGGGAATACTTTTTGAAACTAAATGGTAGAGTGATTTGATTTGCTTTTCACTGAATTCATGGCCTAACTTTGTTTGCAAAATGATCGAAGCGGATGCCTGTTCATTTGATTCACTTACAAAGACCCCTTTTTCAGGAAGGGTTATCATCACTTTAGCCTGATCGATTCCATCTATACTTTTAATAAGTTCAGCTAGCTCTGTTTGGGTTGCGTCTAGTTTTAGTACATTAAATTCATTGTCTGTCATACCGAAACCGGCATTCTGGCCAAAAAAGGAATAATCAATATTTCCTGATTTAGGGATCCCTTCTGCAGCCAGTTCTACTAATAATGTATCAACTTGTTCCTCAGGAACCTTTATCGTTGATCCACCATCTACAATTTCAGATTTAATTCCTTTTGCATCAAGACTTTCCTTAATTGAGCCAGTCTCCGAAGGTTTTAAATTAGTATACAATGGGACTAATGTGGTCTTAGAGGCAAAATAGAAGATGCCAGCCACTAAAATAAGGGCAGTAAGAATAGAACCAAGTATGATGAATTTTTGATTACCAGTTCTGTTTGTCCAGTATTCTTTTAAACTAGCTATTTTCTTTATTAATGTCTCTTTCATTTATAAGCCCCTTACCATCAAGCAAATCTAAAAAGGCAATCACTATAAGCCCTATATTTAAACTTGCATTCTCATCATTTCTTGATATGCTTCTACAGCCTTATTCCTTATTTCAATTGCTGCTTGCATTGTGATTGATGCTTTTTGAGCAGTGATCATCACTTCATGCAACTCAATATTTTCTCCACGTGCTAATTTTTCTGTAGCCATATCAGACTGTACTTGGGCGTTGTTAACCTCATGAATGGCCGTTTTTAATAAATCTTTAAAACTTGTACTATTTTGCACAGAAATATCTTCATGTTTAAAGCTACTTTTCACGGGATTAAGTTGAAGATTTGTCAAATTAACATTATTGATTGGCATTATGTATTCTGCCTCCTAAATTTACTTTCCGAGTTCTAATGCCTTCATATACATTGATTTTGATGCATTAAACACTGTTACGTTTGCTTCGTAAGAACGAGTTGCGCTCATTAAATCCACCATTTCTTTAAGGGGATCCACATTTGGCATTTGAACATACCCATCTCCACTCGCATCTGGATGTTCGGGATCGTATACTAAACGATAAGGTGAATCGTCCTCTACAATCTTCGTAACTTTTACACCATTTAAATTGTTTTTCACATCGCTATGCATCGCATTATTTAATACCGCTGAAAATGAAGATTCCTTTGGCTGCATCACTACCATTTTCCTAGTGTAAGGCTGCCACACTCCATCCACGAGTTTGCCTCGCGTTGTATCAACATTTGCCATATTCGAGGATATAACATCCATCCGTAAACGCCCCGCAGTAAGCGCGGAAGACGTGATTCCAATACTTTGAAACATAGACAAAGTCATCTTCCTCCTTTTATTACATTTTGCAGGGTAGAAAATTTCCCATTCAATCTTTCTATTAAAGCTTGATAATAAATCTGATTAGCAGCCAAGTCAGACATTTCATTGTCAATATCTACGTTATTTCCATTATGGTTATATTCAGTATTCTTTTTCGTATAAATCTGCGGATTCCCATTCCCAATTGTAAATTGGAAGTGGCGAGGATCGCTTCTATTTGCTTCAATTTGGTGGGATGCACCCGCCATAACTTCCTTGAAACTTACAGCTTTAGATTTATAGTTAGGGACATCTACATTTGCGATATTTTGAGCAATTGTTTTATGCTTAAGTGACGAATAATTTAAGGCTTTTTCAAGTGTTTGAAAATTACCAGAAAATAATTCCAATTTCGACACCACTTTCTATTTTTCTCTAAATGTCTTCTGTTACAACACCAACTATATTGTAATGTTTTTGTCATATTACGTCTATACTTGGCACTACACTTTTAACAGGAAATCCGCCAAATTTAGACAAAATGGTTCTTTAGACTCAAAAAAAAAGCTACTAGATTTTATTATCTAGTAACTTTTTTGTAATATACAAATTAATTTGATTTAATTTTTTCTAATTCTTTAAGGAATTTGGAATTTAATACTTTAATATACGTTCCCTTCATTCCTAATGAACGAGATTCAATTACACCAGCACTTTCAAGTTTCCTTAATGCATTTACAATGACTGAACGTGTAATGCCTACTCGATCAGCTATTTTTGATGCAACGAGTAATCCTTCATTACCATTTAGCTCTTCAAAAATATGTTCGATTGCTTCTAGTTCACTGTACGACAATGAACTGATTGCCATTTGAACGACAGCTTTACTTCTTGCTTCTTCTTCAATTTCCTCTGATTTTTCTCGTAATATCTCCATTCCTACAACAGTCGCGCCATATTCAGCTAAGATTAAATCATCATCCTGAAACTCTTCTTCCAAACGGGCAAGGATTAACGTACCAAGACGTTCTCCTCCACCGATAATCGGTACGATTGTTGTTAAACCACTTCCAAAGAGATCCTTATTTTCAACAGGAAAAGCAGTATATTCACTTTCAACATCCAGATTAGATGAGGTTTCAACGATATTGAATAAGCTTTTTGTATATTCTTCAGGGAATTGTCTGTCTTCAAGCATCTTTTTCATTCTTTCGTTTTCAATCGTTTGATTGATTGCATATCCCAATAGTTTTCCTCTACGGCTTAATACAAAAATGTTCGCTCTTATAACTGCACTAAGTGTTTCAGACATCTCTTTAAAATTCACAGGTTTCCCTGCCGCTTTTTGCAACATAGCATTAATTGTTCTTGTTCTAGATAATAATTCCAATTGATTCTCCTCCTAAAATAAATACTACCTTTTTTATATTAAAGTCACTGATGCGTAAATAGCCATTATTCATAGCATTCCCGTACGAATCTTTCATAAAACTTTTAGAGGATAAACTGACTTAGGTCCTTATCTTTGGAAATGACAGCCAGCTTTTCATCTACATAATGTTTCGTAATTTTAATTGTTCCCATTGCAACATCAGGTGCCTCAAAAGATAAATCTTCAAGAAGTTTCTCCATAATGGTATGGAGGCGCCTAGCACCGATATTATCTGTTTCTTGATTAACATTAAATGCAATCTCAGCCAGCCTGTAAATAGCATCGTCAGAAAATTCGATTTGTATACCTTCTGTTTCCAGTAATGCAATATATTGTTTAATTAATGCATTATCGGGCTCTGTAAGAATACTCACAAAATCTTCGACAGAGAGCTTTCCGAGTTCTACACGAATTGGAAAACGGCCTTGCAGCTCGGGGATTAAATCAGATGGCTTGGAAATGTGGAAGGCTCCCGCTCCAATAAACAAAATGTAATCTGTTTTAACCGGCCCATATTTCGTCACAACGGTTGAACCTTCTACAATGGGTAAAATGTCACGTTGGACCCCTTCTCGTGAAACATCGGCATTAGAAGCAGAGTTTCCTTTGCTTGCAATTTTATCAATTTCATCAATAAAAATAATCCCTGTTTGTTCAGCTTTACTGATGGCAGTTTGAGAAACTTCATCCATATCAATTAATTTTTGTGCTTCATCATTTGTTAAAACAATGCGTGCATCTTTAACCGGCAATGTTCTTTTTTTCTTTTTCTTCGGCATGAGATTGCTTAGTGCATCTTGCATATTCATACCCATTTGTTCCATACCGGAGCCTTGCAGCATATCAAACATAGATGGCTGTTGTTCTTCCACTTCCACTTGCACCATCTCGTTTTCCAGTTCACCGTTTGCTAATTTTTGAGCGATGATCTTTCTTTTTTCACGGATGCTCATTTCCTCTTGTTTTTCCATAGCATCCTCTGGTTCTTGCTGCCCGCCCCCGAATATCATTTCAAACGGGTTTTTAAATCCTTCTGCTTTTTTCCTAGCAGGCACGAGCAATTCCACTAACCGATGATTTGCTTGCTTCTCTGCTTGATCTTTTACCTCTTCTACTTTTTCCTCTTTAACGATTCTAATCGAGGTCTCCATTAAATCGCGAACCATCGATTCAACATCACGGCCGACATAACCTACTTCAGTAAACTTAGTTGCTTCTACTTTAATAAAAGGTGCACCCACAAGCCTTGCCATACGTCGGGCAATTTCTGTTTTACCCACGCCTGTAGGACCGATCATCAAAATATTTTTCGGAATGATTTCGTCTCTCATTTCAGGACTTAATAATCCTCTTCGATATCGGTTTCTAAGTGCAACCGCAACAGCCCTTTTCGCATCTTTCTGACCAATGATGTATTGGTCTAGCTTTTCAACGATTTCTCTAGGGGTCATGTTAAACCCTTTTTTTTCAGCTGCCAAGCCGTACCCTCCTTTAAAAGCGATGTAATAAGTTTTTGTATTACAGTTCTTCCACAATAATATTTCTATTCGTATACACACAAATATCTGCTGCAATTTCTAAAGCGGCTTGCGCCATTTCTTTTGCCGTCAAGTGATCGGCTCCATAATTTTTCAAGGCTCTGCCCGCCGCTAATGCATAGTGACCACCTGAACCTATGGCAAGAATTCCATCATCAGGTTCAATAACTTCTCCTGTTCCAGATACGAGTAAAAGATTCTCATTATCCATTACAATGAGCATGGCTTCGAGTTTTCGCAATACTTTATCACTTCTCCACTCTTTTGCCAGCTCAACAGCAGCACGTTGTAAGTTCCCATTATATTCTTGCAGCTTACTCTCAAATTTTTCAAATAAAGTGAAGGCATCCGCCACAGAACCAGCAAAACCAGCTAAGACTTTCCCATTAAAAAGCTTACGGACCTTTCTTGCTGTATGTTTCATCACTACTGCATTGCCAAATGTTACTTGACCGTCTCCAGCCATTGCGCATTTTCCATTATGCTGGACAGCAAATATGGTTGTGGCATGAAATTGGTTCATTTCCTTTTCCTCCCTTAACTTTGCTTATGCTCTAGGATGATGATTCATATACGTCTTTCGCAAATGCTCTTTCGTTACATGTGTATACACTTGAGTGGACGATAAATGGGCATGACCTAATAGTTCTTGGACGGTTCTCATATCCGCCCCATTGTTAAGCAAGTGAGTTGCAAAGGAATGGCGAATCATATGCGGGTGAATCTTTCCAGTTAAGGAAGCAGATTCTATCACCTTTTTCAAGATATGTCGGATTCCTCTTGCAGTAAGCGGTCCACCCCGTGAATTGACGAATAAATACTGATGATCTTCTAGGCCACGTATTAATTCATTTCTTGCCCCATCGTGTATGTATGTTTGTAATGCGTCAAATGCGAAACTCCCGAAAGGAACATATCGTTCTTTTCGGCCCTTTCCTTTTACAAGGATGGTCGAAAAATCAAAATCAAGGTCTTTAAGTTGAATATTTGCACATTCACTAACCCTTATACCTGTAGCATACAGCAATTCAAGCAATGCAAGATTTCTTTTGCCTAAGGGTGTTGATTCCATGCACGCTTCGAAAAGTATATTGATTTCTTCTTCATAGAAAAAACTTGGAATCTTTATCCCAGCTTTAGGTTGAATAATTAAAGAAAAAGGATTTTCCTTTACCAATTCTTCTCTCAAAAGAAACTTATATAAGCTTCTAAGACTAGAAATTTTTCTAGATGCACTTGCCCGTGCTAATTTTTGATTATAAAGTTCTGTTACATAAAGTCGGGCATCAAAATACTCAACATCAGAAAACGACCTTATACCTTGTGCATTCATGAACAAAGTAAATTGCTCAATGTCCTTTTTATAAAAGTCGATTGTGTACTCAGAATAATTGCGTTCAATTTGCAAGTATTCAATAAACAAGTAAACTGATTCATCTGAAAACTTAATCATCGCTTCACCTCTCAAAGGCTACTAAATATTAACACAATTTAACCCTCTATGCAATGAATGTTACACATTTTTCACAAAGTTTCGAATTGTTCTCAAAAAATACCATATTTAAAGAATCTCTTTAAACCGAATTTTCAAGCTAAACACATCCTTATTGCATTTTACACCATTCGCCACATAAAGAAAATTTTTTAGAACAAAATACAAAAAGCCATTCCCTAATATCAGGAGATAGCTTTTACGTTTAACTATTGGACGGGTTTCTCTTTATAGTCACATTCCATACATTGGACTTGAATCCCTTTTTTTAGTTTCTTCTCAACTAAAGCACCGCTGCACTTAGGACATGGTCGCTCAAGCGGTTTATCCCATGACACAAAATCACAAGATGGGTAGCGGTCGCATCCGTAAAAAATCCTTTTCTTTTTGCTTTTTCTCTCAATGATATTTCCTTCTTTACACTTAGGACATTTTACACCAATTTGCTTTACAATTGGCTTCGTGTTGCGGCAATCCGGGAAGTTGCTACAGGCCATAAATTTGCCGAAACGTCCCATTTTTATAACCATTGGATTTCCGCAATTTTCACAATCCTCGCCTGCATACTCATCTTTTATTTCCACTTCTTGCATTTCTATTTCAGCTTTTTTTAAATTTATCTCAAAGCCTTTATAAAATTCATCAATGATTGAAACCCACTGAATGTTACCATCTTCAACTTCATCTAACTCATTTTCCATTTTAGCAGTAAACTCTACATCAATTACTTCAGGGAAAAACTCCATAATTAAATCAAGAACAATCTCTCCTAGCTCAGTAGGAATAAATCGTTTATTATCCAGCGCGACATAACCACGTTTTTGAATTGTATCAAGTGTAGGAGCATATGTTGAAGGTCTTCCAATTCCTAATTCCTCCAAAGTTTTAACTAATCTAGCTTCTGTATATCGCGGAGGCGGCTGGGTAAAATGTTGTTTCGGATCTAATTTTTCTGCTTTAACTATATCTCCGACAGCTAAATCCGGAAGCATGTTTTCTTTCTCTTCTTGTTGATCATCAGATCCTTCAACATACACTTTCATAAAGCCTTGAAACTTAATTTTTGAGCCATTAGCACGGAAGTAAACTTCCCCATTTTTTAATGTAACAGCCATTGTATCCATGACTGCCGGAGCCATTTGGCTAGCAACAAAGCGATCCCATATTAATTTATATAGGCGATGCTGATCCCTGCTTAAGTATGCTTTTACGGAATTAGGGTCCCTTAAAGTACTTGTAGGCCTAATCGCTTCGTGGGCATCCTGGGCATTCGTTTGTTTTTTATCTTTTTGATTTTCATATTTTAGAAAGCTCTTCCCATATTGAGCTTCTATATATTCGGCTGTTTCCTTCTGAGCGATTTCGGAAACTCTCGTAGAATCGGTCCTCATATATGTGATTAAACCGACCGTACCTTCTTTCCCAATCGCTATTCCTTCATATAATTGCTGCGCTAGCATCATCGTCTTTTTAGCACGAAAATTTAATTTTCTTGCTGCTTCTTGCTGTAAGGATGAAGTCGTAAAAGGTAAAGCTGGATTCCTCCTGCGCTCCTTTTTTTCAACAGATTCTATTACATACATGTCTCCATTTAACGTATTCATTATGGCGTCGACGTCATCTTTAGTATTAAGCTTAGTCTTTTTATTGTTTAATCCGTAAAAAGCTGCTTGAAAACTTTCTTTATCTTTTTTAAAATTTCCTACTATTGACCAATATTCTTCAGGAATAAATTTTTTAATTTCATTTTCCCTATCTATTATTAATCGGACGGCTACTGACTGTACCCTCCCAGCACTGAGTCCCTTTTTTACTTTTTTCCAAAGTAGAGGGCTTATATTATATCCTACTAGCCTATCCAAAATCCTTCTCGCCTGTTGAGCATCGACTAGGTCCATATTAATTGGGCGAGGATGTTTAAATGACTCCTTGATCGCATCTTTTGTAATTTCATTAAATACGACACGGCAATCAGATGATATGTCCACATCCAAGCTATGCGCTAAATGCCAGGCAATTGCCTCACCTTCTCTGTCAGGGTCAGCCGCTAGAAATACTTTTTTTGCTTTTTTAGCCGCGGTTTTCAAATCTTTCAGAACTGGACCTTTTCCTCTAATAGTTATATATTTTGGTTCGTAATTATCCTCTACATTAACACCCATTTGGCTTCTTGGAAGATCTCTTATATGCCCCATGGACGCTTTTACTTTATATTTTTTTCCAAGATAACGCTCTATCGTTTTCGCCTTTGCCGGCGATTCCACAATTACTAAGTAATCCGACATGCATAAACCTCCCTATAAATCAGAGTAAATACTATATGGGAAAGATCAATTTGTCAAATCGAAAAGCGTAAGCGCCTTGCCCATCGACGTACAGGCCCATAGGATGTGGGTCCGTCGACGAAGACATAAGGACGTGGCAGCTTTTAGTCGACGTTCCTTTATTGGCCTTCGACTAAGCTAAACGAAACACAGCGAGGGACGAGCAAGTGAAATTGGCATTTCAAATTTCACCTGATGTTGACTTACTCAAAAGAGAAGGTCAAGAAGTTTGCTAGTCGATAGTCGCTCAAGCTGACAAATGATCTTTGTAATTTGTCAATAAAATGTTTATGAAAAATCTATCCTACAATATAAGTAATTGCAAGCTTTTTATTTTTTAAACTACAATTATATGTTTAATCTAAATATAATTCCTCCAAAATATCCTTTCCTGAAACAATTAGCTTAGCGCCTTGCTGAATGAGATGATTCGTTCCCTCAGATAGTGAATCGTCGATTGGACCCGGCAAGGCAAAAACTTCTCTGCCTGCTTCAAGTGCCATATCAGCTGTAATTAACGAACCGCTTTTCTTTTTTGCCTGGACGACAACAGTTCCTTTTGAAAGCCCACTTATAATACGATTTCTCATCGGAAAATGCCATCTTTCAGGTTTGATTATAGGGGGATACTCAGATAATAGTAAATGATTTTTTGCTATTTTTGATGCAAGCGCTTTATTTTCAGAAGGATATAAATGAAAGAATCCTCCCCCAAGAACAGCAATCGTTTTACCTCCATATTCAAGCGTTTTTTCATGGGCGTACGTATCCGTACCTTTTGCAAGACCACTTATTATGACAATGTTATTCTTAATTAATTCTGGTAAAATAAAATCCAATGCTGTATGTGCATAATGATTAGCGGCTCTCGCCCCAACAACTGCAATGGCATGCTTTGATAATAATGATTTGTCTCCGATTAAAAATAATACAAGTGGCGGGTCATGAATCTCCTTTAAAGATTTAGGATATTCGGGATCATTTAAAGTAATATAGGTTATGTTTTTTGAGTCATATAGTTTAATAAGTTTATGCACATCGATGGAAAGGAATTCATTTTTGAACTTTTCCATTTTGTTAGAATTCATTTTAAAAATTTGTTGTAGTTTATGTGTGGGCATGTTGTAAAGATGGCTTAATTGAGGATCATGTTTAAGAAGGTTTCTTATCGACGCATTCGTTACATACTTGGAGTGAACGAGGTGAAATAGTTTTTCATTAAAGATATTAACCAAACCCCTTTATTTTTTTGTAAAATAGCCCCTCTTTTAGGAGAGGCTATTTTTGTGGATAATATTTTAGTGTGTTTTACATTTTTCGTAAAGGCCTTTTTCTTTAATCACTTTAATTAGCGTTTCTCCAATCACAGATGGTGTATCTGCAACTTGAATACCACACTCATTCATAACACGAATTTTTTCATCCGCTGTCCCTTTACCACCAGAAATGATGGCTCCAGCATGTCCCATGCGTTTTCCTGGAGGAGCTGTGCGTCCACCGATAAACCCAACAACCGGCTTCGTCATATTAGCTTTTACCCATCTTGCAGCCTCTTCTTCAGCCGTACCGCCAATTTCACCAATCATGATAACAGCTTCTGTTTCAGGATCGTCGTTAAATGCTTTCAACGTATCGATAAAGTTTGTGCCGTTGACTGGGTCTCCGCCTATTCCAACCGCAGTAGATTGGCCGACTCCAGCTTGAGTTAGTTGGTGAACAGCTTCATACGTTAATGTTCCGGAACGGGACACAACTCCAACATGGCCTTTCGTATGAATATATCCTGGCATAATGCCAATTTTACATTCATCGGGAGTAATAACTCCAGGGCAATTAGGACCAACTAGACGCGTTTTCTTGCCTTCCATATAACGTTTTACATTTACCATATCAAGAACAGGGATATGCTCTGTAATACAAATAACAAGATCTAGTTCAGCATCTACAGCTTCTAAAATCGCATCTGCTGCAAAAGGCGCAGGAACATAAATGACAGAAGCATTTGCTCCAGTAGCTTTAACTGCTTCCTCTACTGTATTAAATACAGGAACTCCTTCTACTTCAGTTCCACCTTTGCCTGGTGTTACGCCGCCAACGATTTTTGTGCCGTATTCAAGCATTTGCTTCGTATGGAAAAGAGCGGTAGATCCTGTAATTCCTTGCACGATTACTTTCGTATCTTTATTGACAAAAACACTCATTATTTTCCCTACCTTTCTGTTTCTTTCGTGGAGACGTTTTATCCTACTAATTTAACAATTTTTTGAGCACCGTCTGCCATTGATTCTGCAGCAATGATGTTTATATCAGATTCATTTAATATTTTCTTGCCTAAATCGACATTTGTACCTTCTAATCTTACAACAAGTGGCACCTCAAGACCGACTTGTTTAGCAGCTTCAACAACACCAGTTGCAATAACGTCGCATTTCATTATTCCACCGAAAATATTGACGAAAATTCCTTTTACATTCTGATCAGAAAGGATTATTTTAAAAGCTTCCGTTACCTTCTCTGCTGTTGCACCGCCCCCAACATCAAGGAAGTTTGCCGGATCTCCGCCATAATATTTAATGATGTCCATAGTAGCCATTGCAAGACCCGCACCATTAACCATACAGCCGATATTTCCATCAAGTGAAATATAACTTAGGTCATATTTAGACGCCTCGATTTCTTTTTCATCTTCTTCATCGAGGTCGCGATATTCAACAATATCCTTATGTTTAAATAAAGCATTTGCATCAAAATTTAATTTAGCGTCAAGAGCCATAACATTTCCATCACCTGTAACAACTAAAGGATTGATTTCTGCAATTGAGCAATCATTATCTACAAATGCGCGGTATAGACTAAGCATAAATTTCGCAGCCTTACCGACAAGTTCTTTTGGAATGTTAATATTAAAAGCGATTCTGCGTGCTTGGAACCCTGTTAACCCGACAACCGGATCTACTACTTCATAAAAGATTTTTTCGGGTGTTTTTTCTGCTACTTCTTCAATTTCAGTACCGCCTTCTTCAGAAGCCATTAATACAACGCGATCAGTTGCACGGTCAACAACTAGACCTACATAATATTCTTTTTTAATATCGCAGCCTTCTTCAATCAAAAGGCGCTTAACTTCTTTACCGGCCGGTCCCGTTTGATGGGTCACAAGTGTTTTCCCTAAAATTTCATCGGCATATGTACGCACTTCTTCCAAGTTTTTAGCTACTTTTACACCACCAGCTTTACCGCGTCCACCTGCATGTATTTGAGCTTTTACAACGCATACATCTGAACCAAGTTCTTTCGCCGCTTCAACTGCCTCTTCAACGGTGAAAGCTACTTTTCCATTAGGTACAGTAACCCCATATTTTCTGAGGATTTCTTTACCTTGATATTCGTGGATATTCATTTTTCATCCTCCAATCACTCTGTCAAAAATAGATTGCCTTATATATTGTATTAAAACGCTTATCGGTTGTCCAATATTATTGCCGTTCTTTTCCTTTGCTTTTATCTAATTTATATATAAAGGCAAATATTTCTGCAACAGCATTATATAAATCTTCCGGAATTGTTTCGTTAATATTTAATTGACCCAATAACTCTACAAGTGTGGAATCCTGTTGAACGGGTATATTATGTTCTTTCCCCTTCGCCATAATATTATCCGCTATCATCCCTTTTCCCTTTGCAATAACACTAGGCGCCTCATGCAAATCACTCTGATAGTGGAGTGCCACTGCCTCTTTAATTGAACTATCCCTTCTATTATTTTTCATATCCTAATATCCACTCCAGTATAGGATTGATTAGAATGATAATAATGTTTATTTGCATCTTGTTTCTTGGAGTCCTCCGGTAATTTAAATTGTAGAGATGATAAATGATAGCCCATTTCTTTTAATCCAGACGCAACGGTAGGCAGCAGATCTACAGAAAGTTTTTGTAATTCATCACTTGAATTTAAAATCGTTACAGTAACGATTCGGTTTTGTACTTGCATATCAACCATGGTCTATTTCAAATGCTCTAAATCTAAATAAAAAATAATGCGACAAAAATCAGAATTGATTTTTCCATTTTCTGTTCGTTTCCCAGACCATTGCATAACGATTTCAGATTGATAAACCCCTAGTTTAATTGGAATTTCAAATAATAGATGATGAATCGGGCCGTTTTCTGAAGATAATAATTGAAAACCATTCATTCTAAATAATAATTGTTCTACAATGTTTTTCGCTTCACTTTTAGGTGATTGTGAAAATTCTTGTAAATACGCCACTAACAACGGTTTTATCGAATCTTTTATTAATTCATTACTAAACTCACGGTCAAGCATCCTATTTTCATAAAAAATACCTGTTCTTTTTATCGATTGTTTTAAGAGGCTTAATACATCTTCACGTCTATTTAATAATAGCTCAGTATCATCAGAATCCAATGATTGCAACAGTCTTAATATATCTTTTCCTGTATCACTCAGATTTTTATCTGCAAGCAAAGTTGCCTGTAAAGCTTTCACTAACTCGGTTGTAGATTCATTACTTCCAGCAGCTAACAACGACTTAAAGATCCCTTCATTAAAAGGCAAATTTTTTTGAGACATTAGTTTTATGATTTGCAGTCCTTCTTCCAGATTATCTGATTGATTTAGAAGCTGACTAGCACGAATCATCTCTTCCTTCGTTAAGAAAAAAGAATCGTCTTTAATATGTCTGATTAACGATTGGTTTATTTTTCCATTTTGTAGACCTAATTGTTGCAATAGACTAGCTGAAAATTCTTTTTCAGCTATACCATAATGGGAAGATGGATTAAGCAGTTTTAATTTGGGAGCGCCCTCATTTGAGTTGACTTGAAGCCAGTACCCTTTTCCACTGGATAGTGGCACTTCAAGCTTTGCTATTACTTTATGGGCTCCTAGATTAATTTCTGCATATTGATTAGGAAACAGTCTTTGAACAGTTCCAAAAAAAATCTGCCCAGATCGAAATTGAAGGGTGCTTCTAGAATTTGTTTCTTGATTTTGAAGCAAACCCCTCATGACTGCTTGCATGACCATCAAAATGTCACCTCAAATCAGACAATGTTTTTATTGGAGCAAATGTATTTCTATGTATTGAACATGGTCCGTGTTCATTAAGTGCAGCAAGATGAAGTTTAGTTCCATAGCCCATATGTAAATGAAAACCGTACTCGGGATATTTATTATGATAATCCTTCATGATGCGATCACGCGTCACCTTAGCTATAACTGACGCTGCTGCAATCGACACACTTTTGGCATCCCCTTTTACAATTGAGGTTTCAGGATAGATACTATTTATTTTCATTGCATCTATTAATAAATAATCCGGCTGAACACTTAAATTTTGGACCGCGGCCAACATTGATTTTTTAGTAGCTTCATATATATTTATCTCATCAATTTCCTCAGCCGAAATAACACCAATGCCCACAGCAACTGCTGCATCCATAATTTGAGTGTATAATTCCTCACGTTTTTTCTCTGTCAATTTTTTGGAATCGTTAAGTCCTCGTATATACGAATTTTCATTCAGTATTACAGCAGCTGATACTACTGGACCTGCAAGTGGACCCCGTCCAACTTCATCAATGCCAGCTATGAATGTAAATCCTTGCTTCCTCGCGTTAATTTCATATGCTTCCATTTGCCTATAATATTCATAATCTGCATGTTCTTGTTTCTTATT
The DNA here is from genome assembly GCF_024626525.1 of Lederbergia panacisoli. Lineage (GTDB taxonomy): Bacteria > Bacillota > Bacilli > Bacillales > Bacillaceae_C > Lederbergia > Lederbergia panacisoli. Next base: position 144,287 of record NZ_JANJGU010000002.1, read on the forward strand.
ATGATGCCACTTTTCAAGTAAATCTTGTACGCCTTTTCTAGAATCACTTGCTAGTTGAATCAAGAATGGATCATGTTCATCTTGAATTTGTTCTATTAATTTTCTGATTTCTTGGATTGATGTTTTTTTCATTTTATTACCCCATAAAAAAAATGTAAGACCCCATAACGGGATCTCATATTGGCTCTCTTTCTGTCTAGCTTCATCGCCTATCGACTAGCAAACTTCTTGTCCTTTTCGCTTGCGTAGTCAACATCAGGTGAAATTTGAAGTGCCAATTTCACTAACTCGTTCCTCGTCGATGTTCCTTTATCGCGAGTCTTAGGCAGAAATAGGAACATCGACTAAAACCGCCACGTCCTTATGTCTTCGTCGACGGAACCGCATCCTGCGGGCCTGTACGTCGATAAACAGGCGCTTACGCTTTTCTTTCCGGAAAGTCGAATGTAATGTTTCCAAGCTTTTGCATTCTAAGATCTCTTATAACAATTTCAGCTGTCTTGTCATAATCTACTGCTCCACCGGAAGTAAGACACCCTCTGAGTTGACCAATCTTATCAAATAATACGGATATTTCTTCTGGAATATCGGTTAACTGATAACGTTCTACCATTCGTTCCGGATAAAAGTTTTTCAAATAAGTCAAACCGAATACGGCAATATCCTGCATATTTAGCAAAGTATCCTTGATTGCGCCAGTTAAGGCAAGCTTATATCCTGTTTCTTGATCCTCAAATTTTGGCCATAATATTCCTGGTGTATCTAGTAGCTCAAGCTCTTTACCTACTTTTATCCATTGTTGAGCTCTTGTAACACCTGGAGTATTCCCCGTTTTTGCAATATTTCGTTTCGCCAATCGGTTGATTAATGTCGATTTGCCTACATTCGGAATACCAATAATCATTGCTCTTATAGCCCTTGGCTTTAATCCTTTTGCCTTTTGACGCTCAATTTTTTCATGCAGAAGCCTCTCAGCACTTTTCACAATTTCCTTCAAACCCATTCCGGCATGCGAATTGATGGACAAGGCGGTTTGACCTTGCTCGGCATAATGGTCAATCCATCTATTAGTTATCGTACGATCTGCCATATCCGCTTTATTTAATAAAATAAGTCGTGGTTTTTGTTGAATGATTTCCTTTAGCATAGGATTTGAGGATGATTCAGGGATGCGAGCATCAACCAGTTCAAATATAATATCAACTAATTTAAGTTTTTCTGTTATTTCCCTGCGAGCTTTTGCCATATGTCCTGGAAACCATTGAATTGTCATGAATCTTTTCCTCCAACTATCTACTTAACATATCTTATATCCTTAAAGGGCCAATATACCATATTAGTATCACCAATTACTTTTTTAATTGAAATAGAACCAATATGTCTACTATCTTTACTCGACCTTCGATTATCGCCCATTACAAATAATTCGCCTTTTGGAACAGTTTTTTGCCCAACAGGCGTTTCTTCCAATGTGAAATCTTCCGTTAATGGCCCTTCAACGATCTGGCTCTTATAGCTATCCAAATATGGTTCCGCATAAGGTTTACCATTTATATATAATGTATCATCTCTATATTCAACAGTGTCTCCCGGTAACCCGATTACCCTTTTAATATAATCTTTTTGTTCAGGTGCGTGGAATACGATGATATCAAATCGCTCAGGTTTTCCGAGTTTATTTACTATCATTCGATCCCCATTATGTAGAGTAGGCATCATTGAGTATCCATCAACTACGATTGGCGCAAAAAGAAAATATCTAATAACTGCTGCTAAGCCAATTGCGATAAGTAAAGCCTTTGTCCATTCCCATAGTTCATTTTTTTCTTTAGTCATCGTTTCACCATCCAATAAAGGTCAATACAGCTTTTATTTATGTATACACTATTGTATAGGAAAAATAAACATTTTCATATAAAATTACCTCAAATAAATAAAAGGAGCTTATATTTAAGCTCCTTTTAACGTTCAAACATAAATTATCGAATTTCTTTGATACGAGCTGCTTTTCCACGTAGTTTACGTAGATAGTAAAGTTTCGCACGGCGAACTTTACCGCGACGCACGACTTCAAGTTTCGCAATTCTTGGAGTGTGTACAGGGAATGTACGCTCAACTCCAACACCATAAGAGATTTTGCGGACAGTGAAAGTTTCACTGATTCCGCCTCCGCGGCGCTTAATGACTAATCCTTCGAAAAGCTGGATTCTTTCACGTGTACCCTCTACTACCTTAACATGGACACGTACAGTATCACCAGGGCGGAATGCCGGAAGATCATTGCGAAGTTGTTCTTTTGTGATTTCTTCAATAATTTTGTGCATCGTATTCATCTCCTTCCAACCGATGCTCTTGCAAACAAACCCAATGCAGCGGAACAACGTTGTTACAGGCTTAAAGAGGCTTATCAGCCTTAGCCACAAAAACTATAATAACATACACAAATATTGATTGCAATTGTAACTTTATTAGAAAAGCAAAAACGCCTTGCTCATCGACGTACAAACTTCAGGGCCTCGTACTGAGATAAAGGAAACACAATGAGCATGAAAGGCGAATTGATGTTGACTTATCGTAGGGAAGAGGACAGGAAGTTTGCTAGTCGATAGGCGCTGGAGCTAGACAGCGAAAGGATTACTCCAGATTTTTATCTTTTTTATTTTGTTCAATCAAATATTTTTCCAGTAAATCAGGGCGTCTAGTTTTTGTTCTTTTTAGTGATTCAGCTTCACGCCATTCATTAATTTTCTTATGGTTCCCAGATAGAAGAACCTCTGGGACTTTCATGCCTCTAAACTCAGCTGGACGTGTATAATGAGGATGTTCTAATAACCCCGAGGAAAAAGAATCATAAATAGGGGAATCGTCATTTCCCAGCACCCCTGGAAGTAGACGTACGACTGAATCTATTACAACCATGGCGCCAAGCTCACCGCCTGTCAAAACATAGTCTCCAATCGATATTTCATCTGAAACGAGGTGTTCCCTTATTCTCTCATCATATCCCTCATAATGGCCGCATATAAAAATTAAATGCTCCTCGTTGGCTAATTCTTCTGCTTTTTTCTGAGTATACGTTTCCCCTTGAGGGCAGAGTAAAACGATGCGCGGATCCGTATTAAAATCTTTTTTCAAATATTCCACTGCATCAAAGATTGGTTGGGGCTTTAATACCATTCCTGCTCCGCCGCCATATGGATAGTCATCGACGGTTTTATGCTTATCATTTGAAAATTCCCGAAAATTGACAACATTATAAGAAACTGCCTCTTTTTCTGCAGCTTTTTTCAAAATGGATGAACCGAGCACTCCTGAGAACATCTCCGGGAATAATGTTAAAATATCGATTTTCATTATTCTAATAACCCTTCAATTGGATTAATAATTATTCTCTGATCTTCTGTTGAAATGTTAATGACTACATCATCAATATAGGGGATCAGAAATTCCTTGCCATCCTTATGTTTAACGACCCAAACATCGTTTGCTCCAGGAGTAAGAATTTCTTTCACAATACCAATTTCTTCATCATCCACTGTAACGACGGTGCAGCCAATAATTTCATAGAAATAATATTCTCCCTCAGACAATTCATTTAATTGTTCTTCGGAAACTTTTAATATGCCTTCTTTCCACATTTCAACATCACTTATATTTGAATAGTTTTCAAACGTCAGTAAATCAAAGTTTTTATGTGTACGATGGCTTTTTACAATTAGTTTGATAGGCTCTTTGGATTTCGGTAAAAAAAGATAAAGTAGACTTCCTGGGGAGTACCGTTCCTCCGGAAAATCTGTTTTAGAAATGACCCTTACTTCACCCTTTATTCCGTGTGTATTTACGATTTTTCCTACATTAAACCAATTCATAGTCTCACCTCTCCCGTATATCTGTGATGATGCCATCTTTTATGACAATTGTCTTCCCCTTTGTTAATTCTTCCCAATTATCTCCGATTTTAACGTCAATAACTGCTTGTATATCCTGATCGTGAAGTTCACTTCCGATTGGCAGCATATCAAGCTGTTCAATTTGAAAATCAATAAGCTTAATTTTTTCCTTGCGCATATCAATTTCTTTATCGAATTGCGTCTTGAGCCCGCCGGAAGTATACTTGCGGGTTCTTTCCAACTTTTTCATCTCAAAGAGGAGCTGATCACATTCTTTTTTCAGCTGTTGTTTATTATTTTTATATTTATTAAGTAGTTTATACTTACTCATTTCCGTTAAAACCTGTTTAACAGAAACAGTTTGGAGAATTCTCATGATTACCATCCTCCTATTTATGTAATAGACTATCGGAATTCACCGCCGGCACAAAGTTTTCTAGTACCGTTTTTTATTTCTCCCTCTATTTTATAGGGGGTTATTTCCCTTTTCATTGGTTCTATATTGAACGAGTTAAAAGCCTACATACAACGTGAGAAATAGCCACCGTTGATTTCCGTTCCAGGCGGAAAGCGAGCAACTGTAGCGGAAATCAACCACGCACACCTTGGTAAAGAACCTGTTTGCAAGTGCATCCTTTAAAAAAATAAATATGTGATGCATATTTGTCCTATTTTTTTATTCAAAAGATCTTAAAAACGAATACCAAATCTTCAATAAAACTCATTTCCCAGTAGGTCTTAGGAAATTCAGCAGATGTATCCCACGAAATTCCAAGAGTCTATGTATTTATAAACAAAAAAGGGAGGTGTTTAAGCCTCCCTATTCGTCGATTTCCATGTAAACCTTCTTATGTTGTTTTAATCCTGCTGCGGCATAGACTACTGTCCTTATTGCTTTTGCAACTCTACCATGTCTTCCAATCACTTTTCCTATATCTCTTTCATGAACGGAAAGATGATAAGTAATACGCTGATCTTCTTCTACTTCACGTACCCGAACCTCATCGGGATAATCAACAATCGGCTTTACAATCGACAAAATAAGTTTTTTCATGACTATCACTATTACTTACTATTCTTTGCGTTATGGAATTTTTCCATGATACCTTGCTTAGAAAATAAGTTACGAACAGTGTCAGATGGTTTTGCACCATCTTGTAGCCATTTTAATGCTGTTTCTTCATTAATTGCTACTAGAGCTGGTTGAGAGATTGGATTATATGTTCCAATTTCCTCGATGATGCGGCCATCACGTGGTGAACGAGCATCAGCTACTACGATACGATAGAAAGGAGATTTTTTTGCTCCCATACGTTTTAAGCGAATTTTTACTGCCATTTTAATAGCACCTCCGAATAGTTTCACACAAGATAGTATAATATCAAATGTTTGCTTTGTTTGTAAAGTGTTTTTTCTTTACAGTCTAATTTTTTTACATGAAAGGGAGCTTAAAGCCGCCTCTCTTCTTTCCTTTTTGCTGCATGCCTGTCATTTGTTTCATCATTTTTTTCATCTCATCAAATTGCTTTAGAAGACGATTTACATCCTGTACAGTTGTACCGCTTCCTTTTGCAATGCGGCGGCGTCTTCCTGCATTAATGATTTCTGGCTGTTCTTTTTCTTTCGATGTCATCGAACGAATGATGGCTTCAACATGGCCAATTTGCTTTTCATCGACTTGCAGATTGTTCATGCCTTTAATTTTATTGGCACCCGGCATCATTTTTAATAACTCGTCAAGTGGTCCCATATTTCTTACTTGCCCTAATTGATCGAGAAAATCATCCAATGAAAATGAAGCAGTACGGAATTTTTGCTCTAGCTCTTTTGCTTTCTCTTCATCTACATTCGCTTGTGCCTTTTCTATTAATGTAAGCATGTCACCCATTCCAAGTATCCTTGAAGCCATTCGCTCAGGATGGAAAGGCTCTAATGCATCCATTTTCTCGCCCATACCTACAAACTTAATCGGTTTTTCAGCAACCGAACGAATCGATAATGCTGCACCTCCTCGAGTATCACCGTCAAGCTTTGTTAAAACAACTCCGGTGATTTCAAGCATCTCATTAAAACTTTGTGCAACATTCACCGCATCTTGTCCGGTCATGGCATCGACCACAAGGAAGATCTCATCAGGTTTTGCGACTTCCTTAATTTCTTTCAGTTCATCCATTAGTTCTTCATCAATATGAAGTCTTCCAGCTGTATCAATGAGAACGTAATCATGATGGTCTTCCTTTGCTTTCTCGATGGCCTGTCGAGCAATTTCTACAGGGCTCACTTTATCCCCTAAAGAAAAAACAGGTAAGTCTAATTGTTTTCCAATTGTCTCCAACTGTTTAATCGCAGCAGGACGATAAATATCAGCGGCAACAAGCAATGGTTTTCTATTGTATTTTTTTCTCAATAAATTGGCCAATTTTCCCGTTGTCGTTGTTTTACCGGCACCTTGAAGCCCTGACATCATAATGACGGTTGGTGGACGATTTGCTACAGCAATTTTGCTTTGTTCGCCACCCATCAATTCTGTCAGCTCTTCCTTTACAACCTTAATGACTTGCTGGCCAGGTGTAAGGCTCTTCATTACCTCTTGACCGACTGCTCTTTCACTAACTTTTGAAATAAATTGCTTAACGACCTTGAAATTAACATCCGCTTCAAGCAATGCGAGACGAACTTCACGCATCATTGCTTTCACGTCAGCTTCCGTCACTTTTCCTTTTCCCCGGATTTTTTGCATTGTCGCCTGCAACCGGTCGGCTAATCCTTCAAATGCCATATTGCCGCCCCCTAATCCAATTCCTTAAGCAATACTAAAAATTGTTCCAGCTTAGGACTGTCCAATTTCCCAACAGCCATACATTCTTCCATTTGCTCGATAATTTTACCGCGCGCAAGAAACCTTTGAAACAATCGCAGTTTATCTTCATATTCCTCCAACATGGCTTCCGTCCGTTTAATATTATCGTACACCGCTTGGCGGCTTACTTCATATTCATCTGCAATTTCCCCAAGTGAAAGATCATCCAGATAGTATAGGGACATATAACTACGTTGCTTAGGAGTCAACAACGCTTGATAAAAATCGATTAAATAATTCATGCGCGTTGTTTTCTCTAGCATTGTCATATTAATCCCCCTTGTTAAGTTAAAATCCTTTACACACAAATCATACATATCTCAATTAAAAAAGTCAACATCCATATGATATGAAACAAAAACTCCCATTTACTTAATCAAGGTTTTCAGATGATTCAATTGCATCTGAAAAAAGTCCATACACATATTTTTCGGCATCAAACTGTTGAAGGTCATCCATTTTTTCACCTAGACCAACAAACTTTACAGGAATTTGCAATTCATTGCGAATAGCTAGGACGATTCCGCCTTTAGCTGTACCATCAAGCTTAGACAAAACAATCCCACTTACTCGAACTGCCTCTTTAAAGGTTTTAGCTTGAATTAATGCATTTTGACCTGTTGTTGCATCTAAGACTAATAGCACTTCATGGGGGGCTCCTGGAACTTCTCTTTCAATTACACGCTTTACCTTTTCTAATTCTTTCATTAAATTAACTTTATTTTGTAGTCTTCCAGCTGTATCACAAAGGAGCACATCTACTTTTCGTGATTTTGCCGCTTGTAATGCATCATACATAACTGCAGCGGGATCAGAGCCCTCGGCTTGCTTGATCACATCCACCCCTACCCGTTCTCCCCAAACCTCTAATTGCTCAATTGCACCGGCACGAAACGTATCACCTGCCGCAAGCATCACTTTTTTCCCATCTAGTTTAAGCTTATGGGCGAGTTTCCCAATCGTAGTTGTTTTTCCTACCCCATTTACTCCAACTACTAAAATGACGGTTAAACCCTCGTCCTGTAAATTTAACTTATTTGATTTTTCTTCTCCAGATTCATAAATTTCGACTAACTTTTCTGAGATGACGGATTGAACTTCCACAGGATCTTTAATATTTCTTCTCTTTACCTCAATTTTCAGCTGTTCGACAATCTCCATAACCGTTTCAAACCCAACATCAGCTTGAATTAAGATTTCTTCAAGTTCCTCAAAAAAATCTTCATCCACTTTTCGATAACGAGATACAAGATCATTTATTTTTCCGGAGAACTGATTTCTTGTTTTTGCCAACCCATCTTTAAATTTGTTAGAGACTTGATCAGAAGAAGAGGTGAATTTCTCTTTTAATTTCTTAAAAAAACTCACAATACACAACCTCGATTCATTATATTTGCACTATTTCATTTGTTTTTTCCAGCTTGACTGAAACAATTTTCGAAACACCAGATTCTTGCATCGTAACACCGTATAAAACATCTGCTCCCTGCATTGTCCCTTGTCTATGGGTGATGACAATAAACTGTGTTTCCTTGCTGAATTCTTGAAGGTAGTGGCTAAATCTTTGAACATTTGCTTCATCTAATGCAGCTTCAACTTCATCAAGTACGCAGAAAGGAACGGGGCGAATTTTTAAAATCGAAAATAACAAGGCGATTGCTGTTAAAGAACGTTCTCCTCCTGAGAGAAGACTTAAATTTTGCAGTTTCTTCCCGGGGGGCTGAGCGACAATATCAACACCTGTATTTAACATATCATTTGGATTTGTGAGCGTTAATTCCGCCCTTCCGCCACCAAATAATGCTTGAAAGACACCTTCAAATTCACTTTGAATATCGAAGAAAGTGATACTAAACCTTTTTTCCATTTCACTATCCATTTCATCCATGACCTGGAATAGATGGTCTTTAGCACTCGACAAGTCTGTTCGTTGCTCCTCAAGAAAATGATACCGTTCATAAACCCTATCATATTCTTCGATTGCACCCATATTTACAGTACCTAGCTCGGTAATTTCAATCTTTATAAGCTTTACCTTCGTTCGCGTTTCTTCAGCAGATAAAGATAATTGATATTTTTCCTTTGCACCTTCATAAGTCAATGTATACTCTTCTCTTAATTTATTCAGAAGATTATCGAGTTCAACATCAAGACGATTGCTCTTTACCTCTTCATTTTTAAGCATGACATTAATTCCGCTATATATTCTTTTGAACTCTTTCAGTTCCGCTTCCCTTTGTTCAATGGAGATTTGTAATTGAAGTCTTTTTTCTCTTTGAACAGCTAGTTTTTTTTCAATACTTTCTTTTTCTTCTTTTCTCTTCTCCGTCTCCCCTACAAGCTCGTCTTCACTTGAATGGTGGCCTGTCATTTCATTTTCAAGCCATTGAAGGTCTTCCATTAAAGCATTTTTTTGCGCTTCCCATTCAGTTAATTCATTATTTAACATTTGGAAATGATTGCGGGTAGACGATAGTTGTTCTTTTGCAACTGCAAACAACGAGGAAAGGTCAGATATCTCTTTTGCCAACGAATCTTTTGATTGCCTCTCATCATTTCGCTGCGCAGTTAATCGTTCGATTCTCTCGTTTAAAGAATGAATTTTCCCCTCACAAGTGGAAATAATCTCAGAGAGCGCCTTTATTCTATCGTTAATTTTGTTTTTTTCCGTTTTTAGTTCCGATGTTTCAAGATCATAAACAGCTAGTCGATCATCGACATTCTTTTTATTCATCTCAATTTGAACTAGAGAAGACTCAACTTCTCTTTGTTTAATCCGAAGCTCCTCACCTTTTGATCGAATCGATTCAAGTAGCTTCTCCTCGCTCGTCAAATTGTTTTTCGCCATTTCCCAAGATTCCTGAAGTGTGGTTGTTTTTTCCCTCATATCTTCTAGCTTATTTCTTAAATCCTCCAGCTCACTTTTACGCCCGAGTAAGGAACTGGTTGATTGTTTTGAAGCACCACCCGTCATTGAGCCACCTGGATTGACTACATCACCATCTAAACTAACAATTCTAAATCGAAATTGAAGTAATTTAGCCAGCTCGTTAGCACCAGCTAAATCCCTTGAGATAATGATATTCCCAAGGAGGCTCCTTACTGCAGGAGTATGCTCACTTTTATATTCTACAAGGGATGCGGCTATTCCGATGAATGAAGGGTGTGAGGCGATGATTGCTTCCTGACTGGGCTGTACACTTTTTTCTTTTATCGTATTTAAAGGTAAAAAAGTCGCCCTTCCATATTGTTTTCTTTTCAGAAACTGAATGGCTTCCCTGGCATCTTTCTCAGTTTTGACAACAATGTTTTGCATTGAGCCTCCAAGTGCCGTTTCGATTGCTTTAGCGTATTCCTTTGGTACTTGAATTAATTCAAGAATTGCCCCTTCAATGCCTTGAAGAGTATTGTCTTTCGCTTTTAAAACTTCTTTAACACCTTGGAAAAATCCGGTATACTCATCTTCCATTTCTTCCAAGGCCTCTTTGCGAGACTGCGCCTTTTGGATAAACTGATTTGCTTGATTCAGCATAGCCGTTTGTTTTTCCAAATTTAGTGTTAAAGAATCAATATTACTCTTCGTTTCTTTAAATTGAACTAATTGATCTGATATATCTTTTTCAAGAAGCTGTACTTCCTCAAGCTTTTCTTTCAGCTGCCCTGCGATATTAGTTCTTTCCGCAATATATTTCTCATTTTCGCCATCTAAACGATTACTGCGGGCTATTTGCTGATTTAACTGTTGTTCTAAATAATGCATTTCATTTTTTGCAGACGCTTGCTCATTCAGTACTTCAATATAGTCACTTTTTAAAGATTCAATCGTGTCTTCAATCGTGTCATCTAATTCACTTAGTTTTTTTCTTTTCTCATCGAGTTCTCTTTGTAATTTCCGTACTTCCGCTTCTTTTTGGCTCACTTCATTTTTAGTTTGATTGCATTTTTCAGTAATTTGGCCAACTTTTGCAATCGCATCGTAGATGTTTTTTTTCAATTGTTCAGTATTCTGTGATGCATTCCGTTTTCTTTCTTTTAAAACTTCACGTCTTCCTTCAAGTTTCTCCAAGTCCTTAGTTGCATTTAGCAACTCGGATTGTAAGTTTGCAATTCTTTCATCGTATAAAGAAAGATCATTTCTTTCATTTTCCAGTTTTGATTCATAAGTTTGTATATTCTTTGACAGTTCTGCTTCTCGGCTTAGCAATTTTGTTAATTCTTGTTTAGAGGTCTCCCAATTTTCATGTAAGGCCCCGATCTCGTAAACTGTGAGCGCAACCTCATGATTTTCAAGTTCTTTTTTCTTTTCAAGATATTCTTTTGCGATCGATGCTTGAATTTTTAGCGGCTCAATTTGGCTTTCGAGTTCATGGAGGATATCATTTACACGATTGAGATTTTCACTTGTTTCAGCAAGCTTAACCTCCGCTTTCTTTTTGCGCGTCTTATATTTTAATACACCAGCCGCTTCTTCAAAAATAGTCCGTCTTTCTTCCGGCTTACTATTTAAGATTTCTTCAACTTTTCCTTGGCTTATAATAGAAAAAGCTTCTTTTCCGAGCCCTGAATCCATAAAAAGATCGATGATATCTTTCAGCCTGCAGTTTTGTCCATTTAGGGAATACTCGCTATCCCCTGACCTGAATACCCTCCTAGCTACACAAACTTCATTAAAATCAATTGGTAAAGCCTCATCCTCATTATTTAATGTCAAAGCCACTTCAGCAAAATTTAGCTGTTTTCTAGAATCACTTCCGGCGAAAATAACATCTTCCATTTTGCCGCCGCGCAATGATTTTGCCGATTGCTCACCGAGAACCCAGCGAATGGCATCAGTTATATTGCTTTTGCCGCTTCCATTTGGACCTACTACAGCTGTGACGCCAGGAACAAACTCAATCGTAACTTTTTCGGCAAATGATTTAAATCCGATAATGTCTAGTTGTTTAAGGTACATTAGCATCACTCCCTAAGAAACTGATTAGATTCTTATTCTTCTAATTTTCCTAAAGCCATTTGGGCAGCATGCTGTTCGGCTTCTTTTTTAGAGCGTCCAGAACCTTCTCCTAGTACCTCGTTGTTAAGGGAGACTTGCGATACAAATATACGGTTATGAGCAGGGCCTTCCTCCTGAAGTATTGTATACTCCAAGGCACCCGAACCATCTCGTTGGACATATTCTTGCAATTGACTTTTAAAATCCATCACATGAGAAAAAGCTCCTAAATCAACTTTTGGGAAAATAACTTTATCTAGAAATGAAATAACGGTTTCCAATCCTTGGTCAAGGAATAAAGCTCCTATAAAAGCTTCAAATGCATCAGCGAGAAGAGCAGGCCGCGAGCGACCACCAGTCATTTCTTCGCCTTTTCCGAGTAAAACGAATTCACCAAAATTCAACTCATTCGCAAATCCGACCAATGCAGGTTCACAAACGATTGCCGCTCTTAGTTTGGTCATTTCTCCTTCACTCATCATAGGAAATTTTCTATATAAAAATTGTGAAACCGATAGTTCCAACACTGCGTCACCCAAAAATTCCAATCTTTCATTATCCTCATATGGTTTTTTTCGATGCTCATTCACATAGGATGAATGAGTAAAAGCCTGCATTAATAATTTTTCATTTTTGAAATGCAGATCGTTTTTTGTTTGGAACTCCTTAAAGTTACGAATCATTTTATTCTTTGGGTTTTTTTCACGATATGATTTCCGCATATGCTATCCACCTTACTTATTATTCAAAGCTTTTTTCGCAAAGATTGTTAGATTTTCAAAAAACCGAATATAACAAAGTTTAAGAAAAAAGCCTTATTTAAAGCAGAAATGCCCCGTCTGCTTTCAGGCGGGACATCTTCTTACTTAAGCGACTAGTTATTTACTTTCTATGTAATTGACAGCGTCGCCTACTGTTGCAATTTTTTCTGCATCATCATCGGAAATTTCCATATCAAATTCATCTTCAAATTCCATGACAAGTTCCACAACATCTAGGGAATCCGCTCCTAAGTCATCTTTAAAAGAAGCTTCAAGCGTTACTTTAGATTCTTCGACGCCCAAACGGTCAACAATAATCTTTGTTACGCGTTCAAGTGTATCTGCCATTTGATTCACCTCCCCTCAAAACATTATATAGGATATCCTATTAAAGATAAACAAGCCTATAAGAAATTTTATAGTAAAGTGAATAATCGTATTTACATGAACATTCCGCCGTTAACATGAAGCGTTTGTCCTGTCATATATTTTGAGTCATCTGAAGCGAGGTAAATCGCTAATTTTGCAATATCTTCAGCTTCACCAAAACGCCCAAGTGGAATTTGCTTTAGCATGGATTCTTTTACATCCTCATGAAGCTGATCAGTCATATCTGTCGTAATGAAACCTGGAGCAATAGCATTTACAGTAATACCTCTTGGAGCGAGCTCCATAGCGCTTGTTTTCGTCAAGCCAATAACACCAGCTTTTGCGGCGACATAATTAGCTTGCCCAGGGTTGCCGCTTACTCCTACAATCGATGATACATTAATAATTCTTCCAGCTCTTTGTTTCATCATTTGCCTCGATACAGCTTTCGTGCAAAGAAAAACACCTTTTAAGTTTGTATTGATTACATCATCCCATTCATCTTCCTTCATTCTCATAAGTAAGTTATCACGGGTAATGCCTGCATTATTCACTAAGATGTCCAATTTTCCAAATTGCTGAATGGTTTCTTTAACCATATCTTGGACCGCTTCACTATTTGAAATATTACATTTGTATGCGAATGCTCTTCTACCTAGGTTCATTATTTCTTTTACAGTTTCTTTCGCTTTTTCTTCACTTCCAGCATAGTTTACAACGACATCTGCACCTTCTCTTGCGAATGCAATTGCGATTTCTTTGCCAATGCCACGTGAAGCACCTGTCACGATTGCTATTTTCCCTTCTAGCTTCATACCTCTTCACCTCCGAGTGCATTTAAAGCTGCATTACAACTTTCTGGGTCTTGTACTGAAAAAATACGTACATTTTTATTTACTTTTTTGATAAGACCGGATAATACTTTTCCTGGACCAATTTCAACAAATGTATCAACTCCAAGTTCAATCAGTTTCTCGACTGAATCTTCCCATAGTACCGGTGAATAGAGCTGTTCGATTAATTTTTCCTTTATTTCATCTTTTTTATCGATTGGACTTGCAGTAACATTTGCAATCACGGGAATTAAGGCATTATTTATTGTTATTTCATCTAATATGGAAGTGAATTTCTCTGCTGCCGGCTTCATTAATTCAGAATGAAAAGGACCGCTTACGTTTAATGGCAATACTCTCTTTGCCCCGTTTTCCTTCGCGAGTTCCCCGGCTTTTTCTACTCCAGCTACAGTTCCGGAAATAACAATTTGTCCAGGACAATTTAAATTCGCCAATTGAACAGAATGGCCTTCGTTCGTAACGGTATCAGTAATTTCTTTTAGAATGTTCCTATCTAACCCTAATACTGCTGCCATCGTCCCTTCACCGTTTGGAACGGCTGCCTCCATGAATTCACCGCGTTTTGCCACAGCATAAACGGCATCTGTAAATTCTATGGCACCGCTCGCCACAAGTGCAGAATATTCTCCAAGACTATGTCCGGCAGTGTAATCAGGTGTTATTCCTGCTTCTTTCAAATATTCCAATAAAGCAATACTCGTTGTTAAAAGAGCGGGTTGAGCGTTCACTGTCTTAGTGAGCAAATCTTGTGGTCCAGAAAAAATAATCGAGGAAAGCTCCCTGCCTAAACGCTTATCCGCCATCTCAAATATTTCCTTGGATTGTTCGTTTTCGTTGGCAGCGGCTAAACCCATTCCTACCGTTTGCGAGCCTTGCCCTGGAAAAACAAATGCTATTTTTCCCATATTTATGATCTCTCCTCATCTACAGCATTCTTAATCGTTTCAGATATTTGATGTTTTACCATTTCTCGAGTTTGGCGTATAGCGTGATATATTGCATTTGCATTTGATGAACCGTGAGCTTTGATCACAGGCGCATCCAGTCCAAATAAACACGCTCCACCATATTCTGTATAATCCATCATACTTTTTAAGCCTTTAAGATCGGACATAATTAAGCTTGCTGCAAGTTTATTTTTAAGGCTTCCTGTCAACACACTTTTAAGCATGGAAAACACCGCTGACGCCGTTCCTTCGATTGATTTTAATACAACATTTCCAGTAAAACCGTCAGTTACGACGACATCGGCATGTCCATCTAATAAGTCGCGGGATTCTATATTTCCAATGAAATTCAAATCAGTGGATTTTAATAATTCAAATGTCTTCTTAGTCAGATCATTTCCTTTGTTTTCTTCGGAGCCAATATTCAACAAAGCCACTTTAGGTGATTTTATCCCTCTTACTTTTTCAGCATAAATATTCCCCATAATTGCATACTGCAGTAAATGTTCTGCTTTCGCATCCGCATTCGCTCCAAGATCAAGCATGACAAAGCCTTTTCCATCCAAGGTAGGTAATGTAGGAGCTAAAGCAGGCCGATCAATCCCTTTAATTCTCCCAACAATGAATAACCCTGCAGCCATCAGCGCACCCGTATTTCCTGCAGAGATACATGCATCCGCTTCTTTATTTTTAACAGCTTGCGCCATCATAACCATAGAAGCATTTTTCTTTCTCCGGATAGCCTTTACAGGTTCATCGGTGGCTTCTATTTTTTCAGTAGTATGTATGATCTGAACGTTTTTGTCAGTGGATAAATATCTTTTTATTTTTTCCTCATCACCAAATAATAAAAATTCAGTATCGGAAAAATCTTGTACTGCCCTATTTATTCCAAGTACGATCTGTTCTGGTGCATGATCGCCGCCCATAGCATCAATTGCTATTTTCATTTTGGTCCACCTTCTTTAAGACTTGATCGAAACATTTCAAACTCTCCTTTAAACACTAATTCTTTGCCAACATAGCTCATGACGTCTACGATGGTCCTATCAGATGGCCAATCAGTATTTCGCACCTTAGCTTTCGCTACAACCCTTTCCCCGGCTTTAACAGGTCGGGTAAAATGAATATTTACTTTTACAGTAAGAGCAAGTTCATCATCAATGACAGCTACAGCTAGGGAATTAGCTTGAGCAAATAAATGATGCCCCCTCGCAATTGAATTTCGTTTAAATACATGTTCTTGCTGAACATCCAATATTGATATGGCAGTTTGGTCAAGTTCAATATCTATAATTTCACCAATTACTTCATCGATGGGCAGAGCCTTGACTTCATCGGTAACATGCTTTTCTGCCACAGTTTTGATTCGCTCTCTTAATTCAGGTATCGCCAATTCCATTCGGTCAAGCCGGATTGTTTGTACACTAACTGAAAATTTTTCTGCTAATTCATCGTCTGTTATAAAAGGATTTTCATTAATTGTTTGGCTCAACATTCTTTGGCGATCTTTTTTTGACGGTCTCATATTTATCATCACCATTCACGATATTAAGACTAGGTATTAACAGTAGTATATAAAAATAAGGAGTTTAGCGCAACAAATAACGCCACTTCTTCCATGTGTACAGATTATAAACATTAAACAAATTAGTTGATGTGGTGCCAGATTTTCTTAAGCCATTTTCTTATGTCTCCACCTACTTTGAATAGAGGGGTAGTTACTTTAATTAGTAGAATTACCCGTTCTGTAGTGAATGAGATAAGTAGTCACATAAAATGTGTCCTACTTCCGTTCCAGGCGGACGCGTTCCGGGGGGCGTGCGGTGAGCCTCCTCAGTCGCTTCGCGCCTTGCGGGGTCTCACCTGTCACGCTAATCCCCCAGGAGTCGCCAACTGGGATATTCTTTTGCTTATGGTAAAAAAAGATGCCAGCCACCCCTATATGCTCATTAATGACGGGTTCGGTACACGGGGAGAAAATGTTAAAAAGCATAGCAAATGGAGACACAATTCACACTTGAATTGGCGTTCCCATTTTTGTTCTATATCAATGTTTAAGGAAATTTTGGATAGAAAATAGCAATGCAATTGGTAAACCAATTAACAACAGCACATAAATTTATGTGCCTCTGCCAATTGCACTGCTAATAAGATTGTTGATTGAAGGTTGAGAAAGTGTTTTAGAAATATCTGAAGACATTAAAGGGAACAAAAGATTTTGTGCTAAAATAGAGATATAAGAAGACAGCTTGATCAGCAAACGGGCCATTTTATGGAGTAAATGTAATGTTGGGCGACAGGGAGTGAACATATTGCTAAAAATACTTAGAATTGTATTATCGATCATTATTATGGTTTTAGCAGGATATAGCTTGATATCTGGTAACCACGAAACAATGCCATATATGATGTTTTTTATGGGAGCAATGTTTTTAGTTATGGGCATAGTCGAAATCAAAGAATCGCGAAAGAAAATGGGTATTATCAGTATTATTGTTGCCATTTTTATTTTCTACGTTTCTGTGGAAGGTTTTTTATTAAAGTAACGGGCTTTAACCGAAGAAGGAGGCGCCCCAAATTTTTATTATCGGACCATTTAACGGAACAATAATTTAATGTTTGTTAAACAGGTTCCAAACATATATTAACCATAAAAAATGTGAATACAATGGAGGGAAGCCCTTGTCAGGGGAACAGTTCTATAATCAGATAGGAAAATCGCGAAATACTTTTTTGATATTCGCCACCATTAACATTCTTTTCTTTTCAGGAATATCATTTACGTTTGTAATTCCAGGACTGAAAGGGTTTAGTTTGATTTTTATGGTTTTGACATTATTAATGTATTTCATTGCGGCAAACATATTTGTAGGTTTATTTAAAGATAGGATATGGTTTGTTTTTATGATTTGTATATTCTTAAACAGCCTAGGAATGGGTTGGCGTTTATGGCTTGAATGGGGAGAATTTAGTTTAGTTGAGCATACGGGCTTGGTAGTTAATATCGGTTATCCAATTGTCAGTGCAATCATCATTACATTATTTTATATCCTAAGTAATTTTCTTTTTAGAAAGAAAGTCAACTTTTCACAAAGATAATATAGTGCTGTTATCTGCTGCAAACTGGCGCGATTGTAGAACGAATGATAGGACAAGAAAAAATGCCCAGGTTTAATTATGCCTGAGCATTTTTTATTGCTTTTTCCACTGTCAATTCGGGTACGAATCATATGCTATTTTAGTTGCATGTTTCCTCGTTTGAGAGCATTATAACTAATAAAAAGACAATATTCAATTCTTGTTGAATAAATTATTCTATAAAAATTGAATTAAGAAGCATAAAAAAATATTTTGATCATAAAGAATCAAAATACTTGTTTTTATTTTTGATCATCAGGACATAAATTCGTAAATAATTTTAAGATTACCCAAATTTTTTATGCCGCAATCTGGTATATTACAGTTCGATTTAAATTACATAAATTTACGAGCATCGTGGATGGAATGATGAAAATATACCTTAGGAACTTACAATCTTGGCTATTAAAAAGATCATTCCAAATTTTTAAATACGCTTTCTATGATATTGTTTCTTTTAAACAAAATTCTTTGAAGGTTGATTGGAGCGAAAGTGCGAGACTCCTGCGGGATCAGCGGGACAGGTGAGACCCCACAGGCGTTTACGCCGAGGAGGCTCACCGCCCGCCCCGCGGAAAGCGAGCAACTGTAGCGGAAATCAACCATGCACTACCTTTGTTAGAACAATGTTGATAAAAGTATCCTTTAAAAAAAACTAATATGTGACGCTACTTTGGCATGTATTCATTTTAAAGGTTTAGAAAACGAATTCCAAATATTCAATAAAGCTTAATTCCTAATTTTTTTGGAAATTCTGCAGATTTACTCCTAAAAAAAAGAGTATATCAATCTAATTTTTCACCGGACAACGCTCCGGAATCATGAAGATATTTTCGCATATGCGAGTATTCTATGTCATTCCAAAACTCTTTTTGTTCAATTAATTTTATTGCATCATTTCTTGCTGTTTCCAAAGCACGATAATCGTGAACCATATCGGCAACTCTAAACTCTGGCAGCCCACTTTGTTTCTTACCAAAAAAGTCTCCTGGCCCTCGAAGCTCCAGATCCCTTTCACTTAAAACAAAACCGTCATTCGTTTCGGTCATAATGCGCATTCGTTCTTTCCCTATGTCTGTTTTAGGATCTGCTAATAAAATACAATAAGATTGTTCACTTCCGCGACCTACCCGACCTCTTAGCTGATGCAGCTGCGACAGCCCGAACCTTTCAGCATCATACACGATCATAACCGTTGCATTCGGAACATTGACCCCAACCTCTACGACCGTTGTGGAAACAAGGAGTTGTATATGATTTTCACTAAATTCACGCATAATTTCTTCTTTTTCAGACGCAGGCAGCCTGCCGTGCATGAGTCCAATTTTGAATTTACCTTGAAAGTAATTGGATAGGAGGTCATATGCATCTATTGCGTTTTGAAAGTCAAGTTTATCTGATTCTTCTATTAATGGGCAAATAATATAAGCCTGTCTTCCTTTACTTAATTCCTTTTCAACGAAGTCTAATATTCTATCCAACATATTATGCTTCGCCCAATGTGTTTCAATTGTTTTTCGTCCTGATGGCATCTCATCAATAATGGACACATCCATTTCACCAAACACCGTAATCGCAAGCGTCCTCGGAATCGGGGTAGCAGTCATAAAAAGTACATCCGGACTTTCTCCTTTTTCACGGAGAATTCTTCTCTGTTCCACACCGAATCGATGCTGTTCATCCGTTATAACAAGACCTAGTTTTTGAAAATCTACATCATCCTGAATAAGAGCATGTGTCCCTATTAATATATGAATCTCAGCTTTTTTCAGTCGCTCCAAAATGTCTTTCCGCCTTTTACCTTTAACAGAGCTCGTAAGCAGTTCAATGTTTACGTCTGTTTGTGAGAGTAAGTTTTTCAGTGATTGAAAATGCTGCTCTGCAAGAATTTCAGTAGGTACCATTAACGCACCTTGATATCCTGCAGTTACACTAGCAAATAGGGAAATGGCTGCCACAGCTGTTTTCCCCGAGCCTACATCACCTTGAAGGAGTCGATTCATTCTTATAGGAGATTTCAAATCCGCACATATTTCATTTACAACCTTTTTCTGGGCATTGGTCAGTTGAAATGGAAGAGAAGAAATAAAATTTTTAATTTTATTTAAATCATAGTGTTGGGATACACCTTTAGACTGTTCTCTTTCCAGCTTACGAAAGGCTTGCATTTTCAACTGAAAATAAAGAAATTCCTCATATACAAACCTGCGTCTAGCTTGTTTAACGTCGTCTGGTGAATGAGGGAAATGCATGATCCTTAATGCTTCTTTTTTTGCTGGTAATTTATATTGCTTAAGAAGATGAAAAGGCAATGTTTCTTCTACTTCATCACCATATTCATTAAAAGCCTGAATGATGTATCTGCGAAGAGCCTTTACAGTAATAGGGGATTTTACAGGGTATACTGGTTCATAATCAGCAGATTGTGATTGGGGACCAATTTTTATATCCTGCCCCGTAATTGTTTGCCGATGCTTGTCCCATTTTCCAGTAACGGTGATTACATCTTGGGGGGATAATTGCCCTTTTAAATAAGCTCTATTAAAGAATGTAACTTTGATTAAATAGCGGTCAACTAAGAGATGGATGGTAATTCTATTTTTTTTCCTGCCATAATACATGACTGAAGGCTCACTGTGGACTTTTCCTTCTACAGTTATTTTTTCATCATGCGATACGTCTGCTAAATCCCGGAGCCTGACGTCATCATATCGGAATGGAAGATATTGCAGCAAATCATCAATATTATATATACCCATAGCTATAAGGTTTTCAGCAGTTTCTTCGCCTACACCTTTTAAAATTGTTGTAGGCTGTTCTAAAGAGTTAGTCACGTTTTACACGCGGGACCCCAAAAATTTTAGCTTCAAGCATTTTACCCGTTGGAGTAGCCGCCAACCCTCCTTCAGCAGTTTCTCTTAAAGATTTAGGCATTTGTTGGCCGATTCGATACATGGCATCAATGACTTCATCACAAGGGATTCGACTTGTAATGCCGGCAAGGGCCATATCTGCCGCAACCATTGCATTAGCAGCACCCATCGCATTTCTTTTTATGCATGGTACCTCAACAAGACCAGCGACAGGATCACAAACAAGTCCTAACATATTTTTTAAAGTAATAGCCATCGCTTCTGCACATTGGGAAGGAGTACCACCCGCCATTTCTACAATAGCAGCCGCAGCCATACCTGCAGCTGAACCTACTTCTGCTTGACAGCCACCTGCTGCACCTGAAATCGATGCATTATTAGCTACTACAAACCCGAAAGCTCCGGATGTAAATAAAAACTTAACCATTTGCTCTCTTGTCGGGTTTAATTTATCGCGGACAGCAAATAATGTCCCTGGAACTACACCAGCCGATCCCGCTGTTGGCGTTGCACAAATCGTTCCCATTGCAGCATTAACTTCGTTCGTTGCAACTGCTTTACTGACTGCATCAAGGATTGTTTCTCCTGATAGGAAAGTGCCTTTTTTAATGTAATTTTGTAAAAGAACGGCATCTCCGCCCGTAAGGCCCGAATGAGATGTAACTCCTTTTATACCACGCTCTACTGCTTCTTCCATCACAGTCAGGCTTTTATCCATTTGCGCCAAAATTTCTTCACGTGCTCGATTCGTAACCTCTATTTCTTGTTCAATCATGATTTCCGATATTTGTTTGTTTTGCGATTCCGCAAGATGGACTAATTCCGCAACATTTTTAAACATGTTCTCAAGCCTCCCTAAAAAGCTCTTTGCTGTTATCTAATCGACTACTCTAGCCACTTGTGTAATATTTGGAAGTTTGCTGATTTCTTGAATAATTGACTCATTAATATTCTGATCCACTTCTATCGTCATAAGAGCCATTTTGCCTTTTTCCTTCCTGGAAACTTCCATATGACCAATATTTATTTCATGAGATCCGAGAATATTAGATACAGCCGCAATTGCTCCAAAACGATCATCATGAACTACGAGAATGGCGGGATGATGACCGGATAATTTTAAGTGAAAACCATTTAGCTCGGTAATTTCTATTTTACCACCACCGATGGAGATTCCTACAAGCTCCAGTTCACCTTTTTCATCGCCAATTTGGATACGTGCTGTATTAGGGTGTTCGGCATTTGCCGACTCTTCAACAAATTCAATATGAATATTCCGATCCTTGGCAATTTCAAGGGCTTGAATAATCCTCTTATCATCTGTATCAAAATCAAGGAGTCCACCAACGATTGCTACATCTGTTCCGTGTCCTTTATATGTTTTGGCAAAAGATTCATAAAAAGAAATTTTAGCCCACTCTGGCTCTCTTCCAAACAAGCTGCGTGCAACTCTTCCAATCCTAGCTGCACCTGCTGTATGGGAGCTGGAAGGACCAATCATAATTGGACCTATGATATCAAAGACGCTTTTATATTTCATTGATACCTTCCTTTTTACAAGGAAATAGAAGGGATTGACCCTTCTATTTCTTTTTCTTATTTATGTTTATTCAACTGAAAAAATAAAGTTATATAAAGGTTGTTTACCATTATGAACTTCAATTTCGATGTCTTCGTATTGTTCATTTATTAAATCCAAGAGTTGATTAAGTTCATCCTGCTTCGTATCTTCACCATATATAATGGTAAGGATTTCTGAATCTTCATCAATCATATTTGTTAACAGATGATATGCTGCCTTAACTAAATCTTTATTGGTTCCAACGATTTTCCCATCATTTATGCCCATATAATCATCTTTAGCAATTTGAAGGCCATCGATCATTGTATCACGAACGGCAAAAGTAACTTGCCCTGTTTTGATTGCTGAAATGGCTTCCTTCATACCTTGTCCATTTTTTTCTAAAGTTTGAGTCGGATTGAATGCCAAAACAGCGGCTAGACCTTGGGGCACTGTTTTTGTTGGTACAACTATCACTTCTTCTTCTGCAATTTCGGCAGCTTGTTCAGCAGCCATAATAATATTTTTATTGTTTGGCAGGATAATGACCTTATTAGCATTCGCTGCCTTTATTGCCTTCATGATATCTTCCGTACTCGGATTCATTGTTTGCCCGCCTTCAATCACTTCAGTGGCGCCGATGCTTTTGAAAAGACTCGCAATGCCTGAACCCATTGATACGGCAATAATGGCATATTCCTGTTTTTCTTTAGAATTAGTTTTAGCATCAACATGATGATCTTGATCTACAATAGAACTATGCTGTTCTCTCATATTCTCGATTTTCATATTAATTAAGCTTCCATATTGTTGACCATACGATAAAACTTCACCCGGATGCTCAGCATGAATATGAACCTTTACGACATCTTCATCAGAAATAACGAGTAAAGAATCTCCAAACTCACTTAAATCCTTTTGGAAATCAATTTCGGAAAATGCTTTTTTATCCTTTTCAAATTTCACCATAAATTCTGTGCAGTAGCCGTATTCAATATCCTCTGTATTCATAAAGCTTTGTACACTTTGATGGTGCTGGGCACTTACCAGCTCGTCCATTGAAGGTGCGAGTAAAGGCGTGTCAGGCAGCTTTTCACCTTTTAATACAGCTAAAAACCCTTCATACACACAAACTAAACCTTGCCCTCCACTATCAACAACTCCAACTTCTTTTAAGACAGGAAGCAAATCAGGAGTTCTTTGTAGAGAGGCTTTTGCCTCTTGCAATGTGTTTTCCATAATTATGACGATGTTCGACTCATTTTTTGCTATTTCGACGGCTTTCTTCGCAGAATCTTTTGCAACAGTCAAAATCGTTCCTTCTACAGGCTTCATGACAGCCTTATATGCTGTATTTACCCCTGCCTCGAGGGCATGTGCAAATTCTTCTGCGGAAAGAAATGGTTTTGCTTCAATATCTTTTGCAAATCCACGAAAAAGCTGAGATAAAATAACTCCTGAATTACCACGCGCTCCCATTAATAAACCTTTTGATAAAGCGGCGGCAACCTTGCCTATATGTTCTTGCCTATTATTTTGTACTTCTTTCGAGCCTGACGACATCGAAAGGTTCATATTTGTTCCAGTATCTCCATCAGGTACCGGAAATACATTTAATGCGTCAACCATTTTTGCATTTGCTGATAAATGATTGGCTCCTATTATGATCATCTCGGCAAACTGATTTCCATCTAATGATGTAATAGACACGTACTTTTCCTCCTCCGTCACGGATTCGTGACACGAACCCCTTGAACAAAAATATTAACTGTATCGGCAGATATACCAATAGTCTGTTCAAGTGTGTATTTTACCTTGGATTGCACATTATGGGCAACCTCTGAAATTTTTGTACCGTAGCTCACAATAATATACATGTCTATGTGCAATGCTTGATCTTCCTGCCGGATTATAATGCCTCGTGTAAAGTTTTCCTTGCGCAAAATATCAGTTAAACCATCTTTTATTTGGTTTTTCGAAGCCATCCCTACGATGCCATAACAATCCACCGCAGCTCCACCCGCAATAGTCGCAATGACATCATTGGATATATCAATCTGGCCAAACCTCGTTTTCATTTCAATAGACATGTAATTTCCTCCTTATTGGTCGAAATATCCATGAAAATATGTAATACAATTTGTTATCGCCTTCATAACATAGATAAGGCTATTTTACTATACTATATAAGTTTTTTAAAGTTTTACTTCATGTGTATATCTATATTGGGAGAAGATTAACCACCACACAAAATTTGAGGTTAGAAACCGTTGATTTCGGTTCCAGGCGCGCGCTTTCCGGGGGGCGTGCGGTAAGCCTCCTCGGTCGCTTCGCGCCCTGCGGGGTCTCACCTGTCACGCTGATCCCCTCGGAGTCGCCGCCTTCCACTTCAATCAACTAGGCTTTCATCTACACGCGGAAAGTTCCCCTTACCTTCCTAAAATAATGTTGATAAGTCATCAGTTAAGAGGTTCTTGATACAAAAGTATGCTCAGCGAAATTGGCAAGCTCAATAAAATTGTTTCTTTCGTAAAATCTCTTGGCACCGCTATTTGATTGAGCAACACGCAGCAGTATATTCTTTATTCCCAACTGTTCCGTCATTCTATAAATACAATTTTTCAACATCATGCTTCCATACCCGCGGTTCTGGTATTCAGGATGTATAACAAAATCTTGAATATATTCACCGGTTATAATATAGGCTCCAATCAATTTGCCATCAATCCAAAAAGATCTTACTCGTTCCGCGGATTCATAATTTTGTAGGGAATTTAAGAAATTATCTTGAGCTTTTTGATATGTATCTGTTCTCCAGCCATTTTCAACATTCAAGTCATAATAAGCATTCTCAAATAACTGTATAAAGTTACTTAGCATTTCCGGGGTAATTACTTTCTCTACAAGCGGAAACATCGCAGGCATCTTCATCTCCTTGCTAAAATCATACTGAAGCTGAAAGCCTTCCATATCGGTCACAAAGCCAAGTTCTTTTACAAACTGAACTAGGTCCTTATTTTTTCCGTATACGTTAAAACAGACTTCTTTTGTTTCATTCGGGCTAAGATGTCCACTAAGCTGCTTCGCCATAAGATTTAGCAGGGATTCATCATGGCTGTAACGAGTAAAGGCCGCGAATGCGATGATACAATCTTCGTTTTCAACGATACAAAATACACCATGATTTAGATGTGACTCTTCATAATGGACAAGTTTTACAGTTTGATTATTAAAAGCATTATTAACATAATCCCTTGCGTCTTTAGATATCAGAGAAATTAATCGACACACTTTACTATTTAAGCTATTCTTCATAATCTATTCCCTATTAATTACTGTAATTTTATGTGGCAAGTCTTTTCCTCCTTTTCAAAAGCACCTTGACTGATTCGGATCTTACACATCGCTAATTCAATTTTCATTATTAAAATACCTTAAATTATTTATTCGTTAATAATGCTAAAAGTCCTTTTCTTATGCTCTATACTCCTTATAATAATCCAGTGATGGAAGATTGTTCTTAGGGAAAAACACAGTTGATATATGCTGAGCAGTCCGAATACACGTAGACTCTTGGTCGGCTAATGACGGCCACGTCCTGTGCCCATCGCCGACACTAGGACGTCCTGTCCGTCGCGGGAAGTGCAAGAATGTCGAGACCCCACAGGGCGTAGCCCGAGGAGGCTTGACACTTGCCCGCGGAAAGCGAAGTGTATTCGGACTGCGGGCAACCTAACTCAAAGTGTGCAATGGTTTTTAAAGTGAATTTCAGGAAATTCTGTTTATCTTTAGTTTTTTGAAAAAGTAATTATGGAATTGATTCACATATTACAAAATGATGTTAGGGTTCTAATTTAGAAGGTGGAAGGATCTTCAAAAAGCTGACTGTCTTACGAAAATCCGTAAACTCAAAATCGTGCAGTATTGCATTATAAAGGCATGTATGATAAATTATTAAAGGTAGATTTTTACTAAGGGAATATTGAAGTGATGAACCAACTAATAGTATTACTTCAGCGACGGGAGGGAATTTAATATGGCAAAACAATGTGTTATTACCGGCCGCAAAACAAGTACTGGAAACAAACGTTCACACGCGATGAACGCAAATAAACGTACTTGGGGAGCTAATCTTCAAAAGGTACGCATTCTCGTAGACGGTAAACCAAAGCGTGCATGGGTATCCGCTCGAGCACTTAAATCTGGAAAAGTTGAAAGAGTGTAATTTAAATCGAAACAAAAAGGCGCCTATACAT
The DNA here is from genome assembly GCF_024626525.1 of Lederbergia panacisoli. Lineage (GTDB taxonomy): Bacteria > Bacillota > Bacilli > Bacillales > Bacillaceae_C > Lederbergia > Lederbergia panacisoli. The sequence continues at coordinate 170,792 of NZ_JANJGU010000002.1, forward strand.
AGGTGCCTTTTCCATTTTTAATATTAACCCTTTTTAAATGTACCTAACATCGCCCTTACGATTCCTCCCAAGAATCTAGGGAGTTTAATTGTATAAAACCTCATTAAAATTCCCTCCTAATCTAAAATACCCGCCATTCACCCAATTGTATTATATTCGCCATGTATGGATAAGTACGCGCCCGATCGAAAAATGGGCCGATTGTTAATCAGTACTTCTTATCATCATTAATATGCCTTTTTCAAAAGAAAAATTACCAGATTGTTTAATAAGTTCATTACTTATACATAATGATGAACCAAAATTTACAGTCCGATTAAATAATGGGTATTTAAATCCATTTAATGAGAGATGTACGACTTCCTCCGTAAGCGGGATAAATGATATGTATTTTTTTGCGATGTCCTTTTCAATTGGATAATGACCTGGATAGAAAACGGATAAGGAATTTTGTTTGTCTATCATTTTAATTTTTATGAAGGGATTCTTATTTTGATAATGAGAAAGCATCAGAGCGTTGGCCATAAAATGGTCTAATCTTCCACCTGAAGCACCAAATATATAAATGAGATCCGGATTTTGATCCACTGCCCATATCATAGCTAGTTCCATATCTGTTTCATCTTTTTCAGGGAGAAATGTTTTAATATTAGGTGCTTTTTTTTCGATAATCAACCATTCCTCATTAGAAATAGAATCAAAGTCTCCTACAGAGAAATCCGGTGTAATTCCTTTTTCCAATAAATAAAAAACACCTCTATCTACACCAATCCAAATTACATTTTCGGAAAATCGTGTTATATCGGGGATCAGTTCGGGCGGCCCCCCCGCCATAATATGAATGATCTTTTTCTGTTCAGTCATTTACTATTCCAGCTTAGAGCGGATTTCCTGAATAGCCGCCTGTCGATCCTTTCTACTGAAAATGGCAGAACCGGCAACAAATACATTTGCACCTGCTTCATGACATGCTTTTATCGTACCTTCATGAATTCCTCCATCCACCTCAATATCAATGGATAAGCCTTTAGCTTTAATCATCGATCGGACTTCACTGATTTTCGGCAAGACTGCTTCAATAAAAGCTTGGCCGCCAAAACCGGGATTAACTGTCATTAGCAAGACCATATCCGTTTCTTCCAATACATTTTCAATCATGGATGCCGGAGTGGCAGGATTTAAAACAACACCTGATTTGACTCCTAGACTCCTGATGGCTTGCAGAGTACGATGTAAATGAGGAGTTGCTTCAACATGGACCGTAATAATATCAGCTCCCGCATCTGCAAATGCTTTTACATATTGGTCAGGATTATCAATCATGAGGTGCACATCAAGAGGCAAATCTGTTCCTTTTCTAACAGCCTCGACTATGAATGGTCCCATCGAAATATTCGGGACGAAATGGCCATCCATAACATCAATATGGATATAATCCGCTCCCCCTTTTTCAACGTCTTTGACCTCCTCAGCCAATTTGGAAAAATCAGCAGCCAATATGGATGGAGCAATTTTGATCATCCTCAATACCTCGGCTTTCTCTCTTTTATTTCCTGTAAAAATTGAAGATAATGCTCATATCGTTCAGTTGAGATCTCATTTTTTTCTACAGCTGATTTTACAGCGCATTTTGGTTCATTTACGTGAAGGCAGCCGCGAAATTTACATTCTTTACTTTTTTTTGAGATTTCTGGGAATGTATGTGCTAAATCTTCTGCTTCAATTTCGGTAAAATCAAGTGAACTAAATCCTGGAGTATCTGCTACAAGCCCACCACATACATCAATTAATTCTACATGACGAGTTGTATGTTTACCTCTGCCAAGGTGAGTTGATATTTCATCCGTCCTTAATTCTAAATCAGAATTTAGAGCATTTAATAATGATGACTTCCCCACACCGGATTGTCCAGCGAATACACTCGTTTTTCCAGATAATAAAGGGAGTAACTGGTTAATCCCTTCTTCCGATTTTGCTGATAGTAATATAACTTCATATCCAATAGAGCGATAATTTTCTAAATAACTGTTAACATGTAATCTCTCAGTTTCGGATAATAAATCTGCTTTCGTTACACAAATAATCGGTAGTATTTCCCTTGATTCGACGATACAGAGGAAACGGTCCAGCAATAAAGGACTAAATTCGGGCTCTGACGAAGAAAAAATTAATATCGCTTGGTCAATATTGGCAATCGGAGGCCTTACGAGTTCGTTTTTACGAGGCAACACCTCCATAATATAACCTTCTTTATCATTCTCTGCTTGAAAGATTACATGATCACCAACTAAGGGAGTTATTTTGTTTTTCCGAAAAACTCCCCTTCCCCTGCATTGGATCATCTTTTCATCCGATAAAACATAATAAAATCCGCTTAATGCTTTAATAATTTTCCCTTTAGTCATAGCACCGTTCCTTTCAAAATATTAGAATCAAGAACCTTTACTTTTCCTATATTCTGCCCAATTAACTACAAGAGGTTATTTAGAGTATCCGAGTAATGTTATTCACCCGGATAATCAACTTTATCCTCTTCTACAGCATCATTATCTCTCATTATTCTATATTTTGCGATTTTCCCTTTTTCAATCGTGAATTCCAATTCTTTCTCAACCGTCTCAGTAATTTCAAAGGTTTCCACCGGCCCATCGGACATAGAATGATTGAAATCCTCAATAAAAATGGCGACTTGTTGTGGTACACCTTCCTCTGTCGGTTCGTATTTAATCACTACTTTTTTAGTCGTACTTCGAGGTGGGATTTCTTCCGGACCTTTAGAGATAATGACGGCTACTCTTTCACCTTTAGAAAGCTTTGCCCCTGGAGCAGGTTCCTGCGAGATTACGAGTCCTTTATCAATTTCTTCTGAGTATTGTTCCTCTGCAACATCAATATATAATCTAGTATATTCTTCGTAAAGCTCCAAGCTTTTTATATCGTACCTTCGCAAATCTTTTAACGTGATTTTTTCTTCACCGAGGCTTACGACAAAAGTTAAAGGCGTTTCCTCCGGAATAACAGATGTTTCTGGACCTGGAGATTGTTCTAAAATAGTACCTTCTTGTGACTCATCATGCCTTTTAGTAATGGTAAAATCGTCAATATTAAAGCCTTCATTTCTTAAAAGTTTTTCTACTTCCGAAATTTGTTTTCCTGTATAGTCTTGTAAAGTAAATCTATCCTTTCCAGAACTGATATAAATATCCACTGTAGAGCCTTTTTTTACTACTCTGTCTGCCTTCGGACTAGTCTTAATGACCACCCCTTCTGGAACTTCATCACTTGGGGTTTCTATTTTGTCTCCAATTTTTAGACCTTCGTCGACAAGATGAACTACTGCATCATTGTATTCTTCACCGCTGACATCAGGAATTTTGACATTTTTCGCATTTTGGATAGCAGGTAATACATACATCACAGAAATAAGCGATAAAAACATTAACATTACAAAGATACCGATGACCCATGGCCATTTTTTCTTTCGCTTAGGTTTGCTGACATTTTCCTTCGAATGTTTAACTTGTTCCTTTTGATGATGAATGGTTTTATCGTTTATACTTGGATTGTTTTCTACCGTTATGACTGGTATAGCTTTAGTTGCATCAACGTCTTCAGGTATTGTAAATTTAGGCTCATTTATTCTATTGGAATTCAATGCGGTTTCAAGCCCACTGGTCATTTCATCCATACTCTCATAGCGAATAAACGGATCCTTCGCAGTCGCTTTCAGGACTATATTTTCAACACTTTGGGGGATATCTGGATTCCAGCGTCTTGGCGAAGGTGTTTCGGATTGCAAATGTTTTAATGCTATCGATACAGCCGATTCTCCCGAAAAAGGAAGCCTTCCTGTCAATAGTTCAAACATGACAATTCCTAAAGAGTAAATATCAGATTTTTTTGTCGCCATCCCCCCCCTAGCTTGCTCAGGCGATAAATAATGAACAGAGCCAAGCACTGCATTTGTTTGTGTAATTGATGTAGCAGACAAAGCCATCGCTATGCCAAAGTCGGTTATCATTACATGTCCGTGGTGATCGATTAATATATTTTGAGGTTTAATATCACGATGAACAATATGATTTTGGTGGGCATGGGAAATGGCGGATGTTAATTGCTTCATTATGTCTATTGTTTGCTCAAGCGGAATTGGATGATAATACTGTATGTATTGTTTTAACGTCATTCCGTCAACATATTCCATTACAATATAATAAATATCATTTTCTTCCCCTACATCGTAAATACTTACAATATTTTCATGGGTCAAGCTAGTTGCTGATTGGGCCTCTCTTTGAAAACGGCGGATAAATTCATCCTCATGTGCAAAATCTAACCGCAAAATTTTAATCGCTACATCACGATCTAAAATCATATCATGTGCAAGATAGACATTTGCCATTCCGCCGCCGCCTATCATTTGCAGCAATTTATAGCGGCCGCTGATTCTTTTTCCCAATAACATTAATCGCACCCGCTTTCAGGACATGCTGTAACAATGGCAAGTGATATATTATCCTCTCCACCATAATGATTTGCGAGTTGTACTAATGCATCGGCCATTTCATTCAAATCCGTATCATCCGTTAAAATTGTTAACATCTCAGCGCTTGTTACTTTATTAGATAACCCGTCGGAACATAAGAGAAGCTTATTCCCTTCTTCAAATGTAATTGACGTAATATCCATATCTATATTAGATTCCGTTCCCATTACATTTAAAAGTACATTTTTTCGCGGATGCAATTCAGCGTCCTCTGGAGATATTTGACCCGCTTTAATTAATTCATTAACAAGGGAATGGTCCTCTGTCAACTGATTAAATCCACTTTCATTTAAAAGATAGCAACGGCTATCCCCAATATTAACGATTGTGGCAAATGTATCAGTACAAATGGCTGCAACTAATGTTGTACCCATCCCTTCGCATTCTTTATGATTCCGTGAATGATCATATATTTCCCTATTCACAATTGTCACTTTTTCCATAAACCATTTTTCCGCAGATTCAGGAGTAGATATACCATCTGCATTGGACCATAATTCCTGTAGTTTATTGACAGCTATGGAACTAGCCACTTCCCCTGCTTGATGGCCGCCCATTCCGTCTGCAACAATCGCAAGAAAGTTCCCGGTCTTATTATAAAAAATCCCGCCATTATCTTCATTATGATGCCGGACTTTGCCTTTGTCTGTTTTAAAAAAAGCTATCATACTCTCGTCCCCTCTTCTTGCTACTTTTTTCTAAAACAAGAAATGAAAAAACCATCTCCACCAAAATCTTGCGGAAATATTTGAATGGTGTTCGAGCCTTCTTCAATTAAAGTTGAAAGTGCCTTAGGTAAAGAAAGTGGATAAGGCTCAAAATCTTCATGTTGTTCAAGAAAAGCAGCAGCAGTGCCAAAGTTTTCCTCTAAATCTACTGTACAAGTACTGTAGACAAGAAGTCCACCCTTTTTTAACAAAGAAGCAGTTTCATCCAAAATACGTAGCTGGACTTCCCTTAATGATTGGATATCTTGATCTGTTTTTGTATATTTAATATCTGGTTTCTTCCTTAACACACCAAGACCTGAACACGGTGCATCGACAAGCACACGATCAAATGATTCTGGCCTGAATGAATCACTTGAATGCCGACTATCCATAACCATTGCATCGATATTATCTAAGTTTAAACGCAATGCATTTTCTTTAATAAGCTTAATTTTATGTGGATGGAGGTCAAGTGCTGTCACATTTCCAGATCCTTTAAGTAATTCGGCAATATGGCCGGTTTTTCCCCCTGGTGCTGCACAAGCATCCAATATATTCATATTTGGAAAAAGGTCAAGCGCATAAGCAACTACCATCGAGCTCTCATCTTGAATACTAAAATATCCTTTTTTATAAAGGTCTGAATGAGCAGCATTTCCTTTCAAAATACGGATAGATTCAGGAATGATCGGACTCGCTTCAACAGAGAACCCTTCTGTTTGAAGCAACGCACACACTTCTTCTCTAGTAGTCTTTGTCTCATTGATTCTTGCGGTTTGAACTGGTGCTAACAGATTTTCTTCACACATTGCTTTTGTTTTATCAAAACCGAATTGCTCCGTCCATCTCTGTACAAGCCATAGTGGATGGCTTGTCTCAATCGCGAGTCTCTCTAACGGGTCCGTTATTATATCAAGCGAGCGGATTCCTTCCCTTTGAACTGACCTTAAAATCCCATTCACAACGCCGACAATTCCTTTATGACCGCGCTTTTTTGCTATTTCAACAGCCTCAAAAATAATGGCCCGGTCTGGAACTTTATCTAAATAGACCATTTGATATAGGGAAAGACGAAGCAAAATAAGTACCCAATGCTCAAGTTTTTTCTTTATAAAAGGCTGCAAATAAAAATCTAAAGTCATTTTCCTCTGGATCGTGCCATACACTATTTCAGTCAACAATCCTGTATCTGGACCTGTAATATGATATTTTTTAATGGCCTGATTTAAAAGTAAGTTACTATATGATTGATGTTTATCAATGGCTTCTAAAACATCCAGCGCCGCTTCTCTTACAGTTTTTTTCTGCTTATTCATCGTGACTGTCCAATCTGGAGCCTATATGTATATCGTTTCCAGCCCCGTGCAAGAACTGTTGTGCAGACATTTTCTTCTTACCGGCTGGTTGAAGCTCTAAAATTCTAATGCCTATATTATTTCCAGTAGAAATAATGAAACCATCCTGCTCCATTAATATAATTTCCCCTGGGCGATGCCCAGCAGATACAGTTATTTTCTCCGCTTTCCACACTTTCCAAACTTGCCCTTGAAATGTTGTATAGGCAACTGGCCATGGACATAGGCCCCTTATTTGGTTATAAATTTTTTCCCCATCGTCTTGCCAATTAATTTTTTCTTGTTCACGTTTAATGTTATGGGCGAACGTAGCTTTATCATGATCTTGGGGCCTTGCCTTGATTTCACCTAATATTAATTTAGGAATAGTATCCATAAGTAAATCGGAACCCGCAATGCTTAACTTATCATGCAGTGTACCGACATTATCATCTTCACTAATGGGAACCTCGACTTGGCTTATTATATCGCCTGCATCTAGCTTATCTACCATATACATGATTGTAATGCCCGTTTTTTCTTTACCTTGTAAAATGGAATAATGAATTGGAGCCCCACCTCTTAATTCAGGCAGTAGGGAAGCATGAACGTTAATACAGCCGTATTTAGGTGCTTCAAGAATTGAAGTTGGCAATATTTGTCCATATGCTGCAGTAACAATCAAGTCTGGATTTAGGTTTATAATTTCATTTGCTGATTGTTCATCGCGAATTCTTTCCGGCTGCAGGACATGTATACCATGTCGTTCTGCTTCCACTTTAACAGGTGGTGGAGTCAATACTTTTTTTCGACCTACAGGCCGATCGGGCTGGGTGACAACCGCTAAAATATCAAATCCATTTTCTATTAGGCTTCTTAGCACAGGTACCGAAAAATCAGGCGTACCCATAAATACGATTTTCGTCATTCATCTTCACTACTTTCTAAATCTTCTTCTTTCACATACTCTATTACTTTAGAAGTGAATAATACTCCTTCTAAATGATCGAGTTCATGTTGAATTACACGAGCTAAATAATCTTCTGCTGTTAAAGTAAAATCACGGCCATAACGATCCTTTGCTTTTAGCGTAATTGTATAGAACCGTGAAACGGTGCCGTAAAGACCAGGAAAACTTAAACATCCCTCAATATCCGTTTGTTCACCACTTTGTTCCGTGATTTTAGGATTAATCAGCTCAAGTCTTCCTTCATCTTCATCAAGTTCTATGACCGCAATTTTTTCGCCTATGCCAATTTGTGGCGCGGCAAGACCTACCCCATCTGCTTCTATCATTGTTTCATACATATTATCTAGTAATTCATGCAACTCGACTCCAAAATTAGTTACTCGCTTGCATTTTTCCTCCAATATATCGGATGGATGTTCAACAATGGTGAGAATCGCCAATCTATTCACTCTTTTCTATATGGTTACATCATCATATAAGGATTTACATCTATCGAAATAGCCAAACCTTCTTTTATGAACTGTTGTCCGTAATGTTCCAATACTTTTTGTAATGTTGGTTTTAATTCTGGTTCATGCTTGTATTTTATCAAACATTGATATCGATATCTATTATTGATGCGTGGAATCGGCGAAGCAACTGGGCCAAGAATAATGGCTTCATCGGAAATTCTCGACTGAACATATTTTGTAATCTTCTCGGTCGTCGAAACTGTTTTCATTAAATCTTCATGGCTAATCGTAATAAGTGTTAAATAGTAAAATGGTGGATAAGAACCAACTTTGCGCATCACCATCTCTTGATGATAAAAACGATTATAATCTTGCATTCCCGAGTATTCAACACTGTAATGTTCCGGAGTATATGTTTGAATGACTACTTCTCCTTTTAACTCATGGCGCCCCGCCCTCCCACTTACTTGGGTAAGGAGCTGAAATGTTTTTTCACTTGCTCTAAAATCAGGTAAATGAAGCATTGTATCAGCACTTAGAACTCCAACGAGAGTAATATTTGGAAAGTCTAGTCCTTTAGCAATCATCTGAGTCCCAAGTAAAATATCCGCATTTCCAGATTGAAAATGTTCTAAAAGCTTTTCATGTGCGCCTTTTCTTCCTGTTGTATCGACATCCATACGAACAACTCTTGCTTCTGGAAATATTTTATATAATTCTTCTTCTACTTTCTGAGTACCTGTTCCAAAATACCGGATATGATTGCTTGAACATTCCGGACAAGTGTCTGGGACGAGCGTATTATATCCACAGTAATGACACTTCATTTCGTTTGTATATTGATGATAGGTTAAAGAAATATCACAATGAGGACATTGCATGACGTAGCCACAGTCTCTGCACATCATAAATGATGAGTGGCCTCTCTTATTTAGGAATAATATCGTTTGTTCTTTTTTCTCAAGACGTTCTTCAAGTTTTTCATGCAATTCTCTTGAGAACATAGATCGATTCCCATCTCTCATTTCCTCGCGCATATCAACGATTGAAACATATGGGAGTTCTCTATTATTCATTCTTTTTGATAAGGTAAGTTGGTGATAAACCTTTTTTTGCGCTCTGGCAAATGTCTCTAGAGAAGGGGTAGCACTACCGAGAATGACAGGGCAATCATGGTGCTTTGCCCTGTAGATTGCAACATCTCTTGCATGATACCGGGGCAATTCCTCCTGCTTATAACTTGTCTCATGTTCTTCATCGATGATAATGATGCCTAAGTTTTCAAAAGGGGCGAATACGGCTGAACGTGCTCCGACTACAACTTTCGCCTCCTTCCTTTGCACCTTCCTCCATTCATCATATTTCTCTCCAATAGAAAGCCCGCTATGCAGCACGGCTACATCATCGCCGAATCTACTTTTAAATCGATCAACCATTTGCGGCGTTAGCGAGATTTCGGGTACAAGAACAATTGCTTCTTGTCCTTTATCTAGTACTTTTTGAATGGATTGTAAGTAAATTTCCGTTTTCCCACTTCCAGTTACCCCATATAAAAGGAATGTCTCATATTGTTCTGATTCAATTGTAGATAAAATGGGGGTAATAGCTTCATTTTGCTCTATCGTTAATGGAAGTGGCGACGTCCGTGCAAATTGCTTATGTTCAAACGGATCACGATAAACTTCCTCACTCTTTTCATGAAAGACACCTTTTTTTACCAACCCCTGAATGGATGACTGCGGTGCTCCAGTTTCCGATAGTTCTTTTGCAGTATATTGATCAGACTGTACCTTTAAGACGTATTCCAAAATCTTCTTTTGATTACTTGCATTTGATGGCAGTGAATTGAATAAAGCTAAAATATTCTCATTGTCCATTATAGTTTGATAGACTTTAACTGTTTTTTTCCGTGCCCGACTTTTAACATCGTATATTACTTCGGCATTGCCTTTTGTTATTTCTTCACGAATGGCTTGAAGGATATTCTGTTCCTCTGCCGTTTTCCAAGATATTTCCGTTTGTCCTTTAAATAGTTCATCTAGAAATGGATTATCTTCCATATTAATTCGCCGAAATCTTTTTTCGTATTTTGCTTTCATGGCTGCTGGAAGCATCGCTTGAAAACATGAGATTTTAAAAGAAAGTGTATCGGTTGCCAACCACTCTCCAAGTGCAAGCAACTCTTCGTTCAGTACAGGTGTTAAATCAAGCGGCTCTTTCAATTCTTTTAATTTATTCGAAAAAGGACTATCTATTTTTAATCCAGTAACAAATCCTTGAATCGTTCTTGGGCCAAAAGGAACCGCCACCCTCATCCCTGGTTCGATGACCCCAAGCCATTTTTTAGGAACAAGGTAATCAAATTCCTTATCTGTCCCAAGGGCAGGTACGTCAACAATGACTGTAGCTATGTTCATTATTTCAAGTCTCCGATTTTAGTGAGTATTTCTCCTAAAATTTCTTTCGCTGTTTCATGCTTACTTAACAAAGGTAGCTTTTTAATAGAATGATCTTTATGGAAAATCGTAACGATATTTGTATCACCTGAAAATCCTGCACCTGATTCAAGAACATTATTGGCAACAACCATATCTAGATTTTTTCTTTCCAACTTTTGTAGAGCAAATTGTTCCATATCATGTGTCTCAGCAGCGAACCCAACGAGAAATTGATGCTTCTTATTTTTCCCTAATTCCTGTAAAATGTCTTTTGTTCTCTCAAATTCTATCATTAAGTTTCCATCCTTTTTTTTCACTTTCTTATCGGAAACTTGACTAGGCCTGTAATCTGCCACAGCGGCACTTTTAATAACGACATCAACGTCGGGAAAATATTTCATCACAGCATTATACATGTCATCTGCACTTTCGATTTTGATAAAAGTAACACCATTTGGAACCGGAAGATGATCCGCTCCGGAAACTAGGATAACATTCGCCCCCATTTTTACTGCTTCCTCTGCAAACGCATATCCCATTTTTCCACTTGAATGATTAGTAAGATACCGTACAGGATCAATTTTTTCTTTCGTAGGACCCGCTGTTATTAAAATGTTTTTGCCTTTAAACGGTAAAAACTGCGGTCCGAAATGTGAAATAATTAACTCTACTATTGCTTCCGGTTCTTCCAATCTTCCTTTTCCAACATAGCCGCAAGCTAAATATCCTTCACCCGGCTCTATGAATCGGTATCCGAAATTAAAAAGTGTGTTGATGTTTTTTTGCACAGCAGGATGATTATACATATGAACATTCATAGCGGGAGCAATCCAAACTGGTGCTGTTGCCGCAAGCATTGTGGTTGAAATCATATCATCCGCTATACCATTTGCTAATTTTCCGATCATGTTTGCTGTTGCTGGTGCAACTATAATCAGATCTGCCCAATCAGCAACATCTATATGAGCAATCACCTTAGGGTTATTTTCAATAAATGTATCAGTATATACTTCATTTCTTGACAATGCTTGGAAGGTGAGAGGAGATACAAATTTTATGGCTGATTCACTCATTATGACTTTCACATTAAAGCCACTTTGCACGAGCTTACTAGTAAGTGCACAAGCCTTATAAACCGCAATTCCCCCACTTACACATAATAATATATTTTTCCCGCTCATTTTTTAAACCCCTATCTCTTAAATAGATTCTCGGCATTCACCGAGTCAGATGGTACAAGGTTTTCCTCCTATATTAAATAGGGGGATATTTCACTTTTTATTAGTAAAGTTACCCGTTCTATTTTGAACGAGATAATAATCTACATACAACGTAAGAGCTAACCACCGTTGATTTCCGTTCCAGGCGGACGCTTTCCGGGGGGAAAGCGAGCAACTGTAGCGGAAATCAACCAGGCACTATCTTGGTAAGAACCATGATAATAAAACAACCTTTTTAAAAAATATATATGTTACGCTTCTTTGGTGTCTAAGCAAATTTGCCGCTCGAAATTCCGAAAATATATTTAACATTTTCATTTATATATTATTATTGACTCAAAATAATAGAAAAGACAACCAATAATAGGTTGCCATCAAAATTGTTGTTATGATTTGTCTTCTTCTGTTTGTTTTAGTTGCAGTACGCCGTCATATATTTCTTCAAGCGCTTTACCTACATATTTATATGAGCGATATTTATCCAACTTTGGATTTTCTTCTTCTTGAAAATTTCGGGCACGGCGAGCGGAAATTGTTACGAGTGAATATTTAGAATCAATGACATTCATTAGTTTATCAATTGATGGATATAGCATTTATTTTCCCTCCAGCATTTTTATGTATTTCGAAGCTGCTCTCTCACTGCGGCAATGCTCAGCAAGGACGATTGCATTTATGCGGTCAACTGCTGAATCTACATGATCATTTACAACGATATAATCGTATAGGCTCATTAATTCAATCTCCTTTTTTGCTGCTTCCATACGATTATGTATTAATTCCATAGATTCTGTTCCTCTTCCAACAATTCTGCTTTCAAGTTCATTAAGACTAGGCGGCATGAGAAAAATAAATAAACCATCAGGAACTTTTTCGCGAACTTGCCTAGCACCTTGCACTTCTATTTCCAGGAAGACATCCTTCCCTGATGCAAGTGTTTCATTAACATAATCAAGGGGTGTCCCATAATAATTGCCGACATATTCAGCGTACTCCAATAATTTGCCTTCTTTGATTAATTGTTCAAATTCCCCGCGACTTCTGAAGAAGTAATCAACACCATCAATTTCCCCTTCACGAGGTTTTCTCGTTGTCATCGAAATGGAATATTCAAATTTTGCGTCTGGACGAGAAAATACCGCCTGCCTCACTGTCCCTTTTCCAACACCTGATGGGCCAGAAAGTACAATAAGCAATCCTTTTTCTTTCATTGTGCTTTGTTCCTACCCTTCTTCATTGTCATCCTTCCCAAACAAGCGCTGAGCGACCGTTTCCGGCTGCACTGCAGAGAGTATGACATGTTCACTATCCATTATAATAACTGCCCTCGTCCGTCTTCCATATGTAGCATCTATTAATGTAGCACGATCACGCGCATCTTGAATGATCCTCTTGATAGGTGCAGATTCAGGTCGTACAATTGATATAATACGATTTGCTGAAACGATATTCCCAAACCCTATGTTTAAGAGCTTAATTGACATATTGCTCCCCCAATCTAACTATCGGTTTTTTTCTTTATTTCTATACTCTTGATTAAGATTTTTTGACGTTCAGAACAAAGGCGCAGACGTACGGAAAATTTTTCCTGGAAAGTTATCCACAAAGTATCAAATTTATCATTTCTAATTTATCAATAAAGAAAAGGCAATAGAGAATCCTCTATCACCTTTAGAATTATATCATAAGTCATTTCTTTTTTCTTATAAAAAATGATCCTGCTAGTAAAAAAGTTGGTAAGGCGCTCATTCCTACTATTAATAACCAATCAATCGCTTCTATGGAGACCGTATGAAAAATTGGCTGGAGCATTGGTACATAAATAACAGCAACCATGAGGGCCGCAGAGGAAATAACCGACCATACTAAGTATTTATTTTCAAATGGATTCCTTGAAAAGACGGAAATTTCACTTCTACAATCAAATACATGAATAAGCTGAGCCATAACGAGTGTAGCAAATGCAACTGTCTGTGCATATGGCAAGTCATTAGGGTTTCTATGGTAGATGACGATAAAGGCAATCAAGGTGGCAATCCCAATTAAAAAGCCCCTTGAAATGATTTTCCAGCCTAATTTCCTGGCGAAGACCCCTTCTTTAACATGGCGCGGTTTTCTTTTCATCACATTTTCTTCTGGTTGGTCTAGACCTAATGCCATCGCCGGCAAACCATCCGTCACGAGGTTCACCCAAAGTATTTGAATCGGAACTAACGGTAATGGCAGTGACATAAGCATCGCAAATAGCATAACTAAAATTTCCCCGACGTTTGAAGCAAGTAAATAACGAATAAACTTCCGGATATTTTCGTAAATATTTCTGCCTTCTTTTATAGCCGCTTTAATCGTTGCAAAATTATCGTCAAGTAAAATGAGAGAGGAAGCCTCTTTTGCGACATCTGTTCCTGTGATCCCCATTGCTATCCCAATATCTGCCGCTTTAATGGCAGGCGCATCGTTAATGCCATCGCCTGTCATGGCAACGACATGTCCCCGGTTTTGAAAAGCTTTCACTATTTTTAATTTATGTTCTGGTGTGACCCTAGCAAAAACAGCGACATCTTCTACAACATTTTCTAATTCCTCAACAGATAACTCATTTAACAGCTGGCCATCCATCACTTGATCATTAGGCCCGAGAATTCCGAGCTGTTCAGCAATGGCACAAGCTGTCGCTTTATGGTCTCCCGTAATCATGACTGTTTTAATTCCTGCCGTTTTACATTCGGCTACTGCTGCTCTCACTTCAGGGCGAGGTGGATCAATCATACCTTGCAACCCTATAAACGTTAAACCTTTTTCTACTTCTTCTTCCTTTTGCGGAATGTGATTCGAGTGTAATGGCTTAAAAGCGATCGCTATTGTTCGTAAAGCTTGGGCGGCAAGATTATTCACTGCCCCTTTCGCTTCATTTACTAGTTGAATATTTAATAAACGTTGCTTCCCTTCCCATAATATAGATTCACATTTTTCGATTAATACATCAGGAGCACCTTTAGTAATCGAAAATCTTTTTCCGTTGGCATCCTTTACAATTACAGTCATCATTTTTCTTGACGAATCAAAAGGGAACTCTTTTTCAATTGTAAATTGTTTAGTCAGTTCATCCTTATGCATATCTGCTTTCATAGCAGAGAAAAGCAATGCGCCTTCAGTTGGATCACCATCTATTGCTAAAGAATTGCCTTGAATAACCAATTCAGTATCATTACAAAGAACTCCGAAGGAAAGCAGCTGAGAAATTGACTTTTCTTTATGAGGATCTACTAGTTTATCTTTTTCAAAAAATTTCCCTGATGTTTTTTCTTGATCATCATCTTTTACAAACCAAGTTTTTCCTCCGCTCCAAAGGTGAGTAACAGTCATTTTATTTAACGTCATCGTTCCCGTCTTATCTGAACAAATAACGGAAGCGCAGCCTAATGTCTCAACAGCAGGCAGTTTGCGGACAATCGCATTTTTTTTGATCATCCTCTGTACCCCTAGCGATAAGGCTACTGTCACAATTGCTGGCAAGCCTTCGGGTATAGCCGCTACTGCCAATGATACTCCTGCAAGGAACATTGTATAAACATCATGTCCATGGACGATTCCTGCTGCAACAACAAGTAATGTTAAAAACAAAGCTACAGTAATCAGTATTTTCCCAAGCTGTTCTAATCTTCTTTGCAATGGTGTCATCATAGACGTAGTTGACTGAATCATATCGGCAATTCTTCCCATTGCAGTAGACATTCCAGTCGATGTAACGATTCCAATTCCGTTTCCACGAGTAATAAGCGTCCCCATGAAACCCATATTATTCATATCTCCTAAATTAGGAGACTCATCTTCTAATGGATACGTATGTTTTACTGTTGGAATCGATTCTCCCGTTAGAGCCGACTCTTCTATTTCTAAATTATTGGAGATAATGATTCTGACGTCTGCCCCCATCCGGTCCCCGCTCGTAAATTTTAAAATATCGCCGGGCACGACTTCACGGGAATTGATTTTCATCCATTTTCCATCTCGAAGTACGTTTACTTGGGGCGCCGATAAATTTTTTAATGCCTGCAAAGATTTCTCCGCTTTTCTTTCTTGAAAAAATCCTAATAAACCATTGATTAGGACAATCGCCATAATAGCAATGGCGTCTACATATTCACCAAGAAGTCCAGAAAGAAGGGTAGCTCCTAGTAAAACGAGCACCATGAAATCCTTAAATTGACTAAAGAAAAGCAGGATAGCTGATTGTTTTTCACCTTCTGATAATTCATTCCACCCGAATCTTTTTCTGCGCGCATCGACTGCTTTTTCTGATAGTCCTTTTTTAATACTCGTATTTAGAGATTGTTCTACTTCGGATTCTTTCATCCCATGATACAACACGCGGCCATCACTCTCTTCCTCCTCGACAAACAGAAGTTGTCCTATTATAGTAGGAAGTTTATTCAGTGTCTTACTATTTCATGATATAATTTTCGCTAAAGGAATATAAAGGAACGATTTTAATTAGGAAGAGGATGTTTTAAATGCCATTTGATGGTTTTTTCACACGGGCAATGGTACATGAACTAAAAACCACCCTTACAGGTGGAAGAATTAGTAAAATTCATCAGCCTTATAAAAATGAGCTAGTAATGGTTGTAAGAGCCGGAAGACAGAATCATAAGCTCCTCCTTTCCGCTCATCCAAGTTATGCAAGAGTGCAAATAACAGAGGATACATTTGATAATCCGAACGAACCGCCGATGTTTTGTATGATTTTAAGAAAACATTTGGAAGGCGCTATTCTACAAGATATTAAACAGGTTGGCATGGACCGGATTATTATTTTCGAGATACGTGGTCGAGATGAGCTTGGTGATGAGTCTTATAAACAATTGACGATAGAAATTATGGGAAGACATAGCAATATTGTTTTAGTTGATAAAGAAAAGGAAAGAATTATCGACAGCATTAAGCATATTCCAATGTCATTAAATAGTTATCGAACAATTTTGCCAGGTTCTACTTATATTTATCCGCCTGATCAGGATAAGGTAAATCCGTTTTCTTCATCGGAAGAGGACGTCTTAAAAGAAATTGATTTTAATAGTGGGAAGCTCGATAAACAAATAGTCGAACGATTTTCTGGATTTTCACCTATTTATGCAAAAGAATTGATTTTTAAAGCAGGTCTTGCGAACAGAGAAACCGTTCCAATGACGTTTGTTCGCCTCATGGATGTGTTAAAAGACCATCAATATGAGCCTGCAATTACAATTGCGGATGATAAAGAGCAGTTTTATTTATTCCTTTTTTCTCATTTAAAAGGAGAGAATAAGCAGTTTGCTTCATTAAGCGAAATGCTCGATCGCTTTTATTTTGGTAAAGCTGATCGCGACCGCGTGAAGCAGCAAGCGTTTGATCTTGAAAGATTGATGAAAAATGAAAAAAATAAGAATGAATCGAAAGTGAAAAAACTGCAAGCGACTTTGGAAGCTGCAGAAAAAGCAGATGAGTATCAATTACTTGGAGAATTACTCACTGCAAATATGCACCTGCTTAAAAGAGGGATGAAGGAAATTTCCGTTATTAATTATTATGATGAAAACGGTGGACAAATGTCCATTGTGCTAGATCCGAGAAAAAGTCCATCGGAAAACGCCCAAAGCTATTATACGAAATATCAAAAAGCGAAAAATTCCGTACAAGTTGTTGAGGAACAAATTAGAAAAGCCGAAAATGAAATTGCCTATTTTGACGGATTGCTGCAACAACTTACATCAGCATCGACTAGAGACATTGAAGAAATTCGTGAGGAACTGGCAGAACAGGGATACTTAAGGCTAAGGCATAAAAAAGGACAAAGGAAAAATCCAAACGCCAAACCAGTTATTGACCGATACGAAGCTTCAGACGGCAGCGAAATTCTCGTTGGTAAAAATAATAAACAAAATGATTATTTAACGAATAAACTGGCTGCTCGCGACGAAATCTGGTTCCATACGAAAGATATCCCCGGTTCTCATGTCGTCATCCGCAGTAAGGAGCCGACGGAAGAAACCATACTTGAAGCCGCTATGTTAGCAGCCTATTTCAGCAAGGCCAAAAACTCAGCTTCCGTACCGGTCGACTTCACTAAAATTAGACATGTAAAAAAGCCCAATGGATCTAAACCTGGATTTGTTATTTACGACAATCAGCAGACGGTGTATGTAACACCGAATGAGGATAGAGTGAAGGAAATGCAGAGAACTTAATTTGAAGTACAAAACTGTCCCGTGAACAGGACAGTTTTTTTGTTTGATTAATAATAATTTAGAAATATTTTTAAAAGCTCTAGGTCTTACATAAACTCCCAATCTGCGTGATTGTGGCAGTTATCGTTGGTTTTTTGCTGTAACATTAGTCTTAACCAACTTGATTGAGATATTCATCATTGGTTTTTGCTGGACTCAATGCCTCAATGGGTTTTCATGTTGACTCAATACTTGATTCAGGATGAAAATAATGTAACTTACTAATATCTTGAGTCGTTTGTGATATTTTTGTTTCATATAAGCTTAACAGAGCTTCAATTCTCCTACTTAATCCAACCTTCAGGATTTTCCCTAAAGCTTTCTAAAAGAGCCACATCTTTTTCTTCAATTATGCCATTTTTCAAAGCTACATTTATTAAATTGCTATAGTCCGTCAAGGAAACGGCTTTTACATTTGCTTCGTGCAATCGCTGTCTGCCTTTTTCCAGTTCGTATGTAAAAATGGACACAATGCCTAGAACTTCAATACCGGCCGAACTAAGAGCTTCAGCAGCCGCTATGGCACTGCCCCCAGTTGAAATAAGATCCTCAACTACAACAGCCTTTTGCCCATTTGTGATCTTACCTTCGATTTGGTTCCCTTTTCCATGACTTTTCGCTGACGATCTTACGTAGCACATCGGCAATTCTAATAGGTCACTGACCCATGCTGCATGAGGAATTCCGGCTGTTGCTGTTCCAGCGATCAACTCTACATCCGGAAATTCGTTTTTTATTATGTCTACAAGTCCACCTGCTATTTCTTTTCTAAGTGTTGGATATGATAGTGTCATTCTATTATCACAATAGATTGGAGATTTGATGCCAGAAGACCATATAAATGGATCATTTGGACGTAAAAATACTGCTTCTATTTCTAATAGTTTTTCCGCAATTTTTTCTGAAATCACTTATCTCAACTCCCATTCTAGTTTTACCCGTTCGTATCCTTGTAAAGGTTCGTCAGCTTGTGTGATGGATCGCCCTACTACTATATGGGAAGATCCTAGTTTTCTAGCGTCCGATGGTGTCACAATCCGTGTCTGATCATGAGAATTATCCCCCACCATACGAATCCCAGGAGTAACTTTTAAAAACTCTTGATTTGTTACTTCTGATATCTCCCCCGCTTCAAGAGCCGAGCAGACAACCCCATCAAGACCAGCTGCAAATGCAAGTTTTGCATAATGTAAAACTGAATCCTTTAATTCTCGATCAATCAATTGTTCACGCTGCATTTGTTCTTCACTCGTACTTGTCAATTGAGTAACTGCAATCAATTTTGGTCTTTTCATTCCTTCTGGTGTTCCTTCTTTTAAGCCCTTTAACGCATATTCCATCATTTTATAGCCACCCGCAGAATGAACGTTGACCATATCTACACCAAGAATAGCCAATACTTTCATCGCACTATAAACGGTATTCGGGATATCATGTAATTTTAAATCAAGAAAAATATGATGTCCTTGAGATTTTAACCAATTAATGAAGGATGAGCCTTCCCTGTAAAATAACTCCATCCCCACTTTTACAAAAAGTTGTTCATCTTTGAAGTGATATAAAAATTGTTCGGCAGATTCTCGATCCGGAAAATCAAGAGCAATGATTGGCTTTTGTACCATATGTTTTCCAGCTCCTTCCGGTTAATTCACTGATATGTGTAACTTGAAGTTCGTCCAGTTTGCTCGGGAGTTCTTCAATTAGCCGAGGACAAATGAATGGATCTGTAAAATTCATCGTTCCAATAGCCACTGCACTAGCCCCAGCATAAAAATATTCGATAATATCATCAGTAGATTCGATACCGCCCATACCAATAATCGGAATATTTACTTTCTGGCTTACTTCGTAAATCATTCTGATGGCAACAGGTTTAATAGCCGGACCCGATAACCCACCGCTTTTATTCGCTAAAATTGGTTTCCCGGTTTTACTATCAAGCCGCATACCGAGTAATGTATTGATCATTGTAAGACCATCTGCTCCTGCTTCTTCTACAGCTTGAGCCATCCCTACTATATCTGCAACATTTGGTGATAACTTTACATAAACAGGAACAGATGAAACTTCTTTTACTCGTTTCGTTAACTCCGCCGCCACTCCTGGGATTGTTCCAAATGCAATTCCACCTTTTTTTACGTTCGGGCAAGAGATGTTTAATTCTAAAGCTTTCACATTTGGAGCAACTGAGATTTTTTCTGCAACTTCTACATAATCTTCTGTTTCTGATCCAGCTACATTCGCGATAATGGGAACATCATATTGTTCCAGCCACGGAAGTTCGTTTGCCAAAACTCCATTTAATCCTGGGTTTTGCAAGCCAATCGCATTTAACATTCCAGCTGACGTCTCAGCTACTCGAGGTGTTGGGTTTCCATACCTCGGCTCTAATGTTGTCGCCTTGATCATGATCGCCCCGAGAATGGATAAATCATAAAACTGACTATATTCTTTTCCGAAACCGAAACAGCCAGATGCTGGCATAACCGGATTTTTTAGTGACAAGCCAGGTAATTCTATCTGTAGTCGATTCACGTTAAAACCACCTTCCCGATTGGAAAAACAGGGCCATCACTGCAAATTTTTACATATTTCGAACCAGTTGGATCATCTGCTAGATGACAGACACATGCAAAGCAAGCTCCGATCCCACAGCCCATTCTTTGTTCAAGTGATAGATACGCTTTTCTTCCTTTATATCGTTCTTCCAATGCTTTAAGCATAGGAGTAGGTCCGCAAGAATAAAGCACATCAAAATCTATTTCGTTGTCATCAATAACATTAGTTACAAAACCACGTGTACCTATTGAACCATCAACTGTTGCAATATAAGTTTCCCCAAGTTCGCTAAATTTTTCTTCATAAAAAGCCTTATCAGCTGTTTCAAAACCGAGTATATGAATTGTTTTAGTACCTTGTTTGTTTAATTGTTTTGCAAGTTCATATAAAGGAGGGACACCGATACCTCCCCCAATTAGCAAGGCTGTTTCGCCCGAATGGATTTCATCAGTAGGAAAGCCATTTCCCAGCGGACCTAATACATCAATCCGAGTTCCGTCTACATTCATGGAAAGAAGTCTTGTCCCTTTCCCTTCGGCTCGATATATAACAGTGAACTGATTCTTTGCTCTATCAATTGATGCAATACTAATCGGTCTACGCAAAAGGGGATCGAGTCCGGGATTTGTTCTAATATGAACAAATTGTCCCGGATTCTCCATTTCATCCACAAGGCTACCTTCTAAAGTCAGCTCAAATATATCTTTTGCTATTTGGTTTTGGGACACGACAAGCATTTTTTCTTGCTGTATCATTGATACACCGCCTCTTTATCTTTTCCCATCGCCTCTGCAGAGAAGACCATTGATTCCAGAACTCCAAGAATTGCTTCTGCGGTATCTAACGATGTTAAACAAGCCACACCATTTTCTACGGACTCTCTTCTAATTCTAAATCCGTCCCGCTCTGGTTGCTTTCCTTTTGTAAGAGTGTTGATGACAATTTGTGCTTTTCCTTGTCTGATGACATCAATAAGTGTCGGACCAGTTGAACCAATCTTATCGACGACTTCAACTTTTATTCCTGCTTTTTCTATGGCTGCGGCAGTTCCGCTCGTTGCGATAATGCGGTATCCGATGGCGGAAAATCTTTTCGCAAGCTCTAATGCTTCATTTTTATCTTTATCAGCGACTGTTATTAAAACAGTTCCATATGTTTTTATGTTCATACCAGACGCAACAAGCCCTTTATATAATGCTTTTTCCATCGTTTTATCCTTACCCATTACTTCACCTGTTGATTTCATTTCAGGTCCGAGCGTGATATCTACTCTTCTTAATTTGGCAAAGGAGAAAACTGGTACTTTCACATAGACTCCTTTTTGTTCCGGTGCAATTCCTGTTTCATATCCTAATGATGATAAGGACTCTCCTAAAATCACTTTCGTCGCTACATTTGCCATAGGAATCCCGGTTATTTTGCTTAAAAATGGTACTGTCCGGCTTGATCTAGGATTTACTTCAATAACGTATAGTTCATTTTGTGATATGACATATTGGATGTTTAAAAGTCCGACAATCTCGAGACCCTTTGCAAGTCTTATCGTATAGTCAACTATTTTTCCTTTCATTTCTTCACTTATATTTTGCGGTGGGTAAACAGCGATCGAGTCTCCTGAATGGACCCCGGCTCTTTCAATATGTTCCATAATCCCTGGGATTAGCACGTTTTCTCCATCTGAAATCGCATCTACTTCAATTTCTTTACCGACTAAATAGCGATCGACGAGTACGGGTTGTTCAGGATTCACCTTTACGGCGTTCTCCATATAATGAAGCAGTTCACCCTCCTCATAGACGATTTCCATCGCACGACCACCGAGTACATAAGATGGTCTAACAAGCACAGGGTAGCCAATTTCTGTCGCAATTTTCGCTGCTTCTTCGACAGAGAATGCTGTTTTTCCTTTTGGCTGCGGAATGCCAAGTACTGATAATGCATTTTCAAACTTATCTCGATTTTCTGCGCGATCTAAGCTTTCAAGTGATGTTCCGAGAATTTTTACTCCTCGATCTTCCAAAGCAGCTGCGAGATTTATTGCTGTTTGACCCCCAAATTGAACGACAACACCTTCTGGCTCCTCTAAATCGATGATATGCATCACATCTTCAATAGTTAGCGGCTCAAAATAAAGTTTATCGGAGATGCTGAAATCTGTTGATACAGTCTCAGGATTGCTGTTAATAATAATCGCTTCATATCCAGCTTCTTGAATCGCCCATACGCTATGAACAGTCGCATAATCGAATTCAATTCCTTGCCCAATTCTAATTGGACCGGATCCTATTACTACAACACTCTTTTTATCAGTCTTGACCGATTCGTTTTCAGTTTCATACGTTCCGTAAAAATATGGAGTATCCGATTCAAATTCTCCGGCACATGTGTCAACTTTTTTATAAACTGGAATGATTCCATTCGTTTTACGCCATTCATATACTGTTTTCTCATCTGCTTCCCATAATGCCGCTACAGTTTTATCTGAAAAACCGTATTCTTTAGCTTTTCTTCCAAGTGCAATGTTGAATGGTTCTTCCCTTATAGTGTTTTCTAGTTTTATAATCTTTTCCATTTTATATAGGAAGAAAAGATCAATTTTGCTCCATTCGTGAATTTCTTCGATAGAAATTCCTTGTCTTAGCGCATCCCCGATATAAAATAAGCGTTCATCTGTTGCTTTTTCAATCTTTTTTTGCAAGAAATCGGATGTATAATGACCACCGTCTGGGTGTTGCAAATGGAAGACATTACTCTCTAGCGATCTGACAGCTTTTAATAATGATTCTTCAAACGTTCGTCCTATCGCCATTACTTCCCCAGTCGCCTTCATTTGTGTTCCAAGCCTGCGATTCGCAGATTCAAATTTATCAAATGGCCATCTTGGAATCTTTGTAACGACATAGTCAATGCCCGGCTCAAAGCATGCAAATGTTTTTCCTGTGACAGGGTTCATAATTTCATCTAATGTATAGCCAGCCGCAATTTTCGCTGCAAGCTTCGCTATCGGGAAGCCAGTTGCTTTCGATGCAAGTGCGGAGGAACGACTCACACGTGGATTTACTTCAATTAGATAATAATTAAAGCTATATGGATCTAGTGCAAGCTGTACATTGCATCCACCTTCAATTCCAAGGGCACGAATAATTTTCAATGATGCATTTCTCATCATTTGAACTTCTCTATCGCTTAATGTTTGGCATGGTGCGACGACTATAGAGTCACCAGTATGAATTCCAACGGGATCTACATTTTCCATATTACAAACAACGATGGCATTATCATTACTGTCACGCATAACTTCAAATTCTATTTCTTTATATCCTGCAATACTTTTTTCGATTAAACATTGGCCAACTGGACTGTTCTTTAATCCACTAGAAACAATTTCCGTTAATTCATCAAGATTTTCACAGATTCCTCCGCCTGTACCGCCCAATGTATAGGCAGGTCGCACAATGATTGGGAATCCTACTTGCTCGGTAAAAGCAATCGCCTCTTCCAGCGTATGGACGATATCACTATCTGGAACCGGCTCATTTAATGCATTCATCAGTTCTCTAAATTGGTCACGGTCTTCTGCCTGCTCAATGGCAGATAGCCTCGTGCCGAGGATTTCCACTTCACACTCTTCCAAAACTCCGGCTTTTGCAAGCTGCATTGCCATATTTAATCCCGTTTGTCCGCCCAAAGTTGGCAGGATGGCATCTGGTCTTTCTTTACGGATGATTCTTGATACAAATTCTAGAGTTATTGGTTCGATATATACTGCGTCTGCAATTTCAGTATCCGTCATAATGGTGGCGGGGTTCGAGTTAATTAAGATAACACGATACCCTTCTTCTTTTAAGGCTAGACATGCTTGCGTACCTGAATAATCAAATTCTGCTGCCTGTCCTATTACGATTGGTCCTGACCCTATGACTAAAATACTTTCTATATCAGTACGTTTTGGCATGTTACTCCACCCCTTCAATTTGTTCATTCATGATATTTAAGAATTGATCAAATGCTTTTTTTCCATCCTCAGACCCTGGAGAAGCTTCTGGTTCGTATTGAAGTGAAAATGCTGGATGTTGATTATGCTTGATTCCTTCAACTGAATCTCCGTTTAATGCTTTGTGTGTAATTGTAAGAATGCTGGTATCAATCGATGATTCGCTTACTTCGTATCCATGATTTTGCGATGTGAAAATGATTTTTCCTGTTTCCAGTTCCTTAACGGGATAACTTGTTCCTCGATGTCCAGAAGTCATTTTCTCAGTGTTACAGCCATTTGCAAGAGCAAATAATTGATGACCTAGGCCAATTCCAAATAAAGGGAAATATTGTTGAATCTCTTGGATCATTTCACAAACTTCTTGAATTATCTCCGGATTGCCTGGTCCGTTGGAAAGCAATACCCCATCAGGGTTTAATGATTTTATTTCTTCCGCCGATGTATGATAAGGTACGACTTTTATATCACAACCTCGCTCCGTTAACTCACGTAATATTCCGTGTTTGACTCCGAAATCAACCACGACAACACTTTTTCCTCGTCCGGGGCTTGGAAAAGGTTTTGTTGCGGAAACTTTTTTCACCGGCGTATCGGAGAATGAATCGGACTGTAACCGCGAAAGTATCATATCTGTATTCTCTTCAAAAGTACAAATCGCACCCTTTAACGTTCCTTTATCCCTAATTAATCTTGTGAGCATTCTAGTATCGATTCCCGCAATGCCGGGTATATTCTTTAATGATAAAAATTCATCAAGCGACATATTGCTGCGCCAATTGGAAGGAAAGTCACTTGCTTCTTTAACGACGACCCCTTTAATGCCTGGTTGTATACTTTCAAAATCATCGCGGTTAATGCCGTAATTTCCTATTAATGGATAACTAAACGTAATGATTTGCCCATAATTAGACGGATCTGATATTACTTCTTGATATCCAGTCATTCCTGTATGGAAAACAACCTCTCCAATAGAATCTACGTTGCTGCCGAATGCTTTCCCTACGAATACTGTTCCATCTTCTAACACAAGTTTCCGTTTCATTATCCTTCAATCCCTTCTGACCAAATTAATTTGCCATTCACGAAAGTTGTGGCCGGCCACCCTTTGCATTTCCACCCTCCAAAAGGTGTATTTTTCCCTTTTGAAGCAAAGTTCTCAGGTGTAATTTCTTTCTCAAGATTTAAGTCAAGCAATGTTATATCTGCATCCTGACCGATTTGTAAAGTTCCACTTTTTAGCCCAAAGGTTTTTGAAGGTATGCTTGTTAGCCAATCGATGAGTTGCTCCAAGGTACAGATGCCTTTTTCGACAAAATGTGTATTTAATAGCGGGAAAGCTGTTTCTAAACCAACGATACCGAATGGCGCAAATTTCATTCCTTTCGCTTTTTCTTCCGCTGTATGTGGTGCATGATCGGTTGCTATAAAATCAATTGTTCCATCAAGCAGTCCTTCGATTAAAGCTTTACGATCATCTAGTCCTCTTAAAGGTGGGTTCATTTTAAAGTTTGTATCTTTACCATTTAAGTCTTCATCTGAAAGAAGTAAATGGTGTGGCGAAACTTCTGCGGTCACACGTATACCTGCTCTTTTAGCATCTCTAACGGCTCTTACCGACTCTTTCGTACTGATGTGGCATACATGGTAGTGGCAACCAGCGGCTTCAGCTAGAAGAACATCCCTTGCAATATGAACAGACTCACAAATGGATGGGATACCAGGTATACCTGATTGCCTCGAATATTCTCCTTCGTGAATGGCTCCACCGTATATTAATGAATTATCTTCACAATGAGCGACGATTGCCATATTTACTTCAGCGGCTTTTTTCATTGCTTCATACATCATGCCTGCTGTTTGAACACCGACCCCATCATCTGTAAAAGCAAACGCCCCTGCATCCTTAAGAGCTGCAAAATCAACAAGTTCATTTCCTTCTTGATTTTTCGTAATGGCTGCATATGGCAAAACCTTTACAGACCCGCGTTCTTTGCATTCATTAACTAGCCAGCTCATTTGCTCATGGGTATCAGGTACAGGCTTTGTATTTGGCATTGCTGCTACTGTCGTAAACCCGCCTTTTGCTGCAGCAAGAGTACCCGTTTCAATTGTCTCTTTATGTTCGCCGCCAGGTTCACGTAAATGGATGTGAAGATCGACAAAACCAGGTGCTAGCGTAAAACCTGTTGCATCGAATTCTTCTTCACCGAGATTTTCAAGATTTTCACCGATTTCGGCTATTTTTCCGTTCTTTATTCTAAGGTCTGTTGTTTCTAAAGTTCCTTTAATGGTACGTGCGTTTTTTATTAGCCAATTCATTTTGTAGCCCTCCTATTGTTCTAGTAATTTTTTAAATACAGCCATTCTTATATACACACCATTTTCCATTTGCTTGAAGATTCTTGATCGACTGCATTCTACTAAACTATCTGCGATTTCTACGTTTCTATTTACCGGGGCCGGATGCATGATAATACTCGATTTTTTCATTCTTTTTTCTCTAGCTTCAGTTAAACCGAATTTTTGATGATATTGATCGGCCGATATGGCTGTAAGACTGAAATGCCTTTCGTGTTGGATTCTTAGAAGCATTAAGACGTCAACTGTTTCTACTACTTCATCTATATTAAAATTACATTTAATATCTGTATCTGAATCGATAAACCACTCTGATGGTCCAGAAAAAACGACATCAGCACCTAAGGCTCTTAAAGCATCACGATTTGATTTTGCCACTCTGCTATGCCTTAAATCCCCTACTATCGCCACTTTAAGCCCATTAAATGTTCCAAATTCCTGCTTAATTGTATGTAAGTCCAAAAGTGATTGGGTTGGGTGTTGGCCGCAGCCATCTCCGCCGTTTATTATTTTAACGTTTACCTTATTAATTAGTTCATCATAATAATGATCTTTTTCATGACGGATCACCGCCACATCGATTCCAATCGCTTCTAATGTTTTAACAGTGTCATATAAGGATTCACCCTTTAACAAGCTGGAGGACCCTGTTTCAAAAGGAATGACATCCAAACCAAGTCTACGTTCCGCTACTTCAAAACTCGTCTTTGTCCTTGTACTAGGCTCAAAAAATAAATTAGCTGCAAATGTTTTCTTATTTGGAGACCAATGATCACCTTTTGAAAATGATTCAGCCAAATTCAATAAATCCATTATTTCTTCCGTGGATAAATCATTCATTGACACAAGATGCTGTTTCATTTGTTCATCCTCCATATTAATCAAATTAAAAACCCCTCCATGTCCTAATTCGACAAAGAGGGGTACAGTGAAGAAGAAGCTTTACTTAGCTTCCATGCATCCTCCCTTTGCCAGCCTCACAGGACTGTTTTTAAAAGGGAATTATTCATTTTTATAAATACTTACTTGATCGCTTCCATCCGATTCCGCAAGTTCTACAACAATTCTTTCAAGACTTGCAGTGGGAATGTTTTTTCCGATAAAATCCGCACGTATCGGCAGTTCCCTGTGGCCTCGGTCAACTAATACGGCAAGCTGTATTGCAGATGGTCTTCCGACGTCCACAAGAGCATCCATTGCGGCCCGTACAGTTCTACCTGTATACAAGACGTCATCAACTAAAATGACTCTTTTATTATTGATATTAGTTGGAAGGTGGGATCCTTTTACTTCTGGCTCTGCATCTTTTGTTTTTGTTGTCAGGTCATCCCGGTATAATGTGATATCCAGTTCCCCGACCGAAATAGATTGCCCTTCAATTTTTTCAATTCGCTTTGCCAGTCTATCCGCAAGATAAATTCCCCTTGTTTTTATTCCAACGAGGATGCAATCACTGATACCTTTATTCCGTTCGATAATTTCATGAGCAATTCGAGTTAGTGCTCTTTGAATTGATTTTTCGTCTAGGACAATTGTTTTTTGTACCATTACATTTCACCTCTTATTTGTTCAAAGTAAAAAACCCTCTCGCCAAAAGGCAAGAGGGTATACTAATCCCAAAACAAATTTGCGCACGGCTAAAAATTACCGATAGCATTAGGTCGTATCCTTCTCAGCCTCTCTGGACTAAATTAAAGGTGCTTATTAAACTATAAACACTATATTACTTTTAATTACCTTTGTCAATTGCCATCTCGCAATTTTCCTAGAAGTTCTCCAAAATAATCAGGTATTGGTGCGGAAAATTCCATGTATTCATTTGTCCGAGGGTGGACAAATCCAAGGATTCCAGCATGCAAAACTTGACCATCCATATCCATTGTTTTTCTAGGTCCATATTTAGGATCTCCCACAAGAGAGTAACCAATATATTTCATATGAACCCGAATTTGATGTGTTCTTCCAGTCTCTAATACACATTCAACATATGTATAGTCGCTAAATCTCTCAAGAACACTAAAATGAGTGACGGCATGTTTTCCACCATCTACGACTGTCATACTTTGACGATCATCCTTATCTCTTCCGATAGGTGCATCAATCGTTCCATGATCATGCGGAATCACACCGTGTACAAGTGCAAAGTATTTCCGCGTAACAGATTTTTCCACAAGTTGGTTAACAAGACTAACATGGGCAGCGTCATTTTTTGCGACCATTAATAATCCTGAAGTATCTTTATCAATTCGATGTACGATGCCTGGGCGCATGATCCCATTTATTCCGGATAAGTCATTACAGTGTGCCATTATTCCATTTACAAGTGTTCCGGTATAATGACCTGGAGCAGGATGGACTACCATTCCCTTAGGCTTATTGACAACAAGTACATCAGCATCTTCAAAATATATATCTAGCTCCATATGTTCGGGTTCGACGTTCAAAGGTTCCGGTTCAGGAATTGATATAACGATTATATCATTCACGTTACATTTATAATTTGCCTTTTCATTTCCCCCATTTACGTCTATATGCCCGTCCCGAATCCATTGCTGAACTTGTGAGCGTGACCATTCAGAGTTTAGTCCTGTAATGACCTTATCAAGACGCTCACCTTTTTCAGCTTCAACTATTACATGTTCAATTTTGTTCATGAGGTTTCACCTTTTCTTCGCGCCCCTCTTTTATCATCTGGATGAAAATTAAAATGACTCCGATTGTTAACGCGGAATCCGCAATATTGAAAATTGGAAAATCATACGTAAAAATATAAGTATCTAGAAAATCGACTACTTCTTTTCTAAATAGACGATCTAAAAAGTTCCCGATTGCCCCACCTAATATAAAAGCCAAACTCAACTGAAATAATGGCTTTCCTTTTGCATGTTTTTCTAAATAATAAATAACTGCCGCAATTACGATGACAGTAATGATATAAAATAACCACATTTGTCCTTGTAATATTCCCCAAGCGGCTCCTTGATTACGATGTGAAGTAATATAAAAAATGTTATCAATGACTGTAATTCTTTGTCCCAAATCCATATTATGTACAATAATCCATTTAGTGAGCTGATCAATAGCGATCAAAAATAATGCTATTGCATAATATATCATTATACTTCCCCCGATTCCTAGTAAGATGCCCTTTGTGAATTTTAGCATAAATAAAGCATTTAAAACAGGATTTTAAAAGCCTTCCGCCAAAAATACGGAAGGCAATCTATTTCTATCAATAGTCTGCTTTTACAACGGATGCACAACGTAGGCAAAGTGTTGGGTGCTCATGAACCTTTCCAACTTCAGGTGTAACAACCCAGCATCTTTCGCATGTTTCCCCTTCAGCTTTTTCTACTATAATCGCAGCGGACTTGAGTTTTAGAGCATTACTTGGGGCTTCTTCCACTGATCCAGCTACTTCAAAACCAGAAACGATAAATAATTGATTCATGCTCTCTGACAGACTATCCAATAGAGCTTTTACATCATCATTAACATATAAAGTAACTTTAGCCGTCAAAGATTTTCCAATAACTTTCTCATTTCTTGCTTCTTCTAATGCTTTTAAGACGTCATCACGCAGCTTTAAAAACTCTGACCATTTATCTTCAAGTTTATCGGCACCATCTAGTTCTCTAAACTCAGGCATATCTGTCAGCTGAACACTTTCTTCATTTACACCTGGAATAAACGCATAAACTTCGTCCGCAGTATGAGGTAAAATAGGTGACAGTAATTTAGTTAGAGTAACAACACTTTCATACATAACCGTCTGCATAGCTCTGCGCTCATAATGGTTTTTAGATTCGATATATAATACATCTTTTGCAAAGTCCATATAGAAAGAGCTTAAATCCAATGTACAGAAATTATTCACTGCATGGTAGATGTTCATGAACTCATAGTTTTCATAGGAATTCCGCACGTCTTTAATTAATTGGTTCAATCTTACTAAAATAAATTGATCTACTTCTCTAAGCTTACTATATTCAATCGCATCTACTTCAGGATTGAAATCAGCAAGATTCCCAAGTAAGAAACGGAAGGTGTTACGGATTTTACGGTATACCTCGCTTACTTGTTTCAAAATTGCATCAGATACGCGTACATCTGCTTGATAATCAACGGATGAAACCCAAAGACGAACAATTTCCGCTCCAAGTTGGTTCGTCACCTTCGCGGGAACAATAACATTTCCTAAAGATTTACTCATTTTTCTGCCTTCACCATCAAGAACAAATCCATGGCTCAAAACACCTTTATAAGGAGCTTTGCCTGTTACGGCAACAGAGGTTGTAAGCGATGAGTTAAACCAGCCTCTATATTGGTCAGATCCTTCCAAATATAGATCAGCAGGGCGCTTTAGATCATCTCTTTCTACAAGCACGCTTTGATGTGAAGAGCCTGAGTCAAACCAAACATCCATAATGTCGGTTTCTTTAGTGAAGATCCCATTAGGACTTCCAGGATGTGTAAAACTGTCAGGCAAAAGGTCCACAGCTTCTTTTTCAAACCAAATATTTGATCCATGCTCTCTAAATAATGTTGAAACATGGGAAATTGTCTCATCTGTGATGATAATATCACCATTTTCAGCATAGAACACAGGAATCGGAACTCCCCATACGCGCTGTCTAGAAATACACCAATCGCCACGGTCTCTAACCATATTATAAAGCCTTGTTTCTCCCCAATTCGGAACCCATTTTACTTCTTTAATGGCTTCAAGTAGTTCCGGACGGAAATCCTTGATCGATGCAAACCATTGCGAAGTAGCTCTGAAAATAACCGGTTTTTTCGTTCTCCAATCATGTGGATATGAGTGCGTGATAAACTCTAATTTAAGTAGTGCTCCAGCCTCTTCAAGTTTTTCAGTAATTGGCTTATTCGCCGCATCGTAAAATAATCCTTCAAAACCCGGTGCCTCTTCTGTCATATGGCCTTTATCATCCACTGGGCAAAGCACGTCCAGATTATATTTTTGTCCAACATAAAAGTCATCTTCCCCATGCCCAGGAGCTGTATGAACACATCCTGTACCGGAATCAGTCGTTACGTGGTCACCTAAAACGACAAGGGATTCCCTATCATAAAATGGATGTTTAGCAACTACTTTTTCTAATTCTGCTCCTTTTACAGTTTGAACCGTTTCTGCATTTTCCCATTTTAGGACAGAATTTACGGACTCTAAAAGGTCTTTAGCAACAATATATTGATTCTCATTCACTTGAACAACAACATAGTCCAAATCTGGGTTTACGGCAATAGCTAGATTTGCTGGAATTGTCCAAGGAGTTGTCGTCCAAATGATAAATTTAGATTTTTCAGGTACTACGTTCTTCCCATCTGTAACTTGAAAGGAAACGTAAACAGAAGGGGAACGTTTATCCTGATATTCAATTTCTGCTTCTGCAAGTGCAGATTCACTAGATGGAGACCAGTACACCGGCTTTTTCCCTTTGTAAATATAGCCTTTTTTGGCCATTTCTCCAAATACTTGAATTTGCTGTGCTTCATATTCTGGTTTTAAAGTAATATAAGGATTTTCCCAATCTCCCCTTACACCGAGACGCTTAAACTCCCGCCTTTGGTTATCAATTTGTTCATATGCATATTTGGTACAAAGCTCTCTGAATTCAGCAACCGTCATTTCTTTGCGCTTGACGCCTTTATTCGTTAATGCCTGTTCAATTGGCAAACCGTGCGTATCCCACCCCGGTACATATGGAGCGCAATATCCGCTCATTGATTTATAACGAACAATAAAATCCTTTAATGTTTTATTCAAAGCATGCCCCATATGGAGATCTCCGTTTGCATAAGGAGGCCCATCATGTAAAACAAATAGAGGTCTGCCTTTCGTACGTTCCTGTACTTTATTGTAAATATTCAATTCTTCCCAACGGGCTTGGATTTCCGGCTCTTTTTTAGGCAAGTTTCCTCGCATCGGAAATTCTGTTTTCGGCATTAATAACGTGTCTTTATATTCCATGTTTAAAACCTCCAGTATAAAAATAAAAAACCTTCTCATCCCAATAAAGGGACGAGAAGGTATATTTCCCGCGGTACCACCCAAATAAGCAAATTATTATTGCCCACTCAATTTTCCGTATCGTGGATTGGCCGCTTTCATCTACTAACATCATGCTTTCGAATTAAGAACTCAAGGGTGATTTTCCATTTCTCTCCTATTCCAGGCTTACACTATCCCTGAATCGCTGTTATAGGTTTACAAGAATTGTACTGTCCCTGTCATCGTTTTTATAAAATAGGTATTCATTATTATATGCTCACAACTATTGGAAGTCAATCTTCAACTTCTTGAAGAGATTTTAATTCTGAAGCATCGATTTCATACTCCATTAAATGTTCCCAGTCATCACTGCCGAGGAGATCGAGTTGAGCCTCGATCAATAATTTAAATCTTGTTCTAAACACTTTGGATTGTTTTTTCAAATCCTCAATTTCCAGTGCAACTTTACGTGCTTTTGATAAAGATTCATTCACGATTCTATCAGCATTTTTTTCTGCTTCACGAATGATTAGCTTTGCCTCTTTTTGTGCATTTCCTCTAACTTCTTCGGCTGCTTCCTGAGCTACGACAATTGACTTATGCAAAGTATCTTCAATTGTGCTGAAATGCCCTAAACGTTCATTCAAAGAAACTAATTTATCTTCCAATTCTTTTTTCTCACGAATAATAAGTTCAAATTCTTTAATGACTTGATCTAAAAACTCGTTTACTTCATCTTCATCATAACCACGAAAACCTCTACTGAACTCTTTATTATGTATATCAACTGGCGTTAACGACATTATGCCACCTCCACGACGGTCTTTCTTCCACATATTTATTTATATTATACAAAATTCCGACTATATATGGGTAGAATCTTTTCATTTTTTAAAAATTTATTTTAATAAACCGACTTTTATTCGTAATTTGTCTTTTTTCGTCTTTCCTTGAATCGATAATAAACTACATCTTCCATATCCTCGTGCAGAAAGGACATCTCCTTCTCCACATTCAAAAGCTGTTCGCTCCACAGTTTCCCAATTTACCTTCGTATGTCCTTGCTGAACTAAGCTTTGAGCTTTTTGTCTGGAAATATTAAAAGTTGCAGCCAAAATGACATCTAAGCGTAACGAACTTGCTGTTGTTTCTTTTTCTTTCCAGTTTTCATCTGAAATAATCGCATTCTGCATATCTTGTTTTGTTACGCTTACTTTCGCTTTGCCGATTGAATTCAGCTGATGGATAACATAGTCCTCCACTTCATTTGCCATAAAAAACTGGACACGGTCTCCATTAATGATAATATCGCCAAATTTCTCTCTTTTTAAACCGAGGGACATAAGCGAACCTAAGACCATACGATGGTCAATTTGCACAAACTTTTTAGGATAGTCTATTTCAAATAAAGTAATTGTGAAATCGTCATCGCTTGGTTGTAAATAAGTGGGGAAGATTAATGCTCTTTTTCTTTCACAATTTTCAGTGCCTCCGAAAAAAAGGTACTTAATTTCATTGTTCTCCCCAATAATTGATTTAAGAATATATTGTTGGCGCGGGTCAAGAAAGTCAGTCAGTTTCTCCGCATATGTATTTTCAACATAATGCTGCATGCTCACAACTTGATCAATAAATTCTTTTTCTTCTGGTCTAAAATGCTGGTAAATGACAGACATTGTTCACACTCCGTATTGTTAAAACCATCCACTTACTTGGACTAACCCTCTTGATGCAAGGTTCAAAACAAAAAAAGCTACAAGTGGTGATATATCAATCATTCCGATTGGAGGAACAAACCTTCTAAAAGGTTCAAGATAAGGTTCACATATTTTAGCTAAAAGCTGCCCAAATGAAGTTTCTCGTGAGTTTGGAAACCAACTCATCAATATATAAATAATTAAAACCCATGAATATAAAGAAATTGCTGTACTAATGAGATTAATGATCACATCCATTTTACTTATGTCCACCTCGAATCATGATAATCTTTTTCTTCTATCAGCTCTGATATATTTCCCGATACCTCAACATTATCAGGAGTACATAAAAATATATCTTTTCCTACTCTTTGAATATCTCCACCAATGGCGTATACTGCACCACTAAGAAAATCAACAATTCTAACAGCTTGGTCATGTTGAATTCGTTGCAAATTAACAACTACAGCACGCCTGTTTACAAGATGGTCTGCCACTTCCTGGGCTTCTGCATAGACTCTTGGCTCAATAAGAATCATTTTTGAAGAGTTTTGTACACTTTGAAGGCTTACAACATTTTGCTTCCGTGTTTTTGGAGAGCTTAGTTCCTGTTCGGGCACTTTCGGATTCTCCTTTACAATTTTTTCTTCTTCAATATAGTCATCATATTCATCTTCAAGCAGAAAAAAATTTTTAAATTTTGACTTTATTCCCACGAGTTTAACCTCCTTCTTTATTCACCGACAAGAGCGGTTCCAATTCGGACGAATGTGGCTCCTTCCTCTATTGCAATCATATAATCATTTGACATCCCCATCGATAATTCGTTACATGGAGCATAATCAAGATTTATTTTCTTTACCTCTTCTTGTATTTCCTTCAAGCTGCGAAAACAGTTCCGAAGCGCGTCTTCATCGCTAGTATTGGGCGCCATCGTCATGAGCCCTACGATTTGAATATTTGTGTATGAATCTAATTGGCGTATAAACGGAATAACTTCATCTGGATTGATCCCATGTTTTGTATCTTCACCCGAAACATTGACTTGGACAAAGCATTTAATGCGAGTTTTCGCCCGCCTTTGGATTTCTTTAGCTAAAGATAGCCTGTCCAGCGAGTGGATATATGTAACTTTATCAATGATATTTTTTACCTTACGTGATTGAAGAGTCCCAATAAAATGCCATATCGGCCTGCCTTCCAGTATCTCCCATTTAGAAGTCAGGCCCTCTTCTCTATTTTCTCCGAAATGTTCAATCCCTGCATTGAATGCTTCAATGGCTCTTTCCGTAGATACATATTTTGTAACTGCCACAACAGTAACATCTTCAGGTTTTCTATTCGCTCTTTTACATGCTGATTCAATATTCTCTTTAATAAGAGCGAACTTCTTTTCCACTTTCATGAATGATAGCTCCTACTTTTTCGTTTCTGATCTTGTCAAAAATTCACGAAAAGATATTTTCCTTTAGTGTACCACAAAAGCCGCCTGTCGGATAATGAAATATCAATTTTTAGGTACTTCTAATTGTTGTTGAACATACTGTTGATTCTGATGTCTAACAAGAATCACATCTTCCCCAACTTTTACGATATGATTCCACGGGATAATGATTTCTTCATCTTTCCCAAAAAATCCGAGTAACTTTCCGGAATAACCAATTATGATGGTTTCAATTTTCCCAGTTTCGAGGTTAATTTCAATATCTCCAATATTTCCAAGTTTGCGGCCGTCGGAAATATTTACAACATCTTTAGTTTGAAATTCAGAAATTCTAACCATTTCGATTCCTCGCCTTCTTTCATTTATTCTATATGTATGCGAGGAAAATCTGTTTTACAATGCCGAAAATAAATAAGAGCATGATTCCCATATATAGGAAACCATGCTTTCTTATTCACTGAATATTTTTATTCATTTGCTTAATTGCCGCTTTTTCCAACCTTGAAACTTGGGCTTGGGAAATGCCGATTTCCTCAGCAACTTCCATTTGTGTCTTGCCTTGGAAAAATCGCTTACGGATGATCATTTTTTCCCTTTCGTTTAATCGTTGTAATCCATCATGAAGTGCTATTTCTTCAATCCAGTGACTGTCACGACTTCGTTCATCACTTAATTGATCCATTACAAAAATCGGATCTCCGCCATCATTGTAAATCGGTTCAAATAAGGACACAGGATCTTGAATTGCATCTAAAGCAAATACAACCTCTTCATGGGGGATATCCAATTCTTTTGCGATTTCTTCCGATGTAGGCTCCCTGGATGTTTTCGCCATCAAGCGCTCCCTGACATGTAATGCTTTATACGCTATGTCCCTTAATGACCGCGACACCCTAATAGGGTTGTTATCTCTTAGGTACCTTCGAATTTCTCCAATTATCATCGGCACCGCATATGTTGAAAATCGTACATTTTGGCTGAGATCAAAGTTGTCGATTGATTTCATCAACCCAATACAGCCTACCTGAAAAAGATCATCAACATATTCACCGCGATTATTAAACCTTTGTATGACACTTAACACAAGTCTTAAATTTCCGTTTACTAATTTTTCTCTTGCAGATCGATCTCCTTGATGCATTTGCCTTAAAAGTTCCCGCATTTCTTCATTTTTCAGGACAGGGAGCTTAGAAGTATCCACACCGCATATTTCAACTTTATTTCGCTTCAACTTATTCCCTCCTTGCAGGAGCTGATACAAAATTAAGTATTTCCGAAGGAGGAAAATCTATGCATTTGCATTTTTAGATAAGATGCCTAAAAAGAGAAAAAAACCAATACTGATATTGGTTTTTTTCTTTAAAAATTATTTTTCTGTTGAACAGGCGCTTCCGCTTTTCTTTGTCTAGCTACAGCGCCTATCGACTAGCAAACTTCTTGTCCTTCTCTTTTGCGTAAGTCAACATCAGGTGAAATTTGAAATGCCAATTTCACTTGCTCGTTCCTCGCCGTGTTTCCTTTATCTCAGTCGAAGGCCCTGAAGTTTGTACGTCGATGGGCAAGGCGCTTCCGCTTTTCTTACACCATTTTATTAAATTCTTTTCGCAGTCTTTTGATAATCCGTTTTTCAAGACGGGAAATATATGATTGAGAAATTCCCAGCATATCTGCTACGTCTTTTTGTGTTTTTTCTTCTCCACCAGTAAGGCCAAATCTTAGTTCCATTATTTGTTTTTCGCGATCTGACAACTTATGAAGTGCCGTAAAAAGTAATTTTTTATCTACGTTTGCCTCAAGATTTTTTGTAATAATATCATCGTCTGTTCCCAATACATCGGATAATAATAGCTCGTTTCCATCCCAATCGATATTCAATGGCTCATCGAATGATACTTCAGATCTCGTTTTATTGTTTCTACGCAAATACATAAGAATTTCATTTTCTATACATCTTGATGCATATGTAGCAAGTTTTATTTTTTTCTCGGGATTAAATGTGTTTACTGCTTTTATTAAACCTATCGTTCCGATACTTATTAAATCCTCTATATTGATGCCCGTATTCTCAAATTTTCTAGCAATATATACAACTAATCGCAAATTTCTTTCGATTAATAAGGACCTTGCTGTTTTATCTCCATTAGGCAGTTTTTTTAAGAGGACTTCTTCCTCATCTTTGGATAGTGGAGGAGGCAGTGCTTCACTTCCACCAATATAGTAAATTTCATCTGATTTTATACCAATTTTATTAAGAAATCGATACCAATAATACTGTATACGTAATCGAAATAATTTCAAAAACATTGTCCTCCTTTCACACTAAGAAGATAAATAAATTAAGATGCTGGATGATCCACCGCTCCAGCTATCATATAAGGATGGATAATACAATGGAAACTATCATCCTTAGATAATATTTGGTTTTCAAAAACAATGAGTGCTTTTTTTATAGATGAACTCCCGTTTTCAGAATGGAACACTATTTCCTCTGGTTTATACCCGCAAAGAAGATGATTATTTTTGCCAATAGACTTTGCAGGTATTAACCTCATGATACTGCTCCATTCAGGAGGAAGGGACGAGGCAGATTCATAAAAATTATTTTTATCCTCAGCGATAGCAATAATTTCTGCCGGCAGCTCATTTTTAATAGAATGAATAGAGATAATCATTACCGGAGTCTTTGTAATGGGATCGTACAATTGATTACCGCTATCAATCAAACCTTTTAAATGCAAAATAATTCCGTTAATTTTAATAGTAACATCAATCAGTACATCATATTGGATATTAGAAATGGTCATAGCAGTTATTCTTCTTTTTGAGAAATGCCAAGCAATTGGGAAAGCAATCAATAAAAAAAGCCAACTTACGGGGTCGCCATATCCGCGTATACTTTGAATGATTACAGCGGATTTCAGTTCCAAATCAAATGTAAGGAAATAATGGGCTCCAATCAAAATACCACCCATTAAGAAAGTTGCAAAATAAAAGGT
Source organism: Lederbergia panacisoli (assembly GCF_024626525.1). Taxonomy (GTDB): domain Bacteria; phylum Bacillota; class Bacilli; order Bacillales; family Bacillaceae_C; genus Lederbergia; species Lederbergia panacisoli. The sequence continues at coordinate 209,792 of NZ_JANJGU010000002.1, forward strand.
TAATAGGCTTGAAAAAAAAGTAGAAAACCTTTTATAGCCAAATGTTGCTAATATCATTCCGACTGATACTGCCAATTTAACTAGAGGATGAGCTGCAAATGTTGAATATGGAGTGATTGCCATTACAATTAGCAGAGAACCTAATATTCCACCTAAAATAATTCGAATAGGATGTGCCGATCTTTTTAAAAAAATGGAGGTAGTCCATAGTAAAAGGCTATCTATAAGCAAATTTAACATTAAAATAATATCTAAATATACAAACAAGCATACCTCCTCCAGCAAACCGATTTGCGTTAAAAATATAGGATAAGGGCTTTAATGAAAAGTATAAATTAGATATCTTTTGGAATGTGTCAGTTTCTGTAACGGAATAAATAGAAGTTTTCACTATTTTATTCGATAATTGTCAAAAAAAATACCCCTTAAAATCATTAGGAGGTCACTGAAAAGGTTCTATTAATAAAGGAATTCCATGAATACTGTTGATTTCCGCTACAGGCGGACGCTTTCCGGAGGGCGTGCGGTGAGCTTCCTCGTCGCTACGCTCCTGCGGGATCTCACCTGTCACGCTAATCCCTCAGGAGTCGCCGCCTTCCGCTTCAATCAATGCAACTGCTAAAAATCAAGTTACAACCTCCTGCATACAATATAAATTAAATATATTTAAGTCCATTTACGGCTATTTATGACTAAGTCGTAGTAAAAAAATCCATCTATTCCATCAAATGAAAGATTTGGTCATAGTACGCACTGGTTTGAAATTAAAGTAAAAACTTAACAGCAAAAAAGGTATAGCCCCTTTAATAATAAGGAACTATACCTATTGAAATTGAGCCTAAGTAAGAAATCCGTTGATTGGAGTGGGAGGCGGCGAAGACTCCTGGTCGGCTAAAGACGGCCACGTCCTGTGGCCAACGCCGACACTAGGACGTCCTGTCCGTCGCGGGAGTACAGGGCTGAGGAGACCCCACAGGCGCTAATGCGCCGAGGAGGCTCCCCGTCACGCCCGCGGAAAGCGAAGCCGCCTGGAACGGAAACCAACAGCTAGGTTTTAACACAATACCTTATAAAGAGGTCTACTTTTTCACCTCAAGGTATATTTACTTAGTCTAGCTCCCGCCCTATCTATCTTCTTCTATTTCTATTTCGTAGAAATGTCGGAATGTCTAGCGTATCTTCAACAGATTGATTCGATCTTGTTTGTTCCTGAACCTCTTCTCTTCTAGGTTCACGAGTTACACTTTGCGCTTGAGTATTTTGTTTACTCTGCCCAAAAGTTGACCTTTGTGGAACAGGTTGAGGAGAAGCTTCATTAAAGCCTGTTGCAATTACAGTTACAATAATTTCGTCTTTTAAGTTTTCGTTTATGACCGAACCAAAGATCATATTTACTTCTTGATCCGAAGCCGATGCTACGATATCCGCAGCTTCTTGTACTTCATACAAACTAATATTTGTTCCCCCAGAAATATTCATCAAGACACCTTGAGCGCCATCGATAGATGTCTCAAGCAATGGAGAGGAAATGGCTTTTTTAGCTGCTTCAGCCGCACGGTTTTCACCCGTTGCAACACCGATTCCCATCAAGGCAGATCCTTTATTCGTCATAATGGTTTTAACATCAGCAAAGTCAAGGTTGATAAGTCCCGGAACGGCAATCAACTCAGAAATACCTTGAACACCTTGTCTTAAAACATTATCAGCTTCACGGAATGCTTCAAGCATCGGCGTACTCTTATCGACAATTTCCAACAATCTATCATTTGGAATAACAATAAGTGTGTCGACCGCTTCTTTCATTGCTCCAATTCCACCACTAGCTTGATTTGCACGTTTACGGCCTTCAAATGTAAATGGTCTTGTAACAATTCCTACTGTCAAAGCTCCTAAATCCTTGGCAATTTGGGCAATAACAGGAGCAGCACCAGTTCCAGTTCCGCCACCCATACCTGCAGTTACAAATACCATATCAGCACCTCTAAGTGCCTCTTCGATTTGCTCCTTGCTTTCTTCAGCAGCTTTTTTTCCAACCTCTGGATTCGCTCCAGCACCGAGCCCTCTCGTTAGTTTGGCACCAATTTGCATTTTAATTTCAGCTTTTGAAAGATTTAGCGCTTGCGCATCGGTATTAACTGCAATAAATTCTACTCCTTGAACGTCATGTTCTATCATTCTGTTCACTGCATTATTACCGCCACCACCAACGCCTATTACTTTTATCGTTGCTAATGAATCTAAATTTGTATCAAAGTCCAACATGGCAAGTCCTCCTGTTTTGTTTAATTACCGGGATGCTTTTACTCGAAAAAATATCCAAAAAACTTCTTTACTTTTGAGGAGATTTTTTCATCCGGATGCTTCTCTTTTCTTTGGTTTTGAGATGATGCCTTGACTAGGCGTTTTTCATTTGGTTCATCAGAATACTGATGAGGCACAGCACTAACATTTCGTCCTTGTAATCTAGCATTCTTATATGAATGTTTTATAAGTCCAATAGCTGTTGTATATTGAGGTTCTCTGACTCCAATATAATCTGGAATCGCAACACGTACTCTATTTTGAAAAATAACTTGCGCTAATTCCATCACTCCAGGCATGTTTGAAACTCCGCCTGTTAATACAAACCCTCCCGGTAAATCGGATACTCCCATTCTTCTTAATTCTTTTTGAATGAGTTCAAATATTTCTTCCATTCTAGCTTCAATAATATCAGATATCTCAACCTGATTAAACTGTTGATGTTGATCACTGCCTATTATAGGAACGCTGAAAACCTCATCTTCTGAAGCATGATCATAATAGGCATGTCCATATTTAAGCTTAATTTTTTCAGCATCTTCTGTTGCGGTTCTTAGTCCTATCGACAAATCTTTCGTGATATGATCCCCGCCTACTGGTATGACGACTGTATCAAGTATGTGTCCTTGGTCAAATACTGTCAATGTAGTGGATCCACCACCCATATCAATTAGAGCTGTACCGAGATTTTGTTCATCTTTTGATAGGGCACAAGAAGCTGATGCCAATGGCTGGAGAACAATGTCGACAATTTCAAGTCCAGAGCGCTCAACACAACGGAGCGTGTTATGTAAGACCGTCTTTGACCCAGTAATGAGGATACCTTCCATTTCAAGCCTGACACCAATCATACCCCGAGGGTCTGTAATTTCCTCAAGACCATCAACAATAAACTGAAGCGGTATGATATTAATAATCTCTCTGTCTGGTGGAATAGATATAACCTCAGCTGCATCGATAACTCTTGCAACGTCATCGTCACCTATTTCTCTATTCTCACTTGAAACAGCCACAACACCATGGCATGGTTGCAATCCTATATGATTTCCTGCAATTCCGACAATACATTGCCGTATTTGCATTCCAATCATTCTTTCAGCCTGCTCTACTGCCTTTTTAATAGAATGAACGGTCTCGTCTATATCGACAATAGCACCTCTTCTAATCCCTTCCGCCTTGGCGGTCCCAACTCCAATAATATTCAGCGAATGATTGGACATTTCCCCGATGATTACTTTAACAGTGGACGTACCTATATCTAAGCTGACATACACTTCGTTGTTATTCATTCTTTGGCACCCCCTTTTACCTTGCTATTACTTATTCTAATGCATATAATTTCCATTCATATCATCCTTGAGTTTACTTATTAAGAATTATTCGTCATCTAATTTTATTTTCCTGTTTAATAATAATATTTATTTAGAATTTTCTCTAGTATTAGCCCATTTATTTATTAAAATTCTGCGGATGACAGCTATATTTTGAAATAACCTAACCCCAAATGCAAAAACAGCTGCTAAGTACAAGTCTACACCAAGATGAACACCTAGAAAAGCTAAACTTGCAGCAAGTATAATATTAAAGAAAAATCCCGAAACAAAAACACGATTATCGTAAATATTTTGTAAATATGCTCTAATTCCACCAAATAATGTATCTAAGGCAGCCAATACTGCGATGGATAAATAATTTGCATATTCTTCCGGAATTTTTACATCTGTCATTAATCCTAATAATACTCCTAATAATAATCCTACAACGGGCAGCCACATATTAGCTATCCTCTTTTTCTTCGACTGGTGTCATCCCATGTATTTTTATTGGATCAACATAGGCGGGAACAACGACGGATTTATTTGGTTTGGATATTTCAACCTTTAAATTATCAATAAAAAAGTCATCCTTTATTGCGGAAATCTGCATTCTATTATACATTTTCTCAGCTACTCCCATATTTTCTGTCGTAATATGAATATGAAAGGGAAGTGTTTTTAAAGAATGGGTTCCGACCTTTGTTTCACCGTTAATATCTCGTATTACCGTTGTATTAATTAGTCTTTCACCATCTATTGATATATCCTTTGCCCCATACATATTTATTTCATTAATCAGGCGTTTTAAATTCATAGGTGATACTGAATTTACCCTTTGACCTAAAAGCAAAGCCTTATCAATGGAGTCAATTGTTAATACAATTCCAGGTCCTTCTACTTCTGTCAGCCCTATTTCTTTTTTTAATTGCTCTAATGTCTGTTTTAGTGCTTGTTCTTTGCTTCCTTCAATTTCAGAAGCATAATCATTTATTCTTTTATCATGGAGACGAATTTCTTCCAGCAACCTAGACTGAAGCTTCATTTCATTGGATAAAGTTTCACGAAGCTCCCATAAATCCCTTGTATCTCTTGTCGTAGGTTCATGAACCGTTTTAAATTGGATGGCAATCATAAAACCAATAATTATGGTTATAACTGTAATATAAATTTTAGCTTGATTACCCATCATGATGATTCTCCTAATACCGGTTCAAATAAAATTTGCTTTTTCTTTTCTATTGAAAAAATAATGTTATCATTGACAATCTGATCCCGAACACCACCCGAAATATTAAGAGCAGATATTAGATTATTGGGATCTCCAATGGCCACAATTTTAAACGGGGCAGGATATGGATTACCATCAACCGTTATGACAGGACCGTTGCAATAAATGTATGAATTATGATTTAGGCGTTGTCCATTAATTGATATTGCGGAAGCACCAGCTATGTACAGTTCATTTACTACTTTGAAAACATGGTGTTCATGAACAATATAATTGTTCGCATCTTCGCTTTGATTGTATTCTCCATCCTCGAGACTAACTTCAATGCCAGAACCTTTTACCTTCATCTTTCCAAGAAACATCCGATATTTTTCTGCATCTTCGGCCAAACCGGAAAACATTTCTTCTTCCTTAGATAAATCTTTTTCGTAATTACGAACAGATATTTGTTTTTCATTTAAATCTTTTTGGAGTTCTCTGTTTTTATCTTGGGCTAGTATAATTTGTTTTCGTAAATTGTTTTGCATTACATATTGTCTATCTGTAATTTTATGGGAGTTAGCATCTTCTTTACTTGATTGACTGTAGGAGAAGGCAATAATGAAGCCAAAAACTAAGAAGACTAAAGAAAAAACAACATATTTACCTTTCTTCTTCCGCTGCATTAATTTCCTCCTCTTCAAGATCATACGCTTTGAAAAAAGAACCAACTTCTAAATCTATTACCCCTTTTACTTTAGGGTCTAATTGACTGACAATCGAAGGATAATGAATCATTTTTGCTGCAAGTGTGGTGATTGTTGCATTTACTTCAAAGCCATCGTTCATAAATAAATAAACATGATACTTGTCCGTTTCTTTTGGATCATAATGAACTTCAGAGACGGAATTTAATATTTCTGATGGGAACATTTTTAATTGTGCTGCAAGGTCTTCCAAAATTGCCCCTTCTTTGAAACTAAATAGTAAAGGTGCATCGGTAAGATTAGTATTATTCTTAAGAATCGTCCCGTTTTCCAACACTGGATGAAAATCTTTTTCTGACTTAAGGAGGGCAATTGGTGAATATTCCTTAATATTGATGACAATATTATTAGGAAATTCCATAAGAACCTCTGCATGCTTTATCTCAGGAATAGACATTAATTTTTTCGCAACTTGTTTCTTATTTATTTTCCAAATATTTTGACCCTTTTGTAGGGCTGAGCTATTTATGGCGTCCTCTTTTGTTACTAGTTCAATTCCGTTCACATCAATTTTATTGATTTGACTGAGTGGGGATTGAATATATACTACACAGGCAATAAGAAGAAAGAATAAAGTAAGCAAAAAAATTAGCCGCCTATTTGCCTTTCGTCTTCGATGTTCTTTTATTTTAGGAATCCTGTCTTCTAGGGATAGAACTTTCCCTTTTTCCATACACACTACCCCTTTTATGCCTCATATATCTTTATAATTACCGTTCATGCTTTACAAGTTCTAATAATAAAGTAAATAGTTTATTAGCGGAATCAGGGATGCCCAGCTTCTTTGCTGCTTCCCCCATTGTTATTTTTTTATTATCGTCCAATAAAATGGAATCTAGAGCTTCGATAAATCTATTGCAAGATAAATCACTTTCTTCGAGCATTATGGCTGCACCATTATTGACTAGAGCAGTTGCATTTTTTACTTGATGGTTATTTGTTACATAAGGACTTGGGATTAAAATGGAAGGTATTCCAAGTGCAGTTATTTCAGCAAGTGATGTCGCTCCAGCACGTCCAACAACAACATCAATCGATGCAAGAACTTCCTCCATATTATGGATAAATGGGACGATAGCGACATTTTCATTTGTCCCTAATAAAGTGGCTTCCTTCAAGACTTCTTCATAATGGACTTCGCCTGTTGCATAGATGATTTGATATGGTTTATTTGAAAGTCGTGATAGTGATTTAATTACAACCTCATTAATAGGTCTTGCACCTCTACTCCCACCAACAACTAGGGCAGTATTTACATTTTCCTTTAATCCAAAAGATTGTAAGATGCTAGATGATTTAGAATTTAGTACTTCTTGGGCACGTGGATTTCCTGTCATCACTACTTTATCATCCGGAAAAAACGGACGAACTTCTTCGAAACAAATAGCCACTTTATTTACATATCGGCTTAAAAACCTATTGGTCAAGCCTGGCACACTATTTTGCTCATGTATGACTGTCGGAATTTTTCTTTTTGCTGCTGCATAAACTACGGGACCACAAACGTATCCTCCCGTCCCTATGACAACATCTGGTTTAAAGCTTTTTAAGATTTTTTTACTATCTCGTACACCCTTTAAAAATCGAAAAATAGTTTTTACATTTTCAAATGATAATGCACGACGAAAACCCGTAATATTAATCGCCTTAAAAGCAATGTTTTCACGTCCAATAATTTTCGCTTCAAGACCTTTTTCTGTTCCAATATATAAAAATTCAACATTTGGGTTTTGTTTTTTAATTGTTTTTATTAAGGCAAGTGCAGGATATATATGCCCTCCTGTACCGCCGCCACTTACAACGACCTTCATTTTGCCACCTCTATCAGCAGTAATCTATAAAAAATAAACTTAATTATTATCTTACTATATTTTTCACTATAAAGAAGTGTTCTTAACGTAATTGTAATAAAAAAAGAATAAAAAAAAGAACCTAATGAAGGTTCAGTAATCAATCATATTTTTGAATATCGGCTTATGTTTAGAAGTATCCCTATAGCCATCAGCATTAAAGTCAGTGAAGATCCGCCGTAGCTTAGAAATGGCAATGTTATTCCTGTTACAGGCATTAGCCCTGTTACAACCCCGATATTAATCATCACCTGTATCGCAATCATCGATATAATCCCGACAGCAAGAAAACTTCCAAACAGATCAGGGGCACCGAGTGCAATTCTTATTCCCCTCCATAAAAGGAGAGCAAATAAAAGCAGAACGAGACTTCCACCGATAAAACCAAGTTCTTCCGCGAGGATAGCAAAAATAAAATCGGTTTGAGGTTCGGGCAAGTAGAAAAATTTCTGCCTGCTTTCTCCAAGTCCCAATCCAAATAATCCACCTGGACCAATTGCGTACAAGGACTGGATGATTTGAAATCCAGTATTTTGCGGATCCTGCCATGGATCAAGAAATGAAGTGATTCTTGCAATCCTGTACGGAGCAGAAATTACAAGAGCAACAAAACCTGTTATGCCAAGAAAACCGAGAACAACAAAATGTGCTATTCTCGCTCCTGCGATAAATATCATTATCACGCATGTCCCAACCATTACTGTTCCAGTTCCCAAATCCGGTTGAAGCATAATCATTCCAAAAGCTAAGAAAACCAAGCCTAACGTAGGAAATAAACCCTTTTTAACAGTTGTGATATAACGTTGATGTTCAGAAAGAAACTTCGCTAAAAAAGCAATCATTGCGAGTTTGATAAATTCAGAAGGCTGTATAGAAAAAGCTCCGACGCCAATCCAGCTTTGAGACCCATTTCTTTCCATCCCAATTCCAGGGATCAATACAGCTACCAGCAATATAAAACAGATGATCAATAAGGGCTTGGCCCATTTTTTAATAACCCAGTAGTCTATATTCATCACCATAAACATTGCTGCAAAACCAAGACCAGCGAAAAGAAGCTGCCTTTTCGCAAAGAAAAAAGAGTCGGCGAATTTATAATTAGCCCATATGGCACTTGCACTGTAAACCATGATAAGTCCAATAGCTAATAATAAAAGCGTTGAGAAAATCAATATAAAATCAGGGGCTGTTTTTTTTACGGGCAATTCTAACACCTCTGCATACTCAATATTTGAGAGTTATTTGAGCATTCTAGGTGTTTTGTCCAATTTGCATGCTCTTTTATTAACTGCTCTTTTTAAGTTTATGCACTGCCTCGATAAAAATATCACCGCGAACTTCAAATGTTCTATATTGATCCCAACTTGCACATGCAGGCGAAAGCAAAACAACATCTCCGGTATTTGATATTTCATATGCGGCAGGTACTGCATCTTCTACATTGTTGACACGAAGAATTGTTTCTATTCCCGCCGCCGTCCCGGCTTTTTCAATTTTTTCTGCTGTTTCACCAAAAAGGATGAGTGCTTTTACACCATGTAAAGCAGGGATCAAATCCTCGAATGTATTACCGCGATCAAGTCCGCCTGCTAGGAGTATAACCGGTTCTTCGAATGCGTTTAAGGCACTCGATGCAGCCAGTATATTCGTTGCCTTTGAATCATTATAAAATTTTCTTCCGTTGATTTCTTCAACAAACTGAGTTCTATGCTTAACACCTGTAAACGTAGTTAATACCTTGCATATAGACTCATTATCCACATCGAGAAGCTTAACCGCAGCTGTGGCGGATAAAATATTTTCTAAATTATGAGCACCGGGCAAAACGATCTCATCCAAGCTTATAATATCTTCTCCCTTAAAGTTAAGCATTCCGTTCCTAATTGAAGCACCTTCTTGTAAATAGTTCTTTGTTGAAAAAGGAATGATTTTTGCTTTCGTGAAGCTAATCAACTCCATCAGTTCCTTTTGATCAGCATTTACGATAACGTAATCAGTTTCAAGTTGATTTTTAGTAATGTTCATTTTAGCGCATGCATACTCATTCCAGCTCTCATGGTAGTCAAGATGAGCCTCATATAAATTTGTAACAATGGCAATATGAGGCCTAAACGTATTAATTCCCATTAATTGAAAGGATGATAATTCAACGACCATCGTATTGTCGGGAGTCGCTTTCTGGGCAACTTCAGAAGCAACTGTACCAATATTTCCAGCGATTAAAGGATTACGACTTGCTTTGCCTAACATTTCATAAATTAAAGTCGTAGTCGTTGTTTTACCATTTGTCCCTGTAATCCCAATAATATCTGCTTCAGATATTTGATAAGCCAATTCAACTTCTGTCAAAATCGGTATTCCAAGTTCCACTGCTCCTTGAACGAGTGGATTCGAATAAGGAATCCCAGGATTTTTCACGATTAGTTCAAATCCTTCATCAAGCAGTTCAACTGGATGGCTGCCGCAAACAACCTTTATTCCCTGTTCAAGCAGCCCCTGAGCATCGGGATTCTCTTCGAAAGGTTTATAATCATTAACGGTCACAAAAGCTCCAAGTTGATGCAAAAGAGATGCAGCTACGACTCCACTTTTCGCAAGCCCTAATACAAGTACTTTTTTATAATGATAATCATTTACTGTTAACATGCTACATCCACACCTCAATATATATTCCTAAAATTGAACAAAGAAGACCGACCGTCCAAAAAGTAACAACTACACGCCATTCAGACCAGCCAGATAATTCATAATGGTGATGCAAAGGGCTCATTTTAAATATACGTTTACCAGTAGTTTTAAAGGAAGCTACTTGTAATATAACCGACAATGTCTCGATAACAAAAATTCCCCCGATGATAATAAGTATCAATTCCATTTTTATTAAAATGGCAATTGCTGCTATAGCTCCACCAAGTGCAAGGGATCCTGTATCCCCCATAAAAACTTTTGCTGGATGAGCATTAAATACAAGGAAGCCAAGAACAGCTCCAACAACTGCTACTGCAAATACAGATATATCATATTGCGACACGCTCCAAGCTAAAATAGCAAAAGCCCCAAATGCAATTGCAGCAGTACCCGACAACAAACCATCAAGTCCATCTGTTAAATTGACAGCATTTGAAAACCCAACAAGCCAGAAAATGACAAATAATGGATAAACCCAACCTAGTTCTAATGAGAAATCAGTAAAAGGAATAGAAATTGATGTAGAGAAATCATTTATCTTTAAGACAATATAAAAAACGAGAGCTATAACTATTTGACCAAACAGTTTTTGCTTCGATGTCAATCCTAGATTTCTTTTTAGGGCGATTTTAATAAAATCATCTAGAAAACCGAGTAAACCGTATCCGAATAAAACGAATAACAGCAAATAAATTTCCAAACTCGGCTCCGAGTATTTCCACGTCATGACGAGAGAGGTAATAATAACAGATATTACAATTAAAATACCACCCATTGTAGGCGTGCCACTCTTTTTTTGATGGGATTTAGGCCCTTCTATACGAATGCTTTGACCGAATTTTAACCTTCTAAGAAATGGGATAAAGAGGGGTGATAGTAAAACCGTAATCAGAAAACCCATTATAAGTGCAAATAATATAACCTTTTCCATCATTGACCCTCATTCCTCATTTCCTTACTAACTTCATTTTCCTTCAATAAACAATAAATCTCATAATAAATACTATCTTTTTGTAAATTTTGTTCAGAAAACATCATTATCGCTCTTTCTCCACATTTATTTAAAGTAATTTTTCCTGTATATTTGCGGACTAGCTTTACCATTGCTTCAACTGAATCATCTACATATATAACAGGAAAATCGTTAGGTGTATAAGCAGGGATTGGAATGTTTCTGGGCCAAATTGTAGAAACAGCCCCATTTCCAATCGCTTTTAAAAGATTGCTATCCGTATTTGATGCTATAAACAATCCTTTTTCTTGTTCAATCGAGCTGTCAAAAGATAAGCTTCTATATATTAATGTACTTACTTTAACGCCTTTAGTATTGGGATAAAGCTTCACCACATCACGATACGTGAGCATGCAATTATCGCTCCTTTATTGCCTTTAATGCGATAATCCGATCATCAAAATCAAATACTTGATCACCAATAATTTGATATGTTTCATGTCCTTTTCCAGCGATTAATACGACATCGCCATTACTTGCTGTTTCAATAGCCGCCTTAATGGCTTCCGCACGATCTGGAATCATTAGATAATTTCCTACCGCTCCTGTTTCCATATCATTTAAAATCGCTAACGGATCTTCACTCCTTGGGTTATCAGAAGTGAAAATTGGATCAGTTGAATACTTACAGGCAATATTAGCCATCAACTGACGCTTGGAAGGATCTCTATCTCCTCCACAGCCTACGATTGCAAATATTCGCTTATTAGCAAATTGTTGGATTGTCTTTAGTACATTTTCGAGAGCTTCAGGTGTATGCGCATAATCTACGATGACTGAAAAATCTTGCCCGCCGTTTACTGATTCAAATCTTCCTGGTACTCCAGTTGCCTTTTCAATCGCTTGAACGATAAGATCTAGAGGAATATTCGATGCGTATGCAGCTGCAATAGAAGCAAGCGCATTATATATATTAAACCTACCCATTAATTTAAGGGTAACTTTCTTTTCCCCTTCAGGCGTGTGAAGGGAAAAGCTAGTACCGCCATTTTCAAGAATAATATTACTTGCCATAAAATCTGACGGTGAATCTATCCCATATGTTACAATATGAGCCGATGTTTCGACTATAAATTTCTTGCTGGCTTCATCATCTGCATTTAATACAGCAAACTTTTTATTTTTATCATAGGAGTTTCCAAGTTTAGAAAATAAAAGGCTCTTTGCAAGTCTATACTCTTCCATAGTATGGTGATAATCAAGATGATCCTGTGATAAGTTTGTAAAAATAGCTACATCATAGTCGCAGCCATTCACTCTTCCTTGCACTAAAGCATGGGACGATACCTCCATAATAGCAGTATCAACCTTTTCATTAACCATGTTATGAAAAACAGATTGAAGGACAAGACTATCAGGAGTCGTATTCTTTGTTTCGATTGTCTTATCTCCTATTTTCATATAAATAGTTCCAATTAATCCAGTAACTTTCTTATATTCCCGGAATATAGATTCAATTAAATGGCTGGTCGTAGTCTTTCCATTTGTACCGGTAATACCAATCAAATGTAACTGTTTGGTTGGGTGCCCATAAAAAGCATCTGCCAGTATTGCCATTGCTCTTTTAGTATCTTTTACAACAATGACTGGAACATTTAAATCCAAGTTTCTTTCGGACAATATTGCTGCAGCCCCGTTTTCAACGGCTTCCTTTGCAAAAGTATGCCCATCAAACACATGGCCAGTTATACAAATAAATAAACATCCGGGGGTCACTTTTCTATTATTGTTCACAATACTAGTGATTTCGGGATTATCATCCGGCATCTTTATAAATGGAATGGATTGTAAAAGTGTATGTAATCTCAATTTATTCAGTCCTTTCGGGCACCTCTCTAAAGAGATGACAAGTTTACTTCAATAAAAGCATTCTTTTCTATTCTACAAAATTATTGTAAATGAAGCCATCATCGTTTATAAATTTTTTATAAATATATTCATACAATAGGCGGCCATGAGAGTCTCATGCCGCCTGCGGAAGCTATTTCATGTATATCCTTATAACAGAACCTTCTTCCACCTTAACACCCGGCTCTGGAACTTGTTGAACTACTTCTGATCCTTCGCCACTTGTTTTAAGCTTTAAGTTAAACATTTGCTGTTGAATATCTTTAATCGTCATTCCTTTTAAATCTGGTACTTCCACCATAACGGGATCTGTCCATTTCTTTTCTTTTTCAATTTGATTTTTTCTCGGCTTAACCCCCATTGCCCTTAAAGAATCCTCCATAATTTTACCAACAATAGGCGCTGCAACGGTTCCTCCAAATTGAACGATTCCCTTTGGATTATCGACTGCTGTATATACGACGATTTGTGGGTCATCTGCTGGGGCAAAACCTATAAATGATACGATATGATTATTTTCCAAATATCTTCCATCCTTCGCCTTCTGTGCAGTCCCCGTTTTTCCTCCTACACGATATGAATCAATAAATGCATTTCCCCCAGTTCCCTGGGCTACGACACTCTCGAGAGCGTGGCGGATTTCCTTTGAAGTTGATTCAGATATAACCCTCCGTTTTGCCACTGGAGTCTTCCTCATAGCAACTTCCCCAGTAATCGGATCGATTAATTCTTTTGCAATATAAGGCTGATATAATATACCACCATTCACTGCCGCTGCCACAGCAGCAACTTGTTGAATCGGAGTGACGGAAACACCTTGGCCAAATGCAGTTGTTGCTTGTTCAACAGGACCTACCTGATCCATTTTAAAAAGAATTCCTGTCCCTTCGCCCGCAAGATCAATTCCTGTTTTTTGTCCAAATCCAAAATCCTTAATATATTTGAATAACTTTTCTTTACCAAGTCGATCTCCGAGTTCAACAAAACCCGGGTTACAGGAGTTTTCAACGACCTCTAGAAACGATTGGCTTCCATGCCCACCTCTTTTCCAGCATTTTAATGTAGCTCCCCCGACTCTTACCGATCCAGGATCATGGAAATGATCATGTTCAAGATCAACTTTCCCTTCTTCTAGTGCAGCCGCCAGTGTAATAATCTTAAATGTAGATCCAGGCTCATATGTGCTCCAAATCGGTAGATTACGATTATATACTTCTTGTGGAACCTCTCTAAAATCTGCTGGATTAAAAGATGGTCTACTTGACATTGCTAATATCTCACCATTTTTTGGATTCATGGCAATCGTAACAATACCATCTGGATTATATAAAGCTTCAGCATTATCTAGTTCTCGTTCAACAATTGATTCAATTTTTGTGTCTATTGTCAATTTCAGATCATATCCATCAATTGGTGGATCATACTCATCCGACATATCAGGCATTCTTCTACCTTTTGCATCTGAGAAAAATTGTACTGAGCCTTTCTTTCCACTCAATTCTTTATCGTAGTATAGCTCAAGCCCCATCAATCCTTGATTATCAATCCCCGTAAATCCAAGAACGTGTGAAAGGTAACGGCCAAATGGATAATGACGTTTCGAATCCTCTGCAATATAAACACCTTTTAAGTTTAATTCTCGTACTTCCATTGCCTTTTCAAAGGTGATTTTTCTACCTTCACGTATTCTTTCGATCGATGAATTTTTTACCATTTGTTTATAAAGCTTTTCTTTAGACATATTTAATGTAGCTGCAAGTTTTTCCGCAGCCACAGCAGGATCTTCAATCTGCCTAGGGATCACAAAGACAGTTGGAGCACTTTGATTGGTTGCAATTGGAACTCCATTCCGGTCAACGATTTTTCCGCGCTCTGGTTCAAAAGGAATATTTCTGCTCCAAGAATCCCTTGCACGCTCGGTTAATACATTACTCATCCCAAACTGAACATATCCTAATCTTACATCTATGATAAAGAAGATGAACAAACCTGCTGCTAGAATGAACGACAGTCTTTTTCTTACTGTAACCGTTGAAACACGCTTCAAAAAAAGGACCCCCTCATTTTCTGGCTCGTTTAAGCTTATGCCTTGTCCTCCTTAAGTAGAACGAAGAAAAGCAGCGGCTAATGCCGCTGCTTAATCTAATGGTTCATCTTCATCTTCTTTATTTTTTTTAGCTTTTTCCCGTTCAATTTTTTGCTTAGGAGTTTCAAAGTTTACGACAAGATGATCACCTTCTCTAATTGGTGTATCAGCTTTGATATTTTGTTTTGCAGCAAAACCGTCCCCAACTATATTCACGTTTAAATCAGCTAATTGTGCGACGTTTAGTACATCACGTTTCGACCATCCAGACATATTCGGCAACGTGAGATTGCCATTCGTTTTAAGGACGATTTTTTCTCCTTCAATTAGAGAAACTCCTGCTTTTGGAGATTGGCCAATTATCTTTTCACCATTTCCTAAAATAATCGGAACTAATGCATTTTCCTTTAAATAATCAACCGTTTCATTTACTTTCATTTTTGAAAAATCAGGGAGGCTAGCAATTTTAGTATCTGGTATTTCCTCAGGTTGAATATTCAAATACTGTAAACTGCTTTTCATGACAGTATTAAAAATCATTGAAACGGGAACACTTCCATTTTCCGGATAACCATTCTCATCTTCTTTTAAATTAGGTTGTACAATGGCAACATACATAATTAAATTCGGATTATCAGCGGGAGCCATACCGAGAAAGGAGAAAATATAATCGTTATGCCCATATAAATAGCCGCCTTTAGGATCAGGAATTTGGGCAGTTCCCGTTTTACCAGCTACTTTATAGCCTTCGATTTTATACCTCGCTCCCGTTCCGTGTTCAGAAGTAAGAACAGTTTCCAATATGTTTCGTACTTCCTTCGCAGTTTTTTTACTTATTGGCTGCCCCGCCACTTCAGGCTTTGTCTCCTTCACTGTACCATCGTTAGGATCAACTATTTTTTCGACTACATAAGGTTTCATCATTTTCCCATTATTAGCAACTGCTGTCATCGCTTGTACCATTTGCATAGCTGTTACAGTTGTTCCTTGCCCAAAGACACTCGTTACCTTTTCTATTGGCCAATCATATAAGATTTTCCCTGAGACCTCGTTAGGGAGATCGATTCCTGTAGGAGTGCCAAATTTAAACTTATCCATATATTCTCGCCAAGCTTTAGTTCCCATCTTTTCAAGCAAATAAGCAAATCCTACGTTTGATGAGCGCTGCACCCCTTCAAGGTAGGTAATACGTCCCCAACCCTGCCCGTAATTATGGTCCCTAATAGGTTTACTTTTGTTGTCCACACGGTATTCACCTGAAGGAAATGTATCATTTGGGTTAAATGACTTCTCCTCAATCGCTGCAGCTAATGAAAATATTTTCATCGTTGATCCCGGTTCATACGAAGTTTCAATAATCTCGTTATGCCATGATTTGTCAATCCCTACCCTAGTTGCAGGATGATATGTCGGTCTCTGTCCCATTGCAAGGATTTTTCCAGTTTTCGGATCTGCTACAACAGCCATAATTTTTTTTGGCTGGTATTGCTCATCTACCTTATTCATTGCATCTTCAAGGAAAGTTTGAATTTTTTTATCAAGTGTTAAATATATTTCATGCCCATTAACAGGTTCCACAACATGCTTACGTGAATTTGGCAAGATGTAATTCCAAATATCTCCCTCATATTGAATAGAGCCGTCTTTGCCCTTCAATAATTCATCGTAGCTATTTTCGAGACCTGTCTTTCCAACAATTTCAGATGTCTTATCTTTTTTATTTATTTCTTTTTGAGCATAACCAATCAAATGGGAAGAGAAGATTCCATTTGGATAAAATCGTTTAGATTCTTTTAAGAAAGAAATCCCAGGCAATTTAAGATTTTCGACTTTTTTCTTAACAGTAAGGGACAAATCTTTTCCCGCATTTCCGAACTCTACTTGTTTTCTTTCTTCTATC
Organism: Lederbergia panacisoli; assembly: GCF_024626525.1. Taxonomy (GTDB): domain Bacteria; phylum Bacillota; class Bacilli; order Bacillales; family Bacillaceae_C; genus Lederbergia; species Lederbergia panacisoli. The sequence continues at coordinate 226,767 of NZ_JANJGU010000002.1, forward strand.
GTAAGTCTCTCGTAAATCTCCTGTTCGCTCATATCAATTTCTTCAGCAAGCTTTGTGGCCGTCATTTGCGGATCTACGACATGCCTTGGGTGTTCAGGATCCATCGTTAAATCCTTATCAAGGATAGCGACCAATGTATATGATGCAGAATCTTCCGCAATAACCTCACCAGTATGGTCGTAGATCGCTCCCCTTTTTGCAGGAATCTTTTCTTGGCGCAAATATAGTTGGGCGGCTTTTGCTGAAAGTACCTTTCCTTCCGCTTCGCCCGTATACTGAATGGTAACAAATCTGACAATCAAGACAAAAAAGAGCAGGCTAAAGAAAATAAAGAAAAAAGCTGCTCCTATGTTCATATTCTTTTTTGTATTTTTCATTTTTTCTCAACAACCCTGACGTTATTCTCATCCAAATCTAATCCTGATTTTCTCGCTATTTTCATTACTCTTTCATTACTGCTTAATTCTTTTACTTGTGATTCCAAATCACCATTTACTTTTTGTTGCTCAAAAATGGCAGATTTCACATCTTCGATATTTTTATTCACTTCATATATTTTCGATTGAGCGGAAATAATTTGAACGGCCATTATACAAACGAAAGCAACGAGCAGCATCGCTAAAAATTTTTCTCCGGGAGTTATTTTCGCGTGACGTCTAATGGTCTTAACTTGAACTTGGGTTTGTTGCCCAGTTTCAATATGTTGTTGATATTGTTTCCGTGCTAAATTACTCAAAATGTCTTCCCCCTACATCAAATTGCCAAAATGGGTTTATGTTTTTTCTGCAATTCTTAATTTTGCTGAACGTGACCGATTGTTCTCACTTAATTCCTGCTCAGAAGGAATGATTGGTTTTCGATTAATAAGCTTCAACTTGGGTTCATAGCCTTCGGGTATGACAGGCATTCCAGGAGGCAATTTGGGTCCTGCGCTCGCTTCTTTAAACACAGTTTTACAAATTCGATCTTCTAATGAATGAAAAGTAATGACACTAATTCTTCCTGAAGGGTTAAGCAAATCAATCGCTTGGTTTAACGAACTTTCAAATGCGTGCAGTTCATCATTCACTGCGATACGAATTGCTTGAAAAATCCGCTTGGCGGGATGTCCACCTTTTCTTCTTGCTGGTGCCGGAATTCCTTCTTTAATTAATTCTACTAATTCACCTGTCGTTTCGATCGGCGCCTTTTCCCTTGCTGCTTCAATTTTCCGAGCAATTTGCTTTGAAAATTTTTCTTCGCCATAATGGAAAAAAATCCGAACCATATCCTCGTAAGACCACTCGTTAATAACATCATAGGCTGAAACTTCTCCTTGAAGATCCATCCTCATATCAAGTGGTGCATTGTGGTGGTAACTGAATCCTCTCTCCGGGGTATCCAGTTGTGGGGAAGAAACTCCCAAATCATATAATATCCCGTCCACTTTATGTAAACCAAGGCTGTTTATTTTTTCTTCTATATATTTAAAATTACTTTTTACAAAAATCAAGTTGTTTTCGTATTTCGAAAGTTTTTCCTTAGCATGTGCGATAGCTGTCTCATCTTGATCAAAGGCAATTAATCTGCCTTCACTGGATAGTTTGGAAAGGATTAGTTCAGAGTGACCCCCACCCCCGAGTGTACAGTCCACATAAATTCCATCAGGATGAATATTCAAGCCTTCGACAGTTTCCTTCAATAGCACGGTAGTATGATTAAACATTAGATGTCACCTTTCTGCACCAATCGACTAAATGTCAAAATCAATCATATTCTCTGCGATTTCAGCAAAAGATTCTTCTGATTTTGCAAAATAGTCTTCCCAAATATCCTTGCTCCAAATCTCTATTCTGTTCGATACCCCTAAAATCACGCATTCTTTTATTAGTTTAGCATAGCCAAGTAGTGGAGTTGGCAAATTTATTCTGCCTTGTTTATCCAATTCGCATTCAACGGCACCTGAGAAAAAAAATCTCGTAAATGCTCTAGCATCTTTCTTAGTCATGGGGAGAGTTTTTAATTTTTCTTCCAAAAGTCGCCATTCTTCGAGTGGATAACCAAACAAACATTGATCTAATCCGCGAGTAATGACAAAATTCTCACCAAGATGTTCACGAAATTTAGCCGGGACGATTAAACGGCCCTTCGTATCAATGTTATGTTGATATTCTCCCATGAACATAGTCTTGCCCCCACTTTCTAATTTTACTGTACCACATCCCCCCACTTTCTACCACCATTTTTTAATCTGAATATAAAAAAAACTATCTTATTATTGAAGAAATGCTCAATAATAAGATAGTCATAATTGTTCATATTTTAATTAATTTATGTGTTCCATCAAAAACATATGTTTCGGCCATTAATTGCTGTATAAAGCTTTCGCCCATTTCATTCAAGTAATAATAAATATTCCACACTCTTTCTTGAGGGATGCCGTTTGGCCTTAAATGACGTTCAATTCTATTGTATTTGTCCAAAATCGTTTGATGTTTCAATTCAATGGATATATTTGACTTATGCTCCATAAAATTAATTTGATTCAAATGTATCGAGAGGTTTTTTCTAGCTAAAGGCAATAATCCTCGATCACTTTCTTCTAATCTTTTGAAAATGGAATGATACTGTTCCTCCATAAAAGTTTTAACGTTATCAAGTATACTTTGCAACTCTTTATCCGCCATATTTTCCAAGAACATAGCTTTATTTCGAGCGACTCCATTTTTAAGGATATCATCAATAGACAGCTCCAAATCGTTTATATCCCGTTCTACAGCAGCCTCAAGAAATGTCATATTCATTCTTGGAATAATAGGGGGCATTTTATTTCCTAAAATGTCGAAAGCTTGTTTCAACTCACCCCAGTAAGCGATTTCACCTGGTCCAGCTATGAAGGCCAGTGTAGGAAATAGCCACTCTTGCATTAATGGTCTCGTAACTACATTATTACTGAATTTCTCGGGATATTGCTGTAATAATTCAAGCACATTTTCCTTATCTAACTGAAGTTGGGCTTTCTTCGATAAAAAGCAATTACTTACAGGATCATAGTCCAATAAAATTCGTTCATTATGTAAGTAATAGAATAAATTGGCGGCATTTTCATCCATCTCAATTGCCTTTTTAAAACCGTTATTCCCAATCTCTTCCTGTTGTCTTAATACAGCTTGCGTAATCTCTACATTTTGTTCGATTATGTTAGAAAAGAATGGCTCTTCCAAAAGTCGTAAACCCGGGTCAGCCGAATCTATAATGAGCAAACCGTAATCTTTAAAAAGGGTCATTACGATAAATGAAAAAATATCAGTAATAGAATCGTACTTCATGGTTGCGGTGTGTAATGTAGATAATAATTCCTTCGTATTTTCCTTTTCGCCAAAATGCATGAAAACTGTATCAATCCAGTGGTGCATATCGTCTTTATTATAGTAAATATGTGAGGTCATTCTTTTCTCATCGTTATTGCCTGAAAAGGAAATCTTTTTTAATGAATGTCCAGCTTCTGCATAGATATGATTGATTTCGAGAAAATCATGGTCTTCCCCTGCAATCCAAAAAATAGGAACGACTGGTTTATTTAGCTTATGTTCCTGCTCCTCAGCAAGCTTTATAATTGAGATAATTTTATGTATTGTGTAAAGCGGGCCGGTTAATAAACCAGCTTGCTGTCCGCCAATGACAACAACCGATTGCTCACTTTTCAACTTATCTATTGATTGCTTTGTCTTTTCCGATTGCGGAAATTTCATCATATAATTCTCGATTACTCTTGCAATACCAGCTCTATCTATATTTTTTGTCATGAGATCGCGATATCGCTTTTCGTAAACACTGTTCTCCGTTATATCGTAATGAAAAAAACCTTTTACAGGTTCTTTTTGTTCTATATAAAGAGAAGCAAAGTCGTTCGTCGCTGGAATGACTATGCTTTCAAATTTCATAAGCCGTACTTCCTTTCTGTATTTTCTAAGCGTTAGTATAGCAAAATCTGAAAAGAAAAGATATTATGTTGTTTTAAAAAAATATTCAATTGAACATTACAGCTTCAATTGCGCGTGAAGCTGCGCCGTACAAAAGCAAGCCTATGTATACGACTGAAAACAATAAGAAATTTAGTCTCCAAAACCCTTGAAATACTTTCCCATAATCTATTTCTTCCTTAACTTTCCAATAAATATATGTAAATACTATTGCTGTTAATAAAATAAATAGAATAATCATCCAAAGGAAAGATTTAGACCAAATGACTAAAATTAAATAATGAACCGAAAAAATTAATATAAATGTAGTTATGTTGATGGCTGCACTTTTAGCCTTTTGGTGGCTTTTAGTCCATTGTTTCATGATGAAAAATACTAGAGCATATAGAAGCACAGGCAGTATAATAAAAAGCGCCGCCAGTGAGGACAAAAAAACTAACATTATTCCCTTAATCCCCCTTCTAATTCCTTCCCTTTTATCATGTTGAATACCAATTTTGTGAAGGGTAAAGCATGTCCTTTTTTATTTCCTTGCTCAATAATGTATCCTAAAATTGCGTCTATTTCCGTTTTTCTTCCGTCTTTCAAATCTTTTAGGGTCGAAGAAGTATTTTCCTTAGTTTTTTGGCAAATCGCTTCCACTTCATGCAATGAATCTTCTTTATTCATTTCTGGAAAAAGTGGCATGATTTCATTAAATAACATTAAGAAGCATTTATAGTAATACGGATTTTCAATAAGCCTTCCATTTTGGACATTAAAGATGGCCGTAAGAGAATTAATTAAAGCATTGGCAATTAGTTTAGAATAAAGGATATTTTTATAGTTTTTTTGAATTTGAAAGGGAAAATATTGTTTGTTCATGTTTGGGAATTTTTCAAAATCGTGATGTAGTCCTCGAAAAATGGCGATATTTGTTTTTCCAATGCCCGTATGCCGAATGGTCCCATAATCAATTCTTAGTACTCCATGTTCAACGGTCCCCACATAAATAGAATGATGGGGCAAAGTATCAAGCAGCTGCAAATGCCCCATGCCGTTCTGGATAAAAAGAAGTGGTATATGTGTAGGTATCATATGAAATACTTGTTCCAAAGAGTTAAGATCATATTGTTTCACGGCTACAACAATAAAATCCTGATCTGTAACTTTTTCAAATTCCTCATTTCCTTTTACTGCATATTTGCTTTCAGTATTTTCACGTATTAATGTAATGCCTTGATTATTTAATGCCATTGCCTGATTTTTCGTTTTAGTAAATATGGTTACATCATGATAAGGGCTAAAATAAGCCCCAAAAAGAAGTCCTACAGCGCCGCCGCCAATTATTCCAATTTTCACATCATCACCTAGTAATTGTTTATATAGGACTATTGTAGCAAAGTTCTTGCATTCTGGGTATTTTAAATAATCAGACAGGAAAAACTGGGTGCTTGCGTCTCATTTCCGGGATTTCTTTCGTCTCATAAAGAGTAAATCTAGAGATGAGTACCTCTCTTAATTCATGTGCTGCTACTATCTCATCTACGATTAATTCAGATGCCAGTTTATAAATATCAATATGTTCTTTATATTCATCTTGTTTATTTTTAATAAATTCTGTTCGTTCATTGGGATTATCAATTTCGATAATCTTATTGGAATACACAGCATTGACGGCTGCTTCCGGGCCCATCACCGCAATTTGGGCTGTTGGCAATGCAATGCAACAATCAGGTTCAAATGCTGGACCAGCCATCGCATACAGGCCTGCACCATATGCCTTCCTAACAATGACAGATATTTTGGGAACTGTTGCAGAGCTCATCGCTGCAATAAGCTTTGCCCCATGTCTTATAATCCCCCCACGCTCCACCTTTGTTCCTATCATAAATCCAGGTACATCGGCAAGAAAAAGGAGTGGTATATGAAAGGCGTCACATAATTGAATAAACCTTGCTCCTTTGTCAGCGGAGTCAATAAAGAGGACTCCACCTTTTACTTTGGGTTGATTAGCAATAATGCCAATCACTCTGCCACCTATTCTTGCCAAACCAGTAATCAGTTCCGGTGCGAAAAGTTTCTTGATTTCAAAAAAACTACCCCCATCTACGAGCGCATTAATGCCTTCATACATATCAAAAGGGATATTTTGGTTTAAAGGTATAATAGCATCAAGCGGTCTTCCTTGATCAGGATGTTTAACTATTCCTTTTTCTGTTTTTTCTTGATAATTTGCAGGGAAATAAGAAAGATACCTTTTAGCTGCTACAATGGCTTCTTCTTCTGTTTCTACTAAAATATCACCACAACCGCTTATGGAACAATGCATTCGAGCTCCGCCCATTTCTTCTAATGTAACCTTTTCACCTATAACTTTTTCGGCCATTCGCGGCGAGCCTAAATACATGGAAGCATTATTCTCAACCATAATGACACAATCGCAAAATGCTGGAATGTAAGCACCCCCTGCTGCAGATGGACCAAATAAAATACAAACTTGAGGGATCATCCCCGATAATTTTACTTGATTATGAAAAATCCTTCCTGCTCCTCGGCGATTTGGGAACATGTCAAGTTGATCGGTTATCCTTGCACCCGCAGAATCAACTAAATATAATAGAGGCACCTTTAATTTTTCTGCTGTTTCTTGGATGCGGATGATTTTTTCGACTGTTCTTTCACCCCACGACCCTGCTTTGACGGTAGAATCATTAGCCATCACGCAAACAGTTTGAGCATTCACTTTTCCGATTGCTGTCACAACGCCATCTGCGGGAAGATCATTTGAATTAAAATTGGCAAACAGACCGTCTTCTTCATAAACTCCACCTTCAAAAAGAAGGGAAAGCCGCTCTCTTACAAATAGCTTATTTTGAAGCTTTAATTTTTCATGATATTTTTCTTTTCCCCCTTTAAAAACCAACCTACGTCTCTCATCCAGCCTTTCAAAATCAGAAGACAATGTATGACCTCCTTTTTATAAAAGAATTGCCTTATTCTGTATTGAGTGAAATAAATAATCTACATACATCACGTCTGCCTGTTACCGTTGATTTCCGTTCCAGGCGGACGCGTTCCGGGGGGCGTGCGGTGAGCCTCCTCGGTCGCTACGCGCCCTGCGGGGTCTCACCTGACACGCTAATCCCCCGACGGACAGGACGTCCTAGTGTCGGCGTTGGCCACAGGACGTGGCCGTCTTTAGCCGACCTGGAATCGCCGCCTGGAACGTAGATCAACTGAGATATTTTTTCGCTCATAGGTATGAGAATTCATAGGCGGAGAATTTCCTGCTATTGTATATAAACCAGCTAAAGAAGCAGATATAAGCGGAGAAATTCCGATTAACTGCTCTAAATATGACAAAATCCAAAGATTTGGATGATATAAACGGAAAAACTTCCTTTATTTTCAAGGAAATATGGGTATTTCCTAATTTAAACGGAATTTATCCGTTTATTTTTCGAATAGAGTGAAATCAACATTCAGTTATAACAGAGCTGAAGCTTCTTTTGGCGGCCTTTTATTGAAAAGACTTTGATGAAATACAAAATCATAATACCGATAGTCTATATCATCATTCCAACACTAAAAGGATATCTCCTTCATTAACAAAATCATCTTCTTTGACTTTTATTTCTTTTATTTTTCCAGGTTCCATCGTTTCAATCGGAATTTCCATTTTCATTGATTCTAGGACCATTAATTCCTGTCCTTTTGAAACTTCTTCGCCAACTGTGGAAATAACCCTTAAAACGATACCAGTGATCGGTGATTCGATTGTTTTCATTTAACATTAGCCTCCCTATCCCATTTGTCTATACATTTCATCCCTGAATAAATTTGTGCTTTGTTATATAATATTGTTTAAGGTTATGCATCATGATTGTTGCATTTTTTCTACTAATATTGATTGCTTTCAAAGTTTCAAATTGCCTTATATCAATAAATAATACGTAAGGGGGAGCTTATAATGACTGCCAAGGTTGTAAAGTTAAAAATAAACTATAAAACAATGGAAGAATTTAAAAAGTTTAAAGAATATGGTGCTCAGGAACTTTCTATGTTGGAGGATTTAGAAGCGAATATGATTGAGGATGATTCCCATTCGCCTTTTTACGGCATATATTTTGGTGATAAGCTCGTCGCCCGAATGAGCCTTTATCGAAGGGATTCTCGTTTCGATCAATATTTTGAACCACCACAAGATTATTTAGAAATATGGAAGCTCGAAGTACTGCCAGGATATCAAAATAAAAGATATGGACAAAAACTAATTGATTATGCGAAGAGCTATAATATGCCAATCAAAACAAATCCGCGTATGAATTCTCGGGAGTTTTTCGAAAAGCTGGGATTCAAGCCGGTCACGTATGAAGTGGACCGGGACCTGGGAGAGAACCCGCTTGTCTGGTACCCAGCTGGAGTTTCGGAGCAGAAACATTAAATTAGATCTTTTATCCTAAAGATAAACTTAAAAAAATTGAATCTATTTTTCTGTATATCCGTATAATGATTTGTAGCAATTATTTTTTCATCAGGAGGTTTTTATTTGAAACGAACAGGGGAAATTACATTAGGTATTATCGGGATCATTTTAAGTGCGCTAACGGCATTAATGGGAATGTTATTTATGTTTGCTGGCAAATCAGAAGATATGATACCAATATTGGAAGAATCCTTGAACGATCCTACAATCAATTCAGAAGGTATAGATTTAAATATCATTCTTAATATGATGTCAACCGCTGGATCGGCATTAATAATTGCAGCTATCCTTGGGGTTGTTTTAGGTCTAATCGGGGTGATTGCTATCAAAGGAAATAAAAAACCTAAGCTTGCCGGATTGATGTTTATTATTGGTGCCGTATTAATCGGTGTCATAACAATCGGCTTCGGATTCTTACCTGCTTTACTCTTCCTTATTGCAGGAATTATGTGTTTTGCCAGAAAGCCATCACTGCCTCCACCAAGTGATGAACAGTTGGAAAATATTTAAGTTACTTCTAATTTCAAAGAGCCGTGAAACGACACGGCTCTTTCTCCTGAATTAAAAAGGTACTTTAATTTTCTCTGCATCTGTTAATTCCCCCGCCATTTTCCTAGCTTTATCCAAAAGAGTGATGAGAGAACGATATTCATCCTTTAATTGATTAAATTCTTTTTTCATATCAGTAAATGCTCTCACAGCCTCTTCCTTATCAGCTTTTTGCAACATAATCTCATTATTCAGTCGATTGTTCTCTTGCTTATATTTTTCGATCGCAGCAAGTTCATTCTCGAGCTTTTGAAAAAAATGAATGGCATCTGAAAGAATAACCGAGTCATTCATACTTGTTTTTTCTTCTTTAAAATCTTGTTGAACGTATTCTACGGTCTCTACATTTTTTTCTTTTTTATTTTCATTCCTTTGCTTTTTTGCTAGCTCTATTCCTTCTTTATATTTTTTTCGAATATTAGAATTCCATCGAAAACCGCATGCTGCAGCTGTTCTTTTCAATTTTCTTCCTGCTTCCTCAAAAGCCTGAAGTTGTGTGCTTCCTTCTCTTATATAGGCAAGCACCAATTCCGCAAGCACTAAATCCTCATCAGAAGTCCAAGCATCCTGCCGTGCAGCTGTCATTGTATCACCCCTATTTTTTTCTAAGTATATGCAGATATAAGGGTAGATAGAATCCGGCTCTAGTAAATTAATAGTAAAAGCGTGAAGAGTTTAAACTCTTCACGCTTTTTTAGGTGTTTATTTAGCTACTTCTTTTCCTTTATACGTTCCACACTCTTTGCAAACACGGTGTGCAAGTTTCATTTCTCCACAGTTCGGGCAAGCTACCATTCCTGGGACCTGTAATTTAAAATGAGTGCGGCGTTTTCTTTTAACAGTTTTGGATGTTCTTCTAGCTGGTACGGCCATTCTTCCCACCTCCTTAAAAGATTGAAATATTATTTACTCTTTTTTATCTTTCAATAATGCTGCGAGACCAGCAAGACGGGGATCTACCTTTGGTCTTTGCTGTTCAAGTTTAAACTGATCTTCCGTCATGACTTCCCAATCTTGCCCTGATTGAAGTTTTTCCTTATTTTTCGCATCTTCACAGAATACCTGCATCGGAATTTCTAATAATATCAGTTCTTCAATAACGGGAATTAAGTCTACAACACCTTCATCTGGCCCATGAATGTCCTCTTCTTCTCCAGGAGAATATTCAAATCCAAGCGGTTTTAATATAAATGTTTCCGTTGAGTGAATATCGATTGGATATGTAACATCTACAAGCGTACGGGAACATGGTAATATTAAATGTCCTGTCAAATGAAGCTGAAACACAACCTTCTGTGAATCAACATGTGCTGTACCTGTTACATGTATAGGCGATGCATCCCTAATTTCTGCATCCCTATGTTTGAGATCCTTTGAAACATCGACTTTTTTGTCTATTTCTAGTTCAACATCACGTAAATTTTGTAGTTGTAAAACTGTCCATCTCATCTTGATCACCTCTAGGCAACAAAAGTAATTATAGCTTTCACTTATATGTTTGTCAATAAATTACGTAAATGTGGTAAATAAATTATCACTTCTTTACGTAATTTTATCTTCTTTATATTATACGTATTTTCTATTCTAATACTTCGAGAACTTTTCGGGCGGGTATCTATACTTGAACAATTCGTCTGCATACACTGTAAGAGTAATCAAACATGGGGGTGAAAATTTGAAGAGTTCAAGACAAATCCCTATCGTATTTCCTAATCCAGTAGGATATCCGGTATATCCAACCTACGGTTATCCTGGTTACCCTATTAATGTTGGGTTTAATCCTGGATATCACTCTGGCTATTATGGTCATCACGGATATCATGGCCACCACGGGCACCATTGGAATCATGGCCATCATCACGGACATCATCATGGGCATCATCATGGGCATCGTGAATAATCACATTGAAACGGGGGCAATGCCCCTATTTCTTATTCCAGGCAGCTATTTTCAATTTATATATTTTCAAGTATGATGTGAATGAATCAACTACAAGTTCTTTGTAGCAATTGGAGGATTAACAAATGAATAGTGTAGGAATAGTAGCTGAATATAATCCATTCCACAACGGTCATGAATTCCAAGTGCAATCGGCTAAAAAACTTTCTCAATCTGACATTGCGATTGCTGTAATGAGCGGGAACTTTCTCCAAAGGGGAGAACCTGCTTTAGTTAATAAATGGGCGCGTACTAAAATGGCTTTGCAAGCGGGCGTAGATATTGTGATAGAGTTGCCGTATGCTTATGCAGTTCAGAACGCGGAAATATTTGCATATGGTTCCGTATTATTATTAAATGCGATTGGTTGCAAAAACATTTGCTTCGGCAGTGAATCCGGCGATATAGAGCAATTTGATGAAACAGTCCAATTTATCAACCGTAACAAAGAGGAGTACGAGAGTAATATACGGAACAATATTAAAAAGGGAATAAGCTATCCTTCCGCTTTATCAGCTGCTTATAAAGAGCTAAAACCTGGCGGAGAGACTATCGATCTGACTCAACCGAATAATATCCTTGGATTTCATTATATGGCTGCAGGAAAAAAAATAAATTCACGTATGTTATTCCATACTGTCCGAAGAAAAAATGCCGAACACCATGATGAATTCTTAAGTGGCAGCTCCATAGCAAGCGCAACTTCTATTCGAAAATCAATTCATTTACATAAGGACCTACAAAAAATCAAGGAATATGTTCCAGAAGGGACTTATATCGAACTCCTTAATTATATTACTCAATATGGTTGTTTTCACTCTTGGGAACTTTACTGGCCATTTTTACAATATAAACTTCTCTCTATGGAAAAGGAAGAGTTAAAAGATATTTATGATGTCAGTGAGGGGCTAGAAAATCGCCTCATTAAGGCAGCAAAGTCAGCAAATAGCTTTGAATCATTTATGAAATCAGTCAAAACAAAAAGGTATACATGGACAAGATTGCAAAGAACTTGTGTACATATTCTTACCAATACTAAAAAACAAATGATCCATTCTTTAAATAGGACTCCCCAATATATAAGATTACTTGGGATGAATGAACAAGGCAGAACGTATATAAGCGCCATAAAAAAAGAGCTGCAAGCGCCGCTCATTTCAAAGATATCTGGATTTCAAAATGATATGTTCCTACTTGATTTAAAGACAACGAATATTTATGCACTTGCCTTGCCTGAACCTGAACGATCCAAGCTGCTTCAATTAGAATTTGCCCAACCACCAATTTTATTTGGAAAAAAGTGAAATTTACTCCTTAAATTGAAATTCCTGGATCAATTTTTTGATTTCAGGAATTTTTTTAAGTGTTTCCACTTCCCCAATATTGATAATCTCATCAATATTTTTAAAAGCGCGGGCACTGAAAAGCTCTACAGGTGGATGGATCATAATATCGGATTCAAATTCCCTTGCTGTTCCAATTTCCATTTGCAAAATATCCAGACTTTGCATAATCACATCATAAACAGTTGAAATTTCTGCTTCTGCGTTTACTCCCGCAACATCGGAACTTATAACGAGGTCGGCTCCCATTTTTTTCACGGATGAAACCGGTACTCTGTCAGCGACTCCTCCATCAACTAAAAGCCTCCCATTTAGCTTTTCGGGAATAAAAATACCAGGAATGGCAATGCTCGCCCTTACGATTGAGGCAATATGGCCTTTTTTGAATTCAATTTTTTCACCTGTTTTTAAATCAGTAGCTACGACGCAAACCGGTATTTGTAAATCTTCGAGATTTTTACCGTGCATGAATAAGTCAATAAGGTTTTTAACCCTATTGCCTGCAATAAAACCCATCTTAGGAACTGTAAAATCCAGATAATATTTTCTCTTAAATGCTGTAGAGAGTTTAATAATTTGATCTAAATCATGGCCAAATGCATAAAAACAGCCAACAAGGGCCCCCATGCTGCTTCCCGCAATCATATGGATGGGTATGGAATGGTCTTTGAGCGCTTTTAATACCCCTAAATGTGCGAAACCTCTTGCTCCACCTGAACCTAAAGCTAGCCCAATTTTCGGTGCTTTCACACATATCTCCCCCCACCACATTTTATGGTCTAAAAGACTATTCTATGAGTATATTGATTATGTGGATGTTGGACAGGGGGTCGAATCATTGAATTTATCAAAAATCAATACCATCTTACTCGCATTAGGAGTTACAATAATGGCATTTTCCATGATTCTTTTCCCCGAGGAATCCTTTAAAGCTTCTATACGTGGATTAGATATGTGGTGGGAAATTGTCTTTCCTTCCCTATTTCCTTTTTTCGTCATTTCGGAGTTGTTGATAGGATTTGGAGTCGTAAAGTTTATGGGGGTGCTTTTGGAACCTTTAATGAGGCCATTGTTTAGAGTGCCCGGTGTCGGTGGGTTTGCATGGGCGATGGGAATGGCTACCGGCTTTCCAGCCGGAGCGAAGCTAAGTACAAGACTAAGGCAGGAAAGACAACTAACAAAGGTGGAGGCGGAACGATTAGTTTCCTTTACAAATTCATCTAGCCCCCTGTTTATTTTTGCAGCAGTTTCTGTCGGTTTTTTTAAAGAACCACGGCTAGGCATTTTATTAGCAATTGCTCATTATTTAGGAAACTTTTTAGTAGGGCTTTGTATGAGGTTTTATGGAAAAAAAGAGCCAAGGAAATATATGCAAAAACGATCTTTATGGATGATATTCCAACAAGCACTTTCCGCCCTTCATAGAACAAGGCTAAAAAACAAAAAACCGATCGGTAAATTATTAGGGGATGCTGTTATCTCTTCCATCAATACTTTGCTCATGATCGGCGGTTTTATCATCTTGTTTTCTGTCATAAATAAACTGCTATATCAATTAAATATTACACTCCTTCTTGCCAATGTTATTGAATATGTTTTAATGATATTCGATTTGCCTAAACAGTTGGGTGTTCCAATTGTAGCAGGAATTTTTGAACTTACGTTAGGAAGTCAAATGACGAGTCAAATAAGTGCAGCTACGTTGATGCAGCAAGTAATGATTACAAGTTTTATTTTAGGCTTTAGCGGTTTTAGTGTTCAAGCTCAGGTTGCAAGCATAATAGCTGAAACAGATATAAAATTTAAACCTTTTTTTATGGCCAGAATTCTTCACGGCTTTCTTGCTGCCGGGATCACTTATGTTTTTTGGAAACCATTTGCCGAAAAATTCCATATTGTATCAGGAAATACTGCTATCCCAGTTGTCTTGCAAGAGCATGACTTATGGTGGGAAAATACATTGCATCTATTTGTTAAAGTGGGTCCTATCGTTACCATTATATCGTTATTGGCCTATATATATTTTTATATAAGAAAAATGGATTCTACAAAATAATATGTAGAATCCATCCATTCCTTTTATGTAAATTTTCTTAATAACGCTAGCTCTACTTCTTTCGGAACAAGTTCCGATATATTTCCGTGGTACTTTGCAACTTCTTTAACAATACTCGAACTTAAAAAAGAATATTGGTTATTCGTCATGATAAAAAAAGTCTCAATCTTTTCGTTTAAAACTCTATTCATAGATGTTATTTGCATTTCATATTCAAAATCTGATACTGCTCTTAATCCCCTTATAATTGCTTTTGCATTCACACTTTCAGCATAATCTACAAGCAGTCCCCCAAAAGAATCAACCTTCACATTATGCATATCTTTTGTCACTTCTTTAAGTAAGTTCATTCTTTCCTCTACGCTGAATAAAGGATTTTTAGATGAATTATTTAATACAACGATATATACTTCATCAAATACATTCGCACCTCGACGGATAATATCCATATGTCCTAATGTCACTGGATCAAAACTGCCTGGGCATACCGCTATATTAGCCATACTTAGAACCCCATTTCACTCTCTTTAAGATGATAAATCGTTAAACCGATACTTCCATATTCACCTCTTTTTGCGTTTTCCAGATTACCAATTTTTTGAGGAAGTATGATATCCGTACTATGTTCGCAAATAACCGTCCCTTGTGATGCAATGAGTTTATTACTTTCAATGAAATTTAGCAATTCCTCTAACTTTTGCTTCCGGTATGGGGGGTCTAGAAATATATAATCAAACTGTAAATCCCTTTTTAACAATGCTTTTAGTGCTCTATCAGCAGTATTCCGAAATACTTCAGATTTTTCTTCCATATTACAAAGGGCAATGTTTTGGTGGATTGTTTGGATTGCATTTGAATCTCTGTCTACAAAGATTACGTGATCTAGCCCCCTGCTCAACGCTTCAATTCCTAATCCTCCACTCCCAGCAAATAAATCCAGCCCTAATCCTTCTGAAAAGTATGGCCCAATTACATTAAACAATGTTTCCTTTACCTTATCAGTAGTAGGCCTAGTTCCATTTCCGCTAACAGATTTTAAAGGCCTGCCTTTACAAGTTCCTGAAATTACTCTCATATCGTCACCAAATTGTAATAGATTTTTCCTATACATCCTATCATAGTTCAAATTGGCATAACAAATAAAATGAATGTTGCTTAATTGTGTGAGTGTATAAAAATTACTTTTAAGGCGATAATGACGATAACAGCATCAAGTGATGTTGTTGCCAACCGCGGAGAAGACTTACGTTCCCCTTAAGTTCTTCCTCCGGTTTCTCCTCTCCCTTTGCCTTCTATCCGTTTTTTTCGGAAATAGAAGGGCCCTGCATGGAGATGCAGGGTTTTTTTATGTATTCTTCAATTGATTTCAATCTTATTTTCTTTTTCAGATACTTGTACGTTTAATAGTGTATTTAGTAAATTCATTTGAATAAATGGCTGCTTCTCTATACTTACAACGGGTGCATGTGTCATGCCGTATCTTTGTTGATTTAGTTCAAAAATTCGTTTATCAATATAAAATCGATATTTAATCGCACCTTTTTCTGCTTTTAATATTTCATTATCAGAAATGTTTACATCATATTGCAGCGCTTTTAATAGTGGAACAACCTCTATCAGCGCATGTCCATTTTCAATTATGATTTTCACATTTTCTATCTTACTTTCCTTAACAATAAGATCCCGTGAATCAAAAAACACTAAAGCAGCCAATTTTTTATCATTAGAAGCATTGTCCGTGAAAAATGAAGTCCTATAGCCAGTAACCTCTTCCAGCCATTTATCAAGCTGTTTATGACTAATTTTTGGACGAGATGTTAATATTTTATCCCTCCACTGTACGAGCTGCTCTTTTGATAACTTTTCATTCATTTCCTTATACAATGTCCTCGATTTTGAATCACCAATAGGCTTATTCAGGATAAAGGATGAAATGAGAGCGGTTATCCATTTCTCGTTACCTGGAAAGTCATATGCAGATTGAATATATGCTAATGCATATTTTTCTATTATTTCTTGTGGCTGTCTTTTTGTGCTTAATATTAAAAAGCTGTCCGTTTCAATTTCTTCATGTAAATCAGTTAGCAGCAGATGAAGCTTTTTACCGTTAACTGGTAATTGTTTTTTATTTATATATAAATCGTTGTGTAATTTTTTATTAGAATAGATAGCGAGTTTCTTATCAAGTTCGGTTAAATGAAGTTGCTCCTGTTGCCAATATAGAACAGGTTCACTTGCTTTATCCTCCATTACATAGTAGTCTACTAAGTCCATTTTTCTTACATTTGTAGTTTCAGAGGTACTTATCCAATTACCATTTCGCCATGCGTAATCACTCAATTGCACTTTAGTTTTATCAATGACAATATCTTGAACTTGCACACTATAATTTTGTAAAAGTAAACTTTTAACGTTGTGAACAATAGGCAATTCATAAGTAAAGGTAACTGTTTCATGCTTTAGCATTACTTGATTTGAACTTTGTATAGTGCACTCTTGCTCCTTATTACTAATACACTTTATATCTATAGCTTCTTTTGGAACCTTAATCTTATATAGTTTCACTTCAAGTCCCTTTATAGATTGTTCAATTTGAAGTCTGTCCTTCGAGGTTTTTAGTTTAATCGTTTGTTGAATATTTTTTATTTTTTCATCTGTTTGTGAAGAATATCCTTCCCATTGATAAAAAAGCAATGCTCCAACAAGACAGATTAAAATGATAAAAAAAGAAATGATTCTTTTCAATGAAATAACTCCTACTATGTACCTTATTGAAAAAAGGCTGCCTAAAAAGCTGTAGGCAGCCTTTACATTTTTCTATTGTCCAGCTCCAGCGCTTCCGCTTTTCTTATATACCAATTCGATAATCGTATTCTTTTGCTTTATCTGGCTTGGCATTTTCAAACTCTGTTTTTAAAAAAGGTTTGTATGAAAGTTCTACTTTTTTAACGAATGGCATTGCTGCCAGCTTTTCAGATAAAGAAACAGCCTCATCTTGTGCACAGTAAATGACTACATATTTCATTCGTTTGGAAATATAGTGAACATTTCCAAATCTTCTAAGTGCTTTTGCGTTTTTTAAACTAAATAGCCAAACAATCAATCCTTGTCTTCCATTAAGCATAATTTTTCCCCTTTATTCATTCCTTCATTATGCCGAACATCCGCAGGCTCCGCCACTTCCACAACCTCCGCTGCATGAAGAACCCGAATCGAAAAACGGATTGCCTGTCGGCACCTTAATATTTTTAGATACCGATCTACCAATAATAAGGCTTATTTCATCTAATAAAGTCTGTAGCTCCGTTTCTGCCCTTCTGAAATTCGCTACATTTTCATCGAGATCCATATCTCTTTTTCTCTCGCGTGTTTTAATCATAATTTCTTTATAATCAGGATGATAACGACCAAATCTTTGTACATCCTCATATAGTTCTTTCATCTTGTTAAATTCAGTAATTTTCCTATTTGTTTCTTTGTCGTTCTTTAATTTATGATAAAAAAACCTGTACTTGTCAGCAATTTCTGAAGCAATTACAAGCTCACTAATCCATTCAGCTTTTTCAATTATTTTGACACTTTCGATTGTAGCAAGCATAAGCCCACCTCCAATCGTTATTTTATCATGTTTTTAATATTGGTGCGACAATATTATTTGATTGTAACCAAAAATTGGTGATTAATTCCAAACGATTCGTTATTTTGTTTTACAACGTCAATTTTTAACCGATGTGTTCCAGGTTCTAAATTTTTTACTATAAAGGCAGCAGTATTAAATTCACCATATCTTTGCCCATCTACATATAACAATACCTTACCTTGGTTCTTACCGCTTACAAAAGATACACCAGAAATAATACATTCGATTTTTACGTTCTGCCCTTCTACAACATGTCGAATATCCATTATTTGCGGACGGTTACTATGATCCGAGGCTTCTGCAATCAGTGATTCAGGTTCGGGCAATTTATGCCTGCATCCAGTTAAGAGAACAAAAAGAAATAAGCAAACCATTATTTTTTTCAACAAAATCACTCCTCTTTTCTAGTTTCCACTAAAGAAAGAGGTTCATACGAAAAAAATTTAGTTCGCGTTTAAAGATTGTAGCATACTCATCATCATAGAAGCCATTTGAAGCCCATTCGATACCTTTTCAACTTGATGTGGAATGGTTTTCTTAAAATAATGTAAGGATGCAATTTCAAACTGTTCTAACGTTTCAGGCTCCCGAGTAAGTTTTCGATACCAATAAGGCTGTTCGCGAATGAATTGTTTCAACTCATTTTTTGAATATATATATTGTAATATCTCTTGTCTCAAATCATTTAAACCTCCTTAAAATTTTATATTTTATAACCTCAGTCTTTTTTAAAGGAAAATGGATTTAAATTAGTGGGTTGTTGATTTGTTGGAGGCGGATTGCTTCCTTGGAATTGAGTAAGCACTCCTTGAATTGCACCTATAGCTTGACTTAGTTGATTTATATGATGCTGCACTTGATTTGCATCCATATTTTTAATAATTCCTGTTATTTGATTCATCCATTTTTTTTCCGGTTCTTGTTTTGTAACAACTTGTTCTGGTTCTGTAATATTATTTTTAAATTTTGACCATTTCGGGTCATCCGCTCCAAGTAAATACCAATCTTCATATAATTCTTGCCAAGTATATTCTTCTCTCCTAACTAACTGCAATAGTTTTGGATGCTCTTTAACGAAAGCCTTAAATTGTTCTACGGACGGATGTAGACTTGTACTCTTCATAGCTTTGTCACCTCATCTATTCATTTATCCTTATATGCAGAATATGGGTGTACGGTGCTAATTGTGATAGCTTATCATAAGAAAAAGACCTAGAAAGGTCTTATTATTCAGTAGTTTGTATAAAGTTTTGTGTATAAAATTTTTGATAAACACCGACACCTAATCTAGAAAAGTTCCCATCTAAAAGTGCCCTTCGATGACCTTCAGAATTTAACCATCCTTCTACCGCCGCTGGACCATCTATATATTCGGAGGCTATATTTTCTCCGGCAGATTGAAATTCAATATTACCTGCCTCTAACCTTTCATCGAGTGTTCCGAACGTAGGGGAATCATGTGAAAAATAGTCATTTTCATACATATCTTTACTGTGTCCAAATGCTACTTGCCCTACTTGTTCATCCCATTTCAGCTCATCTATACCAAAACGGCTCCTAATAACGTTCGTAATGTCAAAGATTTGAAATTCATTTCCCTTTTCGATTTCTCTCCAATCAGCTTCATCAATTTCCGAAGGCATAATCAAATCACCACGGTATGCAACTTCATATGGTCGCTGAGTAATTAATGTTTTTTTATCGAAAAAACGAATGCTCGAAAGAGTACCCGTATATTTATCAATTGATAATTGCGCAAATATATCTCCTAATTGAACTAAAGGGCGAATATTCAAATCTTCTTCAGAAAGTTCAAATCGATACGTACTCTTATCTTCGGATACCATAATTTCTGTTTCCAGCAAGGTAGTGCGGTAAATATCTTCAATTGTCTCTCCAATCAAGTAAGGAGCCACATTTAACTGATTACCTAAAGCATATATAGTAACAACAGAGCCTTTATTAACCCCAGCCTGCATATACGTCCCGGTAAAATTTTTATATATCCACCATTCATATCCATAAGCAGAGGGATCTTTTCTTTGTGGTTCGCCGTAATCCTCAATGAAATCCTTTACCGACTTTCCAATGTATACGGAAAGTCCTTCTTTTGGACGATTCGTATCATCCATTATTTCATCATTTATAAATTGATCAATCTTCGGAGGAGTAGCATTATTATAATCTTTCAGAGGCTCGTTCGTTCCCGAGTCAGAATAAAAATAAATCATTATAAAAAATATAATTGCAGAAATAACCATTGCACGAAATAATGTTCGCAGTACTATTCCTCCTTTCTCAACCTTTTTGTTCTATAATGGCGATTCTGAATAATTTAACCACTTTTCATCATTATAACATTTAATCTTTTGTGTACCACAATCAAGATTTAAAAAAACCCTGATTATTCAGGGTTTTAAATGTCAATGGTATGCTTGGGGTTCATCGGGTTCGGATATTTCCGATAAAGCAATTTTAGCTTGGTTATCTGTTAAATCCCTTACTGCGAAATCTGCTAGCGCTACGATACCGACTAATCTTCCATCTTCAACTACAGGTAACCTCCGAATTTGTTCTTTAGCCATAATACTTGCTGCTTCTTGTGTAGTTGTATCTGGAGTAACTGTTACAAGATGACTGCTCATTACCTCTTCTACCTTTGATGAAGGAGGATTTTTTTCCGCGATACATCTAAGGACAATATCTCTATCAGTTATAACACCTACAAGTTTATCATTATTGACGATCGGTATAACACCAACATCATCATCTTTCATTTTTACAGCGACTTCATATACATTGTCATTTAATGTACATGTTTGAACTTCCGTCGTCATAATATCACGAATTTGTGTCATTTAAAAAATCCTCCGATCCATTTATTATTAAATACGGGGCGCTTGCACCATTTGTATATTCACCAAATGCAGGATAGTCTATACATTTTCTTTATATTTGATGGTGAAAATACACTTATTGAACGTGTTAAACAATAACTTCATTTCGTTGCAACATAGTGATTTTTCGACTATTATTATACGTGAGGAATTTTATGCAAATCAGTGAATAGTGTCGTTCATCGACCTATAATAAAGTGGGAGGTAGAACTAAGTGAAATTTGAAAATACCGGTATTGAAACATTGACGCTCGATTTAACTCGCTTGGATGAAGTGATGGAACATAACGGAATGATCCGAGCAGGTCAATGGGATTATGAGCGTGTTACATATGATTACAAATTCCAAATAAAAGAAGGAATTTACTATTTGCGAATACAAGGTTTTGCGGTAGAAGGAGATGTAGGGTCTTATGACGCTTATATCAAATTAATGACGCCAATTCTTGGTAAACATTATTATCCTCACGGGGTTGAATATGGAGAGGATGAATATTTCCCTGAGCATTTAGTGAAACAATGCAATAAAATGATAGCTAAAATTTATGAAGAGGCAAAAGTATTTGCTGAATAACATAAACTAAAGGCGCGGACATAAAGTTCGTGTCTTTTTATTTAGGCAATTATCTCCAGGACACCGAAATAATTAAAATATTATATAATTGAGAAAATAATATTTGTGAATTTTGAATTGTTTATTTATGTAAGAACCAATTATAATGTATGAAAGTAGTTTTTTGGAGAGGGGTTTCATTTTGTCAGGCATGTCAAAGAGAATATTTATTATCGGGATAATACTTCTAGTTTTAATAGCCTTATTTTTTTATTACATACTACCAATATCCATCCCCCTGATTTTTGCAATTATTACCGCATTAATGTTAGAGCCCATTGTTAAATTGGTTCAATCTAAATTGAAACTAAAAAGGCAATTATCCATCATTATTGTCTTTACTCTCTTTACGCTCATATTGGGCTTTGCAATTTTTTTTATCATTACAAAAGCAATTTCTCAAGGAATTAAATTAGTTGAGGATGCTCCCGGTTATATTCATGAATTAACAGTAATATGGAATAATTATGAAGAATATTTCAGTAATGCCGCTCAAGACTTTCCCGAGGAAATTGTAACGGCCATTACGGATGAAGTAAACAATTTTTTGGGGTCTTTTATGTTGAGTTTGAAAATGCACTTTAAGATTGAAAATATAAGTGCATTCTTATCATATATTCCTAATTATTTAGTAAGCTTTTTAGTTTATTTGATAGCTCTATTTATGTTCATGATCGATTTACCGAGGCTTAGAGCAGGTATTTACAAGTACATGACTGATAAAACATCTAAAAAAGTAAAATTTATGACAACACGCCTCTCTTCAGTTATCTTTGGTTTTTTTAAAGCACAGTTTCTAGTAAGCTTAATCATTATGCTTGCTGCCTTTATCGGTCTTATACTTATTGCCCCCAAGGTAGCTATCATCATGACGCTAATCATTTGGATTATTGATTTAATCCCTATTATCGGATCTATTGTCATTTTAGCTCCGTGGTCATTGTATCACTTTTTTACAGGTAATATTGCATTTGGATCTAAGCTTGCTATCTTAGCCGTTATATTACTTGTTATTAGAAGGACAGTTGAGCCTAAGGTGATGGGGCAACATATGGGACTATCGCCACTCGCAACATTGATTTCCATGTTCCTTGGACTGAAATTGCTCGGAGTGCTGGGATTAATTGTTGGCCCAACCATACTCATAGTATTTAAATCTGCTAAAGAAGCAGGACTAATCAAATTAAATGTTAAAATTTGAAAAGGGCGCCAAACGGCGCCCTTTTATATTCCTAGAATCGCTTTTATAAGTGAAGTGGTTGTTCCACCTTTGTAAATCACATAAAGCAATAAATATACAATTACACCCGTAAACCCAGAAAGGAACCAAATAATGCTAGTAAAAGGTCCAAGCTTTTTGTGGATAGAAAGTTTTTTCTTATATCCAGTTACTAGAGATATAATACCTAAAACCGCACCAATGGTAGCAAGCGTGACATGAAAGATTAAAAATATTGTATAATAAACCTTGTATTCATCTGGCCCGCCAAAAGAAGTGTTTCCTACAAAAATAGTTCTGCTGGAGTATATGATGAAAAAGATTAAAGCAAATAATCCAGCTAGAGTCATAATCTTTTGATGTCCTTTAATATCTCGCTTTCTTATTTTTCCCCATCCTATAGCTACGAGTATCGCACTTGTAACGATACAAGCCGTACTTAAAGTCGGCAATAATGGAACTATCATATTATTAAATCAATCCCCTAAAAATATTATGTATTTGCTATCTAAAAGCATTTAGATAGCCGAATCAATCTACAGGATGAGGGTTGTTTTGAAGCAATGAAGCTTCATCAATTTTCTCCGCGTCTTCCTGCTCCTTTTTAAACCATTCAAAAAGTACTTTTATTAAAATAGTACCTAATACAATTTCCTGAATTATTTTCATAAGCACTCCACCGAGTTGCTGGTCTTCTCTTGCAGGCATATTTGTAAATAATTCGGGACCGCTTATAGATAGTCCAGACAATGTGCTTCCTGGTACACAGAGAGCCATCGCTTTCATCCACATTTCACCATCGGTATAAGTCGCATACATCGCAACAGGTGCAAAAATGATAAGGCCGCATGCAGGAGTTAACAACACTCCGTCCCCTAATATATAACCTAATTTCTTTAATCCGTGAAGTTGGTGTTGTCCCGGCAATTTATTAATTAACGGCCACCAAAGGAAAATGGCAAATATAAATAAAATAATCGTATAGGCAGCATGTATGACAATATTCATTTTCACAGCATCCATAACAAGAGGGATGTGATATACAGAGAACAGTCCATTAAAAAGAATTAACGCTATTAATGGCTTCGTAAAAAATTTAAAGATCCCTTTAATAATCGGCAAATCAATAATTTTTACCCATATCCAGTTCGGTATACTTAAAATGAGAATTGGCGGTATAATCAAATACAAAAAAGCCATTTGCACCATATGGAATGTAAACATAATATGGGCAAGCAAGTCTACTGGCGACCCTTTTGTCGTATAAAGCAGTACCATTGCAAGTAGAAATAGAATAGCTTGGCTAACTTTAAGCGGTTCACTATCATTAAATTTATGGCGCTGCTTTACTGTAATAAAAAAATATAAAAATATTACTAATAAAATAAATAGAATAAAATAAGGACTCCACAGTGCCCGGAATCCAAAAATACTTAAAGGCATAACACTTTCACCTCATTGAATTGGATTAAACCCCACATCAATTATACCTTTTTTATATGCCATACTTCAATGCAGGCAATTGACAAGTTCATGACAATAACCAAAAGCAAAGGCGCATGAGCTTTACTATAGAAACAGAAAAGCTAGCCAAATAGCGGCTAGCTCTTTCCTTTTCTTTAGATCCAAACAACTGTCATGAAGGCTAGTATTGTAGCAAAACCAATAATAACTCCTCCATATATAAATAACTGTGGTGCCTCGTGACCTTTATTGCTCATATGCATGAAGTAATAAAGTTGGAAAATTACCTGTACAACAGCAAGCAATAAGATAACCGGAATGACAAACCATTTACCAAAATCAGCTAAAACCGCACCAAATGCTATTAGTGTCAAGAATATGGAGATTGCAAAAGAAATTACTTGATGACGCATTTCCTCTGCATTTCTTCTCCGGCGATATTCATAATCTACTCTAGCATTACCAGAATTAATTTGTTGGTTTTCCATCTTTTATCACACCATCCCCATTAAATATACGACAGTGAAAATAAATACCCATACAACGTCGATAAAGTGCCAGTAAAGACTAGCAATATAAAATTTCGGTGCATTATAAAGGCTTAATCCTCTTTTGGAATTTCGCACCATTAATGCGATGAGCCAGCTAAGTCCAAAAACTACGTGCCCACCATGGAATCCAACAAGCGTATAAAACGCCGAACTAAATGCACTATGAGTGTAACCGAACCCTAGCCCATGAGTATAATGATAAAATTCATATATCTCAAACCCAAGGAAAGTTAAACCTAGTAAGACTGTAATTAACAACCACGTCTGCATTTTTTTAAAGTGAAAGTTTTTCATGTGATACATTGCATAGACGCTTGTGATTGAGCTTGTTAAAAGAACCATAGTCATAATAAAAGCTAATGGCAATTCAAATAAATCCGTTGAAACAAGATCCCCTTGCTTTGGTACCTTATCTTTAAGCGCAAGATAAGTGGCAAAGAAGGATGCGAATAAAACAGTTTCTCCTCCGAGGAAGAACCAGAAACCCAAAAATTTGTTTTTACCTTCTAAGGTTGCTTTTTCGGGTGCCTCAGGCCATGTTTTTGGTGTAAATTGTTCTTCAACATGCATTATGCCCTAACCCCCTTATCTTTATCATTCACTAATTCCGACTTTGGAATATGGAAACCATGATCATCTTTTAAAGATCTTAGTAACATAGAACCAAATGCTACGACAAGCCCGATGATTAAGACTGCAAGTCCCCATGGCTTTTCAACACGATAAATGCAGCCGAACGAAGCGATAAAGAATCCTAAAGAAATGAAAACTGGAAGAATAGAACCATTAGGCATATGGATATCTCCTACTGGCTCAGCAGGTGTAATTTCTTTCTTGCCTTCCATCTTTTCAATCCAATATGTGTCAACACCACGAACAAATGGTAATTGCTTAAAGTTATAAAAAGGTGGTGGTGAAGGAAGTGCCCATTCTAGTGTTCTTCCATCTTCCCAAGGATCATTGCCGACTTTAACATTTTTAATAGAAGTAATAACAATATTATATAGAAGGATAATCACACCCAATGCCATAAATGCGGCACCGATGGAACTAATAAGGTTCCCAGTATTTAATCCTTGTCCGTCAAGATAAGTTGCAATTCTTCTTGGCATTCCCATTAAACCTAAGAAATGTTGAATAAAGAAAGTTAAGTGGAAGCCAGCAACGAATAATACGAAAGTTATTTTTCCAAGTGTTTCATTAAGCATAGTTCCAAACAGCTTCGGCCAATAGAAATGTGTAGCCGCCAATATAGCGAAAACAACTCCGCCTACAATAACATAGTGGAAGTGAGCTACTACAAAATATGTGTCATGGAATTGATAATCGGCCGGTGCCGTAGCAACCATGATACCTGTAACTCCACCCATTACAAAAGATGGGATAAATGCGGCTGCATAAAGCATTGGAGTAGTAAATTTAATACTTCCTCCCCACATTGTAAACAACCAGTTGAAAATTTTAATACCTGTCGGAACACCAATCGCAAAAGATGCTACAGCAAAAATGGCATTTGCAATATTTCCCATACCAACTGTAAGCATATGGTGAGCCCAAACCATGAATCCAAGAAAACCGATTAATACAGTAGCGAACACCATAGAAGAATAACCGAATAATCTTTTTCTTGAAAAAGTAGAGAAAATCTCTGAGAAAATACCGAATGCAGGCAATATCAAAATATATACTTCAGGGTGACCAAAAATCCAGAAGAAATGCTCCCAAATTATTGTGTTCCCTCCTGCTGCTACATTAAAGAAGTTAGCTCCAAACATTCTATCGAATGTAAGAAGGAATAATCCAACAGTAAGCGGCGGGAAAGCAAAAAGAATTAACGCGGATGCAACAAAAGTTGTCCATGAGAACATAGGCATACGCATATAAGTCATACCAGGGGCACGCATGTTTATAATTGTAACAAGGAAGTTAATACCTCCCATTAACGTACCAAATCCAGATATCTGTATTCCTAATGCATAAAAGTCAATCCCATGTGTTTTTGACTCAAGTGATAATGATGCATAAGATGTCCACCCTGCATCAGGTGCTCCACCTAAGAACCATGAAACGTTTAAAAGCAATCCTCCAAAGAAGAATAACCAAAAACCTAAAGAGTTCAAAAATGGAAAAGCAACGTCCCGTGCTCCTATCTGAAGCGGCATGACCAAGTTCATAAAACCTATTAATATTGGCATGGCCGCAAGGAATATCATAGTCACACCATGCATAGTAAGCATTTCATTAAAAGTTCCGGCACTAACAAAAGTGCTATCTGGAACCGCTAGTTGAATACGAATAATCATTGCTTCGATTCCACCAAGTAAGAAGAAAAACCCACCTGCGGCAATATATAATATCGCAATCTTCTTATGGTCCACAGTCGTCATAAAATCCCAAGCTGTGGCACCGAAGCCTCTTTTTTGAGCAATACTACTCACATTTAAACCTCCTTCATTTTGGAGCGATTATTTATTTTGAACTTTTAGCTCCATTAAATATGCTGCAAGGGCATCCAAATCATCATTACTAATCTGTCCCTCATTAAATACAGGCATTTTATTTCCTGGTTTAATTGTATCTGATTCTCTAATCCATCTTTTCAATTCATCTTCATTGTGATCTAAAATACCAGCAATTCTTTCCCTATCTCCAAAGTTTGCAAGGTTTGGAGCAATTCTTCCCGCAGCAGGTGCTTCATTACTAGGATCGATTGCGTGACAAGATAGACAGCTATTGTTAAATACTTCTTCACCTTTTCTTGCTAAATCTGTTGTCGGAGCAGGTGCTTTTGCATTTTGCATGTCAGCAACCCACTGGTCAAATTCACCTTTAGGCACTGCTTTTACTTTAAAGTCCATAAAAGCATGAGATGGGCCACAAAGTTCAGCGCATTTCCCATAAAATATTTCTCCGACTTCCGTAGCTCTATCTTGATCTACAGAAAGATAAAATTTATTAATGTTATCAGGATTCGTATCAAGTTTTCCACCTAATGGAGGAATCCAAAATGAGTGCTTAATATCGGCAGATGTTAATCTAAAATATACCTTTTCATCAGTTGGTATCACTAAATCCTGGCTCGTCACAATTCCTAAATCAGGATATTCAAACTCCCACCAATAAAGATGTGCACGAACATCTACAACTAAAACTTCCGGGTTGCCATCTGCATCTTTTCTATCAATAGCAGAAACATCCCCTTGTTTAAAAGTAACAGCAACAGTTGGAACCGCAAGAACGATAAGTAGAATAACAGGAATGATCGTCCAAACTAGTTCAAGTACGTGACTTCCTTCAACTTGTTTAGGTATTTTATGTTCATTTTCCTTTGTACGGCGAAAGCGCACAATAACCAAGGTAAAAATCACGAACACTACAATAATAACTAATGTCATGATTCCTAAACTGAACATGATGAGATCGTATTGTTCTTTCGCAACTTCACCAGCTGGTTTTAGGGCAGACAGGTACGGCTTTCCGCAACCAGAAAGAACAAGCGCCAATATCGCAAAAACTGACAATAGACGCCCTTTTTGCAACCATTGTTTCATAGTTAATTTAAACCCCTCTTTCATAAAGTGTCTTCATGGTCACAAGACCAAGTCTTCGGTATATGGATTTCTATTTAAGAAAGAATTCCCCTAAAAAACGGACAATATTACCATAGCTGTAAACAGAATCGTCAAATAGTTTATCGAATATACAAACATGCGGGTAGCCCATTTTTTATCATCTCTGTTTTTATACCCGTTAATCCCTATTACAAGCCAGCCTATATTCAGTAAAGTCGCAAGGATGATAAAAGGTATTCCCAGCGAGGACATGAAAAAAGGAATAGGCAAAAGCAAAGCCACCCAGATAAGGATATGTCTCTTTGTTGTAGCAAATCCTTTTACAACCGGCAGCATTGGAATAGAGGCAGCTCTATATTCATCTACCCTTCTCATAGCCAATGCGTAAAAATGGGGAGGTTGCCAAACAAACATAAGCAGAAAAAGCATCCATGCCATTGGCGGTAATGATGGATCAACCGCTGCCCAACCAATTAAAGGAGGAACTGCGCCAGATATACTACCTATGATAGTATTGCTTACATATAGCCGTTTAGACCATAGACTATATAATACAACATAGCTAAACACGCCAATGATTCCAATGATACCTGCTGTGATATTCGTCATAAACAGTAATATTAACCCAGTGCCTACAAACGTAGAGCCTAGTGCCAATACTTTGGATCCACTTATTTTACCGGTTACTGTTGGGCGATTTTGAGTACGCTTCATGATTGGATCAATATCTCGATCTATGTAATTATTCATCGCACAAGAGCCTGCAATGATGAGAGAAGAGCCCAGCAATGTATATATGACTATATCTATTGACTGCAGAAAATGATTCCCAGTAAATAAAAAGGCCAGCCACAAACCAGTAAATGTAGTGATTAAATTTGAATTGACAATACCAATTTTAATAAGTGCAGTAAAATCTTTCAAGCCAATTTTTGGAGGGCTCGATGTATCATCCATTGTTGTCAGAATACGACTGTTTCCCATTCTTATTCCTCCTTTCTTTGAAAAATATAAGTTCATACATAACTATAATGCATTTATCATTGCTTTTCTCACTTTTCGCAGAAATTTCAGTATTTGTTCACTATTTGCATTATGTATGAAGTGTAAGACTAACCTTTATATTGTAGCATATATTGGCAAAAAAAATGTACTGTGTGCAATGATAATTATCACGTTCCAATTAATTATTAAATCATAATTCACATAGATTTGGTACGTGCCTCGTGATTAGAGTATGTCCAAACAATGACAATATATTGACATGTAGTGCATATGTATCCATTTTTAGCAAATAATTTCTTATTAATCAACTAATCAAGATGGCGAAATTCTATTGTAACAATATTGTCAGTTGTTTTTTCAAGTATGTTTATGTAGTATCGATAATGGAATTAATATTTAAAAATTATTACTTTAAGGTAAGAAGGTGAAAAATTGCACCGGAAATTAAAATGGTTTTCAGTCATTACCACTTTAGTCATGTTAGCCGTCTTACTGGGTGGTGCATTAGTGACCAAAACGGATTCAGGAATGGGATGCGGTAGGTCATGGCCTCTATGTAATGGAGAATGGTTTCCAAAAGATATATCTTCTGAGCTCATTATTGAATTAGCTCATCGCCTCGTATCAGGAAGCGCGGCAATTCTTGTCTTGATTCTAGCGATTTGGTCATGGAAAGTTATTGGACATAAAAAGGAAACTAAAACTCTTGCTATTCTCTCTATTACATTTTTAATGCTCCAAGCTTTGATTGGGGCTGCAGCAGTATTATGGCCGCAATCAAAATTTGTATTGGCACTTCATTTTGGAATATCTCTAATATCATTTGCCGCTGTTTTTTTATTGACACTGCTTATTTTTGAAGTTGATCAGAGATTCGATACAAGGAGTCTCGTTATTGATGGGAGAATGAAGAAACATATCATTAGCCTAACCATATATAGTTATGCAGTCGTTTATACTGGGGCACTGGTGAGACATACAGAAGCTAGTCTTGTATGCAGGGATTGGCCAATGTGTACAAACGGAAGCTTTACTCTTCCTAATAATATGTATGAGTGGATACAAATGGGCCATCGGTTAGCTGCGGGAATTATATTCCTCTGGATTGGTTATCTTATGATGTTATCTATAAAACATTACAAACATCAAAAAGTCTTGTACTGGGGTTGGATAATGGCATTTGTCATTGTTACACATCAAGTTGCCGCGGGTGCAATTGTCGTAATGACAAGTTTAAATATATATTTTGCACTTGCACATGCTTTATTTATTTCTTTTTTATTCGGATTATTAAGCTATTTCCTATTGCTTCTTACGCGGAATAATAATAAAACAGCTGAAGAAACAATCGAAAACACTTCCAATTCTACGGTAAAGTCATCAGAGGCGATAATTCATTAAGAAATGCTCAAGCGCCATAATCGAGGTACAGGCCCATGGGATATGGGTCTGTGTCAATGGATACTTTCCCAGGCTAAAGGGACAGAAATTTTGTTGGTCAATAGGCGATTTGAGCTAGACACTAAAAAACTTGCATAACTTAATTGTTATGCAAGTTTTTTATGCTAATTTCGAAGATTATACCTTTGTTGAAATGCCGGATGAACAGGCTGGGAAGCTTGTTCCGGATTATTTTTGCTCTTTCCAAATTTCTCTTCATAATTTTTGAACATTGCTACATTCGTGAGGATGCCCATAGCAATTGATAATACAAGGATGGAAGAACCTCCGTAACTAATAAAAGGAAGTGTTACACCTGTTATCGGGATTAAACCTGAAACCCCACCAAGATTTATAAAAGCTTGTATTCCAATCATCGAAGCAATTCCAATCGCAAGCATACTCCCGAATGGATCTCGACTTCGTATCCCAATAAATATACCTCGTAATACAAGATATCCAAGTCCCAGCATGACAAAACCGACACCGAATACCCCTAGTTCTTCGGCTATGATCGCCATAATAAAATCAGTATGTGGTTCTGGTAAATATCCAAGCTTTTGAACGCTTTGACCTAAACCAAGTCCTGTTATTCCTCCGGAACCAATAGCCAAATAGGAGTTCGCTAGTTGATTCCCCTCCTTCTCATATGTCCCGAAAGGATCTAAATATCCTACTATACGCCCCTTATTTCCCTCGGTAAAAATTTTATCAAATTTCATTACAATAAAAGGCGAAAATACCAGCCCTATCGTTAAAACGATTAATATTAGCTTTGATATAGAACGAAAACTCATGCCCGAGCAAAGGATGATTGATATGCCTATTAAAAGAGTAATGAAGGCTGTACCGTTGTCCGGCTCAATCTTTATTAAAAAACAAACAAATAAAAGGAAAAAAATGGGCGGAAATACACCTTTATTGAAATGATCGATATAGCGTTGTTTATTTGCATATACAGCTGAAAGGTAAATGATTACACTTATCTTAACAAATTCAGATGGTTGTATTTTCCTAGCACCTACACTAATCCAGCTTTGTGCATTATTCGTAGTATGCCCAATTACCGCTACTGCAAATAGCCCCAGCACCGCCATACCTGTCATAATCATAAGAAATGTTTTATTTCGGTATGCCTTGTATGGAAAAACAGCAAAGAACAAAAAAACAATAAATCCTATAAGTAAATTTATTTTTTGCTTCTGATAAAAAAAATCGGCGGGATATTCATACCACTGTACTGCTCTTACCATGCTTGAGCTGTAGACCATTACAAGTCCAAATAAACATAGTAATATGTATACGGCAATAATAGAATAGTCATAGGATTTTATGATTTTTTTAAACATAAAACTCGTCCAATCTTTGATTAAGGCTATTTTTTTAAAGTTTGTTCTTGTAAAAGCCCTAGAACTGGGCTTTTACGCCTAATAAGGAGTTTAGAAGTTCTTATTAAAAGGATAGCTCTTTCCCACTTTAATATCAGCTATAAGGATAATATCTATTTCTCGTTATGTATGTTTCATAAAAATCGCAACAATGTTTGGGAAAAGGGCCTTGATTAAAGATAAACCATCAGTATTATAAAATAAACCCAAACAATTCAAAAAAACTGTTTGAGTTTTGGATACATTTTAGTTGCTGCATACAACCCTATTTTTTTAAGGATGCTTCATGAAGAGCCGAAAGCTGTCTTTCTAAAGAACCCATTAGCTCTTTTCCATCCTTTTGATCAACCAAACCAAGACGTACAGCAAAATCTATTTCACGAGATAAACCAAACATTTGCGTGTCCAGCACTTCCTCGTATAAAGGGCATTGCGGCATTGTTAAATTGTCCATTTGCACCTGTATAAGACGCAAAATCTTATCAGCGTCCGCCTTAAGCAATGCATAGGCTTTTTCCCTATGATCAATTTGAATATCAGACACCACATTAATCCCCCTTATCATTAGAACAGCGCGTATACCAATATAATCAAGGTCACTTATCTATTTGTTGCAATTACTTATTCAAATAGACAATACTATCTGTAAATTCTACATCTAATATGTCCAAAATGCAAGTAGAACGAGTAGTTTTGTTATAGGTTCATAGACCTCTTACTTTTAATTTCAATCATTTCAAGTTATAATTTTTTAAGCAATGCATTAGGGCAATTTTCTAAAAAAAGAAACACGATTAGGGACGAGTCGATTAAGGCTACGCAAGCGAAAAGGACAAGAAGTTTGCTAGTCGATAGGCGCTGAAACTAGACACCAATATAAGAAAGGAGTTGTAATGATGAACACCATCATGTCCATAAAGGGGAAAGTAAAGTTCCCAATTACTCTTGATGCTGGCGTTTGGATTTTTGATGATCGCCGCATTGACTTAAATACATATTTCGTTCAAGAAAAGCAAGTAGAAGAAGATGAGGAAGAATTTACTGTTGTTTCAAAGCATTGGGATCGAGTAATCAAGGAGGGGGCTGTTTCTCCCCCGACATTAAAATCAGAAAGACAATTTGAAAAGGTAAAGATATTGACTGGAACGTTTGGAATCATGTTTGATCCCTTCTTAAAAAATGCTGAACCAAATGTGGAAGCAAGTTCCCTTGTAATCGAAACAGAAACCGAAGATATTGCAATTCCACTGGAGGATGGTTACCATCTTATCCTTCAATATTCGAAAGAAGGTAAGCCATTAAAAGAGGATGGACCTGTCCATATTTTATATCCCGATGGATCTAACCTGGATAACCCAATTAAAAATGTAAAAGCCTTTAGAGTAGAATAAAAAAATGATCCATCACTATGGAAATTGTGATGGATCATTTTTTTATAGTAGGTCCGCTGCCAGCTGTGCAAGACTAGACCTTTCTCCTTTTACGAGTTTTACATGTCCTGCCGTCGGTTCCTCCTTGAAGCTCTCTAACACATACGTGAGGCCATTATTATATTCATCTAAATATGGATGATCAATTTGTTCAGGATCCCCCATAAATACAATCTTACTGCCTTCTCCTACTCTAGTTAAAATTGTTTTCGCCTCATGCTTTGTTAAATTTTGTGCTTCATCAATGATAATAAACTGTTCTGGAATACTGCGTCCCCTAATATAAGTAAGTGCTTCAACCTCGATTGAACTCATTCCTGCCAAAATCGCATCGATTTCACCCGGCTTTTTTGTATTAAATAGGAATTCCAAATTATCAAAAATAGGTTGCATCCACGGTCTAAGTTTTTCTTTTTTCTCTCCAGGTAGATAACCGATGTCTTTTCCAACCGGTACGATTGGACGAGCAACAAGTAATTTTTTATATATACGCAAATCCTCGGTTTGCATTAATCCTGCAGCAAGTGCCAGCAATGTTTTTCCAGTTCCGGCTTTTCCCGTCAATGTTACCAGTTGAATATCGGTTCTAATGAGTAATTCAAGCGCCATTGTCTGCTGGGCGTTCCTCGGTTTAATTCCCCACGTCGGATCATTTTGATTTAACAACCTCTTAAGAACCGTACCGGAGGAATCAATTATCCCAATTCCGGAAGCAGAACTTCCAAGTTCATCTCTAATAATTAAAAATTGATTCGGATAAAATTTCTTATCACGAAGTTCATGTAGTAATATTTCTCCTTTTTCATAAAAGAGTCTTATTTTATCTAAACTTACATAATGCTCTATAACTCCTGTATAAATATGATCGAGCTCGACCACTCGATCATTCAGGAAATCTTCTGCATGCAATCCTAACGCATCAGCTTTAACTCTTAAAAGGGCATCTTTACTAACAAGAATGACTGGTTTGCCATCAACCTTTGTTTCTTCCTCAAGAGCTATATTTTTTGCCACGGCTAAAATGCGATTATCATTTGTTTTTTCTATAAATATTTCTTGAAGCTGCTGAAAGGAACGATGATTTAGCTCGATCCTTAATGTCCCCCCGTTCTCAAGCTGTACTTGTTCATGGAGCTTGCCTTTTTCTCTAAAGCTGTCGATCAATTTCGCAATATGTCTTGCATTTCTGCCGATTTCGTTCATATATCGCTTTTTAGAATCGACTTCTTCAAGAACAACAGCAGGAATCACAATCTCATTATCTTTAAAAGAAAAGATTGCATTGGGATCCTGAAGCAAGACATTCGTATCCAACACGTAAATTTTTGTCAAAATTGATGCCTCCTGCTCCTTTTTAATATCTTATGTTCATATTCATTGCCCGGTGTCAGGAGAAACAACGTTACAAGGATTAATCTATTTTATGAAATATATGAAAGCTTGAATAAAGATAGAAGATAAAAGCAAAATAAGTCTAGATGTAAGTTATATTTGGAGGGATATTGATGCGCCAAGCAATTTTTATTATATTTCTTATGCTGTTTATTTCCGCATGCAGCAACAATAATGGACAATCAAACTATAATAATAATTCTGATGTTATACCGCAAGGAGTTTCAGTTAAAAATAGCCATGTTGACATTAACAAAAACAATAACTTTACGGACGAGGAACGAGCAAACCACCTAGCTAATCTTGCTGCTGGTGTTCCGAATGTAAATGGAGCCACAGCTGTAGTCCTCGGCAATGTTGCAGTTGTTGGCATTGATGTAGATGCTAATGTAGATAGAGCAAAAGTGGGAACCATTAAGTATTCGGTTTCAGAAAGTCTTAAACATGATCCTCACGGCGCTGGAGCCGTTGTTGTAGCGGACCCCGATATTAATGCGAGGCTACAAGAAATACGAAGCGATATGAGAGCAGGAAAACCAGTACAAGGCATTATGAATGAATTATCAGACATTGTTGGGCGAATCGTACCTGATTCACCAGCTCCAGAAATGGGGAAAAACCCTGAAAAAGCGGTTAAAAAACCAAAAAAGCAAATGAATAACAAAAATGACCGAGAACTGGAAAAAGAACAGGAAAGACAATCTAATGAAAAAAATAGTTAATTTACATTTCATAACATGATATACTAAGAAGAATTAATTGTAGTATTCTTCAGGGGTGTTTTACATTGAGAGTACAATGTGTCCTATGTGATCAACTGTCACAACTGGAAGATGATTCTTCGTTGGCAAAAAAATTGCGTAATAGACCAATCCATACGTATATGTGCCAAAGTTGCCATGACCGTATTAAGATTAAAACAGAAGCTAGACTCGCAAGTGGTTCTTTTCAACTGTACAGCTATAATACAGATGATGATGATTTCTAAGTTAAAACCCGTTGTTTCTGATCAATCAGAAACAACGGGTTTTTTAATAAAGAGTATCATTTTAAGTCCAATTCTTTTGTTCTTCATAATCAATTCTATTTCCGCATCTAAGTACAGGGCAGCACTTATCGGTTGATGATTAAGGTTAAGTACCCGAGCTGATAGATAGACGGAAAATCTCCGCTTAATTAGTAACTATCATTGAAAAGGCTTAAAATAGACGGAGAATTTCCGTCTATTGTCTTATAAAGTGCAAAAATGGGGCATTTTTCAATGCATTACCGGAAAACCTTCCCTTATTTTCTCTGAAACGAGCTTCATTCTCGATTTAACCGGAAAATCTCCGATTATTTTACTTTTGCTTTGTTACTCTACTAGGAACAAGTCATTTTAGATAAAAGGAAGTAAGTCTTATCTAAAAAGTCCAAGAGATTCTCATTTTAATGTACTACGGTGAACCGAATCACAAGTAAGAGGCTTAATAAATAAGGGTTTTGTTTTCCTAATAAAGAAACTCGCCAATTACTATGGCGAGTTTTGCTTTTTAAACACTAATAAAGTTGTTATGTCGGTACGAATTTTAAGAAAAGCAGCTTAAAACGGAACCCTTTAGTTTTTCAATTAGTTGCTTTTATTTAATGCTCCTGATTTTCTCTCACGATTCAATCTAATTTTATAAATAATTAAAATTAGCGCCGCGACCATTAGTCCTTCTGCGATTGGCAAAAATATCGCTAAAAATGTAAAAAACAAACATCCAACGATTAAAAAGAGATAAATAAGGGCAGATTTCAATATTGGCAATTTCTTAGCAAAACCAAGCTTATATACTAGGACCGCTAGTCCAGTAATCGTCAACCAAAGCAACCAATTTGTTGCCTGGGCATTGTTCGTCAGTTGATAAAAAAATCGCAATGTTGGGGAAAAATTATCAATCGCCCTAAGATCTGAACGAGTAAGTGCTGCTATTACAAAGTCTGAGCTATTAAATATGTTCATTTAATCTGTTCCTCTCTCAACCATATGAAAAACTCGACCCTTTTAACTGGGGTCGAGTATAGCATAGCATATGTTTACTATCTGTTTCATCTATTGTTCCATTTCCGCGTACTTTTTCTTTTTGGCAACCCGTTCACGTTCGCTCTTATCTAATATTTGTTTACGAAGTCGAATAGATTCAGGAGTCACTTCACAATACTCATCATCATTTAAATATTCAAGGGCTTCCTCCAAAGACATAAGACGAGGCTTTTTGATGACAGCTGTTTGATCCTTCGTTGCTGACCTGACATTAGTTGCATGTTTTGTTTTAGTTATATTTACAGTAATATCGTTTTCTCTCGTATGCTCTCCAACGATCATGCCTTCATAAATTTCAGTTCCAGGCTCTACAAAAATCGTCCCACGATCTTCCACTTGCAGGATACCGTAAGTAGTGGATTTTCCTGTTTCCATCGATACAAGAACCCCTTGCCTTCTACCGCCAACTTTTCCTTGCTGCATTGGTTGATAGCTATCAAAGGTATGATTTAATATTCCGTACCCTCTTGTTAATGTCATAAATTCTGTAGTATACCCGATTAAACCACGCGCAGGAACGTGGAAAACTAGCCGCACTTGGCCGTTTCCGTTATTAACCATATCAAGCATTTCACCTTTGCGGGTTCCGAGGGATTCAATAATACTTCCCGTATGTTCCTCAGGAATATCTATTTGTACCCTTTCAATCGGCTCACATTTTACACCATCTATTTCTTTTACTATGACTTGTGGTTTTGATACTTGTAACTCGAAGCCTTCGCGTCGCATATTTTCAATTAGGATTGAGAGATGAAGCTCTCCCCTGCCAGAAACAATCCAAGCGTCAGGAGAATCCGTGTTATCTACACGGAGACTTACGTCTGTTTCGAGTTGGCTGCGAAGGCGTTCCTCCACTTTCCGTGATGTCAAATATTTTCCTTCCCTACCGGCAAACGGACTATTATTAACTAAGAAAGTCATCTGTAAAGTCGGTTCATCAATTCTTAACAGAGGAAGCGCTTCTTGATGTTCAATTGGACAAATCGTATCTCCGACATCAATATTTTCCATACCAGAAACTGCGATGAGATCTCCGGCAAACGCCTCGTTAATCTCAACTCTTTTTAAGCCAAAAAAACCAAACATTTTTGTTACACGAAATTGTTTTGTTGTACCATCCTGCTTTAGAATCGCAACTTGCTGTCCTACTTTCATAGTCCCTCTAAAAATTCTTCCGATTCCAATTCTTCCTACGTAATCATTATAATCAAGTAAGGAAACTTGAAATTGCAATGGTTCTTCTTTGTTATCTAAAGGAGCAGGGATAAAGTCAATAATGGTCTCATATAACGCCTCCATATTATCTTCCTGCTCTATATTTCTGCTTGCTGTTCCTTGAATTCCTGAAGCGTAAATAACTGGGAATTCTAGCTGGTCATCACTTGCATCCAATTCAATGAAAAGCTCAAGGACTTCATCAACTACTTCTTCTGGACGAGCGAAATCGCGATCTATTTTGTTAACAACTACGATCGGTGTCAGCTGCTGTTCCAAAGCTTTTTTTAGTACAAATCTAGTTTGAGGCATGCATCCTTCATAAGCGTCTACGACAAGAAGAACTCCATCAACCATTTTTAATATCCGCTCGACTTCACCACCAAAGTCAGCATGTCCAGGAGTATCCAATATATTTATTTTTGTATCCTTATATTGAATGGCGGTATTTTTTGCTAGGATCGTGATTCCACGCTCTCTTTCAATATCATTAGAGTCCATAGCACGTTCTGCCACTTGTTCATTTGTTCTAAATGTTCCTGATTGTCTTAATAGCTGGTCAACCAAAGTTGTTTTTCCATGGTCAACGTGTGCAATAATGGCAATATTTCGGATGTCTTCTCTAAGTTTCAAAGTGTTTCCTCCATTTAAAAAGCCTTTGTTATTATGATTAACTGAAGTATTATATCACATGCTGTAGAAGTTTTGGAATTTTTTTTGTACAATATACCTTTAAGGAGGCAGAATACATGAGTGGAATCAAGTGGAATCTATTATTATTGGCAATTTTAGGAGTATTCTCAATTGTAGGTTTTGGGATTTTTGTAGGGGTTAAAAGCTATATCGGAATGACTGTTTGCTTTATTTTATTTATAGCTATTATGGGATATGGATTTAAAACAAAGAAAAAAATGAGAGAAAATGGTCAAATATAAATAAAAAGGTGAGCTAAAGTTTGACTTTAGTTCACCCGAAAATATTCATTTACTAGTGTTTCATGAAGTCCAGGTTTTGATACTAATACTGGGCTTTTTTCTAGTAAATTTAGCGGCTCGCCATTTACATTTGTAACAATGCCGCCAACTTCTTCTATAATGATTTTTCCTCCTGCAAAATCCCATGGGGAAAGCTGCATACTAATATAAGCATCAAGCCGGCCAGTTGCAACATAAGCAAATTCCAGTGCTGCAGAACCGTAAGATCTTGTTCCTCTAACATCTTTCACAAGAGATAAAAGTGAATTTTTTGGATTGTCGGATGTTAACCATGTGGCACTGAATCCAATTACCGCTTCACTAAGTTGCGCACTTTCAAGCAGAGGAAGTTTCATGTCATCCCAATAAGCACCTTCACCTGATTTTGCATAATATAATTCATTATGTACAACATCATATAAATAACCGAGCTTCCCTACTCCATTTTCAAAAATTCCAATAGAAATAAAAAAATTCCTTTGTTGGTGCACAAAATTCATCGTTCCATCAATTGGGTCGATGATCCAGATGACGCCATCCATGTTTTTAACTTCATCACCAAAACCTTCCTCTCCCAATATCTTATGAGAGGGAAATGTTTCTTGGATGTGACTTATGAAGAATTGTTCTATCTCTTTATCAATATTAGTCACTAAATCATTAGCATCAGCCTTTGTGTCTATTTTTAAAGCAGTTTTAAATGAACCAATAATGTTTCGGCCGGCTTCTTTTAGCCATTTCTTAGCTGCCATGTCGACATTTGTCCAATTTACCATAATAATTCCTCCATTACATTTCCTAACAATTAGCTTAGAGAAAACAATATGTATTTTCAAGTTTTCGGCAGGATACGAATAAAAACGAACTGCCCACCTACTAAATATATGGGAGTCCGTTTCAATTTTTTTTACATTTCACTATCCTCATTTTTTAGAGCTCACAACGCTTCAAGTTTTATTAACTCTGAGCGAATTCTTTCCAGTTTACGCTTGGATTTAATTTTCATTTCATCATCATCCTCTTGTAAAGCATCGAAAAGAACAGCTAATTCGTAATTTAATTCTAAACGTAGTACTGCAAGCTTTTGTTTATCCAAATTTTTCTTCCTATATGCATTCATTACTTGTTTCATGGAAAAACACCCCTTCCGAAATGGTTGTAGATTTATTCAACTTTCGGGTTTACTTATTATATTGTATGTTGCCGCAATAAGCATGCAACAAAATTGTGTGTTCACCTATCGCCTCTAAAAGCATGAATAAATGTGTAATGATTGCTTAGCTTTTTTGTACCCGTTTAGTTACTTTCATAAACGTAGTTGGTCCTTTCAATTAGCGGATATTATGAGCTTCTCATCTTAATCAAAGAATGTACTTCCGATTCTTTCGCTTTTTTTATCGTTCTATAAGAAGAATATCCACTAACTTCTTCAAACTCTTTATCAAACTTTTTTTCCTCAGCTTTACTCGTTACGATTTCTTTAAATATTCTATACCTATTCATTAATTCTGATTTTTGAATTCCTGTTTCATAAGCTTTTTCAATTGCTTGATAAAAATGAACGACATCCACAATTTCATCCGTAGTCCAATCTAGTGAAAAAGGGTATTGATATTCCATTATAACCGCTCCTTTAACTCTTATATATATTATTAGTTTACTTACACTGTTGTATACAAACCTCTTTTAAAAACAAAATATTGGTGATATAATTTGTTTTTGTTTTAAGTACTCTCTATCGTTATAAAAGGATGTGATTTCTTTGTCCCAATATGAAACACCATTATTTACAGGGCTAGTCCAACATGCCAAATCGAATCCAGTTCAATTTCATATTCCTGGTCATAAAAAAGGTGCAGGAATGGATCCCGAATTTAGAGATTTTATTGGGGAAAACGCCTTGTCTATTGATTTAATTAATATTGCACCTTTAGATGACCTGCATTATCCAAAAGGGATAATTAAAGAGGCACAAAAATTAGCAGCAGAGGCATTTGGAGCTGACCATACCTTTTTCTCTGTACAAGGGACTAGTGGCGCAATTATGACAATGGTAATGTCGGTTTGTGGGCCTGGGGATAAAATAATAGTCCCGCGTAATGTACACAAATCAGTAATGTCAGCCATTGTGTTTTCTGGTGCCACTCCTATTTTTATACACCCGGAAATCGATCCAAACCTAGGCATATCTCATGGAATTACGACTGAATCTGTTGAAAAAGCATTGCAAATTCATCCTGATGCAAAAGGATTACTAGTCATAAATCCAACTTATTTTGGAATTACTGCCGATTTAAAGAAAATTGTAGACATTGCCCATTCATATCATGTTCCAGTCCTTGTAGACGAAGCTCATGGAGTGCATATTCATTTCCATGAAGGATTACCTCTTTCCGCTATGGAAGCAGGCGCTGATATGGCTGCAACAAGCGTGCATAAGCTAGGAGGCTCCTTGACGCAAAGTTCTGTTCTGAATGTTCGGGAAGGACTAGTATCTCCACAGCGAGTACAATCAATTATTAGCATGCTAACGACAACATCAACATCATATATATTACTTGCATCACTTGACACTGCAAGAAAAAGACTCGCAACAGAAGGAAGAGATCTTATCGGAAGAGCCGTTTCTATTGCTGAATCAATTCGTGAAAAGGTTAATGAAATTCCTCATCTATCATGTCCTGGAAAAGAAATTTTAGAGTCTAATGCAGTTTTTGATTACGATCCAACGAAACTCATTATTTCTGTAAAAGATCTCGGAATAAACGGATATGAAGCCGAAAAATGGCTTCGGGATGAATTTCAAATTGAAGTTGAGCTATCTGATTTATATAATATTTTATGTATTATAACACCGGGAGACTCGGAACAAGAGGCAGCCATTCTTATTGAAGCACTAGAAAAATTGTCTGAGCAATTTGGAAAAGCGGATGATGAACCCAACCATCATCATGTATTCCTGCCTGAAATTCCTCTTTTAGCCATGAGTCCTAGAGATGCCTTTTATTCTGATACCGAAATCATTACTTTGGACGAATCTGCTGGGAGAATTAGTGCTGAATTTATTATGGTTTATCCACCCGGCATTCCCATCTTCATACCTGGAGAAATTATTTCAGAAGATAATCTATTGTATATAAGAAAAAACATAGAAGTCGGTCTGCCAGTCCAGGGGCTTGAAGATGAAACTTTGCGTACAATTAGAGTAATTAAAGAATTTGAAGCAATAAAATAAATTATGTAAAAAGAGAGGCCGAATTAAAGGACCTCTCTTCTTTTCTCATTGAGGAGTTTCGATTAAGTTGGGATCTAATGTTTCATATCCCTTATCCCTTAAACCTTTTACAATTTGCTCCAATCCAGCGTTTGTCCATTCTCGATCATGCATAAGTAAATTTGCACCGTTCCCTA
This sequence comes from Lederbergia panacisoli, assembly GCF_024626525.1. Lineage (GTDB taxonomy): Bacteria > Bacillota > Bacilli > Bacillales > Bacillaceae_C > Lederbergia > Lederbergia panacisoli. Next base: position 269,363 of record NZ_JANJGU010000002.1, read on the forward strand.
GCAATTCCGTATTAACCATAATATCAGCTATTTTATCTTTTGACATATAATCATTTTCCCAATCATACCCGTAAGTCCAGTTCATTACGAGCATATTTTCGTCATCTGCTATCTGTCTACTAATATCTGTATTTGCGCCGAATGGGGCACGAAAGAACTTAGGACGTTCTCCTGTTAGTTCCTCAATCTTATCATTAACAGACAAGATTTCTTTTTTTTGCTCCTCGGGAGATAATGTAGTCAAATTTGCATGTGAAAACGTATGGTTGCCAATTACAAAACCAAGATTGTAGATTTCCTTCACGATTTCTTCTTTTTCATGATTATTAATAAAGTGGCCATTAACGAAAAAAATAGCAGGCGCATTTAATTCTTTCAACGTTTTGGCCATCTCCAGCGCATATTTATCGGGAGCATCATCAATAGTTAATAAAATTACTTTTGGATTCGCATTATTAATAGGTTCAAGTGAAAAAACAGCGTTCATTTTATATTTGGGAACAGGAAGTTCAGCTTGTGGTTGCTCCTCAACTTTTTCCTCTTCAACCATACTTTCAGAAATCTGTTCGTTCTCTTTCTCTGCTAAATTAGAATTTGGCTCTTCAGTGACTATTTGATCGTTATTTGCAGATTCTTCCTTCGGTGTGGACTGGCTGCTGCATGCAGATAAAATGATTGCAGAAGCGACCATGGTGATCAGTAGTTTCATTGGTTCCCCTTTCAAATTCTAAGGCTTTCTTAAAATATTATAATCTTTAACAATCATAGTGTCCAAGAATGATGATATCAAATGAGAATATGGAGCATTGTATGCAGTAAACCATATGTGAATAGACTTGTAATGGTAATAATGAAGGTATCTTTTTTCGATTCAACTATTTTTCTTGCTAATAAAACGGCAAGATAACTAAACACAATAAATAATATAACTTTTGATAATAGATGATCTTTACCTGAAAACCACTCAGCAAGCGTAAAACCACTCCAAATAATTAACTGCAGTAGGAGTGCTACATATTTTTTTACCATCTGAATCACCGTCATTTCGGGAAATGTTTTTACATAAATCGTATGGATATTATTGATTTTATGCTTTTGCATTACCGAAAATGAAAGGCCGTCCCTTTTTGAAAGTAATTCAAACTTCCAATGAGACAGCCTTTTGATAAATTATTTTACAATATGAATCGGTGTTCCTAAAGCTACTTCTGCAGCTTCCATCGTAATTTCACCTAATGTAGGATGTGCATGTATTGTCATTGCAATATCTTCAGCAGTCATTCCTGCTTCTATGGCAAGACCTAATTCAGAAATCATATCTGATGCACTTGGACCCGCAATTTGTGCCCCAATGACTAAACCATCTTCTTTGCGTGTAACAAGCTTAACAAATCCGTCCGTATTATTTAAAGCTAAAGCACGTCCATTAGCTGCAAACGGGAATTTAGCAGCAGTAATGTCAAGACCTTCTTCCTTCGCCTGCGCTTCTGTATATCCAACTGTAGCAAGTTCTGGCTCAGAGAATACTACAGCAGGGATGCCTAGATAGTCGATTTCAGAAGGCTGGCCTGAAATAGCCTCTGCAGCAATCTTTCCTTCATAGGATGCCTTATGTGCCAATGGTGGACCAGGCACAATATCTCCGATAGCATAAATGCTGCTTACGCTTGTTCTGCATTGCTTATCAACTTCAATGACTCCACGTTCAGTCATTTTAACACCGACTTGTTCAAGTCCCAGCTCATCCGTGTTTGGTTTGCGGCCTACTGTAACAAGTACATAATCAGCTTCTATTGTTTTTTCTTCACCTTTAGCATCGAAGGTTACTTTAACACCATTTTCTGTTTCCTCTACACCTTTAGCCATTGCCTTCGTAACAATTTCAACATTTTTCTTTTTCAAGTTACGTTTAACTAAAGCTGTCATTTGTTTTTCAAATCCGCTTAAAATATCATCTGCACCTTCAAGAATCGTAACTTCAGAACCTAAGTTTGCGTATGCTGTTCCTAGCTCTGTACCAACATATCCGCCACCAATGACAATAAGCTTATTAGGAATTTCATCTAAGCTCAAAGCCCCAGTAGAATCAATGACACGTTTTGAATATTTAAAGCTAGGCAGTTCAATGGGACGTGATCCTGTTGCAATGATTGCATTCTTAAATGTATAAGTTTGAGCTGAATTTTCGTCCATAACACGAATGCTGTGGTCATCTACAAAATAAGCTTCGCCGCGTACGATGTCTACTTTATTTCCTTTTAAAAGACCTTCTACACCACTTGTTAATTTCTTAACGACTCCAGCTTTCCATTCTTGGACCTTTGTAAAATCAATTGTTACATTTTCGGCTTTAATACCAAGATCGTCAGAATGCTTTGCATTTTCATAACGATGTGATGCTGCAATAAGTGCTTTGGATGGAATACATCCAACATTTAAGCAAACACCGCCCAAGCTGCCTTTTTCTACAATGGTTACCTTCTGTCCAAGCTGTGCAGCGCGAATTGCTGCAACATATCCACCAGGACCAGCACCGATGACGATTGTATCTGTTTCAATAGGGAAATCTCCTACTACCATTGTTTTACGCCTCCATTAATAAAAGTTCAGGGTCGTTAAGTAGTCGTTTAATTTGGTTAAGTGCATGCTGTGCAGTAGCACCGTCAATAATTCTATGGTCAAAGCTCAATGACAATGCCAACACAGGTGCAGCCACAATTTCACCATTACGAACTACAGGCTTTTCAGCAATACGTCCAATTCCTAAAATAGCTACTTCTGGATGATTGATAACAGGAGTAAACCACTGACCGCCTGCCGATCCAATATTTGTGATGGTGCATGAAGCACCTTTCATTTCATTTGGAGCAAGTTTTCCACTGCGCGCTTTATCTGCAAGTTCATTAATTTCTTGTGAAATAGCGAAAACAGACTTTGTATCTGCACGTTTTACGACAGGAACTAATAGGCCTTTTTCAGTATCAGCAGCTATTCCGATATTAAAATAATGCTTCTGAATAATTTCATCTGTCTTATCATCGATTGAAGTGTTCAAGGCAGGGAATTCACGCAAGGCACTTACTAGTGCTTTTACAACATATGGCAAGAAAGTTAGCTTAATATTTTTCTCAGCTGCAACTTCCTTGAACTTTTTACGATGTGCTACGAGTTTTTCTACATCTACCTCATCCATTAACGTAACATGTGGGGCTGTATGCTTTGAATTTACCATTGCTCTTGCAATTGCTTTACGGATTCCACTCATTTTCTCACGAGTTTCTGGATATTCACCTTCTGGAATAACAGGTGCAGCCGCTGCTGTTTTAGTTTCTTCTTGAACAGGTGCAGTTTCCGCTGTTTCAGATACAGTTGGGCCGTTTAAGAACGCGTCGATATCTTCTTTCATGATCCGGTCATTTTTTCCAGTTCCAGAAACTAAACGAATATCTACACCTTTTTCTCTCGCATATTTCCGTACTGAAGGCATAGCAATTACACGTTGATTTGGATCCGCCTCTTTTTCAGGCTGTGCTCCAGCACCTGTAGTTTCCGCTTTTGCTTCCCCGGCTTTTTCAGCTTTTACTTCTTCTTTATTAATCTCTTGTCCGGCTTCTGCTGTAGATTGAACATTTGCTTCAGTCGTTTCTTCACCATGATCACCTTTAAATTGGAGATCTTCATATCCAGGTGCGTCAAATTTTATTAATACATCTCCTACTGTAGCTGTTGTACCTTCCTCTACAAGGATTTCCTCAACAGTACCAGCAACGGGAGACGGAATTTCAACAACGGCTTTGTCATTTTGAACTTCACAAAGTACATCGTCTTCCGCGACTTTGTCACCAGGTTTTACAAACCACTTTACAATATCTCCTTCGTGGATACCCTCACCGATATCTGGCATTCTAAATTGAAATGACAATGTGTTCACCCTCCTATTAGATAATAGTGATTAAAATTGTAATACTTTCTTTGCAGTTTCGATAATATCTTTATGGTTAGGCAACCACACAGGTTCTGCTTGTGAGAACGGGTAGACTGTATCTGGCGCTGCAACTCGAAGTACAGGCGCTTCCAAGCTAAGAATGGCACGATCACTAATTTCTGCTACCACTTGAGCGGCGATTCCAGCTTGTTTTTGTGCTTCTTGAACGACAATTGCCCGGTTTGTTTTTTCAACTGAAGTAATAATTGTATCTATATCAAGTGGGCTTATTGTACGAAGATCGATCACCTCAACTGAATGACCTTCTTTTTCAAGTTCTTCAGCCGCTTTTAAAGAATCATGCACCATTGCACCGTATGCAACGATTGTCAAATCTGAACCTTCACGCTTCACTTCTGCTTTTCCTAAAGGAATTGTATATTCTTCTTCAGGCACTTCTTGGCGGAAGGAACGATATAATTTCATATGCTCTAAGAAAATAACTGGATCATTATCTCTAATGGCGGAAATTAAAAGTCCTTTAGCATCATATGGTGTAGAAGGAATTACTACTTTCAAACCTGGCTGTTGGGCCATTAATCCTTCAAGGCTATCGGCATGCATTTCCGGAGTATGTACTCCCCCTCCAAATGGTGAACGGATTGTAATTGGTGCATGGAATGTTCCGCCTGTCCGGTATCTCCAACGAGCCATTTGTCCACTCACAGAATCCATCACTTCAAATAAAAATCCGAAGAACTGAATTTCAGGAACGGGACGGAAGCCTTGAGTCGTTAATCCAATGGCCAAACCACCGATTCCCGACTCTGCAAGTGGCGTATCAAACACTCGGTCCTCTCCGAATTCTTTTTGCAATCCTTCTGTAGCTCGGAAAACCCCTCCGTTAACACCGACATCTTCTCCAAACACGAGAACATTTTCATCGTTGCGCAATTCAGTGCGAAGCGCATCCGTGATAGCTTGAATCATAGTCATTTGCGCCATGGTTTACTTCGACTCCTTCTCTTTATAAATTTCATACTGTTCCTGTAAATTGTTAGGAAGCTCTTCATACATGTTTGAAATCAAGTCAGTGACCTTTTGTTTCGGAGTATCATCCGCTTTTTTGATCGCTACCTTAATATCTTCTTTTGCTTGCTCAATTACTTCGTTTTCTTTTTCTTCATTCCAAATTCCTTTATTTACTAAGTAATTGCGGAATCTTACAAGCGGATCCTTTTTCTCCCATTCGCTATCTGTATCAGATGTACGGTAACGAGTTGGGTCATCTCCAGCCATCGTATGAGGACCGTAGCGATAGCACATAGTTTCAATTAATGTTGGTCCTTCACCATTAACGGCTCGCGCACGTGCTTCTTTTACGACTTTATATACTGCAAGTGGATCCATTCCGTCTACTAGCACCCCTGGAATACCAGCCGCAATCGCTTTTTGAGCGATAGTTGTAGCAGCAGTTTGCTTATCACGAGGAGTGGATATAGCAAATTGATTGTTTTGCACAATAAAGATTGCTGGAGCACCATATGCACCTGCAAAGTTGATTCCCTCGTAAAAATCGCCTTGAGAAGATCCGCCGTCACCTGTATACGTAACAGCTACTGCTTGTTTGCCGCGCTTTTTAAATCCTAGAGCTACACCTGCAGCTTGAACATATTGAGCACCGATAATGATTTGCGGTGGAATGACATTTACACCTTCAGGAATTTGATTTCCTACGAAATGTCCTCGAGAAAATAAAAATGCTTTATAAAGTGGAAGTCCATGCCAAATAATTTGCGGAACATCTCTATATCCCGGCAAAATAAAATCCTCTTTTTCAAGGGCAAAGTGAGATGCAAGCTGTGAAGCTTCTTGCCCTGCAGTAGGAGCATAAAAACCAAGGCGACCTTGACGGTTCAATGAAATACTACGCTGATCCAAAATTCTTGTATAAACCATACGACGCATTAATTCCGTAAGTTGTTCATCAGATAAATCTGGAACAAGCGCGTCTTCCACGATCTCTCCTTTTTCATTCAAGATCTGAACCATTTCAAATTGACTTTCAATATTTTCGAGTGTTTTCACAGCATCGAATTGTGTCTTCTTTGTTTTGGAAGCCATTGAAGCCACCTATCCTTTCTAATCATAATATTTGATGTCGGACATAAATTGCCCAAATGCGGGAGATTATTCATGTTCCGTCTTTTCATACTAGTATAGGTTTTCCACATTTCTCACGAAGAAAAACAGAAAAACTTTCCCATCTTATTAAATAAACTGTACTAATCTTTTTTGAAAAAATATTAATACAAAGTTTCACCACATTTAGAGTACATGAAAACAGTTTGTTCGTCAATGAATTAACATTGAGTGGCAATTTTCCTGTACCTATAAAAATAAACTGTACCATATTAAACTATGTATCTGTTTTATAAAAAAGAAATTTTAACTTAACTGTTATACATTAGATGCGGAAAGACAAAAAAACAGAAACGGAAGGGACGTCTCTGTTTTTTATACACATTAGCTATTCGTTTCTATATTTAATCCAGAATCTTTGTAGAATTTTAGTTTAGCTTCATTGAATTTTTTTGTTTGCTCATTAAATTGGTTATTCGCTTCATAAACACTATCATAGGCTTCGTTGGATGCTTCTATTTGCGCCTGTAATTCCTCAATTTTTAAATCTTCATTTTTAATCATTTCATAAATTTTTCGATCTTCGGCAAGTCCGTTCATATAAGATGAAAACAATTTATCATACGATTCATAGCGGCTATTCATTAATTCTTGTAACTCATCAGCTTGTTTTTTAAGTTTATCGTCTTTAATTTTATCAAATTCTTCTGATGCAAGCTGAAATTCCTTTTTTGATTCTTCAAGGGATTGTTTTTCTTTCTTCATATGTTCTTCTCTTTGATCTAAAATAGCAAGGGCTTCATCGGCGAGTTTAGATATTTGATCGAATTCTTTCATTCCTAAGTCCATAATTTGATCAAATATGTCTTTTTCGTTTGTTTCAAGTCTCTTTAATGGTTCTTGCTGTTTTTCGAAATCGGCTTCCTTCGCAGCTGTTTCTTCCAACGTTTGATAAATATTCTTTTCTGTCGATGAACAAGCCGATAAAATGACCGATAATAATAAAATAAAAACAATCGTATGTACCTTTCTCATCTAAATCCTCCTAACTGTTCCATCCTAACTATAACGGGATATAGTCTATTTGACAATAATGCAAAAAATAAAATAAGATGATTTTGATGCCATATTAAGATTACTTTCAAATAGATACTTGCTAAAACAGGAGTGATAATAATGATACTTATGAAAGATATTGTTCGCGAAGATCATCCGATATTACGGAAAATCGCAAAAGAAGTCCCTTTGCCACCTTCAAAAGAGGATGTAGACATTTTAAATAAGATGCAAGAATACTTAAAGAACAGCCAGGACCCAGAGATAAGTGAAAAATATGGTTTACGGGGTGGCGTAGGGCTTGCTGCACCACAAATCAATATACAAAAAAGAATGTTCGCAGTTCGGCTTGAAGATGAAAACGGTAAAAAATATCACTATTCATTGATAAACCCAAAAATAATTAGCCATTCAGTAGAAAAAGCATATTTGACTTCAGGCGAGGGCTGCTTATCTGTAGATCGCAGTGTTCCGGGATTTGTATTACGACATGCTAGAATTACGATTAAAGGATTCGATGTAGATGGGAAAGAGATAAAATTACGATTAAAAGGACTTCCTGCTATCGTCTTCCAACATGAGCTCGATCATTTAAATGGCATTATGTTTTATGATCATATTGATGGGAATAACCCGTTTTCCGTACCAGAAAGTGCTATTCCTGTTGAAAGATAATTTTATGCTGTCAAGAAAAAACATATCTTGACAGCTTTTTATTTAATCGTTTCAAAATTTCCTTCCAATAATCCTACTTCTATTAATCCGTTTACTATTCCATCTTCATCAACATTTGTTGTTATTAAATCTGCGTGCATTTTAACTGCCTCATGTGCATTTCCCATTGCTATTCCAGTTCCTACTGTTTGCAGCATCTCTATATCATTCAGACCATCACCAAATGCATATGTATTCTCCATCTCAAACCCTAACCTAGCAATCAGTTTTTTTATTCCTTCAGCCTTTGAACCTCCCTTTGGAACGACATCCAAAGATTCCTCATGCCATCTGATAAAAGTAAGGTTTTTTTCAAAATCAGTTAAATAAGAATCTTCACCCTCTTTTGCAAATAGAAGCGCTTGATATATATTTGTTTTTTCAAAAAAGTTTGGATCATATTCAGGATGGACCATTTTTAGCGTGCTAAGACTTTCTTCCACGCGGCTATCAAATTTGACATTGGATTTTAACGTAGATTCATTCAAAAATACTAAATGATGATGATGATTTTCTGCTGCTTGTATTAATTTCTTTAATTTTAGCGTATCCAAAGGATTTGCATAAACTACTTCATTTCCAAATACAACATATTGACCATTAAAACTTACGTATGATTCCATATCTAATTCTTTTAACAATTTAGTGACCATAAATGGTGCTCTTCCCGTTGCAATCGCTGTATAAATACCATTCATTTGTAATGTCTTAATAGCAGCCTTAGTAGAAGCCGGCAGATTTTTTTCATCGTCAAGCAATGTTCCATCAATATCAAAGAAAACTATTTTTTTCATTTCTTATCTCCTCGTCTAATTTTTCTATTCATGATAGAGAGTACATAAAAAGCATATAATAAAACCGATTAATATGCACAAATTTACATTTTCTATTTGCAAGTTGCTTTTACTTTGGACCAGTATCGGTTAAAATAGAAATTAAGGAGTGATCCACAATGTTTAATAAGCTAAGAAAAAAGCTTTTGAAACAGTGGAAAGATTTACTTAGAAAAAAAACAATTGCTTAATGAACAATTAAGGTCCCTCTGTTTTTTTCGGAGGGCTTATTCTTTATAATAGGCTATTTCAATAGAAGGCCCTTGATTTAATGACAAATAAAGTTTATTGTGCCTAAAAAAGCTAATGTTTTTTTATTTATAAATTATGACAACGGAGTTAAGGAGAGATTATGATGATTTTTAAAGTTTATTATCAAGATAACAAGAATGAAATGCTCGTTCGCGAAAAAACTAAATCCATGTATATGGAAGCGGACAATGAACGCGCTGTTCGCGATTTACTAAAAAACCAACTTATCAATATTGAATTTGTTCAATTGCTGGAAGGCTCATATCTTGATTATGAAAAGCAAAGTGAGCATTTTAAACTACAGGAGAATGTACCACTATGAAATTTGTAAAAAATGACCAAACTGCAGTATTTGCTCTCGGCGGACTAGGCGAAATAGGAAAAAACACATACGCCGTTCAATTTCAAGATGAAATCATCATGATTGACGCTGGCATCAAATTTCCAGAAGATGAATTGCTTGGGATTGATTATGTTATTCCCGATTATACGTATGTTGTTAAAAATGCTGATAAAATAAAAGGTTTATTTGTTACACATGGACATGAAGATCATATTGGGGGGATCCCTTATTTACTTCGTCAAGTGAATATCCCTATATATGCAGGAAAATTAGCGATTGGCCTAATTAAAAACAAGTTAGAAGAGCACGGGCTTTTGCGACAAACAAAGTTTTTTGAAATAAAAGAAGACGATGTTATTAAATTTAGAAAAACTTCGGTTACTTTTTTCCGTACAACTCACAGCATTCCCGATTCATACGGGATTGTTGTAAAAACACCACCTGGAAACATTGTTCATACAGGGGATTTCAAATTTGATTTTACACCCGTTGGAGAACCAGCCAATTTGACTAAAATGGCTGAAATAGGAAAAGAAGGTGTTCTTTGTCTATTATCAGACAGTACGAATGCAGAAGTTCCTCACTTTACAATGTCTGAAAGACGAGTTGGCGATAGTATTCACGATATATTCCGCAAAGTAGATGGCCGTGTCATATTTGCGACTTTCGCTTCTAATATTCATCGTCTTCAGCAAGTAACGGATGCAGCAGTGGCAAACGGAAGAAAAATAGCTGTTTTCGGACGTAGTATGGATGCCGCGATAGAAATAGGACAAGAACTAGGATATATTCGTGCTCCAAAAGACACATTTATATCTACACAGCAGTTAAATCGCCTTCCCGCCAATAAAGTGACCATCCTTTGTACTGGGAGTCAAGGTGAACCGATGGCTGCATTATCGAGAATTGCAAATGGGACACATCGTCAAATCCAAATACAGCCGGGCGATACAGTTGTTTTCTCTTCATCTCCTATTCCAGGGAATACAATTAGTGTTAATCGGACAATCAATTTATTGTACCGCGCCGGTGCCGATGTTATTGCTGGTTCCTTAAACGATATTCATACATCCGGTCATGGTGGACAGCAAGAACAAAAATTAATGCTTAGACTAATGAAACCAAAATTCTTTATGCCTATTCACGGAGAATTTCGTATGCAAAAGACACATGCTCAGCTAGCAATTGAGTGCGATGTCCGTGAAGAAAACTGCTTTATTATGGATAATGGCGATGTACTCGCCTTAACCGATCAAACTGCAGAAATTACGGGAAAGATTCCTTCCGGAAATGTATATATTGATGGAAGTGGCATAGGGGATATTGGAAATATTGTACTGCGTGATAGACGAATTCTATCTGAAGAAGGTTTAGTCATTGTTGTCGTTTCGATAGATATGGAAAATCACACAATTGCGGCAGGACCAGATATAATTTCTCGTGGATTTGTATATATGCGCGAATCTGGAGATTTGATTAATGAAGCACAAAGAATGATCAGTAAGCATTTAAATAAAATCATGGAGCGAAAAACGTCTCAATGGTCAGAAATAAAGAATGAAATTACTGATACATTAACTCCATTTTTATATGAAAAGACAAAACGCAAACCGATGATTTTGCCGATTATTATGGAAGTGTGAAATAATTATAAAAAGGACCGAGACAATTTTCCACGGTCCTTTTTCTTATTCCATCACTTTCTTTTCAAAGCGATTTATATCACTATCTGCACCAATTACAATAAGGATATCATCCTTTTTAAGTGGATCATCCGCTTGAGGCGAAACAATTATCTCGGATCCCCTTTTTATTGCTACGATATTCAATCCGTATTTTGCCCTTACATCGATTTCAACTAATGAACGACCTGCAAGCAATTCATTTACTTTTATTTCAACGATGCTATATTCATCCGATAATTCTAGGTAATCCAATATATTATTGGAAACGATATAATGGGCAATACGTTTTCCCATATCCCTTTCAGGATGGACGACATAATCTGCCCCAATTTTCAAAAGCACTTTTTCGTGATAATCATTTTGCGCTTTGACTGTAATATGATTTACTCCGATTTCCTTCAGCATAAGCGTCGTTAAAATGCTCGATTGGATATCTTCACCAATTGCAACAATAACATGGTCAAAATTTCGTATTCCTAAGCTCTTTAAGATATTTTCATCTGTTGTATCTGCAATGACTGCATGAGTAGCAATGGAGGCAAATTCATTGACGCGATCCTCGTTTTTATCCATTGCCAGTACTTCCATACCTTGCTCCGCGAGTTCACGGCAAATACTTCCTCCAAAGCGCCCAAGTCCGATAACCGCAAATTGTTTTTTCACAGGTGTAATTCCTCCGTTTATTCAAATGATGATTATGATTGATTAACAAGTTGATTTTTAAAAGCATAAATAGCCGCTTGTGTTCGGTCCTGTATTTCCAGCTTGCTTAAAATATTGCTGACATGTGTTTTGACCGTTTTTAATCCTATAAATAATTCTTCAGCAATTTCTTGATTTGTTTTTCCTTCTGCAATAAGAAGTAATATTTCATATTCTCGATTCGTTAAATTTTCGTGAAGTTGCGGCTTATTTCCTTGCTTCATTCTCGCCATCATCTTTCCCGTAACTTCAGGTTCAAGAACGGATTGACCTTTATGAGTCGCCCTAACGGCATCTGCAATTTCACTGGCTGTCGATGTTTTCAATATGTAACTAGTCGCGCCAGCTTCTAATGCAGGATACACCTTTTCATCATCTAGAAAGCTCGTAACGATAATGACTTTTGCACTTGGCCATTCCTTAATAATCGCTTTAGTTGCTTCTATCCCGTCCATCTCGTCCATTACGAGATCCATAAGGATGATATCTGGCCGCAATGATAATGCCATTTCCGCGCCTTTTGCCCCATTTTCGGCTTCCCCTATTACCTCAATATCTGTTTGAATCGAAAGATAAGCCGAAACCCCGATGCGGACCATTTCATGATCATCCACAAGTAGTACCTTAATCATACTCCTCATCCTCTTTTAAATAAATTGGTATTTTCACTTCGATATTAGACCCTTTTCCAAGAATACTAATCAGTTTTACACTCCCACCAATTTCTGCGGCTCTTTCTTTAATATTCGTTAAACCATATGAACCTGATTTGGCATTTTCCACATCAAATCCTTGGCCATTATCCATTACTTTCAAGAATACGACTTGATTAATTTGCTTTAAATTTACCTCTAGTAAGCTGGCCTTCGCATGCCGCAAAGTATTCGAAACAGCTTCTTGAACAATTCGGAATAAATGATCTTCAACGCCTTTATCTAATGTAACATCTTGAATATTCCAAATTACCTCTAAAGGCAACTTAGAGGTTAGTTCAGAAAGAAGCTCCTCTATTCCGGATTTCAAGCTTTTCCCCTCGAGTTGAATGGGTCTAAGATGTAAAAGCAATGCTCTCATTTCGGTTTGTGCTTGATTAATGATTCCTTCAACAAGTTTTCGTTGTTTCACAGCAGTCTCGCTTGTTGGATTCGGGTTTTGATTAATGGCTGATAAAAGCATAGTGGCAGCAAATAATTGTTGGCTTACCGAATCATGCAGTTCCCGGGCAAGTCTGTTTCGTTCTTTCGTCAATACTTCCTCTTTTAATTGATTATTCCATTCCACTTTTTCGTTAGCCAATTTTTGTTGTACAATTGCTTGTTCTTTAAGACGACGCGAAATTCCTTCTATTCTATGCCATATTATTAAAAAATCATCATGATGCTTTCTATTTTCAGGCTTGAACTCGTAATTCCCCTGTTCAATCTCTAATAAACTAGCGGCAACCTCATCACTTTTCTGATGCACAGAATACCCAATAATCCACCCTGTTACTGCTCCAAATATAATACAAATGAGTAAAATAAAAATTCCGTTAGGCAATAAAAATATACTTTCTTTGAGCAACGCAGTATACCAGTCGGCATCAATTAAAAAAATCAGGGCAAAACCAACAAAAATAGAAGTGATAAAGGCAGCTGAAGCAAAGTAAATTGAGAATGTGATTTGGATTCTCATATTCGCCTCACCTCAACATTGCCTATCACAACATTAGTGATGATTTTTATTGTACGAACCGCTTTTTCATTACTATCTGGGTGATAAATAATATTAGAATTAAAAATGTCCGTCTCTTCGTTAAATACTTTCAACTTTCCACTTATTGCCGAATGATTCACAACGACAGAAGCATCAAAAGGAACAAGTAATTGGACATTTCCGATAAGGCTTCTAATTACGACCGTGCTTTCACCTGGAGGAAGCATGGTCATTCCAAGATCGATTACCGTATCACCAAGTCCACATTGAATATTTATATCATCCCATTCAAAAACTTCATTCACCTTTTTTTGACTTCCGAAAAAGATGTTTTTAATAAAAGGTTGTTTTTTCTTTAATATTGTCGATTTTGGATCAGGTTCAATTGTTTGCACTACTATTTTATGGGCTTGCTTTTTAGTTTTTGAGTACTCTATTAATCCATATATAACGACTACAAAAATAAAAAATTTTAGAAATGCAGAAGATAGAATTGGAATTGCAATTAAAATCAAACCAAAAATCAAACGAACATTGCTTTTTTTACGAGAGTTTCTTGCTGTATATAATAGAAAACAGCCAATCACTAGAGGGATAAAAAGCTGCCAATTAAAAAGAATTTCAAATCCCATACCAATGGCAGAAATCAACATAAACCAGCCCATCAGACTCGTTTTGCTCATTTTCTTCATTTTATTCCTCCTCCTTTCCCCGAAAAGCTATTATGAAAGTGGAAAGAAAGGCGACATACAACGCCTTTCTTAAACACTGTTATTGTACCACGTTTTCTTGAATCTGTTTTTGTTTTTCTGCATTATTTAGTTCTTTTGCCAGCTTTTGAATCTTGGCGTCGAAAATAGTAATTTCATATTCGTCATCAAAATTTGTTTCTTTTTGTTTCATATCGGATTCTACCGTTTCAAAGTTTTCAGCAGCATCGCCAAATTCCGATTCACTTAATAATTTATTCATTTTCTCCTTCATCGAAAGGACATTTTCTTTACCCATCAGCTCTAGTCTTTTAATATGCATATCCTTTACTTTTAATTTCATTTCTTCGTATTTCTGCTCTAATTCAGATAATTGCTGAATAGCTGTTTCATAAGCCTGCCCGAGACGATCTGCTTGCTGTTCTGCCTGTGCCTGATAAAGAATGGCTGTCTCTGCCAATGAATCTTCACCAGCTTGGATTGCTAGATCCCTTTGTTCTTTACGCTTATTAGCTAGTGCATTTGCAAGCTTCCATTCTTTATAAAACTCATTCTTTAGCAATCTTTGTCTCTCAACCAATTTCCCTGCCTTCTCTACTTCTTTTTCACTGTCGCGAACATATTTGTTTAGAAGTGAAATTGGATTTTGCTTTACTTTCATTTCTGTTACACCTTGGAAATCCTCTACAATTGATTGTTTCATTTTTTCAAAAAAGTTTGTCATGATCTTGTTCCCTCTTTTCATTTATCTTTGATTTTTTAATTTTTCCCATTCGCGTTCGAATCCCTTGAAAGGATCTTCTTCATTATTTACAACAGGGGGTGTTTCTTTATTTCTATCCCAATTTTTATATCCTGTATAAAGGATATAGATTGCAGCAATGCCGGCTAATGCCGGGAGGCTTCCTAGCAGACCTGAAAAACCTATCAACCCAATTATTGCCCAAATGATTTTTCCGACTGTTGAATTTGTTGCCATAAATTGTTTATAGGAAAAGTAAACTATAAACAGGCTGATAGCCAACCCCACAATGTGACCTACGCTAGATAGCGCGATAATCGCCAATATAACAGCTGCTGTAATAAGTAAAAACTTTTTCATTACTTTTTCCTCCTTCCGTTCTCTATGACTTAACTTTAAAGGAAAACGAAAGAACCATTAACCAGCTAGAGCTCGATTTTTTTCTCGGTCTAGAGGCTGATTTTAGGAAGAAAAACCTGATTTTCTACATTGAACGTTGATTTCCGCTCCAGGCGCTCGCTTTCCGCGGGGAGTACGGGAGCTTCCTCGGCACTGCGTGCCTGCGGGATCTCCCGGAGACTCTTTTTCCCGCGACGGACAGGACGACGTTGGCCACAGGACGTGGCCGACCAGGAGTCTCGCGCCTTCCGCTACAATCAACTTAGCGACTTAATTCATTATGGACTTAAAAAAGCAAAAAAAGGCTCTAGGAATTTCAAGGAGTAAATATACCGAATCTTTACAAACTTTGAAGCCTTACCAAGGTAGTAGGTTACAAAAATTCAAAAGCGCTGGCAATAAGACCGACAGAATTATGCCGGAAAGCAGGTTGAAGTCCTATATATAGGCTAAATCGTATCGACTTTCGATAAAGAAAGAGATTTGAGGGCAAGATATAGTCAAACGCCCTACTATGAGCAAAAGAATATCCAGTTGATTGGAATGGAAGGCGGCGCCTCCTGGGGGATTAGCGTGACAGGTGAGATCCCGCAGGAGCGTAGCGACGAGGAAGCTCACCGCACGCCCCCCGGAAAGCGTCCGCCTGGAATGGAAATCAACGGTGGCAGGCGGACGCTTTGTATGTAAATTATTTATCTCATTCATTACAAAATAAAAAAAGGATGCTCCTAAGCACCCTTTACTCTTCCCTATTTTTTATATGTGTCCAGCCATCCTTTTGAACGATCTTTTCTTCTTTCATTAGTTTTCCGAGGGCTCTTTTAAATGCACCTTTGCTCATATTAAATCGTTTTTGAATTTCTTCGGGCAAGCTTTTGTCCCAGTAAGGCATGGAGCCGCCGCGTCCTTGCAAATACTCATAGATTTTGTTCGCGTCATCATCCATTTGTTCATGTGTTCTAGGCAGTAAAGAAACGTTGATTGTTCCGTCTTCTTTAACGTCGATGACCCGACCCTCTACCTCTTGACCAAGACGAGGTTCTTGCTTTCTTTCACTTTCATGAATAAATCCCATATAGCCTTCTTCGGTTATTATGAAAGATCCGGCGAGAAGCAGTCTGTATACTGTCCCTTTTACATTTTTATTAAAAACACTAGGTTCGGCTGGAACCGCTAATTGCCTCATTACCTCTTCCGTTCCAAGTTTTCCGTACAATCGATCTTTATTATCTACTTTTAATGAACAATAAAGCTTGTCCCCAACCGTTGGCCATAATGAAAAAAGAGCAGGCATATCATCCATTGAAACAAGAATATCCTTCTTTAATCCGATATTTATGAAGACACCTAAGTTCTTTTTAACTTCCACAACTTCGGCCCAATCATACTGCCCAGTTTGAACGGAAGGAATCGTTAAGGTTGCAGAAAGCCTTCCTTCATGGTCCTGATATAAAAACACTTCAAGTTCCTCGTCAACCGTTATCGATTCTCTTACTTCAGTATGATGCAATAATACATCTTCTTCGCCATCTGTTAAGAAAAATCCAAAAGGCACTTCCCTCGCGACTCGAAGTTTTACTACTGTTCCAGCTTCCACCTTATAATCCCCTGCTTTCAATGAATCCTGATATTAACTTCACAAATTATACCATTATAAAGGAGTAATACAAAAAATTGCTCCTTTGTTAAGCGTATTGCTTTTCATTTTCCACTTTTCTCTCCCTTAAAAACAAGATAACAACGATGAAGGTTCCAATTAATGCAGAAATTGAACCCATTCTATACATATAGTCTCCACCAAATTTCTCCATTAAATAACCACCAACAGAGCTGCCAATAATAGGAGCAAGTCCATTGAATGTTGCAAAATAGGCTGTTTGGCCAGTTGCAATCATTTCTCTTGGAATAATCGATGCAATATATTGAAGAGATGCAACCATAAAGATAGCGAATGTTACACTATGCATGGCTTGCGACGAAACGAGCAAAATTGGTTCTGAAAGTAGGCTATATAAAAACCAGCGAACGGTGTAAAAACATCCTGCTATGCTAATAAGTACTAAAAGTGGAATTTTTCTCATTAATATATACATGATGCCAACGACCGGGGCCTCACTTAAAGCGGAAAATGTCCATGCAAGTCCAATTAGTCCCTCTTTTGCCCCAAACGATTTTAAATACAATGCCAACATCCCATCATTCATTCTATGAGGGATGGCAATAAATAAAACGGCAATTAAAAAAACAAGAAATTGCGGATTGCGAAATGCCTTCTTAAAGCCCTCTTTCGTAACTGCTTTTCTAGGAGCCTTTGAATCTGAGAGCTTTAAGGCTATTAAAAAAATACCAACAATGATGATCGTATAAATAATCCATAAATATTGAATACCAATTTTCCCTATAATATACCCGATAATAAACGATGCGGTCGCAAAACCAATGGAACCCCATATACGAATGGATCCGTAGCTCACTCCATTTTCTTTTGCAAACGTAGTAGATAAACTATCAAGTAATGGTTGAATAGGAGACATAAAAAAATGAAATATGAGCATAAAAAAGATTAACAGTAACATAGTTGGACTAAAAAATATAGCCAAACCAATGACCAAAGTAGCTGCCAATAAAAGAATAATGATTTTTTTTACTGTTTGCTTTTTATCCGATATGATGCCCCAAAGTGGTTGAGAAAAAATTGCCACAATAGGGCCAACAGCCAACACAATCCCAATTTGTCCAGGACTTAGGCCCTTATAACGAAATAGCAACGGAAAAAAAGCATTAATAATTGACATAGCCCAATAGAAAAAAAAGTTAAACATTGATAATTGCAGCATTCGAGTATCCCCCAGGAAGTTAAAAGACTTTTTACTTTATTCTAACATGATAATACCGGGCCATAAATAATTATGGTGATGGTATTGTCATGACTATGCTAGAATGATAATATACAATCTTTCGAAAATTAGCTATAAAAAATGAAAGGATGATTTTAATGGGCAAAACGAAGCATCCTGGACCCATGAAACTCCCCAAAACCCCTGATCCAAAACATTGGGTAAGTCCCATTCCTTTTGGTCTTGGCAAGGTAAAGCCGAAACATATTCGCGACACAATGAAAGTCGTAATGGAGAATCGCGACAATCTTCCTTACGCGTATCGCATTCTTACTCAAGGTGTTTGCGATGGTTGCGCGCTTGGTGTTTCTGGACTTAACGACCAAACGTTAAAAGGACCACATCTTTGTACGACAAGGCTTAATGTCTTACGTTTAAATACGATGCCAGCTATAGAAGAAGCAGTTTTGCATAGTGATATTGATGAACTTCGAAAAATGAAAAGCAAAGAACTGCGGCAATTAGGGAGGATACCATATCCCTTATCAAGGAAACCAGGTGACAAGAAGTTTCGTAGAATTACGTGGGATGAGGCATTAAATAAAATCGCCAGTAAGATTAGAAGAATCGATCCTAAACAGCTAGCCTTTTTCTTGACAGCAAGAGGAATTACAAATGAGGTTTTTTATACTGGCGGAAAACTGGCAAGATTTTTAGGTACAAACAATATTGACAACGCTTCACGAATTTGCCATTCACCAAGTAAAACCGCATTAAAAAGATCTCTTGGCATTGGTGCTTCCAGCTGCAATTACCAAGATTGGATTGGAACAGACGTCCTCATTTTTTGGGGTTCTGTTGCGGCAAATAATCAGCCTGTTTCCACAAAATATATGTATGCGGCAAAAAGAAAAGGAACAAAAATTATTTGTATCAATCCATACAGAGAGCCCGCTATGGATGGTTATTGGGTCCCTTCCATCCCAGATTCGGCATTATTCGGCACAAAAATTGCCGATGATTTTTACCAAGTAAATATTGGTGGAGATATCGCCTTCATGAATGGCGTTATCAAACATTGGTTTGAAATGGAAGAAGAACTGCCTGGGTCTGCGATCGATCTTAATTTTATTCGTGACCATGCTAAGGGCATAGACAGTTTACGGGAGCATGTTGAAAATTTAGATTGGAAAGAACTTGAAATATCTTCTGGAATATCAAAGATAAGAATGTTGGAATTTGCCACTCTTCTTGCAAATGCCAAAAGTGGTGTTTTTGTTTGGTCGATGGGACTAACCCAACATCGTTTTGGCACCGATAACATTTCCCAAGTTGCCAATTTAGCCATTTTACGTGGATTTATTGGGCGTAAGTATTGTGGAGTTATGCCAATTCGCGGGCATTCAGGAGTACAAGGCTCTGGTGAAATGGGGGCGGATCCATTTTCACTTCCGGGAGGAGAATTTGATCAAACCAATATTGAACGTCTTGAAAAGCTCTGGAATTTTGAAATCCCCAAATGGCAAGGGGATATAGTTGGAGTTTCCTTAGAAAATGCCATGCTCCCTGAGGACCACGAACGAAAAATAAATGTCTTTTATACTTCTGGAGGAAACTTTCTAGAAACAATGCCTGATCCACATTTTATCGAGAAATGCTTACAAAATATAGATTTACGTGTACATCAAGATATCATCTTGAACAGTTCCACCCTTGTTGATGCTAAAGAAGAAGTGATTGTCCTCCCTGCCATGACAAGATATGAACAGCGTGGAGGCGGCACATCCACATCAACTGAACGGATGGTATACTTTTCTCCTGAAATTAAAGGACCTCGTATCGAGGAAGCCCGCTCGGAATGGGAGATCTACGTTGAACTTGCCGGACTCGTGAAACCGGAGGAAAAACATTTATTTCATTTTACAGAAGCAGAACAAATTCGTTCTGAGATTGCTGTTGCCAATCCTAATTATGACGGAATCCAGCATCTAAAAGAACGCGGCGATGTATTTCAATGGGGCGGCGCTTGGCTTTGTGAAGATGGGATATGTCCTACTGAAGATGGAAAAGCAAGTCTCATTCCAATTGAATTGCCTGATGTTAAAAAGCCTGACGGTAAGTTTTATTTAACGACTAGGCGCGGCAAGCAATTTAATTCCATGATTTATAGTGAAACAGATCCCTTTAATGATGCTGATCGTTATGATGTACTCATTCACCCTGAAGATGCACGTGCACATGGAATAGTAGATAAAGAGGCGGTTGTCGTTCATAACGACTATGGCACATTTCAAGGGAAAGCAAAATACGCTGATACGAGAAGAGGTAATATTTCAGTTTACTGGCCTGAAGGAAATGTTTTAATTCCGAAGGGGGTTTATGAGAAATACGCAGGAATACCAGAATACAATGCTAGCGTGACTGTAGAAAAAGCTGATTTATACCTTTCCCAAAAAGATACGAAGTATGTGGAAAAAAGGATTGAAGACCTTGAACAGGATATTAGTTAAGAAGGCGACTTTATGAACAATCATATGAAGGGCGAGCTAAAGGTAATAAAATACGATGGCGACGATTTACTCGAAACTATCGATTTAGCAGCTATAGAATATCCCATTACCATTTATGTGGATGACGAAGAATTTGCTACGATTGTGTGCAGTCCTACAAATTTGCAAGAACTCGTCATAGGTTTTCTTGCTTCAGAAGGAATAATTAGACATCCTAGTCAAATCCTTTCCATCGAAATTGATGAAAATCGTGGATTTGCCTATGTCCATCTAAAAATAAAGCAATCAATCAACAAGGAATTTTTCTCAAAGCGAATGATCGGTTCATGTTGTGGGAAAAGCAGGCAGTTTTATTTTTACAACGATGCCAATACAGCCAAAACCATTTTAAGTAAACATCTGTTATCCATTCATGACTGCTTTAAGTTAATGAATCAATTACAGGTAGACTCAATCGATTTCCGGCAAACAGGCGGGGTTCATAATGCCGCCCTTTGTACAAATGAAAATATCCTTTTCAGCTGTTCTGATATCGGAAGACATAATGCACTTGATAAACTCTATGGTCAAATATTACAAAAACATATTTCTGTAAAGGATAAGATTGTCGTTTTTAGCGGGAGAATTTCCTCAGAGGTCGTTTTGAAAATATCGAAAATCGGTGTAGGAATATTAATATCGAAATCTGCCCCAACGACTCTTGGAATAGAACTCGCAAACGATCTTGGGATAACGGTCATTGGTTTTGTAAGAAAAGAAAAGCTTAATATTTATTCCCATCCAGAACGGATAATTGAAGTTGAAAATTTTTCATATACAGAAATAAAGGAATAAAAGGATGTGCCTCTATGTGCACATCCTTTTACATTTCTAATTAAATCGCATCCATTACTTTAAATTGTGCTTCAATAAGACGGTAGTACTCGCCTCTTTGAGCAATTAGCTCGTCATGGTTGCCTTCTTCAATAATATTTCCTTGCTCTAAAACAAATATTTTGTCCGCATCGCGAATAGTCGATAACCTATGTGCAATAATGATGGACGTTCTTCCTTTTAATAAAGTCTTTAATGCATGTTGGATTTGCATTTCCGTTTCCGTATCAATACTTGCAGTCGCTTCATCAAGAATTATGATTCGAGGATCCGCAAGCAAGGCTCTCGCAAATGAAAGAAGCTGCCTTTCCCCAACAGATAGAATATTTCCTCTCTCTTCAACTTCCGTATCAAATCCCATTGGGAGGTTTTCAATAAATTTATCTGCGCCAATGGCACGTGCTGCTGATTTTACTTGCTCATCCGTAGCCGTAGGATTTCCGAATCGGATATTTTCTATTATGGTTCCTGAGAAAATAAATGTATCTTGCAGAACGACACTAATTTGATGACGTAGACTTTGAAGAGAAACTTCTTGTAAATCATGTCCATCGATTTTCACAGCACCAGCAGTGGGATCATAGAATCGTGTAATCAAGTTTGCTATCGTTGATTTCCCTGACCCTGTATGCCCAACTAAAGCAATTGTTTGCCCAGATAACATTTCAAGAGAAATACCCTTTAATGCTTTTCTCTTATCATCATATGAAAATTCAACATGATCAAATTCAATATGTCCAGCAATATCCTTAAGTTCGATCGGGTTTTTCTTCTCATGGACGATCGGACGCTCATCTAAATATTCAAAGATACGTTCCGATGAAGCCATCGCCATTAAGAGTTGATTATACAATTGCCCAATCCTTGAAATAGGCTCCCAAAACATTCCTAGGTAAAAAGCAAATGAAACAAATTGTCCTAATGATAATGAATCAGCCTGGATTAAATGTGCACCGTACCAAATTAGAACACCCGTACCAATTGCGTTCGTCAACTCAACTAATGGACGGAAAAAGGCACTTTTCTTCGTAGCGATTTGCCAAGCCTCATAGTTCTCATAATTGACGCCATCGAAAAACGCCATATTTTCTTTTTCTTGAGTAAAGCTTTGTGTAACACGGATTCCTTGAATACTTTCATTCAAATGTGAATTCAATTTAGATTGCTTGATTCTCATAAACTGCCAAGATCTACGAATGCTTTTACGCAACGTCGTAGAAATTAAGAACATTAATGGAAGAATGACTAGGACGGCTAATGTCAATTCGGGACTTAGTGTAAATAAGATAATAATTACACCAGCGAGCATTAACATATCCATAAAAATATTGATAACACCATTCGTAAACAAGTCCTGCAATGAATTCGTATCATTCATGATTCTCACAAGGATGGAACCCGCTGACCTTTGATCAAAGAAGGAATGGGAAAGTCCTTGCACATGTGTAAATACATGTTTCCTAAGATCATAGATTACCTTCTGACCAAGTTCATTGCTCCATTTAATCCGATAAATATTGGCTACGTACGATATTACGAAAAGGAAGGCAATAATCGCAACAATCCACATTAAATATGAAAGATTTTTTTCCTGCTTAATTGCTTTATCGAGTGCGTATACCCCAATTAATATCGGAATAATTAGCCTTACAGCCGTAGTTATTAATACTGTAATAATGGAAGCAGGCAATAAATTCTTCGAATATGGTTTTAAATAATCAAAGAGCCTCCCCATTTGTTTCCAGTTAAATGGTTTATCAATTAATTGTTCAGATGAATAGCGAAAACGTTCTAATACGAGTGGATTGATTTTTTTAGTTTTTTCCATTCTTTCTCACCCTCTCTGGCCTTGCAATATCGCCCTTTGATCTTGGAATTGGATTTTGTAGACGCGCTCGTACTGACCACCATTATGAATCAACTGATCATGAGTGCCTCTTTCTACAATTTTACCATCTTCCAATACAAGAATTTCATCGGCATGCTTCAACGAAGAAATACGATGGGCAATAATAAAGGTTGTTCTGCCCTTCATTACTTCCCTCATAGCACCTTGGATTTTAAACTCCGTTTCCATATCTACAGCACTAGTTGCGTCATCAAGAATTAATATGCTTGGATCAAGGCAAATGGACCTGGCGATGGCAATTCTTTGCTTTTGTCCACCTGATAATCCCATCCCACGTTCACCTAGTATGGTATCGTAGCCATCACGCAACTCGACGATAAAATTATGTGCATCTGCCCTCTTGGCAGCATCAATAATTACATCCATTGTTGCATCTGGTTTTCCGTATGCAATATTTGCTTTTATTGTTGAAGAGAAAAGGAAACTCTCTTGCAGCACAAACCCAATATTACTGCGTAGTGATTTTAAAGCATACTCATTTACATTTTTACCGTCGATTAAGACTTCACCAGATTCTGGCTCATAAAATCTTGTAATCAATTGGGTAATACTTGTTTTACCCGAACCAGTAGAACCTACAAGACCAATAATCTTTCCTGGTTCAGCTTTAAAACTAATATCCTTCAATGCAGAATTATCGTCACCTGCATATCTAAGGAATACATTTTTAAATTCAACTTCACCTTTTAAGCGGCTAGGAGCATAAGCATTTTCTTTATCTACAATATCTTCCTTAGCCTCTAAAATCTCAAGAAGTCTTTCCCCTGACGCTTTTGATTGCGAAAACATATTGATTGTAAATCCTAAACTCATAATCGGCCATAAAATATATCCTACTAAACTATAAAAAGCAACAAGCTCACCCGGTTGGAGTGATCCTTTTATAACGAGGTAGCCCCCAAATGAAAGTAAAGCAACTACACAAACGTTTCCAAGAAACTCCATCAATGGGAAATACTTAGCCCAAATATTTGAAGTCGAAATCATATTATCTTTGTAATCTGCATTGGAATCATTAAATTTCCCAGTTTGAAACTCTTCCCTGGACAACGATTTTACCGTGTTAATCCCTGAAATATTTTCTTGAACGTTTGTATTTAATTTACCAAATGATTTTCTGATTCCACGGAAAGCAGGATGCACCGCTCTATCAAACTTATACACTACAAAAAACAAAAAAGGCAGTGATATCATCGTTGCGAGTGTAAGTGGAACCGAATAATAAAACATGACCCCAAAGGCAACCGTTAACATTAAAATAAAGCGGAATAATTCTGAAAATCCAAAAGATAAAAAGAAACGGAACGATTCCACATCTGCGGTTAGCCGCGACATTAGATCACCCGTTTTTGCATTATCGTAATAACGAAATGGCAAAAACTGCAATTTCTCATATAATGCGTTACGTAAACTATATACGGCTTTGATTCCAAATATTTCTCCAGTATATTGTTGGATAAAAGTAACAATTCCTTTAATGATCATAATCCCTAAAAAACTAAGTGTTAATGGGACTATCCAACTGTACTGACCTTTCAATACTACTTCATCAATTGTTAGCTGAAGAATGATCGGATAAATAACTGTAATTGCCGTCACAAATAGCAAAAAGAACATTGAAATGAAAAAGTATTGTTTATATGGCCAGTAGTATTGCCTTAACTTTTTTAATGTGTCCATACAATTCCCTCCCCTGTGGCAATTGGCCGTAATAACTAATATATCGGCTTCCGAAATATTTTTCCACTATTTTTTCAAACTTTTTCACCTTTCCTCCCAATTTCGGAAACATCCTACTCCAAAAGTCTGAAGTTGATATATATATTATTTCTTCACATACAACATTATAACGCAAAAAAAACGCCCAACAAGTAATTTGGGCGCAAAATTAAATATAAAAAAAATTATGATTTTTCAACTTCATTCAATACACGATTAACTCTTTTTTCAAGCATTTTCATACCGCCGCCGCCAGCTTGAAAATGACGGAGCTTCCCTTCCTTATCAAATACGTAATAAGCTGGAACGTATTGATTTTCAAGAGAATCAGCAAATTTCAATTCACTATCGACAAAAATTGGTTGAGTAATCCCGTGTTCCGCTGCGACCTTTTTTATTTCTTCAAGATTTAGATCGTTCTCAGAGCGAGGCATATGAACAGCGACTACATTTAATTTATCGTTAAAGTCATCGCGGAATTGATTTACTTGTGGCATTGCTTCTTTGCAAAGATGGCAGCTAATAGACCAAAAATGGAATAAAGTTGGCTTTTCTCCAATCAATTCATCTTTTGTCACTTGACCATTCAGCCATTCTGTTGCACCAGCAAGCTCAGGCATCGGTTCTCTAAGTTTCATATATGAATCTCTCCTCTTGCATATTTCAAAGATAAGGACAGACACTTGGATGGCCTGTCCTCTTTATCGTCATATTAAACTGATAATGTTGCTTGTCCAGGTCTCCAGTTTGCTGGGCAAAGACCACCAGTTTGTAATGCTTGGAGAACACGTAATGTTTCGTCAACGTCACGACCGATATTGTTATGATTCACAACAGAATACATTAGCTCCCCTTCAGGGCTAATAATAAAGAGGCCACGAAGCGCAATTCCTTCTTCTTCAATCAATACACCGTATTCTTTTGCTACAGCATGGTTCGTATCAGCTGCAAGCGGATAGTTTAGATCTCCAAGACCGTTATCAGTTCGATCTGTTTTAATCCAAGCTAAATGAGTGTGGATTGTGTCAGTGGATACGCCAATAACTTCAGCATCCAAGTCTTCGAACTCGTCATATCTGTCAGAAAGAGCAGTGATTTCTGTTGGGCATACGAATGTAAAATCCATTGGATAGAAGAAAAGCACTGTCCATTTATCATTTTTCATATTTTCTTCTAAGCTTACCTTACCAAATTCTTTATTAGACATTACTGCTTCCATTTCGAAGCGAGGTGCCTGTTTTCCTACCATACGTTCTGCCATGATGAAAAAACCTCCGTTTTATTATTATTCCATTGAGAAAATAATGATGATATTCTCAATTATTAATAAGTCACAATTTATATTATAGGTTCGATGTTGAACTTTGTCAAATTTATTTATAATAACTATAAGTAAATAGTGATTTCATTTTATAGTATCGCCAAATTTGAGAAATAACATTCATCAATCTTCATCAATTCTCTAATCTAATCCTATCATTAGTAGTAATAATAATAAAATAAAACGCATTTTGTCGAATAGTTACCGATTACTCCGTCTCTTTGCATCTAGAAGTCTTTTCATGCTTTCTTGAGGACTTTGCTTATTTATATCGTCCTTTTTAGGCTTATCTTTTTTATTTCCTGCTTTATTACTGGTTATGGTCACAGGACTTGTTTGCGAGGAGAGCGTATCGGTTTTGATTGATCTTTTAATTTTCGGAACTATAATTTCCTTATTCTCTTTTTGACTAGGCTTCATATACTTCTTGGCGAATAATCTTATAGGAAGTAAACCAAACCTTCTAATCGCAATTTCTATAAAAAATAATAGAAATGCAATAAAAATCAACAAAAATGAGATGGGCTGTTTTTTTACTGGATTTTTTGGGAGGGAATCAAAAGCCATCTTTTCATTTATTAATTGTCTTCCACCGGTAATGCTTGATGCCTCATTAAGAAGTGCAAAGTTATTTCCTTTTATAAGTAATTCATCAGAATATGGGATGGTAAAACCGGTCTTGTATAGTTTCCCCTCCCCTTCTTCTGTGTATTGCTTTATTCGTAAGAAATACATTCCGGGATCATGATCCATTACAAGCTCATATTTACCCGGTCCTATAATTTTCATACTAGCATCGACGGGCTCTCCAGATTGGGATACTACTGCCGTTTCGATTGGGCCAAGATCATTACTGGAAGACTGCAATTGAATCACAGTCTGACCATTTCTAGTTTCCACATGTACGGCGTATGGTTCACTATTATAAGTGGGCAGAGTTCTACTAATAAGATGATTCATAAAATCTGGCCACTTCTCCCACCTCGCCCAATTTCCAGCCCATTTACCGCTTAAATCTGATGTATAAGCAATGGTTCTCCCAAGACCAAATTGCCACTCAGCAAGGATAGGATCTTCTTTATCACTTGATAGAACTATTTGTGAAGTTGATTTAGGTGTTACGGCAATATAGGCATTCATTTCAGGAACACCTTTACTAAATAATGGATCCCAATCAAAGCCTGAGTGGACGGTCGGGTAAAATGGCTCATCCACAATGTATGTCCTTGTAAGGACAGCCGTTTCCCTAGATAAAATGCTTGGGATAACGGTATCATCTACAACATCGTAAAATCTTCCCGATCCATATTCAGCCAAATCTTCTAATAAACGTTTATCTGCATCCTGTCCTAATGCGACAGTTGATAACGTAATATTTGTTTCTCTTCCACTGTCAATGAGGGCATGAAAATCCTTATTTGTCGTTGATTGAGCGTCCGTTAGCAGTATGATGTGTTTTCTCTGTAGTTTTAAAGGGATTAAGCTTTTAAAAGCCTCTTCGAGAGCCGGATATATTTCCGTTCCTCCTCCCACTGTTACAGAACGGATTTTTTCGATTGCTTCTTCCTTATTATTAATGGGTGTTGTTTCGATTATTTCCCATGGGCGGTCATCAAACGCAATAAAGCCTAATGTATCTTTTTCACGAAGCAACTCTACAGATCTTGCAGCTGCTTCCTTGGCGAGGGAGAGTTTCTCACCTTCCATGCTGCCTGACCTATCTAATACAATGATAAGTCCTAGTGATGGAAGCTCTTGCTTCCCTTTCACTTCCATTTCAACAGGCAGCAATTCTTCTATAGGTGTCTTAAAATAACCACCGAGGCCAAAACTATTTTCTCCACCTGTCATTACAAATCCTATTCCAAAATCCCTCACTGCCTGATTGATCAGCTTCATTTTCTTTTCACCAATATTAGTGGCGGCAATATTATTAAAAAGAATTGACTGATATCGTAAATAACTAGAAAGTGTTGTTGGCAGTTGTTGTGGAGTTATTTGATCAATCTTCAATCCCGAAGAATGTAGTGCTTGTCTTACACCTTCATTTTGCTCTGTTTGCACAATCAATACCCTTGGAGTACCTGTTACATTTGAAATGGCTTGCAAATAATTATTTTCAGCAAAAGTATCTCCTTTCGCTGCTATCTCAGCTTTATAAACGTATAATCCTGATTCATTTGCTTCATGTGAAAAATTGAATAAATTTGTGCCTTCTTTTATCTCAACATTTTCCTCTATTATTTCTTCGTCATTCAACGTAATTCTAACAGTAGAGTTTGCAGCATAATTACTGTCAATTTTCATTGTTAATTTTACTTTTTCTCCCTCATATAAAGCCGAAGGTACCGTAAATTCTGTTACAGCCATGTCTTGCCGATATTGGCTAGAAATAGGCAAATAATCCAAAACGATGCCCCTTTGCTTTAGCAAGCGTGTAGCATCAAGAATATTTCCCGCTGTTTGATTACCATCAGAAAATAATACAATACGACCATTTGCAGCCCTTGAAAAAAGAGAACTAGCCAATTGAATACCTTGTTCAATATTTGTATCGTACCGATTAATATCACTTGCGAATTCTTGTACCACTTCTTTATTGGATTGAAAAGATTGTTCGACTGCGGCATTCTTTCCAACTGTTAAAACGGCAAACTGGTCTTTTTCTTTTTTTGATTGAATACTTTTTTCGATCCAAGATAATATACTGTCCTCTGTACCTATCATACTTGCTGATGCATCTACCAGGAAAACAACATTTTTTTCATCCGTCTTGAAAACAAGCTGAGGCGTGGCTAGACTCAAAATAATTAATGCAAACACTAAGCTTCTCATACATATAATCCATATCTTTTCAGCATTATTGAAGCCTTTATTCTGTTTGAAAAAGAGATATAAGACAACTCCTGCTGGTATTAATAAGAATAGTAAAAACGGATAGTTAAACTCGAGTTCCACGCCTCATCACCTCCCACTCGATAAACAAAATAATCAAGGCAATAAGAACGAACCAAAACCATAACCCATCATATATACGATTTACTTTTATTTGGTCACTTTGTTGTTTCAGCTGGTTTACACTAAAGGAAGAAGAAGAAGGAATCAATTTTTCCCGATCATCCAAGTTCACTGCAAAATAAGCAGTCCTTCCATTAACGACTGTTTGGTAAAGACCCGGTCTTTGTGGAGCAGTAAAGCTTTCTTCAAGTAAATTGAACGAGTTAATGAATTTTCCGGTATCATTAAACACTTTCCATTCTTTATCGTTTGCCTCTACGTTAAGCCAACGCTTTTCACCCGGAAGAAAAAAACCAAAAAATTCTTCAGTTGCCGCAAGCCATTGAAAAGATTGATATAGAAAAATAGGAAAGCCTGTTTGCAGTGGCCAGTCTGATTTCTCGATAGAAAATTGAATGACTAAGGCAGGGTATCCATTTACTGTTCCTTTTTGAATAAGTGGAATTTCATCACTGCTTGCAATCACCGGAAGATTAATTCCATTACCAGTAAAAGCAGATTGTATATATGTTTTATTAAAGTCTACGTATTGGAAAACGGGGTCTTTTTCTGTAATTATTTCAGTTAGAATTGGGATTTCTTTATCCCTAACTGGTGTAATAGCGATCAATGGTCTTTTCGGCCACTTTTTCATCGGCATATTTTCCACAACTACAATTCCATCTGATAAATCCGTATTCATATCTTTTTCCTTTATTTGGATTGTCTCATACCCGATATTTTCTAATCCTCTCCTCATAAAAGGACTTATATCTCCAACTAAATAAACCTTTGTTAATGAAGGTTTATTTACAGCGATTATCTCATTATCCATTGAATAGTCATCATCCACGAGAATATTAGCTTTATAGTAATCACTTTCCGAAAGTTTAGGAATCTGAACAAACTTTTGTTCACCGGGCTCCATTTCTACTTTCTCTTCAAATAAAACATTTTCATTAGAGTTAATTTGTAGAATAGCTGTCTTTTGTTCTTTGCTTTGGTTTTCTACAACGGATATCCCTGTGATAATATGATCTTTTTCCCCTATGCCGAAGGATTTTAATGATATATTTTCGCCTTCTTCTCCCATATTAAAAACTGATATCGGAATTGTTTCTGATAGTTCTTTCAGATCTTCCTTTTTAACTGAATCAGAAAAAATAAATAGACTTGACTCTTCGTTCACAGCCAGTGAGTTAGCAAGTCTAATCGCTTTGTCCATATCACTATATTCATAGGAAAGATTTATTTCGTCTATCACATTACGAATCTTTTGCAGATTGGCTTCCCTATTGATTAATAATGTCGGCACACTTCCAGCTGCAATGATCGTTACTTCTTGATTCTTAATATCCTTTATCATTGCGGAAATTTCAGTCTTTGCTGCATCAAAACGTGAAGTTCCGTCATGAACGGCTGACATTGAGGCTGAGGTATCAATGACTATGATAATCTGTTCACCAACAATTCCTTTAGTCATCCAGTATGGACGGACTAAAGCCATCATTAATAAAAATAATATCAATAGTTGAAGAAACAATAATAAATTTCGCTGTAGTTTATCAAGCCATGGTGAAGCTTGCCATTCATTCATCACTTGCTCCCACAGAATGTTAGATGGGATTCTTTTATTTTCATAGCGTTTTCTAAACATATAAAAGACGAGAACTGCGGCAATCAGAAACGCTAATAATAAAAAGATTGGATTTAGTAAACCCATCATGTCACCTCATTTTACAATTCCGCGAGAAATAAAATTTGCAATGAACAATTCTTCAACGGACTTTTCGTCACTTAAAAAAATATATTGGATCCCAAGCTTCCTGCAAATAAATTTTAGTTTTTCATTATGATCCTTTAATCTTAACTGATAGGCCGATACGAGCTTTGAACTAATACTAACATTTACTTCCGTCTCCATCTCACTATCAATAAGCTTTGCATCCCCAGTAAAGTCAGGGTCGATTTCTTCTTTGCTTAAAACGTGAATAAACCATATTTGTGACTTTGCTGAAGCAGCTTTTAGAAGCACCTGTTCATAATCATCAATTGATTCCATCCCATCAGTAATGATAAGAGACAATTGTTTCCCTTTTTGAATTTTCTTATCCATTTCCTTAATAAAAGAAGAAGTTGTCTCTTTTATTTGGAGTTGAATAATATCAGACAAAACTTGTTTTGCATAATTACTTCCTTTTCTATCTACACTTCGTGTGTCAATAGCAGAAACAGGAATAAATGATAATCTATCCTCATTCATCAACGCAATATAGCTTAAGGCGGCAGCTATTTTTTTTGCTAGCAGCCATTTTGTATCTACTATTCTCATAGAGGAAGTACAGTCTAAATAAATGGCAATTTTTATTTCCTGTTCATCTAAATATCTTTTTATGTAATGGCGTTTCGTACGTCCATATACATTCCAATCAACAAGCCTGACGTCGTCCCCTGGTTGGTATGTACGAAAATCCGAGAATTCCAAAGAGGAGCCAAATTTATGTGAACGGCGAATTCCTTTATGGACACCGGTTCGGTTTGAGTTTACGACGAGACGCAATTTCCTTAGACGCGCAAGAAACTCATGTGTAAACATCGTCACTTTAGTACACCATCTTGTTGTACCCATTCGATTGTTTCAGCAATCAATGCATCAGGAGAAATATCTGCTGCTTCTCCTTCAAAATTTAGTAAGATTCGATGGCGGAGAACTGGATTTGCAACTTGTTTAATATCCCCGATTGAAACATGGAATCTTCCAGCAAAAAGGGCGCGTGCCTTTGCAAGATTAATTATGCTTTGCAACCCCCTTGGACCTGAACCGTATTGAACATAAGATTTTACTGAAGGACACGCGCCCCCATCATTAGGATGTGTCCCTGCTATAATATTGACCGCTAGATCTAGAATTTCATCAGAAATAATGATATGTTTCGTTAACATTTGGATTTTACATACATCGTCACTTGTCATAACTTTTTTTAGCTTTGGCTTTTCCACACCAGTTGTACGATGGATAATTTCTTTTAATGCTTGTTTATCTGGGTAATAGACATTTATTTTACAAGTGAAACGATCAAGCTGCGCTTCGGGCAATGGATATGTGCCTTCCATTTCAATAGGGTTTTGGGTAGCAAGAACAAAAAACGGATTCGCCATCTCCTTAGTATCTCCCATGATTGTCACCGTTTTTTCACCCATTGCTTCTAAAAGTGCACTTTGAGTTTTCGGAGTTGCCCGATTGATTTCATCCGCTAGGACGATATTTGAAAAGATTGGCCCCTCAAAAAAATCAAACCTTTGCTTACCATTTTCATCTGGTTGAATCATCATCGTTCCAGTAATATCAGATGGCATTAAGTCTGGTGTAAATTGAATTCTTGAAAAGGATAAGTCGAGTACTTCTGAAATTGTTTTCACAAGCATCGTCTTTCCAAGCCCGGGCAATCCCTCAAGTAACGCATGCCCTCCAGAAAAAATCGTCCAAAGTAATTGATCAATTACTTCATCCTGGCCAACAATAAATGCTTGTATTTCATGTTTAATCCTATCAAGTTTCTCCGCCGCTTGTATAAAATCCTGTTCACTAACGCTCATCTATCTATTCACTCCCGATCTGGATTAATCTTAGAAAAATAATTTTTTACAATAGATTCTAATTCGGTTGGTAGCTGCATTCGGTTTGTGCTTTCTCGGGAGGCTTTTTCATATTGATTGTATACTTCTTCATATGGGCGAACCGATCCTTTTAAAACGGGTCCGTTGCCTTCTCCTTGTTCTACAGGCTTACCTTCACCCATTTTCCCGGAATCTTTTTCTATATTGATTTTCCCATCCACTGTTTCTGGTATGGTTAAGTTCCGTGAACCCATGCCAAGTCCCGCTCCACTTCCAGGTGCCGAACCCTCGTTTGAATTTGAATTACCATTATTACCAATCCCCTCGAAATTGCCGCTCTCTCCTTGTCCTTCGTTTCCATTTCCAGCAGAAGAACTGTTTTGTTGTCCATTTTTAGAACCAGTGCTCGTTTTTTCACCCTTGGGAGCATCTAGGTTTTGATTATTTTGGTTACTAGCAATGGTTGTAGAAGATTGAATATTATTCTTAAGCATTTTTTCTAACAGGGACTCAGATGCAGTTTGCATGATTTTTTGTGAATCTCCTAATTGTGAGGACTGGGATGCCTTATCCAGCATAGTAGTCAACCGATTTTTTAATAAGTGAATATCTTCTGAACTTAAACCGTCAGACTTACTTTGGATTATTTGAGCTAATAATTTCTTTTGCTCACTAGAAAATTGCGATATTTGTTCTCCTAATTTTTCAAGTTCACTTTCCATCAGCTTTTTATTATTCTCTTGAAGTGCTTTTGCCAATTCTTTAAAATTACCAGCTTTCAATTGATTAATGGCTCTTGCTAGCGCAGCTTTATTTTCATCTGATTGAGTTTTCTTTAGCATTAGCTCGTTACTCTGTTTATTAAGTTTTTTCAAAGCTTCATCGGCATTTTTCATGCCTTTTAAATCATCCATCGCGGATTCGACTGATTTTTTCGCAATTGGATTTGTTTTTTTCTTAATGAGTTTTTCAAGTTCTTTAACTGTTTCCTCAACGAGTGCCCTCTCTTTTTTCTGTTGCTTTGCTTCCTCCATCTTATCATTAGGAAATAAGACCATACCTGAAGTCATAGCGATGAAAAACAGCGATAAACATAAGGGAATGGGGTATATATATTTTTTCTTTCTTTTTAGAACATCGATTTCTGCTTTTTTCATATGAAATAATGCATATTTTCTTTGGAATTGATGGATCATTTCTTTCTCATTAATAAATGCTAGTGCTGTTGATGCCCTGTCTTCTCCACAATATTGATCAAAAAATTGAGCTGCACGTTTAAATCCAGGTCTCGTTCTCCAAAACTGTACGAAAAAAACAATGGCTGCCAGCGATATGAATGTCATGATAAACAAATTCATATCGATTATGACTGTGAAACGTGCCAATATGAACAAGCATAGAATAAAAGCACTGCAGACACTAAGAAAATACTGAAATTTTCTAGCTGAATGCTCAAATTGTAATTGTAATTTCACCTTTCTAAGCAGCGAATAAAATGATTTTTGTACATCCATAGAAATCATCCTTTTTTCGGATTCATATTCGGCCTTAGCTTTTTAATGCTCACCCATAATGAGAGCACAGCCAAAATTGTATAGATGATGAAATAGCTCCAAATAAGGGGGAAGGATATCCCGGTCTTATCAATAAATGCTTGATTAATCCCTTCTTCAAACAATCCGCTGAATACTATCGGAGGATTAAATGCAGCCAAAATATACGGAAGTACCAATGGTGGTTTTAGATTGGCAAAATCGTAATAACTTAATGCTATGGCAAATAATAAAGCCGCGCCGCCTGATAGAAAAAGCGTTATACCATATGTTGAAATCATCGATACAATGGTACGTCTAATTAAAGTTGAAAATAAAATACCAAAGCTTCCAAATACAAATATAGTAAACAAGTAAAAACCCATCACCTTCATGATTGTTGCTGGCGAAACACCTCCAAAAAGAAATACTAATGAATAAAATGGAAGGCTTGCAGCTAATAACAGCAATAAATAGGAAATAGAAGAAATCAATTTACTTAAAATAATACTCGTAGAACTTTGAGCGGTTGTAAGTAAAATATTCAATGTTTGCCGCTCCCGTTCCCCGCTAATAACTCCAGACGTTAATCCGGGAGTTATAAATAAAATCAGTCCTAACTGCAAATATG
This sequence comes from Lederbergia panacisoli, assembly GCF_024626525.1. Taxonomy (GTDB): domain Bacteria; phylum Bacillota; class Bacilli; order Bacillales; family Bacillaceae_C; genus Lederbergia; species Lederbergia panacisoli. The sequence goes on from NZ_JANJGU010000002.1 coordinate 304,508, forward strand.
CGAGTACCATAAACATCGTTCTGCTTTGTGTAGGGCGAATAAATTGAGATCCCCCTCCAAATGAAGTTTCGAGGAGCATATACCCTATTACGACAATTCCAATAGCAATCAAGTATGAAAGCAACCCGATGAAAGTACGAAAAGAGCGAAATCTCAGCTTAAATTCTTTATTTAAAACGGGATTGATGAATAAACTTTTCAATGTAAGTCTACTCCTTTCGTAATTTCCATAAACACATCTTCTAGATTGGATTCTAATTGTTTGAAACTCAAAATGGGCAGTTCTGCTAATATAGCTTTTCTTAATAAAATCACCTGTGACTCTTCATCTCCTGAATATTGAAATTGAATGGTGTTATTATCTATTCGGGAAATTCTAGAAACCGCGGGATCATCTTCAAAAAACGAGACGGCTTTCTCTATTTGTTCATTTAATGTAACAACAATTACCTTATCCGCTTGGAGCTGTTGTTGGATATCCGCTACGGTCCCATGAGCAACTAGTTGCCCTTTATTGATTACACCAATTTCATCACACATTTCAGATAGCTCAGGTAATATGTGGGATGAAATAAGGATTGTTTTCCCCATGTTTTTCAATTCCCTTAAAATTTCTCGCATTTCTACACGCGCACGAGGATCGAGGCCGGAAGCTGGTTCATCAAGAATCAACACATCAGGATCATGAATAAGGGACCTGGCAAGACAAAGCCTCTGCTTCATTCCTCGTGAAAGCACATCAACATAGGAATTCTCCTTTTCAGTTAAATTAACTAAGTCTAATAACTGTGGAATAAGGATGGCTCGATCCCTTGCAGAAATCGAATAACTCGCTCCGTAAAAATCCAAATATTCACTTACTCGCAAATGATCATATACACCGAAGAAATCCGGCATATATCCTATTTGCTTCCGAACCTTTTCAGGTTCTTGAGTTACACTAGCACCATTAATACGAGCAGTACCAGATGTTGGCGAAAGTAAAGTAGCCAATATTGAAAAGGCGGTAGATTTACCCGCTCCATTATGACCAACAACTCCGAAAACAATCCCTTTATCTATATTGATTGTTAAAGAATCCAAAGCAGTAAAAGAGCCATACTTTTTTGTTAATCCGTTTATCTCTATCATTATTTTACCGCTCCTTTAACAATAAACTCTGGCAACGTAATATATGGTTCATTTTGCGAATTGAATTTTTCTAATTTGATTGTAATTTTTCCGTCTTCGGAAACAAATTGGTTAAGTTCATCTTTAGCGGATTTTGATTGTCCTTCTTCAATCCCTGTGTACTCGCCCGTTTTTACATTTAAAAGGGAGAGCTTTACAGAACCATAACCATTCATATTATATTGAATCGAATTAAAGACGGTATTTTCCGTATCAATTTGTTTTGGGAGTGATAATACAATCTGGTATATTCCATCCTCCAACCCCATTTCATATTCACCAAATTTATCGTAAATATTGCCTTCAATTGGGGTAATATCGATCGCCAACTGATTATTCTGTAATGCAAAAGCCCCTTTAATCTTTCCAGCTGCTGAAAAAGACTGATAAATAACGGCTGAACGAGTGTTTTTTTCTTTTTTATTTGCGACTCCAAGATCAATTATTTTGTTATTTGTATATCCAAAAACAATGGGAGAGTTTTCAAAAGAAGCTGAGTTTGAAAGGATCGCCATTTTTAGTTCATCCTTTTTCATGTCTTCTAGTTCCCGATTATTTTGGTAATTATATATTCCATAATCAAGAGGTGTTGATAATATGGCTTCTTTTAAATTGAGGTCTACATCAATAACCTCTCCTTGTTTGGCAGCACCTAATTTATAAGCATAGTTGCCTGACCAAATATACAATTCTTCAAAATCATAAGGGTATTGATTGACGATATTCCCGTTTAATGTACGATCTTTTATTTCTAGATTTATTTCAAATTGTCCAGATACCCGTTTTGTTGCATGACCTACGATGGATCGAGCTGACCAATATTCTACATTAGGAAAATCATAATGTATTTCGTTCCTAGTTTCAGACATTACGGCCTTCCCTAAAGCACGCTCTCCACCAAACCCATCACTACTGTTTACAGGAATTCCATAAAACTCCTCTTTCGGAACAGTTAGCTGAAAATCTCCACTCCGATTTGAAAAAACAGTAGCGGTGTACATTCCGCTAATTTCACCGTTTGGATTTGCCTTAAACACCCCCATCTCCGAAAGCTGCGGGCTTTTAATTCGGTCTTTTGCTCCTATAACAAAAATACCTGCTGACATAATGATGGCGCATGTCGGTATGATCCACCAACTATGTTCTCTCTTATCGACTTTCTTTAATATGATATATAAAATCGGAATAATAATAATCATATAACCGAGCATGATCAAAACGACTGTGCCCATCGAAAAAATAGATGCAGAAAATAATTCATTCGTCGATCCTAGGCTATTGTAAATTTGTTGATAGATTCCCTCAGGATTAACATTACTATTATATTTAGAATCCATAGTTGAAAGAATATATTGCATCCAATCTGTATAACCGTTCCATGATGATAAAGGTTCTTCACCTAATGAAAAAGCTGTTTGCCAAATTTCACCTCCACCTATTTTTCTCATAATGACAATGGGATTGTCACCCACTGCTACTATTAGTTCAGCATCTTTTGATACATTCCCAGTCTGAATATCAAGCGAGTCAAAAGTGGGCTTTTCATCTTTTAGTTGCAAAAATGATAAGTCATTTATTTTTTCTTTATTAGATGGTTGCATGGGAAGTAATTCTTCCAGCTCACCCCAAGCATGCTGAGCTTTTGCAGAAGCACCTGTAATGAGTGCTCCTCCTCCATTTATCCAGCCCATAACTGCTTTTTGTTGTTTCTCCGATAATTCTGATACAGAATAGTCATCAATAACTAAATAGTCAAAAAATTGCAATCCCATTGCGTCACTTGGAATATTATTTTTGGTCAAATGAATGATCTTCGGCTGCTTACCGTTTAACTTAATTAGCTGTAATGCCTTTAATCGATCAAGATTTTCAGTAATTAAACCGATCGTTGCTTGGTTATCCTCTACTGACCTATATGTTAACTTTCCTTTACCGTTTGTTGATACCTTTTTCCCCTTTTTCCAGCTGCCCTCGTATAAGGCAATATTTTCTTTGCTGAAATTCGAATTATATAAAGAAGTGCCTGGCATAATGACTTCATACGTTTTTTCACTATTTTTCGGGAGCTCAATCTTAATGGCTTTTGAACCGCTCAGATTATAGTCATTGGAAAAAGCGATTAAGAGGTCTCCATTAAAATCGGACCCATTATTTTTTAACTTGATTTTGATAGGATAACCTCTACCACTCTTTATCATCCCTTCATAGCCTTCTTCTACTGATAATTCAATTGATGTCTTCGCTGCAAAAACAGATGGCGTCAGGAAAAATTGCCATACTAGAAATAAAAATAATATTGCTGTGGATATCTTTTTAATATTACTCATATTGTCCCCCTTGAAAAATCCCTATATAAAGTAGACGAAAAAAGCAGCAAAAAGTTCTTATTTTCTTATTGTAAATATTTTTGCACAACTTCTAAAAAAGCTTTAACTTGCTTTAATTCAAACGCAGATTCATATCCTAATAACCAAGTATCTCGCTTTATATGGTGATTTTTTTCATCCATAAGAGGGATTTTATATACATCTTTTTCCGAGCCAGTAAGAGTGATCGCCGGTAATATTGCATACCCAATTCCATTGTAAGTCATTTGTTTACATGTTTCGATCTGATCTACAATGATTGTCCGTTTAGGTACAGTTTGAAATTGCCTATGCCACCAATTTTGAATTTCTTGATAATAATTGGAATCACTCTTAAACTGAATGAATGGCCGGTCTGTTTCCATTACATCTTCTATTCTACTTATTTCACGATCCACTAAATAAAGGCTGTCTTCGAAAAGATGAATTTTTTCCCCTTTCCAATCAGTCGCTCCCCTAATAATTCCTACATGAACTTCTCCTTCATAAAGATTTTTCAATATCTCGCTGCTCCACCCGGTTATTAACGAAATTTTCGCATGAGGATGAGCGCTTACAAATTGTTTTAACACTTTTGGCAGCCAGTTTTGACCAACTATGGAAGCACAAGCTATCTTTAATGTCCCATGTACTTTCGTATTAAGTTCCTGTATTTCTTCATGGATACGTTCCTGTTCCTCCAACATCGATTCGGCAAAATTAACAACCATTTCACCAGATGGGGTCAGGATAACGCCTTTTTGCGTACGAATAAATAACTTTGTTCCCCACTGTTTCTCAATATTTTGCAGCCTCTGTGACAGGGCTGGCTGTGAAACAAATAATTTTTCCGCAGCTTTCCTCATATTCGACTCTTTGGCAAGAACAACGAGTAATTGATAATCTGAAAGTGACATATGACTTTTTATTCCCCTTTATGAATTTAAAAAATTCGGCCCCCTATAAGGGAGCCGTTTTTTTTCAAGCATTTAGCATTTTCTATACATGATTTATTTTTCTAATATAATGATTGAGTTCTTTCAAAAGAGCTCTTCTCGTAAAGATTCCTTCAAAATATCCGTCCTCATCCGCAACACATAAAAAAGGATGATCAATCAGTAAAGCTAATGCTTTTTCAAATTTGTCGTGAAGCCCCACTTTTGGAATTTTAACGGCCATTACGTCTTCCACTTTTTTGTCCGTTAATTTCTCAAATTCAATCCGTTCCAAACCAAGCAATGCTTCTGTTATCATAGGAGAGCTGATTAAACCATGTAGTTTAAAACGAGCATCCAATACAGGTATAGCAGAATAACCACTTTTTGTTAAGACAAGCAGTGCATGTTCAAGGCTATTTCCTATTTGCACATGGGCAACTTTTTCAGAAGGGATTATATAGTCACTGATTTTTGGATCCATAAATTCATGACTTTGTAAGGAAATCATAAGCAAACTCCCTCATCTCTTTAGTATCTTCTCATTTCCATTTTAACATAAATCATGAAGATAATATGACATTCTTACATGATTTAATATTTTATTACAAAATGATTTTCGATACGTTCTTATGAGGGATTTTTTTCTTCTTGAACAATTTCAAAAATTTCTATCGCAGTAATATCGATATCATCAAACTGATATTTTTGTTTATTCATGTCCTTATCATATTCCTCAACTTCAAATGTTTTAGTTGTAGGAAAATACTTTACTTGACATAACGTTTTTCCATTTACTTCAAAAAGCCTTTGCGGAAATTCTTCATGTCCCTCTGCTTTTTGCATAGCTTGAAGCCTTTGAATAATACTTAATAACTGTGACATTTTTAGTCTCCTTTCTTTTGGAAAGACAAAAAGATTATAAACGACAATGGAGGAAGAAATCAAATAAAAAACTGCCCGAAACGGACAGCTTGCGAACTGAGTTCTTCCACTATTCTTCCTTCATATTTAATAATGATTCATTTAACTGGGCAAGGGCCTTGATAATAGTTCTTTTTCGATTATAACCTTTTACATTTATAGAAATATCATTCATAGAAGCAAATACATGTCCCCAAGATCCGTAAGGTTTGAAACCATATATATATAATTTAATCATTCCAGAATTTGTAGGAATGAAAATGACTTCAAATCTATTGTTCTTCCTCATCTTATCATCTCCAATTCCTTTACAGAGCTTAAAATGGGCATAGATAAATATAACATTGAATATAAGCTTTGCACAAGCATTAAAAGAATGATAAAGACAAGTTGATATTATTCCTTACACTCATTATTCGGCTAATCATCTTCCCTTTCCTACATTTTAATGATACAATATTAATTATTCAGACATTTAAAATCAATGGAAAGGGGTCCCACGTATGGACAAACCAACCAACAACTTTTTAGAACCAACTATACCAAATCTTTCCCAAGCTATTTTTACAGTAAATCGTCACGCCAAGACAGCAATAAACCCCAAATTTTTATACACCCTTAAAAAAAATGCATTAAACAAAATGATCCAGGAAAAAAAAGCCACTAAAATTGGACTTCACTTTTCCAGAAATCCTAAATTCAGCCAGCAGCAATCCGACGTATTAGTTAAATGTGGCGACTATTCTTTTCATATCCCACCAACTAAAGAAGACTTTGAACATTTGCCTCATCTCGGACATCTTGATCAACACTCCCGCAACCCAAAAACCCGCATGTCACTTAATTTGGCAAAACAACTTCTCATCAATTACACCGGCTTAAAGGAAAATCAAAAAAATAACCAAACTATATCGGAAAGACCTGTTTTCAAAAAATTAGGCGACAGTTTCTTCTAACACTAAAAAGCCCAGACCATAAAATGTGTCCGGGTTTTTGTGTTTATAAAATATATTGATCAATTTTTAATACTAACTCATTAATTTCAGGTTTGCTCACTTGAGCTGCCGCTCCAACTTCTTGTCCTTTATGACGTAGATCATCTGTAATCAGAGAAGAGAAAATAATGACGGGTATTTTTGATATTCTATGATTCTCTTTAATTCTTTTAGTCAAATGATGGCCATCCATTTGCGGCATTTCAATATCTGTTATGACAAGTTGTACCTCATCATAGATGTTTTTCCCTTCATTTATTAATGATTCAATATAGGATAAGGCATCTATTCCGTTTTCGAAGAACTCAACATTCTCATAACCAGCCATTGACAAAGTTTCATTCAGAAGTTTTCTTAATAATGGTGAATCTTCTGCAGCCACGATTTTCTTGCTTGAACGTTCCCTTTTCCCAAGTTTTTTAATTTGCCCTACATGAATACCAGCCTCAGGATTAATATCTACTATGATTTTTTCAAAATCTAATAATAGAATCATGTTGTCGGATTTATTTATTACCCCAATTACTTGTGAAGAATCTACATCGTAAAGTTCCGATGGCTTTTCAATTTTATCCCATGAGATTCGATGGATTTGCGATACATGGTGCACATGGAAAACGACCTTCAGCAAGTTAAATTCCGCAACTAAAAATTTTTCATAAGAATTATTTTTACTACCATTTGGATCTAATCCTAACGCTCTTTCCAAACTTACAACAGGCATTACTTCCCCTCGAAGCTGCATCACTCCTAAAATATTTGGATGTGCATGGGGAATAGGCGTGATAGGTAAAGGATTAATAATTTCCTTTACCTTTAAAACATTGATGCCAAACTTATGATGATTAATTTCAAATTCAATAATTTCTAGCTCATTCGTTCCGCTTTCCAGTAGTATTCCAGAACGATCCTCCATATGTCTTCCTACCTTTCAATGGCTGTTATCATGTTAATCCCAATATTTAATTAAGCTTTGCGTCCCGCTATTTTCCTCTCCTTTATCAGCAAGGGAATCATACATTTTTTTCGCCAATTCAAGCCCGGGTAAGCGTAGATTCATTTTTTCCGCTTCATCCAATGCAATTCCCATATCCTTAATAAAATGTTTAATAAAAAATCCAGGTGAATAATCCTCCTTAAGAACTCGCGGAATTAAATTAGACATTGACCAACTTCCTGCTGCACCGCTGCTGATAGACTTTAGTACGGTTTCAGGATTCAACCCGGCTCTTCTTGCATATACAATTGCTTCGGTTACACCAATCATGTTTGAAGCTATAGCAATTTGGTTGCACATTTTTGTATGTTGGCCCGCACCTGCTTCGCCTTGATAAACGATATTTCCGCCCAATATATTAAAGATAGGCATCATTTCCTCGAACGTGTTTACATCTCCCCCTACCATGATCGACAGTGTCCCATTTTTAGCTCCGATGTCCCCTCCGGAAACAGGAGCATCGAGTGTATGTACTCCAACCCTTTTTCCTTCTTCATAGATTTTTTTGGCCAATGTCGGTGTGGATGTCGTCATATCAATGAAAACTTTTCCTTTGCCAGCACCTGCAAATAATCCATTTTCCCCAAAATAAACTTCGTCGACGTCGAGGGGATAGCCTACCATTGTAATAATTATGTCGGCATTTTCCGCCACTTCTTTAGGAGTATCCTTCCACTCCGCTCCACTTTCAAGTAAATCTTTTGCCTTTTCTTTTGTTCTACTATATGCAAAAAGCTTGTATCCTTCCGAAAGTAAGTGATTTGCCATGTTTTTACCCATAACGCCAATTCCGATAAAACCAATTGATTTAATTGTACTCAAATTATCCACTCCTCCAATAAAAGATTAAATTGATCTTAATTTCCCACCATCTACAAAAAAGCTGCTTCCGGTCATATATGTATTTCCATCAGAAGCTAAAAACACAACTACTTTAGCAAATTCCTCAGGTTTTCCATCTCTGCCTAAAGGAATACTTTCATGGGCCGCTTTTGCAACTTCCTCAACTGAAACACCTGTCTTTTCAGCTTTTGACTGATCCAACTGTTTAATTCTATCCGTATAAATTCTTCCCGGCGCCACAGTGTTCACCAATATATTATATGGAGCAAATTCATCTGCCAACGTTTTAGATAATCCCGCGATGCCTACCCTAAAAGTGTTAGACAGGATCAGACCTTGAATTGGTTCACGTATGGAGGAAGATGCAATATTGATGATTTTTCCACCGTTAGTTTTTAAATAAGGTAGTGCTTCTCTAATAATCCTTATATAAGATAGTAGATTCAGTTCGAAGGATTTTTGCCATGCCTCATCATCCATGTCTTCAAACCCGCCAGCTGGAGGACCTCCTGCATTATTGACTAATATATCGATACCGCCAAAAACCTCGACCGTTTTTTGTACCATTTCGTTAATTTCCTGAGGATTCGTTATATCACAGCGAATCCAGCTTACATTTCCTCCATTCAAACTTTCTAATTCTGTATGTACTGATCTTAATTGCTCTTCATTTCTACTAGCAATCATTACATTCGAGCCTTCTTTTACAAACTGCTCTGCTATGGCTTTTCCCAACCCTTGACTGGATGCAACTATCAAAGCATTCTTGCCTTTAAATCCAAACTCCATTTAAAACCCTCCATTCAATAATGAAATTTATCATTATTATACCATTTTCTGCTTTTTTTCTAATTTAACAAATACTAGCAAGCTGAATTACTTCATATTTTATTGAGAATAATAGCTCATTTCCCGAACAAATGAATGAGTTTCATAGCAAATTAAAGGGAATGACCAAGATTTTTAAAAAATAAGGCTTTCCTATATAAATTGGAATTAGCCTTATCTATAATTCATTCATACGCCAGAATACGCCATAAATCCACCATCAACCGGTACACTTATTCCAGTTACAAAATTACTTGCTTCATCATCGACCAGCCATAATAGTGTCCCAAGAAGATCCTCTGGTTTCCCTAAACGCCTCATTGGAGTATTTGCCAATATTTTTTTTGTACGATCCGTATTTGATCCGTCAGGATTATTTAATAAAGCCTCGTTCTGTGTTGTCAGAAAAAAACCTGGGGCGATGGCATTAACACGGATTCCCGTTTCAGCCATATGTACTGCAAGCCATTTCGTTATATTTTCAATGCCTGCTTTTGCTGCGCTATACGCTGGCACTTTTGTCATCGGGCTGTATGCACTCATCGATGAAATATTAATAATATTCCCACTGTTTCCAACCATTCTTTTCGAAAATACTTGTGTCGGCAGCAACGTCCCTATAATGTTTAAATTGAATACATATTCGAAACCGTTTAAAGTTAAATCAAAAAAACTCTTAACTTCTTTATCTTCCAAATCCTTAATATTAAATATTTCATTTGTCGTCATGCCTTCAGGATGATTTCCCCCTGCCGCATTAATCAAAACATCGCATGGGCCAAACGATTGAAAAACTTCCTCTTCTGCTTTTCTAACACTTTCTAAATTTACCACATCGCATTGAATGGCGACTGCTGCACCACCTAGACTAGTAATCTCATCCGCTACCTTTTGGCCTTTTTCCTGTGTTCGATTGATAATCGCAACCTTCATTCCCTGTCTAGCAAGCTCTTTTGCCATATAACTCCCGAGGACTCCTCCCCCTCCTGTTACCACCGCAATTTTTCCTTGTAAACTATCATGTATTGGAAGCATTACTTACACCCTTTCTGTACACTTATATAAAATAATGCGGATATTTTTTCTTCATTATTTCTTTCTCAACAACTGCCATTTGTAAGTGCCGTTCCATCATTTGACTCCCTTCTTCTGAATTTTTTTCAACGATAAACTGATAAATCGATTTATGCTGGGAAATGATACTATCCCAATTTGAAACTTTGGATAATCTTAATAGCCTTAACCTATTAAAATGGCTGTTCAAAAGTTGCAGCATCTTCCAAGTCCGTGCCTTGCCAACACCATTAAATAAAATTCGGTGAAATTCTTCGTCCAACTCATAAAGCTGGTAGAAGTTATTTTTACCGATACAAAGCTCTTGTAAGGCAAGATTGGTTTCAAGGTGAAAAAGATCATCTTCCGGAAATTCATTGCATGCCAATATTACAATTTCCTTCTCAATCTTTTCCCTAATAAATCTTCCTTCTTCCACATAATCCAAATTGATCCGTGATACAATCGTCCCGCTTTGAGGTATAATGTCTAATAACTCTTCCTGAGCTAGTTTCATAAAAGCTTCACGAACGGGCGTTCTACTCACATGAAATTCATCTGCTATTTCTTTTTCAGAAATTTTCGTTCCCGGTTCCAGCTCTAAATTTAGAATTTTCAGCTTCAGCTTTTTATACGAATAATCCCTCGTTGAACCTCGTTGTGTTTCTTTATTTATCACGTTTATTTCCTCCATTCGCAGCACACTTACCACATTAATAATACTAGTATACAATATATTATTAAAAAACTAAGCCGAAAGATTTACGGCTTTAGTAATATTCCTTTTCACTTTCAATATTAAGCTCTATAAGATTATTACTTGGATCTAAACAAAAGACCTGAACGAACCCACTTTTACTACCATGGTTTTCCATAAACGGAACATTATGTTCTTTTAAATGCTTTACAGCCTCATCGTAATTTGCAACCCTAATTGCTAAATGTCCGTCCTTCGTATCAACATGTTCTTTTTTTCTTAACGTATTTGAGTCTGGATGAACAATTAAATGAAGCTGTTGATCACCTAGTTGGTACCAAGCACCATTAAAATTGAAGTTTGGCCTCTTTATTTCTTTTAACCCAAGTACATGTCCATAAAAATGTTTACATTTATCCAAATTTGTAACCGATAAACTTATATGATGCAACCCAATAATATTAATTTTTCCTATTTGTCCCATTTGTCCCTCCGCAATTTTTCCCTTTACTGAGATATTATCATAGATTTTGAAATTATTAATTGTTAAATTTAGAAATTGTTCAAATAAAAAGTTTTTTAAAATTATTCGCCAATGAAATAACTGAATAAAAAAAGCCAGACAAAATGTCCGGCAAAAAAGGGGGAAAAATGAGAATGAAATGACTAGGAGATCGTCATATCAATCATGATTATTATTCTATACCACCCTTTTAAAAAATATACACTTAAAAAATATTACATTTACATTACATTATCTTTTACCAAATCAATTACTTCATTAGTCGTTTGCTTCAATAATGCATCTTCCGCTAATTGTTTCATTTCGTTTTGATCTAGTTTTTTTATTAGACTTCTTGCCTTTAGAATTGATGATGCGCTCATTGAGAATTCATCCAAACCAAGTCCTAAAAGAATCGGAATCGCGATTTCATCTCCAGCCATCTCCCCACACATGCCAGTCCATTTTCCTTCTTTATGTGCGGCATCAATAACCATTTTGACTAGACGTAAAATGGCTGGATTATATGGTTGGTATAAATATGATACGCGTTCATTCATTCGATCTGCAGCCATTGTATACTGTATTAAATCATTTGTACCTATACTAAAAAAATCAACTTCCTTCGCGAATTGATCCGCTAATACAGCAGTAGATGGAATTTCTACCATGATCCCAAGTTCAATCTCATCAGCAACTGAAACGCCGCTGCCTAAAAGGGCTTGTCTTTCTTCCATTAATAGTTCCTTGGCAGCCCTAAATTCATCAAGCGTTGCAATCATGGGAAACATGATTTTTAAATTTCCATATACACTTGCACGTAATAAAGCGCGAAGTTGGGTGCGAAAAATCTCTTGCTCTTCGAGGCAAAGGCGTATCGCTCGAAACCCGAGAAATGGATTCATTTCTTCCGGTAAATTTAAGTATGGGAGTTGTTTATCGCCGCCAATATCAAGTGTTCTCACAACGACGGGCTTCTCTTCCATTTTTTCAAGCACAGCTTTATAAGCCTGAAATTGTTCATCTTCAGTAGGCAACTGATTTCTTTCCATATATAGAAATTCAGTTCGATATAGACCTACACCTTCTCCACCGTTAGCAAGGACATTGTCAACATCTTGCGATGATCCAATATTTGCTGCTAACTCAACATGCTTGCCGTCACTTGTAATAGTAGCTTCGTCTTTCAGAAGCGCCCATTCAGCTTTTTGTAATTCAAAATTTTTTAAATCGTCCTCATATTTATTAATGATTTCAGGTGTTGGATTAATATGTACTTCACCGCGGAGACCATCGACGATAACGGTATCACCATTTTCAATACTTCTGGATGCACTTTTCGTCCCTACTACAGCAGGAATTTCCATAGACCTAGCCATAATGGCTGAATGAGATGTGCGTCCGCCAATATCGGTCGTAAACCCCTTAACAAATTCTTTGTTCAGTTGCGCAGTATCAGACGGCGTTAAATCTACTGCAATGATGACGACTTCTTCCGCAATCAATCCGGGGTTCGGTATTTTCACCCCAAGCAGATGTGCAAGAACCCGTTTTGAGACGTCTTTGATATCTGCTGCTCTTTCTTTCATGTATTCATTATCCATTTCTTCAAAAATGGATACGAACGTATCAGTTGTTTCTTTTAAAGCGCTTTCTGAATTCGTCATGTCCATCTTTATTTTATCTTCAATGGACGACAGTAACTCTGGGTCGCTTAATACGAGAAGATGGGCATCAAATATCGCTGCTTTATCTTCTCCAAGACCCGCCAAAGCTTTCTCCCGAATTACTTCAAGGTCCGCTTTGGCAGTATTTATTGCCGAGTGAAATCTACTGATTTCATCCTCGGCATTCGAGATAGCAGTTTTACTAAATGAAAGATCCGGCTCAACAAGCCGATATGCTTTTCCGATGGCAATTCCACTAGATGCGGCTATCCCTTTTAAAATTGTGGACATTACTCCGCAAGTCCTTCTTTTTCGAATAATTCTTGAATGCCAGCCATTGCCTCTTCTTCATCATTACCATCAGCACTGATTGTAATGTTTACACCCTTTCCAATTCCAAGTGACATAACACCCATAATTGATTTTAAATTCACTTTTTTGTCCTTGTATTCTAGTTGAATATCAGAAGAAAATCTGCTTGCAGTTTGTACTAGCATTGTTGCTGGTCTTGCGTGAATCCCTGTGTCAGATGTTACTGTAAATTGTTTTTCAATCATTTCCCATCGTCTCCTTTTCTCAAAACAAAATTTATTGAGCTTACTAATACAAAAGTAGCCAATTTTTGGCGTTTCGTCAATGGTTGAGCAACAAAATCAGGCTAAAAAAATATATACCCTTACTTTTCGACTTTATTCATTCCATTTTTTGCCAATTTGCTCTATTTCTTCTTTTACATTATTTATTTCTGCAATGAAATTTTTTATCTCATCATTTGTTGCATTTATATTCCCATAACGAACTCCTTCATATATATTCTTTGATTCTTTAGAAATTTTTACACCTATCCTGTTAAACCACTCCCTAAAAGATTCATATGGAAAACGCTCCAATTTCTTTTTTGCAGCAAATCTCTCAAGGGATTTGATTTCATTGCGAATCTCATTTTCAATAAAGCTATACTGAGGACTTACTGTTTCCCTCTTTTGCAGTGGAGTGACTTTTGTATAAAAAGTGTTTGATGTTGTATTGTGATCAACAGGTTGTGGACGCTTGGTTCGAAACTTTTTAAAAGCATACATCCCGACCACGACTATGATGATTAAAACGAAAACTATGGCTAAATGATTTGAAGCATTTGTCGGTTCAAGATTCAATACATCTTCAGAATCCAAGTTACCGTATACATCCCCAGGTGAAATAATAGATGTTTCCTCTGTTTCCTTATTTAATAATGACTTTGTAAATAAAACGATAACTGGTTCACTTATGAATATCAGTAATTTCGCAAATATTGAAAGAATCACATCAAGGAATTGGCGAAGATAATGGGAAAATAAGTACGAAATGAAAAAGGCACCTAGCAATATCCCCATCGTTCCAGCGGTAAATGTAAGGAAAAATAACTTCTTGCCATTTTCAATGCCTAATTCAAAATATCTGCCCACAAAGGTCCCAATCGAAAAAATTAAAAATTGAAGCAAAACGAGAAAAAGCACCGAATATAAAAATGAAAAAGAGAATATCCCAGCAACCGCCCAAATTACAAGAGCCGCTAATACTGTATATACTAGTATCCCTTCGCCACCAACAATCTCGTCATGCAGGTTGTTCTCGAGTTCATTTTTTAAAATAATGAAAAGAAATAACGCCGCGAAAAGAAAAATCCAAAAAGGAACGCGTATCATTACGCTTATTAAAAATGTAATAGGTAAAGCAAATAAAACAAAATTAAATTTAAATCCTTTTACATTAATAGTTTGAAATACTAAAACAACTAAACAACCGATACTCACCAATAGTAAGAATGGCCAAGCAATCGAATTAAAAGATAAGCCCTTTGCATGAATTGGAGAAATAATTAAACTTACTAAAATTGCTTTTAATAAAAAGCTTCTAATACTCCCCCACTTAACATACCTCTTAGTCATCATCCCGCCATATTCTTTTGCTTCCATTGCCTTAAAACTCCCTTGCCATGAACATTTACCACTTCATAGATTGAACGTCCTGTTGTGGATAAATCCATAAGTTTATGTTGGATATCGATATTCTCAGATCCTGAATAAATAATGACTGTAGGTAAATCTTCATTTCTCAAATGGCTTAACATCTGCACAGGCGGAAACAAAAGCGATGAAAAGCTAAGTACTGTAAGCAATTCGAGGGCTGCTTGCCTATGCTTAGGGCCCGAACCCTCTTTTAAATAATAATAAGGAGTATTTCCAAACGACCTTACATTAACAGCCAAAGAAAAAGGGATTTCCTTTTTCAGTGCGTAATCAATCATAAATGCAGTTTGAGCAATCATCTCTTCTAGTCTGGCATTGATTGAATATTGCTCGGAAATATTCAAAATGAACATCCATCCACGTGACGCAATCCTCGAAAATACTTTCGATTGTAAGTTTTGGGTTTTAGCACTTGCTTTCCAATGGATATGCTGAAACGGGTCGCCGGCCATATAATCTCTTACTCCAATTGGATGCATCGTATCAACATATAATGATGTAGAGACATCTTGTAATCCTTGTTTATTTTTAAACTCCAGATCAGATAAGTAAACTGAACTCCTTCCTGGATAAACAAGCATTTGAGTATTTATTTGATTTTGATAAATAAGGTCAATATACCCACTTCCAAATAAATGGGGAATTCTAACGGTCAACTCTCTTATTTGTGATTTTCCTCTCTTACTCGCAATGACAGGTACAAAAACATTCTTTTCTTCATTCTTCCAAATGGAAAAAGGAATCGTGATTTCTACAAGACCGTTATTTACTTTATAAGGGGCACCCATTGGAAGGACACATGCATCAAACGTTAGTTTTAAAGTAGCCTTAACGATCGGCATTCCTCGGTTTATTAAAATAATTTTCCATCTCGCTTCATCATCAATAATGAAAAAGTTTTTTTCTTTTACGTTTACTAAATCTAAATGATTACCCGCAATTTTTAAATAATATGAATGTAATAGTACAATAACTAGGCAAGAAATAAAAATAAATAGTGTAAACAATTGATTTACAAAAAAAGCAATGATGACTAAAAGAAATAAAATATGGGATGTATAGTATAAAGACCTGTTAGTGGGATTAGGAAAACGGAACCACTGTTTCATTTTGCCCCGGCCTCTACAGGTACTGCGACACTTTGTAATATTTCAGAAAAAACTCCCTCAATCGTTTTTGTAAGAGAAGCTTCTATTGTTATATGAAGCCTATGGGCTAAAACAGCTTGGGCGCATTTTTGTACATCATCTGGAATTACATACTCCCTCTCCTTTAAAAAAGCCGCTCCTTGACTAGCTCGAATCAGCGCCAAAGCAGCTCTTGGACTTGCACCAAGTTCAATATCTGCATGCTCCCTAGTTTGACGAATGATCGCTAATATGTATTTTTCAATATCTTCATTAACTTTAATCTTTTTAACAGCTGCGCGCATACTAGAAATATCTTCAGTAGATAAAACAGCTGTAATATTAGTAAAAGGGTCGGTTTCACGGAACCTTCTAATCATATTCAATTCTTCTTCAAAACTAGGGTATTGAATATTTAGCTTCATAAAGAACCGATCTAATTGTGCTGCTGGCAGCGGGAATGTACCTTGCTGTGTTTCAACTGGATTTTGAGTAGCAATTACCATAAAAGGATCAGGTAATTTCAATGTTTCACCATCAATAGTAACCTGTTTTTCCTCCATTACTTCCAGTAAGCTTGATTGCGTTCTTGGCGTAGCCCGGTTAATTTCATCTGCCAATAAAATATTCGTCATGACTGGACCAGGTCTTAGTTCAAACTCCTTCGTCTTCGGATTGAAATATTGTATTCCACTCACATCGCTTGGCAATACATCCGGAGTAAATTGAATTCTTTTAAACTCGCCATTAATGCTTTTTGCAAAAGTCTTCCCTAATAAGGTCTTTCCCGTACCAGGTACACTTTCCAATAAGACATGTCCTCCTTGCAGCAGGGAAATGATCAAAAAATCCATTTCTGCTTCTCTTCCTATAAGTACTTTTGAAATTTCATTCTTCAGTTTGCTTAGCTTTGTTAACATCTAATTCCTCCTAGGCGACAACTACATCACAACATCATTGCAAATTTTGTCCATTTTTAGTTTCTTTCTATATCATACATTTTTTAGCAAACAATTTGTATTTCATCTTGCACTTTTATTAAGAATAGTGCAATATAGTAGAAAAAGCGTTTTACACCTTGAAATAACACTAGAGATAGATGAAAAACAAGGGAGAGATCAATATTGAAAATCGCTGAAGTTGGGAATATTATTGAATTTAAAGACGGTCTTCAAGGGATTGTCGAAAAAATAAATGAGAATTCTGTCATTGTAGATTTAACGTATATGGAAAATTACCGCGACTTCGATTTAGAAGAAAAAACGGTTGTAAATCATAAAAACTATAAAATAATTCATGAATCTGTAAACGTTTAATGCAAGCGATGCCGCTTGCATTTTGTTATTTAAAGATTGATTTACATTTGAAAGGAAGACATGATGAAGAAAAATTTTTTTGATTGGAAATTAGTGATTGGATTTATTTTGGCATTTGTATTAATTTATATTACTTTTGAAAGCAAACAAGTATTTTGGTATTTATATACAGCGACAATGTTGTTTTTAATAAGCTTCGCGATCATTAATGAAAAACTGGACGACGAGGTCTCAACAAAGCAATATATTTCAATAGGAGTCCTCTCAGGGGTCGCCCTCTTTTTACTTTTTGCAGCAGGTGACTGGGTTCTTTCTTTTTTACCTAAAACGTTTAGCATACAAGTATCGAAACTATACAGCCGTTTCTCACTTGAATGGATTTGGCATTATTTTGTATTGTTTTTTATTATCATCCCTGGCGAGGAAATATTTTGGCGAGGATTTATATTAAAAAGACTAATGGGGAAAATGAGTATCGGAAAAGCAATTTTAGCTTCGGCTCTAATTAATGCCATCGCTTTTTGCTTATCAGGATATTTTATTCTAATCATTGCAGCGTTTGTAAGTGGGCTAGTCTGGGGAATCTTATACGTATGGAAACGAAGCATGCCATTATTAATTGTGTCCCATTTAGTTTTTGATTTACTCCTTTTGATTCTTTTTCCGCTATCATAATTTGGAAAAATATTAAATTGTAACGTTTTTCCTCCCACTGCGTCTAACAAAACAGAAGGGATATTAATTAAGGAGGAAGCAAGATGGTAAAAACAATAAAAATAATTGCTGCTTGTTTTTTAGCAATACTGCTACTAGCTGCATGTGGAACTACGAGTCGTGAAGAAGCTAATTTAACTACTGGAAGCGGTTCGAGTGGAAATCAAGAAGAGAATGACACCTCTAAAAAAGAAGATAGTGCAGCTGAAAAAGTAGAACAAGAGAATACTGATGCAACAAATGAAGAAAGTGTTGTTGAGGAAGAGGATACATCACAGAAAATCCGTTTATTTGAAATGAATATGACATATGAAGTCAATCAGAAAACAAAAGAAGATACTGCCTTCTTACGTACAAGCGATAATCAAGATTATTCTCTTTACGTTCTACCAGAGTTTGAACTAACTGGTGAGGAACCAAATAAAGATGTTCTTTATTTAAAAGAAAATGATCGGCACTTTATGAGAATTGAATTACTTCCAAGTGAAATGAATATGGATGAAGCAGTCCAAACGATTAAAGATCAATTGACAGCTGTAAATTCAGAAGTTAAGCAACTAGAAGCGAAAAGTACGGAAAAGTGGCTGGAGAATGCCCATATTTTCCAAGCTGAAAATAAAGAAGAACGTGTTACTGCATATTTAGTTAAAAAGGAAGATTTCATATTAAAATTATCGATTTTCACTAAAATTGAAGATAACTATCTCGATCCATTCTTAAAAATGGCGGAAACAATTGAAAAGAAATGACAATAAGGCGGCCATTTAGTTAGCCGCCTTATTCATTTTTCGAGATAGGTTTCATCCAAAGAATTAATAAAAATAGCAAACTGATATAACCAAAAAAAGGATAAAGTATGCCAAGCAACTTACCATAATCTACCCTGCTTATTACATAAACAATAAAAATGATGCATCCATGAATCCAAAAGCTTTTAATGTCCAAGTAACGATGTATTTGACGTTCCAATCCATACATATTTCCAATTAATGAAGTGAAAATTTCCCCATATATAATGAATAGATAGATGAAATAAATCCCGCTTGCCGCCCCTTTTACGATAACTGCCATAGGAATATCAAATAATATTGGATTGGGAATCGAAGTTAAGATGATATGACTGGAGATCAATATAATTGTTAATATTACCCCCCCAACGAATCCTCCGAGCTTCACAATTGATTTCTCATTTATCTCCACTGCAATTGGCACTAGGACAGCTTGAGCAAGAGCTAAATTAAAGGCAGCATATGAAAAAGCTGCAACAATCGCTTTTATGCTAATGAAACCTTCAGGAATATTTAGTAAGGAAATGAATAAATGCTCGCTTTCAAAAGACCTTATTAATAGGATTAAGTTGAAAAAAATTAACATCGGGACAACAAATGTGTTGACAGCAAATAACCCTTTTACCCCAACCGCCATGACAACTAACGCTAAAGCAATTGTGATAACAGAGCCAATCGTATGGGAGAACCTGAGCTGTTCCGTAAATAGAGCTTCTGCCCCCGAAAGCATGACCGCACATACCCCTATCAACATAATCATCGTAAATATATTCATAACTTTAGAAAATAACTTACCAAATAAATATTCATTAAATTCCTCAAAAGACGATGCCTGTATATCAATCGCTTTTATCATAATTTTTGACCCTAGAAAAACAAATAAATATCCTGCTAATAATATGGATATCAATCCCCAAAATTCATACTGTGTAAAAAACTCGACGATTTCTCTCCCAGTAGCAAAGCCTGCACCAATCACAGTACCAACATAAACTGCAGCCACTTGTAAAGCGCCTGTCCATTTTTTCAAGACATTGCTCCTCTTCTTCTTTTTTCACCCTTTTAAAACCATATGTACTGAAACGAAAAAAAATCCAACAAAAATGATTAAAAAACTTGAAAGTCAAAATAGGTCAGTGTATACTATCAATATAAGGTCAAAATAGGTCAGTTACCCCCTATTCAGCCTTCAATTTTTTAACGAATTGGTCAAAGTTAGTCAAAATCAAATTGGAGGATTGATATTCATGTTATGTAGTAAATGTCAAACTAATCATGCAAACATTCAACTCCACTTAAATATTAATGGTCGTAAGCAGACCTTGCCTTTATGTTCTGAATGCTATCAAAAAGAAAAAGAAAAACTAAATGCTTCAATGCAAGGTCCAAGTGGATTTGAAGACTTATTCAAAAACTTTTCGATGCCGGAAAATAAATTTAATAATAATGTAAAAACAAAAACACCCAATAAAAACAATGGATTTCTTGATCATTTTGGCCGAAATCTTAATGATGCTGCAAAAGCAGGGTTAATCGATCCTGTCATTGGACGCGAAAAAGAAATTGATAGAGTCATAGAAATTTTAAATCGTAGAAATAAAAATAACCCAGTCTTAATTGGTGAGCCAGGTGTTGGTAAAACAGCCATTGCTGAAGGGCTTGCCTTAAAGATAATTGAGAGGGATGTTCCTGCAAAATTAAAAAATAAAGAGATTTACTTGCTTGATGTCGCTTCACTTGTCGCTAATACTGGTATACGTGGACAATTTGAGGAAAGAATGAAGCAGCTTATTACAGAGTTGCAAGAACGAAAAAACATATTATTGTTTATCGATGAAATTCATCTCATTGTTGGTGCTGGTTCAGCGGAAGGATCAATGGATGCTGGCAATATTTTAAAGCCAGCTCTTGCTAGAGGTGAGCTCCAAGTAATTGGCGCCACAACTCTTAAGGAATATAGACAAATTGAAAAAGATGCTGCCCTTGAAAGGCGTTTTCAACCTGTACAAGTTGGTGAACCCTCCAGTGAAAAAGCGATTGTAATCATACAAGGCTTGAAAGAAAAATATGAGAACTATCACCAAGTCAAGTATAGTGATGCTGCAATTAAGGCATGTGTCGAACTTTCAAGCAGATATATCCAAGATCGTTATTTACCTGATAAAGCGATTGATTTAATGGATGAAGCGGGATCGAAATTAAACTTAACAATGAAATCACCAAAATACGAAGATGTTCAGCAACGAATTGTAGAAATTGAACAAGAAAAACAAGCAGCTCTATCCAAAGAAAATTATGAACTTGCTGCAAAGCTTCGTGACGAGGAAGTAAATCTTGAAAAATCGTTAAATGATCATTCAAATAATGATAAGCCTATCGTAGAAGTTAGCCATATCCAAGAAATCATAGAATTTAAAACAGGAATTCCTGTTGGAAAGCTTCTAAGCGAAGAACAGAAAAAAATGAAGCACCTTGAGGAAAGCCTTGCTAAAAAGGTCATTGGGCAAGAAGAAGCCGTGAATAAGGTTTCCAAAGCAATACGTCGCAGCAGAGCGGGGCTTAAAGCGAAAAACCGTCCAATCGGTTCCTTCCTTTTTGTTGGTCCAACTGGAGTAGGTAAAACAGAATTGACGAAAAGCCTTGCCGAAGAGCTATTTGGAACGAAGGATTCATTAATTCGACTCGATATGAGTGAATATATGGAAAAACATAGTGTTTCAAAATTAATCGGCTCCCCTCCTGGTTATGTCGGTCATGAAGAAGCCGGACAATTAACAGAAAAAGTGCGCAGAAATCCATATAGCATTATTCTTTTGGATGAAATCGAAAAAGCACATCCAGATGTCCAGCATATGTTCCTGCAAATTCTTGAGGATGGACGCCTCACAGATAGTCAAGGAAGAACGGTAAGCTTTAAAGATACCGTCATTATAATGACAAGCAACGCCGGTACTGGTGGCGCCAAGCAAATCCATGTAGGCTTCGGTCAAAGTGATATTGTGAAAGAAACTAACATTCTTGATTCACTCGGCTCATTCTTTAAGCCGGAATTCTTGAATCGTTTTGATAGCATAATCGAATTTAATAACTTAGAAAAAGCTCATTTACTATCCATAGTTCAACTTCTCCTAAATGAGCTTGAGGAAGGTGTAAAGGAACAAGAAATTAAACTCGAAGTTACTGATGAGGTAAAAGAAAAGTTAGTTGAGTTAGGCTATCACCCTAACTTTGGAGCTCGTGCCCTTCGCAGGGTGATCCAAGAGCAATTAGAAGATAAAATTGCTGACTTTATCCTTGATCAGCCAGAAGAAAAGAATTTGCAAGCTAGGTTAACAAATAATGAGATTTTATTAGTAGCTGTTTCATAAGTGATTTAAAAAAACTGTCCGACCTTGAAGTGCACCCCAGAAGTTAGAGTCAAAATCTAACTTTTGGGGTGTTTTATTATGGTTAAATATGCAGATGACTTTAAGGTGATGGTGGTGCGGGAATACCTCGGGGGAACAATTGGATATAAGAGATTGGCGGAAAAGCACGATATAAAGTCAAAGAAACAGATCATTGATTGGGTAAACGTCTACAAGAAGTTTGGAATAGAGGGATTATTTCGGAAGAAAAGGCACGCAATTTATTCTGTTCAATTCAAGTTGGATGTATTAAGCTTTATGAAAAGGACAGGCGCTTCGCAGGCAGAAACGGCACTTCACTTCGGATTGACGAATCCTTCGATGATTGGCGATTGGAAGAAGAAATTCCTTGAAGGCGGTATTGAAGCCCTGGACAACCCGAAAGGACGGCCGGTCATGTCTGATAAAGCGAAGAGCAAGAACGCCAAGAAGAACCCGAAGCCAACACAACAGGATGAAATGACGCGTGAACAGAAGTTAGAACGGGAAAATGAACTCCTCCGTTTGGAGGTGGAATACCTAAAAAAGTTGCGAGCTTTTCAGATGGATCCGGACGGCTATCTCGAAAAGCACAAACAGCGCTATCATTCGAACTCAAAGAAGAATTCCGACTGAAGGATGTACTTCAGATTGTCGGCATTCCAGAGTCATCCTACCACTATCATGTAAAACAAATGAAACGGGAAAATCCTAACCAAGAGTTGGAGGAAACGATTCAATCCATTTTTGATGAGCACAACGAAAATTATGGTTATCGCAGAATTCAACTAGAATTGAAGAATCGTGGCATCATAGTGAATCACAAAAAGGTACAACGTATTATGCAAAAGCTAGGATTGAAAGGCAATAAGTTCACCCGGAAATCACGTAGTTATAGTTCGTACAAGGGGACCATCGGTACAGTGGTGAAAAACCGTATTCACCGCCGTTTCAATACTACAATTCCATGTCAGAAACTGACCACAGATATTACAGAATTCAAGTGTGCGGATGGCCTAAAGCTCTATCTAAGTCCAATGATGGATATGCATAATGGAGAGATTCTTTCGTATGGAATCGGTATGCGCCCGACGCTTGACTTTGTGATGAAACCCTTAGATGAAGCCCTTGACATCGTAAAGAACGCAAAATACCGGACTACCATTCACTCGGATCAAGGCTGGCATTACCAGCACGGAAAATGGGTTGCGACCCTAAAAAAACACAAAGTATTCCAGAGCATGTCACGGAAGGGGAACTGTCTGGACAACGCCCCCATGGAGAATTTCTTTGGATTACTGAAGCAGGAGATGTATTATGGCGAACCGCTGCGCACGTATGAGGAATTGAAACGGGCTATCGAGGCTTACATCCAGTATTACAACAACAAACGGATCAAACAAAAACTGGCTGGCATGAGTCCGGTTCAATACCGTCTTCACACCAGCCAACTAGCTGCGTAATATAAAACTCTAACTTATAGGGGGCACATCACCTTTTGGTCTGGACAGTTTTTTTGTTTACAGTAATGTTTCCGCTCCGTCAATGTAAATTTCAGATCCTGAAATATGATTTGAAGCATCAGTTGCCAAAAAGTGGATAAGATTGGCTACTTGTTCGGGTTGACCAGGTCCTTCCTCAAGCGGATGACTCCCTTTTGGATATTCCACAGGAATCTGCACTTTTTTAAGTTTTTCTTCATCCGGGTGTGTATTCTCTCCGATATTTGTTTCTATTGCTCCCGGACAAATAATATTCACCCTTATTTTATATTTAGCTAGCTCTAATGCCGCCATTTTTCCAAAGGCCATTTGCCCTGCCTTTGAACTGCTATACGCCGACATGCCGATTCCGGAAAATTTGCGGTTTCCATTGATTGAACTTGTAATAATGATACTGCCGCCATCCTTTTTCAAATGAGGGATTGAATACTTTACAGTTAAAAATGTACTTTTTAAATTTGTAGAAATTGTCTTGTCCCAGTCTTCTGGTGAAAAATCTTCGATTGGTGTAATAACTCCATTTATACCGGCGTTCGCAAATACAATATCAAGTCGTCCAAATTCTGACACTACATGATTGACTGCGTTTTTAACCCGCTCTGGATCAGATAAATCAACATCCATAATAATCGATTTTCCGCCAAATTGCTCAATTTCTTGCTTTACCTTTTCGGCTTTCTTTTCTTTAAGATCGAGAAGTCCAACCGATGCGCCCGACTTTGCAAGTCTAATTGCAGATGCGGCGCCAATCCCTGATCCAGCACCGGTTACAATAGCTACTTTATTTGTTAAGGACATTAAATGATCTTCCATCAGGTAACCCTCCTCTTTTTTCTTTGGACAGTTTACCCATTTATAATCATTCTAGTCTTTTAATTTCCGAACTTATAGGTAGGAGATCCTTTAATATTTGTTTTAACCTTAAATAAACCACCTGTATGAGGATATTCCTTTAATATTTCTTCGTCCAAACCTGTTCTCGCAGTTGTGATATACAACTCATCCATATTCTCGCCGCCAAAAACACATGAGGTTACTTGTTTTGCTGGAACAGAAATAGAATCCAGCATTTCTCCTGTATTCGGATTCCATCTTGTAACTCGGTAACCTCCCCAATGCGCAACCCAAATATTCCCCTCAACGTCAGATGTCATCCCGTCTGGTGCACCCATTCCTTCAGGAATTTCTACTGCCACACGCCTATTTGATATCTCGCCTGTTTCAAGATCATAATCAAATGCCGCTACTTGCATTGTTGGGGTATCAATATAATACATTGTCGTATAATTAGGGTTCCATGCGATTCCATTTGAACAAGTTATATTATCCACTACTTTCTTAACTTCTCCATTTGGATTAAGGACATAAAAGTTCCCTTTTCCTTGCTCGCCATCATAAGGCATTGTCCCAGCCCAAAACCTTCCTTTCGGGTCGCATTTCCCGTCATTAAAGCGATTGTTTGGTAAATGTTGTTCAGGGTCTGCAATCGCTGTCAACTTTTCAGAAGGTAATTCAATTTGATAAAATCCACTTTGCAGAACAGCAGCGAGGCCTCCACCCTTTTTTGGAACGACAGCACCAATATGCTCTTCCAATTGAATCATCCCTGTTTTGCCCGTAGATGGTTCATATGTATGAATTCGTTTACCAAGAATATCAACCCAGTATAAAACGTTAGATTCGGAATCCCAGGATGGTCCTTCTCCAAGCTCAGCTTTTGCATCTACAATTAATTCAACTTCATATCCCATTTCCTCCACCCTTTCAAATTGTTTTTACGAAAAAGCTCCGACTAAAAATTAGACGGAGTTGTTTCGATACACTTATTTGTTCATTAACTTTTTTAAGTTCTCAATATTTACTTTTGAGCTCTCCATCGGGTCGCCATCAAATTTTTCCTGTTCAATGATGAACCATCTTACATTGTTTTTTGTACCGACATTAAGCAAGCTTTCAATATCCAAGCTTCCAGAACCGATCTCAATGCTTCTCTTTTCCCCATTTTCTACGGTCATATCTTTAAGGTGAAGTGATACAACCCGGTCTCCGTAATTATTAATTATGTTCAATGGATCAAGATCAGCAAAGGTTGCCCAGTAGCAATCAAGTTCGATTTTTACTAAATCCGGATCGGAATTACCAAATAATAAATCGAATCCAGTTGAATCGCCAAACTTTTCAAATTCGAAGCTATGGTTATGATATGCAAATGTGAAGCCTTCTTCTTTACATGCTTGTCCAATTTTATTAAATTCTTCAGCTGTCCTTTTCCATGCATCCTCACTGTCTCGATATTGTGGGGCTATAGCTGGAATAATTAATAAGTCATTTCCAATTTCTCGATTGTATTTAAACGTTTCGATTAGCTGCACACCTTTAAAAGCGTCAAACATAATATGGCTGCCTGCGACAGTTATGCCTTTCTCATCGAGAACACTCTTTAATTCATGTGCTGGAGTATTAAAATAACCGGCAAATTGAATGGCATCATACCCCATATCAGCTACTTTTCGGACTGTTCCAAGGAAATCTTTTTCGGCCGCTTCCCTTACAGAATATAATTGTAATGCTGCTTTCCCCATTTGATCATTCCTTTCACATTTTATTTTTTCCTTAAATCTACTATTCGACCTTTAATAGCGTTAATCCTTTTTTAAAGCTACATTATTTAGCATAAGGAAGTGAATACTGCCTTGCATAACTGTTCGTAACAGTATGTCGATGTATTGGAACAGAATATCTCTTTTTTGTCTTCTGAAATAATTGATAATATTCGTTTAATAGAGTATCAAGTTCTTGGCTGCACTGAATGGTCTTGGGTGAATTTAATCCATAAACTTTTCCAAATAAACACATTTTCTCACGTTTTTCCTGAATTCTAATTAAAAATAGAGCTTTTTCTTTACTTCCACCATACATTTTATGTTCTCCCCCATATATTGACCTTAAAACTCAACTATGCCATTATCTCAACAATATTTGTAATTGTAAATGGATTCGCAAAATTAGACAATCTTTTTACAAGTTGTCACTATTTCTTAACATTTGACCAGAATATTTAGCATGCGTCATCTAATCGATAATGAACCGTAATGTTACTTCGGCTTAATTCGGGGTAAACTTACAGAGCAAGAACATACGCGTAAGCAACAAAAAATTAGCTAGGCGATGGTTGCTTGCGTTAGACAACTATGAAACTGGTGATTGTCATGGAAAAAAGAAATTACTATTTTGATAATGCAAAATTCATCTTGATATTTTTAGTCGTTTTCGGTCATTTAATCCAATCGTATATAGATTCTAATTCGTTTTTTTCCGCGCTATATAAATTACTGTACACCTTCCATATGCCCGCCTTTATTCTCATATCAGGTTTTTTCGCAAAAGGCATTTACGAAAAAGGCTATTTGAAGAAGATCACTAAAAAGTTAATCATTCCATATATCATTTTTCAAATCATATACTCCATTTTTTACTATATTTTATACAGTAAATCCATGTTAAAGATCGACATCTTAAATCCCCACTGGTCCCTTTGGTTTTTAATCAGTCTATTTTGCTGGAATATTATGCTGATTGCCTTCAATAAATTGAAGCCAATATACGCAGTTAGTTTGGCATTACTGATTGGCTTAATCGTTGGTTACGTCGATTGGATTTCCAATTTTCTTAGCCTTTCGAGAACCTTTGTATTTTTCCCATTTTTTATCGTTGGATATTATTTAAAAAAGGAGCATTTTAAGCTATTATCGCAATCCAGAACAAAAATAATGATGGCAGGTACAATTATAATTGTTGCTTTAGTGATCTTTGTTTTTCCGGAGTTAGATGAAAAGTGGTTATTAGGATCAAAACCTTATAGTTATTTAGAAACCTTTTCGGCCATTGGATTGATTAAAAGAATGGGCGTTTACACGATCAATTTCTTAATGATTGCAGGATTTTTTGCCTTCGTTCCAAAAAGAAAATTCTTTTTTACGAAATTGGGCAGGAATACGCTTTATGTGTATTTGCTTCATGGATTTATTATTCGAGCATTCAGAGGAAGTTCGATAGAATCCTATGTATACGATTCAAAAACACTTTTTATCTTGCTTTTCATATCGCTTTTACTCACGTTCCTGCTTTCTAGTAAAATTGTAATTACTGCAACTCAACCAATCATTGAATTAAAATGGTCAAGGTGGAAAAAATCATTCAGTCGTTTTAAAGAAAGCTTTAGTGAACCACGCGGGCAGAACGAATAACTGCCCGCGTTTGTGGTTTTTGGGAAAGTCTTGTAAAATAATAGGGATTATAGGACAAAGGCGGAAGCGTCTGTTCATCGACGTAAAAACTGCAGGGCCCAAGACTTGCGATAAAGGAAAAGGTCAAGAAGTTTTCTAGTCGACGGCTGCTTGCGCTAGTCGGGACAAAGGAGTATTAATTTTAAATGAAAATCATCGCAAGTACTTTGAATGCGAAATATATTCATACGAATTTGGCAATTCGCTGCTTAAAAGCTTATGCAGAACCAGATTATACAATAGAGCTTGCGGAATATACGATTAAAGATCCGACGCTTAATATTGTGACTGATTTATACAATAAAAAACCTGACGTGATCGGCTTTAGCTGCTATATATGGAATATTGTAGAAACGATTAAGGTAATTGAGATTTTACGTAAAATCATGCCTGATGTAAAAATTGTTCTAGGAGGGCCTGAAGTTTCGTATGACGTTATTCACTGGCTCAAAAGACTTCCGGAAATTGATTATATTGTAATGGGTGAAGGCGAGGAAACATTCAAACAGCTTTTAGATGAGATAAATGGCAGTTTGGAGCTAGAAAAGGTATTCGGAATTGGATATATGAAGGAAGGTAAACCGGTCATTAATCCAGTTCGCAATAAAATTGATTTACGTGAAATGCCTTCACCTTTTAGATTTCCAGAGGATATACCTCATTTGTCAAAGAGAGTCATTTACATTGAAACGAGTAGGGGCTGCCCATTTAGCTGTCAGTTTTGTCTTTCTTCTATAGAGGTTGGCGTCAGGTATTTTAATCGTGAAAAAATTAAAGAAGATATTAGATATTTGTTGGACAATGGTGCAAAAACAATTAAATTTGTCGACCGGACTTTTAATATAAGCAGAAGCTATGCGATGGAAATGTTCCAATTTTTAATTGATGAACGTCGGCCTGATTCCGTTTTTCAATTTGAAATTACGGGAGATATTATGAGACCGGAAGTAATCGAATTTTTAAATAAAGAAGCACCTGTAGGACTTTTCCGTTTCGAAATTGGTGTGCAATCGACTAACGATTTGACAAATGAACTTGTAAAAAGAAGGCAAAACTTTGAGAAATTAACGAGAACCGTAAGAATGGTTAAAGAAGGCGGTAAAATTCTGCAACATCTTGATTTAATCGCTGGACTTCCAGAAGAAAATTACGATTCTTTTCGGAAAACATTTAATGATGTATTTGAGCTTGAACCTGAGGAATTGCAATTAGGCTTTTTGAAAATGCTCCGTGGAACAGGTTTGAGAATTTCAGCTAAACACTTTGGATACACATATATGGATCATGCCCCGTACGAAATTTTAGGAAATAACGTCATTGATTTTGATGATATTATAAGGATAAAACAAGTGGAAGATGTGTTGGAAAAATACTGGAATGATCATAGAATGGACCGTTCAGTAAAATTTTTGACTTCACATAGCTTTGAAACTCCGTTTGATTTTTTCCAAGAATTTGGAACGTATTGGGAAAAGAAAAATTGGTCGCGCATTGGTCATCAGTTGGAAGATTTATTCACCCGACTTAAACAATTTCTTTCTGAAAATAATATAAAACATTCTGCATTGGCAGAGGGTTTAATGAAATATGATTATTTATTAAATAGACGCTATAAACCACGAAAAGCATGGTGGGATGATATTTTAGATAGAAAAACACGCTCAGAACTTTACGGTGCCATAATTAAAGAAGAGAGTATGATGAAAGAGCTAAAGCTAAACGAAAGAGAACTTTATAAACATACACAAATTGAAATGTTCCCTTTTTCCATTCAAGCATACCAACAAAGTGAAACATTCATTCCCGAATCTTCTTACGGGTTAATTTATTACGAACCGACTGATGGAAGTGCAACCATTTATCCATTGCAAGCTAAAGAAATCCACAAAAAAACCGGCAGCTAAGGGACTGTTTTTAAACAGTCCCCTCATGCCGGGTTTTTCTTTTATTATAAAAGTTCTTTTCGTAATTGCTCTGGCGATTTTGGTGAAAGCATTCCGACCGGAACGTCGAAAACTGTTTTAGCTCCAGACTGTCCTTCTGTGCTCATCTTATATGCAGCTCTTGCATAAGCAGTTAATACACTTGCAGTATATTCCGGGTTGCTATCTAGCTTTAAAGAAAACTCCATAATTTGCTTATTGCCTTCTCCGGTTTCCCCACTTCTAATGACAAATCCACCATGCATCATTTTTGAATGGTTTGCATGAAGTTCTTCTTCTGAAATAAAATTAACGACTGTTTGATAATCGGAAAAATAATGCGGCATTTCTTTAATTGTTTTTTCAATAACGGACAAATCCGCTCCATCTTCAGCTACAACAAAGCACTCCCTTAAATGCTTTTCTTTCGTTGATAATAAAGGATTTTCACCGTTTCTAACACGATTTACTGCTTCTTCAATCGGAATTGTATATTGGACAGCTGCCTTTACTCCTGCGACTCTTCTAACAGCATCGGAGTGTCCTTGACTTAAGCCTTTTCCCCAAAATGTGTATGTTTCACCCTCAGGCAAAATTGCTTCCCCAAGCATTCGATTTAGCGAAAACATACCTGGGTCCCATCCTACTGAAATAATACTGACCATACCAGAAGATTTTGCAACCTCATCCACAGCTGCAAAATAATCTGGGATTTTTGCGTGTGTATCAAAACTATCAATCGTATTAAAATGCGCTGCAAATGCTGGTCCTTGTTCAGGTAAGTCAGTTGCAGAACCGCCGCATAAAATCATTACATCAATTTCATTTTTATAATCTTGGGCTGATGCAATCGGAAGCACCTTTACCTTTGGATCTGCAACTATGACACTTGAAGGATCTCGTCTAGAGAAAACAGCTACAAGCTCCATATCAGGGTTTTGTTTTATCGCTGCTTCTACCCCTCTTCCTAAATTTCCATAACCAGTAATACCAATTCTAATTTTGTTTCCCATCTTAAACCCTCCTGTTGGCTATTAAAAAAAGCACAAGCGCTGCAGCTGGACAGCAAAAGGCTAAATTCTAAATATAGACTAAAAACTTTTTCTTTTTTACTTTAAAAAATCATGTTCATTTTAACTATCCAATAATGACTCTTTCTTTAGGATAATGGAAGTCTGGCTCCTTTTCGTTGTTTGTCATGATGAATAAAAAGGACAAAATGCCAATTCTTCCAATGAACATTAGTAAAATTAATACCGATTTTCCGAAACCAGACAAATCTGGCGTGATCCCCATCGATGCTCCACAAGTTCCAAATGCCGATGCCACTTCAAAAATAATAGAAATAAGGCTGGCATCCTCTGTTATAGATAATAATAATATCGACAAACCTGTCAATATAACTGCGAGCATTAACACAACTAAAGATTTTATCACATCATCTTGATGAATTTCTCGTTGAAACACTTTAATCGAGGATCGACCCCTTGCAAAGTGAAAAAGAAATAGGATGTTAAGTGCAAATGTTGTTGTCCGGATTCCCCCACCAACCGAACTTGGTGATGCTCCAATAAACATTAGAAAAGACAAAAAGAGAATGGTGGGTAAAGTTAACTGATTAACATCCAATGTAAGCAAGCCAGCACTCCTCATTGTCGTCGATTGAAATAAGGCATAGAAAAATGACTCATGCCAAGACTTTCCGACAAAAAAATGATTGAACTCAATCGCAACTATAACGACCGTGCCTATTATTAATAGTAAAAAGTATGTTGTAGTCGTGATTTTAGTAAATAAGCTAAAACGAAATCTTATTTTTGCATCTTTATGAAGTAAAAATCTTTTAATTTCAATCCAAACAGGAAAACCAATCGCACCTAAAATAATCAATATCATCGTGACAAATTGTACAAAATAATCTTTTGCAAATGGAATAAGTGATTGCCCAGTTATATCAAATCCTGCATTTGTCGTAGCACTTATTGAAGCGAATAACCCTTGTAATAATGCCTCCTGCCAGGTTGGAAAGTATTTTAAATAATATGTTCCGAGCACGAGAGCACCAAAAAGTTCTATCAACAAAATAATATAAATAATTTGTTTTAAAAGTGCAACTAAACCAGCAAGATTAAGTTGATTTTGATCCGTTCTAATTAATTGCCGGTGCATAAGCCCAACTTTTTTCCCTAATAATAGCCAGAAAAAAGTACTAATCGTCATTATTCCAATTCCACCTATTTGCAAAACAAACATAAGTAGAAAAATACCAGGCACCGTAAAAGTCTCAGAAATGTTCACTGTTGATAAACCTGTAACACTCACTGAACTTGCTGCTGTAAATATAGCATCCATGAATGACCATTTTGCATCCGGCTTTCTGGCAAACGGTAAACTTAAGAGGATTGCTGAAAAAGCAACGGTTAATACGTAATATGTAACTAGGATCCTAAAAGGCGTAAGCCTAGTCAACTTATGTTTCTTTAAGTGTTTCATGCCTATTATAATCCTCCCATGCAACATCCATTCTTTTATAATAATGAAAAAGCGATGTAATGAAAAGAAAAACATCCATTTTATTCATTTTCCATCATATACATTTTTCAGTTAATCGAGATGGATTTACCAGTTATGCTTTTTGTGTTTGAGTCCATACTATGAATACGATGTTAATTTAATTAAAGGAGAGAATTGAAATGGCTAGAAGCAGTAATAAATTGCTCGTCCCAGGCATAGAACAATATTTAGATCAAGTTAAGTTTGAAATTGCCCAAGAATTCGGAGTCACTCTTGGTTCAGATACAGTGTCTAGAGCTAACGGTTCAGTAGGCGGAGAAATAACAAAAAGATTAGTACAGCAAGCGCAAGCTGAATTAAGTGGAAAACAACAATGATAAGTAAAAAGGAAGCTGACATTGGATCAGCTTCCTTTACCGTTTCAGTTATATAAATTTACTGACTGCTTATTGTGTATAGCTTTTTTCTTTGAAATTAAATATCCCCCTACCGCTATTCCGATCAACACTGTCCAGAATGTTAATTTCCACATAGTTGATTCTGGAAAATGTTCGTTAAGAATACTTACATTAGGATGGGATAATGTAAAGACACTTAATTTGACTCCAACCCAACCAACAATTAAAAATGCAGCTGTTTCTAGTGTAGGATATTTAGCCAGCAGTTTTACAAATGATGTAGCTGCAAAACGCATGATAACGACACCTGCAAGCCCACCTAATAACATGACTATAAATTGCCCTCCATCGATACCTCCCACTTGGAACCATCCAGTGGGTCTAAGCGTTACAGCTAATGCAACAGCAGCAAGCATTGAATCAATTGCAAAGGCAATATCCGCTATTTCTACTTTTAATACCGTCATCCAAAATGATTGACCTTTACCATTTTCTACAGATTTTTTAGTCTTCTCTTTTTTCTTAATAATATGATGAACAGATAAATAGATTAAATAAGCAGCACCAATTGCTTGAATTTGCCATACGTTGACGAGAAACGTAATGGCAAAAAGGGCTGCAAAACGAAAAATAAAGGCCCCTAGCAATCCATAAAATAAAGCTTTTTTCCGTAGATTTTCCGGTAAATGTTTAACCATTACTGCCATAACGACTGCATTATCCGCAGCAAGGATCCCTTCCAAACCCACTAGTACTAAAAATACCCATCCATACTCCAACATCATCGATAATTCCATTAAATTTCCTCCCTTATTTTTCACATCCCCAAGGCAGGAAATTTTGTTTTCAATAAAAACAAAAAGACCTCTGCCATATGGGCAAAGGTCTTGCTAGACATTTTCATGCCAACAAAGCCGGTGAATTCCTTCACGAAATGACGACTTTGTTTTAGGTAGAAATGAAAATTCTACCTAACGCTACTCCCCTTTGACTTAACGTCAAATGTATTAATTTACTGTTATTATAATGTATGGAGTCTAGTAAGGCAATATTCACATATATTATTTTTAATATTTTCTAGCTTTCTGTCTTCCATCTTTTCCTTTTCCGATTCATTCTTCTAGTTTCGTGATCAAATAAACTATAAACTACTGGAATGACAAATAAGGTTAAGAATGTGCTGCTTATTAAACCACCAATAACGGCAACCCCCATTGGTTGATTCATTTCTGTTCCTTCTCCAATCCCTAATGCCAGTGGCACTAATCCTAAAATCGTAGTTAATGCAGTCATTAAAATCGGCCTGGCACGATCCTTGACTGATTCTATCAGCGCATCATAGCTGGATAGTCCAGCTTCTTTGCGTTGATTAATATAGTCAACAATAACAATCGCATTGTTCACGACAATCCCAGCTAAAATGATGATCCCGATAAAAGCTGGTACACTAATCGGCATCTTACTTGCAATTAGGGAAATTGCGACGCCAATGACCATGAGCGGTACTGTAAACATAATAACGAATGGATATTTAAATGACTCAAATTGTGCAGCCATAACGATATAAATTAGTATAATGGCTAAAATAAATGCCATGATCATATCATCGATTGAATCTTCTAGTAATTCCTTTTCACCGCTATACGTGATTTCTATATCACTAGGGAGATTCAAAGATGCAATCTCCGACTCTACCGCTTTTGACATTTTTCCTAAATTCGTCTCCGTACTATATTTTAAAGTAAATTCTACTGAATCTAGTTGATTAATACGTTGAATTTCAACTGGACCAGTACCTTCCTCAATTTTTGCCAAGTCCGCTAACTGGGCATAAGATCCGTCAGGTTTTCTTATTAATATGGATTTTAATTCCTCAATATTTCTTGTAATACTCTTATCAAACTCCACGTTAACACCATAAATTTCCATATCATCGGTAATAATTTGCGAAGCTTGTACCCCACGTGTTGCGTCATTAAAAATCATTGCGATTTGGGCAGGTGAAAGTCCAGCCTCGAATGCTTTATCTCGGTCTATCGTAATATGGATTTCCTCAACGGTATTAGCAGTCGTTGTCGATAAATCTGTTACATTTTCTATATTTTTTAATGCGCTAAAAATTTTATCCGTACTTTTTTCCAGTCTCTGCTTATTGGAGTCTGTAACGTTAAATGACATCGTTTGCGGCGCCATACCGGACGCAGCTTGGACATTAAATCGGAGAGTTGCCTCCTTATTTACCTTCACTACTTCTTTTTCTATTTTAGGCTTTATATGATCAACTATTTCAAATAAGGATTTGTCTCTATTTGCTAGAGGTTTTAACTTTACATATACTTCTGCACTATTCGCCATTCCTCCCCCTTGGAATGTAGACTCTTGCGTGGAACCAATTAAGCTGACATATACATCTACATCTTTTTCCGTCTTTAGCTCGTTTTCCATGACGCTAATTACTTTCTCTGTTTCGGATAGTGATGCTCCATTTTCAAGCTTAACATTAACACTAAAAAAACCTTCATCTGTTGGTGGAAGAAATTGCGTTCCTACTGTCGTCATGCCGAATATTCCGCCTATGAATAATAAAACTGCAGTAAATAACACTAAAAATCGGTGACGCAAAGACCAACGAATGGATCGATCGAGTAAATTCATTGGTTTCGATCTACGCCTTATTGCCTCATAATCACCCTGTGGTTTTTTTAGCAGCCTGCTAGCGAGCATCGGGACAACCGTCAAAGCAACAAATAAGGAAGCAAATAAACTAAAAGAAATCGTAAATGCAAATTCTTTAAATAATTGTCCTAGTAGACCACTAATAAAAACAACTGGAAGAAAGACAGCAACTGTTGTAAGGGTGGAAGCAGTAATGGCGCCTGCTACTTCTTTTGCCCCATGCAAGGCAGCTTCTTTTGGATCTTTTCCCATAGATAAATGTCGATATATATTTTCAATTACGACGATGGCATTGTCGACGAGCATCCCAATTCCTAATGCTAGTCCCCCAAGAGTCATGATGTTTAATGCAAAATCCGCAAAAAACATCAATACAAACGTAACGATAACGGAATATGGTATGGCAATTCCAATAATAAGCGGACTCTTAATATTTCTTAAAAAGAAAAATAATACGAGCATTGCCAGTGCTCCGCCAAGAATTAATGAGTTGGCAATATTCCCGATCGCCATCCTTACGTAATCACCTTGGTCAAATAGGATATCTGACTCAATTTCTTTATATTTTTCCTTATTTAATAGTGATTTTAATTCTTTTTGAAAATCCTTTGAAACTTCTGCTGTATTGGCGTCTGTCTCTTGAAGCACACTTAGTAATACTGATGGCTTTTCATTCGTACGTGTAATGCTTTCCGCGGTTTGCTCCTGCTGTTTTACTGTAGCAACATCTTTTATTCTAATTTTTTCACCATTTATTGGATTAACAGTAATGGCAAGATTTGCAATTTCATCTGCTGAATGAACCATACTCATAATTCGAGTCGTAAGTTCTTTTCCTTCTGTGAGGACTGTTTCCCCGGGAGTAGAAATATTATTGGCTTGGATAATATTCACTACTTCTGCTTGCGATAATTGATATTTTTTTAATTCATCTTGATTGAGTGTCACATTGATCTCTTCTACTAAATTACCCGTAATATTAACACTGGCGACTCCATTTACTTTCGTAAGCTCAGTAGTTAATTTATCAGTTAAGTTTCTAAGACTTTTTTCATCTTTATTAGTCTTTAGAGAAAGTTGAATGACAGGGAATTGTGCTGGATCAAATTTTAAAAAACGTGGCTTTCCGGCGTCTGTCGGGATTGGTGTTTGATCGATTCTTTGAAGTACATCATTTTGAATATCATCAATAGCGGTAGACCAAGAGAATTCTAACAGGATTAAATTTGAACCTTCCTTCGAAATAGATTGTACGTTTTTAATCCCTGGCAATGTTGCAAGGCTCGCTTCAAGTGGCTTTGTTATTTTATCAACGACTTCGGCGGGACTAGCACCTTGATATGAAGTGACGACAACGGCTATCGGAGGATTAATTTCAGGTATTAACTTTAGAGGTATTTTTAAAAGTGAAACTACACCTAAAATAATGACGAGAAACATCGTTACAATCGTAAAAACAGGCCTCTTTATGGAAAATTTACTCAAATTCACTATGTATACCCCTTTCGTACTCCCTTGACAATTTTATTATAACAATTTGCCGACTGGAATTATATTGAATCGATGGATTCTTTTTGATATAAACATTAGCTTAAGACAGCAAAAAATGCCGACAGAGCGGCACTTTTTATTTTTGTGGATTTTTACTTAACTGTTCTTGCGCTATTCGAACCATCTCTTTAACCATATTGCCACCGATGGGACCGCCCACCTTTCCCGCTTCTTCAGCAGATAAGTGGCCATTATAACCTTTTTTAAGCGGAACACCTTGTTCTTTCGCGATTTCATATTTTACGTCATTAGGATTATTAGGATTTACATGATATCCCTTTTCAGACATCACTTTCGCCTTAAAGCCATCTAAAGCAGCTCTTGCCCCGGGAACCAGCGTCCTATTTCTTCTAGCCATAAACATTCCTCCCTTACGGATAGTATGTCCAAAAAATAAAAAAGCCTCATCCTGGGATTGGCGGATTAAGGCTTTTCATCAAGGCTAAAGGTCAAAAAAGGCAGTGCCTTGGACACTACCTTTCTCAGCTTAATCATGTTCATCCATCGGATTGTACAATTTAACATTAGGATTCTTATCCTGGAACCAACGCAAGGCAAAATCATTTTCAAAAAGGAATAGTGGCTTGTCGTATCGATCTTTAACTAACAGACTTCTTTGGCTAGAAAGAGACTCATCAATTTTTTCGTTTTCAATCCATCTCGCAATTTTTGAGCCGATCGATTCCATGATTACATCGGAATTGTATTCATTTTTCATTCGATGTTCAAAAACCTCAAATTGAAGTTGACCTACAGCCCCGAGAATATAATCTTCCATTCGGTATGTTTTATAAAGCTGGATGGCACCTTCTTGTACAAGCTGCTCGACACCTTTATGAAAGCTTTTTTGTTTCATCACATTTTTTGCGGTGACTCGTACAAATATTTCGGGAGTGAATTGAGGTAATTTTTCATAATGAATATCTCGTTTTCCTTCAGATATTGTATCTCCAATTTGATAAGTTCCCGTATCATATAACCCAATAATATCGCCGCTCACGGCCGCATTTACCGTGCTTCTATCATCTGCAAGAAATTGCGTCGATTGAGAAAGTTTGAATTGTTTTCCAGTTCGGGCAAGGGAGACATTCATCCCACGCTCAAACTGACCGGAGCAAATCCTGACAAAAGCGATACGATCACGATGAGCAGGATTCATATTCGCTTGAATTTTAAATATAAAACCTGAAAAACCTTCAGAAGTTGGATCAATTTTTCCCTCATTTGTCATTCTTGGTTGAGGTGACGGCGCGAACTGTAAATATGTTTCTAAAAAAGTTTGGACACCAAAGTTCGTTAATGCACTACCAAAAAACACAGGAGACAATGTTCCATTATTAATTTTCTCATCCGAAAATTCATTTCCGGCTTCATCTAATAACATAATTTCCTCCAAAGCCTGGGTATATAACGCCGATTCCTTTAAGGAATGATTTCCAAGTATTTCCCCATCTTCATCCAATTCCAAAAATCTTTGGTCTTCATCGACTCGGAATTGTTCAATTCTTTTGTTATAACGATCATAAATGCCATAAAATTCTTTTCCCATTCCAATTGGCCAATTCATTGGATAGGATTCAATTCCGAGCACTTCTTCCAACTCAGCTAGCAACTCAAGTGGAGGCCGCCCTTGTCGATCTAATTTATTTATAAATGTGAAAATCGGGATTCCCCTCATTCTACACACTTTAAATAATTTTAAAGTTTGTTCCTCGATCCCCTTTGCGGAGTCAATAATCATGACGGCACTATCTACTGCCATGAGCGTTCGATAAGTATCTTCACTGAAATCCTGGTGCCCAGGGGTATCTAATATATTAATCCGGAATCCATCATAATCAAACTGCATAACAGATGATGTAACGGAAATTCCTCTTTGTTTTTCTATTTCCATCCAATCGGATGTAGCGTATTTGCCAGTTTTTTTGCCTTTTACCGTACCAGCATCACGAATCGCTCCGCCAAAATAAAGGAGTTTCTCCGTCATAGTCGTTTTTCCGGCATCTGGGTGAGAGATGATTGCAAAAGTTCTTCTTGATTCCACTTCTGCTTTTAATGTTTTAGCCATACACATAATTCCTTCCGTTGTTCAGTCTTTTTCTATCATATTCCTTAGAAGAATGAATATCAACGGTAAGTTTTTAAATAAACCTTTACAATTTACTCGAAAAGTTTTTCGTAAAAAATTATTCTACCTATTTGATTGAGGTAATCAATTTTTCTTCTTTCATAAAAGTCGTCTACATTACCTCTATCAAAATACCAAACACAATCAATTAAAATACTTAATTTATAAACATCAAATAAATGCTTTTTTTCAATATCTTCTAAAGGTCTATATTTCATATATTCTAAAATTACTTCCTTTGCCTTGTTCAAATTAAGATATTGATCAACATCGTGTCGCCATGCCTCATATTCGATTAAAACAACAAGATCAAATAAAAGATACGTATAATTAGCATCGTCAAAATCTATTAATGCACTACATTTTTCATCCTTATAAAGGATATTCGAAAAATGAAAATCTGCATGGCAGATCCCTTTTGGTAATGATTCAGGAAGAGTTAATTGGGTCAACTCCTGCTCTAGCCAAAGAAACTTTTCTACTGCAGTTTTTGTAGTAAATCGTTCAGATTGTTGTCGCGCTAGTTCCCGACACATTTTAACATTATAATTTAATCTAAATTCTTTATATAAAGGTGTATAGTTTTTACTAATATTATGTAATTTTGCTGCCAATTTAATCAGTTGCATTTTTTGGATTCCATTAGGGTCGTTACTATGTTCTCCCTCCATATATTCAAAAAGAACATATGGCTTTTCTTTATAAGTCCCAACAAACCTCCCATCCTTATTAATAAATGGTTTTGGACTAGGAAATTCGTGTTTACTTAAATAAATAAGAAAGTTCGTTTCAAATAAAACAGATTGGACTGAACGATTTTCATAATATCTAAAAACAAACTGACCGTCTGTTGTTTGGACTTTAATATTTGTTTGAACCGTTCCAGTTGTAAATGGAGCTGAGGCTAAATAGTTTCCCAATGAATAATTTGAAAGAATTTGCACTAATTCACCTTCTGAAAAATTTGTTTTAATTGTTTTTCGCCTCCTTTACGTAAAATGCGTCCGAACTTTTGAATCCGGACGCATTATAGAAAAAGTTATATTTCAGTTATTGGCGACATCACATAAGCAAATAAAAGCTTTTCCGTATTAATGAGTGAGGACTCATGGGTCCTTTCGAAGGCATGAGAGGATTCAATTCCTGGCCCTACTAAGCCATGGACGATATCATGGCCAGCATTAATCGCAGCCGACGCGTCAGATCCATAATATGGATAAATATCTACTTTATAGTCAATATTATTGTCTTTCGCCAATTGGACGAGATGCTTCCTTAAGCCGTAATGATAAGGACCGCTCGAATCTTTCGCGCAAATTGAAACAGTGTACTCATCAGATGCTTGCCCCTCACCGAGCGCTCCCATATCTACCGCTAAATACTCAACAGTTTCAGGAGAAATATTAGCGTTGCCGCCGTATCCAATCTCTTCATTATTTGAAATTAAGAAATGAGTTGTATAAGGCAATTCAATCTTTTCAGACTGAATATGTTTGATTAATTGCAATAAAATAGCTGTGCTCGCCTTATCATCCAAATGCCTAGATTTAATATAACCACTTGGTGTTATTTGGACACGTGGATCAAATGAGACAAAATCGCCAACATTAATGCCTAGCTTTCTCGTTTCTTCCTCACTTTTCGTAATCTCATCAATTCTTACTTCAATATTTTGTTCATTTCTTTTTGCTTCCCCTGCATCCTTGTATACATGGACAGATGTTTGCTTCATTAAAATCGTTCCAGTATATGTTTTTCCTGAATCTGTTTCAATTTTACAATATTCGCCTTCAACTGAATTCCAGCGAAATCCACCGATCATCGTAGGTTTCAATCTTCCATTTGACTTAATTTCTTTTACCATCGCTCCAAGTGTATCGACATGTGCAGTCAACATACGATGTTGCTCTTTATTTTTTCCTGGAATGGTAATCAACAAGCCGCCTTTGCGGTTTCGTTTCATTTCGAGACCGAGATTTTCTAAATATTGTTCACAAGAGTCGATTACTTTTCGTGTATTTCCGGAAGGGCTCGGAATCGAAACTAATTTCTCAATCAATTGTAAGGTATCTTTTACTTGAGGGAATTGGCTCATATTACATGCTCCTTTATGTAGTAAGATGTTATAATCATAACACGAGTTTTATGAAACGGAGGATTTTAAAGTGGCACTTCATTCATTTTTATTAAAAGCAGATTGGCCTGGAGGACGTAATAGTGTTGGAACGATTGATGCCGGCAACCTCAAAACAGAAGTTTCGATTCCACCGGAAATGGATGGCCCGGGAGTAGGCACTAATCCTGATGAAATGCTTTTAGGTGCTGCGGCAACATGCTATATCATTACATTGGCCGCCATGTTGGAGCGTGCTTCCATTCAAGTTTCGAATTTATCGATGGAATCTGAAGGAATTGTCGAGGTTGAAAAAGGTGTCATCACATATAAAACCATCATCCACCGACCAACTGTTACTTTAGCTAATGATGAACAGATGGAATTAACTCAAAAACTTGCTGAAAAAGCGGAAAAAAGCTGTATGATTTCAAGGGCATTAAAAGGAAATGTAGATATTAAGCTAGAAGCTAACATTAAATGACCGCCACATATAGTAAGGGTTCCGTTTTGAGGTGATTTTCTAAAAAAAACTGATGTGACAATCGTATTGGCTTCGTTATTGGTGTAAAAAAAGTAAAACTTCCCATAGTGATTGCCGAGTTTCTTTATTAGGTATACAATAAAACCTTATCTATAACACCTCACCGGAATGCATCAAAATGTGGTTCTTTTGTATTTTTGAGACTTTAAATAAAAATAAGCGGAGATTTTCC
Organism: Lederbergia panacisoli; assembly: GCF_024626525.1. Taxonomy (GTDB): domain Bacteria; phylum Bacillota; class Bacilli; order Bacillales; family Bacillaceae_C; genus Lederbergia; species Lederbergia panacisoli. The sequence goes on from NZ_JANJGU010000002.1 coordinate 346,610, forward strand.
GGTTATATGTAGAAAGAAGTTCGTTTCGGGGTATATAAGGGAAGGTTTTCCGATTAAGCAAAATGAAATCCCCCATTTTCGAATTTTTCGAGTCAATAGGCGGAATCTCTCCGTTTATTTAAGCCTTTTTTAATAAACATAACTAATTAAGCGGAATTTCTCCGTCTATTTAACCTGACCCCAAACCGATAGTGTAGACAACTGGAGGATCGGTAGCTTTGTATCGACAGCTTATAAAAATCAATAAAGTCGGTACTCAAAACAACACTGTAAATGATAGAAGTTTTGACTGTCTATTTGTCAAAGTTAATAGAATTTCCTAAAAACCTCGATAAATAAAAAAAGACGTATGCCCATTCATACGTCAATTCTTGTGTCTTTTAATAAGAAAAGCACCATAAAAACGGAACCCTACTATTTTAGCCGGCCATTTTTATTATTTCCTAAATTCTTGCAAGCCTTCATTCAAAGTTTTAGTACTTTTGTATACATCTTGATAGAGTTTAAACAATTTTTTATATACTTCCACATTTTCCACTTTTGGCGTATATGTTTCGCTTACTTGTACAAACTGATCAGCGCATTCCTTTAATGAAGAGAACCAGCCGCTGCCAAAAGCAGCAAGCATAGCAGCACCCATTCCAGGTCCTTGTTCGCTTGCAAGCTTCTTAATCTCCACATTAAAAATATCAGCTTGCATTTGCAGCCAAGTTTTATTTTTAGCTCCTCCGCCTATTGAAATGACGGTATCAATCTTTTTACCATTCTCCCTAAAAATCTCGATTGATTCATTTAAAGAGAAAGTAATTCCTTCAAGGACTGCCCTTACAAAATCTTTTCTCTCATGGGAGGCGTCCATGCCAATGAAGCTTCCTCTAATTACTGAATCTGCATGCGGTGTTCTTTCTCCAGCAATATAAGGCGTAAATAGTAAGCCATTCGCACCAATCGGCACCCCATCAACACCGTTTAGTAACTCTTCAAAATCAATTTCTTTTGCAAACACATCTTTGAACCAACTTAAGCTGTATCCAGCAGCAAGTGTTACCCCCATTGTGTAAAAGGCATTTTCTTCCCCATGGTTAAAATAATGAACCTTGCCGCCAAAATCTAGGTCGTTTCTTTGTTCATACGATAAAACGACCCCGGAAGTCCCAATACTACAAAGCGTTTTCCCTTCAGATAAAATGCCGGATCCGATAGCTCCACATGCATTATCTGCTCCACCAGCAAACACTTTAATATCAGCTGATAAGCCTGTTTTTTCAGCTACTTCACTTGTAATTGTACCAGTTTGCTCATGGGATGCTACAAGTGGGGGACAGAGGGAAGCTTCCAGCCCTAAAAGCGTACAAATTTCTTCGCTCCATTTTTTCTCCCCGACATCCAATAGCAATGTACCCGCGGCATCTGAATATTCACTATGTAAAAGCCCAGTTAGTCGATACCGTAAATAATCTTTCGGAAGCAAGAAAACAGCGGCCTTTTCAAAAATAGTTGGTTCATATTCCTTTATCCATAAAATTTTTGGCAGTGTAAAGCCTTCAAGTGCGGGATTTTTTGTAATAGCTAGCAGCCTTTCTTTACCAACCATTTCTTCAATTTCTCTACATTGCGCCGTTGTTCTTGTGTCATTCCAAAGAATGGCATTTCTTAGTACTTGATGGTCACTATCCAATAATACAAGGCCATGCATTTGCCCCGAAAAGCTTAACCCTTCAATATCTTGAACGTCTCCATTAAAATTCTCAACAATTTCAGTTAAACCTTCAATTGTTTTTTCAACCCATTCTTCGGGTTCCTGTTCGCTATAGCCTGATTTTTCTTGAATCAATGGATACGATTTTGACACTTCATAACACACATCACCACTTTGATTCATAAGTAAAATTTTTACTGCGCTCGTCCCAAGATCTACACCTAATACATATTTCATTGCATTCACCCTCTTATAAAAAGGTGCTGGAATTTTTCAACTCCAGCACGTTAATTTGGTTTATTTTCCAGAAAGTGTTTCAAGTAAATATTGATTTACAATAGCTTTCAACCTTTCTTGTCTTCCAGAACGGTTTTGAATATTACCGAGTTGAAGTGCATACTCTTCAAGTTTATGGAAGTCAGTACGTCCTTCTACAATATCCAAGCCTATTCCTTCAGTGTAACTGCTATAACGATCAGCGACGAAGTCTTCCAACACACGATCTTCCAATAACTTCGCAGCTACTTTCAAGCCAATCGCGAAACTATCCATTCCGGCAATATGTGCATGGAATAAATCCTCAGCTTCAAATGAACCTCTGCGCACTTTCGCATCGAAATTCAAGCCGCCTTTTCCTAACCCGCCATTTTGTAAAACTTCATACATTGCTAGAGTTGTAGAATAAAGGTCTGTTGGGAATTCATCTGTATCCCATCCAATTAAGGTATCGCCTTGATTCGCATCTACAGAACCGAGCATACCATTAATACGCGCAACACGTAATTCATGTTCGAATGTATGGCCAGCAAGGGTAGCGTGGTTTGCTTCAACATTAAATTTGAAATATTTATCTAGATCGTAGTTTTGTAGGAAAGCATGTCCAGTTGCTACATCAAAATCATATTGATGCTTTGTTGGCTCTTTTGGCTTAGGTTCAATTAGGAACTGGCCGTCAAAACCAATTTCTTTTGCATAATCAACAGCCATATGAAAGAAGCGTGCCAAGTTATCAAGTTCAAGCTTCATATCTGTATTTAAAAGTGTCTCATATCCTTCGCGCCCGCCCCAGAATACATAGTTTTCAGCACCAAGCTCTTTACCAACTTCCAAGCCCTTCTTCACTTTTGCAGCAGCGAAAGCATATACATCTGCATTACTGGAAGTTGCAGCTCCATGTACATATCTTGGATGAGTAAACATATTTGCTGTATTCCAAAGTAATTTTACTTTACTATCTTTCATGTAATCTTTAATCATCGCTGTAATGACATCGAGATTTTCATATGTTTCCTTTAATGTGTCCGCTTCAGGCGCAATATCGGAATCATGAAAACAGAAGAATGGTACATTCAATTTCTCAAAAAGTTCGAATGCAGCCTCAACTCGCGCTTTTGCAAGGTCAAGTCCTTTTAAATGATCCCATGGACGAATGGCAGTCCCGACTCCAAACGGATCTGTACCGTCCGCTGTGAACGTATGCCAATAAGCTACAGAAAAACGCAAAATTTCTTCCATCTTCTTTCCATTGATCGATTCCTCAGGATTGTAATACTTAAATGCAAATGGATTCTTAGATGAAGAACCTTCGTACTGAATTTTGTTAATTTCCTCAAAGTAAGCCATATTTCTTCCCTCCAAATAATCTTTCAATGATGGCGTTTACATTCCTTTTATGTATTTATCTCCATCACTTCTGCCAATAGTATAACATCTCCTTTTCGCCTTTGTCTATTCATTAAACAAAGTATTTGTGATAATATATATTTTAGCCTGAACGTATTAAAGGAGAATTTCTTTATGAATCCGACGTGGAATCAACAATTAATTAAAAAAGAGAATAAAACGATTGTGCTTCAACTAATTATTCAACAAGCCCCCATATCCCGTGCTGATATTGCCCTTAAATCAGGTTTAAACAAAGGAACTGTCTCAACACTCGTTGCTGAATTAATTGATGAACAATTAATTCTTGAAACAGGTCCAGGGGTATCTAGCGGTGGCAGGCGGCCAGTCATGTTGGTGTTTAATGAAAATTCGGGGTGTACGATTGGAATCGATTTGGGAGTCAATTATATATTAGGAATTTTAACAGACTTACAAGGAAATATTATTGAAAGAAAGAGGCACACTTTCAATCCCCAATCTTTTGAAGAAACATTACAGCAAATACATAATGATATTCAAGAATTAATGTCTAAAGCACCGAACACTCGATACGGAATCGTAGGAATTGGGATTGGCGCCCCAGGGATAGTCGACAATAACAGTTCATTAGTTCTAGCCCCTAATTTAGGTTGGAAAAACTCTTCCATAAAGGAAGAAATCGAGGCTATATTTCATATACCCGTTGTTATTGAAAACGAAGCAAACGCAGGTGCTTATGGGGAAAAAATGTTTGGGCTCGGTAAAAATGTAGAAACCCTAGTATATATTAGTACAGGGATTGGAATTGGAACAGGAATTATCATGCATGAAAAACTATATAGAGGCGCTACCGGTTTTTCAGGAGAATTTGGTCATATGACGATTAATATGAACGGGGAAACGTGCAGATGTGGAAATAAGGGCTGTTGGGAAATGTATGCATCGGAACAATACGTAATTCAAAAAGCGTTAAAGCTTCAACTGGTGACGGATACAAATGCAAATATAGAGCAAATCATTGAACTTGCACAAAATGGGAACGAGCATGCCATCAATCTTTTACAAGAAACAGCCGTTCATCTCGGGATGGGTATTGTGAATATCGTTCATGCTCTCAATCCGCAAAAAATAATCATTGGCAATCGGTTAGCAGGTGCTAAGCCTTGGATGGAAAAAACAGTTCAAGATTATGTAAAAAATCGTGCGATGACATCCCACCAATCAGAAGTGAAAGTACAATTTTCTGACCCGGTATTTCCTGCAACCGCTTTAGGAGTGGCCGCTTTTTCAGTCGAACAATTTCTTAAAAGATCATTAGAAAAAGTCTATCCCGCAACTTAATAATTGGGATAGACTTTTACAAATCATATTTTCATAGATTCTCCATCATGCTTGATGAAAAATAAATCTTCTGCTATTATCTTTTTCTTTTCTATTATATCCAGCAAATTATTAGCAGTTTCTTCAGGTGATCCAGGTGCCTTATCCCCACCCATATCCGTTTTAATCCAGCCGGGATGAATGGCATAAACATTAATATTTTTGTCGGATACGTAACTTTTAATCTGTTTTGTGAACATGTTAAGAGCAGCTTTAGAAATGGCATACGGATAATCTTCCCCATATGCATTTGTAATGCTTCCTGCATCAGATGAAATGTTGATGATTGTTTGCTTGGCCCCTTTATATAGTAATGGTAGGAAGTGTTTAACTACTCGCATCGGTCCATATAAATTCACATCAATCGTCACATCTAGTAAAGAGAAATCGAGTTCCTCAATTTTCGAGTCACGTGCGTACAAAACACCTGCATTGTTTATAATGGCATCGATAGATCCCCATTCTTCCATTACCTTCGCGGCAGCAGCTGATACTGATTGTTCATCTGTCACGTCAAGGGATAAAGGGAATATTTGATTAGGAAATTGACTTACAAGATCTTTCAAGCTGCCAATTGGCTGCTCCCCATTCCGTGCACATGCTAAAACCGTATGCCCTCTTTCCGCCGCGGCCTTGGAAAGCGAAAATCCAAGTCCCCGATTTGCACCAGTAACCAAAATATTCATTTACATCCGCCTTTCTATATATTCTTATTTAAATATTGCAGGAAACGAGAAATATATTCGGTGTTTTTCGCGTTGGCAGGTACACAAATCACTTTTTCCTCATTCGGGACGATACCTTTTAATATAGGAAATGCAGATATATTAATCCCAGTAATCTCTTCTTTATTTTCTTTGGAAAAATACAACTGCTCTTCTTGTATCGGCCATTCTGTAATTCCACTCGTTTTTTGAAAAGACATCAACTGATTTTGGTCATTCATATTATCATAAAAGTCTTTGTCGACGATAAAGAAATCAATATACCCAGCAGAAAGCTCTGCAGCCATTTTTTGCATATCCACTCCAACCTGCATATCTAATGCGTCGCTCGAGGATTTCAACGTTTGTATAACGATATTTGATTTATCTCGTTCTTCATCTGTCAAAAAGTCTTGATAAAGCGTCTCCTGGAACTTATCTTTATACTCGGGATCATATATTCCCGCCATGATGACGACATTTAATACAACTTCCTTCTTTGTTGCGATACTATGAACCATAGAGGCAACTAATATGACAAGCACGATGCCGCCGATAATAAAAAGTTTATAATACTCCCAAATATATTTCGCCTTTTCGGATGTACTCATGTCTGAAAGTATTTCTTTAAGAGTTTTTTTCACATTCTTCACTTCTTTCTTTCCTGGATCTTATTAGAAAAGTCTCTTTCCTAAACATTGTTGCTATTTTATGTAAATCTCAATGATGGGACATTAGAGTTTATTGTTTACTCGCTTAAGGGACTTAGAAAATATGCATAGCAATAAAAATGACTAATGTTAACGTAAAGGAACTAAATAATGTTGTCGCAATAACCGCTTGGGAAGCAAATTCGGGTTCATTATTATATTCCTGAGCAATGATGGCACTATTAACGGATGTAGGCATTGCGGTTGAAATAAGTAAAGCTTGGGCAATGACCCCATCCAATCCTAGCAAGAGTAGACCAATTAGAGCAATTGCCGGGCCAACTATTAAACGATAAAAAATAGTTAAATAAAGTGGGATATATGTTAAAGAAATATTAATATGGGCAATTTGCGCTCCAACCGTAAGCAACGCCATGGCAATTAACGCATTAGAAATATATGAAATGGGCGTAAGAATAAAATTCGGCATAGGAACATTTAACACATTAAACAAAATACCGATAAACATGGCATAAAACAATGGCATTTTAAAATAACCCATAATTGCTTTTAATTTGCCACCATGTACCGACTTCAGGGCAACTACCCCGTAAGAAAAAGTCAAAGTATTTTGGAAGGCCATGACGGCAATTTGGATTGACATCGCAAATGGGTCTTGTTTAAAAACTAAATCATTGACAGGAATGCCATAGTTTCCGGAATTATAAAAAATAATACTATTTGAGAAAGAAAGTTTCATTTTATCGCTTAATTTACATAGCTTGGCTGTAGCCATACTTAATACATACAATAACACAACGAATGCAAAACTGAACATTATTACTTGCAAAAATAGTGATAAGGAGAAAGAGCTTTCATATAGTTTAATAAAAATAAGAGCTGGGCTCAAAAAATAGATATTTATTTTTGCAAGTGTGTAAAGATCCAGTTGGAAAACTCGTTGCATAATGATTCCAATGGCAATCAAAATAAAAACAGGTAATATGATATCAACAAATATAAAAAATAAAGGTGCCATTCCAATTATCTCTTCTTCCATTGAATAAACGTATTATACTACATTCTAATTCGACAAATTCCCCGTAATTCCTGCTAAAAAAAGGCGCCTATTGAAATAGACGCCTTCTAAATTTAAAGGACTTTACTTAAAAATGACTGTGTTCGTTCATGCTGTGGATTGGAAAATAGCTCATTCGGTACGTTTTCTTCCACGATATAGCCATTATCCATAAAAATGACACGGTCGCCGACTTCACGAGCAAAGCCCATTTCATGTGTTACGACAATCATCGTCATGCCTTCTTTTGCAAGCTGCTTCATAACTTCAAGTACTTCTCCAACCATCTCAGGATCTAGTGCAGACGTCGGTTCATCAAACAACATAATTTTCGGCTCCATTGCTAATGCTCTAGCGATAGCAACACGTTGTTTTTGACCTCCTGAAAGTGAATCTGGATAGGCAGAAGCTTTATCAGACAAGCCTACCTTTGCTAAAAGTTCCTTTGCTTTTTTTTCAGCATCCTCTTTTTTCATTCCTTTAACATTGATCGGAGCAAGCGTAATGTTTTGCAAAATTGTTTTATGAGGAAATAAATTAAAATGCTGAAAAACCATTCCAACGTTTTTTCGAATTTCATTAATATCTGTCTTTTTATCCGTTAAGTCTTTTCCAGTTACAACTACTTGGCCACCAGAAACTGATTCAAGTAAATTTAAACAACGAATAAAAGTAGACTTTCCAGATCCTGAAGGGCCAATAACCACTACTACTTCCTGAGGCTTAACTTCAAGTGATATATCTTTTAATACTTCGTTATTCCCAAAAGATTTCTTTAAATGTTTTACGGAGATCATTCGGTCTTCAGTCTCCTTTCAATTCGATCCATTAAGTAAGTAAGTGATAACGTTAATACTAAATAAATGAGGGAAACAAAAATATAAGGCTCCCACACCCTCATATATTGTGAACCAGCAACGCGTCCCCAATACATTAATTCAGGTGCAGCAATGATAGCCGCAAGTGACGTTTCTTTTAATAACGTAATAAATTCATTTCCAAGCGGTGGAATCATCCGTTTAATTGCCTGTGGCAAAATAACATGCCTCATTGCTTGAGCATGCGTCATTCCAAGAGAACGAGCTGCTTCTGTTTGTCCTTTATCAATGGACTGAATTCCCGCACGAAATATTTCAGAAATATAAGCTGCTGAATTTAAAGCTAAGGCGATAATAGCCGAAACGATTGGATTGGCCGGAGCCATAAAAAGTGGAACAATGGCAAAATGCATTAAGAGTATTTGTACGAGGAATGGTGTACCTCTAAAAAAGTTAATATACCAGACAAAAGGAAAGCGAATGAATGATTTGTCTGACATTTTCCCTAATCCGATGATCAATCCTAATATAAGACCTAAAGAAATACCGGCAATTGTAAACCCAAGGGTTAATAATGTTCCTTTAATAAATAACGGTAAATAATCAATAATGATATCAAATCGAATATTTCCCATGATGGCAGCTCCTCCCTTCTACATAAAAATTTTTTCCGATTGTTCATCTCATGAAAAGCGGCTGTCTACTGGCAAAGAGCCTGAGACAGCCACTACATTAATAATAGAATCTTATTTCTATTTAATCAATCTTCTTTTAAAGTCTCAATATAATTTTTTGCACCTTTTAAAGACTCAAGATCTGGTTCTTCATTAAACCACTTTTTGTATAGTTCCGTATACTTTCCATTATCGAACAATGTGTTTAATGCTTTATCAAAATCTTCTTTATAAGGGCTCCCCTTTTGGAAAGCAATCCCGTAGTATTCAGGCTTGAAGCGTTCTTTATCTTCGACTGACTGGATGTTGCTATCAGGATTTTGTTTGATATACTCCTCTGCAACTGGCTTGTCTGTTACGGCCGCATCCACACTTCCGCTTAATAAAGCTTGGAACATTAGACCTGAAGATTCATATTTAGAAATATTTTTGGAGTTTTGGCCTACAACTGATTCAGCTGCCTCAGCACCAGTTGTTCCGTTTTGAACTCCAACCTTTAGATTTTTCAAGTCCTCGGCATTTTTAATTTCTACATTATCCTTAAATAAAATTAAGAATCCTTCAGATTCATAATAAGGAATGGAAAAATCATATGATTCCAAACGATCTTTTTTAATCGTAATTCCTGACATGCCGATGTCTAGATCTTTCGTATCGAGTCCCGCTAGCATTGAATCCCAGCCTGTATTTTTCATGTCAATTTTATACCCTGCTTCTTCACCAAGAGCATGGATCAATTCAACATCAAATCCCGTAAGTTCTCCCTTTTCAACTAATTCAAAAGGAGGAAATGTAGCTTCAGTCCCTACATGTAGTACTTTCTTTTCATTATCCTTACTTCCATTTTTATTAGAATCGTCTTGCGATGTACCGCATGCTGCTAACAATAATGCAGAACTAGCGGCAAGCGCAAATAATGTTTTTTTGAATGAAACTTTCATCCTGCCAACCCCTTGTAATGTATTCAATATAAGTATAATAGCTTGTATTTTACTTGTTTACAAGTCCTTTTTATATTTTTATTTATATTACTTGCATATTTATTCATAAACATTAACTTAAAGGCGTCTCTTCACTCTACAGATCACGGCTTTTATTCAACGATTGAAATAGTTTCCAAATAATGATCAAATAGAGAAAATAGCCTATGAACGAGGAACTATGATTCCATGTATTAGCATGGCTGAAAAATCCAAATTTTTCCGAAATCATTTCACCTAACGGTACGAGAAAACAAATCATTAATATGACTATTAATCTTTCTATCTTGTTTATTTTCTTCATTAAAAGTAAATAAAGCCATGTCATAAATGGAAGGATGAAAAATGTAAAGCCAATATTTACTGAAAAGACTTCCGGGAATGGACGAATCGGAAACTCATAATAACCATTGCTAACATAATAGAAGTCTAAAAAAGTTCCCAGCAAAGCAGCTATTGCAATCGTAACAAAATATGGGCTATGTCTATTTAAATATGATAGTTTTCGCCATTGCCGCGAGTTCGAGCTTTTCCAATGCTTCACAATAGTCACCTTCAATTTCTCCTTTGATTTTCTTTTCATCTTTTACTAAATAACGGATTACATCTGAATGAACAAACCAATCTCCTATTTCTGCAGCAGGATGTTTAACATTACTCCAAGCATTTCTCAATATGGGACTATATAATTTTGCCTCCCCTTTTTTCACGTTGCATTCTTTTAGACGACGTGAAAACCTACCAGGTATCCCTTCATTAATATCATTAAACACATCTTTCCAATAATCTTTTCGAGAACCAGTATGGGGGTTGGAAAGAGCCCAATGAAAAATTCTTTCAAACTGATCCCCACTATGAAAAAGGATATAATATAACCTTTTACCAAGCATAATTCTCTCGTGCAAGGAGTCAAACTGATGAAGGGTCTGCCCCAACAGGGTAATTCTTTTCCCATTATTAAAAGGAAATAGAATATGATTAAAGGACAAAATATCTTGTAAAAAAAACTGTAGAGAATTCAGAACTTTATCTTTATATTTTGGATTATGAACAATACGGTGTTCCAAATAGCTTTGTTCATTAATGACTTGAGCAATCGCAAGTACATATCGATTTTCAAATTGCCAATAATGCTCCCAATTTGCTTGCATAAAAACAGATACATTTAAATATGGCAAAAGATAAAATAGGTTTTTATTTCTTTTTCGACATTCCTCATACAATAAGAACTGTGGAAATGCATCTTGAAAAATCAACCAATTTCCACGCTCCAAAAATGAAAAAAACACGTTTTTTGTATCATCACTCATAAGCTTTGAAACAAGGTCCCCTTTCAAATCGGTCATATTCCAACCACCATTTCTTGAAACCATATGTCCTAGGAACGCCCAATGGATATCAGGGTTACTGCAAAAAAAGTCAAGATAGGCTTGAGTTCTAGTTACATTATTTACATTCCAGCGAGCGGTTTGTGAACGAATGTTTTTGAGGATTTGCTTTTCTTCCATAGTTAGAAACATCTCGTTTATCGGAATCTTTCTTTGCATTTTTATTAAATCAGACTTTAAAATAGTTAATTCTTTCGGGAGTTTACCCATTTTCTTTTGTTTTTTCCGAAATAAAATGATTGATCACCCCCATAAAGAATCCTTTATTTTATTGAGGAATATGTATATGGATATAAACCTAAAGGAGAGTTGTTATTGTGAAAAAGCATCATGTAAACCAACATATGAGAAGCATTATAGATACACTTCAAAATGACCAATTAGCTGATGGCTCTTGGGATTATGCTTTTGATACCGGAATATCAACTGATGCTTACATGATTATTTTATTAAGAACGTTAGGAATAAATGATGAAGAGTTAATATTGGAATTAACCGAGAGAATTTTAAGTAAGCAAGAAAAAAATGGGTCATGGAAGTTATTTTACGATGAGGAAGAAGGAAATGTTACCCCGGCAGTTGAAGCCTATTATTCACTTCTTTATTCAGGCTATTATAAAAAAAATGATGAACAGCTCATGAAGGCTAGAAAGTATATATTAGATCATGGCGGTATCGAAAAGGCACATATGTTTACGAAAATCATGCTTGCATTAACCGGACAAACTCCGCAAAGCATCCACTTTCCAGTACCGGTAGAGTTCATTCTTTTACCTCAGTCCTTTCCAATTAATTTTTTTGATATTTCTTCTTTTGGAAGAGCAAATTTAGCTCCGCTAATGATTGTAGCAGCAAAAAAATTTAGTAAAAAAACAAAAAAAAGCCCAGATTTATCAGATTTATATATTTCTAGATCTGAAGACTTTTTCAATTGGACAGAAACTCGAGATTCAAGAAACATTTTTTTAACGATTGAACAAGGGATTAAAAGTATAATTGGCCTGCCACAACACATTCACTCATTGGCCATTCAACGGGCAAAGCAATATATGCTTGATCGTATAGAACCAGATGGCACTTTTTATAGCTATTTCAGTGCTACTTTTTTAATGATTTTCGCTTTACTATCTTTAGGACATTCACGGAAGGATCCCATAATCGTGAATGCCGTCAAAGGCTTAAAAGCAATGAAATGTAAAATTGACGGGCATACACATATGCAATATACGACTGCGAATGTTTGGAATACATCCTTAATCAGCTTTACACTTCAAAAAGCTGGAATTTCTCCCGATGATCCAATGGTAAAAAAAGCAAATGATTATTTACTTAGTAGACAACAACATAAGTACGGGGATTGGGCGGTTCACGCACCCGGGGTCCCACCCGGTGGCTGGGGATTTTCAGATATTAACACGTTAGAGCCCGATGTGGATGATACGACCGCATCGCTAAGAGCCATTTCCCCACTCGTACAACAAGATACCCGATACCGTGATTCCTGGGATAAAGGCGTATATTGGGTAACTTCCATGCAAAATTCAGATGGTGGCTGGCCTGCATTTGAAAGAAATGTCGACAAAAAAATATTTAATTTGTTGCCTATAGAAGGAGCAAGGTTTTTACTAGGGGATCCAAGCAGTGCAGACTTAACTGGCAGGACACTTGAATTTCTTGGGCACTATACGAATCTACCAAAAAACACAAAAATGATGGATAGAGGGAAAGACTGGATTATTAAAGATCAAAAAAAAGATGGATCATGGTATGGTCGTTGGGGAATTTGTTATATTTACGGAACATGGGCTGCAATTACGGGACTCATGGCATGTGGTGGGGACCTGAAAGACGCCAACATTCAAAAAGCCATTAAATGGTTGCAGGACATTCAAAATAAAGATGGCGGATGGGGCGAATCGTGTAAAAGTGATATCAACCATATGTATCTTCCTCTTGGAGCGAGTAATATCACCCAAACCGCTTGGGCAGTTGATTCATTAATTGCAGTACATGAAAAGCCTACTCCAGAAATCCAAGCTGGAATTGAGTATTTAAAGGCTGCCATTTATAAGGATGACTGGACTGTCGATTACCCGGTCGGTCAAGGAATGGGAGACGCATTTTACATTCGTTATCATAGCTATAAATATATTTTTCCTTTATTGGCTTTGGCCAATTATGATAGGAAGTATTGATTTGAAACAGAAACCACGCAATTGAGATCTGAAGCGGGAAAATAGTTATGTTTATCCACATGGAATATTCAAAGTGACCTTGACCATGCAAAAAGCGATGGAGTTGTCCGATTGAAGCGTTCAAAGTCCCCATAATCACTAAAAAAGCAGCGGAACTGTCCTATTAAAGCGGTTAAAGTGCCAGTGGTCATGCATTAATCTCTGGAGCTGTCCGATTGAAGTGTTAATAAAATCATAATCTTATACACATAAAATAAAAAGTACAAAAGCAGCAAGTGGAAAAATTCCCACTTGCTATTTCTTTTGATATATTTTTTCTCTGTCCTTAAACTAGATCAATCAACAGGACATGCGATTCCCACTTTTCATCAACATGTATTGAGATTCCATTTGTCATTAGCTCTTCACCAGAGTATACTTCTACACTATTTGCATCAATATTTTTCAAACGTTAATCGGCATTTTTATTAAGTCCGAAAAACTTAAAGTTTCTCGTCTTATCATTGTCATCCATACAAAAAATGAAAACGATACTTTTATCCCTATCCGGCATGACGTACTGATATGCACTCCATAAATCTCCGTCTACTCCATTATTCATAGTTTGTCCTGATAATCTATATAAATCGGCATTTAAAATAAATGGAAAGACTTTCTCTTTATAAAATTGAATATCTTTTTTTAGCTTTTTGATAACATCTTTATTGTAAGTGGACAAGGGATGGGAAAGTCCGAAGCGATGAACCATACCGGCTCGCACATGAAAATCTAATTGTTTTTTAGTACATAATTCCAAGTCAAGTGGCGGAAAATGATACCCTCCTTCATTTTTTTCCCTTGATTTGGACCACATCCAGTGTAATATATTGGACGATGCTAGTAATATAGATGAAGCCCAAAACGACTGGAATTTATGAAAAGAATAATCCGGATCACTTAGAAAATTTAAATGGGTTTGTTTCATAATTCCTAAATCTGTACGTAGACCACCTGATGAGCAGTTTTCCAAAATGATGTTTGGATGTTTTTCACGAATACGACTAAGAACTTGATAATATCCATTATAATGTTCGAGCAGCCCGTCGCCAGAATCATGACCGTGATCACAACGATTACAACCCGCTCCCGGATTTAGATTAAAATCCAACTTAATCCAATCACACCCATAATCAGTGATGATTGGATCGAGAATTGTAAATGCCCATTCCTGTGCTTCCCGATTACCATAGCAAATATACCCCAAGTCCTCATCGTCCCGCATTGCCGGAAGTGATGGATGTGTCTCCCTTATTCTTGCCAGTTTCCCTAGTCCCTCTATTTCGCACCAAAATCCAAACTTCATTCCTTTATCATGAACATAATTGGCTAAAGCTTTAATTCCTGATGGAAATCTTGACGTATTGACTAGTTCCCAGTCTCCACGCCAATCAAACCAATGACTCTCTGAATCACTTGGACCGAACCAGCCTGCATCTAACGTACAAACATCAATACCGATTTCCTTAGCCACATCCACATTCGCCTTAAACACTGCTTCATTTATATCTAAGTCCTCATACTTCCACCAATGATTCCATTCTACAAGTGGGTCTTCTAATAACTCATTTTTAGGATATATAAAATGTTTTCCATAAGAAGATAATTCATTAGATAATATGTTCATATCTTTAGAAGCTGTTTTAGCAACAAGCACATGGATACTTTCTAGTTTTTCCTGTGGCCCTACCGTTTTTGATAATTCCCAGTTGGAAAGACCTCCACTTATAGTCAAAACATCTACATTCGGCTCAAATCGCAAAATCCAGTTTCCTGACCAAGCTACTGTATATAAAGATAATTTTTCCTTACCCTCTAGTAATACAAATGGGTGGATAGCTTCGGAGGAACGCCCTGCCCTAGATTCCAGAATGAGCGGCTTTGTAAGCTCATTATTAACTGGATGATACTCATTTCCCCAGCCACTTTTAAAATACTTAATATTTTTTTGGGAAAAAGGTATTTGATCATATATCGTATCGATTCTTTCAATAATAAGGTATTCGTTTGAAGTGTTTTCGATAACTAGCCAACGTTCTTCCACACTTTTGAACTTTTTTATATGATAATGAACTGTGAACTCCTTGCCGATAAATTTTGTTACCTCATTAATACTTCCATCAGAATGATGAACCTGCTGCGAAGTTTGTATAAAAGCTTCTACTGTGAACCATTTTCCATTACATAAAATCCCAAAGGTCATATTATCACCACATTTATTAGATTAATAGAATGAATTTTATTATATAAAAGAACTTTTAAGTATATTTTAAAAATCTCTTACATCCACAACAGCCACGAGTTCATTAAAATCATCACTATGAATAACTTGAATAAGTTTCTTGGCGGTATTTTCCGGCGAACTTAGCATGCCTTGTTTTTTATACTCTACAAAGCGATCTATCAATTCAAAATCTTCCTTATCGCTTTCTCGAATCCTACCTTGCATGCCTGTATCTATAATTCCAGGGGCAATGGAAATGATCTTGACTCCATTTGGCACACTTTTTTGTTCCTCGGAAACGACTCGCGTATAATGATCAAGTCCTGCCTTTCCAGCGCAGTAACTGCTCCAACCCGAATATGGATTTCTACCTGCACCTGAAGAAATATTGATGACTTTTTTGGGAATCTGGTAACTATGTAATTGTTTAATAAATGCTGATGTTAATATCATTGGAGCAGTTAAATTAACGGCGATGCTCTTTATAATAGCACCTGAGTCATTATCTTCTGTTCGCCCTATCGGGTCGATCACTCCGGCATTATTTATTAAAGTAAGGGATTGGGGCTGCTCGGACATATGACGAATCATTTCTTCCATTAATCCCTCTAAACCGGAATTATTAGCCAAGTCGTATTCAAGAAAAACCAGCTTACTGTTTCTTTCATTCGCAAGATGAATGAGATCTTCACTTTTCGTCCGCGCTACACATACAATCAAGTTATTTTCTTGCAACAACTCCTTGCATAATGCGTGACCGATGCCTTTTGAAGCACCCGTAATAAAATAAACGTGCATACACTTCTCTCCTATTCAACAGATTTTTTCTCCAAAACTGTCGTATCCCAATTTATTATGGATTCTAGAAAAATGGATATGAGTACACCCATAATGAACCCGTTGCTTATAAGAGGCTGAATTACAGGGGGAAAATTACTAAACAGTTCAGTTCCAACCGTCATTAAACAAACACCAATGAGAATAGGTGCAGCAATTCGATGAATCGTAATGGAATTAAATGAGTAACCACCCAAGCTTTTTAATGAAGTTCCAAAAAGCTGAAGGTATGCTACGAAAAGAACTGCATTCCCAACGGTTATCGGTAGTGTAGCAAGTAGTAAAGAAAAGTACGGGAGGATTCCAAGTAAGGAAATAAGCGCCCCGCCAACAATAAAAGGTTTTCTCCTAAAAATTTGCGTACTTTCCAAAAATCCGATAGATGATGCAAATGGAGCATATGAAACTAGCCCAAACAAAGATGCGGCGAATGTATATAATCCTGTTAATAAATACGAATTTCTAAATTGACTCATTTTTGCTTCCTTTTTTAATAAATTGGAGGCTGCTTTTATAGAAGTAATCGTATTAATCAAATTAATTAAACACCCTAAAAAAGTAATCGCTATAATTCCAATTTCTAAATTAGGTTTTCCTAAAGGGAATAATGTAAAAAGATGAGCTGATCCCGAGCTTATCTGCTGTTCAAGTGGAAATAGAAATCGATATAGAATCCAGCCAGCAATCATTCCAATTAAAATAGAAAAGTTACCGACCATCTTACTCCCTTTTATTTTTAAAAGAGCTACAAGTATTGCAATAGAAAATGAAAATAACGTTATTGGTAAATTCAACGAGCCATCACTATTTACCTTTAACATCCCTTTAAAAAATACAAACACGAGTTGAAAGGTAAGTAAGAATAAATACACACTTAACACCATTGGGCTGAATACCTTTTGAATAAATGGAATGAGATTGCAAACAACAAGTAGAATAGTTACCGCACCGGCAAGGAGCATCCCCGTTGCAATGCCTCCTCCTACTTCAGTTAAACTTAAGCCCAGCACCGGAGCGGATAAACTTAAGTTCAATAACATTCCCCAAATGACGCCTGACGGACCTTCCATTAAAGGAAAACGATGTCCCCACAAGCCCTGTAGCATACATGCAATCCCAGTTACAATCAATGATGTTCTAAGTAATGATGCGATATCGGCAGAAGAAAGCTCAAACGCAAAGCCTATCGATACCGGCACGACGACAATATTAGCAAAAATAAAGAATAACCATTGGACAGAAGCAAATACCGTTGTTAATGAAGAAGATTGTTTACGCATGAATTCCTCTCTTTCCATTTGAGCCGCAATTTTCATTTTAACAAAAAAACAGATTAGTTTCCCCTATAAGAAACGTCCTTAAATATAAAAATATTTATAAAAATTGCTTTCTTTTTAGAAAAATATGCTAAAATAAAGATAGATATTGTGAATGTTTTCACAATATCTAAAATAAAAAACTATATTAGATTGAAGGTGGCCATGATGGAAAGAATTTGGCAAGGTTTTTGGCAATTATCTGATCCGAAAATTTGGATTGCGTCAACTATCCCGATGTTTATCGCAGCAGCTTTGTCATATGGTTACACGAAAACATTTGATTTTGGATGGTTTGTCCTTGCGTTATTAGGAATCTATCTAATTGAAATTGGAAAAAATGCTGTTAATGAATTTGTTGACTTCCAAACTGGTGTCGACCGTTTCATTACGGAAGATAAAAGAAATCCATTCAGCGGAGGCAAAAAAACAATCGTTGATGGAAAATTATCTATGAAAGAAACGAGGATTATTGCAGTTCTCACTTTGTTAGGCGCATTTATTATTGGCATCTTGATTGCGATATTGAGAGAACCTTCTATATTTTGGATAGGCATAATTGGTTTGTCTCTAGCAGTATTCTATAGCCTCCCACCGTTTAAATTAAATTATCGTGGCATGGGCGAGCTCGCTGTCGGATTAGCATTTGGACCATTAATAATGTGTGGTACATTCCTATTACTTACTGGTACATGGAATTGGGAGGTGGTAATGGCTGGTCTGCCAATTGCATTTCTTATTACAGCCATTCTCTGGATCAACCAATATCCAGATTATGAAGCTGATATAAAAGGAGGAAAGAGAAATTGGCTTGTTAGAATTGGAAAAGAAAATGGACTTATCATTTATGCACTTTTATACGGTGGTGCTTATGTAAGTTTAGCCTTACTAGCCATTTTGTTGAAGAATCCCATTTGGTTATTAGGTTTGATTAGTTTACCACTTGCCATAAAATCTATTAAAATCACTAAAAAATATATGAATGATATACCAAAACTTCTGGAAGCCAATCAAAAAACAATTCAAATTTATATGATTACCGGTATTGTTATGACAGTCGCATCCATTTTGACTTTTAACATTTAACCCAAAAAGCTTCCTATTATAAGCTAAAAATTGGATCATACTAAGATATAAGCTTCTCAATCTTTTCTTTGAAAAACGGACAAGATTTAGTTACCAGCCCTTTCAATTATGCATTCCTTTCATATCTTATTGTAAGTCTCTTATGAGAGGAGGGTTTCCATTATGGAAAATAATCGTGAAATGCGACATCATTTTAAAGGTCAGATGATACGCTTTCGCAATGGAAACGGTGATTGGAGTATCGGCAAAGTTGTAAAGGTTAGAGAGGATGGATTAGAAATATCTGAGCTTAATTCAGATTCTTATGGAGGGTACGGGTTTGGATTTTTTGGAGGTCCATTTTTCGGAGCACCATTCTTTGTTCCTTTCGGTTTTGGTTTCTTTGATTTCTTTTGGTTTTAATTATTGAAGAACGAAAAAGGCACATTCAAAGGTGGAATGCGCCTTTTTACTGTATGATTCGAAAGGGATTCGAATCCCCCATCCCTTCCCTGTCAATTCTCTAAAACTATTTTTATATATTATTTCTGTATAAATTGATTCCATTAAGTCCATTAACTCAATGTTCCAATGCGTAATTATACAAATTAATTCCGTTATTTTTATTGTTTTTAGAAATTCTGTGCAATTTTAGGCTACAAATTTTTGGAGCATTGCATTTTTTCCTAAAGCCTTAGTTAGCCTAGATGTATGATTTTACTGTGGGCTAACTTGAGCCCTTTTCATGATTGTTTTCATAAGTGTAGATAAATTGTTTTCCCTAGTTTTGGGAACATTATTCTTGAATGTATTGAATAGAAATAGGAGGGGCCTTTATGGAAAATAATCACAGTATTGTCAAATTAACTTCTTCTGAGTTAGCTTATTTATGGACCAATTATCTTGCGGATAGTATGTCAGTTTGTGTTTTTAAGCATTTCCTTGAATATATTGAAGATGATGAAATTAAATCTCTTGTCAATTATGCTTTGCAATTATCGGAAGAACATATTGATTTTATGCGCTCCCTATTCACAAAAGAAAAGATACAGAATCCACAAGGATTCTCCAATGCCGATGTTAATTTAAATGCAAGACGTTTATTTTCTGATGTTTTTTATTTAAAATATATAAAGCACATGGCAAAAGGTGGATTAGCTACCTATGGAAGAATAATACAGAATATTTTTCGTAAAGACATTCTTGACTTTTTTAACAGTTGCTTAAAAGAAACAATCGAATTGAATACAAAAGCAACTCAACTGTTATTAGAAAAGGGACTAGCCATACGCCCGCCAACAATTCCATATCCCGAAGAGGTAGAATTCGTCCATAAACAATCCTTTATTGTAGAAGGTCTTGGGAGAAGAGGATCACTCACATGTTCTGAAATAACCAATCTTTATTCAAATATACAAACTAATTTCTTAGGTACTTCTTTAGCTATTGCTTTTAGCCAAGTAACAGAATCTGAAAAAGTTCGTAAATTTTTTTTAAGAGGAAAAGATATAGCAAAAAAACATATTAAAGTATTTGGTAGTTATTTGGAGATGTGTTCTTTACCAGTTCCAATGTCTTATGACCAAGATGTGACTGAATCAAAGGAATCCCCTTTTTCTGATAAGTTAATGATGTTTCATTTTAGTCTTATGATTTATGCTGGTATTGGAAATTACGGGGTAGCTATTTCCGAATGTCAAAGAAGTGATTTGACAATAGATTATTCTCGTTTAGTGGCCGAAATTCTAAAGTATTCCGAAGATGGTGCAAACATTATGATTGCAAACGGTTGGTTGGAACAGCAACCTTTATCAGCAAATCGTAAAGATTTGGCAAAGGATTAGACCAATGTGGAGAACAGAAAAGAAGCATTGTTGTGGAGCATTGCACTTCCGGGATTCGGCCAGTATTTAAACGGGAAACTATTTAAAGGGACTGTTTTGTTGCTATTAGAAGTTATCATTAATGTACAAGCGAATTTCAATGAAATTATTATATTAAGCTTTCTCGGAGAAATTGAAGAAGGTATCATGCAAGCTAATTATCAGTGGTTAATGTTTTATCCTTGTTTATATTTTTTTGCTATGTGGGATGCTTGGAAAGATGCTGG
The DNA here is from genome assembly GCF_024626525.1 of Lederbergia panacisoli. Classification (GTDB taxonomy): domain Bacteria; phylum Bacillota; class Bacilli; order Bacillales; family Bacillaceae_C; genus Lederbergia; species Lederbergia panacisoli. Next base: position 367,408 of record NZ_JANJGU010000002.1, read on the forward strand.
GGAAAGAAAAGAAAAATTTACTTTTTTCCCTTTTTTGTTTACTGGGTATTTTGTTACTCTCGGATGTATTTTTTCTTCGACTTTTCGACTTGTCGGTGTTCTCTTAGGACCTGTTTGGCTTCCATTGATATGTGTGATGCCAGGATTTGTTGTTTGAATATTAATTAAAAAATATTTCTTTATAAAAAAAACTAATCGAGGTTAGAAAACGCTGTTGAATAAAAACAACGTTTTCCAATTTTGCTATTGTTGTGATATATCTGAATAGCAATGTGACACATCCAAGATATAATTGTTATCAGACTGTTGGAATCTATTATCGTTAAATCAAAATGCCCCTATAGTTCTATTATTCCTTGTCTAATTTCAAACACTGTACATATTTAAACAAAAATATGGTTATTAAAAACGATAATATGAAGACCTAGGAAATTTTCTATTTCATAACTTCAGGCATACCTATTTCACCCTGTTAATGATGATCGGGGAAAATCCTAAAGTGGTTAGTGAGAGATTGGGACATGCGAGAATAGGCATAACTCTTGATATTTACTAACCCAAATGAAGAAAAAAATGGCCGCAAGGAAGTGGTAAGCCTTCTGCAACGGTTTAGTGAAGTAATAGTGCATTAGATAATTATTCAGTAAAAAGGACGATGACTCCAAAAAAAGAAGAAGCGTCAATCCCGTAATATATAAAAGGATTAACGCTTCTTATAACTGATGATCCGAGAGGGATTCGAACCCCCGACCCCATCCCTGTCAAGGATGTATTCTCCCACTGAACTATCGGATCGTATGTAATTAATCTGGACACTTAATAATATACAATGAACTGAGGAATCAGTCAACGTATTTTTCAATATTCCTTGATTACTTGTTACAATCTCCTTAGTCCATTCTGTTTCAGCCTCCCTTTAGCCATTGGCTGTGATGATTCCATATTTCCGATTGCGGTTTGTCTTGCTATTATCTGAATCAACGTAATCGCCAAGATCAACTTCCCGCATTTATTTTTCCGGCCGAATCACACTCTATTTCGGACTCAAATCCTTGTTTTAAATGATTTGAGTCCGAATTATCTTTTATTTCATACTAAAATCTTGGAGACCGCTTCAACTCGTCCTGCGAGAGTAAGATTTTACTATGCCAACTTAAACTTCCCTTTATTTTTCGTCATAATTTGGCTTGCAACTAATAAGACAAATAGAATCATGCCTATGGTGTCAGACAATCCCTCTGGATACATGAGCATCAGTCCCGCTGCTACAGCAATAATCCGCTCAAACCAATACATTTTTCTATACCAATATCCGATGATGCCCGCACCAATTGCTAACATACCCGTGAAGGCGGTGAAAAGAACCCATATTAAATATGGTATTGTTGTATTAATCATTAATAATTCGGGTGATAGTACAAACATATAAGGTATGACGAATGCTGCAATCGCGAGTTTCGATGCATTTACTCCTGTTCGGATCGGTTCTCCCCCTGCCACTCCAGCCGCGGCAAAAGCAGCTAGTGCCACTGGTGGTGTGATGTCAGCGACAATTCCGAAGTAGAAAACGAATAGATGTGCAGATAGTGCCGGTACACCTAGTAATATAATCGCGGGTGCTGCAATCGTCGATGTAATAACGTAGTTGGCTGTTGTTGGGGATCCCATCCCCAACACGATTGATGTTATCATCGTAAAAAATAATGTTAATAACAATTGTTCATTCGCTAGTCCAACAAGCCCATTGGCTAATTTTAACCCCAGTCCTGTTTTTGTTACGACCCCTACAATAATTCCAGCGGATGCTGTTGCCGCAGCTACTGATAACGCTGTTCGAGCCCCATCGACCAATGCTTCAATCATTTTTGCAAATCCAATCCGTGTATCTTTGCGGATAGCGCTCACGACTATGGTCCCAACTATGGACCAAAGAGCAGCCCTCATAACACTTACTCCGCTCATTAAAAGAATAATTACCATTAATATAGGAATGAGAAGATAGATTTTCGATAAAACTTCTTTTCGATTTGGAAGTTGTTCTTTTGGCAATCCTTTAAGCCCAACTCTTTTCGCTTCAAAGTGAGTCATAATCCATATTCCGGAGAAATAGAGAATCGCTGGAATGGCTGCTGCTTTCGCGATATCCCAGTAGCTAATTCCTCCTATAAACTCGACCATTAAAAAGGCTGCAGCTCCCATTACAGGAGGCATGATTTGACCTCCAGTCGATGCTGCTGCTTCAACTGCTCCAGCAAATTCCCTCCTATACCCCAGTCTTTTCATCATAGGTATTGTAAAGGAACCCGATGTTACAACGTTTGCAACAGAGCTTCCACTTATTGTTCCTTGAAGGGCACTTGAAAAAATGGCTACTTTTGCAGGTCCACCGATTCTCCTTCCAGCAATAGATAACGCCAAATCATTAAAATATTGTCCAACACCTGTTTTTACAAGAAATGCTCCAAACAGCAAAAATAAGAAAATAAAAGTAGCAGATACGTATAATGGTGTTCCAAGAATTCCTTGAGATGTGAAAAACATTGTGTTGACAAGTCCTTCAAAGTTCAACCCACGATGAGCCAAAAATCCAGGCATGGATTGTCCGAAATAGGCGTATGCCATAAATAATGTGGCAATGATCGTAATTGGCAGCCCGACCGCACGTCTAGTTGCCTCTAGCGTTAATAAGATTCCAATTGTTCCGACTGTTAAATCAAGAGTTGTCAACACACCGACTCGATTAAAGATTGTTTCTAACATCAACGGCCAATAAGCTCCTACACCAACGGCAAGTAGCGCAAGTATGTAATCATACCAAGCGACTGAGTCTTTTTTTCTTGTTTTCCTACTAGCTGGAAATAAAATAAAGATGAGTGATAAGGCAAATCCTAAATGAACGGACAATAATATTTGCCTTGGTACAGTCTGGGCAATGGATGCATATAGTTGAAAAATTGAAAATGCAAGCAAGCCTAAAAAAACAATGATCCCCATCGTTCCTTTTAACTTTCTTGTTGCCGCATCTGGATCATACTTTTCTAAAATTTCCTGCTGTTGTTCAGCTGATAATGTTTCATGTTGATTGACCAACAATATTCACTCCTCTCCATAACTGCCACAAAGATAATCGCCTTACTCTTAATTTGATATGGGAACCTGGTTCCGCAATGGAGCTGAATTTTTTTCGGTGTCCATCCACCATTAATATATGGTCCCCCACTACTTGGGCAACACGCATATCTATTGAAGTAAAATCCCTTTTCATATTACGAATTGTATATTTCCCGTCCTTCATTTCGAAAATTTCACCTTTCTCCGCGTTGGAAGGCATACCAATTGACATATCTTCATACATTAATTCAATTTGGCGTATTTGATTATTTTTTAAAATGGTATATGTCTCCTTCACATCGGATAGATGAATGGAATGAGTATATAGAATGTGAAAGATTTTGTTAGATTTATGTAATGGAAAATAGGCGAGGACCTTTCCAGAGTTTCCTTTTTCTAAGCATAAGGACTTTTGAAAGGGTATGCAAAAAAGCAAAAAAATTATATTGGCGAAAAGAATTATTTTTACGTATCTCACAATGTAATCTCCAAATTTAACATGTGGTTCCCTAAAACAATGAAAGTAGAAAGAATAGACCGGATGGTTAGAAACGGTCTATTCCTATATTCCACCTTATTATTTTGCTGAAACACCATTTTCATCAAAATATTTTTTAGCACCAGGATGGAGTTCAATGCCCATACCATTCAGTGCATTTTCAGTTTTAATCAGCTTACCTTTTGCATGACCGATTTTATCTGTATTTTCGAAAATTGCTTTTGTAATATCGTACACTAAATCATCGCTCAAATCACTGCGAACAACAAGCATTGCCTGAACCGCAACTGTTTCAATATCGGCTTTTGAACCATATGTTCCTTCTGCAATTGTATCTTTGGCATAATATGGATACTTTTCAATTAACGCATCGATCTTATCCCCATCTAGCGGGATGATGACTACATCTTCAGTAGCAGCCAATCCTTCAACTGCACCTGTTGGAGTTCCAGCCGTTATAAAGGCAGCGTCAATCGTTCCATCTTGAATACCTGTAGTAGAATCGTCAAAGGACAAATTACGTGCTTTCACATCATCCACTGTCATTCCATACATTTCCAAGATTTGTTCGGCATTTGCCCTCGTACCAGAACCCGCTTCACCAACGGAAACTGATTTTCCTTTTAAATCTTCCACAGATTTAATTCCTGTATTTGCAGTTGTAACAATTTGAATGGTTTCTGGGTACAACGTTCCAAGCCCTCTTACATTCTCCACCTTGTCTCCATTAAACATCATCGTACCTTCACTTGCGTATGTAGCGATATCCGTTTGTGTAAAGGCAACCTCTACTTCTTCCTTCTTAATAAGCGCCATATTTTCTGCAGACGCATTGGATGTTACCGCATTGGAATCAATTCCAGTTGCATCTTGAATAAAACTCGCAAAATTACCTCCAAGAGGATAATACGTACCTCCCGTACCGCCAGTGGCGATACTTAAGAATTTAATCCCGTAATCCTTTTTTCCTTCATCTGTGTTTTCTGCACCTTTATTTCCACCAGTATTATTTTTTTCGCCTTCTTTATCACTGCTCCCACAACCGGTTAAGAAGATGGACAATATGATCAATAGTGCCGCGCCCATAAAAAGACTTTTCCTTTTCATATGTTCTCCTCCTTTAATGTTATTTCTGTTCACAATTCTATCATATATTTCTTTTAAATGAACAAAAAACGCCTATTTCAAGACTTTATACCTATATCAAGAACAATACGTGCATCTTTTACCATGACTTAATGACATCTGTGTTAATATATTTACCAATAAAGTTTTATAGGGAGGAATGTGAATGTCATTCCCGCAAGGAACTATTCATGACATTGATTTTAAAAGCAATGAACTTGATGAAACATTATCGTTATTAGTATATTTACCCGCAACCTTTTCACCGCTTTACAATTATTCCTTACTTATAGTCCAGGATGGTAAAGATTATTTTCAAATGGGTCGTTTGGCCCGATATGCTGATGAACTGATTGCCGAAAAGAAAATGGAAAATATTATTATTGTTGGGGCACATTATAGAAGTGTCACGGATAGAAGAAATAAATATCACCCAGCTGGTGAACAAAACCAAGCATATATTCGATTTTTATCTCACGAACTTGTGCCTTGGATCGACAAGGAGTATCCAACGACGGGAATGGGTAAAGGTAGAACACTTATGGGAGATAGCTTGGCGGGAACAGTATCGTTAATGGCGGCATTAAAATACCCAAATATATTTGGGCGTGTTATTTTACATTCACCTTTTGTAAATGATACTGTACTAAAGGCTGTTGAAAATCACCAAACCACCTCGCATCTTGACATTTACCATGTTATTGGGAAAGAGGAAACAGTTGTCAAAGTATCGAAAAATCGTGACTTTTTGACACCAAATAGGGAACTTCATGAGCTATTCAAGGAAAAGGGATATAATACTTTTTATGATGAGTTTGATGGAGGACATTCTTGGAAATATTGGCAGCCCGATGTTAAAAGAGCATTGCTGAAAATGTTTTCTTAATTTTTTTGTCACAAAATAAACTACTTGCATCCTATATAAAGTTTTTCAAATATTTGATATAGTGGTATTGAATGTTATAATTGCCAAAACATAACATTAGTAAGAAAAAAGGAGGCAAAGAAAATGAAATACGGCATCGTTATTTTCCCATCCAAAAAATTACAAGATTTGGCAAACTCTTATCGAAAACGGTATGATCCCCACTATGCTTTGATTCCACCGCATTTAACTTTAAAAGCGGCTTTTAATACTGATTTGGATGCCGATAAATTGACTGATAAACTTGAAGAAATCGCTAAAAAGTATGAACCATTCAATTTAAAAGTCCATAAAGTAAGCTCATTCCAACCTATCACGAATACAATCTATTTTAAAGCCGAGAATCACAACGAATTAAAGGGACTTCATGAAGATTGTTATGAGCAGCTCCCAGGCGGAAAACCTGAACATCCTTTTGTTCCTCATGTAACGATTGCTCAAAAATTATCGAATGATGAGCATTCAGATGTATATGGTTCCTTACGTATGCTTGGAATCAATCATGAAGAAATCATTGACCGCTTCCATTTAGTCTATCAATTAGAAAATGACTCATGGACAGTGTATGAAACATTTCGATTAGGAAGGGATCCTCAGTAAACATGATAGTAGTCAAAGCCAATACGGAAGCTCAGCTTCAAGATGCTTTTAACATAAGAAAAACAGTATTTGTAGAAGAACAAAAAGTACCTATTGAACTTGAGATAGATGAATTTGAAAATAACTCCGACCATTTTGTCCTTTACTCTAAAGACACGCCAGTCGGAGCCGGTAGATTTAGGCTGTTGGAAGGAAAAGGAAAATTGGAACGCATTTGTGTATTATCGGACCAACGTGGGACTGGAGCAGGAAAAAAATTAATGAATGAAATTGAACATTACGCAAAAAAAAGCGGCATTAATGTGCTGAAACTTAATGCACAAACTTATGCGATTCCGTTTTATGAGAAATTGGGATATAGTGTCGTTTCAGAAGAGTTTCTAGATGCAGGCATCCCACATAAAACAATGGAAAAAAATATTACGTAAGAACAAGCCTTGGTCCGTAAATAATTATGACCGAGGCTTTAGCTTTAGCGAAAGTTGATGGTCTTTGATTGAAACGGACATGAAACCATCATCAATCAAAGAAGAAATATAGGCAGTAAAGGAAGTTCTATACAAAAGCCATGACCCGATATTTGCCGGGGTTAACACATATTGATTAAACAATATTGTTTGCAGTTGATTCATCGGGATTCCATTCTCTGCATCTTTTAAACTCGTCAATAAAAAAGATATTATATTTTCATGACATTCAATATTCGCTTGAATTGTCTTTTGGAACTCTACCTCATACTCCCCATGCCCAGGTAAAGCACCCTTGCACGGGATATCACTAATTTTTTTCAACGTCCCTATCGTTGCCTTGGCATCGACGATAAAAGGGACCTTGTGCTTATCCAATACATCTTTCCCAAAATATGAATCCGCGGCAAATAAGATTTCATCAAATAATATTCCAATTTGTCCATAACTATGACCCGGAAAAGAAAGCACCTCAAATGAGAATGGACCAATTTTCTGTACCCCTTCATTTAAAAAATCAGAAATATTGGCAGCTTCTCCCTCTAAAAATTTATTTCTCAATTCCTTAATAGGCATTGCCCCATTCCATAAGTATATTGGCTCAAGGATTGGATTTTGAACAAACGAGGATTCTATTTTCGAAGTGAAAAGCTCCACGTCCCGTTCTTTTTGTAAATATGCTGCTCCCCCGTAATGATCTACATGACCATGGGTAATAATGCAAAAATCGAGAGGAAGTTGGTTCTCATTCAGAGTTCTTATTATTTTTTTTGCAGCCCCTTTATCCAACCCGCAGTCGATCAGTAAGCCTTTTCCATCTTTTGTAATATAACCAATGTTTACATGGCCTTTTATATAGAAACAATAATCAGATATTTTCTCCAACATAAAAAAGACATTCCTTTCAAATATGTTTTTATACATATTCGCTGAAATGTCTTCCTTTTCCTGTTAATTTCTCAATTGTCATTGCTGTATTTTCGTTCAGAACGTTATTATAGAATGAATTTGTGTTCAAGTTTACCTTTTGGACTGTAGTAATCGGGTACGGGTCAACTTTTTCTCCCTTCGCTCTGACCCTATCATGATATTGCACATATTGATATTGTGTCATTGGGGCAATATAGCCCATTTTCCTCACCCCTTTTTTAAACAATTCCCTTTTATATAAGTTATAAACCTTAATACAAAAAAATAACTGCTCTGGAATTGTTTGAGTGCCAGGCACTCAAACAATTCCAAAACAATTCAGAATACTTGGATCAGGTATAGCTATTTTCTATTATCCATATTTATTTATTATTTATCATTTTACTGATTGAACCTAAGTCAAGTTTATTTCCATCTTGGATAATGGTTTGCACCATTTTATCTTCAAGTTCCTTCGGGACAGGTTTATTAGCCAACTCGGATACTCTCTTAATGATTCCTCTTACAGTTTTTTCATCTTTGAAATTAGCATTTTGCAGCGAATTTGCTAATGCAAAGACATCATTCATGTTAACTCCCGTTTTCTTTTCAATGTTTTTAAAAAATTGATTTTCCATTACTAGCCGCTCCCTCCCTTTCATCTTTATATGATATGTAGGTATATATCAATAAGTGAAATGGAGAATAAAAAAAGACGGAATACCCATATTAAAGTATTCCATCTTTTTACGTTTTTACATTAGCAAAAGCTAGCTCCTACAATGATTAGCAAGATGAACAGTACAACAATCAATACAAATGCACTTCCACCACCAAAGCCGCCTGCGTAGCCGCCGTAACCACAGCCACCATAACCTCCAAAACCGCCATATCCAAACATACACTTTCACCTCACTTTAGTTGTATCCCTAATAATTTATGTGGTAAAAGGGTAATCTGTATGGGCATTTACAGCGTAATCTAAACTTTAGCACCGATTAGCCTTTTGGTTTAAACACAAGAGCTCCGATAAAACCAAAAATAATGGCGGCTGATATTCCTGAAGAAGTTACTTCGAACATACCTGTCATCACACCTACAATTCCATGTTTCTCTGCTTCCAACATGGCTCCATTCACAAGCGCATTCCCAAAACTAGTAATCGGAATCGTCGCACCCGCTCCAGCAAAATCAATCAGTGGTTCATAAAGCCCAAATCCGGCCAAAACAGCACCCATACAAACTAAAATGCTTAAAGTGTGCGCTGGTGTTAATTTTGCAGCATCAAACATTAGTTGTCCGATCACACAAATTAAGCCACCAATAATAAATGCCCACAAAAACATGGCTAGCATACACTTCACCCTCCTATATAAAATGCTTAACTGTATTCAATTGCTACTGCGTGAGCAATACATGGAATGCTTTCTTTTTGTTGAAAGGATAATGGGGATAATAAAGCGCCTGTTGCTACTACTAAAATTCGCTTGTAAACTCCTTTTGCCATTTGATTTAGTAAATGGCCGTACATGACTGTTGCCGAACATCCGGGACCACTTGCACCAGCAAATACTTCTTGTTCCGGACTATATAGAAGGAGGCCGCAGTCTTGGAATAAGTGTTCGTCGATAGACAATCCCTTTTCATTAAATAGTTCCAATGCAGTATTTCTTCCAATTTCTGCAAGATCCCCTGTAATAATTAAATCATAATAGGATGGATCAATTTTCAAATCAAATAAATGACGCTGGATAGTATCGACGGCTGCGGGTGCCATTGCTCCACCCATATTAAATGGGTCTTTGAGTCCTAAATCAATTACCTTTCCAATAGTGGCGGAGATTACCCTCGGATGTGGATGTTGTAGATTTTCGTTCACACTAACCAACGCTACACCTGCTCCAGTAGCTGTCCATTGTGCAGTAGGTGGTTTTTGTCCTCCGTACTCAGTTGGATAGCGAAATTGCTTTTCTGCAGAAGCATTATGACTTGCCGCACCAGTTAGAATGCGCTTTGCCCCTCCATTATTTATGATCATCGCTGCCAGGGCAAGACCTTGAGTTGACACAGCACATGCACTGAATAAGCCTAGATGGGGAATTTGGTTTGTTCTTGCCGCAAAACTGGTAGGAGTAATTTGGTTGATTAAATCACCTGCGAGAAAAAATTGAATTGCATCTTCTTTAACTCCTTTTTTCCTTAGTGCGATTTGTACCGCATCCTCCAATAGAACCCGCTGTGCTTTTTCATATGAATCCTGGCCCATCCATAGGTCATCGTGAAATTTATCAAAATCATTTGCTACTCTACATTCCTTTTCAAAAGGGCCACCCACCACTCCTGTAGAAAGAATGACAGGTTGATTTTGAAAAACCCATGATTGCGAGCCCTGAAGCATTAGAATCCCCCCCACTGTAGGAATATAGTTTTAATAAGTGCTACTACAAAAGCTGAAAATACCCCAAATACAATAACTGAGCCGGCAAGTTTAAATATATTTCCTCCTACCCCTAATACAAAGCCCTCTGTTCGGTGCTCAATCGCTGAAGAAATGACCGCATTACCGAATCCTGTTACAGGTACGGCACTTCCCGCTCCCGCAAATTGCCCAAGCCTGTCATACACCCCGAACCCTGTTAAGAGCATCGCAATAAAAACCATCGTGGCGACGGTAGGGTTTCCAGCAGTTTTTTCAGTAAAATCAAAGTAATAAATATAAACATAAGTAATCGCCTGGCCAATTAAGCAAATCGTTCCGCCAACGAAAAAAGCACGAATACAATTTTTAAAAATCGGTCTTTTCAGTTCATGCTTTTTTTGCATTTGATCATACTGAATTTGTTCAGGAGTTTTCGTTTTACTTTTTTGAGCCATATTATGTCATTTCCTTTTTTAATTTAATAATTTTATTTAGGCGTTTTTCCGCGTCTTTATTTGAAAGATTGTCGTATTCTATTTTCTCCTTTAACCGAATGGCTTCAAGGAAAATTTTATAGTCACTTGAAACGATGAATTTATGCTTAGGAAATTTCTTTTTTAAAGACTTAGTTAATTCTTTTTCAATTTTTTTCATGCGGAATCGTTGAAGATGCTTTACTTTATAAGAAACAAGTATATTTTTATCTCCTTCAATAATTGCAACATCATAAATTTCATCCATCTTTTTAACTTCTTTCTTCACCTGATAAGCAATAGAACTTTCCTTTTTCTTGTAATTGATTTCAATAGGGGCGGGTTGAGTTTTTTTCACTAATGATGTGTCGCTCTTTTTTTCATGAGGTTCATTCGAACATCCGCTCATGAAACATACAACACATATTATAGCGGTAACAATCATTTTTTTGACCATGGATTCCTCCCAGTTATAAGAGCATTAAGTTCATAATCGCTATACAATACAGCGAATCTGCAGGAAACTCGACACGCTGGCGTAGAAAATAAGTAAGGTTATCAATATTTTTCTCTACATTTGCTAAATTATGAATGCTAATCGTTAAAAAAGAATAGGGATGACTTCGCTTTTGAAGTCATCCCCAATTTCAAATCATTTTTCTACCCCATTTTAATAACTTCTAGGCTTTTTTGTCGGCCTTCCGCACCCACACCCGGATTTCTTCGGCTTGGTTGTTCCAATGGGTCTTGGCCTTCTAGGTGGTCTTTGCATCACAATCACTTCCTAAATTTTTGAAATCTAACCTTTTACATTTTATGAAATCCACACGTGATTTGTTTTTATAAAAGGCAAATTTAGTCTAATGTCAGCTTTTGAATAATCGTTTCAATTATGGCCGCCATTCCTGCTAAAGCAAAAATAAGGATGACAGGATCCATAATGACAGGAAAATAAAACTGGAAAATAAAAACTCCGATTGCCGTCCATACGCCTGTACACCAATAGCAACTAATCAGCTTTCCGATCCAACCACGTAATCCGCCTACACGAGGGATTAAGTATTCTTCTTTTTGCCCTAAAATATTTGTTTCTTCATATTCCATTAAAAAAGGGGCTCTTATAAAAGTAGTTATTTGGTCAAATACAATCAGTCTTGTGATACGGAATATCGCTAGACTCATCAATAAAAATTTAATCCATGTTATATCCATTTCCTTGGCTCCTAACCTGCCTATTTTCCCAAAAGGGGGCGTTTGTCCGTAACTCATTTGGCTCCTACCTAATATGTTAGTAGTGTAAATGAATCAATTTTAAAGAAGGAGGAAAATAATCCATGAGTTATGAAGAGATGGAATCAAGTGAAGTGCTTGGCACCAATTCTAATTCAGGGTGCGGATGTCAAATGAACTGTGTTTGTCAAGTAGTCCGCGCCATTAAGGATATACAAGACGAAGCAGTAGAAGAAGAATGTCTCACTTGTACATCCAATTGTTTTGTTGAGCCTCTTGGTGATTTAGCACTCCCAGCTCGCCAACGTTCGGATACTCGTGTTTTTACTTTAACTAATAAAAACGGAGACTTATTCAAAGGATTATTTAAAGGTACTGCCGGAAAATGTGTATCAGTATTTTTTAGAGTCGAGGACATTTTCGATAATTGCTGCGCAACTTTGCGTGTATTAGTTCCTTTAAACAATCAAACAGTTGTTAACTTATTCCCTAACGGTAAACTTAGCTACGAAGCACTTTGTTCTGTAAACAACTGGGCTTCAAGCAACAGCTGTATAACAGTAGATTTACATTGCTTCTGCGCTGTACAATGTATCGCCGATGTAAATCTTGGAATTTGCGAAGTGTGATTGTAAAATGGGGCCAATCAGCCCCATTTTATCTTTCCGTTATATAATTATTCTTATTGCTTGTAGATCCTTCACATCTACTTCGTTTACATCGCCTTGAGAATTTTTAACTGCAATTCGATCATGTTCAAACTTACTTAATGTACCTCTATATCGCTTACTTTCCGTAATAAATTCACATGGGTATGGTTGTTGACTGCTTGGAAATCCGGATAAGTATTGTAGTTTTTCCAGAATGGACATGTCTCTAAATGGTTTTACAGGAGTCAAGTTCCAACTCTTTCTTGATGAAGTACCCGGGTTCCGCCTGAAATAATCTGCTGCAGATACTGGCTTTTGTACTTCTTCTTGCTTTTCTTCTGGAATCTCTTGTACAACCTCTATCATATTTTCACTGCCTAAAGGAGGAATAGTAAAAGTTTGCTTTTTGTGTACCTCTTGTTGGACATTGTTTTCCATTTGAACATTTTCCTTTACATCCTCAGATAAAAAGGAATCTTGCATTTTCCTAGCGGGCCTTTGGAATTTCGGCTGGTGGATATATAATAAAGGCTCCTCTTTATTTCCTTCATTATTATTCTCCATGAAGGGGCACCTCCGTTTATCATACTTCGTTTTATATGTATGCCAAAAAGAGCCTAAGGTTTCCTTCTGAGAAACAAATAAGCAACTGCCACAATGTTAGTGACAGTTGCTTATAATTATATAGCTAGTATATGAAATCCTGAATCTACATGAATATTTTCACCCGTAATACCGCGAGATAGGTCACTAAATAAGAATAGTGCTGTGTCGCCAACTTCTTCAGGTGTTGTTGTTCTACGAAGCGGTGCTTTTTCTTCAATGTCTTTTAAGATGCTATTGAAATCACTGATCCCTTTAGCAGAAAGTGTTCTAATTGGTCCTGCTGAGATGGAATTGACTCTGATTCCATGTTTTCCAAGATCACTTGCCAAATACATAACACTTGCATCAAGAGAAGCTTTTGCTACACCCATTACATTATAATTTGTAACGACGCGCTCTCCACCAAGATAAGTCATTGTTACGATGCTGCCGCCCTCAGACATGACGTCTAGCTTTTGTACTGTTTTCGCTACTGCTGTGAGCGAATAAGCACTGATATTATGAGCTAGTAAAAATCCATCTCTTGTTACATTTAAATAATCTCCAGTTAGTTCTTCCTTATTAGCAAATGCGATGCAATGTGCGATACCATGAATTGGACCAGCAGCTTCTTTTATTTGACTAAAGCACAGCTCGATATCTTCATCTTTAGTAATATCACAAGGCAGTACAAGTGATTTTTCTCCCTCTAAAGAATCAGCAAGCTCACGGACACTTTTTTCAAGACGTTCCCCGGCATATGTAAAAATCAATTTAGCTCCAGCGCTATGAAGAGAACGAGCGATTCCCCAAGCGATGCTACGTTTATTTGCTACTCCCATTACAACATATGTTTTTCCGTTTAAAGAAAGATTCAATTCGATCATCCCCTTATTATACAAGTTATTAGTACCTAGTCCTAATCATACACGAGAAGTTTCAATGTTGTAAAGTATGATTAAAAATGGTTTTCCCTAGAGGGAGTATTGCAGTTCCTTCATTAAGTGATCAACATATTCCTTCGTTCCAGTCACGATTAAACGATCTCCCATTCTTAATTCGGTATCGCCGTGAGGAACAAGCGAATCATTCTCCCTAAATATTCTAACGACTATGATATCACCCATGAATGGAAATTCCCTTAATGTCATATGAGCGAATTGCCTATTTAGCATTTCTATTTCATATAATGCCGTTTCGCCATTCGTCATAATTTGTGCAACCTTCGGTGATTCTATTAAAGCTTTTAGTAAAGCTGTTGTTGAAAGAATAGTCGAAAATACTTCAATATCCATTTCTTTTAATTGTTTTGCTAGTTCAGGACTCTCGATTCTCGCAATGACTCTCTCAATTCCACGATTCTTTGCTTCGCTGGCTAAAATGGCATTTTGCTTTTCATCTCCAGTGGAAATAAAAACAATGTCTGACTCAAATATTCCCGCACTTTCTAATACGGCATTTTGATAATCATGAATTTCGACAATATTAAATACCATGTCGGTGTTTTGTGATTCTAACTTTTCCATTTTTTTATGATAAACAGTTGATTCAAACTGCTCACTACTTAATTCCTTTGATACTGGAAGGGTTAGTTGATTTGCTCCAATGAAAGCCAATTTAAGTTTGCGTTCATATCCATTTTCTTTCGGAAACCATTTCTTAAAGAAAATCGGAGTAATGATACATGAAATCACTGCAACTAATATAAACGTCCCGCTCATTTCGGGCGTAATCACTTCGATTCGCTCCGCTATCTTTGCAGCGGCTATTACAAGTGACAAAGTGGACGTAAGTAAGAAGGCTGAAGCAACAACTGTTTTTGTATCATACCATTTTCTTAAAATGAAGACTGGAATAATTTTTGAAGCCAATAATGCCACTAATAATAATGGGATTAATACGAGTAAATTTTTATCACTCAAAAGTGACCATAAATCAAGATCAACACCCACCATTACGAAGAAAATCGGAATTAAAAAACCATATCCAAATGAATCAAGTTGCTGGACCATTTCTTGTTTCGGATTCAATAAAGAAACTAAGGTACCGGCTAAAAAGGCACCCAATATATTTTCTGCACCTACCGATTCAGATAAAGCGACTAACACAATAATCAATGTAAAGATAGCTCTCGTTCCAATTTGAACGGTTCCTGTTGATAATCTCTCAATGATTGGACGATTTTTAAGTCGATTTCCGATAAAATAGAGAAATATACCTGCAGCGAATAAAATAAGCAATAACCACATATTTCCTTGAGTGTCACTCGAAACGGAAACAAAAATAGCAAGTAAAATCATCGTGACAAGATCCGCAATGACAGCAATTAGTAAAATAATTTGACCAATTCCTGTTTTTAATACATTTCCTTCTTTAAGAGTAGGAACTACGACCCCTAATGATATGGTTGAAATGATTAATGTCATTAAAAATACATTATCAATCAATCCCATTTTTACAAACAGAAACGATAATCCAACTGATAATATAAAAATTCCGGTGAAAATAATAATAGAAACTATTAATCGATTTGGCTCAACGTTCCCATTATGTAATACTGTTTTCTTTTTACTTGGTTTAAAGGCTGTGAAATCAATTTCCAGCCCACTTAAAAACATTAAAAATATGAACCCTAGGGTCGAAAGTGTGTTTAACCAAGATCCGTCTTGAATTAGATCAAATCCACTTTTCCCAATAATTAAGCCCATAATAATTTCAGCAATGACGACTGGCATAAATGTTAGCCGAAAACGATGTAATATAAATGGAGTAATAAATGCAACAACCAATACAATTACAAGAGAGAGTAGAGATGATTCTTGTTCCATAACGGTGTACCAACTTTCAATAAGATTGCTAAATTAATGAATCAAGTAACTCATAAACATAGTTGCCAAGCCAAAATATATTAGGATAGAAGTAATATCATTCATTGTCGTAATAAAAGGCCCTGATGCCACAGCTGGATCGATTTTAAATTTATGCATAATTAAAGGAACTAAAGAGCCGGCCAGTGTTGCAACAAATAATGATGCCAAGATGGAAATCCCGACTAGAAAACCTAGTAGGAGTTCACCTTTCCATACATACACGATAATAGATACCAATACACCACATATCGTTCCCGTAATCAGTCCTGTACCTGATTCTCTAATAATAAGTTTAATTTTACTCAATTCTTGAAGTTCCCCAGTGGCAATTCCTCGGACCGCTACCGCCAAGCTTTGAGTTCCTGTATTCCCAGCCATTCCCGCAATAAGTGGAATAAAAACTGCTACAATTGGCACTTGGCTTAACGTATCTTCAAATCTCCCAATTAGGCTTGCAGTGAACATACCTAAAAACAGCAAAATGATTAGCCACGGAAGTCTTTTCTTTGCTGCAGCAAATGGATTTTTGTCGATTGTATCCATATCAGAAACACCCGCAAGCTTTGAATAGTCATCAGATGCTTCCTCGTCGATAACGTCAATAATATCATCGACCGTAATAATTCCAAGTAAATGATTTTGAAAGTCGACAACAGGCAGTGCAAGCAAGTCGTAGTCTCTCATTTGTTTTGCTGCTTCTTCTTGGTCAGCACTTACAGAAATGGAAACTATTCGATCAAACATAATATCATAAATCATCGTGTCATCACTGCTAATGATTAAATCACGAAGGGAAATGACGCCGACCAGTCGACCATCCTCATCGATCACATACACATAATAAATAGTCTCAGCTTTTGGCGCTTCTTTCTTTAAAATATACATAGCCGAACGGACGGTTTGATTTGCTGAGATCGCAATAAATTCCGTTGTCATGATACTTCCAGCCGTATACTCCTCATAATGAAGCAAGCCTTTTATTTCCTGTGCGGATGTATGATCCATAATAGATAGATAACTCGCAGTCTGATCTTTATCCAAATTATTTAAAACGTCAACTGCATTATCGGCAAACATATTTGCCAGCATATCTGCCGCATATTTAGGTTCCATTTCCGCTAAAATACTTTTATATTCACTATCCTCAATTTCAAGCATTTCAAAAAAGTCGGCAAGTTCTTTAGGAGATAAATAATGGTATACTTTCATTCTTTCCTGAGGAGAGAGCTTGAAAAAAAACTGTGCTTGATCATATGGGTGAAGAGTCATGAACTCCTCTCGAAATCCTAGCATATTGTCTTCATCTATTGTTTGATTGAGAAGTTCTTCATTAATTTGGCCATTTGATTCAAATGTATTGTCCATATTGACTCCTCCTTCCCTTTTGTCTACACTATCCTAACAAATCTATTTACATTTGTCGCTAAAATATTGAAATAAAGTATCTATAGCTAAGATGGTAATTTTAAATGATACGAGGTGAATGACTTGAATATTGATATTATTGGAGATGTACATGGTTGTTATGATGAATTTGTCGCCTTGACAGAAAAAATGGATTATTCGTGGAAAGACGGATTTCCTGCCCACAATTGTCATAGAAAATTGGCCTTCGTCGGTGATATTACCGATCGCGGTCCACATTCATTAAAAATGATTGAAATTGTTTGGAAACTATGGAAAAGTCACGGAGCTTATTATGTTCCAGGCAATCATTGTAATAAATTATATCGGTATTTTCTTGGCCGGAACGTGCAAACCACCCACGGTCTCGAAACTACGGTAGCAGAATTGAACGCCCTCCCATTAAAAGAATTCAATCATTATAAGAAAATGTTCACGGATTTATATGATGGATCGCCACTTTATTATGTACTAGATGATGGGAAACTTGTTATTGCACATGCTGGGATAAGAGCAGATTATATTGGGAAGCACAATAAAAGTGTTAAATCCTTTGTATTATACGGAGATGTGACGGGGGAATTCCTGCCAAATGGAATGCCTGTTCGTCGCGATTGGGCAAAATCATATAATGGGAAGCCATTCATCGTATATGGACATACACCAGTCCAAGAACCGCGATTGGTCGGTAATACGATGAATATAGACACAGGGGCCGTCTTTGGCGGAAAACTCACGGCACTGCGTTATCCTGAGATAAAGACTGTCTCCGTTCCATCAAGCATGCCTTTTGTCGCTGAAAAGTTCAAAAGCTTTCCTTTATAATGAGCATTTCCATATCATCCGGAAGCGCCGAAGAAAAGATTAGTTCAATTTGTTTAAAAGGGTGTATGAAGTGTAATTCTTTGCAATGAAGTGCTTGGCGATTAATGATTTTTTGATTCCCTCCATATAAATCATCGCCAAGCAAAGGATGCCCTAAATGAGCCATGTGCACCCTAATTTGATGGGTCCTTCCCGTTTCAAGTTCCAATTGAACATGCGAAAAATGAGGATAATTACGGATTAGTCTGTAATGAGTAACAGCACTTTGACCGTCCGCCCTCACTTCCCTTTCGATTATACTCGTTGGCTTTCGTCCAATCGGAGCATCAATACACCCTATAACTTCATCGAATTCATTTTCTGCAAAAGCTTCATAATACCTTCGAATCTGTCCTTTTTGTTGCTGTAAACTCAATAAGTGATGGGCATGGCGATGTTTCGCAATTAGCACTAAACCAGATGTATTTCGGTCCAATCGAGTGACAATATGGATAGCTGACGCATTTCCAGCCTTTTCATAATGATAGACTAGTGCATTTGCAAGACTTCCTATTGGATGATCACGTGAAGGAATCGTATTCATATAAGGCGGCTTTTCAACGACAATGATATCATCGTCTTCATAACAAATAGAAAGACTGATATCCTCCCCTTTCATCCTTTCATTAATTTCCTCGGGAGGAAATTCGATGATGAGTACATCGAATTCCTTCAATAGATATCGGACATTCTGTTCTTGTCCATTTACTATGATTGAGCCACCTGTAAATTTGATATCCGTTAACGCCCTTTTTGATATCCCTTTTATGTACAAATATTCTTTTATTGTTTGCCCTTCATCCTTTTTTTCAATTGTCCACTTTAATGAATAAGGATCCATCTTATTAGTTACCATCAGAAATAAAAGAATCGTGAACTCTTTTCCAAAATGGGAAGGGACGGAATCTCGCAAAGCGGATTTTTTCTTCTGCCACACGGAATTGAATCGACTTCACATCCCGGTGCATGACTGTAAGATGGTCTACTGTTACATGAAAATCAAATGTTTTGACTGGTTTAAGGACAAGAGTATGATGATCAGGCAAGATAAGCGGCGATCCAACCGTTCGGAAAACCTTATTATTAATCGATGCCATTTCAGCAAGCTGTATGGAATGAAGAGACGGATGAATAATCGCTCCGCCTAATGCTTTATTATAAGCCGTACTTCCCGATGGAGTGGATACACATAAACCATCACCCCTAAAACGTTCAAAATGGTCTCCACGGATTTCCACATCCATAACAAGTGTACCGACAATACTTTTAACAGTAGACTCATTTAATCCTAAATAACGAGTTTCTTTGCCGCCGTGACGATAACGAATCAATACCTCAAGCAGCGGGTATTCAACAATTTGATATGGAGTTTTTGCAATCGCAATGACGAGCTTTTCTATTTCACTCGGCACCCAATCTGCATAAAAGCCAAGATGACCAGTATGTACTCCCACGAAAGCTGTTTTATCCAAACGGGAACTATAGCGATGAAACGCATACAGTAAAGTCCCATCTCCTCCAACAGATATGACGATATCCGGTTGATCTTCATCATAGACCATTTCAAAATCCTGTAAATATAATCTCATTTTATGCATTAGTGTATTAGACGTTGGATTCCCTTTCGACGTAATCGCAAATTTCACTTTTCTCATCCTTTCTGGCAAGTTGTTAATCATAGTCGTTTTTTTTCTCTAACTTTTTAACGGCTTCTTTATTTTTTGAAAAATATACTTGCGCTTCCTGAATTTCTTCTTTTATTTGTGACATTTCTTCATCTAAACGAAAAGCTGCCTCCGCTGCATCCTGCAGCCTTTTATTAATTTCTTCCGGGAACTGTCCCTTGTATTTATAGTTTAAAGAATGTTCGATCGTTGCCCAAAAGTTCATCGCAAGTGTACGAATTTGAATTTCAGCAAGTATTTTTTTCTCGCCGTTAATGGTTTGGACGGGATATTCTATTACGACATGATAAGAACGGTATCCGCTTGGTTTTTTATTTGATATATAGTTTCGTTCCTCTACAATCCTGAAATCATTTCGTTGTCTCAAAAGTTTAACAACTGTTTCAATATCGTCGACAAATTGGCACATCATCCTTAGTCCAGCTATATCCTGCATTTCGGTCTCGATTTTATCCAACGGTATATTCTTTTGCTGGGCTTTATCCAGGATACTCGCGATTGGTTTTACCCGTCCAGTTACAAATTCGATTGGTGAATGTATATGTTCCTGCTCAAATTGGCTTCTCATGCCTTTTAATTTAATTTTCAATTCATCTATCGCTTGTTTATAAGGAGCTAAAAATTGTTCCCAGTGGTTCACTATAACTTCACCTCAATAATGACTATTTAGAAAAGCTCAAGCGCTTTGATCATCGACTTACTGGTCCACATGATGCGGCTCCCTCAATGTCACCACAAGAAGTGGCGTTTTTAGTCGACGCTCTTTTTCGACCTTAGACTTGAAATAAAGGAAACACGACAAGTCCGGTAGGAAAAGTCGATGTTGACTTCTCAAGCGGGAGATCATGAAAGTTGCTAGTCGATGGCGCTGCAGCTAGACATTTATGAAAGATTTCCTCCTTATTTTAGCACAAACAATATTTTCTTAAAGTTTCACTGTCTGCAATTTGATACTTTATTGAATTTTATTGTAATCAATCCTTTTTAAGGTAAAATAAGAATAGTTAAGTATGGAAGGGGTTAGCAAATTGTCTAGAAATATTGAAATTGAATTTAAAAACATTGTGACGGAAAAAGAATTCCACCATCTACTACAAACCTTTCATATTACTAAAAATCATTTTTTCTCACAAACCAATCATTATTTTGATACGAAGGATTTCGCTTTAAAGCAATTAGGTGCTGCTTTACGAATCCGAGAATTACCAGGAAAATATGAATTAACTTTGAAAAAGCCAGCAAAAACAGGGCTTTTAGAAATAAACGATACACTATCTCATTCTGAAGCATATTTGATGTTGAATGATTCTGTTATATATGATGGTGAAGTAAAAGATGAATTACTTAAAATGAATATCCCTATTAAAGATTTTTACCTTTTCGGATCATTGCGGACAGATCGAGCGGAAACAGAATATGAAAGTGGACTTCTTGTATTTGATCATAGTTTCTATCTAGGTAATGAAGATTTCGAGTTGGAATATGAAACAATGAATCGGGAAAAAGGCGAAACAATATTTTACGAGCTGCTAAAGAAGTTAAACATCAACATTCGGCATGCCGATAATAAAATAAGCAGGCTGTATAAAGTAATACAAGGAAAGAAGGATGAATCCCCATGAATACGTTAGGCCACTTAAAAACAATCCTTGATATTCAATTAATAAAAGGTTTTTCAGGGGAACGAAATACATCCCAACTTAGCGATGAAAGCAGTTCTTTTGGGGAGTTATTGCAGGAGACGTTAACGAACTCTGTTCACGCTTCCCCATCACACACTATTAATACGAATAGTCTTGGTGCCATCTTCCAAATGCAATTAAGAAACCAACCTATTATTGATCAAAGTCAATTCCAGATGGCTGTCAACTTAAATACAACGATTAATAATAATACTACTATCCCTGAAAATATAGAGACGATCATCCAGAAAGCATCAGAAGTGTACAACCTCCCTGCCAAACTCATAAAATCAATCATTAAGCATGAATCCAATTTTAATCCTACGACTGTCAGTAGTGCCGGTGCTACGGGGTTAATGCAGCTCATGCCACAAACGGCAAAAGGTCTTGGTGTTACTGATATTTTCGACCCTCTCCAAAATGTAATGGGTGGAAGTAAGTATTTACGAAATATGCTGGACAAGTATGATGGGAATCTTACCTTTGCACTTGCAGCCTATAATGCTGGACCGGGAAATGTCGATAAATATGGAGGCATTCCACCATTTAAAGAAACACAAAATTATGTAAGGAAAGTTACCGAAACATTTTATACTTGAGAAACTACTGCCCACTTATGTGAGCAGTTTTTTTATGCTAAATACAAATTAATTAGAACCCTTGGAAAATTCTATTTTAAGATAGTTCCGTCCAGCTTCAGCACCTATCGACTAGCAAACTTCTTGCCCTTTTCGCTTGCATAGTCAACATCAGGTGAAATTTAAAGTGCCAATTTCACTAGCTTGTCTTGTCTAGCTGCAGTCGCCAGCCCCTCGAGGTCATAAACCAGCGTCAATAAAAGTTAAAATACAGACTTTTTTTGCCTTAGAACATTTGCTTTTCGAGGCTGATTAGGCGACTTCCGCTTTTCCAACCTCGCCGTGTTTCTTTATCGCAAGTCTTAGGCCGAAAAAGGAACGTCGACTAAAAACGCCACGTCCTGTGGCGACGTCGACGGACCCACATCCTGTGGGCCTGTACGTCGATGGACAGGTGCTTACGCTTTTGTTTTTGCAGTGCTATTTGTTTGAGTTATTATCCAGTGGTTGCTACAATAAACATACTATTTTAGAAAAAGGAGCGATTCATATGGTTGGGAATCGTGTTAAGCCGTATGACGCATTTATTGCTAATAAACTAATAAAAACTTCAGGCATATCAAAAGTCTTGGTGAATAGTTTTGAATAAACAACGTTCAGCAAATAAACGTAACACGCATTATATGGACAATAAGCCCATGGAAATTTATTTGTTTATCGATCCTTTTTGTTCGGAATGCTGGTCACTTTCACCTATTATCAATAAGCTCCAAATTGAGTACGGGGATTATTTCACACTGAAATATGTATTATCAGGAAATCTCGCAATATGGAATAAAAAAGTTGGAAAACTAAGCGAAAAGAAAAATGACCAGCAACTTAAGAACCCACAAAATTTCTGTACACCTCATTTAGCTGCTATTAGCATTAAAGCAGCGGAACTACAGGGGAAAAGAGCTGGGATTCGATTTATTCGCAGGCTGCAGGAATTACTTTTTGTAGAAAATGCTGATATTACAGATATAAATGTAATTCAGCAATGTGCAAAATATGTAGGGATAGATTTAGAGGAATTTATAAGTGATGTTTATTCTTACAGTTCAGCAAAAGCTTTTCAATGCGACTTAAAGATTTCCTCCGAAATGGAAATTAGTGAAATGCCCGCAATGGTATTTTTCAACGAGAATATCGAGGATGAAGGCTTAAAAATTACCGGTTTATACTCTTATGATATTTACGTCCAACTTTTAACAGAAATGTTGGAGCGGCATCCTAAACCAGCGGAAAAACCCCCTTTAGAGCTTTTTTTGTCCGCTCATCCAATCGTAGCATCAAAGGATCTAGCAATGATTTATGATCTACCCGTCCAACAAATAGAAAAGCAATTGAAGAAGTTGCAATTGCAACAAAAAGTTCAAAAAATTGATGCGAAAAATGGCCCCTTTTGGAAATATACATCAGGTGGTTTATAGATTGTCTAAATGCCAGGTTCTTTACCTGGTATTTTTTTGATTCCATTAGAAAGAGAATTTTATATTTATCGCTTGCATATACGTTAATAAATACTATGAGAATGGAGACGGGGACCTTGAGAAAAATTATCATATTCTTGATGGTTGCTATTATCATTGTCTGCTTTTTCTTTAATATTCTTGGCTTATTGAATTTAATTCCAATATATATCACTTCCCCTTTACTTTTTTTAGCATTGCTTGTATTATTGACGTTTTTAAATAGCAGAAACAAATTCCGAGGATTCAATAAGTAAAGCTGCTCCTTATATAAAGAGAGCAGCTTTTTGTTTCCTTTTTATTCAGCTAATAATTGCTCCATTTCAGCAAGCTTTTCTTCAAATACTTTACATGCTGCTTCGATTGGGGCCGCAGTCGTCATATCGACTCCCGCTTTTTTCAATACTTCGATTGGATAATCAGAGCTTCCTGCTTTTAAGAATTCCAAATACCTAGTAACAGCAGATTCTCCTTCTTCAAGAATCTGACTGGATAAGGCAGCAGCCGCACTGAAGCCTGTCGCATATTGATATACGTAGTAATTGTAATAGAAATGAGGGATTCTAGACCATTCTAATCCAATTTCCTCGTCGATATGAATGTCTTCTTCGCCAAAGTACTTTTTATTTAATGCATAATATTCCTTCGTCAGCATATCAGCAGTTAAAGCTTCGCCATTTTGAGCTTTTTGATGGATGAGATGTTCAAATTCGGCGAACATGGTTTGACGGAAGACAGTACCACGGAATCCTTCTAAATAGTGATTAAGCAAATAGAGCTGTTCCTGCTTATCGTCTGTCCGTTTCAGCATATAGTCGCCGAGCAACGCCTCATTGCACGTAGATGCTACTTCCGCTACAAAAATAGAATAATCTCCATATGGGTATGGTTGTGTTTTTCTTGTATAGTAGCTATGGACACTATGGCCAAATTCATGGGCAAGTGTATATAAATTATTCACATTGTCTTGCCAATTCATTAGAATATACGGATTTGTACCGTAAGCACCTGATGAATAGGCACCACTGCGTTTCCCTTTATTTTCAAATACGTCTACCCAGCGATTCTCGAAACCTTCTTTTAGAATATAGGCATACTCTTCGCCAAGCGGAGCAAGACCGTCAATAACCAATTGTTTTGCTTCATCGTAAGGTATATCCATTTTTACATCTTTTACTAAAGGCGTATAAAGATCATACATATGTAGCTGATCGACACCAAGTACTTTTTTGCGCAGTTTCACATAGCGATGCAATAAATGTAAGTTCTTATTGATCGTATTGACTAAATTATCATACACACTTTCCGGAATATTATTAGCCGATAGTGCAGCATGCCTTGCAGATTCATAATTTCGGGCTTTCGCATAAAAATTATCTTTCTTTACTGCACCACTCAATGTACTTGAAAATGTATTACTGAACTTTCCGTACGTTTCGTATACCTTTTTGAAAGCTTCTTCACGAACCCTGCGATTGGAGCTTTCCAAAAAGCGAATATAGTTTCCGTGGGAGATTTGGACCTCTTGTCCTTCCTCATCTTTAATTACCGGAAACTCCAAATCGGCATTATTCAACATTCCAAAAGTAGTACTAGAAGCCCCTAGCACCTCAGATGCTTGAGCAAGTAAAGCCTCTTGTTCAGCCGTTAATACATGGCCTCTTTGCAGATTGATTTCTTCCAAAGCTTTTTTGTATAATTGAAGATCTTTATTTTCATCTAAAAACTGAGCAATTTTACTTTCGTCCATATCTAAAATTTCCGGTACAATGTAAGAAAATTCACTTGCTAAAACAGAATAAAGACTTTCTGCCCGCGCATTGAATCCTTGATAATGAGAATCCCCAGTATCTTGATCATAACGCATATGTGCATATGTATAGAGTTTTCCCATCCGCTCCGATACTTTAGACTGGAACTCAAGAGCTTCAAATAATTGATCAGCACTTTCACTCAGCTTGCCTTTAAATTGACCAGCTTCTTTTAACATTTCTTTTATATCATCATATTCTTTTTCCCAAGAATCATCTGATGAGAAAATATCTTCCAGTCTCCATGTCATTTCCTCGTTTATTTCAGAACGAGAAGGAAGTGTTTTTACTACAGTTTCATTGGCCATTGCCATCCTCCATTCATTTTTAACTATATTTCTTTCGTAAATCGAAAGGTAAGCACTTAATACATATTCTACTTAATTTTGGTGAATCCTGCTAGACCTTCAAAAAAGAAACAAGATTCATCTATTTTCGCTAGACTTGAGTTCCTATCGTTTATTTTCCGAAAAATTGCTTCCTCCCACTGCATTCCCTCTTCTATTGACATTGGAATTTTGACTTGTTTATTCATCTTAAATAAGTCTTCGCCTAATTTCGTGAAATATTCCATTTCTGTTAAAAGCGAAAAATAATTCTCGACAGCATTCCTCCATGTAATTTCACGATCCAAGGGGAAAAATCTAGGGTTTATGAATCCTGATTTTATCCCCGCTTCCATCTTTTGATTAATATATTTCAATGATACACGGGTACCAATTTGTAGTTTACTTAAACATTCTTGAAAAATTAAAAACTGCCATTCAAGTGGATGGGAATAGAAGCATTCCATATGAGGGACTGGAAGCCCACAAATAGGCGGCAGCAAAAATGGATTGTTTCCAGATGAATAAATTGTTTTAAGGAAGTGATCATGAACGAGGTTTCCGTATTGTACTTTATTTTGAAGCCATTTTCTTTTATGCTGCAGCCATGTTAAATGCTTCATTCTTGTTTTTGAAATTGGAAAATGTAGTGGAAGAGTCGCAGTACTTATTGTACGGGATGTTAATGTAGCAGAAACTATTTTGGAGCTAATCGAGGTAATTTGGGATAGGAGGTAAAATCTCATGCTTTCTGAATCAAAACTCAATAAATGGTGGCCATATCCTTTCTTTTGCCTAATCATTGACCAGTGAAAATCCGATAGACTAAAAAGACCCTTTTGCATTTTTTGGTATGGCTTTCCCCCCATAATCCATAATGGAACAATACCTATACTTTTGTACCCTTTTGTCCTCTCTTCCAATAAACTTCTTGCTAAAGGAGAACATTGATATTCAATCGCATAAGAATGTGAATAAGTTTGTACGAAAAGATCAGCACGCTGTTTAATGTCTGGGAAATAATGCTCTATCGTAACTGAGAGGCCTTGCTGCGTAAGAAAGTTGTACAAATATTTTTTTCCTTGCAAATGCTGGATGCTTTCTGGCTCGCTTTGAGAGGTTGTACATAATGAATGTTTCCTATGAGAAAAATGAGGAATACGGATTTCACCTGCCTTAAGAATTAGGGGCTCATGGCATTGAGGACAAAAATAAACGTTGCTTCGTAATCGTTCTAATAACTCTTTGTTGTAAAAAGAGTGAACAAGCGTAATATACTTCCCGTCTTGATTGAGGGCTGTTAACAATTTACCACTTCCTTTCAAAATACTACTTCTACATGTCTCTGTAAAAAACCTTTATTTAATGAGAAACAAAAAAAGACTGATTCCATGATAATGAAATCAGCCGTCTTATTGGAAATATTGACGAAGTGTACTAAAAACATCAAGATCAATGATGTTTTTACCATATTCAGCAATTCGATGAATAGTGTAATTGCTTTCTGTGCCATATTCAAGGAGAATACTCAAGGCATCTTCAATTTGTTCTTCATCAAATACATCCTCTGGGAATTTTACATATAGATAATAATTGTTTTCATAAGAAAAAAGTTTTGTTTCCATTTCGGCAACATCGTGCACTTTGGAAAGCGCCAATAAATGCTCAAAATCCTTAAATAAAAGAACAAATTCAAGCTCTGCCTCATCATCTGCTTTTTCTTCATAATGCTTAATGTGAAAATGCTGATCTAAAAATTCTTCTATTTTATCATTAACGTGCATGTCACCTTTATCTGTTGGGATAGGAAGCTCTAATTTTTGTCCATCCTTTGACAGCTGTGCTTTTGTCACGATAACTTCCAGCCCTTTGTCCAATGCCTGTATTTGAATCCAAAGAGGCCCATCCGGTACAAAATCATCTTCTTGATGAATTTCGTCCATCATTTCCCAAAATAGTTCTTCGCCTCTTTCGCGATTGTACCAAATTTCTTCCCGATCAAAGCCTCGTTCTTCTATATCAACATATGAAATGTAAAACTTTACTGTGTGCTCGTTAATACGTTCAATTTCCATACATCAACTCTCCCTTCTATTATTGGGTGGTGAAGGGATCATCATCCCGTACTCAAAGTACTTAGTGCCTTTCTCCTTGTACTCATATTTTATGATAAGTTTAGCTAAATTGGAAACAAAAGATATTCCCAATTATAAAATAGTCATATGCCCAATGACTTTTATTAATGTTTCGATTATTTTATATGACATACACATTAAAATCAAGCCAATTTTCTAAATTTTTATAAGAAAAACATAGGTGCCTCGCCTATAGACATACGTAAAAACTGTAGTGATTTTTACTAAGATAAAGAAAACATAAACAGTCAGATGGGATAAATCTGATGTTGACTACTCAAAAGAGAAGGCATGACAGTTCGCTAGGCGATAGGCGACGAAGCTGGACATAGTAAAAAGGCTGTCCCTGTGCCTTAACGGCCTTAGGAACAGCCACTTTTCCATATAAGTATATATGCAGGGCTTAATTTACCATTTTCTGTGCTTCGCGCAACTGATATGTTCTTACCTTCCTAGGAAGGAATCGTCTAATTTCATCTTCATTGTATCCGACTTGAAGTCGTTTTTCATCCAAAATAATCGGTCTTCTTAAAAGTCCAGGGTTTTTTTGGATTAGATCATATAATTGTTGAAGTGGAAGGGAATCCAAATCAATATTTAGCTTTTGGAAAATCTTTGAACGCGTTGAGATGATTTCGTCTGTCCCATCCTCTGTCATTCTTAAGATTTCCTTAATTTCTTCCAAGCTAAGTGGTTCTGAGAAAATATTTCTCTCTTTATATGGAATGCTTTGTTCCTCGAGCCAGATTCTTGCTTTTCTACACGATGTGCAACTTGGTGATGTGTACAATGTTACCATAATACAAATCACACTCCTTTTTTAAGAATTAAATTCTTTATAAAAGTGCCTCTTATATAACAGAATTTAGAATCATGTTTCAATATTTATCGATTTTTGTTGGTTTCCATTCTAAAAAAATGATTATATAGAAACAACCCTTCTAATGTATTATACACTATTCCAAGCAGATTGAATAGGTTTTTTAAGGAATTTCTAAATCTGTTACTATGAAAATTGCAATGCTGTTATAGTCCCTTTTTTGTATATTTTTTTATACCACCGCCGAACAAGCTTTAAACAAAAATATGAATTCTTTTTTTGTTTTTTCTTTAACTTCCTCGTTTTATCGTTCCCAAAAAAGGAAAAAAAATGCCGAAATGAATTCGAGGACTTTGAAATAGTTCTTTTTCTGTGGTTTCTGTCTCGATCGAATTCGAATTGAGACTCAAAAACTATTTTCTCGTCATTTCAGTCCCAATTGGCATGAGTCGAGACTCAAAAATGTTTTCACATCATTTCAGTCTCGATAGGATTCAAATCAAGACACAAATGTAGTATTTCAGTCCCTCGCCCCAAAGCGCTGAGAAAGGTTCCCGCACCTCCCGCGAAAAGCAAAGCGCCTTGAGCACAAATCAACAACCAGGTTTAAATAGAGGAGATTTTATCAGTACTTTTATTAATTCAGCATTACTTTTTATCTGGGATATAATTTACATTTGGTGAATATTTATTTCCAGCATTCCAAAGTAAATATTCTTTAATGCCTTCGTCGTTTAATGCTTTAATTTGTGCCTCTACTTGTTCTTTTCCGTAAACTTGATAATTTCCAGCACCTAAATAGGATGCGGTGAAATCTTGAATCCACGGACGAGAAACCGGAGGGTTTTTCAATTCCCTTAATTTAGCATTTTCTAATTTCGCATATTCACGTACGAGCTTATATGGTTCCAAATCGGGTTTGGCGATACCAAAATAGGATGTCCAATGACTTGGATAGATCATGGAAGAAATAACATCTACATTTTCCGATATTTTGGAGAAGTTTTGTCCGATTCCAGGAGCTTCTGGTAAGGTAGCGGTGTAGCCAAAAATATCAACAGATACTTTTACTCCGTACTTTGCCAATTTCTCTCTAGCGTATGCCACAAAATCTGTAACAGCGTGAACACGTTTCTGAACATTGTCTGTTTTTGTATCTTTATATTCACCAAGTCCATATTTCAACTCGGTATCTCGATTTTCAAACCCTTCTGGAAAGCGAACATAATCAAATTGAATTTCTTGAAAACCTAGTTTTGCTGCTTCAATCGCAATATCAACGTTATAATCCCATACTTCTTTTAAAAATGGGTTGACAAAAGATTCACCTCTCCCGTTTACCCATATCTTTTTACCATCTTTAAAGGATAGATCTGGTCTCGTTTTTGGCAATGTAGAGTCTTTAAAAACTACTATTCTAGCGATTGGATATATCTGTTTTTCCTCCAATACATCCAGCATTTCTTTTGGATCATGAATATAATTCTGTCCAAGATGAGCGAATGGGGAATCTTTTGGAAGTTTATATGTAATTTGACCCCAATCGTCCTTCACATCGATAACCATTGCATTTAGTTCCGTGGAATCTATTAAATTCACTAAATCATTAAACCTACTCCCACCCGCGGAGTGGCCAGTCACATAAATTCCTCTAACTGCATCAGGATATTCGAAATTGCGTCCAGAATTAAATACAAAACGGGGAAGATCGTCAGCCAAAACCTTTTTTTCAACAGATAACTGTCTAGCAACATGAGTATGTACTTCTTTAATATCTTCTGCAAAAGCAGCTCTCGAAGGAAGCTGCCATAATAACGAAGCTGCAAGTCCCGCAACCGTCATTACTTTTAACCATTTCAACGTATCTCTCTCCCTTTTGCGGATCTTGTCATTATTTGAGATTTTTTGTCCTATTCTATTTTAACAAGGATTAATACGAATTGATAATGTTTTCTTGTATGTTATTTAATTAAATCCCAAGTTGATTCTTTCGTCCCGGCTTGATTGTCATATTTTGTGAGGTTATAATTAATAAAAAGGATTTTCTTAAGTTTGTATCATTCATCCTAATTTTTGGACGGATGGTTTTTTATATTGAGGAGGCTTCTTAAATGAAAACGATATTTTCTGGTATTCAGCCAAGCGGTGTCATTACTCTTGGAAATTACATAGGTGCCATTCAGCAATTTATTGAATTGCAGCATGATTATGATTGTTATTTTTGTGTTGTTGACCAACACGCTATAACAGTTCCGCAAGATCGACTAGAATTAAGAAAAAACATTAAAAGATTAGCTGCACTCTATGTAGCTGCTGGACTAGATCCTGAAAAAGCAACTCTTTTTATTCAATCGGAGGTTCCTGCGCACTCGCAAGCTGCGTGGATGCTGCAATGTATCGCGTATATCGGTGAATTGGAGCGTATGACACAATTTAAAGATAAATCATCTGGGAAGGATGCAGTTTCCGCAGGATTATTAACATATCCTCCTTTAATGGCTGCGGATATTCTATTGTATAATGCTGATTTAGTTCCTGTTGGAGAGGATCAAAAGCAACATTTAGAACTTACGAGGGATTTAGCAGAACGGTTTAATAATCGTTATAATGATATTTTCACAGTTCCTGAAGTTAGAATTCCAAAGGTTGGAGCAAGGGTCATGTCGTTGCAAGAACCGACGAAAAAAATGAGTAAATCCGATGCAAACCAAAGGGCTTTCATTACTTTATTAGATGAACCTAATCAAATCGAGAAAAAAATTAAAAGTGCTGTAACAGACTCCGATGGAATTGTTAAATATGACAAGGAGAACAAGCCTGGGGTATCAAACTTACTTTCGATTTACTCTATTTTAGAAAATAAACCAATTCCGGAACTTGAGCAATATTACGAAGGAAAAGGGTATGGGGATTTCAAAGCCGATTTGGCTGCCGTTGTTATTAATGCCTTATCTCCTATACAAGAACGCTACAAAGAATTGCTTGATTCAAAAGAACTTGATGACATCCTTGATGCAGGGGCAGAAAAAGCTTCTAGAAAAGCTAATAAAATGTTAAAGAAAATGGAAAATGCGATGGGTTTAGGAAGAAAAAGAAAGTAAATAATATAAAGAGCCAATCTCAATTCTGAGCATGGCTCTTTTGCTTTTTTCAAAAAGAATAGGGATAAGTATAAGTTTTTATATTTTTTGAAATTAGCCTTTAGCTGTCCAATTCCAGCGCCCATCGATAAGCAAGGCACTTATGCTTTTCTATCTAATTCACTTTTGAATCGTATTCCATGTCCCATAGCTTTTCGAAAAATGGCTGACCTTTAATAAGATTTTCGCACAGCATTAAATGTTTTTCCGACCAGCCCATCTTTGTTTCCTGGTAAAGATAGTTCCATACTTCTTCAAATTCCATCGTCTGGATCTCGTTGTATTTGTTAGGTGCCCATTCAGTATACCAATAACGTATTTCAGGAGTGTTTTTCGAAGAGTATAGCTGGTCCAGGGCCATAAACATTAAGTGTTTTAATTGACGTTCCTTTCTTGTCAAACCATACATCAATTCTGGTTCTGGCGACAATATATGGTGCTCTTTATCCATATTTTCTTTATTAAACTTGTAAGGAAACGGTTCATTTTTCATCGTCATCTCATAAACCAACTGTTCTTGACGAGGAATTAATCTGCTTTTGCGAAGCGGAATTGAATAGCCAATTGTGTCAACCGCCATGATCCCTTTTCCATCTGTTACGACAAAACAATACTCCAATTGTACACGCTCATGAT
Organism: Lederbergia panacisoli; assembly: GCF_024626525.1. Lineage (GTDB taxonomy): Bacteria > Bacillota > Bacilli > Bacillales > Bacillaceae_C > Lederbergia > Lederbergia panacisoli. The sequence continues at coordinate 399,863 of NZ_JANJGU010000002.1, forward strand.
TTTTTCTTAAGTATGCTTTCTTATAAACATCATTTAATAGGGTCTGTGGCAGTTCAGCCAAATTATTTTCTATGTAGTGGAAGAGGACCGGCTCAATCAACAATAGTGGAACTTGATCAAGGAGCTCGATAACATCTTCTCCTCGACGCCATTCATGAAAATGGCATACGTTATAGCCGTTCTCCTCCCCTTCAAACCAATTGACCCAAACATCGTGAAGATATAGCATCCTTATCCCTCACTTCATAACCTTTTGTCAATCAGTATAGGCAGGGTGCAGTTAATTTATTCCTCTTTATCATTGTGACTGATTATTTTCTCATTACTATAAAAAATAGCACCAGCTATCATGATTAATCCAATTGGCATTAAGTAACATTCAGGTCTCCTTAATATAAAGAAGAAATAATCACTAAAACTTCTTCCCATAGTGACCAAATTTAAATATCCGATTAAGCTAACACCACCTGATACGGAAAAGCCAAACCCAAGCATTAGCATAAAACCCCTAAATAACATAGTATGGCACATCCTTATTCATTCTTTAGCTCGCCTTTTTATTGAGTATATGTATAACTCCAATGGGACATGCTTTAAAAAAAGCCCTCCGTTAACTGGAAGGCGAATCAAAAATTTCATTATTATATAGGATTTTTTTTGACGGAATAGTAAATGTATCAATCATCGTGATATTGTTTCGTTTTACATAACCTTTTGCCAATTCGTATCCGACCGCGTAGCCCAACATAAAAGGCACTCCTCTTCTCCCAAATAAGAGTTCATCATGTTCACGGTCTCTTCGGGTTAGTTGAAAATTAGGTTCATACATTTGCTTCAAATCCCTTTTCAATTTCTCTTTCGTATATAGTTTTGTCCATGGTGCTAAGTATTCTGATCCACAACTGTTAAGTACAGCCAGCTCAGCAAATCCTTCAAAAAGAATTGAATCAAGCAAAGTATAATCTTTTTCATTCTTTCTAAGTTTGCTTAATCTTGCGCAATGATGATATTCATGAACAAAAAGGGCTTCTAATTCCTTTTCATTTAGCCCTTCAGAAATAAAAAGGAACAATTTATTATGAAATGCCAACCCTGAACGACCGTTGTTCCGCCGTCTAAGTAAAGAATTTTGTTGGTTGATTGGAAATATATATATATCCACAGCTGGACCTTTCCATTTTCTACGATATTTTAAGTATATTTTGTTTATTTTCGCCCAAACTTCCTCTTCTTTTAGCCTATTTAAGATGTGAAATGCATTACGTGATGGCCTATACATACCGAATTGTGTTAAGTACTCATAAAAGTCTTCCGCATCCTGTACTTCCGGCTTAGCCATCTTTCCCATTTCCCAAGGCTGATTAAAGTGATTCTCAAGCCATTTATCGGTTTCAATTACCCCCATAATTACCGCCTCCTTTTGTTATGTTATTAAACAATAAAGAGGGAGGTACATGATATTTATAAGAATACACGTAAAAAAGAAAACACGTCTTATGAAGATCGTGTTTTCCCATTTTCAGTCTAGCTTCAGCGCCTATCGACTAGCAAACTTCTTGCCATTTTCGCTTGCGTAGTCAAAATCGGCTCGTCCCTCGCCGTGTTTCCTTTATCGCAAGTCTTAGGCCGAAAAAGTAACGTCGACTAAAAACCGCCACGTCCTTATGTCTTCGTCGACAGACCCACATCCTGTGGGCCTGTACGTCGATAAACAAGCGCTTATGCTTTTGGTATTATTCATATTTTTTGAATGCAATTGTAGCGTTATGTCCGCCAAATCCTAGTGAATTGCTTAGGACTGCCTTAATATCAGCTTTTCTTGCTTCATTTACAACATAATCGAGATCACAGTCTGGATCTGGTGTTTCATAATTCATTGTTGGTGGAAGTATTCCTTCTTTTAATGCTAATACAGAGAAAATAGCTTCAACTCCACCTGCAGCCCCCAGAAGATGTCCAGTCATCGATTTTGTGGAACTCATCGCTAATTTATAAGCATGATCCCCAAAAACTTCTTTTACAGCCATTGTTTCATATTTATCATTATATGGAGTACTTGTACCATGAGCATTAATATAATCAATATCTTCCGGTACAAGTCCCGCATCTTGAATGGCGATTTTCATAGCACGCACTCCGCCTTCACCACCTGGTGCAGGCGCCGTAATATGATGAGCGTCACCAGTTGAACCATAGCCCACAATTTCTGCATAAATATGGGCTCCACGACTTAAAGCATGCTCGAGTTCTTCAAGAACAACGATTCCGGCCCCTTCTCCAATAACAAAACCATCACGGTTCAAGTCAAATGGTCTGCTTGCTGTTTCTGGATCAGGATTTGTAGATAAAGCAGTATTTGCACAGAATCCCGCCACAGACATACGAGTAATTGGCGCTTCAGCTCCTCCAGCAATCATTGCGGTAGCATCTCCGCGCTGGATAACTTTAAAGGCGTCTCCGATAGAATTCGTTCCTGTCGCACATGCAGTTACTGTACAAGAGTTGACACCTTTTGCTCCAAGATAGATTGAAATCTGCCCTGTAGCCATGTCTGGAATCATCATTGGAACAAAAAACGGACTTACACGGCGATATCCTCTTTTTTGGAATACTTCAAACTGATTTTCGAAAGTTTCCAAACCGCCAATCCCTGAACCTACCCAGACCCCAATTTGATCAGCATTTGAATCATCAATTTTTAATTCGGCATCTTTAACCGCCATCATTGCAGCAGCTACAGCATAATGAGTAAAGCGATCCATTTTCCGAGCTTCTTTTCTTTCGACATAGTTTTCAATATCAAAACCTTTTACTTCTGCAGCAACTTTTGCTGAATATTCATCAGGGTTCAATCTTGTTAATGGTCCTACTCCTGATTTACCTGCTAATACATTTTTCCATGTTGCAGCTGCATCATTACCAAGTGGTGATACAGCACCAATTCCTGTTACTACAACTCTTTTTTTCATTTTTTACCAGCTCCTTTAAATAAAAAAAGAAGGTTTAAAAATTATTATAGTCCCCATTTCATGGCAATGGCTCCCCATGTTAATCCACCGCCAAAGCCAACCATAACAATTATATCATCATCTTTAATTTTTCCAGCTTCCAATTCATCAGCAAGCGCAATAGGGATAGATGCTGACGATGTGTTTCCGTATTTATGAATTGTTTTGGACATCTTTTCTTCTGGTAGGTCAAGCCTCTGCCTAGCAGCTTCCATAATTCTAATATTAGCCTGATGTGGAATTAGAAAGTCAACATCGTCTTTTGAAAGACCTGCTTTTTCTAACACATTTACGGATGATTCTCCCATCTGTCTTACAGCAAATTTAAAAACTTCTCTACCATTCATCATAATGAATTGTTCTTGATAAAGATAGTTGCCACCAGATCCATCTGCACCCAATTCAAACGAAAGTATACCCCTGCCTTCCGAAACTGGTCCTAATACTGCAGCACCTGCTCCATCACCAAATAAAACGGCAGTGTTACGGTCATTCCAATCCGTAATTTTTGAAAGCTTTTCAGCTCCAACAATTAAAATATGTTTATATGCACCATTTTCGATAAATTGTTTTGCTGTGGCAATTCCGTACATAAAGCCTGCACACGCAGCACTAAGATCCATTGCGGCAGCCTTAGTACAACCTAATCTAGCTTGAAGCATACACGATACAGTAGGAAATGGCCGATCTGGGGTAACTGTTGCAACCAAAATCATATCAATATCTTCAGGTGATAATCCTGCATTTTCTATTGCATTTTTAGCAGCTACATACGCCATATCAGCTGTATCTACATCATCGGCGGCGATTCTTCTCTCTTCGATGCCTGTCCGTGTCCTGATCCATTCGTCAGAAGTATCCATCATTTTTTCCATATCTCGATTCGTTAAGATCTTTTCAGGAACATATTTTCCAACTCCGATTATTCCAGCACCCATGTAGCTAATCCCTACCTTCATTGAATAAAAATTATTATCATATATTAAGACTTGGTGCTAATTATAACATCAGGCGGAATTCTTGTAAATTGGGATTAATTTAATTTGATTGGATCGATTTCCATCATTATGTATTTTAAGCGTACTTGTCCAGTCATTCTCCTTTCCTTATATTACTTACATTTTAGCCCAAGACCCAATTACTGAAAAGTAAAATAGTAATAACATTATTACTATATATATAGTTCATCTGTATTTTTCTCTACATGCTCAATTATTCCTCTCGTTATATTAGATGATGCGATTTCCATTTTCCTCCACTTTTTATCCAAGCTAGAATTTAAAAAGAGAAAAGCATCCTCCTTGTTTAATTCATTATTAAGAATACAATATTCGACGAGGTTCATTCCTCTTTCCCGTATTTCACTTTTAAGGTTTTCAATATTGGAACAAAAATTAGAATTTCGTTTATCTATGGCAGGTGGTTGAATAAATACAAAAGTTGATTGTTTATATGTTTCATCTAGTGCAAGTGTTTTTATTATGCGTATAAAATGTGTATGAATATCAGGAAAGTCATTGGAATAAAAGTCAGTTAGTGGAATAATAAAATAGTGTATGGGCTCATTGATTTTTTTTATACAATTTTCTTCTAATTGTTCATATTGTAAATTGGCATTTCTACCAATGAATAACCACTTTTCTTCATGTTCCTCGTTCTGCCATTCGGCAAAATCCTTCGCAAATACTTTATATCCTTTCTCAAGCAATTGAACGCAAAATTCATAGCCAAGAAACTGTCTTGCTCCGAATACTACAGCAGATTTCAAATCATCCATCTCCTTTCTAATATCCCTTATTACATCCTATGCAAATGCCAAAGAGTATAACCAAAATCACAGAATTATCACTTTTACATTACTAATATGTATGGTATGATTTTATAGGTATATCCATGGAGTGAATTACTTTACATAAACTTCATTTTGAATTGGGGTGAACGATTTATGAAATATGTATGGGGATTTATTTGGACTTTTCTTCTCATCCAAATGTTGACGTATGTTGCAGGTTCAATGTTATCCGTTCCTTATGACTTTAAAACTGGAAGCATATTAGGAATTGGTGCATTTATATTAATGGTCATTGTCACTGCAGTATTACCTACGGTTACTAATGTTGAGGAACATTAATTATAATAAACGGGAAAGGTGTCACAGCACCTTTCCCGTTTTTATTTTTGTACAGATATGGATAGTTCTTCATTTTCCTCATTAATTACTATTGTATCATATGGATGAACATGTCCAGCAATCATTTCCTTTGCCAGCTTAGTTTCTATATGACTTTGTAAAAATCTTTTTAACGGACGAGCGCCGTACACTGGATCATAAGCTGCTCGAGCAACAAACTCTTTTGCTTGCTCAGATATTTTTAAATATATATTTTGTTCTATCAAACGGCGCTGTAATTCTTCTGCCAGCTTACCTACTATGCCTTTGATGTTTTCCAAAGTAAGTGGCTTAAACAGTATTATATCATCCACTCTGTTTAAAAATTCAGGCTTAAACGCTGCACGGAGTTGCCCCATAACGAGGTCTTTAGTTTGTTCATCAATATGTTCCTCATTTTTTTCACGTTCTAATAAAAATGCAGAGCCGATATTTGATGTCATAATGATTACTGTATTTTTAAAGTCAATTCGCCTTCCTTGGGAATCTGTAATTCTACCGTCATCAAGCACTTGCAGTAAAATATTGAACACTTCAGGATGGGCCTTCTCAATTTCATCAAGTAAAATGACAGAATACGGTTTTCTTCTTACAGCTTCTGTAAGCTGTCCACCTTCTTCATATCCGACATATCCGGGAGGAGCACCTATTAATCTAGATACTGCATGTTTTTCCATATATTCAGACATATCAATCCTTATCATATGTTCTTCACTATCGAATAATGTTTCTGCTAACGCTTTAGCAAGTTCAGTTTTACCGACTCCTGTAGGACCAAGAAAAATAAATGAACCGATTGGACGGTTTGGATCCTTAATTCCCGCTCTGGCACGCAGTACTGCATTGCTAACAAGTTCAACCGCTTCATCTTGACCAATTACTCGTTTATGCAAAATACTTTCAAGTCTTAAAAGCTTTTCCCGCTCTCCTTCGACTAGCTTCATGACGGGAATTCCAGTCCATCGTGAGACAATATCTGCTATTTCATCTTCAGTTACTTCTTCTTTTACTAAGCGATTTTCATCTTCTTGATGCTGCTGTAAGTTTATTTCCAAATCCTTTAATTCTTTTTCAACTGCTGGAATTTTCCCATGGCGAAGTTCGGCTGCTCGATTTAAATCATACTGATTTTCTGCATCTTCCAATTCTCTGCGCAGTTTCTCTAATTTTTCTCGCTTCTCTTTAATTTGTAAAATTTCATCTTTCTCCGACTGCCATTTAGCCCTCATCTCATTGGCCTTCTCTTTTAAATCGGCCAAATCCTTTTGAAGAATTTCAAGCCTTGCTTTACTCGCTTCATCTTCTTCTTTTTGAAGTGCGGCCTCTTCGATTTCCAGTTGCATGACTCTCCTTGTTATTTCATCCAATTCACTGGGCATAGAATCAATTTCAACACGAATATTTGCGCAAGCTTCATCAACGAGGTCAATTGCCTTATCCGGTAAAAAACGATCTGTAATATACCGATCAGACAAAGTGGCAGATGCAACAAGCGCCCTATCATGTATATTTACTCCATGGTGAATTTCAAAACGTTCTTTCAAACCGCGCAATATGGAGATCGTGTCTTCTACAGATGGTTCAGGAACTAATACTTTTTGAAATCTTCTTTCAAGGGCAGGATCCTTTTCAATATACAAACGATATTCATCCAAAGTAGTAGCACCGATGCAATGCAGCTCTCCCCTTGCGAGCATCGGTTTCAGCATATTGCCTGCATCCATCGACCCTTCCGCTTTTCCAGCCCCAACAATCGTATGGATTTCATCTATAAATAGAAGTATTTTTCCTTCGCTCTTTTTAATTTCCTGTAAAACAGCTTTCAGCCTTTCTTCGAATTCTCCTCGAAATTTTGCACCTGCAATCAACGCACCCATATCTAATGCAAAAATGGTTTTATCCTTTAATCCCTCTGGTACATCCTTCCTAACTATACGTTGTGCAAGCCCTTCAACAATAGCCGTTTTCCCTACTCCCGGTTCCCCAATTAGAACAGGGTTGTTTTTTGTTTTGCGAGATAATATCCGAATGACATTTCTAATTTCATTATCCCTGCCAATGACTGGATCCACTTTGCCGGATTTTACTTCAGAGACAAGATCTCGCCCGTACTTTTCTAATACTTCATATGTAGCTTCTGGATTTTGTGACACCACACGCTGTCCCCCTCTCACTTTTTCAATTTCTGTACGTAATTTTTGTTTTGTCATTCCATGTTGAACTAAAAAAATCGTAAGTTCACTTCTTTTCTGATCCATTAACGCTAGTGCAAAGTGTTCGACTGATAAATATTCATCTTTGAATGATTCCTTTTCTTTCTCTGCATTGTTCATGAGATTTTGCATATCTAAACTGAGATATTGCCCACCTTTAATTCCTGATCCTGTCACTTGTGGCATTTTTTCAATTAATTGATGTATTTCGTGCTGAAGAGTACTTTTTCCTAGTCCTGCATGTTCATATAAATTATTGAGCAAACTATCATTTCTATCTGATAAAGCTTTCCAAACGTGAACAATATCAATTTCAGGGTGATTGAGCCTAATCGCCGTTTGCTGAGCTTCAGCAAATGCTTCCTGCATGGTCATCGTCATTTTGCTTAAATCCATTGGCGCACCTCCTTACAAATATTAAAAATAGCGGAAAGCTTCTTTATTTCAAGGAGCATTCCGCTATATATTTTCCCTAATTTATACCCTAATAACGCGGCGTTCCTTTATCATCATGTTACGCCAAGAGCAATTTTCGCATATCGTGACATTTTATCCTTCGTCCAAGGCGGATTCCAAACAATGTCGACTTCCGTTTGTTTTACTTCAGGTAAATCTGCTAAAGCTGCCTGAACTTGATCAACAATAACAGGGGCAAGTGGGCAGCCCATAGATGTTAATGTCATCGTAACTTTCGCAATGCCTTCATCATTTAGGTCAACATCATAGACTAAACCAAGGTTTACTATATCAATCCCCAGCTCGGGGTCGATCACTTGTTCAAGAGCACCATATATATTCTCTTTTAAAGCCTCATCCATTTGAACACACTCCTTTTCAAAATAAATTGCTTCTCTTCCTATCATACCAAACATGGTAAAAAAACAAACTGAAATGATTTCATTTTTCAAGCAAATATTTCTCAAACCAGGCGACTGTTTCCAATAAACCTTCCCTGCTCACTTTATGATCTGCCTCTTCATCAACGATAAATTTTAAGTAAGATGGATTATGTTCATATTCTTTCTTTATCTTTTCATAAAAAGTATATGTAGGCCCAAATGGCACAACTGGATCTTTTTTTCCATGCCAGAACATAAGTGGTCTATCTCTAAGTTTTTCCGGTTGGTTACTAAGATCAAATTTCTGCAAACTAGCGTACATTTCTTCCAATTCCTTATTTGAAAAAGACAAACTAGGATTAACTTTTTGCAGATGATCAATCTGAGCTCGAGCAAACGCTTCGTAATGGGGACTCCCCATTAGGGATACAGCGGCTTTTATCCATTCATATTGAGTTAATGCCCCTAATGTGACAATTCCACCCATTGATGTACCCGCTAAGCCTATGTTTGCGGGATCAGCTATTCCCCTATTCACAAAATAATCTTTTATCAAATCTAATTCAGTTACCGTATTAATTACGATATCCCAAAAATGATACATAATTTCATCATCACTATGACCGGCGCTTCTTTCTCCATGAAACTTCGCTTCCGGCAACACAACACGAAAGCCTGATTCTGCTAAAAGGTACGCATAATGAAGATTATGCTCTTTCGCAGAAGTAAACCCATGGACAAAAAAAATAAGTGGTAGCATCTTTTCTTCGTTTCCGCTTTTTACGACATGTAGTAACGGAATGTCATTTGCTTTTTCGTTCCTTATTTCAATCATGATGCTATCCCCTTTTCCCTAAATTCTTTTCCTATTTATTTTAGCACTCCCTTTTGGCTAATTTCAAAAAATTGCACTGAACTGCCAATTCTTTCACGGGTTTTTCACTGGTCTTTGACAAACAATAACTTAGAACGTAAAGACGTTCCTTTCCAATTCTATATAGGGGTGATACGTGTGGGTAAAAAAAGTAAATCCAAACGTTTTGTCCAACATGGCAAAAACTCTGTAGAAAAACATGCAGAACGTTTTCCATATCGTTCGACCTTTGCAGAAGCGGAATTGAAAAGAAATGATGAATCTCTAGGGGGTATTTAGTAGTGGGAAACAGACTCTTCCAAGAAGCACGAGATTTTGTTGAACACGCTGAAGAACTCTTCCTTACAGGAGGTTCAAATGAAGAAAAAGAACAGGCCTTGCAAGTAGCGAAGAACGCCCTTTCCTCTGCTTATGCCAATACGACGTTCGCCGAGCAAGAGCAGCTTCGTGAATACCAACAGGTCCTTGATCGTTTAAAATAAATCGTTGAAACGGGAGTGCTTATGCTCCCGTTTCTATTTATTCTTTCCTAAAAAAACCAAATACTGCAGATGTTTGGACTATATTAGTAAACGCCTTTGGATCAACGTTTTTTACAATTAGTTCAAGCTCATATAATTCATAACGAGTAATTACAATCATCATCATTTCTTTTTCCTCATTGGAAAAAGCCCCTTTCACAGGCACTAATGTTATCCCCCTCACCATTCGTGCGTGGATTGCTTCTTTTAGTTCACGTGATTTTTTCGTTACGATCATGGCTGTTAATTTCTGATGACGCGTATGAATCGCATCAATTACCCTTGTAGAAGCGTATAAAGACACTAGTGTATATAGAGCTTTATCCCATCCATAAATTGCTCCTGCAGTTACAATGATGATCGCATTAATAATAAAGAAATAAATTCCTACCGGTTTATCTTTCATACGCGAAAGAACCATTGCGATGATATCTAATCCACCCGTTGAAGCTCCTACTCTTAAAGTAATACCAATTCCGACAGCAGCTATTACACCACCAAAAACGGCATAGAGCAAAATATCATTTGTTTCAGCTTTAATCGGAAAAATCTCTAAGAAAATAGTCATGAATAAGACAGAGATAAAACTATACATCGTAAAGGCTCTCCCGACTTTTAGCCATCCTAAAATCACTACGGGAATATTGAATAATAAAATGAGAATTCCTGTTGAAAAATGAATAGGCGTAAAATCCGTTAATATATTGGACACCAACTGTGCTGCCCCCGTAACCCCACTTGCATAAACTCCTGCTGGTATTAAAAAGTAATTCAAAGCTACAGCATTCAAAAATGCCCCAATTAGAACAGTTATCGTGATTTTAGTATGAGTCCAAATAGAAAATTGTTTTTTCACCATTTTTCCCCCTCCTTTTTCCTACAATAAAGTTAATAGAAGATTGTACTTTTCTTACAAAGTCGGTACACTTAAAATATAGGACAATTTTCTGAATAATCTTTTGCCGCATCATTATTACATTATTTTCCCACGAGAGGTGATTTTTATGTCAATTAAACTTTTTGCTGATAGTGCTTCAGATTTACCGTTATCTTTTTTTCAAGAAAATGACGTTCAATTAATTCCGCTTCAAGTACATATTGATCAAGATGAATATAAAGATTTACTAACCATTCAGCCAAAAAAAGTGTATGAAGAAATACGAGCAGGAAAAATGCCAAAAACATCACAAGTTTCACCACAACTATTCGAAGAATTATTTACAAATTTGGCGAAATCAGGAGAATCAGGAATCTATATTGCATTTTCATCTGAACTATCAGGGACGTATCAAACTGCTGTGATGATACGAGAGCAAGTACTAGAAGAATACCCTGATTTAGACTTAACAATCATTGATTCCAAATGTGCTTCTTTAGGCTATGGTCTAACAGTAATATCAGCAGTCGAACAACTAAAAAGTGGCGTTTCAAAAGAAGATTTAATTCACATTATTACATTTCAATGCGGACATATGGAACATTTATTTACAGTGGAAGATTTAGATTTCTTAGCAAGAGGTGGACGACTTTCGAGAGCATCCGCTTTTCTAGGAGGGTTGCTAAACATTAAGCCACTTCTACATGTCGAGGAAGGAAAACTCGTTCCAATCGAAAAAATTCGGGGTAAGAAAAAACTTATTAAAAGAATTCTCGATGTAATGGAAGAACGGGGTGCTGATCTCAGTAACCAAACAATCGGGATAAGTCATGGGGATGATGAAGAAACAGCTTTAGAAGTGAAAAAAATGATCGAAGAAAGATTTGGAACTAAAAACTTTTCCGTTAACATTATCGGGTCTGTCATTGCAGCTCATGCTGGACCAGGAACATTAGCCATTTTTTTCTTAAATAAGAAGCAAGCATAATATTTTTTCTCAACGTTCGGGGATACTACTCAGTAAACCCCATTTAGAAAGGAGAAAATATAATGCGCTATAATACATCTGATAATGATAAGAAGCCTAGAGACAATCAAGCCGCGCGAGAAGAAAAGAATCTTTTGAGAGAGAAAAATCTGCAAGCTGGAAAATCTAAATATTCAAAGAAAACTGACCATCTTTAAATCTTTTTGCCCATTCTTTCTAACCTTGTTGGAACGTTGCAAATCAACTATAATGAGGGAAAATGACGCAACGGAGGTAGAAAATGGCTAAAGAAAATTCTTTTGATGTTGTTTCTAAAGTTAATTTGTCAGAAGTAAATAATGCAATTAATATTGCTTTGAAAGAAATTCAAACTCGCTATGATTTTAAAGGGAGTAAAAGTGACATTAAATTAGAAAATGAAGAAGTTGTACTAATTTCCGATGATGATTTTAAAATGTCACAATTAAAAGATGTATTTATTAGCAAATTAATTAGAAGAGAAGTTCCTGTTAAAAACCTTGATTATGGGAAAATGGAAAATGCATTTGGCGGCACAGTCCGCCAACGTGCAAAGATTGTACAGGGCATAGATAAGGAGAATGCTAAAAAAATCAACAATCTCATTAAAAATAGTGGGCTAAAAGTTAAAAGCCAGGTTCAAGATGATCAAATTAGGGTTACCGGGAAGAATCGAGACGATTTGCAGCAGATTATCAGTGCAATACGTTCCGCCGAGCTCCCGATTGAAGTTCAATTTGTAAACTATATATAGGTAAAAATCAAAGTGCCTGTCCATCGACGTCGCCACAGGATGTGGGCGTTTTTAGTCGACGTTCCTTTTTTGGCCCAGGACTTGCGATAAAGGAAACACGACGAGGGACGCGTCTGGCTTCCTACGCAAGCGAAAAGGACAAAAAGTTTGCTAGTCAATAGGCAATGGAGCTAGACGAATCTATTTCTTGATAAGTTATCCACGGAGTTCTTGATTATCGATTTTTAAAAAAGAATAAAAAATAAGCGAACGGGTATATCAATGATATGCCCGTTCTTTATTTTTTATCAAAGGAGTGATCACATGAGTAATGAAAAACAAACAATGCCAAAGCAAAAACAATTACAACAGCCGGGTTTGGAAACATTAATGAACCCCGAGCCTGAATCGATTAAGTCAACTTATAAGGGTTGTGGAAAGTTAGAAGGCAAAGTCGCCATTGTTACTGGTGGAGATAGCGGTATAGGTAAATCTGTTGCGCTTCATTTTGCAAAAGAAGGGGCCGACGTTGCCATTTGTTATCTTGAAGAAGATCAAGATGCGGAAAATACAAAACAGCTAATCGAAAATGAGGGTAGAAAATGTTTATTGATACGCGGTGATCTTGGACGAGCTCAGCATTGCATAGATGTTGTTGAACAAGTAATGGGCAATTTTGGTAAAATAGATATACTTGTTAACAACGCGGCCGAACAATATCCACAAAAAAGCCTTCTAGAAATTACCGAAGCTCAACTTGAAAAAACATTTCGCACGAATATATATGCCTATTTCTTTTTGACGAAAGCAGTCCTACCTCACTTGCAAGCTGGAAGTTCCATCATTAATACTGCGTCTATTACGGCTTATGCTGGAAGCCCCGAGTTGCTGGACTATTCAGCGACAAAAGGGGCGATTGTATCTTTTACTAGATCCTTATCAAAATCACTTGCCGAACAACGCATTCGAGTCAATGGAGTAGCACCAGGTCCTATTTGGACACCTCTCATCCCTGCTACGTTTGACGCAGAAAAGGTAAGTAAATTTGGTGGAACCCAGCCATTAGGTCGTCCTGGACAACCTTCTGAACTAGGTCCTGGATATGTTTATCTAGCATCTGATGATTCAAGCTATGTCACCGGTCAAATGCTTCATATTAATGGCGGAGAAGTAATCAACGGATAAGACTATAATAGAAATAGGCTAAAAAAATGAAACCGCTCAGCTATGGCGGTTTCATTTTTTATTTTTGTGGATTCAGCTTTTTACCGCGTTTCCACGTTATATACATAAAGAGAACGAATAAACCAAATACAGCGAAAATCGATAAAATAAATGGTATATTATAACCACTTTTTTCTGTTACTTTATAAATTCCCGCAGTTTCTCTTTCTAAAACAATATGGTAATCACCATTTTCATCAATTCGAATGAGATCCGTATCAAGTAAGCCGCGAAGTTCTTTATTTTTTTCAACTTTTTCTTCTGGAATAATAACTTTTTGGTCTGCACTTGTATTATTAATAGCTACTACAACTATTTCTGAATGATACTGTCGTTTAAAAACTGTCATTCCATCTTTTTCATATAATAACTCTATCGTCCCTCTTGAAAGTGCCTTTTGATGCTTTCTGACTGCTCCCAAATCGGATATATAATCAATGATGTCCTTTTCGGTTCTGAAATTCATCATTGGTGTATTATTAGGTGATTCGCCTCCATTTACTGCAATTTCAGTCGCATAATAAACAACTGGAATTTCAGGTTGTGTATACAAATATGCAAGGGCCAGTTTCCACCTTGTTACTGGGTAAGTGTTATTGCTTACCATTTCTCGAGTAAATCTATCAGTATTCTGATTGTCAAAAAAAGCTTCTTTTAGTCCATCACTCATATCTTGTTCACGTGTTGTAAATAATGCCGTAGATGGAACATCAGGTTTAGAAATCGCATCTCGAAGAGGTTCGACTAAGGATACATTTGACATACTTGTAAATCCAGCTTGAAAATATTCGTTCATCTCTTCGCCACTCAAATTTAAAGCTGCACCTGCTATGTAAAAGTCATCTTTCACGTTCAAAATATTAGAAGTGACTTCTTTCCAAAATTCTAACGGCTTTGTCTTAATATTTGTCATTTTAAATCCATCTATATTTGTTTCTGTAATCCACCAATCTGCTATATCAACAATATCTTTGGCGCTCATTTCTTTTTGAATGGGAAATTCCAAAATAATTCGGATATCTTTTTTATGAGAACGGTCAACCAATTGTTTTAAATCTTCAATTGATCCAAAGTGTTCATTTATTTTATAGTAATCATTAACCCACTCACCATGATAGCCACCATCTTTATTTTCAAAAATAGGTGAAAGCTGTATAGCCGTAAAATTCATTTCCTGTAAATAGTCTAATTTATCTATAATTCCTTTAAAATCTCCACCTTGATAGCTAAGAGGATCCTTTAAGTTCACACCAGAATCATTTCCATAATCACCATTATAAAAACGATCAACCATTAAAGAATAAATAATTTCATCTTGCCATGATCGTTCCTTTTGTTCATCAGCATGAACAGTAATAGTGGAAAAGAGAAAAAGTGAAATCAATAATAAGCTTAACGCTTTTTTAAACAATTTTTTTGCCTCCTGACAATGTAAAACAAGACTTAATGATATAGCTTTGACATTCAATCTGCTTTATAATACCATTCCTCAAATTTTTTTGGCGGCATCGGTTTTTCAATTAAGTATCCCTGTATATAATCGCATTTCAGCTGTTTCAGTAAAGTGAATTGTTCTTTTGTCTCTACTCCTTCAGCTACGACATTCAATCCCAAACCATGCCCCATCGTCATGATGGCATTTACAATCGCATATTCCGGGGAATCTGTTTTAATATGATTAATAAACGAGCGATCAATTTTCAATCTATGGATAGGCAATTGTTTTAAATAGCTTAATGAAGAATATCCCGTTCCGAAATCGTCGATGGAAATGTTAACACCTAATTCATTTAATATATGCATCGTATTAATTGCATCCATTGTATGGTTTAGCATGGCACTTTCTGTTAGTTCCAGATGCAGATATTTTGCGTCAAGTTTTGAGTAATCAAGTGCTGCCTTCACCTCTTCTATAAAATGCCGATTCTGGAATTGAAATGCTGAAACATTTACCGAAACACTTAAATCTTTCAAGCCTTTTTCTTGCCACTTCTTCGTTTGCTTGCAAGCATTTTTTAAGACCCAGTTTCCAAATGAATGAATCAATCCTATTTCTTCTGCTATTGGAATAAATTGCATCGGCGGAATTAGTCCATACTCGGAGTGGTCCCATCTGAGCAATGCTTCACAAGTAGATAATTTGCCTGTTTTTACATCGATAATTGGCTGATAGGCAATAAAAAACTCGTTGTTTTCTAGTGCTTTTCGTAAACTTCGCTCAATCTCTATTCTTTGCCATGTCTCTTTATTCATTTCCCCAGCGAAAAAAACGATCGAGCTCCCGCCTTGTTGTTTTGCGCGATTCAATGCTGCATCTGCATTCTTCAGTAATTCTACATTTTCAGTGCCATCCGATGGATAAGAGCTAATTCCAATACTTGCCGACACGTACAACTCTTGATTTTCAAAGTGCAATGGCATTTGAATCGATTGCAAGATATCT
Organism: Lederbergia panacisoli; assembly: GCF_024626525.1. GTDB lineage: Bacteria > Bacillota > Bacilli > Bacillales > Bacillaceae_C > Lederbergia > Lederbergia panacisoli. The sequence goes on from NZ_JANJGU010000002.1 coordinate 415,771, forward strand.
TGTCCAATCTCCATTGCTACATCGGATTTCGTTCCTTCAGGCAAAATAATTGAAAATTTATCACCGCTAAACCTTCCTAAATAAGCTAATTTTGGAATAACTGATGAAATTCTTTTAGCTAGTACTTTTAATACTTTATCTCCTGACTTGTGCCCGAGCATATCATTTACCGTTTTAAAACGGTCCAAATCTAAAAACATGACTAAAAAATGGTCATTTCCTTTTTTCGCCTTTTTAACCCTTTTTTGAAGAGTTTCATCAAATTTCAGGCGATTAGGAAGGCCTGTATCTTCATCGAAATAGGCGATTCTCTCCATTTTCTTCTCTATTTTTCGTTGTTTTGTAATATTCCGTCCTATAACAAAGATTTCAACTGTCTTATTTCGAACGGTGATTGGAATCATATGCATGATAAAAGTTGCTATTTCGCCTGTTTTCACTTTAATATTGAGCTCAAATTGAACAGGTATTCCCCTAACAGCTCGTATGAAATATCTTTTAATTGGAATTTCTTTTGATGAAACATATGTAAGTGCCGTTTCTTCCTTTAATTCATCCATTCCTAATGCGAATGTATCTTTAAAAGCTTCATTCACACTTGTAAAGCATCCCTTTAAATCAGTAGTGAAGATAATATCAGGAATACCTTCAACAATTGAATAAAAGTATTCTTTTATTTCATCATATTTTTTAGACAAATTTATATATTGATTAGTTGCTAGATTAAGTAAATCGGCCATTTGCGAGTCATTTTCGGAATGATCGCTTTTTTCATTAATGATTGACCCAGCTATCGATCCATATTGATTAAATGTCAAAGAAGCTTCTTCTTCATTTGTTGAATTTACTATTATAAAAACGGAATTTGGTAAGAAATTTAGAAGAAACCTCTTTAATTGATTGATTTCTGTACGCGGCCAATCTGGTAAATACGACTTGATAACGAATAATTCATTGCTTGAGAAATTATTCATGTTCATAAAACTAAGTAAATCATTTTTGTCTTTATATATGTAGGTATATGACTTAATCAAATTGCCTTTCACCACCGCTATCATTTTCGACATAATCAGGCATTATCCTATCTTTATTTTAATGAAGAATTGCCTGAAAGTCATTAAAAGAAAAATGTAAAAACCAATTAGTATGGCTTTTACATTTATTAATACATTTTATTAAGCAAACCAGTTCCAGTTCAACGGTAGTTTTGCACCTAAATAGAATGTAATCACAAAAGAAATAATTAAAATTGACCAGAATACCCCAGTTTTTTTATCTAGCTTCAAACGGATTAGAACCATTTCCATCATGGCAATAACGATTACTCCAAAAAGGAACTTTACTCCATATAAAGCTGGGTCAAAGCTGCTATGTCTTGCAAATAATGTTATTCCTGTAGCAATAATTAATAAATAAAAGACACGTAATATCATTTGTACTATTTTCGTTGCTTTTTTGTTTCCTGCTTTGTGCAACAAGACAGCAGTAATGAATAATATGATGGCAATTGCCCACGTTGTAATATGTGCATGTGTATTATCAAACATATAAACTTCCTCCTTAATTGGTCTCAAGAATTAGTGTACGCTTTTCTTTATACAGTCCTAGTTGGCAATATTTCTCTCATCTTACCATAAATTACATAGACTCCACAGCTATAATGTTTCTATTTCACAATATTGTTCAATTTGCCTATACCCTCTACTTCTATTTCTATTACATCCCCTTGCTTTAAAAATCTTGGCGGCTTAAAGCCCTTTCCAACCCCTGCCGGAGTGCCAGTTGCAATAATATCACCTGGCTCAAGTGTCATTCCTTGCGAAAGGACGGAAATAACCTCTTCAACTGGAAAAATAAAATGCTCAGTATTTGAGTTTTGACGAATTTCTCCATTCACCTTTGTTGTAATATGTAAACGATTTGGGTTGCTAATTTCATCACTGTAGACAATCCATGGACCCATTGGACATGATGCATCAAGACTTTTCCCTATAAAAAATTGTTTATGGCGCTGTTGGATGTCTCTTGCGGTCACATCATTTAAAATGGTATAACCGAACACATAGTCCAGTGCATCTTGTTGAGATATGTTTTTGCCTTTTTTGCCAATGACTAAAGCTAATTCACCTTCATAATCCAATTGTTCCGTAATTTTTGAGTGGGCATCAATATGATCATTATGACCAATAACCGTTGTGGGCGCCTTTGTAAATACCATGACATGTTCTGGTATGTCCGCTTCACTGCCCATCTCAATGGCATGCTCCCGATAATTTTTACCAACACACATAATATTTTTTGTAGGTTTTGGAATTGGAGGCAACCATGTTATTTCAGAAAGTGGGATGAAATACGATTCGTTGTCCGCATTTTTCCCCCATTCTATTAATTTCTCAACTCTATTTATAAACTGCTCACTTTCCACAATCCCTTCGAGTAATGATACGGGGCACAATATCCCACTATCTTTGGAAATAGAAATAAGATCCCATACACTTGACTTTTCAATATCAACTACGCCGAATCTTTCCTCACTTTTTAATTTAAATGACACGAATTTCATTTTTTTCGCTCCGTTCTCCCTTTTGTCTCCCATATGTTAAAATTCTCCACAATTTTTCTACCGGACCGTGCTTAAACTTTGCTAACCACATTTCCGCAATAATAACTTGAATAACGTAAATTGCAAAAGCAAGCAGAGTACCGGTTGCCATCGACATTTGACCATATAGGCCAAGTCCATAATTGTAAAAGATAAGTGTACCGATAATAGACTGGCTTAAGTAAATGGTGATGGACATTCTTCCAGCAGATGCGATTGGTTTTAATAATTTTCCTATGAGATTATATGACATGAGCAGGACAATGATTGCTATGTAAGCTATCCCTAGTAATGGTCCTCCAATCATGTCCTGAATATATTGAATGCTTATAGATGGTTCAATCAATAACGGCAGTAATTTTACAACTAATCCTATTGGCAAACTTATAGTTAGAATGGTTATCCACTTTTTTCTTTGATCATTCGCCTTTTGCAGCCATTTCAATTTAGCCGCACCAGCGCCAAGCAACATTAAAGGTAATATCATAAAAAGATATAGAAAAAATTCTGCTGGTCCATTACCCATTGACCAATCAGCGATACGTTGCATTGTAATCTCCCAAAATGACCCGTTCGCATAAATTTCAGATGACTGCTGTAAATTCACAATGTCAACGAAATCAGCAAGAGAGTCAGAACCAAATAAAGTAGAAAGCATAATTAAGGCACCATAAAACAGCTGTGGCAATAAATAAAGAATTCCGCCTAGCCCTAATAACATTGGACCTGACAATCTTAAAAATAAAAGTAAAATAAGTCCCATCGTCGCATACGTTATTAAAATGTCACCATACCATATCAAAAAGGCATGGAAAATCCCCAAAAACAATAATACAATTAATCGTCTAATACTAACCTTCCAAAAAGAAAAACCTTTTTCATTCAGCCGATCTTTCATGATGACCATTCCGTAGCCAAACATCATCGCAAATATGGGGTAAAAGCTTGCTTGAACAAATATATCCAGCCACATATAAAGGCGCGCATCATCGTATTGCCACCATTCATACGGATTATAATAACTCATTGGTGATTGAAAACTTATCATGTTAATCAGTAAAATTCCCAGCAATGAAAATCCTCTAAGTACGTCTAGAGTGTGAATACGCTCCTCCGGCCGAATTGGCCCCAACGATTGTTTCATAATTTCTCCATTCTCCCCTACATCCCTAATGTATCATTCATTATTGTAACTTCTAGGCCATTTAATCACAAATCCTTTCGCTTTTCATAAGATAAAGTATGATTGACTCAATAATATAAAGGATGTGAACGGCGATGCCAGCTTTTGTAGGTGCCGTTCAAGTTGTGAATATCTCATCGTCAGGTGTCTTTAACATAGGAGATGTATTTCAAATCCATCCCATATCTTCCACTAAGGTTTTTGCCGGAGCAGGATCATTTAATACGGCAGATCAAGTTAAAGTCATTAATGAATTATCTTCCACAAATACGTTTGACGCAGATTTGGTGGATCAAGGAATAGGATTTACATTATAAGTGTAATTGAATAATAGTAATGCCAGCAAAAGATACTTCCAATGGGAGGGACCATCATTGGTCATAAATGTTCAACAATCAATTCATATTCATATGATAAAGATTGGAGGAATTACAAACTCCTCTGTCCTACAAATTGGAACAACAGGAATTATTACAGAGGCTTCCAATTTATTTAATACAGGTGGTTTCACAGGCGCGGCTCCTTCCACAATTGCAGCAGAAAAGGAAACAGCTCTTGGTGAAGCAATCGAACATCCAATTCTCGTACCACTATAAAATCAAAAGGCGGAGATGACATGGATCTTACTTTATTTCTTAAACAATTACATGAGTATGTCGTTTGGCAACAACAGGAAATCAATCGCTTGCAAACAACCATGGCTCAATTATCCGCAGATATAAAAAAATTACAAGAAAAGCCTTCTGTAACCGTAGAAAGGCTGGAATACAAATTTGATCAATTAAAAGTGGAAACATTGGAGGGTACATTAAATATTGGGTTGAATCCAGCAGATTTGAATAATATCGATGATTTTTCTGCAGTACCGAATATGAGGGATAAAAAACCATCAGATAAGAACGATCAGATGAAAAAAGAAGTCCTTGAAAAATTAAATCAATATGTTGACCAACAATTGGAAACAATCATTCACGATTCAGAAAGCCAAATCGGCATTCAGTTAGAGGAATCCTATTTCAATTTAATAAAAGAAGACATACGTAAACAATTGCCGACACGCGCCGAACACTATCTTCACTTTTTCACTACAAGAACGGATGAGGAACTAACGAAAGAACAGCTCTTTGAAAAAATGTACAAAACAATTGTTGCTGATATAAACAATGGTGTTTACACCTTCATAGCACAAATGCCTCTTAATAGAAAGGAAGAAAAATAATCGCTATGGAACTCAATGTCATTAACCGGGAATTGAATGTTGGAGAAATACATGTGATCGGGGTAACGACGTCCTCATTGCTTTTAGTTGGCGATGCAAACACAATTCAACTAGCCTCTACATTTGACACACCAGCAGAATCTCTAATTATTGGACCATTTCAGCCTATTACTGTCCCCATTACTTCGGGGTGAGATAAATGTGGGGACGAAATTCGGTAGTTCAGCATATACTTGTTTATAGCATTCTTTCAGACGCAGTATTGGAACTAGGTGATTCTGTTCTAATACGGTCAGCAACCCAAGCCCTTGCGGTTCAACGTCAGCAAGAACTTTACCTTGGGAAGGAAGCAGATTACAAGCCGCGCATTTGGTTTGAGCAAATTCCACTCCCGCCACTTCCGATTCCCCCACCTTATATTAGAAAATATCACGAAAACCCTAATATACGTGTTGGAAGAATTTCCATAAAGGGGATATCCACAGCAAGCGTTGTACAAATCGGAAATACAGAACACGTTCATAAAGAGGCAAGGGTAGACCATATACGCCAGCTTACTGGTCAGGCGATGCACCCTAGAACGAAAGTAGAAGTACGAAGGGACTGATTTTAATGCCGGCTATAATAGGACCACTTCAAATTATTAATGTTGGCGGTGGAGTAGTTCATTTCGGGGATGTTGCGGTTATTTCACCGAAAAGTGCTTCCAAAACAAGTGAGGGATCGGGATCCGGTAATACCGGTGGATTTATTGTTACCTTAAATGGAGCTAGCGTAAATCCTGTTGTCGATTCAAACTTAGTTGATCAACCAACAATAGGAAATAATTAAAGCTGGGTCCAGTATTGGCTGACCCAGCTTTTCTATTATGGAGTAAACCACCATATGCTTTATAAGCATATTTTAAAATTTGGCGCATTATAGTTTTAAAAACTCGCAGGCATCAAAGAAATATAAATATTTTCCGATTACTGGCTTTTTCCAAATTTCAGCAATGGCTTGTTCATAAAAATTCAATTGTGTTTCATAACGTCTAGAGAGAATCTTTTTTGCCTGTGAAAATCCATTAGGGAATCTACCTTGGATCGCATCTGTTTTATAATCTAGTAAAATTACCCCATCTTTTTCTTCAATAATACAGTCGATGATTCCTTGGACAAGCACTTTTTCATCAAGTCCATCCCAGTCAGAATAAACTTCTCGCGCTGGGATCCCCATTGTAAACGGAACTTCACGATGAACTTTTTTAGCTAAAATTGTTTTTTGACCAATCTCACTTTCAAAAAACTGAATTATTTGTTCGCTTGAGACTACTTCAGCCTGTTCGGAAGTGAGGATTTCTTTTTGGTTTAGTTCCTCTAATAACATCTCTATCGATATTATTGTCGGATGCTCATCAAGCGGAATATGCTGCATAACCGTATGCATCGCTGTTCCTCGTTCCGCAGGTGTTAGAATCCCCTTTTCACTCATAAACTTTGGACGATCATATTGCAGTTTGCTATCCTTTTTCATTAACTGTGTAGCACTTGCTTCATCTCTTGTTTCAAACATTCGTTTAATCTCGGATACGGATTGTTTAGACATTCGTTTGGTCGAAAAAGGATAAGCATATTCCCATGATAGTCGCGAGATAACTTCCTCTTTGTACGGCGATTCACTCTCGATCGCATTTCCATTCTTGACAGATTCCTGCCAATTTTCATCTCCATTATGTTCGTTCTCTATATCTTGATCAAATTGGTATTTTGACAACACTCTAACTTTCCAGCGTGAAGGATGTTCCGCTATTTCGTTATCCAGCTCTCCTCTGCCCGTTCCGCGAATCTCTTCTCCATCTTCGTGTCTTATAAGGGCCATACCAATCCAGTCAAGGTAGGAATTGGCTTGTGCACGATCATGGTCTGATAAGAGCCACCCTGATTGATTCATCGCCTTCATCCACTTTTTCATTTCTTTATCAATGTTTTTAACAGAAGCGACCAAAAATAGCTTTTCTTTCGCCCTTGTCAAAGCAACATAAAGTACACGCATTTCCTCAGAAATCAGTTCCATCTTTTTCTTTCTTTTTAAAGCTAATTGTGGAAGTGAAGAATATGAAATGCGTTTTTCAGGGTTCACAAATTTACACGCAAACCCAAACTCCTTATCAAACATATAATTACTGTATAAGTCTCTCATATTAAACTTTCTAGCAGTCCCTGCGACAAAAACAACAGGGAACTCCAAACCTTTGCTTGAGTGAATCGTCATAATCCGAACGACATCTTCCTGTTCTCCAAGAGCACGTGCCGCCCCTAAATCATTTCCTCTTTCTCGCATTCTTTCAACAAATCTTAGAAAACGAAATAACCCCCGAAAAGAAGTATTTTCATATTGACGGGCTCGGTCGTAAAAAGCTCGTAAATTCGCCTGCCGTTGTTTTCCACCCGGAAGTCCACCGACAAATTCATAAAATCCTGTGTCGCGGTAAAGCTGCCAAATCAGTTCTGATAAAGCCCCGCTTCTGGCCATGCTTCTCCACTCATGAAGTCTATTAAATAAGTCAGAAACCCGTTCCCAAGCATTAGCAAATTCATGATCAGGAATATTTGATATAAACGATTTTACTGCTTCGTAATAACTACCTCTCCTTGATTGCAACCGGATATGGGCTAGCTCATCTTCTGATATGCCTATAATTGGAGATCTGAGAACTGCCGCAAGCGGTATATCTTGATCAGGATTATCAATGATTTTAAGTAAGGACATCATAATCGCTACTTCAGTAGCATCAAAATATCCAGTTGATAAATTAACATGTGCTGGTATACCTGCATGCTTGAATTCTTCCATTATATCCGGCGCCCAACTAAGTGAACGAACTAGAATGACAATATCTTTATAGCGAATGGGCCGTTCACTCTTTGTTTTTAACTCGTAAATAGGGTTCTCTTCGTCAATCATTTTCCTAATTGTATCTGCCATATAACGGGCTTCCAATTTCGTTTGTTCTAATTCATTTTGATCTAAAACATCATCAGTTGCTTCTACCTCTTGTAATGTTTCATCATCGGATTGATTGATGATGGCAACTTCAATCGGAAATGGCTCTTCATTTGAGTAACCCGAGCCTTTTACGAGCTCTGCATCGCGGTTATATTCAATTTCCCCCACTTTTTGCCCCATGATCTGTTTAAATAAATAGTTCACACCATCAAGTACTTCTGCCCGACTGCGGAAGTTGCGGGAAAGGTCGATCCGTAAGCCTGTATTTTCTCCCTCACTCGTAAAGCGCAAATATTTTCCGAGAAATAAATTAGGCTCAGCAAGACGAAAACGGTAAATCGATTGCTTTACATCTCCAACCATAAAGAGATTTCCGTCAAACTCACTATCTTTCGATACCAACTTAATAATAGTTTCTTGAACCATATTCGTATCTTGATATTCATCAACAAGTACTTCTTTAAACTGATTTCGATAGGTTAGGGCTATTTCAGAGGGAATAATTTCGTTCTTCCCCTCTTCACTATCCATCAGAATCTCAAGACATAAGTGTTCCAGGTCCGAAAAATCGACTAGTCCTTTTTCCGCTTTTTCCATTTCAAAAATGCGTGAAAACTTTTTAACAATCTCAACTAATGTGGAAAGGACCTGTTTCATTTCCTGCATATCTTTTAAAAACTTATCGGGAGTTTTAGAAAATAACTCCTTTGAGAGCTTGTCCAGTATTCCCCGGGCAGCTTTTCTTAGCTCATCAGCTTCCTTTATTAAGTCTGGATCATATTCATCGCCCTTGCATGTTTTGGCTCTCGTAAAACTCCAATTATTCATTGTTTCGTATAGAAGATCCCAACCTTGGCCAGCTGCTCGTTCCATCGCTTCCACGATTGAAAGATCAGCTACATAATTTTCCGCCCTTGTTGCAGGTCCTCCTGGAGTTTTTGATATATATAACGCTTGCTCAAGCAATTCTTTCGCTCCTGATAATTGAAGCTGAATATCAAATTTTAATATATCGATAAAAGGAAGGTTTTCTATATTCGTATTTTCCGTCACATCATACATTTCTACTATTTGATCGAGCCATTTAAATGGATCTGGATGGGACCGAGAAAAATCATAAAGCTTAAGAACTAACTCTTGTAAGGCACTATCGTTTCTGTCATTCGAAAATGTATCAACAAGCTTATAAAATGATTCATTTCCTTGCTCCCCATATTCCGTTTCGAAAAGTTCATCGAGAACTTCATCGCGAAGCAGGTCAGCTTCCGTTTGATCAGCAATTCGGAAACCAGGATCGATATCGATCATATAATAATATTTCCTTACAACCTCAAGACAAAATGAATGCAAGGTGGAGATGGCTGCACTGTTCAAAAGACCGAGCTGCCTTCGTAAATGTGATGATAATGGATCTTGATCTATAGCCTTTTCAAGTGCCTCACCTATTCGATGCCTCATTTCTGCAGCAGATGCATTCGTAAAAGTCACTACGAGCAATTGATCAATATTTAGCGGATCTTCACTCTCTAATATTTTTTGAATAATCCGTTCCACGAGAACGGCCGTTTTCCCCGATCCCGCAGCGGCTGCAACTAAAATATCTTGATTTTTCGCCATAATTGCTTTCCACTGATCATCTGTCCATGTTACATGCTCTGGCTTAGTCGGAATGATTGTTTTCAAGGTTAATTCCCTCCTCTCGAATCCTAGCAAATACATCTTGAGAGTTTTGCTGAGGAATAATGCGAAAACGATTATTTTCTAATGATTGATCAAACTGGCAAACAGATTTATATGAACAGAATTGGCAAGGTGTTCTGTCTCCTAGCTTATACGGATCAATATCGACATCACCTTGAATAATTCGATTTCCAGATTCCTGATAAAGATTACGAACAAACCTTCTTAATGTTTTAAAATCTTCTTCACTAGCAGAACTTCCTTGAGATTTTGCCGACAAACTTCCATCTTTATTTAAACTTGCCGATATAACGTTTGAAGTTCCAGTTTCCAAGGAATTGTCCATAAGGCGAATGATATCGGGATCACCTAGCAACATCCCTTTCATTTTAAATTCCTTCAACATTTCATTTTCAATATCCTCCAATGTCAATATTTTTTCACTCGTAATCATTGGATTGTGGACATGAAAATATAAAACGCCCGCAGGTGTCGCTTCCGCACCTATCAATTTTTGTGAATGAGTGATGATAATATCTAAATAAGTAAGCATTTGTAATGCAAGACCGTGATATACCTCATTCAAATCCAAAGCTCTTGAGCTGGACTTATAATCGATGACGCGTAAATATACTCCATTTTCATTTTCCGCCTTATCGACTCGATCGATTCTACCTTGAAGCTGCATCTTTATCCCGCTTTTCAACGTAAAGGCGAGTGGAGGCAACTGTTTAAACGGCCCGAAATCAAGCTCTAATCCGACAGGTGAAAACCCACTTACTTTGGCGTGGCTGCTTAGTGTGTAGGATGCTCTCCCGATAATTTGTTCAAGCTTCCTCTTAATATAAAAATGTCGATTCGAGCTAAGCAGAATTTGATTTTGCAATTTTGGTGCAAATTGTTCTACAGCCTTCTTCGCGAGCCATTCACATTGCTCTTTCGTAAGTCTAGACCATGCGAGTCCGTTTCTATCCACTTCCTCTGAAATCCACTTTAGCGCTGCATGGAATAAATCACCGATATGTGGTGCATCTAACCTATAAATCTCCCTTTCACGCAATCGAAGTCCATGTGACGTAAAATGGGAAAAAGGGCACCCGTGAAAAAGCTCCATTCTTGATACACTGGCAAGCATTTCATCACCATATAATTCTTTGCTTGTTTTTTCAGATAGTGTTTTCGTTTCATTTTTATAAAATAGGCTTGAAAGAATCCTTTTGGCTTTTTGATTATATTTAGGTTTCTCCATATAAAAATTGTAAACATCCCACCAGAAATCAGCGATTGGATATCCTCGTGCTTTTAATTGCAATTGAGCCGTTAAATAGGCTATCGCAGTGTTTGGATGTGAAACATATGCAAATTGCTCATCCATTAAAAGTTCACTCGGCTCGTTTACTTCACTTATTTCTTTTATTTCTGGAAAAAGCTCTTTTAATCTTTTTATATAAGGAGAGGGCAACAATCCCTTTCCCTCGTCATTCGCAAGTGGATACGATAAATAAAGACGCTGCTCTTGAACTGTAAAAGCCCTGTATGCGACAAAATCCTCATCCAGTAGTCTTTCTTTAGCACCCGGGGCTAGCACTAGCCCTATCCCGCTTAATTCACTACGATCCTCATCTGACAATGTCCCCTCATCCATTTGCTTTGCAGGTATAACACCATCATTTAAGCCAATAACAAAGGAAGCCTTTATGTTTGAAAGTCGGGATAATTCTAAGTCTGCAACAAACACCTGATCAATAGCGGGCGGTATCAATGAAAATTTCGCAGATTCCAAACCTGAATCGAGAATATCGATGAACGTTTCAATCGAGATTAGCTCATCACCCATCACTTCAACAAATTGATCAAGTAAATCTATAACCGCATTCCAAGCTTGATCATATTCTCTCGAAACGACTAATTGGCCCTTTTCTTCGGCAATATTACTTTTTTCTGCTAGTTTGGTTGGAATGTCTAATTCCTCCAACGCTAAATAAACTGCTTCACATAGCTCACGTCCACTTTTTGCTTTTTTTAACCTTCTAGAAAATCGCAAAAGGGGTACAACGACTAGATTTCGCGACTCATTTATTTCCTCTTCCATTTTCTTTTCGGCATCTGTTTGTGGTGATACTTCATACTCAAGTCCGAAGAAACGCTTGTAGCTCCAAGGTTTTTTATCAATCCATTTATCACCTTTTATCCCGTTTGCAAGTACATAATTTTCGAGCCTGTCCATTTGTTCCCTTAGCATTTCCATATCGGAGCCTACAGGGAAAAGCAAATCTGTCTTAATTGCTCGAAACACCGGTTCGTATCTCCAATTGCTTTTCATAATATCAAGTGAACTGCGGATCAATTCAATGAGTGGATGATTTAACATCGGGCGTTTTTGATCAACGAAAAAAGGAATCTCATGATCATAAAAAACAGTTTCCATCATCTCCTGATATTCTTGGCCATTTCTCGTTAAAACAGCAATATCATGAAAACGATAACCTTCCTCCATAACTAGCCTGCGGATTTCTCTTGCTGTGCTTTCAACTTCTGCACGCCTATTTGCCGCTTCTCTTATTTCAATTGCCGGCCTATAATGCACGGAATTGATTGGACGTTTATCAAACCGAGCCTGCAAGTACTGTAACCCTTCATCTTGAAATCTTGGTGTTTCAGCAAGAAAAACATCCTCTTCCAATAAGATGCCGTTTCCAAGAGCCATTTCATATAAATCAGAATACGTTTCCCCTGTTAATCTGAATAAATTTAGATCGTCCGGCTTTACACCATGTTTGTAGGGACGATCCAAAACGAGAGCAATGGATATCCTTCTACAATATTTCATTAATTGTTCGATCACTCTTTTTTCCTGTGGAGTGAAATTATGGAATCCATCTATATAAATTTCTGCATCCTTTAAGTAATTTGAATCCTTAATCGAATCAGCAAGCAAATGTAAAAAATCATTTGAATTAGTGTATTTACCGATGAGTGATTCCTCGAACTTGTTATAGATTAGTTCAAGATCATGCAACTTATCCGCAAGGGCTCGAGTGGATGCTTTAAAAACAAGCTCTTCCTTAGATTTTTTAAGATCCTCGGGTAAAATACAATAATGCTTAAATTCAGTAAGCATTCGTTCAATATGCTCGATAAATCCTTTTTTATCAGCAGCTTTTTTAAACAATTTTAAATCATCTTTATTGTCTTCGATGATTTTTCGAATTAACATATTTAAACCAATACTGGAAATGTGATTTCTACTTGCTCCTCCCGTTTCTTGGAGGATTTTCCAAGCTAGACGTGTGAAACTAAACACCTGTGTACGAATCATTCCCGATAATCCAGGTGTATTAACTAAACGATACTCCGATAAAAACGTCATTTGTTCCGGAACAATATATAGAACAGGGTGACCATCGGGATGGCTCATCAGTTTTTCTTTAATTTCATCCAGGAACAATGCAGTTTTCCCTGTCCCTGACCGCCCAATGACGAAACGAAGCGACAATTTTCCCAACCCCTTTAAGTAAATACAATTTATAGTTATTATACCATATCGAACATATGATCCTAAAATAAAAATCTTTAGTTAGTGATTGAATTCATTACCATTACTGAAGCGTGCAACCTTTTTGTAAATTCAGTGTTTAATTTTACTGAAATTGTATAATGATGACTATTATTTTTGATATTATTTGCGCATAGCTTATCAATAGGCATACTTCATAAGTAATAATTGTAGTTCTCTGAAAATCTCTATAACTAACGGTTTGAGGTCTAAACTTCATGCTTGATCGAGACTGAAATCTTGGATATCTTTACTTTCAGTCCCGATTCATGCTCAATCGAGACTGAAATCTCGTAATTCTCAACTTTCAGTCCCGATTCATGCTCAATCGAGACTGAAATCTTGTGATTCTCAACTTTCAGTCCCGATTCACGCCCTATCGAGACTGAATCTTGTATATCTTTACTTTCGGTCTCGATTCATGCTCAATCGAGACTGAAATCTCGTAATTCTCAATTTTCAGTCCCGATTCATGCCCTATCGAGACTGAATCTTGTATATCTTTACTTTCAGTCTCGATTCATGCTCAATCGAGACTGAAATCTCGTAATTCTCAATTTTCAGTCCCGATTCATGCCCAATCAGTCTCAATTCATTCTGACTCAGCAATCTTCCTTTCTAACATAATAAACGGCTTTCGCACTTTCCATAGAATAAAAGTTTTTTACCAAGACTCTTTGAATCGCTTTCTTAGAAATAATACCATTACACCATTCAAAGATATCATTTGTTGTGATTTTTCTTTTTGGAAATAAAAGGTGGTATTCATCTAGCTTCGTAAAATTGCCGCGGTTTTATTTTGGATCACTCCACAATTTTTACAGATGAAAGTTAATTTTTTGATTTCCAAATTAAATGAATAGCAACAAGAACACGAAATCCCTTTCCGTAATTCCTCATAACTATATTCCGGGATTTTCGTATTACGTGATCCAGTCTTGTGTAGGGAGACTAACTTATATGCTAATTTCTTATGGTGTTCGTATATATTTGAAGGTATTTTATTCAATTCATTAAAAAACCGATTTAATTGGGATGGAAATATAATTGGGAGATTTCGTGGGGAGTTGTATAAGTGGAAATCGGGATTAATATACACGAGATAGGATTTGATAGGACTGTTGTACTCTAAATCACGAAGCAGCATCTGAAAAAGTAATTGTTTTCTTTCCAACTGAGACACCGGGTCTTGTAGTGGGGTTCCGTTAAAGTAAAGCCATTGATTGTTTTCAATATAATAGTCCCCTTCATGATTTTTGACCTCAAACAACAATATAGAATTTTGGGCAATAATAACAGCATCGATTTGGAATTCCGTATTATTTCTTTCTAACAGTAAATCATTGAGGTTAAGCCAATCTTTTGAGGGCCGCTCTACTCTCTCGTCAAAAATCAGCTACCCTCCATAACCTTTTTCAAGTCTTGCAAGATGACTCGTATCCTCTTTCGACATCACCTTCCTACTATTAATAATCTTATATATTTTCAATTCTTTACTTTCTTTTCGCGGTTTAATAGTCATTTTCCACATCCTCTTAATATAGTTATCATAATTGTATGAAATTTTACCTACCTTAACAAGGTATCTTGCTTAACGTAAAAAAGCTACCCAAATATATAAGGCAACTTTTCATCCTCGAGTATGAGCTTTATTCTTCATTCTGCTTTCGATATGCTTCCCGGCATACCAAAGAATAAAGATTATGATAATGACAATCCCTGTTCGAATCGGCTGTTTAATCAAAGAAACAATGTCATATCCGATAAAACTTAATGTAAAGATCATTACTGCCTTTCCACCAATAACAGCAAACATATACTGGTAAATATTGATTTTCGAAAGCCCCGCAACAATATTGACAATAGCTGATGGTGTAAAAGGGAAACATAATAATATAAATAGAGGACCAAAACCTCGTCTTTCTACCCATGTTGTTAAACTTTGCACTTTCTTATTTCTCTGTAAAAATCGAAAAAAACGAGAGTCTCCATATCTCCGTACTAGCAAAAAAACCAATAGTGCTCCTAACGAAGAGCCTAACCATGAAAAAAAGAAACCCCATCCTAGACCAAATGCATTTGCATTAGCCATCACAAAAAGAAATAAGGGGAGGAATGGAAGAAAAGCTTCTAATAAGGGTAATAATATACCCGGAAGAGGGCCAAACGAGCGGTATTTATCAATTAAATCAACTACGTTTTCCATTGTAAACCATTCTTTGAATGAATAAAAATCCATGAACATTCCTCAATTCACAATATTAAGAATAGAGAGTAAACCTCCTTAAAATCAGGTAAATTATATCACATATTTGATGATCCTTTGTTACAGATTACCCAATAATTACTATTGATAATCCTTTCGATTTCGTTAAAAAGAAAACAACCCATAGCAACTGGCACTACGGATTGTTTTTATACTATCGTTTTACTTTTTCCTTCTTATATTTTTCTGTTCGTTCATCATTGATTACTCCTTGCCAATTGATACCGAAAGCAAAATCATACGTATTTCCTTCAGAGTCCGTATGGCATTCCATATCATGTGGAACATCTTCGAATTGTTCTTCAACAGTTTTCATATTGGCAGGCATTTGCATAGGAAGAAGCCCCGATGGTTCACTATCCCCACTAATGATATCAAGTAGCGCTTGATCCTGTACGCCGAAATTTGCGAGAACCGCGTCAACTTCTTTTTCAAACTCTTCAACAACAGCAGGTTTAGAAAGGAGAAGCGAAACAATAACTGGTTTTCCCTTCATTGCTTTTTTTGTCTCCAAAATTAAATCAAGATCCGTTGTATTAGGTGGTGTGAATGACTTATTACGGTAATTTCGATCAAGAACCTCCCTAGAATCACCTGCAATACTTTTTTCTCGCGCATATTCTGCTTTATAAGGCTTGTACTGTAGGCTGATTGGAACATAACCAGTTCCCCCAGCTTCAGCATCTTCCTTGGTAAAGCCAGCACCCTCGGGATTTGCGATTGCAACAATGGCAAAATCTGCTTCATCAGGATTATCCGTAACAGTATAATAATTCTTCACGATATCCAAATTAAGCGGATATTCAAGTCTTTCGGGTATAACATGCCCAAACCAGCTTCTGCCTTCAGCAATATAGCGTTTCGGAATATATACTGTCCTGCCTTTTTGAAGTGGCAACACGTTATTTTGATTTTTTAATAAAACTAAAGATTTTAATTGGGCTTCATACCCTGTTTTCATAAATTCTGCGTTACCAACAATCTCTGCGCTCTTTTCTGGCAGTAAATACGGATTTTTAAATAATCCTAGCCTAAAAATATTTAATAGAAGCCGCACAGCAGACTCTTCGAAACGTTGGCGCATATACTCCCCACCGTGTTCTTTTACACCCATTTGGTATGCTTCAATAATCGGTCCTGCTTCATTATTTCCACCAAACTGATCAACGCCAGCCATTAATACTTTATAATGCCGTTCTGCAACAGTTAAGTGCTCTACACCCCAAGACTTTCCTGCAAAAATATCAACGGTTGGCGGTTCATCCGCAGTAATCATCCAATCCGTACAGACAACACCATCATAACCGTATTTTTCACGAAGTAAAGTTTGAATGATGTATTTATTATATGAGTTTCCGACATTTTCCTTTGTTTCATGATCTTGTTCATATGAAATTGTGTAATACGGCATAACCGCTGAGGCCATTTTTGTTTTTCCAGATAATTTGAAGGCACCTTCAGTAAAAGGAATTAAATGTTCATCGAAATTATCCCCTGGATAAACAGCGTATTTTCCAAAGCCCCAATGAGCATCCCTCCCACCTTCTCCAGATCCCCCGCCTGGCCAATGTTTAACCATCGCATTTACACTATCGTAGCCCCATCCATCCGTAGTTTCATTCTCCTTTTCGGATGTTTGAAAGCCGTCTACATAAGAACGTGCTAAATCAGTTGTTAGCTTTGGATCCTCCCCGAAAGTTCCATTGAACCGCATCCATCTTGGATCTGTTGCTAGATCAATTTGCGGCGATAAGGCGGTTGTAATTCCTAAAGCCCGATATTCCTTGGAAGCAATTTCTCCAAACTCTTTCACTAGATCAGGATTAAAGGTTGCAGCAAGTCCAAGAGTTTCTGGCCACATCGAGATGGCTCCGCCAGCACCGGCATTAAATTCCGCACTCGCAATCGATGCATGACGTGGGTCCGAACTATTATTAATTGGAATCCCTAGCCCAATTCCTTCTACAAGCGCTTGAGCATTATTATTCCATTTCGCTGCAACTTCTGGACTCTCTACAGTCGTAATCAATACATGGCGCAAATCATCGTTAAGTAGGAAATCCTTTTGTTGATCAGATAAATCCGCGGAATTCGCCCCGCTTTCATCAAATGGTTTCCCATCAAAAGTTCCGGGAAAAAAGCCTTTGGATGCTGGAATGGCTTGATGGCTGCTGTAAAGCATTAATCCCGCAATTTGTTCAATCGTCATTTTGGAGGCAAGGTCTTTTGCTCGCTCTTTAGGTGTAAGACGCCAATCCTCATATTTATCAAGCTTTCCATCTTTGCTTAAATCTTTAAAATACTTGCCGTCAACCTCTAAAATTTGGACACCCGATTCCGATGAATATCCAAGAGTCGGTCCACCTTCATTTTTTACATATTTAATTGCCATATGATATCTCCATTCTTATGATTCTATTAAACCTAAGTTAACTAGATTATCATAGCTTATTTTTAAGCTTTCAAATGGATCTCTATCACTTTCATCTTGTTCAACGATTAACCACTTCGTGCCGATTTCCTCCGCTACGCCAGCTATTGCTTTAAAATCAAGAATTCCTTCTCCAATTTCAGCAAATGGTTCCTTCACACCTTGGGCAAAAAGTTCTTTCAAATCTAAGATTCCCTCACCAAACCCTGTAGAGACTTCCTCTCCTCCAGCTTTCATATCCTTAATATGAAGCAGAGGGGCACGGTTTTTTAATTTACGAAGATATTGAACAGGATCTTCCCCGCCCCTTCTAATCCAATACGTATCAAGCTCGGTTTGAACAAGCTCTGGATCTGTTTCACGAAGCAAAATATCTAATACATATTCTCCATCTACTTTAAAGAATTCCCAATGGTGATTATGATATAGGAAAGTAATTCCACGCTTACGGAACTGATCGCCGACTTTATTCATTTTCTCTGCTTTTTCCAAGACATCTTCCCTTGATTTAAAAATCATCGATATTGTGACAAATTTTTCTCCATTGATTTCTTCAAGATAATCTGCAATTTTATCCACTTCAAAATCCAATGTATCAAAACCTGCGTGCGTACCAACTACCTTAAGTCCTAATCCATCTAAAAGTGATTTTTGTTCTGCAATTGTCATACCTTCCGGCGGCGGTCCAAGTTCAATCCCTTTATAGCCAATTTCAGCCACCTTTTTAATAGAACCTACATAATCTACACTCATTGCCTCACGAATTGTGTAAGGCTGAACACCTATAAGAAACTTTTTCATACATTTATCATCCTCTCAAAATATTAATCTAATACATTATCTTTAAGACCAGTTGGCAATGCCGCTGGACGGTCTACCATTGATTGAACAGAAATGTGTTTTTCGCTCTCTGATGCTTCAAAAATACTTAGTGAAATATCTAATATATGTCTTGCCAACTCTCCACTTGCTCGATGTTTTCTGCCTGATTGAATGGCGTAGGCCATATCAGCAACGCCAATTCCCCTGCTATCTTCATTAAAACCGTGTGTAAGCGGAATCGACTTATTCTCAAAATTTGAATATTGAATGGTTACATCACCAATAAAGCCGGGAATTGGGCCAAAAAAGTTTGGATCAGGAACAGTCAAATTACCTTTCGTTCCGAAAATTTCCATTCTTGGGCGATAACCAAAGCTTTCTTTTGCAGCTTGCACATTGGCAACTGCCCCACTATGAAAATCCAAAGTAGCCGCAACATTAGTAGGAGCTTCCACCGGGAATGTTTCTCCAAAACGCGGAGATTTTTCATTTGTAATGGTAACCTCTTCATGAAGTTTTTGTGCAGATCCGGTTACTCTTTTTACAGGTCCCAACATTGCGACTAAAGCTGTCAAATAGTATGGTCCCATATCCATGATTGGATCCCCGCCGAGCTTTAGGAAATTTTGAAAATTCGGATGCATGCCATCAGCCGCACTTCCCATAATGATAGAAGCATTCGCTGCATATGGTTGCCCAATTTCTCCATCTTCAATTAGCTTAATACAAGTCTGAACGCTAGCGCCTAGGAAAGTGTCGGGAGCACAGCCTACAAGTAAACCTTTTGATTCTGCTAGATTCAGAACTTCATCTGCGTCATCACGATTAAGAGCAAACGGCTTTTCCGTATATACATGCTTGCCGGCATGCAGCGCTTTCATATTGAGCATTGCATGAACTGCTGGAGCTGTTAAATTAATCACAATTTCAATTTCTGGATTAGCAAGCAACTCTTCAACAGAGCATGAAACAGGAACGTTAAACTCCTCCGCTCGTTTTGCTGCAAGCTCTGGAACTAAATCCGCAACTGCAACAACTTCTAAAATATTGTTGAAAACTTGTGTGCAATTTTTGAGGTAAATTGCACTGATCATGCCGCAGCCAATGACACCGACTTTTACTTTTTTCATCTCTATAACCCCCAACAAAATAATAATAAAAATCCTCATATTATATTAATTTTCTACAAAACGATAAACTCCTTTAAATTTCGTAAAAAAACAGATAGAAAATTTTTAAATTTTCTATCTGTTTCAATTTACAGCTGGCATCACTGGCCGTCGTCATTGAATTACTAGCCGTCTCATATTATAGATATTTCACAAACCAATCTCTAATATATTCCAACCTATTAATTCTTAATGTCGGTTTTCCGCTCCTTGAAAGCTCATGATTGGATTCAGGGAAGCGAACAAATTTCGTCTCTTTTTTACGATGTTTTAAAGCGATGAACAATTGCTCAGCCTGTTCAATCGGACAGCGATAGTCTTTTTCACCGTGCAGAATCAACAGTGGGGTTTCCACTTCATTAACATATTTAAGCGGTGAATGATTCCAAAGTTTTTCGATATTATCTAGGTCAGCTAGAATTTGCCAGTCTGTAAAGTAATAGCCGATATCACTTACACCGTAAAAGCTGATCCAATTCGAAATGGAACGCTGGGTAACGGCTGCTTTAAAGCGATTAGTATGGCCGACGATCCAGTTTGTCATGAACCCTCCGTAGCTGCCACCAGTTACTCCAAGACGATCTTGATCAATAAAATCATAACGTTCTATTGCATAATCGACGGCAGCCATTAAATCATTATAATCATTGCCACCGTAATCACCGCGAACTGCATCGACAAATTTCTGACCGTATCCATGACTTCCGCGGGGATTCGTGTACAGGACCCCAAAGCCTTGGGCAGCTAGGATTTGGAACTCGTTAAAATACGTGTTTGCATACATGGCATGTGGACCGCCATGGATTTCAAGAACGAGCGGATACTTTTTCCCTTCTTCATATCCAACAGGCTTCATAATCCAGCCGCTAACCTTCCAGCCTTCTGCCCCTTCAAATTCAAATGCTTCTGGAATAGATAATTCTCGCGTTTGTAAAAGTTCCTCATTGACCTTTGTGAGTTGTTTCTTTTCGCCAGTTTTTAAATCTACGTAAAATAAATCACCAGGATTTGTTGTAGTGCTAATAGCGACTACCGCTTTATCATTTTGGACATCGAGTGAAAATCCGTAAACATATTGGTCATCGTTAATTGCTGGATATAATTCTCCGGAAAGATTTCCGAAATAAATAGCCGTATTTCCATGATCC
Source organism: Lederbergia panacisoli (assembly GCF_024626525.1). Lineage (GTDB taxonomy): Bacteria > Bacillota > Bacilli > Bacillales > Bacillaceae_C > Lederbergia > Lederbergia panacisoli. Next base: position 436,835 of record NZ_JANJGU010000002.1, read on the forward strand.
GAAACTTGGAAATAAAAGCTATTGCTGTCCTCTAGCCACTGTACTCCAGGTGCCACAGTACCTTGAAGGAAATCTCCGACAACAAAATCTCCGACAGGTGCGTCAAAATCACTTGTTATACATGTTTTGCCGTCATTTTCAAAATCGTAAATCCAAAGCTTCGCATGAGTCGCATTCTCGAATTCTCTCTCGCTTCCGACATAAGCAAGGTAACGGCTGTTTGGTGACCATGATGTTTGATAAAACATACCTGAACCTTCGGTGAGCTTGCGAGATTCTTTCGTTTCTATGTCCAATAAATAAATATCACTCATGAAAGAAAAATCAAGATCCTCAGTCAGGTCTCCTGTATAAGTAATATACTTTCCGTCAGGTGACCATGAGCCAATTTGGAAATTATGTTTCCCTTGCACAATAAGCTCTACATCGCCAGATTCTATATTAACGACCGCAATTTGATTAAATTGTTCCATATCGATAAATCCAGCTGCATCGGATTTATGTTTCATTTTTTCGATTTCAAGCGGCTTTAGTTCCTTTTCTTCCTTTTTATCTGTTTCCGCTTTATCTAAAATCGTTTCGTCTTTCCCTAATTTCACGGAAAAAGCAAGTTTCTTTCCGCATGGAGACCAAACAGGAGAGGTTGCGCCATTTTTACAATCGGTGATTTGCTTCGCTTCCCCGCCTGCTTTAGAAAGAACAAAAATTTGCGGTTTGCCATTTCGTGTAGAAACGAACGCAATTTTGCTGCCATCCGGAGACCAAACCGGTGAATTCGTTTTATTTTCTCCGAATGTCCATTGTTGAGGAATTTTTTCATTCAAATTTATGTAAAATAAGTTAGAAACATAGTCCTTTTTCTTTTCATCAATATGTGTCTCAACATACACAACCTCAGTACCATCCGGTGATAGTTGCGGATTAGCTACTGATTTTAATTCATATAGATCTTTTGGTTTAATTCCTATTGTCATATTTCATCGCCCTTTCTAGTTGATTCTTTACATTATACAATATTTCGACACCCTAAGTATTTTCCCTGCTTAGGAAGGAAAAAGTTTTTTTCAGCCCATTTTCATGTTGTCAGGATTTTAATCTTGCTATACATATTTTTTCTTAGTATTATATAAGGGAACGGATGTTCTTATTAGGAGGTATCTATATGACGAGAATTCCTACTGGTGATCGAGATATTATTGAACAGGCAATATATTTACCTATGCTGCTTACAGTATTAAATCGGGATTTAATCGTAGTAAATGCAAGTTCCTTTAAATTAAAAAAACCTTATTTAGAGCTGATTGAAGAAACAATGAAGGCAATTCAAAAGGATCTCGCTGAAGTAAGGCGCTATTTGCATAAAAACAATATAAAAGTGGAGCGTCTTAAATCGGATGATGCCTTTACAATGTATGTTTTTATTTATAAAGGATACGAAGAGGAGCATAATTACTTTAATCCAAGGCTAAGGAACAAGACGGAAGAATTGCTGCGTTATTATTTATTTGGGAGGTATAAAAATATACACATTGAAAAAAAAGCGTAGCTGCTTCGCAACAAATACGAAGAGCTACGAGGTTTATTCCAAAAGTGAATGTGGGATAAGTGGCTGTGCACCCATCTGAGTAACAACGAAAGCAGCAATCTTCGTGGCAAACTCTATTGAACTTCGAAGTGAATTTCCACGACAAAGACCTACAGCAAATGCTCCATTAAATGCATCTCCCGCCCCAGTTGTATCAACCGCATCAACCTTCGAGGCTTGTACCCAACCACTTTCTTCATGGTTCATATAAAAAGACCCTTTTGAGCCGAGTGTAACAACTACCGTTCCGACGCCCTTGTCCAATAATAGACTGCATGCAGCCCGTATATCTTCCTCCGTCGTCGTTTCAATACCCGTCATCTGTGCTAGCTCTGTTTCATTTGGTGTTAAAAAAGTAACATTCTTTAATAATGAATCCGGCAATTTTTGCGAAGGAGCTGGGTTTAAAATAACGATTTTCCCATGTTGAGCGGCAATTTCCACTGCCTTTTCAACTGTATCCAGCGGAACCTCCAGCTGAAGTAGAAGTGCTTTACTCGATGAAATGATATCAGCCTCCTCTTCAATTTGCTTTGGTGTAACTAAAAAATTGGCTCCAGGAAACAAAACAATTGCATTATCGCCCGTCTCTGTCACTTGTATAATCGCTTGCCCAGTCGCTCCTTCTTTTTGAACGGAATCAATATAAACGCCTTTATCTTTTAGATTATTTAGCGCTTGATCACCAAAATCATCATTGCCGACTTTTCCAATAAAATGAACATTTGCTCCTAGCTGGCTGGCAGCCACAGCTTGGTTGGCCCCTTTTCCGCCGAAATGAACACTATGTGACGTGCTATGCAGTGTTTCACCATTATTTACAACATAGGGAACACGATAAACAAGATCAATATTAATGCTGCCGACTAATGAAATATCCATTACCCTATCGTCCTCCTGCAATATCTCTTTCTTTTATTAACGACAATAATTGGCTCTTTGTTAAAATACCTTTTTCAAGACCTAACAAATTTGCCATTTTAGCAACTGCTGGCGGTTTAAGCATGCTTTCTTCTAAAATATCATGATTATAAAAAATATACTCTGAATCATCATCTGCAATAATCCGTCGATTAGCCATCACGACAATTCTAGAAAAGTATTCTGTAACAAATTCCATATCATGTGTAATCGTAATAACCGTCTTTCCCTTGCTTTCTAATTCTTCAAGAAGTTTACCTAATAAATCCAACCCGACCCGATCCTGTCCGGCGGTCGGTTCGTCCAAAATAATGACGTCAGAATCCATTGCCAAGACCGAAGCAATCGTAACAAATTTACGAACTGAATATGGTAGATTATAAGGATTTTCTTCGGCAACATTTCTAATCCCGCATAATTCCATCGCCCAATCCGTTAATTTCTCCACACGCTCCGGATCAAAACCCATATTTTTTGGGCCAAACTGCACTTCTGATTCTACATCGTTATGAAATATTTGGTCATCTGGATTTTGAAAGACATACCCTACCTTTCGGGATACTTGTGCCGTTGTATAATCTTTTGTATTCCAGTCTCCTACAAAAACCGCTCCTTCAGTTGGCTTTAAAAGACCATTCATTAATTTAACAGCAGTCGTTTTACCAGCGCCATTTTGCCCAATAATTGCAAGACGTTGACCAGAAGGCACTGTAAGTGTTAAATCTTCCAATGCTTTTGTTCCATCGGGATATGAGAAACTAACGCTTTTCAATAAAAGTTCAGTCATGAGCACCCTCCCCCATACTTGTCCAACCAATACTTTCAGGTAGTTCTTCATCACGAATTGGAACAAACTTTAGTTTTACACCATTTTTTTGTAACTGAAGAGCCACCTCTGTTACGTGAGGATATTGAATTTGATATTCACCATATCGAGGATCTGCAAAGATTTCTCTTGTCGGTCCTTGCAAAACAATCTCCCCATTATGAAGTACTATAAGATTATCCGCATATTCAGCGATTAAATCCATTTTATGTTCTACTAAAATAATCGTCTTTCCCTTTTCTTTCATAAGCCGAATAATATCAAATACATGTTCTGTCCCAATTGGGTCTAACTGAGATGTTGGCTCATCAATGACGAGAATATCAGGATTCATAACGATGATGGAAGCAAGGGCAACACGTTGGCGTTGGCCGCCTGATAGTCCCATTGGATGTTTATCCTTCAAATGCTCAATTTTAACAAGCTTCAATATTTCCTTTACCCGTTCCCGAATTTCGTTTTCCTCAACTCCCAAGTTTTCAAGTCCATAAGCTACTTCGTCAAAAACTGTATCTTTTACACCTGATACTTGAATGAAAGGATTTTGAAAGACATATCCAATTTTTTCGCCTAGTTGGCCTAATTGGTAATCCAAAATATTCTTTTCATCTACTATGACATCTCCTTCAAGCTCACCTTTGTAAAAATGAGGAATGAATCCACGGATAATATTACAAAGTGTTGTTTTACCTGAGCCATTATTACCGATAATAGCCGTAAATTTTCCCTTTTCAATTGTAAAAGATGCATTTTTTATAATCCGATCATCACTTACAGGATATTGGTAAGAAACATTTTTCATTTCAACGATTGAATTCATGTGAGTACCCTCCATAATACTAGACCTACCAAGATGACGATGTAGACAAATGGCAGAATTCGATCAGCTGTATTTTTAGTCAGCTTATGCAAACTAGTTTTTTTTGTTGGAGCGGAAAAAGCTCTGGATTCCAAAGTGATCGCCCGTTCTTCCGTACTTGATATGGAAGATAATATGAGTGGTGTCAGAGTTGGAATAAAAGCTTTTGCTCTTACAAATAAAGATCCCTCTGTTTCAACCCCACGTGTTTTTTGAGCATCCATAATGGTGTTTGCTTGGCGTCTCATTTCTGGAATAATTTGCAATGTGGATAAAACAACATATGCCCCCATTGGAGGTAGTCCAGCATCTTCAAGTGATTTCACAAAGTCACGCACTTCAGTCATACGAAAAAATAATATAAATGCAGAACCCATTGCAAGAATTCGTGAAGAAAGAGTTAATCCATAATTTAAACCTTCCTCTGTCCACTTTAATATTCCCCATTGTCCTATGACATGATCTCCGGGATAGAAAAAGAGCTGCATAAGAAAAACAATGATAAGTAAAAATAATAATGCTTTCATAACCGTTCCAAAAAATTCTTTTGCTACACCTGCCGCGACAGCGATAAGAAGCAAAATGCCAAAACTTAAGAATGAGAATAAATACCCAGGAACAATAAGAACGGCAGCTGATATAAACAATGCAAAATAAAACTTAGTCATTGGATGCAACTGCAGGATTATATTTTTCTGCATTGTAAACCCTCCCTGAAAAAATGGCTCTTTCCGCTCATATGAACGGAAAGAGTTGATGATCCAATCATTTGCGGCCGCCGCGCTTCATATAAAGAAGTCCGTAATTCATTTTGGATAAATAGCGGTCCGACATTTTTCTTACAATAAAATATACGATAAGGACAGATACAATTTTGTCAGCAATTTCGAAGATGAAAGATGAAGCAAATACTGCTCCCCATATTTCTTGGCCTGATGCAAGTAAAGTTGCTGTAAGAAGAGAAGACGTATTACCTGTTGCCCCACCGAACACAAGTACAGTAATCGGAGCAGATACAATGACGGCGATAAAAGTAACGATAATACCAGAAATAATTGATTTTGGAATATTTTTAAACATACCTGCTTTCGACAAATACCCTACTCCTACACCAATAGCTATAGATGTGATGGCATATGGAAAATAAACGGGATTAAAAATACCATTGATTAGATTTGTAATTAATCCAGCGAGCAGTGCTACCCAAGGTCCCGCAATAACCCCAATTAAGATTGTACCAATCGTATCGAGAAAAATAGGGAGTCTTAAAACGTTTGCAATTTGAAAACCGACAATGTTTACTGCTACACCAATTGGTATGAGGAGCATAGCCATCATATTGAAATCATCTTTAAAACTTCGTTTCATCTTGTTTTTCCCCACCTTTTTAAATTATTGACCGATATATCGGCCCATTTCTTTAATCGCTTCCATAAACTGATTAACAAAAGCCTCACGCTGTACCGAATGCAAAACCTTTACATTATGAGGTTTTCCTGAATTCTGCGTGTAATCTACAACAGTCGCACCAGCAGTATAGCGTCCTTCCGTCTCAATGGCTACATAGCAATCATCCCCTTCAAAAAGTTCTGGAGTGACAACGTAAGAAACGGCGCAAAGATCATGTAAACGAATACCATTTTCAAAATCCGTTTCTTGAAACTCATTGTTTTTTGCAGTTTGTATATAAAAACGAAGCATTGAAGCAATTTTTTGCGCCAAATCGGTACCCATAGTTTCAATTTTTTCTAACTCTTCCATATTGACATATGCTTTATGAGTAACATCTAGTCCACTCATTACAATCGGGATTCCTGAACGAAAAACGATATCGGCTGCATGAGGATCAACATACACATTAAATTCTGCAAAAGGGCTCATATTTCCGGCAACCGCAGCACCTCCCATATAGGAGATATAGCTAATTTTTTCCTTTATTTCCGGATGGGCCAACAACAAGGCGCCTATATTGGTAAGTGGACCAGTAGCTATTAGAACGACAGGTTCTTCACTTTCAGATAAGACTTCCTTTAAGGCATTGATTGCAGTTCTATCACTTTCATGTAAATCGGGTTCCGGAAAGATTACTTCTCCGAGTCCACTTTCTCCATGAACATAGTCTGCAACTTCAAGCTCTCGAAAAAATGGTTGGTCTAATCCTCTCGCTATTTCAATGCTTTGTTTCATGTAACTTGTAAAAGCTCTAGCGTTGTAAATCGTTTTGTCTTGCGTTTGATTACCTGGTTCAGTCGTGATTAACTTAATATCTAGTTCATCTCGGGAAAAGGCTAATAACAAGGCCATAACATCGTCTATTCCTGGGTCGCAATCTATGATTACTGGTATTTTATTCAACGAATTCACTCCTCTAGTTAAAATACACGAAAGTTGTACTATTGAATTGGTGCTGTACTACTATCCCGTACAACCAGTTTTGGATTAAAGATTATAGATTTCGTTTCAGCATTTGCAAGTTTACGGAATAATATCTTTACCGCCTCCCTCCCCATTTCATATGTATCCTGCCGAATGGTTGTAAGTTTCGGAATTAACGCGGATACTAATGGTATATCGTCAAACCCTACAATGGATAAGTCAATTGGAATACGAATCCCAAGCTCATGTGCCATTTGATAAACACCGCAAGCCATCATGTCATTACAGGCAAATATTGCCGTTACATCTTTTTTCAAAAGAATTTCTTTAGACTTGTGATATGCCATCTCCATCTGAAAATCCCCTTCAATAATGTGTGATGGCAATAGTTCAACCCCAGCTTCATTTAAGGCCCTTTTGAATCCTTCCAAACGTTCATTTGAAAGAATAATAGACTTTGGCCCTGTTATGCATGCAATATTACGATGACCCAGTTCTATTAAATGTTTTCCAGCTAAATATCCACCTTTATCATTATCCAGGAACACTCCCGCGTGCTTTTTCTCCTCTTTTCCTCTATCTATAAGAACGAAAGGAATTTTTGCACGATTCAATTGCTCCTCATCTGATGTGTCTAAATGATCTTTTGCAGAAAATATTATTCCATCAACCTGCTGTTCTTCTAAAAGACGCAAATAACGTTTCTCTTTATCTGTTTGATCATCGGAATTACATATAATTAAGCTATATTCACCTTCATTCGCTTCATCTTCTACTCCTCGGCATAATTCAGGGAAATACGGATTAGATATATTTGGTACAATTAATCCAAATGTTTTAGACCGCTTAGTAACAAGACCACGGGCAAATTGATTGGGCTGAAAATCCACCTCCTCCATCACTTTGAGTACTTTCTCACGTGTCTGTGAGGACATCCCCTCCTCTTTTTGATTCAACACACGCGAAACAGTCGTAATCGAAACACCTGCTTTTTTCGCAATGTCTTTAATGGTCCATCTTTTCATTTCTTCTCCACCTACAATTGAATCACTGGAGAAAACGTTTTACGAAAACGTTTTCTCTACAAGAATCATATTGCAATCGTTTTCATATGTCAAGAATTTTTTTAACATAGCAATAGCAAAAAAGCTTGTTAAGAATAGAACGCTTTCTTAACAAGCTCAACCTAAATTACTTTTTTCTATTAATTCTATAAATCTTCTTAAATTCTGCTGCTCTCATTTTCTTAGGCTTTGGGGGACGTGATGTATAGAACTCCATTCTTTCAATATTTTGTTGAAAACTAACTCGTAGTTGAGCGGCCCTGGACAGTTGGTTAGAAAGTGAACTTAAAGAAATTGGAATTTCAAAGCTTTGATTATTTTGAAAACTAATGATCGAATTATTATTTTCCCCTCTATGTATGGAGGTAATATGATCATGCGATATCCATATACAGTCAGGTCTAGTCGGTGATGTGGTTGGAATTAAATAAATTGAGGTGTTGGGGTCGATGATGATTGGCGGTTTGTGGGTAACCATAATAAGTGATTTCGTTCCGGCTCGCCTGCCTTCAAAAGAACTTCCAAAATATTTACAACCTTTTTTGACAATATCCAGTGGCTTTTGGCGAACTATGAAATGATCATCTAGTTCAAAGATCTCTGAGTATACTTCATCATCCTTTATGTATGGCTTGATCATCACCGTGTAAGGATTAATTTCATACTCCTCCAAAAATAATTCTGTTTTCAACATATTTTAACTTCCCTCCTTATAATATGACAAATTAACCATATCACACTCTAGTTCAAATGTCACTATTTTTTTAAAAAGTCAGATAATAATACGAAAGGCTGTTATTAAAATTTGGATTTAAGTAACTCATCTGAAAATTTACACTCTTCAGTTGATTTTTTTGCCCATTTCGTTTATAATTAAAAAAAGTTTCAGAGGTGATCATCGATGGAAAAGAGGAAATCTTATCAGGAACTGCTTAAAGAGTATACGATGACCCAGAATAAAAATGAAACAGAAGCTATGGAATGGTATGCAGATTTTTTCCTAAACGGCCTACTTTTGCAAAGACGTGAAAAACGGCTTCGTGAAGATATTGACCGTGCGCTTGATCTACATGATAAAGAAACTTTTACTAAGCTCACGAACGAGTTAGTTGATCTTTTGGGTCAATGAAAATGTTAAATCCCCCTTAAAAATTAGGGGGATTTTTTTCGCTAAAGCTTTCTTCACCTTTAGGGATATTTAATTGATATTCCTGAATCATTTTTATTCTTTCGAGCATGGTTGGGTGTCCATAGCGGAATATTTTAACTAAAATAGGGGGATTTACTTGACTTAAACCTGCTTTTGTCAGACTTTGAAATGTTTGAATCCCTGCCTCTTTATCTTGAGTCATTTTTATAGCATACGTGTCTGCCCTCATTTCTTGATATCGTGATACCCAGTTTGAAAGAGGGCTTGCCAAAAATAGAAGTATCGATGTAATTAAAAGAAATGCTGGGAGTGAACTAATATTTGTTACTTTTTCAACTTTCCATTCCTTCCCACGTCGTGAAATCCATTTTTCCATTAATTTGGCAGTCAACCATAAACCAACAAAAGTGAGCAGCAAATATCCCGCAATTCCTTTATAAATATGCTTTTCTACGTAGTGGCCCATTTCATGCGCCATAATAAAGAGTATTTCTTCATCAGACAGCCTTTCCAATGTAGTATCCCATAGAACGATTCGAGAATTAGATCCTACCCCGGTCACATATGCATTCAAAGAATTTGTTTTAGTAGACATATCCACCTCATACACATGTTCGGCTGGTATATCTGCTTCTTTTGCAATTGCCAATATTTTTGCCTCAAGATGCTTATCTTTTAAAGGATAAAAATCATTATATAGCGGATCAATTACAACCGGCTGGATAAACATCATAAATATTGAAAATGGGACTGATACGACCCAGGCCGCCAGCCACCAGCGCCTTTTATATTTCCGCATCAATGCATATAAAACGGTAATAATGATTAGCATTGTTGCGTACTGTACCCAGAAATCAATTACTTTATCTTTCATCCATGCAGGGAAAATCTGTGTTGAGATATTATAAGATTTGGAAATCGTATAAGATAAATAGCTAAGTGGAAACATGACAACGAACGATGCAAGAGAGAGCCAGAATAAGTAAATGGCAGTCCTGGCTATGAAAAATTTGGATATATGCTTTGCAGATCTTTCAAAAAGTGCCGATACACCAAATATTAAAAGTAAATAATAAAATAGCCATTCATAAGGAGTTGCTAAGAAAAACATTAAATTACGGATTCTTGAATATTCTTCACTTAATTCAAGTTCCCTTCCATTTAGGAAAGTAGCCGGATCTGCGTTTGTCCCTTTAAGAGCTTCCGGTATCGATGTGTCCGCCAAATAAAATAAATACAAAAATATAGCTAGTCCAAATAAAAGGTACGCTATAATGGCTCGCATCGCCCATTTTCTAATCAATGATATATCCCCCCTGTCCATCTCTTATTATATGTAGAAAGAAAATCTTTAAATAGAACTAACTGAAAGAATATTTTTCCCAATACTTATAGTTATTATTTCTTCAATTTTCTTCATCATTACGATTGTAGCACTAAAATGAAATGATTTACGCCACCTGATTGATCAAGTGGCGCTGTTTCTTTCGTTATGAAAATTAGAAAAGCCAAGAATATGCACTAAGAATGGCGATCGATCCAAGTACAACTGCTATTACATTTGCTCCGAGAAACGCAATCAGAAAGGCAGCAGCCATTCCTACAGCTCCGAACAAAATATTACCTTCTTGGATAAAGAAAACTGCAGGAAATATAAGTGCACCGAGGGTGGCATAAGGAACATTTTTCAAAACTCCTTGTACAAAAGGTGGAAGCTCATTTCCCCTAAACATCACAAATGGGATCATCCTCGGGATATAGGTGACTAGCCCCATTCCGATAATTGTTAATACGATAATAGAACTACTCATTCTTTCATTTGCCCCCTTCCCTTCAATGTTTCCACTGTCTCAACTAAAATAGCTGATAAAAGGGTGGAAATGACTATTGCCCAGCCTTTACTCATCATTTCAGAAAATACAAAAATACTGTTAAAGGCTGCCGCAAGCAACGCGAGGCAAGCGACTTTCATACTTTTTTTCAAAGAAGGTACAAGCAGGCCGATAAACATTGCATATAGAGCAACAGCCATGCTTTCCTGCAATACTTGAGGAAGACCCGCACCTATTCCAAAGCCTACACCCGAGAAAATTACCCAGCTCATATACGCAATTATGTTGAGGCCAAATAAATACCCAGTCGAAACCGTATCCGTTTTGGTCGCCGCAACGGAGAATGTTTCATCCGTTACACCAAAAGCATAAATAGCTTTTTTCCAGGGAACATCTTCTTCAACTTTTTCATTTAATGATGCAGACATCAAAAAATGCCTGATGTTGACAATAAATGTTGTTAATATCATTTCCACAGCACCTGTTCCAAGAGCAAACATGTTAAGTGCAATATATTGAGAGGCTCCCGCATATAATACTAAACTCATTAATATTGTTTCAAATAATGTTAAACCGGTTGTTTTTGCAAGTAAGCCAAACGTAAGCGCAATGGGAGAATAACCGATAGCGATACTCATCCCCTCTTGAAGCCCCCGGCGAAATTCTGTAAATTTCACTTTTGGCACCGAAGCCTCCATCCCTAAATCCCCCTCTGTTACTGTATTTAATTTTTTCAATGATAAGCGTGAATTGTACATTCGGCAAGAACAAAGGAATCTTTTAAAGGTTATTTTCCCTTAAAAATAGGTTTTCTTTTTTCATTAAAAGCTTTTAATGCTTCTATCCTATCCTCCGTAGGTATGGTAGTTTCATAGGCTTTCCTTTCAATTTTAAGACCTGAAAGAAGATCTTTGTTCATCCCGGCTTTAATCGCGTATTTTGCTTGTTGGACAGCGATTGGACCATTTTTCAAAATTTCTTGTGCAAATGCCTGTACCTCTTTCATGAAGCGATCTTTATCAAAAGCTTTTAATATAATTCCATATGCCTCAGCTTCAAACGCCTTCAATCTTTTCGCAGTTAAAATTAACTCTAATGCTTTCGTTTCTCCTATTAACCGTGGCAGCCGCTGCGTTCCACCCGCTCCCGGAATGATAGCTAAACTCGTTTCAGTCAGCCCAACAATTGCTTTTTCAGAGGCAAAACGAAAATCACAAGCCAAAGCTAGTTCCAGCCCCCCGCCAAAAGCATAGCCATTAATAGCTGCTATTGTCGGCTGTGGCAGCGTCTCAATGGCAAGAATTACTTCCCCTATCTTTTGTAAATTGCGCCGGACCTCTTGCTCAGTAAGTGTTTTCCGCTCTTTTAAATCAGCGCCAACGCTGAAAGCTTTTTCTCCAGCCCCTTGAAAAATAATCACTCGAGCTTCTGGAGAACTTCTTAATAAATCTACCCTTTGTGATAATTCTACCAACATATCATAATTGAATGCATTTAATGTTTCAGGCCGATTTAATGTCACTACAGCTATATTTTCAGCAATATCTAACTTTACTGTTTCCAAAGCATTCCCTCACTCCAAAGGTATTTTGTAATATATACGCAATTTCTGAAATAGGAATGCTTATGAAAAAGGATAGAAGGCCAAATTAATAGCACTTCCATCCTTCATATTAATAAATCAGATTGATGATTTCATCTTTAGTGACGTTTCCAAAATAGTGTTTAATGTCTACATCTTCCAATGCATTTAGAATATCAGATCTTTCGTAGCGTACACCCGTTAGGCGGCTTTCAATTTCACTGACATCCCCGACACCAAAAAAGTCTCCAAAGATTTTACATTCTTGAATTTGCCCCTTGTCCACATCAAGCCTGAATTCAATAAGACCTACAGGGAATCGATGTGAATGTTGAATGTTGAAATGAGGCGATCTTCCATAATTCCAATCCCAATTTGCATAATGCACTTTTGAAATCTCATGAATTTGTTTCCAGTCATCTTCTGTTAATTTATATTCTGGGATTGGATCTATGCCTTCAAATATAGAACGAAGCAATTCCTCTTTAAATTGCTCAATCGTCATTTTTGCTTCTAAAAACTCAGAAATATTTGCGACTCTGCTCCGGATAGATTTAATTCCCTTGGATTCTATTTTATCTTTACGAACTTTTAAAGCTGAAACGACATTTTCAATTTCGGAATCAAACATTAACGTACCATGGCTAAACATTCTGCCCCTAGTAGAGAATTGCGCATTCCCTGAAATTTTTCTTTCACCAACAAGGATATCATTACGTCCTTTTAATTCGGCCTCGACACCTAATTTATTTAATGCTTTAACAACCGGTTCCGTAAACTTTTTGAAATTTAGGAAGCTGTCACCCTCATCTTTCGTAATAAAACTAAAGTTCAAGTTTCCTAAGTCATGATAAACCGCGCCGCCTCCAGATAATCTGCGCACAACGTGAATGCCATTTCCCTCTACATATTCAGTATTAATTTCCTCAATCGTATTTTGATTTTTACCAATAATAATAGAAGGTTCATTAATATAAAATAATAAATAGGATTCATTTACATCCAAATTTTTCAAAGCATGTTCTTCAATCGCCAAATTAATCCGTGGATCCGTAATTCCTTGATTATCAATAAACTTCATTACATTTCCTCCTATTTTCTTTTAAAAAGCCAATTTCAATCCTTTAGATGCAAGAATAACTTCCTGTTTAAAATATTCAGCCGCTTCAGCTTTTAATTGGTTTAAGTCACCGAAGTGCGGTAAATGGGTGAGGACTAGTTTTTTAACATTCGCTTTTTTAGCAAGTTTTCCGGCTTCCTCACTAGTCATATGACCGGCATCTGCTCCATTCATACCTTTATAAAAATTAGATTCCGCAAGCAATATGTCTGCATCTTTGGAAAAACTGATCAAATCATCAAAATAAGCAGAATCCGCAGTGTAAACAAGCGTTTTTTCATTGCAGGATATTCTCATAGCAAAGCATGGAACAGGATGTTTCGTTTTCAAAAATTCAAGTTTAAATGGACCAATATGTGTTTGATCATTTTTATCGTAAGGAATACCTGTTGTAATATCTTTGTAAGTTAACCCCATATACCCTTCCTGATCGTATGTATGACCATATATTGGCAAGTTACTGTTATATCCAGTCACATATTTACTGATTAGCAGTGCATGATGAAGTACTCCAATATCTGCAATATGATCAGCATGGTAGTGCGAAAGAATGACAGCATTTAGTTCCTCAGGATTTATATACATTTGCAGCTGTGATAGTACAGCGCTCCCACAGTCAATGAGAAGATTAAATCCATCATGGGTAAGCAAGTAGCCGGAGCTTGCTTCCCCTGCTTTAGGATAACCGCCCCAATGCCCTATTACCGTTATCTCCATAAGATTAGCTCCTTTATTCAAACTAATTATTACTATACTTTATTTTTTCATATTTAACAAAAGGATTGACACCTATAAAACTGTTATAATACAATGTAAATAACGAGATTCAGTACTGCAACAAAATATATGGGAGAGTGGAGAGCATGCTAGAAAACGTCATAGAATTTTTTAAAAACCTTCCTGCCAAAAAATGTACAGAATGCGGAGAAAAAATTACAGAACAACATGAATGCTATGGTACAACGTGTGACAAATGCAGTGAAATTAAATAGTAAAGATCAAACCCCTTATGATTATTCACAAGGGGTTTTTTAAACTTTTTCTTTTACCGCTTTATTTCGCAATATATTCAATCAACCAGCAATCTCTAAATTCTCCTTCATGAAGTTCATGTTTTGGGAGAAACTTCACTTTCTTGAATCCGCATTTTTCGTAGCAGCTAATTGCCCTTTTATTCCATGTTTGTGGGTCCATTACAATCTTTTCAGCCTGTCTCTCCTCAATTAAAAACTCCACCATAGAACTAACTAAAAGCTGGCCAATCCCACGGTTCCAATAATCCGGCTCACCAATAAACTGATCCATGCCGAATATGATTTCTGAATCAAAAAATCCGTATTCTTTTTTATCTTCATTATCCAATTGATAGTATTGAATATAGCCAATCGGAATTCCACTATATTCCACTATACAGCGGTAAGTTCCGTCATTTCGATTATAAAACTTCTCTAATACTTTCTCCTTATTAAAAGGGTTATCACGCCCTTCGTAGAATTCAAGAACGACAGGATTCGATAGCCAATGTGCCAATAAAAGATTGTCCTCCAAGGTTAAAGTACGAACTGATAATTCATCATTTTGAAATAACATCATTTACGCCCCTAAAGCCTTATTCCAAGCTAAGAAAAATTCTTCCACCGATTGGTAGCGCTTATTTCTTTCCTTTTCAACAGCATGTGAAGCAACTTCATACAATTCTTTATTTGCCTCCCATTTTTCGAAAGAACGATCTAGTTCTCCACCAAGTAAACAAAAAGCAACTGCTCCCATATTAAAAACATTCGTTCTCTCATCAATTGCCGAACCGAGCTCAAATTCTTCCGGTGACATAAATCTGGAAGAACCCCATAACCTTCCCATCGTATTGGTAAAAGGCTTTATCTTATATAAATCAATATCACAAATCTTCGTTTCATTGGTCTCAAAATGGTACATAATGCTTCCATCATAAAAATCAACAGCAACAACGTTTTTCCTTTCCATATGTACGTGAAAATCGTAGATTCCCTGTAAGGAGTCTAATCTTTTTTTCAGTGTTAACTGTTTGAAACGATAAAAAGGCGACTTAGGATGTTCATATTTTGCAGGAGGTGGAAAAGACCAATGTGAATGGAGACATTCTCCTTCAAACCATTCAAAAATTAATACATACCCTTGATCAACGGGAAAATGCTTCTCCAACTTCACTAAATATGGATGAGTTAATTTTTCATAAAGCACCACCGAATTTTTTAACTCATCAATAGCATCATCGGGATGCCCCTCATATTCCAGTGTCTTTGCCCCTGCATATTTCACAAACTTTTTCTGACCATCTTTTTCAATGCCAAAACATATATTGCCTGAATCTTGCTGATCAAAAACAGCAAATGCCTCGCCCATATTTTGAAGCCAATCAAAATGATGATATTCTCTTAAGTGAAAAGTCACTTTACCTATGTGAATGGTTACTGGTTCGCCCATATTTTTAATCCCCAATCATTTTTGACATCATAATCATTCTTGGATTTACGTAAAAACCATTTTTTATATAAAAATTCTCCGCCTGCCCACCGCTTCCAGTCAAAAGATACACACGCTTGACTCCACAATCTTTGCAGTAATCTTCAAGTGCAGAAAGTAAATTTGAACCAATTCCTTTTCCTTGCTCTTCTGTTTTCACACACATTTCAACAACTTGAAAATGCTTGCCATCCCACCACGGTTCTGAATATCCCATTAAAAATCCAAGAAGTTGATCGTTTGAGTCATATAGGCCAACTCCCCAGAACTCAGGATGTTTCAATATGCCCATCAAGCGTTCGCTTGCACTCTTCAGTGTCCATTCATCAAACCACGGTGCTTGATTGAATACGGAAATATAAAGTTTTGAACAAAGATCCAGTTCATTAATCGTGATCCTTTTTTTCGAAATCTCCATAATATCCTCCACTCTAAACAAAAAATTCCATATGGTCTTTTTCCTGTTTATAATAATCCAATCGATCTTCCAATGTTCCAGTATGGAACTCGAACTTATGTCCGTCCGGATCAGTAAAATATATCGATTTTTTATCCTTTTTATCTCTTTTACGCCCTTCAAGTATATTAACATTTAATTGTTTCAGTTTTTCATATACACAATTAAAGTCGGATTCTTCTATTGAAAAAGCGATATGGGTGTAAGAATATTTTATTTCATTACGGGGAATGTCTCTTTCTTCATTAAGAGCTAGCCAAATCCCCTTCAAATCAAAATAAGCAATCTTTCTTCCCTTTACGAGAAGCTTTGCATCTAAAACATTTTCATAGAATTTAATAGACTCTTCTAAATTAGAAACGGAGAATAATAAATGATTTAACACTCCAAAACCTCACCTTATTGATTTGGGTATTTTTCTCGCAAAAATATTACTGATTGCTTGATTAATTTTATTAACACGTCAATATTAATGTCGGCTATTTTATTTATATACACACATGCCTTTCCCGCAGTATGCTTTCCGAAATCTTTTAATAATGCATCTCTTTCTGAATCGCCAGTCGCAAAATATAAACTGATTTTCGCTTTTCGCGGGGAGAAGCCAACTAAAGGTGCATCTCCCTCATGTCCAGATTCATATTTATAATGATAAGAGCCGAATCCAATAATACTTGGTCCCCACATTTTCGCTTTATACCCTGTTGTTTCTGTGAAAATGTCTAATAACTCGTACGCATCTTCTCGTTTTTTCGGATTATCCACATGTTCAATAAATTCAATAACACTGCTCTCATTTTCTTTTGTTTTTAATTCATACATCGTTTCCACCTCTTTATAAATGATTATTTGAAGCTGCAGCATATTTCCTAAAACGCAAAATAATGGCTGGAGGAATTTCATACCAGTCAAATTGATTCGTTTCATTTTCTTTTTGAAAGCTTGGTTCCTCTATGCCGTCTAAGACAAAGTGGTGTTGAAATGCTAGATTTAAATAATATGATAAAGGTCTATGAAACATATAGTGCGGGGTCGGCTGCCCTTTAATGCCAATTGCTTTATAAGGAAGTGGTGTAAGATAGTTGAAAATCTGAATGCTATTCCTTGATTCTACTATGCCACCCATATCTTCTACTTCATGTACTTTTCGCATATTCGGAGATTGAAAGCAAGGATGTGTGATTGAAAAAACAAAGACACCATTATCTTTAAGTAAATAAAATAAAGCTTTCAATAATGGCTGAATGTCGACAATATCCATTAAAGCCATATTAGCTACCGCACTATTAAATCGATCATTTCCGAGAGCTATTAATGAATCAAAATCCGTTGCATCTAGAACTTTATACTCAATTTGTTTCAACTCAGATCGCAGTTTCGCCCGTTCAATCATTTTAGAACTATAATCAATCGCAACTACATTGGCCGCTTTTTCCGCAAGCCTCCTAGAAAAATTACCATTCCCGCAGGCAATATCCAGAACTGTATGATCAGCTTGTACATCCAACAATTCTTCAGTATGTGGTCTGATGATTTCACGGTGAAACCGATTGCTTTCTTCTCCCATATAATCATCCCAAAATTCCGCATTTTTATTCCACATTAATTTTGATTCTTGGTTCAACTCTTTCCATTCACTCAAAAGTGCAGCTCCTTTCAATATTACTGTCAAATAAATGCACTTACTAAAAACATATAAATTAACATTCAATTATTGATATTAAAAAACCTTCTTTAACTTTTTATTCCCCATCAACAGAAAAATGGCCATCCAACTGACTGCTCACACGAATTATTTAAATAAAACAGTTAAAGGATTTCCAAATAAAGGTATTAAAATGAATGCAGTCACTACAAACCCAACCATAAAAATAAGTGCGTTCTTCTTATTAATCTTCTTTCCCCCCTGAAAATAAGAATAAAATCATTATGATTCCAAACCTACCCAAAGACTATCTTTATTTTTCTTCCTATTGATAAACAACCTGAAATTCTTCAAAAACAACGGGCATATCCCATGTGAATTCTTGATTAGCCGCCTCGCATACTTGTGTATAATATCTTATATGTCCTTCTCGCCATGATTCCAAATTGTCATCTTCGCCTTCTAATCTCGCTAATTCGAATGTAACGTCTTTAAATGGAAGAATTTGAACAGATGTCGTTTGGATGATGCATTTTGGTTCCCCTGGCCAATTCGTAATGACGCTATAATCCCCTACCTTTGGAAGTGGCTCTTGTTCAAAATCATAAATGGACGATGCTGTTGCTCTCTTCTTCCCTTGCAAAACAAGTTCTAACAATTCGTTTGCTAATCTTTCATTCAGCTCGAAATGCCATGACGTATAAGGTTGGTTCGGCGTTTTCGTTTTTTCTAAAAATTTCTTCCAATACACTTCTATTTTATTCATAGGTTTAATTCCCCTTTTTTCTTCCTGAAAATAATAATTCCTAAAATGAGGACAATCAGAACGATTATACAAGCGATGATTATAGGCAATGGCCATTCACTCTTATATTTTCCTTCTTTAATTGCTTTTATATAGGTACCATCCTCCGTTTGAACTGCAATAGCCTCAGTTGTATTTATCCCTACTATTGAGTAATATTTAGTTCCTATTTTATAGGTATTTGAAAAATTTCCCCAGTAAGATCCTTCCTTATCGGAGTATTTCGTGACTTGGCCAATTTCTTTATCAATATTATCGATAAGTTCATCACTGACAACATAAACATAGCCGTCCCATACTACAAAAGAATATGCCCAACTAGCATGTGAATATGGTACTAGTATGAAAGATAATAATAAAAGGAAGAAAACGCTTCGCAGTATTCTAGCACTCATTTTACCACCCCCTACTGACCATCTTATAAAACAAAACATTTCCCCAGATTACTTGCCCTGTAAATATCTTACTGATAAAATCACTTTTCGCTTTTATTTTTTGCAAATGTCATTAATAAACGATTTTATATCGCGAAATCAATTGGAATTGATTTTCCAGACCATGCTTTCTTAGTTGTCCAGTCTTCCTCTCCTTGCCAAAAAGGATCCTCCTTGGGCAATCCGAGGGGTAAGAATACCGTAGCACAGAGATACAAGCTGCCAGTTGAAATGTAGTTTTCCCCTAATTCCGGCTGATGGCCACAGAATCCAATACGAAGCCATCCTTTTTCATCAAAAGTACCAGGGATTTTAATCATTCGCTGGATGACCGCCGTAAGAGCACACCTTACTTGAGCTGGTTTTATGCTGTCGTCTAATCTATGTTGATAAGCCATTTGCGCCAAATGTTGAAAAGCTCCAAATCGATAAGCAATTGACCTTCCGATAACCGGAAAGGTCCCTTCAGGTGAGATGCTCCTTTCTTGGATGGCAGCAAACCTTTTTGCCCTTTTATATATCTTTTCCTTCATTACTTGCCAATCCGAAGACTGATCGCCAATGGTCTCGATAATATCCACTAACATTGGCTGAATGACATAACTATTATAGTAATCCGCATGAAATTCTGGCCCGTCCCCATATATGCCATCACCTAAATACCATTGTTCATGCTGCCTTAATGCATAATCAATTCTCATTTGGTCCCAGTCCTCGCCTAATCTAAACAATACAGCTTCAATCATTGCGGAAAATAACAGCCAATTACTAAAAAATGGCTTTCGAGTTCTTGAAGCTTTAAGAGCAATTACCAAGTTTTGTTTCACCCTCATATCCAGTTTTTCATATAACTCAGTCGGTGCTCGCAAAATTGCATGTGCTAAAAAGGCGGTATCGACAATTGGTTGATGACCATCGGAAAAATTTAAAAAATCCGGCGAACAGGGATCTGTTGCGGCATCCAGCCCCTCTCTTGCCAATCGACTATATTTTTCCCGTAATTGACATTCCTCGCCATCTTTCGTACTGTTTTCTAACCAAGGAGCCATTCCAGAAAGAAGCCTAGCAAATGCCTCTAAATGACTATATTGGTCTCGATCTAAAAGCGTTCCTTCTATAGGCATTTTCTGCTTTAATTGTCGGATGGAAATAGCTTGCAAAACAGGATCAGCTATATTCAACATTGTTTGCAACCAGTAATTTCGATCATTTATTGCTTTTGTCATACATGAACTCCACCTTAAACGAATACTTTTTTAGATTTCTAGATATCTACTAGATTCGAGTAATTCGAAGCATTTCCTTCTTTTAAAAAATAATTGTTTCTGATACCTAAGTGCAACTTATTATTTATTTAACCGTCGAATATGTTAAACAGACAGGAGGGACTATTGTGAAAAAGGGGTTTTTATTATTATTGTTGGCGAGTCTTTTTATGACAGCATGCAGTTCAAACTCTAATGAAGCAAAAAGTAGTGAAAATAGTGCCGGAAGTTATGATTCATCTATTGCTTCAGATCAAGGTAAAATGGAATTGTCGCGAGAAGATTCATCTGGTGAAATAGCCATGGAAATGCCGAATGAAGACTTTGCTAATGCTGACAAAGCAGTTAACTCTGATGATATAAATATTACAACAGATAGAATGATCATCCACCAAGCACAATTGCAAGTAAAGGTAAAAAACTTTGAGAAAGCTCAACTTAACATTGAAAAGAAAGTAAAAGGATATGGAGGATATGTTGTAGAGTCTAATACTTATCGTGAAACTGATGAGACAGTCAGTGGTACGATTATCGTCCGCATTCCTGAAAAGTATTTTCAAACTTTTTTAAATGATGCCGAAGAACAAGCAGCGGAAGTTTTAAGTCGAAACGTAACGGGTCAAGATGTAACTGAGGAATATGTGGATTTGGAATCGAGACTTAAATCAAAAAGAGCTGTTGAAAAAAGACTTCTTGATTTTATGACTGATGCAAAAAAGACAGAGGATTTATTGAAAATATCATCGGATTTAGCGAAAGTGCAAGAAGAAATTGAAGTTCTTGTAGGAAGAATGAAGTATCTTGAAAATCAAACATCTTTTTCAACAATTGAAATTTATATGACAGAAACCCGTGTCATAATTCCAGGGATAGATAATAAAAACTTAAATACGTGGGAAAAGACGAAAAAACAATTTGTCGATAGCATGAATTTTATTTTATCAGCATGCTCTGCTCTTGTAGTGTTTTTTGTAGGGAATTTACCTGTTATCGTTATACTTTTAATAATGGTGGGGGCCGTTTTCTTTCTTATTAGAAAAAGGAAAC
The DNA here is from genome assembly GCF_024626525.1 of Lederbergia panacisoli. GTDB lineage: Bacteria > Bacillota > Bacilli > Bacillales > Bacillaceae_C > Lederbergia > Lederbergia panacisoli. The sequence continues at coordinate 458,305 of NZ_JANJGU010000002.1, forward strand.
GAAAAGACCTTTAACAAAAATGGAAAGCTAGGTACATGGGGTATCTAGCTTTCCATTCACGTTCAAGAATGCTATATAAATTAGAATCACGCCAACCATCTTTTATTAACAGGTTAATAAACCTGCCTCACAAAAAAGTTATTTTACTGGTATCCATATTTCTGAATAACAATCTGGGCTGGAAGGATCGTCATCTGTATAAACTTCCAAGTCAGGAGTTCCTGCATGTACATAGCCGCTCGATGGAAACCATTCAGTATGAATCTTTTTCCATGCGGTTTGCATTGCGTCTGGCATAGGACCATGAACCTCAAATACAGACCATTTAGATGCAGGTATTGTTAGGCTCTCTAATTGATCAGGTTTATCACTTTTAGATGCTGTGGCAACCCAGTAATCAATCACACCGTTAGACAATGGGTCAAAACAAACACCCAATAAACCTTTTAGTGCTCCATCATTAACTTCCACCAGTATGTCTACAATTCCTTCTTGATGGACTTTTTCCCACATTTTTGGAATACCGATTAAGTTTTCTCCGTTTTCCCACGAAAAATTTTCCTTGACCCCCACTACTTGAAAACTTTCTTTTTCTACAATTTTGTATTGCATTGGATCTGCCCCTTTCAGACTCACTTGGATCACCAAGCGATTATATGATTTAAGCTTTCCCATATTTTTTCGCGCTTCTGTTGGGCTGATTCCATGTTGTCTTCGAAAAGCTTTTGAGAAAGCTTCGGGAGAGTCATAGCCATATTTTAGGGCCAAATCAATGATCTTCTCATTTGTTCTTATTAATTCTTGTGCAGCTAATGTCAGCCTGCGCTGTCTTACATATTCGCCAACAGTCATATCCGTTAAAATTGAAAATGTTCGTTGAAAATGAAATTGTGATGAGTTTGCCTGTTGAGCAATTTGCTCCATCGTCATGTCATCCAGTAAATGATCTTCTATATAATCAATTGCTTTTTGCAAAGATTCGACCCATGCCATATAGCAGCCCCCTTCCCTTGAATAAATCATAACAACATAAGGGATCGCAATCCTGTTTCTTTCTGCTATGTTTTGTCAGTTTTAATTCGGGGCTTTATTTAGTAATGATAATAGGACCTTCTTTTGTCACGATTACAGTATGTTCAATTTGCGCAACATAACTTTGATTTAATGTAATAAATGTCCAGCCATCCCCTTTTTCGTATACTTCCTCATCATTAGAAGAAATAAATGGTTCAAAGGCTAACACTGTTCCATCTTTTAAAAGTTCGTTATCCCAAGGCTCATAGTAATTCATAATATGTTTCGGTGATTCATGCAAGGAGCGTCCAACCCCATGCCCGGTCAAGTTTTTAATAACTGTAAAGCCATTTTGTTTTGCAGTATTGTGTACAGCTTTTCCAATCCCGTTTAATTTAGCGCCGATTTTTATTTTTGCAAGGCCTGCTTCGAATGCTTTTTGGGCTACCTCACATAAAGAATACAGGATAGGGTCACCGTTGCCTGCAACAAAGGAGAGACCTGTATCAGCAAAGTAACCATTTTTAGATCCTGATACATCAATATTTACTAAGTCTCCTTCATTGATTACACGTTTTCCAGGAATTCCATGTGCCACTTCTTCGTTTACGCTAATACATGTAAAACCAGGGAAGTCATATTCACCTTTTGGACCAGAAATGGCAGCATATTTTTCAAAAAGCTCCCCGGCAAAATCGTCTAACTCTTTTGTTGTGACTCCAGGTTTCGCTTTTTTAATCATTTCATCACGAATTATAGCGACTATTTTCCCAATCTCTTTTAGACCTTTTAGATCCTCCTCAGTTTGAACAATCACTGAATTTCCTTCTTTCTATAGTTAATTCCAATCATTTTAAAATGTACAAATATGATTTTACCATAATCCTAACATAAATTTTTCAAGTACATGCGAACTGGGCAAGTTTACTGGCCGTCCTTTGCGATTTACTGGCCGTCACCGTATGTTTACGGGCCATTCCTCACGATTTACTGGCCGTCGCACTATTTTACTCGTATACTTTGCCCTTAGATGATACATATTAATTTTTAGTTTAACATAAAGGAGTAATTTCAAATGAAAAACCCCAAAAAGCAAGATAAAAATCGAAATGACAGTAACAGAAATGAGTTCCAACAATCGGTAGATGATTACTTTGATCAAGATAGCGGGAAACCAGTACCCCAACCAAAAGATTACGAAGAAATTGATTATTAATAAAAATGTTTACGGAAGAGTCCCGTCCACAATTGCCCCTTCTTTAATATATCTTATAATTTTTCGAGACTCTTCCGTGACTCTCTTCCTCCCATGAACATTCAAAAACCAATTTTCCTTTTTGGTACTTTGATCTTCTGCCGGACAAAGGGAGAATTCAATCCAACTTGGCATATACGTTTTTAAGGTCAAGTGAGTTCTTTGCATATGGTAACTTGCTGTTACGATCAATAACCTTTTTACTTTGTGCAAATCAAAAAATCGATCTAACACTAATAATGATGCCAGTATATTTTCCTTCGTATTCGTTGATAGTGTTTCAACTAATATATCTGTTTCAGGAATACCCAACTCTATTGCCTTATTTTTTAATACAATAGCTTCCGGTAAAGAATTACCATTCCAGGCTACTCCACCTGAAAATAATATTTTATTAGCCCTGCCTTCATGATATAACTGTAAAGCTTTTGGCAAGCGATATTGTACAGCTTTACTGCTCCCAAAAACCATAATGCAATCCCCTTTTAGAAGGTCGTCGTTTATATCACTGTATAGGAGTTTGGTCATTAGTTCATCTGTTAGATCCTCGGATCTCAATTCAGAAATGTTCATTCTCAATTCCCTCCACCACATCAAGAAACCAATTTTCGTTATAAATCTTTTTCAAGAATAATTTTCATTTCGCCGTTTTTATCAGTATATGTATCCATAACATTAAATCCATTTTTTATGTTTAAAATAAGCATATGCCTCCATTTGTTTTTTGTTTTTGTTTGTACAACCTTATAGCCTAGTTCTCTCAGATATTGGTGTTGCTTCTCCATTAATTTAGTAGCTATTCCTACATTTCTATAATTTACATCCACACCACCAAGCCAGCTATAAAATTTCTCATGCGAAAGCTCGTATCCAATTTTGTATCCCACGACTTTCGAATCTTCGAAGGCAACTTGTATAAGGGGTTTTGATTTATTTTTTATTTTTCTAACCAATGCTGAAGAATCGTGAAAAATCTCTTCATGCATCTGCAAAATTCCAGCCATCACTTCTTTGTCAGGAATTTGTGTATAAAATGAAAAGTTCATAAGGATCTTCCTTTCAAACGTAATGAAATATGAAAAAATCAAGTGAGTTCGTATGATACTTTGAATCTCACTTGATTTAAATATAGGATAGAAAAAATAATGTGCAGATTAAACTGAGACAAGTATGAGAAGAATTTTATTATACTTAAGCATGGTACTTTTGCCCAATTTAGGTTTTACATAAATTTCTTTGAGAATTAACATGGAACTATTGAGTAACTTCATTTTCCGATCATTTTACTCGAGAATTAACATCGAATTACCGAGTAACTTCATTTTCCGATCAATTGTATCGAGAATTAATACAGAATTATCGAGTAACTTCATTTTCCGATCATTTTAATCGAGAATTAAAGCCGAATTATCGAATATCTTCACTTTCCAACCTTTTTAATCGAGAATTAAAGCTGAATTATCGAATAACTTCACTTTCCAAACATTTTAATCGAGAATTAAAGTATAATTATCGAATAACTTCACTTTCCAACCTTTTTAATCGAGAATTAAAGCTGAATTATCGAATAACTTCACTTTCCAAACATTTTAATCGAGAATTAAAGCCGAATTATCGAATAACTTCACTTTCCAACCTTTTTAATCGAGAATTAAAGCATAATTATCGAATAACTTCACTTTCCAACCTTTTTAATCGAGAATTAAAGCATAATTATCGAATAACTTCACTTTCCAACCTTTTTAATCGAGAATTAAAGCCGAATTATCGAATAACTTCACTTTCCAACCTTTTTAATCGAGAATTAAAGCTGAATTATCGAATAACTTCACTTTCCAACCTTTTTAATCGAGAATTAAAGCCGAATTATCGAATAACTTCACTTTCCAACCTTTTTAATCGAGAATTAAACCCGAATTACCGACCAACTTCATTTTCCAATCATTTTAATCGAGAATTAAAGCATAATTATCGAATAACTTTACTTTCCAACCATTTTAATCGAGAATTAACACGAAATTGTCGAGCAAATCCATTTTTCAATGCTAAACATTAAATAAATCATTGTTCGGCACGCACGAAAAATATATTTATGTATTTAATATCTCTTCCTCGTCCTTTTAATTTCCTCAAGTTTTGAATATAGCTCCGTTTCGAGATCAAACTCAAAATAATTAGCAAGCTTCAATATATAAGCAAGACAATCTGCAAGCTCTTTACCTAGGTTTTCTCTAATCGATTCTTTTGCCATTTCCATCGCTTCCACATCATTGTAGCCTTCAGATAAATAGTTCTCTGATAGATCAAACATACTCCTAAATTCTTCAGCCACCTCTGCTACTTCAGTCGTCAACAACATATGTATGAAAAGCAGAAAATTTTGATTTGCTTGGAAGCTGTTTTCATCAAATCGATTATAACCCATTTCTTTTTCAAAGCTGCGATAATAATTTTGTAGTTTTTCCATTTTGGCTCCCCTTCTTTAATCCTATACATTTTTTAAAAATACATAGCTGACCTTATCGTAGGCCATTTTTTCTTCGTAAAAGCGGTGTGCATCCACACGTTGTAACCCAGATGATAAAGCGACTTTTTCATAGCCTTTTGCTTTTGCCCATTCGTGAACATATGATAATAGTTTCCTGCCATACCCCTTTGACCGTACGTTAGGATCCGTTACTAAATCACACACGCATATGTAATGGCCATAATACAACGTTATCATCGGCATAAATCCTACCACCGCAACAATATCTCCATTGAGATCAAAATGGGCTATTAATTTATAATCCTCTTTTTCTCGCGCTTCAAGAATAAGTCTTAAATAGGACTCTTCATCCAGATGGGCTCTTAAATGCTTCATTATCTCAAATCCAGCCAATATTTCATCTTTGCTGATTAATTCTTTAATCAAGATATCATCTCCATCTCAAAAAGTCTTTGACACAACCCTGTTAATATTTGTATATTTTAGATACTACTTTATCTTTAAACGTAAAGGAAGGTGTTTTTTTATGTGGGACTGGATTCTCTACCTTTCTATTCCTTTTATTGCATTTGCTGTCATCGAAGAATTAATTTATTTAATTGTTAATCTAAGTGTTTTTGGCTCTAAAAGAAAACGTAAAAAATTAAATAGTACTGAAATTAGTAAATAAGATTTATAGCTTTTATTTTATCAATATCTTTTTTTGTATTGCAACAGTGCTTTCATAAAAGAAATGATCGAAAGGGGTTAATAATGGTAGTTAAGGATAATAAGCTAGGTTTTGTCGTCACTGGACTATTACTGGCAATATTGATGTCTGCCATGGATAATACAATCGTTGCAACCTCCATGGGTACGATAGTCGCTGATCTTGGTGGATTCGATAAGTTTGTATGGGTGACTTCAGCCTATTTGGTAACAGTCATGGCAGGGACGCCGATATTCGGGAAATTGTCCGATATGTATGGTCGCAAACGATTTTTTATTTTTGGATTGGTTGTTTTTTTATTTGGTTCCATACTCTGTGGAACAGCAAATACGATTACACAGCTCAGTATTTACCGTGCTATCCAAGGCGTAGGCGGAGGTGCGTTAATGCCAATTGCCTTCACCATAGTCTTTGATATTTTCCCACCTGAAAAACGTGGTAAAATGACCGGTCTGTTTGGCGCTGTTTTTGGGACATCAAGCCTTTTCGGTCCACTCCTTGGTGCTTATATTTCAGAATATGTTGGTTGGCATTGGGTGTTTTTTATCAATGTACCGATTGGAATTATCTCATTTTCATTAATATCATTCTTTTATAAGGAATCACTTCAACATAAGTCTCAGAAAATTGATTGGTGGGGAGCATTTACTCTCGTGGGGGCTGTGATTTGTTTAATGTTCGGCCTTGAACTTGGGGGCAATCAGTATGCTTGGGATTCCTGGATCATCATTGGATTGTTTAGCCTCTTTTCAGCATTCTTTATTATTTTCCTTTTTGTTGAAACAAAAGCATCGGAACCCATTATCTCGTTTCAAATGTTTAAGACACGCCTTTTTGCCACAAGTAATGCGATAGGATTTTTTTATGGGGCCACCTTTATTATCGCAACGATTTATATTCCTATCTATATTCAAGGTGTATTCGGTGGCACCGCTACGAATTCCGGTCTTATTTTAACACCAATGATGCTTGGATCGGTCTTCGGAAGCCAATTAGGCGGGATAATGACGACGAAAACAAGTTATCGCAATATCATGATTTTTTCAGGTGTCTTTTTTGTTACAGGTGTTTTATTATTGAGTACACTTTCTCCTGACACTTCCCGATTGATCGTGACCCTCTTTATGATCATAACCGGTTTTGGAGTTGGATTTTCATTCTCAACTTTAAGTATGTCTGCCATTCATAACTTTGATATGAGAAAACGTGGTGCAGCAACATCATCCATTACATTCTTCCGTTCCCTCGGTATGACATTAGGGATAACCATTTATGGAATCATTCAAAGAAATTTATTCGCAAACAAATTATCTAAAGAGTTTGAAGGAATGGCTAATGGAAATGGATTTGGCAATTCGAGGGAACTTTTATCTCCTGAGGCACGGAAAGAAATACCTGCACCTGTTTTGGAAAAAATTACGGATGCATTATCTACTTCAATTGCCCATACGTTTATGTGGGCGATTATACCTGCATTGTTAGCAGTTGTCTTTATTTTATTCATGAGCAAGGAACGAATTCATATTCCTGTCAAAAAAGCAAATTCTTGAAAGGAAGCTTAGTTTTAGTTTCCTTTCTTTTTTGGCTAATTTCTGAACAAAATCATGGATACCCCAATAACTTAAATCATTAGTATATAATGGAGGCAGGATTGTTATGTAGGAGGTTTATTGAATACGATGAAAAAGTTTTTAATCGTTTTATTATTCTCTGTTTTACTTGCTTTAAGTGCTTGTTCATCTGCGCCAAAAAGCGGTACTCCGATAAAGGATTTTAATTATACAGATCAAAACGGTAATCCTCTTGGCCTTGAAGATTTAAAAGGAAAAGTATGGGTGGCGGATTTCGTATTTACAAACTGTACAACTGTTTGCCCGCCAATGACAGCAAATATGAGTCAGCTGCAACAGGAAGTTAATGATGCTGGCCTAAAAGATGTTCACTTTGTTTCGTTTAGTATCGATCCTGAAATTGATACACCAGAGGCTTTAAAAAAATATGGCGAAGCTTTCGATGCCGATTTTTCCACCTGGCACTTTTTGACTGGATATTCTCAAAAGGAAATTGAAGACTACGGTCCAAAAAATTTCAAAACAATTATTAAGAAGCCACAAAATGATGACCAAGTCATACATGGTGTGAGATTTTATCTATTAAATAAAAAAGGTGAAATTATCTCGGATTATCCTGGAAATGAGGATGTGCCTTTTAATCAAATCGTAAAGGATATAAAATCGGCAAATAAACAGTAATACATAAAAAACAGACAGGAATTCACCATCCTGCCTGTTTTTTTATTATGCATGACTATTTAAAATCGAAAACTGTCTTTTAAATTTATATCGAAAGAAACCAAGTGTCATGATCATACAGCTGATAATAAATAAACATAAGATTCCTAGATTACCCCACATAAAGCTAATATCACCGCTCGAAATAACCGCTTTATAAGCTTGAACAGAATAGGTCATCGGCAAAAATGCATTAAACGGCTGCAGTTGCTGCGGAATCAGTTCAAGTGGGAATGTTCCAGCACTTGTTGTTAGTTGCAATATGAGAATAATGATTGCGATAAATCTACCAGGATCTCCAAGCAATGTCACTAAAAATTGAATTAGTGCTATAAATGTTAGGCTTGCAACGATTGTTGTCAAAATAAAGAGCGGTACACTTTCCACTTCTATTTTAAGTCCAAATAACATGATGGCATCGGCCAATAACGATTGGATAACTCCTACAATTGCGATTACCCCAAATTTTCCAATGAACCAATGATAGGCATTTTTCGGAAATTGCGCTGGCTCTCTTAGCGGGAAAACAATTGATATTAATAATGCTCCAACAAAAAGTCCTAATGATAAAAAGTATGGTGCAAATCCCGTTCCATAGTTTGGCACTTTATTAAGCACCGTTTTATCAACTGTAATCGGCTCACCCATCATATCGTAGGTTTCATCATTCGCCTGAATTTCATTTACTTGATCACTGGCATCTCCAAGCTTATCCTTCATTTCAGCAGATCCATTCTCAAGTTTTTTCATACCATTTACAAGATCTTTAGAGCCACTTGCTAATTTATTGCTTCCGTCACTGAGTTTTGTTGAACCCGAAGCTAGTTCCTTCATTCCACCATTTAAAGTATTAGCCCCATTTGAAAGCTTATTAGCTCCATTGCTAACTTCTGTTAACTTTTCGTCAAATAAGGACATTCCACTTAGTAATTGATTTTGACCATCTTCTAGTGTTTGAATTCCTTTTACAAGGTCTCCTGACCCCAAAGAAAGTGAATCCATCCCAGCTTTTAATTTTTTTTGACCTTCTGTTAATTCATCTAATTTTTCAGCCAGTGTACTGGCACCTTCGTGAAATTCCTTTGCAGATGAATGCAAAGTCCCAGTTCCTTTTTCAACCGCTGCACTTCCAGCCTCAAGTTTTGCTATACCTTCTTCAAGATTAGCTTTTAATTGGCTTCCAATTTGTTGCTTTATTTCATCAGGTAAAGGTAGTTCCGCTAACTGAGCATCAATATTTGCCAGTTGATTTTTCATTTGTTTTATACCTGAATGTAGTTCACTTGCTCCTTTTTCAACTTGGCCGGCACCTGTCTGAAATTCGTCTAATTTATTCGCCAAAAAAGCTGTCTTATCTTGGATTTGCGTTGTACCAGATACGACGTCCTCCATCGCTTTATCCACTTTTTTTATTCCTTCATCCAACGTATTGGCTCCGCTCGATAAGGCCTGTGCACCTTTATTTGCGGAAGCCGCCCCGTCTACAAGCTTGCCATGCCCCTCCTTCAATTGTGTAATTCCATTAGCTAGATTCGCTGTTCCTTCTGCTATTTCACCGGTGCCAGATTGTACTTTAGAAACACCAGTGTTAAACTCAATCGATTTTTCTGCTAATTCATCTAAACCTTTTTTCAAAGTAATCGAACCATTATTTAGTTTACTAGCCCCATCATATAAGTCTTTAGCTCCATTACTGGCTTGCTCGAATCCAGCACCCATGTCTTTCATTTTATTAAACATTGTCTCTGAGTAAGTCGCTACAACTTCCTTTGAAACCGCAGATTTAATTTCTTTAACTGCTGTTTCTCCAATTTGTGAAGACAAAAAGTTATAACTTTCATTTGGAATATATTTTAATTCCAGCTTTTTAGGGTGCTCATCCAAAAGTGTTGTTGCATTTTCTGAAAAATGTTCTGGGATTTCTATTAGCATGTAATATTTTCGATTTTCAAGTTCCTTAATGCCTTTATCACTATCAACGATTTTAAAATCAAAATCATTGCCTTCCTCCAATTTTTTAACTAAATCATTACCCAAATGCAATTCCTTATCCTCAAAAACCGCTCCCTCGTCGTTGTTCACAATTCCTACTGGCAAATCTTTTAATCGATCATACGGATCCCAAAAAGCCCATAAAAACATTCCACTATATAAAATTGGTACGAGCATTATAGCAATCAGCGGAATTAGAAGTTTTTTATTTTTAAATATTTGTTTTACTTCAGCAGTAAATAGTGTGTTTTTCATTGTTGTTCCTTCCTCCCAAAAACGAATACAACGTTATGACTATTTTCCTCAAATGGTCACTCACATTCAAAAAAATTGGATTATCTACATGGACAATCCGGTGAATAAATAAAATTTGAAAAGCTCGGATATTTTATCTTTATCCAATGGTTCATGGTTTTTTTCCCAATCGAAAATGAGGGATATATACATTTTCAGCATAATAAATGCGGTAATTTCTGGATCACATTGTTTGATTTCCCCTTTTTCAATCGCTTCTACCACTTTTTCTTTAATATAATTGACAATTGCTGCCTCAACTTTTTCAATCATTTCTTTTACAGCTGGTGTCCCTATTTCCCTTTCTTCTTGAAAGAGCTTAATCGTTAATTGATGTTGTTTTCTATACTCCAATAATTCGTATATGGCGAGAGTTGCATTTTCATAAAATGATAATTCTTTTTGAATTGTTTTCTCTGCTGCTGCTTTCATTTCTTTAATTAAGGAATTGATAATTTCACTAAGCAATTCTTCCTTATTACTAAAAAAAGTATAAATGGTTCCTTTTCCTACATTGGCAATTTTCGCTACTTGGTCCATTGTAGTTGCTTTATAGCCAAACAAGGAAAATGATTTTGAAGCCGCATCAATAATAAGCCGCTTACGATCAACCGACATGAAATATATCTCCTCCCCTTAAAATTGACTGAAATACAAATTTGGTCATTTAGTACTTTCATAATTTATCACAATCATTTTTTAAAAGCAAGAAAAAAACAGCTAAAATATTAGCTGCTTCACTTAAAATATTGAAGTACTTCCTGTACGGCTTTTTTTCCTTGATCAATACAATCTGGGAGCCCGAGCCCTTCAAAAGAACTACCCGCCATAAAAACACCCGGCATATCTTCTTGAAGATTTTTTTTCATCTCTTCTATTCTTTCTTTGTGCCCGACTGTATATTGAGGCATAGCCTTTTCCCATCGTGTAATAATAGTGAATTGTGGTTTTGCTTCAATATTCATTGTTTCTTTCAAATCTTCTAATACAATTTGTTCAATTTCTGCGTCGGAAAGATCAACCACTGTTTCTTCTCCGGCACGACCAACATAGCATCGCAACAAGACTTTTCCTTGCGGGGTTGTATGCGGCCATTTTTTATGTGTCCAAGTACAAGCGGTTATTGTATAGTCACTGTTTCTTGAGACGACAAAACCCGTACCATCAATCGTATTTTCAACTTCCTTCTCATCAAACGCCATTGCTACAGTTGCTACTGTTGTTGCTGGCATATGTTTTAAGCCACATAAATATTCTTTTTCCTGTAATAAATCGGCAATCGCTAAATGAGGTAATGTAATAACGACACTATCGGCATGAATGATTTCATCATTATTTAATTTAAGCTCGTAGCTTAAATTGGATTTTTTTTCTATAGCAGTGACTTGTACACCTTTCATGATAGTACAGTTATTCATGTTCTCCTCAATAGCATCTACCAATGATTGCAATCCATTTTTTAAAGTAAGAAATATCCCCTGATTCTTACTAGTTAAACGGTTTTTCGGAGCTTGCGATGCCGTCTTACTCATTCCTAGGATTAAGCTTCGATGCTCACGCTCAACCTTATAAAACTGTGGGAATGTTGACATTAAGCTCAGTTGGTCAATATCCCCTGCATATATTCCTGATAAAAGCGGCTCGATTAAATTTTCGACCACTTCATCACCAAGTCTTCTTCGGAAAAAATGACCAAGTGACTGGTCCTCTTCATTTTTCGATCGGGGCAATAGTATATCGCATGCTGCCCGCATTTTTCCTTGAACAGAAAACAGACCAGTAGACATAAATGGTCCCAATTTTGTTGGAATGCCCATTACAGCTCCTTTAGGCATTGGATGAAGCTGTTCTTTTACAAGTACATATGATCTACCTGCCGTATTATTAACAAGCTCATCACCTAATCCAACTTCTCTCGCCAATTCTGCTGCGCTTGTTTTCCTTTCCAAAAATGAATCTGGACCTCTTTCAATGACAAAACCGTCCTGATGAACCGTTTGGATCTTTCCACCAAGTTTGTGGCTTGCTTCTAAAAGAGTTACTTCAACGGGCAGTTTCTGATCAGCAATCGTTTTCTGCAAGTAATAAGCTGTCGTTAAACCAGTTATTCCACCACCGATCACAACAACCCTTTTCTTATTTTCACTCAACGTAAAATCCCTACTTTTTACTAAGATGTTTTAATATAACAGAACTCATCGCGTCAATAAATTTAGGCTGAGCATCTGGCATAGCTGGCCTGTAATATGCTGCGCCGACTTCATCCGTTACTACTTTACATTCCACATCATTGTCATACAGGACTTCAAGATGGGTCGAAACAAACCCGACTGGAATGTAAACAAATGCTTTATAGCCTTTTTTCTCGTATAGTTCTTTAGTCAAATCTTGTACATCTGGCCCAAGCCATGGATCAGGTGTGTTGCCTTCACTTTGCCAGCCTACTTCATATTCTGTAATACCCGCTTCCTTAGCGATTAAATCAGCCGTTTCTTGAAGTTGCTTTGGATACGGGTCTCCATATTGGAGTATTTTTTCCGGAAGACTATGTGCGGACACAATCAAACATGCATGATTTCGTTGATTTTCTGGCATGTTGCCATATACTTCTTTGACCTCATCTGCCCAAAATTGAATGAATTTAGGTTCTTCATACCAACTTTCAACTGATGTAATAACTGGACCACCAAGCTTTTCAGCTGTTTCTTTCGCACGTTCATTATAAGACTTTACACTAAATGTTGAAAAATGAGGGGCCAGTACTAAAGAAACAGCTTCCTCAATCCCATCTTTATGCATTTTTTCAACAGCATCTTCAATGAAGGGCTCGATATGTTTTAAACCGATATAAGCTTTGAATTCAATCTCATCTTGAATCTCATTTAAGTGATCTTGAAGACCGAAAGCTTGCTGTTCTGTAATTTTAGCAAGCGGAGAAATTCCGCCAATCGCTTTATATCTATTCTCCAAATCTTCTAAAGCTTCCTTGGAAGGCGGACGCCCATGGCGAATGTGAGTATAGTATCGTTCAATATCTTCTTCACTATATGGAGTCCCGTAGGCCATAACCAATAGCCCCATTTTCTTTCTAGTCAATCTCATTCACTCCTTTTTGTTATCGTGATTGTTTTATTTTTTCAGAACTATATTCGTGAATAAAGGATGTCAACTGTTTTAACATTTCTGGTTTGACTTCTGGGAATACTCCGTGTCCAAGATTAAAGATAAACCCAGGTGATTGAATTCCTTGATCAATAATTTCCTGTGCACGCTCCTCTACTGCTTCCCAGCTTGCAATTAATACTGCGGGGTCTAAATTTCCTTGAACTGCTTTTGTAACACCCATTTTTCGTGCTTCAGAAATAGGAAGTCTCCAATCAAGCCCCACAACATCAAGTGGGAGGTCATTCCACTCCAAGGCTAAGTGGCTAGCACCGACTCCATGCATGATGAGAGGTACATTTTCAGTCTTCATTTCTGCAAATATTTTCGTCATGACAGGCTTAATGTATTTTTTGTAATCCGCTCTACTTAATGCCCCTACCCAAGAGTCAAATATTTGAACAGCGCTAACACCAGCCTTGATTTGAGCTTTCAAATATGTAACGGTCATATCGCCCAATTTTTCCATTAATAAAAACCATGCTTCCGGCTCAGAATACATGAAGGCTTTTGTTTTATGATAGTTTTTGGACGGACCACCTTCAATCATATAGCTTGCAAGCGTAAATGGTGCACCTGCAAAACCGATTAAAGGCACGGTTAATTGTTCTTCAGTTAATATCTTGATTGTCTCAAGAACATATGGAATATCATCCTCAGGATGAATTTCTCCTAAAGCTTCTATATCCTTAACGGAGCGAATTGGGTTATCAATAACCGGACCAATTCCACTTTTAATTTCAACATCGACTCCTAATGCTGGAAGTGGAGTCATAATATCTTTATATAAAATAGCTGCATCCACGTTATACATTTCAACTGGCAGCCTTGTTACATAGGCGCATATTTCTGGTTGATGTGTAATCTCAAACAATGAATATTTTTCTTTCAATTTGCGGTACTCAGCTTGGGAACGGCCAGCTTGTCTCATATACCAAACAGGAACATGGTCCGTTCGCTCTCCTTTAGCTGCTCGCAAAAAAGTATCATTTTTAATATTTTTCATGATGATCCACCTTTCAAGGTTTCGGTAACTGTATTGTATTATAAAAGTATCGGAACTTAAAATATATGGAATTCGATATAACTATAGTATTTTTCCTACTCAAAGTATAGGCAACTACTCGTCTTGTCATAAATTTGTCCTTTTTATCGCCTTAAGTTAGCCTAATCCCTTCTGTTTGTAAATTCCTTTCAAGGGTAAAATAGAATTAATTGTTGAACGTATCAAATGTGAATGAGGTGGTTATATGAATGTTTATATAGCAATGGGAACGTATTACTTTTTGAAAAAGCTTGAAGAAAAGCATTCAAATGAAAAAATGGTTTTAATGCAAAATATGGAAGGCTGCCTACTTTGGCATGAGAGCACTGGACAAACCATATTTCAGTCACCAAAAAAATATGAATTGATGGAAGAAATAGGTGAATTTGAAAATGAAGGAGTTGTTTTATGCAATTTTATTCCTGTCAGAGACGAAAATAGGCCAGTTTTTGAATACGGGATAACGGATAAAATTAAATTACTTCAGAATGAACCTGGATTGATAACATCACGTATACTCCGTCCACTGTCAAATGATACATACTTGCATATGACGATGTGGAAAGACGAAAACCATATTCATGCATGGAAAAATTCTACAATGTATAATCATGTCCATTTTCATTCAAAGGGCACTAATATATTTTCTGGTCCCGCTTATTCTACAACCTATTTTGTTTCTGAAGAAAATGACAGCGATAAAGACAACTAGCGAGCCGCTTGTAATGACCGGGTTTTTAAAAATTTCTTGCGCACACTCTTCTGAAAAATTGATATAATTATTTCGAGACTGAAAATATTGATTAGGCGGGTGTGCTTCCAATGAAGGAAAAAATATTTGAACGTTTAGAGCAATACTATAATGAAATGGTTAAAATAAGACGCTACTTACATCAAAACCCGGAATTATCTTTTAAAGAGGTTAAAACTGCGGCTTTTATTGCTGAATACTACAATCGCCTTGGTGTAGAAGTAAAAACTGGGGTGGGCGGCAATGGAGTTGTAGCTAGAATTAAAGGTGGAAAATCAGGAAAAACGGTGGCGTTGCGCGCCGATTTCGATGCTTTGCCTATCCATGAAGAAACAGGTCTTCCATTCAAATCGCTTGTTCCAGGAGTCATGCATGCATGCGGTCATGATGGACATACTGCTACACTACTAGTATTGGCTAGAGTTATAAATGAGATGAAGGAAGAACTTTCTGGCGAATACGTCATGATCCATCAACATGCTGAAGAATATGCTCCTGGCGGCGCAAAACCGATGATTGAAGATGGATGTTTAGATGGTGTTGATGTCATTTTCGGTACTCATCTATGGGCAGATGGTCCATATGGGAATATCCGGTACCGAAAAGGACCGATTATGGCAGCAGCGGACCGTTTTGAAATAACCATTAAAGGGTACGGCGGACATGGCGCCCAGCCCCATAAAACGAAAGACGCAATTGTAATTGGATCTCAGCTCGTCATGAATTTACAGCAAATTGTCAGTCGAAGAGTAGCACCAATTGAGTCAGCAGTAGTATCAGTCGGATCTTTTATTTCCGATAATGCTTTCAACGTCATTGCAGATGAAGCAAAGCTTGGCGGTACAGTGCGTACGTTTAACGAAGATATTAGGGATATGATAGAAAAAGAGATTGAGAGAATTGTGAAAGGTACATGTATAGCGGCTGGTTGTGAATATGAGTTTAACTACTATAGAGGATATCCAGCAGTCGTGAATCATGATGCTGAAACAGATTTTCTTGTAGATGTTGCAAAGGAAGTACCTGAAAATACGTTAATTGAAGAAACAAAACCAGAAATGGGCGGCGAAGACTTTGCCTATTATTTGCAAAATGTAAAAGGAACATTCTTCTTCACAGGAGCAAGACCAGATGGTGTCGAGCATGGCTATCCACATCACCACCCGAAATTTGATATTAATGAAAAAGCGATGCTTGCGGCTGCAAAAACGCTCGGATTGGCAGCCATCAAATCAGCTAATTAATAATTAAATCCCCGAAGAAAATTTCTTCGGGGATTTTTCAAATTTTTAGCCATTGTATTGTAAAACTGATCTTGATAACAAACTTCCTAGTCTCGTTTTCAAGAAAGCCTATCTAATTTCACAATTCTTCCAGGCGCATAAATTTTAGCAAATAACAAAGTAAAGGCAATTGAGATAAATAGAACGATGATTCCGTTTTGCAGCCCTATGCTGACAAAAGCACAAAGCCCAAATAAAACTGCTTGAACGAGAAGGACTTGGAATAAAAGTTTTTGAAACGCATCTCTTTTTTGAGAATGTTCAACAGGGTATAGGCTCGTCCATATTATTAATTCATGTTTACGCAAAATAGGAAATAATTGAAATCCTGTTAAATAAAGAAATAGCAAGGAAATAGCAATAGACAAATAAAAATTCCCGCTAAAAATTATGATAAAAATGGAAATGAGTGTTAACCGCACAATCAATCCCGAAAATTCACTCGTTCTTAGAATTGTCCGTGCAAACAAAAAACGATACGTGCTTTCTTTTCCGTATGGAATCATTGAAAAGACGGGGTCAAGCCATATTCTTCTTTTCACTTTTCCTTTTAAGTGAGGAACATCCGTAAACATGTTCGCAGCATGATAAAATGCCTGCATTCTTCCCTGTTCTTTTTCAATTAAAATTTCCCACTTTATCGTTTTATTTTTTGAGGCTTCCTTTACATAAATCGTAAATACTGCCATAATCAATAAAACGACTCCAAAAAACCAATACGATGCTTTTTCAATGAAAAAATAAAACAATAGAGCATTAAAAATATAGCGAATGATCCAGTCGTATACATGCACGAAAGAATCCCTAATTTTTAACAATTGCCAATGGATGATAAGGTTCCAAATTTTTAATGCTAAAGCAAGCATAAGCATGTAAAAGAACATACTAAACCCATTGCCTGTTACTTGAACATACATTGGCATACATGCAGCGAGAATCAGTAAAATGATATACGATTGTCCTATAAAGCTAACGCTCAACCCTTTTCTGAAGTACGAACTGAGCTTTGTCTCAAGAGGCAGTAAAAATACGAGGTCGGCCTCCTTCAAAAAGGTTGATATTGGACTTACTGTTAGTACTACGCCCAAAATAAATGCCATGACGATTCCAACCGGAAATCCTGAAGTCAACGTTTTAACCCAGCCAGAGTAGTAATAGATTGCTGCTCCCCCGCCAAATATAAGTACAAAGAGCAAATGATCATTAAACATATACTTCAAATAACGGCGAAGTTCTTTCATATAAGATTGAAATCTATCCCGCCACAACTCGTCTATATGCTTCATGGCATCTCTTCCTTTGTCAGCTGGATATAAATATCATCCAATGTTGCACCCGGCATTGAAAATTTTTCCTGCAATTCACTCAATGTACCTTTTGCTCGAACTTCCCCATTATGTAAAATAATAAACCCGTCGCAATAGCGTTCTGCCGTCGCTAATATATGAGTGGACATTAAAATTCCCGCTCCTTTTTCTCTCATATCCTTCATTAATTCAAGAAGGGATTGAATTCCGAGGGGATCTAGTCCTACAAATGGCTCATCTATAATGTACAAAGCTGGCTCGATTAAAAATGCACACATAATCATCACCTTCTGTTTCATCCCTTTAGAAAAATGTGCGGGAAACCATTTGAGCTTTTTATCTAAACGAAACTCTTTCAATAACAGACCTACACGATTTTCATACTCTTTTTCAGAAAGTCCGTAAGCCATCGCGGATAATTTTAAGTGTTCATCCAATGTTAACTCTTCATACAAAATTGGAGTTTCGGGGACAAACGACAATTGCTTTCGATATTCTTCAGGTTGATCTTTTAACGTTAATCCATTTATCGCTATTGAACCCGATCGCTCCTCCATTAATCCGATAATATGCTTGATCGTCGTACTTTTTCCTGCTCCATTTAAACCGATCAATCCAATTATTTGTCCAGCTTCTACTGAAAATGAGACATCTTTTAAAACAGGATTTTTCGTATATCCGCCTGTTACATTTTTCACCTCAAGTAAAGACATAAAAAAACGCCCTCTCTTCTTTTCCTACAGTATCATTATTGTACCAAAAGAATTCTAATGAGGCATAATAATTTTTGGTTATATTTACCTGTATGTCTTATTCCAAATGTGGACAATATAATATCGAAGGAGCGGGAGGACTAAGCCAAAGCTGGGGTGGTTGTCGAAGACACATATCTGCAGTAGAAGCGGAAAGCCACGATGAACATTGACCATGATTATCAAACTTGACATTGACAAGGGAGATGATTGCGTTGGGCTATGAAGATTCGGATATTTCTTTAATAAAATCATTTCATTAAAACGAAATGATGTAAAGAAACCTTTCCAAGTAACCCGCTAACCCCTTCAACGAGCAGGATTTTTATTAAATCCTGCTCGTTTTCACTTTCCGAAAGGAGTATGTTAAAATATTCCTATCACTCCAAGGAAGGTGGAACATATGAGCGATTGTATTTTTTGTAAAATTGTAAATGGCGAATTGCCATCTGCAAAAGTTTTTGAAAATGAAGATGTATTGGCTTTTCTTGATATAAGCCAAATTACTAAAGGACATACTTTAGTCATCCCGAAAGTACATAATGAAAATGTATATAATTTACCTGAAGATGCAGCTAGTAAGTTATTTGAAGTAGTTCCCGAAATTTCCCGAGCAATCAAAAAAGAATTCGAACCTGTTGGATTGAACTTATTAAATAATAATGGAGCATTTGCCGGCCAAGCAGTTTTCCATTACCATTTACACCTCATTCCTCGTTACGATGAGAATGATGGATTTGATACAAAATACATTAGTCACCATGCTGATTATACTGGCGACGATCTCCAATCCATCGCGCAATCTATTCAACAGCATATCTCTAAATAACTCCTCTCAGTGGGGTTATTTTTTTCTTTAAGGCTCTGTCATTACTGCATGTTAATTTTAAGACATTTGAAAAATAAACGGAAAAATTCCGCTTATTTAAGTAAATACCCATATTTCCTTAAAAATAAGAGGAGATTTTCCGTTTATATGGTCCAAATCATTGGATTTTGTTATATTTTGAGCAGTTAACCGGAATATCTCCGCTTATTACTGCTTCTTAAGCTGGTTTATATAGATTAACCGGAAATTCTCCATCTATTTATTCTCATACCTACACTTTAATCAACAATTAATAATAACAGAGCCATCTGCAGCGGAAATCAACGTACTTATTAGACAAATCCCTTCTTAATTAAAAAATTCTTCTTCTTTATCTAGGACTATTATGCTACAATATTCTTAATCTTTCGCTGGCAGCAATCAGTGCATGTCCAGGAAAGCAAAAAGAAGAGAATAGTTGAGAAGAGGAGAGATTTTACATGAATACACGAGTATTAGTTATTTTGGCGTTGCTGATGGGAATTGGAACCGTTCTTCATTTTGTTATTCCACCGATTGGAACAATAAAGCCTGACATGGCACTCCCATTAATGTTTTTAGGAATTGTTTTATTTCCAGAGAAGAAAAATGTTTTATTATTGGCAATTGGAACCGGCATTCTTACAGCTTTGACAACAGGATTTCCGATGGGACAAATCCCAAACCTAATTGATAAACCAATTACTGCATTCGTCTTTTATGGTTTATACGTTTTAATTGTTAAAAGAATTCCTAGCATTATTGGAGTTACAATTCTTGCAGCACTATGTACGGTCGTATCGGGAGTTGTTTTCCTTGGTTCCGCAGCAATTCTGTTTGAATTACCAGGACCATTCTTAGCCTTGTTTGGAATGGGAGTCGTACCTGCAATAATTATCAACGCAATCGTATTATTCGTACTTTATCCTATTGCAAGCTCAATCCTTAAAAGATCAAATATCGTTACTACAGCATAATCTAAATTTCGAACCTGGATCTCTTATCCAGGTTCTTTTTTTCATTTTATTAAAATAGTAATTAATATTCCAATCAAAAGGAAAAATACACCGGCTCCTCCAAATGACGCAAATCGGGCTCTTAAAATCTTTTTAGGTGGGTAGATTCCCGGTCGTTGATAAGCAGAGAAATAATAAAACATCCCTATTAAAAGAATAATTCCGATTATAATAAAAAATATCGAAATCCCTTTCATATACTCACCTCTGTCGCCTGTCTTAATTCATACTATGCGCTAAAATGTGTTTACATGTATAAGCATGGGTAAAGTTGAATGCAGGAATTTTTAACTTTTTGAAGAAAAGGTTAAAATAATAACAAATAAGGGTTGAGGTGATTGTTTTGAATACAAAAGCACTCGCGTATGGAATCTTGGTTGGTGGGGTTGTCGGTGCTGCCACAGCACTATTAACAGCACCAAGTTCTGGAAAGGAGCTCCGCAGTCAGCTTAAAGAATCCAAAGGTGAATGGATTAGAATTGCCCAAGATCTAAAAGAAGACGCGATGGACATTAAAAATTCTGTCGCAAAAGTTTCGAAAGAAGGCAAAGAAATCATTAAGGAGCTTGCAGGGGACGTTAAAATGGCTGTGGAAGAATGGCAAAGGGATATCGAACCGAATATTGAGGCCATGCAAGAAGAAATGAGAGAGATCCAAAACACGATTGCACAGTTAGAGCAAAAACTACAAGAAGAAAAATCATCTGTTTAAGTTTGTGAGGGTGATCCAATTCATATATTGGCACCCTCTTTTAATTTTTTGTTAATTTACATCTTTATTAATTTTTACTTTATTGGCATAATAATAACAAGGCGTTTTGTAAAAACATAAGCAAAGCTTTTTGACTATTCAACGAAATAAAAAAACACACATTAAAAAAACAGGGCGGGGAAATCAAATGGAAGGAAAACATTCGTTAATTGAATCTATGCTTTTTAGCCAAAGAATGGCTCAATTAAGTAAGGCACTATGGAAATCGATTGAAAAAGATTGGCAAAACTGGATAAAACCATTTAATTTAAATATTAATGAACACCATATATTATGGATTGCCTATCATTTAAATGGAGCCTCCATATCTGATGTCGCTAAATTTGGTGTAATGCATGTTTCTACTGCATTCAATTTCTCCAAAAAGCTAGAAGATCGCGGATTACTGGAGTTTTCCAAAAGAGAGTCTGATAAGCGTAATACATATATTCAGCTTACTTCTCAGGGAGAGAGCCTGCTATTACAATTAATGGAGGAATATGAGCCTAAAAATAACTCTGTTTACCAAGGGGCCCTGCCTCTTAGAGAGCTATATGGTAAGTTTCCAGATATTATCGAGCTTATGGCAATCGTTCGAAACATTTATGGGGAAGATTTCATGGAAATCTTTGAAAAATCGTTTCATAATATTGAAACTCAATTTATTGAAGAAGATGGAAAAATGAAAAAAACTAATATAAAAACAGTCGTATAACTGAATTTTTTTATTCGTTCCTTGCGAAAAAAATATCCAGAATATTCACTTCAAATTTATAAATTTTTCTGTAAAACGTTCATAAGGTCAGTATAAATATTTTGTTTCAGGCAAGCATTGACCACTTCGTCTGGATTTAATTTTGGATTAAGTTTTTTTACAAATTCATTAAAAAGCGGTGCATAAAAAACAAATTTCTCCGCTTTTTGGACTTCCATTTCCTTGCTCACATATTCACATAGTGAGCGGAATTCTTTTACCTCGTTCTCATCAAGATTTTTTTTAATTATTAACCGGTCAAATTCATGCCCCTCAGAGCGTATCATTCCCAGCAACAACTTTTGATGATATTCAAGTCGTTCAATTTTCGCTAGCAGATTATCCATTTACATAACCTCAATTTAAAATATTGGTCTATCTATCAGTGTATTCGTTGTTTATTTCTATAATCCTCCAAAAGAAGAAAAATTAATAAAGTTATATTTCCTATTGCTATTCTGCATAAATCATCGTAAAGTATGTAGTTGAAACTGCTTGTAAATCAATTTTCCCTATGGAGGTTACCAGTCATGCATTGCTGGAAATCTTATAATGTAAATAAAAAATATGAATTCAACCGTCTTTTTATCATCTCAAGTTTTATTACACTGCTTGTTTTTGTTTTTGCTTACGTTTTAATGCAATCATTTGCAGTTAACCAGTTAAAAGATAATTATTTTATTGTTTTTGCTAGTATATTCATTTTATTATATCCTTTGCATAAAATATTTCATGTGCTACCCTTACTAAAATATTATAAACATATGAAAATTGAAATAGAATTTTATTTTTATATTTTGCCAATTATTCATGTAACAGTCAGGAATTTAATTTCTAAAAGACGGTTTACAACTGCGCTATTTCTTCCTTTTTTGATTATTAATTCAACCTTAGTGCTCGCAATGTTCTTATTTCCAGAGTATGTTCACTATTTAACCATATTGCTGGCCTATCATGTTGGTTTATGTTCCATCGATATTTTATATGCGAAATCATTGCTATCTTCTCCAAAAGGCGCAATGATTGAAGAAAATGAAGATGGTTATGAAATATTAATACAAGAATAACGTGTTGGATTTTAATCTTAATCTATCTTTTTTATACTGAATTTGCTATCCTTTTACTATATAGGAGATGAAAGGAAGGATGACGATTGATCTCCATCTTTATTGTATTCGCTATTTTCATATTATATATTTTTAATAATTTAACCAACTCTCTTTGTGTTCAAAGAGAAATACCAGAAGAACGCCAACCTAAGGTATTTAGAACGATCAATATTCTAATAACCATTTTATTATTTTCTTCATATATTGAAATTCTGTACACATAAAAAGGCAGATCCCTATTGGAATCCGCCTTTTATGTTTTATGGCCAGTTATGCCGATTGCATCCATTTTAATAAAACCATGATGCACCTACGATAATTAACAAGATGAACAACACCACGATTAAAGCAAAGCCAGCTCCAGCTCCGTATCCTACGCCTCCACTCACAATCAACACCTCCTCTAGGTCTTTTCTTTTTATCCTATTCAAAATTTTTGTAAGGTGTCAGGATATTAGCCCATATATTACAGATTTTCATTATACATAAGCAGCTCCAACTATAATTAACAATATGAAAAGGACTACCACGAACGCAAAACCAGAGTAATTAGCAAAACCACCATCCATATTGATTACCTCCTTAACTCTTTCGCTATAACATATGCCCTCCACTTCTGTCTTGGTTGAATCAAAAGCCTATTTTAATGTGAATTCCCAATAAAAGAGTTTTTTTTATTAGATGTTTTGTGATATAGTATGTTTTGTGGCTTTCTACAATAACTGACATAAATATAGGGAGTGTCTTAAATGAAAAAATGGGTATTGACCCTTACTTTAGCTGCTGGAGTCGTTGGCCTTGCTGCATGCGGTGGTAACGGCGGAGAAGCAGTTGTAAAGACGAAAGCAGGAAATATTACAAAAGACGAGCTTTATGAAGTAATGAAGGATAGAATTGGCGAGCAGGTTTTACAACAGCTTGTGATGGACAAGGTCCTTTCAAAAGAATATAAAGTAAGCGACGAAGATGTTACCAAGAAATTAGAAGAAATAAAAGCAGAGGTTGGTCCTCAGTTTACAATGCTTCTTCAACAAAATGGTTTTAAAGACGAAGACGAATTCCGTCAAGTAGTGAAGTTAAACCTTCTT
Organism: Lederbergia panacisoli; assembly: GCF_024626525.1. Classification (GTDB taxonomy): domain Bacteria; phylum Bacillota; class Bacilli; order Bacillales; family Bacillaceae_C; genus Lederbergia; species Lederbergia panacisoli. The sequence continues at coordinate 482,213 of NZ_JANJGU010000002.1, forward strand.
CAAGAAAAATCTGCCACTAAAGATATTAAAGTAACAGAAAAAGAAGTAAAAGAATTTTACGATAATGAAAAGCCAGAAAGACAAGTACGCCATATTATCGTTCAAGAAGAAAAAACAATAAAAGAAATAAAAGGGAAATTGGACAAAGGGGAAGACTTTGCAGCTCTTGCAAAGGAATACTCTGAAGATGGAACAGCTGAAAAAGGTGGAGATCTTGGCTTTATTTCTTACGAGGATCCACAATTGGACCAAGAATTTAAAGATGAAGCTTTCCAATTAAAGAAAGATGAAATTAGTGCACCCCTGCAAACACAATTTGGCTGGCATCTTATTCAAGTTACAGATATAAAAGAAAAAGAGTCATTCGATAAAGTAAAAGATAAATATGAGTATGATTTAAAATTGTCTAAAGTTGACGGAAATGTTGTTCAAAAAGCAATGAAAGAAGAATTGAAAAAAGCGGACCTTAAAGTTGAAGACAAAGATTTACAAGCGACGTTTGAAGAGATTCTTAACTACGAAGAACCAAAAGCAGAAGATACAACGGAAGGCAATGCCGAAGACACTGATAAAGAGTAAAAAAAAGCTGCGCTGAGCAGCTTTTTTTAATCCTATTCGCTAACTTGCCTTCTCTGTTCTTTTTCCTTTTCCATTCTCTCTATATATACTTGTCCCTCTTTTTCAATCCACTCAGTTTCCAACTCCTTATCTTCTTTGGCTGTTTTAATAGCCATAAATGCGCTTGTAAAGATTCCTAAAATGACAATATATACCCAAATCGGCAAAGACAAATTGATCGCTCCTTTCAATGCTTGTCCACTTGCTACACTATATGATTAAAAAAACAAAAAAATACCTTCTTAATTAAGAAGGCATCAAATGTCTTATTGAGAAAACATCAAGAATGAAACGTTGGTTTGTAAAAAGAGCGATTATCAAGCGGGAAAATTCTTTCCGAAAATTCACCGGGTTTTACACGCAATAAAGCTCGATCAAGCATATTCATTTTTGCATCAAGATTATCTATTAAATGTAATATTTCCGCTTCTTTAATCATTGGCTGCTTCGGGCTTCCCCATTCAAGCTTACCGTGATGACTTAAAACAATATGTTGTAAAACGACAACTTCTTCACCTTGTATTCCCAGCTCCTCAGCCGCCTTGCCAATTTCATTGACGATGATGGTAATATGACCGAGTAAATTTCCTTCTACTGTATAAGATGCCGAGACAGGCCCCGACAATTCAATCACTTTTCCAAGATCATGAAGAATAATGCCTGAATACAATAGATCGCGGTCTAATGATGGATATAGCTCTGAAATTGATTTGGCCAAATCCAGCATGGACACAACATGAAAACCTAGGCCTGAAACAAATTCATGATGATTTTTTGTAGCAGCAGGGTATTCTAAAAATTGCTCCAGGTATTTCTTTACTAAATGTCTTGTGATCCTTTGGATATTAGGATTTTTCATTTCGAAAATATATTGCGTTACTTTACTCGATATTTCGTCTTTACTTATCGGAGCCTTCTCCAATAAATCAGATAGCCTAACACCATCATGATGAGTTGTTGGTCTTATTTGCTTAATTTTCAGCTGCAGCCTTCCTCGATAATTATGTACCTCTCCTGCAACTCGTACAATCGTTTCAGGCTGATATAGTTTTACTTCATCATCAGATGTATCCCAAAGTTTCGCTTCAATATCACCGGAACGATCTTGTAAAATGACCGTAAGGAAAGGCTTGCCATTGCTTGCTATTCCTTTTGTGGCACTTTTAATAAGTAAAAACAGATCGACCTGCTCACCTACATCATGTTGTAATAGTTCTTTTGCCATTTGTATTTCCCCCGTTCCCTTTAATGCTACCAAAATTATAACATATCAGTCTATTGCCTGCTTTATCACTTTATAGTTTGATCGTTTGAAAAGCATCTCTTAAAAGAGGCAATTTTTTAATATTACTTTCGGAGAAATGACTTTTAATATGATCATGACAAGTAAACAATAATACTTGTGAACTGTTACTAATTGATTCAATTAGTTGAAGTACTTTCTCTGTCCGATGTTTATCGAAATTGACAAAACCGTCATCAATGATGATCGGAAATGGATAATCTATATACAGTATTTGAACTAAAGCCAATCTCAATGCCGTATACAATTGTTCACTAGTCCCCCTGCTCAGCTCATCAGGTGTGAAACGCTGCCCAGAAACATGATCAATAACGATGCCTTCATCAACTTGAAAATGGAGACGGTTATACATATTATCTGTCAAAAATGCCAAATATTCTTGAGCTTTTTTTACAACCTTTGGGAACCTTTCTTTTATATAATTGTCCATCGTATTTTGTAAAATGGTTCTAGCAATTGAATATTTCGCCCAAATTCTTGCTTCTTCATTAAAGGATGACTTGAGATGATAAAATTGATGAAGCTTCTCTGAATAAGTGCCACCCTCCTCCAAAACTTGTATTTCATGGCGGAGAGCTGCGAACTCATTTTGTTGATTATGAAGCCATGAGTTTTTTTCTTCAAGCAATTTTGTCAACTCATTCATTCGCTGCTTCAATTCGATCTCAGATTTAAAGATCTCAGCTTTTTCTTTAAGACTATTTCCTATCTGAACATCCAGAATATCTAGTCGTTCCTTCAGCAATTTCGATTCATTATAAAGACTTGCTTTTCTTCGAAATTCCTCTTCGTCGTTTGTATGAGTAATCTTAAATAACTGGTCAATTTGAGATTGATATTCTTGAAGCTCTAGTTGTAATTGATCCCGTTCTTCATGAATTTCCGTACGACTTTCCAAAAGATCTTTTTGAATAAACTTTTTTTCTTGTTCCAATCTTAATAATTGTTTTAAACGAAATATTGTTTCACTCGTTTCGGTAAATTCAATACCAGCAGATTGAGCAAGTTCATTGAGTTTTTCCACCCATTGTTTTTGTTTAAGAACCTTTTCATTTACGTCCTTCTCTACCGTTTGTGATCCCTTCATTAGATTCATCAATTCCAATAATAAATCAAATGCATCATCAAGGCGTGTATCAGTAAAATAATGTGAAAGTCCCAATTCTTTTTTGAAGTTATTAATCTTGGATTGATTTTTTTCAATTAGATCAACGATTTCCTGCTTTTGAACATGAAGATACTTAATATTTTTTAGCTTTTGATCTAATTGGTGATCATGATTTTTTAACTCGTTTCGAAAATGCAATTGCTCATCATACAGTTGAACAGGGCTTCTTGCATTTTTACTTTCTGTTATTTTTTCAGTGATCCATTGAATACGGGCTTGTACTTGTTCTTTGTCATACTTAGTAGAATTTAGTTGTTTTATGAAGTTACTAAAATTTACAAGGCCATATACTAAAACAAATCCAGCAAAAACGGCAATCATCAATTCGGAAGAAAGAACTCCCCAAACAATAAATCCTGTTGAACTAAGGAGAATTATGCTATTAAGCAGCAAGGCTTTTTTCGTTTTTTTCAATCTATTTTCGTCTTTTATTATCGATCTCTCAAGTTCATCCTTTTCGTGCAATAATTGATTTGTATCTTTCCAATCTTTCTTTTCTTTTTCTAATTTCTTAAAATCTGTTTCGGGTAGTAAATTCAATTCTATTTTTTCACATGCAGCTTCTAATTTTTCCATTTCAGTTTGTGTTATATTCATTTGGTTTTGAATGCCGTCAAGCTTTGCACTTAACGTTGCTTTATCATTTAAGCTTTCTTTTATTTTTCCTTTCAGATCAAGCCCGAGATTTAAGGTTGGAATTATTGAATATTGCCCCTCAGAATAATTTAGTTCCCTATATATTCTTTTTGCTTGATCTTTGTAGTACGACACTTCCCTTTTTAGATTTACGATCTCAGACTGTAATTGTTCATATAATGGCCATTCCATTAACGCCTTTTCTGTTCTATCCAGCATCGTTTGAAACGTTTTTATAGGGGTATTTTCCTCGATTCGTTTATCGATTTCTGCAATTTTCTTATTGACCGCGATTAATCTGCTTGAAATCATAATGACTTTTTCAGATAAACGTTCATATCTAATTAATCCATCTGTAGGAAAATGGATGGGTCCTAACTCCTCTATGTACTGATGGATTCGATTAAATTCATTAATTCGATCCCACTTTTCTACTAATTCATACACAATTTGAAGTTCATCATTTAGTTCACCTATTTCATTTTGGAGATATGTCAATCGTTTCTCAGTCGTCTCTTTTTTTATAAGAATAGACCCGTATTCGGCATTCTTCTGCTTTGCCTTTTGTAAATTCTTCTCACTTTCACGCAACATATTAATTTTTTCATTTAATATGGGTTTTCTTCCACTCGGTTTAAAAAGCTGATCCAGTTCTCTTTGAAATGACTGTTCGACGTTTAGTAATATATCTGTCCCCATTGTTCCGGATGCTACTAAATAACGGCTAACTTCATCACCTTTTAATTTTTGTACTTCTTGAAGACCATCAAGATTAAAAGAAAAAATACTTTCGTACAATGAACGATTCATGCCATTTAATAATTCAGATAGAAGTTCTTCATTCCCTTTCAATCCATTTCCCAAAAATACAGTAACATCCCCAGCAGATTTTCCTTTTATCCGTTCGATGATTACTTCTCCATGCTCCTTTGTTTGTAACGTGAGCCTTCCACCGTATGCAGAGTGGTTTTTTGGTTCATAACGCAATGAAGACTGCTGCCTTGAAGGAAATCCAAATAGTATACTATGGATGAAGGACATGATGGTTGATTTTCCCGCTTCATTTTCTCCATAAACTATTTGCATATCGGATATATTATGAATGTAAAAATCGATTAACTTACCATATCCAAATATATGCAGACTTATTAACTTCAACCCCGACTCCTCCCTTCTCCCTCTCCTATTCTCAAAACAATTAATTCTTTAGCAGCATTATATAGTTCCTTTTTCTCCTCTTCATCGGGTTCGATTAAATAGCGGCTTCCATATATATGCGAAAACAAGCTTGATACTGTCTGCTCAAATACACCTTCCTCCTTCATGTCTTTGACAGTTGCATTCAGATTGTTCATGAAAGAATTCATCAATCCGGTACTAATACTATTCAATGTCCTGTGAATTGCGTAAGGCCAAACAAACATTTCCTGAAAGGTAATTCCATCTTGGAGCATCTCCAGAAATTCTCCGTTGCCTATTACTTGCTGGATTTCATTACTTAATTGATTTGAATAATGAAGAGTGAGAGCCACCATAATAGATTGTTGGTTAGTATCTTTCATTGTGTCTATTTCTTCCTTACATTTACTATAAAGTTCTGAAAGCGTATTGTTTTCGCGGCAATAGATGTCAACACACTCCCACTTAATAGTCGCTGTTGGAATATATGTCAGACTTGTTATCCCGTTTTTAAGTATCTCAACTTGATAACATCCTTTATCACCTTGTTCATTCCTATGTCTGCCTTGAATATTTCCCGGGTAAACAATGAAAGGTTGTTCATGTAAAACTTGTCTCATATGTATATGACCTAAAGCCCAATAATCCATTTCTTTTTGCAACAACTCTTGGATTGTAAATGGGGCATACGGCTGGTGAATGCTTTTCCCCCCTTCACAATGACCGTGTAGAAGCCCGATATGAAAATCAGCATTACCTATTTTTTGATAGTCTAAAATTTTCCGCTCGACTACGTGGCGTTCTCCGTAGCTAAAGCCGTATAAATGAACTTTATCCCCTCGCTTTGAAGTAAAAGGAATCATTTCAATTTCCTTACCGTAAATATGGACATTGTCCGGCATATCAAGCTTAATCCAATTTCCTTGTAAATGATCGTGATTACCGTGTAATATAAATGCGCTAATTCCTGCTTCATGGAGCCTTTCCATTTGTCTACGTAATCTTGCTTGCGCTTTAACGCTTCTATCCTCACCATCAAATAGGTCGCCTACTACAACAATAAAATCAACTTCACCTTTAATAGCGGAGTCAATTACTCTTTCAAATGCTGTAAAGGTACTTTCTTGTATATGTTTAAAAAGCTCTTTGGGAAAATGTTTTAATCCTAAAAAAGGACTATCTAAATGTAAATCTGCAGTATGTATAAAACGAATTCCATCCATTTGCATCCCTCTCACTCATCGAATGTACGTTCCTATTATTATACATCAATAGTCAGTAGGATGGAAGATGAAGCAAAAAAAGCTCTCACATTGGAGAGCTTTCATAAAAGTTTATTTTAATACATTGATTTTCTTCAAAAATTCAAGTTTATATTGCTTGCGAAAATGTTCTTTTACCATATATGCCACACCGTTGTCATTATTTGTTCTTGTGTTCCAATTTGCTTCGGAACGAACTATTGCTGGTGCATTTCCCATCGCGACTCCCAGACCAGCCCATTGCACAAGGGGAAGGTCATCAATTCCAGCACCAATTGCCACAACCTCGTCTCTTTTAATACCATATTGTTCACATAAGTATTTGACTCCATTTAACTTTGAGACTCCAGCTGCAACAATGTCAAGCCTCTTATCACCAACTTCTATACAGATAACCTCATCATACATTTCTTCAATCGCTTTTTTTGCATCAGATAAATTTCCTTTGTTTTCAAAAATAGCTTCTATTTTAGGAGGTGATACCGGCTCCTCTTGTAGTTTTTCACTAAGATGATCAACGTATTGCTCAGAATATGAAAAGCGGCTCGTTCTTTGAAATACAACCTTTGCTAATATATTTTCCGGCAACTTCACTTTATTCCCTAATGAGAATTGTTCATGCACAAGCTTAATTTGGCATGAAAATGATTCAAGAAATGTAGTTATTTCACTAGTAATTTTTTCATGTATCCTATTTACATATACAGGCTTATTTAATTCCTTTGCGATATATCCACCTTGGTGCGAAACGATGTGGTTATCAACTTTTAATGTTTTAGCCACCCTTTTCGCGGCCGGGAAGTTTTTGGATGTGGCTAATATGACTTTAATGTCTTTTGACTGTGCAAAATCAATTGCTTCACGTGTCATTTTATTTATGCGGCCATTATCCTGTAATAATGTACCGTCAATGTTTAATACAAGCATTTTATAAACCATGGTGTCCCCCCTTATCGTGCAAGATATAACATTTCTATCTTATATTTATGTACTTTGATTTGAGGATAGAACATGGTTATCAAAGAAAGCGAAAACGGCACTTCCCTTAGAAAGCGCCGCTTTTTCTTATCCATTCATAGATCCATATAATTCATCAAGTGGTTTCATAATGATTTTATTTAATTCATTGATCGCCATACTCATTCTTTGTTCAGCTTCCATTAACCTTGTCACTTTTTCATTTCCTTGGACTCGGTTGGCAATTTCCTGGGCTTCCATTACTTCATCCTCCGTAATATCCCGCCCTTCCATTTGCTTTTGTTGAAGCTGCATTTGTACATTTCGAAAAGCATCAAACATAGATTTTGCAACTGCATCATTTTCAACGGCGTCATACATACTTTTCAAATTTTGAAACTCACTGCTGTTTCTCAAAGCTTTTTCAAGCTCGTAGGCATAATCATACAAATTTGTAGCCATAAGGGTAAAACCTCCTTTCTCTGCAATATTATCATATTACGACGTTAACCAAACAATGATTCCTTGAATTAGGCCAATTGCACCACCGAGAATCGCTCCCAAGTACGTGATCATAACCAATTCCTTTTTCGCGATTGAGATAACAAGTTCTTCCAGACGCGGCAAGGAAAATGATTCGATTTGTTCTCTTATAATAGCCTCCACTTGAAATCTTTCTATAATTTCACCCGAACGCTGGGCTATATAAATCCCTGCTGACTCCAATATGCGTGGGGCAAGGGTTTCTTCAAGAGTGTCTCTAAATGGTAATATGAGTTCAGAAATATCCTGCTTAAGGAATTTTTCCGATTGGACAGTATCCTTAACAAACCTTTTTATATAAAGCAATAATTTCTCATCTTCCAATTGGTTTAGCATTTCACCTAATGGTTTGTTTTGTATTTTATTCCATTCAGACTCAATGACATTTATTAGCATTGCTTTTGTGCCAGCACTATTTAAAAATTTTATGATTTCAGGCTGCACTTTTTCAGCCAAAGAATCGTTTCCAATAAACATTTGAATCATGTTCCAAAGTCTTCCGCGACCTTTTAGAAAATCTTCAATCATTGTTTTTATTTTGTCCTTGCCTTCAGGACTGGAAAAATATTCGCTTGTTTTTTGAATAATTTGATCCGCAGCAACAGGTATCTTTTCATGTATGCTTCCTATCAATTCTTCTGGCATGATGTCATGTATTTCCCTTTGCCAAAATTCTTGTTTTATTGATACATATTTTTTTTCAATTTTTTTGTCAATAAATGAATTAACTTTTCCAAGCGGATTCCCAATATGGAATTTTTCTAATAGCTGCTCTAATGTTATTCCCTTTTTCAAAAAACTCTTAAGTTTTCCCGTAAACCAAGTTTCCATATCATTTTTAAATGTTTCTTCTGACAACTTTTTTTGTATGCTTTCAGGTGTTACTAAATGACTTACAACCAATTTCCCTATTTGGGCTGCTAGTTCATTTTGCCGTTTTGGAATTAACCCTGGAGTAAAAGGTAGTTGCCGTTTTCCGATGAAAAATGTTTTATATGGACGAAATAACATTCTGATTGCTAAAAAATTTGTAAAACCACCAATGGCAGCTCCAATAAAAACCATAAATAATATTAACCATATTCCGTTTTGCATCTATATCATCCTCTCATGAATCACGTGTGAAGTGAAAACTGTTAAAATATAACATACTATTACGATTTGGGATACAAAAAGGATTCTTATTTTATAAAACAAATGGTGATTTTTTTGCTACAATAAATAGGAGGTGAAATTATGCTTCAACATTTCCAGTTCCGCACACTTTTTGACGAAAAAACGCTTCCAGGCTGGGTATTTTCTTTTTATTATCAACAAGTTAAATACAAAGGGATTTATCATTCAGATGGCAGCATTGATTGGCAATCCAAATCACCCGATGAAACGGATATTATGAATTTAGAAAAACATATACATGATTTAATGATTTATCATGTGTATGATCAATAATTTTACACAATATTTACCAAACATTAAAATGAATGTACCATACATCTTGCTTCCAAACTATTCGTAAGGAGGCTGATGGAAAATGAGTAAAGATAATAAAAAAGAACACCAATTTTTACCTGACACGCAATTTGAAGGAAGAGATCAAATGTATGTTGACGTAGACAGGATGGTAAACGAAGGGATGTCCGGTGGATCCGTTCATATGCGGGCCGATTCTACTAACATTGAGGAAGCCATTGATTTTTTCCCAGAAGATGAACCAAAAGAAATTTAGTAGAACCATGGTGGGCTGGCTTTATTGTCAGCCCTTCCCTATTCTAAAATTTATATAAAGAGGCGACACTATGTTCAATCGATTATTACAATTATATCCAAATGCGATATCGGCCAGTAAACCAATAGTTGATTCTAATTATTTTTGGTTAAGAAGCGATAATAACTATATTGGCATACTGAATGATGAAGTTTCCGAAAAAGAAAAAACTATATTGCGTGCCTTATTTCCGGCAGAAACGGATGAACTGCCTCCTCTTTCTATTATTGCCAAGGAATGGCGTGAGTTTTTGAAAAATGATGGTCAACTGCCAGCTACATATACTGAAAATATTAGATTTATCCATTTCTCAATTTCAGATATTCGTGACGAATTTCTTTTTTGTGAATGGGAAGAAGCAATGAAAAGTTTATTCTCAAATGAAGTGACCATCGTACCTTTTAATAGAAATCAAGGGGTTATTATCGAAGAACAAAGTAATATATCCATTACTGAGGAAGAACTTTTTTCTGCCATTCAAGCTTTTGAAAGTGATTTTTTCTTTAAAATTCATTTTTATATCGGTCGCTTTCAGGAAACAAATCTCTCATTGAAATCGTTATTTTCGTTAGAGCAATCCATGTTGGAATTGTCATTATCAGAACATCCTGAAGAAAGAATTTTCACTCGTGAAAAATTAATTCCATTATACTTATATCGTTTAATTCCACATTCAGAAGGTAGAATTTTGTTTGCTGATGTACATACCCTTTTAAAGGATGATATTGAATTAGCAGAAACAATAAAGACTTATATTGAAAATCAATCAAATGCCACATTAACCGCAAAACAGCTATTTATGCATCGAAATAGCTTACAATATCGAGTTGATAAATTTATTGAAAAAACAGGAATTGATATTAAATCATTCCACGGAGCGTTTTTTGCGTATTTAGCTTGTTTGCATATTGACGATATTTAATGCATCCTGCCAAAAATCTATCTTTTTTTTTGTGCACCCTGTCCATAGCCAATTGAAAGCGTATTCTGTAAACTATGAATTAAATACATTACTACTTTTAGGGGGAATTATAAATGGCAGAGTTGCGCTTAGATAGTATTTATAAAGTATATGATAACAAAGTTACAGCTGTTGAAGATTTCAATCTTCATGTTAAAGACAAAGAATTTATCGTATTCGTAGGTCCATCTGGTTGTGGTAAATCAACTACACTACGTATGATCGCTGGACTAGAAGAAATTACACAAGGTGATTTCTATATTGATGATAAAAGAGTAAACGACGTTGCACCTAAAGACCGCGACATCGCGATGGTGTTCCAAAACTACGCTCTTTATCCACATATGAGTGTTTATGATAATATGGCTTTTGGATTGAAACTTCGTAAAATGCCGAAAAAAGAAATTGAAGAACGTGTAAACGAAGCTGCAAAAATTCTTGGCCTAGAAAACTTCTTAGATCGTAAACCAAAAGCTCTTTCCGGTGGTCAGCGCCAACGTGTTGCTCTTGGACGTGCAATCGTTCGTGATGCTAAAGTATTCTTGATGGACGAGCCGCTTTCTAACCTTGATGCTAAGCTTCGTGTACAAATGCGTGCTGAAATCGCAAAGCTTCACCAAAGACTACAAACGACTACTATTTACGTAACGCATGACCAAACAGAAGCAATGACGATGGCAAGCCGTATCGTTGTTATGAAAGACGGAGTTATCCAACAAGTTGGTACTCCTAAAGAAGTATACGAAAATCCGGTTAACATTTTCGTTGGTGGCTTCATGGGTTCACCTGCAATGAACTTCTTTAACGGAAAATTGGAAGCTGATGGTTTCTTAGTTGAAAATAAAGTTAAAGTTGCTGTACCTGAAGGCAAATTGAAAATGCTTCGCGATCAAGGATATGTAGGAAAAGAACTAGTTCTTGGTGTCCGTCCTGAAGATATTCATGATGAGCCTGCATTCATCGAAGCTTCTCAAGGAACAAAAATTAACGTTAAGATTGATGTTGCTGAGCTTACTGGTGCGGAAACAATGTTATATGCTGCAATCGGTAATACAGACTTCATTTCAAGAATTGACGCAAGAACAATTGTAGAGCCTGGCCAAACAATCGACCTTGCTTTTGATATGAACAAAGCTCATTTCTTTGATATTACAACTGAACAAAGAATTCGCTAATATCCTTATATATCAAACCCCTGCCTAAAATTAGGCAGGGGTTTTTTAATGTAAAGGAAAGCATACTATTTTTAGAAAAATAATTTTATTGGTGAAAATTCCCTTAGAGATGCACGCATATTTTAATGTAAAAAAAATCATAATACAAAATACAAACGGATCATTTACCGATGGGTTAACTAAGATGGCACAGTTATTGTGCGCCGGTGCAATTCCGGCTAACCCAACCAATACTATATTTCACAACAAGGAGATGACACAAATGGCTAACAGCAATTCAAACCAACTTGTAGCTCCAGGTGCACAACAAGCTATTGATCAAATGAAATTTGAAATCGCATCTGAATTTGGAGTAAACCTTGGTGCGGATACAACTTCACGTGCTAACGGATCCGTTGGTGGGGAAATTACTAAGCGTTTAGTACAAATGGCTGAACAACAGCTTGGCGGTTTTTCTTCTCACTAACACATAATTTAATAATAATGGAAAAGCCCTCGGTGTAACCCGGGGGCAGTTTATTGTATTTCTTGTCTAGCTCTAGCACCTATCAACTAGCAAACTTCTTGTCTTTTTCCTACGATAAGTTAACATCAGGTGAAATTTGAAGTGCCAATTTCACTAACTCGTCCCTCGTCGTGTTTCCTTTATCTCAGTCAAAGGCCAAAAGAGGAACGTCGACTAAAACCGCCACGTCCTGTGGCGACGTCGACGGACCCGCATCCTGCGGGCCTGTACGTCGATGAGCAAGGTGCTTTCGCTTTTCCTACAGATTCACCATTTTACTAGGTACAATCCATTCATCGTATTGTTCTTCTGTTACATACCCCGTTTTAATTGCAGCCTCTTTTAAAGTTGAACCTTCTTTAAATGCAAGCTTTGCAATCTCTGCGGCTTTTTCATATCCAATGTAAGGATTCAAAGCCGTAACAAGCATTAATGAGCGATTTACATTTTCTTCAATAACGCCTACATTCGGTTCAAGTCCTTGTACACAGTTAACATCAAATGAAATCATTCCATCCGCGAGCAAATGAACAGATTGCAAGAAATTATAGATGATTACTGGTTTATAAACATTAAGCTCAAAGTTACCTTGGCTAGCACCAAACCCAATAGCTGCATCATTTCCAAATACTTGGACTGCAACCATCGTCAACGCTTCACTTTGCGTTGGATTTACCTTGCCAGGCATGATAGAACTACCAGGCTCATTTGCAGGAATGGAAATTTCGCCAATTCCACTTCTTGGTCCACTTGCCAACCAGCGGACATCATTGGCAACTTTTGTTAAATCAGCAGCTAATCCTTTTAATGCACCGTGAACGTATACAATTTCATCATGACTTGTAAGAGCATGGAATTTATTATCAGATGAAACAAATGAATATCCTGTTTGTTCTTTAAGCTGGTCTGCAACCATATCTCCAAATTTAGGATCAGCATTAATACCAGTACCGACAGCGGTTCCACCGATGGCAAGGTTAAGTAAATGCTCCGCACTTTCTTTGATCATTTTTTCACTTTTATCCAACATAGCGCGCCAACCGCTTATTTCTTGTCCAAGGGTAATCGGTGTAGCATCTTGCAAATGGGTACGGCCGATTTTGATAATATTCATATAAGCTTCTTCTTTTTTTAGAAGTGTTTGCTTCAACTGATCAATCGCAGGTAATAATCGATTGCTTATATCGTCATAGGCAGCTACATGCATAGCAGTTGGAAATGTATCATTCGAACTTTGTGACATATTAATATCATCGTTCGGATGGATTTTTTCATCAGAACCTTGTTCTTTTAACAGTTCATTTCCACGTCTTGCCACAACTTCATTCACATTCATATTTGATTGTGTACCACTTCCTGTTTGCCATACTACAAGTGGAAAATGGTCATTAAATTTACCTGCCAATACTTCATCACATGCCCCTGAAATAGCAGATGTTTTAGCAGCTGATAATTTCCCTAGTTTATTGTTGGCAACAGCTGCTGCTTTCTTTAATTGAGCAAACGCTCTAATGACTTCAATTGGCATTTTCTCGTTGCCGATTTTAAAATTTTCTTTACTTCTTTGTGTTTGTGCTCCCCAATATTTGTCTTGGGGTACTTTTATTTCACCTATTGTATCTTTTTCAATGCGATATTCCATATGTATAGTCCTCCTATTTCTCATTTACACAATTTCTATTTTCTCATAATTAGTAAGAATTTTCATCCACTAACATATAAAAAATCAGGGTCCGATGTCCGGCCCCTAATTTCCAAATTTTTTAAATATGCCCTTCAATTTTTCTTCAAACTTCTTAAGATTACCTTTGCCTTTTTCGAGCTTTTCTTTCCACTTCTCAGCTTCTTTTATCATTTTTTCATCAAAATCATTAAGTTTTTCTTTAATTGATTTGTCCTCTTGTTGCTGTTTAAGATGGTCATTTATTGATTTTGTGTCAAAACTTACTTTTTCGACATATGGAAGGGCTCCGCTCATTATGGCGCGGAATATCGGTACTACTGTATCCCCACTTTTACCTTTTAGATAATGTGTTCTATCAGTAATATCATAACCTAGCCAAACCGCTCCGACCAAGTTGGGGGTGTACCCAACAAACCATTGGTCTTTTGTTCCTTCGGTTATATCTGTAAATGGGAGCTGTGTTGATCCCGTTTTACCGGCAATTGTGTATCCGTTAATTTGTGCGTTTCTCCCCGTCCCTGATTCGACAACATTCAACAACATCGATGTCATTTCTTCAGCCGTCTTTCGGTCCGTAACCCTTGTTTTTTTAGGTTTCACTTCAACTTCTACGTTACCGGTAGGTCCAACAATCTTAGTAATAATATGACTTTGCACCCTCTGCCCACCGTTTGCAAATACCGCATATGCTTCCGCCATTTGTTTTGGAGAATATCCCGTTTTTGTTCCCCCAAGAGCAAGACTTAAATATTTATCATCATCCTGAAGGGGAAGTCCAAATCTTGCAACAGAATCAATGCCTTTATTAAGACCAATCTCATTCAACAGCCATACTGCAGGAACATTTAATGAATCTTCGACAGCTTCGTACATTGGAACCTCGCCAAGATATTGGTGGTTATAGTTTTTTGGCTGGTAGCCATCATATGACAAATCTTCTTCATCTTTAAGTTTTGCGTGCGCTGTATAGCCATTCTCTAATGCAGGAGTATAGACAGCTAATGGTTTCATGACGGATCCTGGTTGTGCCGTTAATTGCGTGGCCCTGTTATAAGCCCGAAATGTATGCTCCCCTCTCCCGCCTACAAGTGCTCTTAAACCACCCGAGGCTGGATCAAGAAGAACCGATCCACTTTGAGCCAATGTCCCATCACTGCTTACTGGAAAAAGAGAATCATTCTGAAAAACTTTTTCCAAGGAAGATTGGAGATTTTGATCCATTTCGGTGTATATTTTATAACCTCTCGTTAAAAGTTCATCTTGAGTGTAACCATATAGATTAATTGCTTCATTAATCACTGCATCGACATAATAAGGATATTTCCCTTTTAAAGGATCTCCACCTTTATTATTAAGTACTATCTTTTCAGCAATCGCTTCTTTATACTGTTGATCTGAGATAAAGTTAAAGTTTTTCATTTGACCTAGAACAACATCTCGTCGTTTCGTTGCACCTTCATAATTTTTGTAAGGATCTAATGCTGAAGGTCGATTTATAATCCCTGCAAGCATCGCTGCCTCACTTAATGTAATTTGTTCTACATCTTTCCCAAAATATTTCTTTGATGCATTTTGTACTCCCCATGCTCCGCTCCCAAAATATACTTGGTTCATATACATTTCCAAAATCTCATCTTTTGAAAATGTCTTCTCCATTTCAACTGCCAAGAATACTTCTTCTAATTTTCTTTTATATGTGCGCTCAGGTGATAAAAGTGCTACCTTTGTTAATTGTTGTGTAATCGTACTCCCGCCCGCACTGATTCTTCCTGCTTTTAGGTTTAAAAATACCGCTCGAAAAATCCCTTTCACATCAAAACCTTTATGTTCTTTGAAGCGATGATCTTCTATTGCTATAATCGCATTTTGCAAATTCTTTGGGACTTTATCAATGGATACACCTTCAATCCTATTCGCTGATATTTTACTCGCTTCGTCCCCATCTTTATCATAAATAATAGTCGATTGAGAAAGACCTTGCTTTAATGATTCAACATTTGCGGCACTTGCTAAATACGCAAAATAACCCATAACAAATAGGATGGATAATGATAAAAGCAAGATGATAATTTGGTTAAGATGAGCTCTTTTCCAAAATTTCCAAATCGCTTCTTTTACTAATACAAGATATTTCATCATAAACTCACCACTTTCGCCACCTTGCAACTATTATATAATATACGTTTTTTAAAGACTAATCTTTATTTTTTTCGTAGAAAAATTAAAGACTAATCTTTATTTTTTTCGTAGAAAAATTAAAGACTAATCTTTATTTTTTCCCTAGAAAAATTAAAGACTAATTTTGAAATTTTAATTACAAAAAAAACAATCTTAGAAAATCGCCGTTATTATGGCGTTCTAAGACTGTTCCCAGTAAATAAAATTACATTTCTTTTTTTAATTTATTGATTTCATCGTCCATTGCTTTCAAATACATATACACAATTTGTTTCGTTTTGTCATTCGCTTCGATCACATCCAAATGTTGCATGCATTTCCGTACAACTGGGTGGGTCATTTGCTTTTTAACAATTTCTCCATGCATATACTTCACCCCATTATAATATTTAATGTTTTGAAGCAATAATCTATATTTAGAGGCGTTAACGGCTCTCGATGTATATAGCCATATTATGTACAGAACTTGTCTGAAAATTGGTAATATGGAAGACATAAAGAGAAATATCACTATTTATAGATATTATTATAAACTACGAATTCAAATAAATGTATAGGCCTATATTCGTGGATTTTCGGATGTGTATCCCACTGAAAAAGAACTATTTTGTATATTTTTAAAAAAATACTTTTTATAAATCAAAAAGAATCTTTACTAATTCAATAAATTGGCGATAATAAAGAGAGATAACAAATAATTCTTTCATTTACAAATTTTATAAAACAAATAATAAGCTAAATATATACATTTTTGCCACTAGATAGATTTTTGGGAATATATTGGTATAATAGAATTGAGGTGAAGTGATGGATCAGCTTAAATTAGATATTATTTCCTATATGGAATCAAGACAAGAAAGTATTTTTGAACGCTGGAAAGAAAAAATCATCGTTCCTGAGCATGACCGTGAAGCAATGATTAAAGGCGGTCAATTATTATTTAAAGTTATGCTCCACGCCTTTTCTTTACCTAAAAAAAATCTTGAATCTTATTTAATGTTGACTGCTGAAAATGCTGAGGCAAAAAAAATATATAAAACTTCAAATATTAGCTATATAATTTATAATGCTAACATCATAAAAAATGAATCACTTATTGAAATTGCTCAATATCGTGCAAATTGGGAAGACGTCAAACCTATTTATATCAAATTTTCAGATATCATTGATCAATTTTTATTTAACATTACTAATTTTTATAACGAAATAAAAGATGAAACAAAGCAATTAACCGAGGAAAATCATGAGGAAAGATTAACATTATTAGGGCAAATGACATCAAGCTTTGTACATGAATTTAGAAATCCATTAACGACCATCCATGGTTTTGTGCAATTATTGCGTTCAGAAAATCCGGAACTGCCATATATGGATATTATTTTAAATGAGTTGGAGCAATTAAAGTTTAGGATTACCCAATTTTTAATGTTATCAAGGAAAGAAGTCCTTAACCATGAAATTACATTATTTTCATTAAATGATTTACTTGATCAAATTGCATCTTTTATCTACCCAAGACTTCTTGAAGCTAATGTGGAATTAGAAAGAGAGCTTGAGGACAATTTATACGTAAACGGATACATAGAAGAAATAAAACAAGTTTTAATTAATATTATTTTTAATGCTATTGATGTATTATCTGAACAGATGAAGGCTTCCGTTATTAAAATTAAAGGGTTTAAGACTGATGACGAATCCATCGTTTTACAAACCTCAAATACAGGTCCAAAAATTCCTGAGCCATTATTAAATACAATTTTTAATCCTTTTGTAACAACAAAAAAGACAGGGACGGGACTTGGTTTATTCGTTTGTAAAGAAATTATCGAAAAACATAATGGAAAACTATCTTGTACCTCAGATGATGAGTGGACAACATTCACAATAAAACTGCCACCGGCAAAAAATCAAGAAGTTGAAAAGCAAAATACTATGCAAGACTAGAGCGGAGGGAAATTAAACCCCTCCGCTCTATATTTCCATTCTCCAAATGGTGTTTTTATTAAGCTTTGTTTAATAGAACCAAGCTGCTCCTACAATGATTAATAAGATAAACAATACTACGATCAACGCGAAACCACCAGCAGCGCCAAAACCTCCGCCATAGCCGCCGTAGCCGCAGCCTCCATAGCCGCCCCATCCGAACATCTGCCTCACCTCCTAATTCAAGTGAGTAAAATCACTCTTGCACAATAGTCTATTCATGAATCCAAAATGTGTATGGACGTTTTCAAAAAAAGTGGATTTTTTACTCATTCCGAACTTTTAGTTATAATGATAACTAATGTAGTTAATTGTTTGAAAGGGGTACGGCCTTATATGAAATCATTAGTTTTAGCCGAAAAGCCAAGTGTAGCTCGTGATCTTGCCCGCGTACTTGGTTGTACAAATAAACAAAAACATTATATTGAAGGTCCAAAATATATCGTGACTTGGGCTCTTGGGCATTTAATTGAATTAAAGATGCCTGAGGATTATGACACGAAGTTTAAAAATTGGAATATGGATGACTTGCCAATCCTTCCTAAAAAAATGGAATTAAAAATTATACGGCAAACAGCTTCGCAATTTAAAGGGATAGAACATCTAGCAAAACGCAACGATTTAAAGGAGCTTATTATTGCAACAGACGCGGGGCGTGAAGGAGAACTTGTTGCTAGATGGATACTTGAAAAAATCCGCTGGAAAAAACCTGTTAAAAGACTTTGGATATCGTCACAAACAGATAGAGCAATTAAAGACGGCTTTACTCATTTGAAGCCGGCTAAACAATACGATGCTCTTTACGAATCAGCTGTTTGTAGAGCTGAAGCCGATTGGCTCATTGGATTGAATGTTACGAGAGCACTTACAACAAAATATGATGACCCATTATCGGCTGGGCGTGTTCAAACTCCTACCCTCTCAATGATTTTAGAAAGAGAAAAAGAAATACAAGCATTCATCCCAAAGGAATATTGGACGATCCAAGCAAAAATTGGACTAATGACAGCATCATGGCATCAACATAATGAAAAAAGACTTTTCAATGAGCAGAGAGCAAACGAAATATTACAAAATGTAATGGGTCAACAGGCCATCATTACTTCTGTTGATAAAAAGGAAAAAAGTGAACAACAACCACTCCCCTATGATTTAACAGAATTGCAACGAGATGCTAATCGGCGATTTGGTTTTTCAGCCAAAAAGACATCGAATGTTCTTCAAGCTTTATATGAACAACATAAAATTGTTACGTATCCGAGAACAGATTCACGTTATTTAACGACAGATATGGAAAGTACAATGCACGGCCGCGTACAAGCATTGCAAAATTCTTATAAAGAAGAATGCAAACCTGCTATTCAAAATAAAGGCAAAGTTTTGGCTAGAAAAGTGTTCAATAATGAGAAGGTGACGGATCATCATGCCATAATTCCGACTGATGAGCGACCAATAATGGCAAATTTATCATCGGATGAACGAAAACTATATGACATAATAGTCCGAAGGTTTTTGGCATTATTTTATCCCTTATATCGATATGAAACAATACATGTGTCTTTCAAAATTGGAGAAGAAACCTTTTCAACGACTGAATCCAGCATTAATGATTTGGGCTTTAAAGCTGTTACAGGAAAAGGCGACGAAGAAAATCATCATGCACAGCGACTTACCGACTTGCGAAAAGGGCAAGAATTCACAGTCAACAATGTTAATAAAGATAAAAAATTGACTGAACCGCCCCTACGATATACAGAAGCTGATTTGCTTTCGAAAATGGAAAAATACGGGCTTGGAACCCCTGCGACTAGAGCGGATATTATCGAAAAACTTCTCAGTTCTGAAACAATTGATCGCCAAAACAACCGTTTACATCCAACCCCAAAAGGAAAGCAATTGATAGAATTAGTGAATGATGAGCTAAAGTCACCTGAGCTTACTGCGAAATGGGAAGCTGATTTAGAAGCAATCGCAAGAGGAAGCGGCAAACCAGAGGCTTTTTTACAAAATATTCGAAATCAGACGACTCACCTCGTTTCAGAAATTAAGAAAAGCGATAAAAAATATAAAGCACATAATTTAACAGGCTCGAAATGCCCTGAATGCGGAACACTCATGAAGGAAACGAAAGGGCGTGATGGACGTATCCTTGTATGTTCAAATCGGGAATGTAATTTCCGAAAGCGGAAGGATCCGAAAGTTTCCAACAGGAGATGTCCTCAGTGCCATAAGAAAATGGAAATTCATTCCGGAAAAGCAGGAGCCTATTTTCAGTGCCGTCGATGCAATCTTGTTGAAAAAGCTGATCAAAAGAATAAGAGCGTAAGCAAAAAAGAGGAACGTCAATTACTAAAGAAATATTCCGGAGAAGAAACATTCGGAAATAGTTTGGCCGATGCGTTAAAGGCGGCAATGAAGGATAACGACTAAATTGTGAATCCAGATTCAAATGTTGAATCTGGATTCTTCTTTTTTCAAATTAGTTTGGAAGATGGCGAAGAAAGTTCTCTCCGGCAAATCCTTTAACTTGATCTGGCGCATAATATTTCAGCAATTCATTTATTAGATTTTGGTGTTTGGATGCATTCTCAAGATCAACGATATGTGTTTCGATCCCGTCAAAATCGGATCCGATACCAATCTGCTTCACTCCCCCTAATGAACAAAAATGATCAATATGGCGAATCAAATCCGATATATATGCAGTATTATTTTGGGTTACAAAAGGAGGATGATATACAACATGAATCAGCCCGCTTTTTTTCAATAGAGCTTTTGCTTGTTCATCAGATAAGTTTCTCGGATGATCACAGATTGCTTTTGAATTTGAATGGCTTGCAAATGGAAAATCAGCGAGATCCATCACGTCCCAAAAACCTTTTTCACTTAAATGGGAAACGTCAGTAAACACCTTATTTTTATTATTAAATTTAACAATCTCTATTCCAAATGACGTTAGCCCCGCTCCTCGTCGTTCCCAAACCCCATCTGCGGCAAGATTAGCAAAATTCCATGTCAAACCGACTGAACGAACCCCCAAATGAAATAATATGCTTAGCTTATGCAAATCGTTTCCTATACAGTCTACTCCTTCTAGTGTAAGAATTGCACCAATTTCATGAGGTTGTAAATAAGCAAGATCTTCCCAGTTTTTAATATGAACGATATCAGAATTATTTTCTAAAACTTGAGAATAAAAATAATCTATTTGATCAAGAGCTGCCTGAAATTTCTCCTCGCTTTTCAATTCGGGAGGAATAAAAATGGCAAAGCATTGAACCTTTACTTGTCCTCTTTTTAAACGGACCTTATTCGCATCCAGTTCGGTAGAATCATTAAACCTTAATACTCCCTTACTCTCCCATATCTTATAAAGTACATCACAATGTAAATCAATAATATACATAGGTCCCACCTAGCTTTTCCAAATGTATTTCCTTCTTTATTCTACACGAAAGCTTTAATTCCCTTCTATTATCTCCCCTTTATTAAATGATGGTATTATATAGAATGGAGGTTGTGAGGATGAAAATTTTATTAATGATGTATTCGGTAATCTTAAATGGTTTACTTGGTTTCGTTTGGATTATTTTTGTTTCAAAACTTTTAAATTTATTTAATGCCTTTGGTAAATCTGTTTGGATGGGGATTTTTATCGGAATCGCCACATTACTTTTTTTAGATATTACAACGAGGGTTTTCGAATCTTTTGATAAGGATAAAAAACATCCCGTTAGAATTGCTGGTTATGTTTCCTTTGGTATTGTTGTAATTGTATCTATCGTAGTTATGAAATCAGGATAAAAGAAGCTACCTCAGAAAAATACTGGGGTAGCAAAATTTTTACCTTTCTTTAACATTTGAAAAAAGCCATGTTTTCATTACGTCATTTTCATAGGTAGGAACCCAGGCAAAATGTCCATTAATAGGAGTTGTTCCTGCAATAAATTCGGAATACAGGGTGTGACTGGCGTTTTCCTTTGCTGTATCTAGTAATTGTTGAGCAGCTTCATTAGCAGCATCCAGACTTAAGTTTCCGGCATATTCAGCCCTGACTGCTTTTCCTCCAGCAGCTTCTATAGCATTGACCATATTTCTTGAGCCAGTTACAGGAACAGTTGTATCATCAGCTGAATGTGTCACCCATATCGGCAGATTTACCAAATTTCCAGCCAGATTCACATCGCCTATCCCACAAACTGGAATGGCTGCTGCAAATAGCTCGGGATGGCTTTGTATGAGTGACCATGTTCCCATACCACCCATTGAAATTCCTGTAATATAAATACGATCCGGGTCAATAGGATAATTTTTTTTCAATGTTTCAATAAGATCGATTATAAGATTTAGGTTCGTCTCACTCGTCCACCAATCCCCTATAGCAGCCTGTGGTGCAACCACATAAGAAGAATTTTTTGTTTGCTGCTCAGGGTCTGCCCAGCTAATAGCACCTCTATTTGCTAACAACTGAACATCATTGCTTACTCCCCTTTCGCCCGCTCCATGAAGAAATAGAACTAATGGTTGCATTTCCCTCGTATTTGCAGGTTCGAAAAGACGATAATTTAAGAAGTTACCGTTCACATCATGAATGACCTCTTCAGAAAACTCATCTATGACTAAATTAACTTCACCTGAATTTTTGAGTACATTAGGTGTTGTAGGAACATTATTACCAATGACCGTTTTAATATCTTTTACCTGCGAAACCGTATATTCAAGGGAGAGCCTTGTATTAATGCCAGTCCTAAAATCATAAAATAAAGTCCCTGCGCTAGTGTCATTTATATCTAATTCAATAATGACGTACTTTCCACTTTTCCCTTGACTACTAAGTTCAGGAGTTGAATTGGCATAAACTTTTGTTATGTTTCTTTTTGCAGCATTTTCACCATGAAGCCCATTTACTTCATAAGTTGCAGTTGATAATGATTCATTTTCAATTTCATTCTTATACTCGATCGATATAGCAACAACCTTCTCTCCATCAGGTAGTACATCTGTAATTAAGTCAACCCTTTCAATCTGCCCAAACTTAATTTTAGGATTTTGTGAACTCGCTTCACTGCTTGTCCCTATTATGAAATTCATCATAAGTACAACAGTAAACAATCCTAATGTCTTATTAAAAATTCTCACTCTTCTCATCCCTCATTTCTTAAATTTAGGAAATCCATGTAAATGTGATTATTTAAACTTGATGTATTTTCATACTATACTTATTTTTCAGAAATTGGGATCGGTCGTTATTCCTATTTTTTGTTATCATTCGTATAACATCTTTTGCTATAAATAAGATTTAACAGTATTACACGCGCCGTTTTTTTTCAAATTACACATTGTCCTATACGTATTGTTATCTTTTTACATAAAATGCATTATGAACCTTTAAGGAGGTGCCATATATGAGTGAACACCATGGAGGAATGAATATGAATTTTGCTTTAATTGTAGTATTATTCATTCTACTCATCATCGTCGGTACGGCATTCGTTTACTAAGGTTCGAACCGGGGAGCGTCTTATGACGCTCTTTTAATTTTGTTCTCATCATTAATAATGATTTGGAAATGCTATAAAAAAAGAAAAAGGTGTGGTATAGATGGAACATTTTCCAATTATTCATACAAACTTTTGGGACGCGGTTATTGCTGTCCCACTAGTAGTCATCGTTACACAAATAATCAAGATTTCCCTTCGGGTACCACGATTTTTAGTACCAACTATTGCCACTGTTCTCGGTCTCATATTTTCTATATTCATTGCTCATAAATATAATTTTTGGGCAGCTGTTTTTATGGGTTTTTTCTATGGCAATGCTGCTGTCGGAGTGTACGCAGGGTTAAAAACTTCTATAGATGCCTATAGAAAACAAAAAAAAGAATAATGCATATCTGAGAAAAGAGTATGCATTATTCATCACTTTATATAAACTTTCTCTGCATATTTCTTCCGTCAAAACTAAAAAGCATTGGCCTACTTTCCACTACACTTTCGAGGTGAACGGGCCTTCCCCATAATTGATGAATGTACGGTAGTACTTTTTCCAAGTATTTCAAATCAAGCTCGATTCCTTCATACGAATGTTTTAAATAAAGTTCACCGTTTTTCATATAATCTCCCTCATTCACTGTTAAATAGGGAAAGCCACCATTTACCCTCATATTTACAAGCTGATCACGAATTTCGGTCCATTCTTTGTCGATAATCTTATAATCCCTGCCTTGCTTTTGAAAAAGATACATATCTTCTCTTAACACAAGTTCTTTTGAAAGGTAATTGCGCAGAAAAGAGATATCTGACTCAATTTCCCTTACTTCAAATATTTTTTCCCGTCCTGAATTTGGCTCTACTCCCTCCTTTTTTAATTCTTCATCGGGATTATTCCATCTCTCTTCTATATCTTCAAATATTTTAAGACCTAAATAATATGGATTAATATTTGTTCTGGATGGTTGAACAACTCCAGCATTTAGTTTAGCAAATTCAATTGATTCATCGCTAGATAACTCCATTTCCCGCAATATCCGCTGATGCCAATATGATGCCCAGCCTTCATTCATTATTTTCGTTTCCAATTGAGGCCAGAAATAAAGCATTTCCTCACGAATCATAGTCATAATATCTCTTTGCCAGTCTGTTAGTTCACGACTATACTGTTCAATAAAAAGCATAATATCCTTTTCAGGCTTTGGCGGAAACTGTTTTTTAATTTTTTTACGTTTTCTTTTCTTTTCTTTTCTTTCATCCAAGGACCATAAATCATCAAATTCACTTATCGGAGTGATTTCCTCTTCCCATTCATCTTCATCATCAAAAGACCAATCCAATGCTGGCCTTAACAATGAAGGATCAATATGCTCCTCAATTGCCAGTACTGCATCTAAAAAACTTTCCACTTCATGTTTTCCATATTCTATCTCGTATTGCCTTACACGTTCGGCTGTTGCCGCCATGCTTTCCACCATATCCCTCTTCGTATTTCGGAAACGCACATTATTTTTGAAAAAATCGCAGTGTGCAAGAACATGTGCAACAATCAGTTTATTTTGAATTAGGGAATTGGAATCAAGTAGAAAAGCATAACAAGGATTGGAATTTATGACGAGTTCATAAATTTTACTAAGTCCGAAATCATAATGGAGCTTCATTTTGAAAAATTGCTTTCCAAAGCTCCAGTGTGAAAAACGGGTTGGCATTCCATAAGCTCCGAAAGTGTAAATGATGTCTGCAGGACATATTTCATAACGCATTGGAAAAAAGTCCAGACCCATTCCGCTTGCAATTTCGGTAATTTCACTTATGGCATATTCTAATGCTTTCGAATCGGAATTCATTTTCACTACCCCCTTTTATCCACAATGTATGTAAAAAAACCAATCAAAATGTCAACATTTACACCGTAAACATCCTTCCTTAAAGCAAATAATAAAATTAACTCCAAAAGGGAGGGTTAAATAAATGGACACACTAGACTATGATCGTGCCTTATATTATACGCATCGGTCGGAATGGGATAATTTAATTGTGCTTATGGTCAGAACAAAGGACCATATGCTTTCAAAAAGGATTGAGCGTTTTTTACACTCATACCAATTTTCAAGGGATTATACGGTAATTGAACGTAACTTATACTCGTTGCTGCGCTACCTTGATCATGCAAATCATGCAACAGCAGCTTTTCATACTCCACAAGAAAATCCAGTACTTTCGATATAAAACAAGCAAAAAACTCGGTATCCGAAATCGGATGCCGAGTTACATTTTTGCTGTTATATTTGACGAGACTTTTACAAACATAAGTAATTCTTGAACCATATCATCTACTAATTTTGCTGATTCTTCCCATAGAGTACCGTCATCATAATTAAAGCATTCGGGATCAAGCACAATTTGCTTAGGTATGACATTTGCGTAAAAACCACGCATTACCGTCCGCATATTGTTTAAACAATTGATACCGCCTTTCCCTCCGCCTGCTGTCGCCACCAATGCCACTGGTTTATATTCAAGTTCTTCGCTTGTAAGGAAGTCTAACGTATTTTTCAACGCACCCGTCATTCCTCCGTGATATTCAGGAGAGATCAATATGATTCCTGTGGATAAACGGACCTTTTCTTTGAAGTTTATCACAGCTGGCAGCTGCCACTGCTCTTCTTCTCCTGTTAATAAAGGAAGATTCACTTTACCGATATCTATATAATCAAGTTTATATTGTCCCGCAATATAACGAGTTATAATCTCCGTTCTTCCGCCTTTTGGCATTCCTCCATTAATTACTAAAATACGATCCATTTCTTTCGCCCCTTCATATCTGGCTGCTTCATTGCTCAACAAAGCCGTTTTTCACTGCAAACAGCGCAGCCTGAGTCCGATCTGCCACTTGTAACTTCATAAATATATTTGACACATGTGTCTTCACTGTTTTTTCTGTAATTTTTAACTGTGCTCCAATTTCTTTATTGCTTTTTCCCTTTGCAATCTCAGTCAGTACTTCTTTTTCCCTTTGGGTTAATGCAGCAAGCCGATCATTGGCAGGATTTTTTCTGTTCATTCGTGTCATTAGCATATTGGTTGCTTTAGGATGAAGTGTATTTTCTCCTTTAGCCAACTTCCTAATAGCCGATGCAAGTTCATCAGGCTCAATATCCTTAAGTTGGTATCCAGAAGCCCCTGCTTCAATGGCAGGAATAACATGATCTTGGTCTGCAAAGCTTGTTAAAATCATAATTTCAATATCTGGGCAAGTTTCTTTTATTTTTCCAGTTGCTTCTATTCCGTCCATAATAGGCATAACAAGATCCATTAATACGATATCTGGATGCAATTGAATGGCTAGTTCAACTGCTTCTTTCCCATTTTTTGCTTCTCCAACTATTCGGATATCTTTTTGAGTTTGTAAGAAAAAAACAAGCCCCCGCCTAACGACATGGTGGTCATCCGCAATCAACACATGAACCGTCATTCTTTTTCTCCCCCTAATACGGTAATGCCACATCAATTGTTGTCCCGATTCCGAGTTCACTCCTTAATTTAAACCGTCCATTAAGGGCTTCCACACGTTCCCTCATACTTTCAATCCCAAAAGAAGGAAGTACCTTGTCTCTTTCATACATAAATCCGCAACCGGAATCACTGATCGTAAGTTTGACTTCGCATTTCGTTACTTTTATTGATACATAAACGTCATTTTGACCAGAATGTCGTTTAGAATTATTCAAGGCCTCCTGGCTTATCCTCCATAGAGCCTCCTCCACAAGGGACGGCAAGGCCAGTAATCCAGATAGCTTCGTATGAATATGAAGTCCTAACATTTCTCCGTATCCTTTAATCGCTTGGATAAGACCTTTTTCCAAGCCACTTGGCCGAAGCTGCCATATTAATGCCCTCATTTCTGTCAACGCTTCTTGGGCAAGTTCCTGTATATGTTGAAATGTAAGTTTCGTCTCTGGATCCTCCGTCATCTCGCCCCCGCCTCTTGCCGTTAACGTAAGTGAAAATAATAACTGATTAACGGAGTCATGTAAATCTCGGGCAAGTCGATTTCTCTCCTCTATAAGGGCTACTTCTTGCGCTTTCTTTGTTAATCTAACCCTCTTTATGGCAGAACCAATTTGCAAAGCGATTGATTCCAATAATGCAAGCTCGTCACGACTGAATTCCTTTTTTTCGGGAGCTGCAACATTTAGCAATCCGAATACTTCGCTGCCTGATGTTAGTGGGATGGTTGCATGGAAGGCAATCCCTTCCGTTTCATCCTTATTAATTTTAGCAGCCTTCTCAAGTCGTCTGCATTCTATAATGTTTGATGCCCTTGTCAAGCTCCCATTATGAAATCCTTCAATGCACCAACAACTCCCTCGTTTCAAAGCTCGGCAATTATTTTTAGAAAGTGCAAGAGGTAAATGTTCTGCTGCTGCAACAGTATGACGACCATCAGGGCCAATTAAAAATATCCAACCGGTTGTAACTCCCGTAACTTGTAAAAGCTTCTTTAAAACATCTGATAATAAAGGAGAAATTTCGGTTCCCTCATTTAATAATTCTGCAATTTCCTTTAGTACTCGTAAATTGGAGTTCTTTTCATATTTTTCACGCTGCATCCAAAATCCCTCCAGCTGCTCTCTATATAGTATACAAAAAATACGCATTAGACTTTATTCTCATTATGGAGTAATTTCCTCTACAACTTTAGCCTGAAAAATTTAATATCTTTGTGACATTCATAGGAAAATTTTACATTTTTCATTCCCTCGGATTATAATTATTATAGTACAAGTTTCAGTGAGGTTGAGAAAAATGAATAATATAAACGATCGTAGAGATGCTTTAATGTTTTTTGCCTTTACCGTTTCGGTTATTGCAGTATTAGGGAGTCTGTATTTTTCGGAAGTTCGTAAGTATATGCCATGTGAGCTATGTTGGTATATACGAATAATTATGTATCCTATCGCCCTCATCCTTGGAATTGCAACTGTAAGGAAGGACTATAAAGCAGCCATGTATTCTGCTGCCTTTTCTGGAATCGGAATACCTGTTTCACTGTATCTCTACTTGATTCAGAAGATACCATCATTCGCTGGTTCAGTACCTGCTTGCGGAATCATCCCATGTACAACCCAATATATTAATTGGCTTGGATTTATTACAATTCCTTTTCTGGCGTTGATGGCTTTTATCTTGATCTTTATTTCGAGTATGTTTGTGATGAAGCGAACAAGGAGGAGGATTATATGAAGAAAATTATTATTTTTTTAGTTGTCATCATCGGATTATTTGTAGCTATTTCAGTCGTAACAAAAATGCAGCAAAGTGAAAAAGCTGAAGGTAATCGTTATAATAAAGCAAATCTTCACCCCTTGACGATAGATCAGCTTGACAATCCGCTTTATCAAAATATTATTTTACCCGATGAGCTTAATCAGAAGCTTGAAAAAGGAGAAGATGCGGTAGTTTATTTTTATAGTCCTGAATGCTCCTACTGCATGCAGACTACTCCAATTCTTAACCCTGTCGCTGACAAAATGAATATTTCTCTACTGCAATATAATCTTTTGGAGTTTAAGGAAGGTTATAATCAATACCAAATTGAATATACACCTACACTCGTTTACTTTAAAGGCGGCAAAGAAGAAGCAAGGATCGTCGGTTTGAACGCTGCAGAGGATTTTGAAGATTTTTTCCAAAATAATATTCAGTAAGTCCATCAAAAAAGGCTGTCTAATTTTATTTTAGACAGCACTTTGTTTTTTTAAATCAATAATTGATTTGTTGGGTTTGAATACATACTAAAGATAATATTAGTATTCCCTTCATTTTGGGAAGAAAAATTTTTGTATGAAAAAGGAAAAAATAGTCCTAATTCCTTTAAGATTTCAACATTTTTATCAAATAACAGTGTATGTTTAGAATCGTATTGCCCTTCTAAAATTAGGATAATGACTTGAATACTGCATATGGCGCGAAAAGCTCCATCTAACGTATAAAGCGAATCATCCTTTTGTACAGGCAAACGTAAAGTGTTTAAGTTTAAAAACTCTGCAATTTCACAATCATTAAAATATCGCGGGAAAATGGAAGTATAGAAGTAATGAATAAGTTCATCCAGTTTTTCTTCCTGTTCTTCCGTTGCTGCGACCACTACCTTCATTTCTTGACCCTACCTTTTACAATTCTTTATTTTCTATTAGAATAACATACATTCAGGGGTTATAAGATTGGGAAAATCATGAAACTATTTTTCAAGGAGTAAAAGAATGAATATATTAATTCAAAAACAATGGGCAGGAATGAATATAGAGGAATTATTTCGTAATATATGGGAGTTCCCTAAAAAAGTCATCCATGAGCTAAGAATGGACAAGGCAGTCACGATAAATGGGCAAGAACTAAATTGGAAAACCCCTTTAAAACATGGGGATGAAATTGTTATCACTTTACGGGAAACCTTGGATTTGGACTTTCCAACATCTCTTCCATTGGAAATCCTTTACGAAGACGACTATTTATTGGCAGTAAACAAACCAGAAGGAATGGCAACACATCCGAACGAGAATGAAAGGAATTCCCTTGTAAATGCTGTTGCTTTTTATTTGAAAAGCATTGGTGCTGCACCGAAGGCACGCCATATCCATCGCCTTGATAAAGATACAACTGGTGTCGTTCTGTTTGCAAAAAATGCTTTAAGTAAAGTGGTACTAGATAGAATGCTTAATGATAGGAAAATTAAACGCACTTATTGGGCGCTGGCTGATGGTATTATCAAAAACAAAAAAGGTGAGATTGCAGTCCCAATAGGAAGAGATCGCCATCATCCAACAAGACGAAGGGTTTCCAAGACAGGGCAATATGCGATAACCCATTATAACGTATTAGAAACCTTTTTTAAGGAGAACTTATCACTAATCGAATGTTCTTTGGATACGGGTAGAACACATCAAATTAGGGTACATCTATCTTATATAGGACATCCTCTTAGTGGTGATAAACTGTATGGCGGGAGCTCTAACTTTCAAAGACAGGCGCTTCACGCTCGTAAATTGGAGTTCATACATCCATTTACCTTAGTTAAAATCCAAATTATAGCGCCTTTTTTAGACAATCCTCCAATATTTGAAAAGTATCTATAAGAAGAGTTTTCCATTTAAATCGACAAAAACTTTTAACTTTAGACGTTTTGCGATAAAATAATAAAGGTTATTATAATGCCATCCGGGAGGGCTAAAAATGGTTTTTAAAAGAAAAAAAGATAAATTTGCAGTATTACTTGAAAAAATAGCTGCCAACTTAAAAGAAAGCTCAATCTACTTTGCCGATTTTAAGCTAAATAGTAAAGAAGATACGAAAACTTTCGCAGCAAAAATGAAGGAATATGAAACAATCGGAGATACATATGTCCATGAAATTATAAAGGAATTAAATAATTCTTTTATAACTCCTATTGAACGTGAAGATTTATTAACACTATCAATGATTATGGACGATGTCCTTGATGGCATGGAAAATTGTGCTGCTTTATTCGAAATGTATTCCATTGTGCATGCCGACGAATATATGTATAAATTTGTGGATGCTATAAAAAAATGCGTAGATGAAATTGAAATTAGCATCGGTTTAATTTTCAGTAAAAAACTACCAGACGTACGTCCACATGCCATTAAAATTAAAGATTATGAATCCAAATGCGATGATGTGTTAAGAGAATGTATTAAACATCTTTTCACGGTAGAAACAGATCCGATTCGTTTAATAAAATATAAAGAGATCTATGAAAACCTTGAAAAAACAACGGACAGCTGCCAAGGTGTTGCCAACACCCTTGAAAGTATCGTCATGAAAAATGCTTAAGGGAGTCCTATAAAATGGGAATAGATCCAGTACTTATCATTACAATTATTATAGTTTTCGCAGCCCTTGCATTTGATTTCATTAATGGCTTCCATGATACTGCAAATGCCATAGCAACCGCTGTGTCTACGAAAGCCTTGAAACCGCGCCATGCAATTATTTTAGCTGCCACGATGAACTTTATTGGTGCTTTGACCTTTACTGGCGTAGCACAAACGATCACGAAAGACATTGTCGATCCGTTTACTTTAACTAATGGTACTACCGTAATTTTAGCAGCATTAATTTCCGCTATTGCTTGGAATTTAATTACATGGTATTACGGAATTCCAAGTAGTTCTTCCCATGCGTTAATCGGATCTATTGCAGGATCTGCGATTGCCGCAGCTGGTTTTGGCACAATAAAATACGCAGGATTTTTAAAAATCCTTCAAGCTCTCATTTTTTCGCCGCTCATTGCTTTTGCCATAGGTTTTATTATCTATACAATATTTAAATTGGAATTTAAAAATTTAAGTTTAACGAAAACAAATAAAGGTTTTCGCTATATTCAAATCGCTACTGCTGCCTTGCAATCATATACGCACGGTACGAATGATGCCCAAAAAGCTATGGGAATTATTACAATGGCCCTAATCGCAAGTAATTATCATACGACTACCGACATACCCTTCTGGGTCCAATTTTCCTGTGCTACCGCTATGGGGCTCGGTACATCCGTTGGTGGTTGGAAAATTATTAAAACAGTCGGCGGAAAAATCATGAAAATTCGTCCAGTCAATGGGGTTGCAGCTGATTTAAGCTCTGCGTTAATTATTTTTAGTGCAACATACATTCATTTACCTGTTAGTACGACTCATGTTATCACTTCATCCATTTTAGGTGTTGGTTCCGCTCATAGAATTCGTGGTGTTAAATGGGATACTGCACAAAGAATGATCATCACTTGGTTCATAACATTGCCAATAACTGGATTGTTAGCAGCAGTCATCTACTATATATTAAATTTAATTATGTGAATAAATGAAGCCTTCCCTATTGTGGAGGTTTTTTATATTGTATTTTTATCGTGAAAAGTAAATAATGAAATTAAGGAAAGGAGGAAAGACAATGTCTGCGCTCATTTTATTTGATGGCGAATGTAATTTTTGCAGTTCAAGCGTGCAGTTTATAATAAAGCGAGATTTTGAAGGGTATTTTCATTATGCTTCATTACAAAGCGAGTACGGGCAATCATTGTTGAAAAAATATAAAATCCCTGCTGATACAGATAGCTTGGTTTTGCTTGAAAATGAAGAAGCATATATCAAAACGACTGCGGCACTGCGTATTTGTAAAAAATTGAATTCCCACGTGAAATGGCTTTATCTTTTTATTGTGATTCCATCACCTATACGCGATTTATTCTATAATGTCTTTGCACGTTATCGATATAAATGGTTTGGAAAAAATGAAAGCTGTATGTTGCCTTCTCCTGAAATTCGAAAGCGATTTTTTTCATAGCAGGAAAGCATTTCATTAATTTATGGGAATGCTTTTTATTTTTTTCTTAGGGAATAATAATATTACTTGCATATTAACGTAAAAACGAATATTATACATAATGTATTAATAATTGTTCGCTTTTGGAGGTACATTTATGTTTAAACTTAAGGAAAATAATACGAATGTAAAAACAGAATTGATTGCCGGACTGACAACTTTTTTAACAATGGCTTATATTATTGTTGTCAATCCAATCATTCTTAAAGACGCAGGGGTACCATTTGAACAAGTTTTTTCAGCAACAATCATTGCAACAGTCATCGGTACATTATGGATGGCACTTGCTGCGAATTATCCGATTGCTATTGCACCTGGAATGGGGTTAAACGCATATTTTGCTTATTCCGTCGTTGGTACTCATGATATTAGTTATCAAACCGCGTTTGCCGCTGTATTTATTGCTGGTATTATATTTATTATTTTATCTCTAACACCTTTTCGTAAAATACTGATAGAAGCGATCCCTGAGAATCTTAAGCACGGGATTACAGCCGGAATTGGTTTGTTTATAGCCTTTATTGGGATGCGTATGAGCGGAATGATTGTTTCCCATCCATCAAATCTTGTTGCGTTGGGCGACCTTCATTCTTCTGGTGTGATTTTGACCCTTATAGGGCTTGCAGTCACATTAATTCTTATGGCTTTAAGGGTACATGGCGCATTGTTTTTGGGAATGATTGTGACAGGAATAATCGCTTATTTCACAGGTCAGCTCTCTTTCATAGATGGGTTAGTTCAAAAACCTTCACTTCCTGAAGGATTAATGGTGGCAAACCCTGTTTCAGCGTTAGTAGATGTTGTTCAGCATAGTTTATATGCGGTTGTGTTTTCATTTTTACTTGTAACGATTTTCGATACAACTGGTACAATGATCGGTGTTGCAGAGCAAGCGGGATTAATGAAAAGTGGTTCAATGCCGCGTGTACGCCAAGCTTTATTAGCAGATTCAGTCGCCACTACAGTTGGATCCATGTTCGGGACAAGTCCGACTAGCGCTTACGTTGAATCAACTGCAGGGGTAGCAGCAGGTGGAAGAACTGGACTCACAACTGTTACCGTTTCAATCCTGTTTATCATCGCAGCCTTTTTCGGTCCGCTTGTGAGTGCTGTATCAGGAATTGCCGCAATTACATCTCCCGCACTAATTATTGTGGGAAGCTTGATGATGGGGGCAATTGCCCAGATTAAATGGGATGAACTAGATGAAGCGTTTCCCGCATTTTTAATTATTTTGAGTATGCCATTAACATCCAGTATTGCAACTGGGATTGCTTTAGGGTTTATCTCATATCCAATATTAAAAGTTGTGACAGGTAAATGGAAAGTCGTTCATCCGCTCGTATATGTTTTTGCCGTATTATTCCTTTACCAACTAGTGTTCTTGCCACATTAACTCAATTTTAATGTTCTTTCTAATCGGACAGTAGCATTGTTAATCAGCGCTCTGTCCTTTTTTATATTTCGGTAATCGTTGAAAGAGAATTTAGCCGGAAACATCACTTTTTCTGGTTTCGCGTTGCGATTGGGCTTGAATCGCAACGGTAACACTGGCTTTTTCGGATTTGCGTTGCGATTGGGCTTGAATCGCAACGGTTACATTGGCTTTTTCGGGTTTGCGTTGCGATTGGGCATGAATCGCAACGGTTACATTGGCTTTTCCGGGTTTGCGTTGCGATTGGACATGAATCGCAACGCTAACCTGGCTTTTCCGGGTTTGCGTTGCGATTGGACATGGATCGCAACGGTTACATTGGCTTTTTCGGATTTGCGTTGCGATTGGGCTTGAATCGCAACGGTAACACTGGCTTTTTCGGTTTTGCGTTGTGATTGGGCATGAATCGCAACAGTTACATTGGCTTTTCCGGTTTTGCGTTGCGATTGGGCTTGAATCGCAACGGTAACAATGACCTCTTCGGTTTTGCGTTGCGATTGGGCTTGAATCGCAACGGTTACATTGGCTTTTCCGGTTTTGCGTTGCGATTGGACATGGATCGCAACGGTAACACTGGCTTTCCCGGATTTGCGTTGCGATTGGGCATGAATCGCAACAGTTACATTGGCTTTTCCGGGTTTGCGTTGCGATTGGGCTTGAATCGCAACGGTAACATTGGCTTTCCCGGATTTGCGTTGCGATTGGGCTTGAATCGCAACGGTAACAATGACCTCTTCGGTTTTGCGTTGCGATTGGGCTTGAATCGCAACGGTTACATTGGCTTTTCCGGTTTTGCGTTGCGATTGGACATGGATCGCAACGGTAACACTGGCTTTCCCAGATTTGCGTTGCGATTGGGCTTGAATCGCAACGATAACACTGACCTTTTCGGTTTTGCGTTGTGATTGGGCTTGAATCGCAACGGTAACAATGACCTCTTCGGTTTTGCGTTGCGATTGGGCTTGAATCGCAACGGTAACACTGACCTTTTCGGTTTTGCGTTGCGATTGGGCATGAATCGCAACGATAACACTGACCTTTTCGGTTTTGCGTTGTGATTGGGCATGAATCGCAACAGTATCACTGGCTTTCCCGGATTTGCGTTGCGATTGGGCTTGAATCGCAACGATAACACTGACCTTTTCGGTTTTGCGTTGCGATTGGGCATGAATCGCAACGGTTACATTGGCTTTTTCGGTTTTGCGTTGTGATTGGGCATGAATCGCAACAGTTACATTGGCTTTTCCGGTTTTGCGTTGCGATTGGGCTTGAATCGCAACGGTAACATTGGCTTTTCCGGATTCGTTTCCGAACGGCATAAATAAAGAAGGTTTACATACAAAAGATTGTTAAAAAATTAGAGGTACAGTTTGTCTACTAGAAGTGATCTCATTAAAAAAGAGGTTATTCATAATGAATAGCCTCTCCTTTATTATATCGACAGCAACGCTTTATCGTCTGTCATCTTTTCTCCCCGGATACGTTGGAATTCTGCCATCAGTTTATCTATCGTCAGTTCATGCTTTTTATCGGAATCCACTTCCAATATGATTTGGCCTTTGTCCATCATAATCAGGCGATTTCCTAGATCAAGAGCTTGTTGCATATTATGAGTGACCATCAGTGTTGTTAATTGATCCTTTTCGACAAGTTGCTTCGTTAAATTTGTTATCAATTCTGCTCTTGAAGGATCGAGTGCTGCGGTATGCTCATCCAATAATAGAATGGACGGTTTTGTAAATGTAGCCATTAATAATGAGAGGGCTTGCCTTTCTCCTCCTGAAAGCAATCCGACTTTTGCATTAAGTCGATTTTCGAGATTTAAATGAAGTGATCCCAGTGATTCCCGGAAAAACTCCCGCCTCTTTTTATCTACACCTATCCTTAGGCCTCTTTTTTTATTACGTGAATAGGCCATCGCCAGGTTTTCTTCAATTGTCATATTCGGAGCTGTTCCTGCCATTGGGTCTTGAAATACCCTACCGATGAATTGTGATCGTTTAAATTCTGGAAGCTTTGTAACATTCTCCTCATCAATAAACACATTACCAAAATCAGGCGTTAGTGCTCCAGAAATCATATTCATTAAAGTCGATTTCCCTGCACCGTTACTTCCGATAACTGTTACGAAATCACCCGACTTCAATTCTAGGTTAATTTGATCCAAAGCTATCTTCTCATCAAGTGTTGCTTCATTAAAAATTTTATTAATCTGTTCTAGCTTCAGCAACAGGCTTCCCCTCCCCTTTTTCTAGCTTGGAAAGAGCAGCTAACCTCTCTGCATGACGCTTCGCTTTTCTCTTCTTTTCTCTACTTTTTTCAAATAATTGTGGAACTATCAAAGCTAGTATAACAATAATGGCTGTAATCAGTTTCATATCCCCGGTATCAAGCAATTTAATTCTAAGTGCAAGGCCAAGGACAATTCTATAAATAATAGCCCCAGCGATTACTGCAAGGGTCGTTCTTACTATCGTTTTAGTACCAAATATGGCTTCCCCAATAATCACAGAGGCAAGTCCAATAATAATCATCCCAATTCCCATTCCAATATCCGAAAACTTGGAATACTGAGCAATCAACGCCCCTGAGAATGCAACTAAGCCATTAGAGATTCCTAAGCCAAGGATAATCAAGGTGTCTGTATTAGCAGAAAAACTTCTAATCATCCGTCTATTATCTCCTGTTGCCCGTATAGCTAGTCCCACCTCAGTTTGTAAAAACCAGTCAGCGATAAATTTAATCAATAATGTCACAAGAATCATTAGGAAAAATATTCCCCATGTTTTAGGTAAAAACTGCACGCCTAAATTGGAGAAAAATTGATTTAAAGCTGAATCGATTCCAAGAGACCCCCAAAACTGATGGAACTTTGAAAAAATCGTGTCCTCTTTCATTAAAGAAATATTAGGACGTCCCACTGAATTTTCTGTCGTCAATCCCATAATTCTTAAATTGATGGAATATAAAGCAATCATCATTAAGATCCCGGATAATAATGCATTAATTTTACCTTTTGTATGCAATAAACCCGTTATACAGCCTGCTAAGAAGCCTACTATAAGCGCTGATAAAGTTGCAATAATCGGATGATATCCGAAAAAAATCATCGTAGCAGCGGTGCCTGCCCCTGTAACAAAGCTCCCGTCAACTGTTAAGTCAGGAAAATCAAGCACTCGGAATGTAAGATACACTCCAAGTGCCATAATTGCATAGATGATTCCTTGCTCTACGGAGCCGAACATTGCTGCAAACATATAAGAATCATCTCCTATCTATTCTAATTCGGCGTTCCATTCATCCTTAATTTCTAAACCAATGGTTTCTGCTGTTTCTTTATTCATAACGAGTTTTAAATTTTGTGGTACTTGTGCAGGTATATCAGCAGGTTTTACACCATCTTTTAAAATTTTCACTGCCATTTGACCTGCTTCGTAGCCGATATCAAAATATTCAAATCCGTATGCCCCTAAACCGCCATTTCTAACAGAATCAAACTCTCCAACCATGAGAGGTAATTTATTAGTATTTGCTACATCAACTACAGAATCTAAGGCAGATACGACAGTATTGTCGGTAATGATGTAAATTGAATCAACATTTCCGAGTAATGATTCTGTCGCTTGTTTAACCTCCGCTGATGTTGAGACTGATGCTTCCACAACTGTTATGCCAAGTTCTTCCGCTGCCTTTTTAGCCGTATCAACTTGAGCTCGTGAATTTTGTTCACCAGAGTTGAATACCATTCCAACTTTTTTAGCACCTAGCTCTTCTGCAATAAATTTCATCGTATTTGGAATTGCATCTGGATGATTGTCAATTGTTCCAGTTACATTTCCACCCGGTTTTTCCATTGATTCCACTAAATCTGCCCCAACTGCATCAGTTACAGAAGTAAAAACAATTGGGATATCTTGAGTTTCACTCGCAACAGATTGTGCACTTGGTGTTGAATTAGCAAAGATTAAATCGACACCCGCATTAACAAGATTTGTTGCGATAGTAGGGTTATTGTTTGGTTCGCCTAGTGCGTTTTGTACATCCCATTCCACGTCTAACCCTGCATCTTCTATTGCCTTTTTAAAACCATCAAATGCCGCGTTTAAAGAATCATGCTCAACAATTTGAGTTACCCCAATTTTAAACTTTTGTGCAGGTTCCTCAGTTTCGTTTTCATTCTCTTTTTGATTTTCTTCTTGTTGGCTGCCGCCTTGATTTTGCTCTTCTTCTTTTGGCGCCGAGCTTGTCCCGCATGCGGCAAGCATTAAAACAACTCCAAAAAGTAAAATAGCAAGCTTATTTAAGCTAACTTTCATTTCTTTTCCCCCTATATAAGTCTTTTGAACTATGCAAAATAACTTACATTATTTTAATCGCCTATTTTATAATAAAATGGCATATTTTATCGTAATGTTACACTGCTTTAGACATATAGTCAATAAGATTTTAAATATACAGAAAATTGAAATACGCGCTTTAAAGCGTTAAATTAAAAAAGACAAGAAAAAACCAGTTTTCACTGGTTTTAAATGACTTTTATACCATTTGACGATCCACTTCTTTTTTAAAGAAGCTTTTCATAGCATGGAACACATCAGACTTTTGTTTTAGTATATAATAGTAGAATTTTTCATCCTTTATATTTTTATAAGCTGACATTAAAGTGGAGTTTCGCTGATATTGATTTACCTCTCCATACCCAAACATATTGGTTATATCCATTAGCTCATTGACGAGTTTAATACATCTTGGATTATCAGATGTTAAATTATCGCCATCTGAAAAATGAAATGGGTATATATTGTAACGTGTTGGATCATATTTCTCCCCTATTATTTCTAGTGCTTTTCTATAAACAGAGGAGCATATTGTTCCACCGCTCTCTCCTTTTGAGAAAAATTCTTCTTCGGTCACAACCTTTGCCTCTGTATGGTGGGCAATGAATTCGATTGTAACAGATTCATATTTTGTTCTCAAAAAACGTGTCATCCAGAAAAAGAAGCTGCGTGCCATATATTTTTCCCATACTCCCATAGAACCGCTCGTATCCATCATCGCAAGTACAACTGCGCTCGATTCAGGTTTTTGTATATCACTCCAAGTTTTAAATTTCAAATCTTCTGGAAATATAGGGTAAAAGCTAGGCTCTCCTTTCATCGCATTTCGCTTGAAGGCTGACATCATTGTCCTTTTCTTGTCTATATTCCCCATTAATCCAGTTTTACGAATATCATTGTATTCAATATGATCAATTTGATTTGTATCAAGTTCTTTACGCTTCAAATTGGGCAATTCCAATTCTTTAAATAAGGCCTCCTCAAGCTCCAACATTGAAACTTCTGCTTCATAATAGTCTTCTCCTGCTTGATCTCCTGCACCTTGACCTTTTCCTGGTCCTTTTTGACTAGGGCCGTCCCTTGCAACAACATCGCCAATTTGACTATCCCCATCCCCTTGGCCAACATGCTTATTTTTATCATAATTATAACGAATTTTATACTCATCCAGTGATCTGATTGGAATTTTCACAACGTCCCGTCCATCGGACATGATAATACTTTCTTCTGTGATTAAATCGGGCAAGTTATTCCGAATTGCCTCTTGGACTTTCTCTTGATGACGCTGTTGGTCATCATGGCCTTTCCGGTGGAGGGACCAATCTTCTTCGGAAACCACGAACTGGTGATGCACTTCTTCTGTCATCTCTACACCCTCCTTAAAAATTTCAAGCTATTTTTGTCACCAAATCTTTTTTTTAGTCATATATTATCTCGACTGTCATCTTCTTCCTAAAGGGTCCTTGTTCTAATTACTCTATCATATGCAAAAAAACAAAAAAATTTACAAACTGTTTCAGAAAAGGACAGGCCTATTAGAAAAACTGAAGCGGCTTGCTCATCGGCGGTCACGCCCACAGGATGTCGGTCCTTCAACACCACAGGAGATGGCTGCATTTAGTAGATGTTTCTTTTTAGATTTCGACTGATAAAGGAAATTCGATGTAGCTTCAAACAAAAACCTTCTTAACAGCTGTCTGTCTGCTAAGAAGGTCATTTTTATTATATCAACGATTCAATAAGCTTCCTACATAACGCAGCAAATCATTGGCCGATGTGGAATTATATCCATGTTCATCGATTAGACGAGCGACTACTTCATTTATTTTCTTCAATTGCTGCTCATCCGGCGTTTTGGCGGATGTAGTGATTTTTACTACATCCTTCAAATCAGCGAATAATTTCTTTTGAATTGCTTCCCGCAATCTTGCATGCGACCTGTAATCAAATCGCTTTCCCTTTCTTGCAAGTGCCGAAATACGAATTAATATTTCTTCACGGAATGCTTTCTTCGCATTTTCTGAAATACCAATTTGTTCCTCGATTGATCTCATTAACTTTTCATCTGGATTTATTTCTTCCCCAGTTAACTGATCTCGAAGCTTCGTTTTATTACAGAAAGACTCGACATTATCAAGATAATTATCCATAAGCGTCTTAGCAGATTCTTCATAAGAATAAACAAATGCTTTTTGAACTTCCTTTTTCGCCATTTCATCGTATTCTTTTCGTGCTAAAGAGATAAAGTTTAAATACTTTTCCCGTAGTTCTTGTGTTATCGATGGGTGCTGATCTAAACCTTCTTTTAATGATCTAAGCACATCCAATGCATTAATGCTTGTTATGCCTTTTCTAATAATGGTGGATGATATCCGATTGATAACGTAGCGCGGGTCAATTCCGCTCATTCCTTCTTCTTGAAATTCCTTTTTCATTTCATTTACATCAGCTAAATTATATCCTTCTACATTTTCTCCATCGTAAAGACGCATCTTCTTCAATAAATCAATATCGCCTCTATTAGAGTCTTTTAATCTTGTTAAAATTGTAAACATTGCCGCTACTCTAAGAGTATGAGGGGCGATATGGACATCTGCAACATCACTTTCTTTAATCATTTTTTCATATATTTTTTCTTCTTGTGATACTTTCAAGTTATACGGAACAGGCATAACAATAATCCGAGAATGTAAGGCTTCATTCTTTTTATTAGAAATAAAAGAGCGGTATTCGGTTTCGTTTGTATGAGCAACTATTAATTCATCCGCAGAAATTAATGCAAAACGTCCGGCTTTAAAATTTCCTTCTTGTGTCAATGAAAGTAAATGCCATAAGAATTTTTCATCACATTTTAACATCTCCTGAAATTCCATCAACCCACGATTTGCCTTATTTAATTCACCGTCAAATCGATAAGCTCTTGGATCTGATTCTGATCCAAATTCAGCAATCGTTGAAAAGTCTATACTTCCGGTCAAATCGGCAATATCTTGTGACTTTGGATCAGACGGACTAAATGTTCCGATTCCTACGCGCTTATCCTCCAAGAAAAAAACACGCTCAATCAATACATCCTCTAAGCGTCCCCCGTATTCTTCTTCTAGCCTCATCGTATTCAGTGGAGATAGATTTCCTTCAATCCTAATACCATATTCCTCGTAAAAATCTTCTCTTAAATGTAAAGGTATTAAATGCAACGGATCTTCATGCATTGGGCAGCCTTTAATTGCATAAACAGCGCCCTGATCTGTTCTAGTGTAAGCCTCAAGCCCTCTTTTCAGCATCGTAACAAGTGTAGATTTCCCCCCACTAACAGGTCCCATTAATAGTAAGATTCTTTTGCGGACGTCTAGTCGTTTGGCTGATGGATGAAAATACTCTTCAACGAGTTTTTCTAACGCTTCCTCCAGACCAAATAATTGATGGCTAAAAAATTGATACACTTTTCGATCATTGTTTGTTTCGACACCTGCGTCCTTGATCATGTTATATATACGGGAGTGGGATGACTGGGCTACCCACGGTTGTTCTTTCAGCAAATGCAAATAGTCGGCAAACGTTCCTTCCCATTTTAACCTTTCCTCTTGTGAACGGTAATGTTCAATCTTTTTTAAGATATCCATAAGGTCCTCCCTTTTGATGAGAGATGATTATTTCATTGTATGCTTATGGACAACTAAACATGAATAAGTTATCATTCACCAACCCGTCATATTTATTTATAATAAAAAGCACGATTCATTCACATTATATAAAAAATGGGCTATAATATTTTCATAATCGAGTTAGATTAAAAGGAGGCTTACATAATAAATGAAAACAATCATGGTCCTTGGCGTAATCATTGCCTTTTTGGCTGCTATCTTTACATCTGGATTCGAAGATAAGCCTGGAGTAAATAAAAAGTAATACAAAAAAACTGCCACTATTGGCAGTTTTTTTGTTCTAATTATTCAGTTGCTACTTGCTTCGACTTGACTATCTTTTTTTCGTCCTGCATTACTTGGACAGGCGGCTTTACTCTTTTAATAAAGAAAGCTAACACTAATGCCAACACTGCAATGAAAGTTGAAATTAGAAATGAATAAGTAATTCCGTCAAGCATGGCTTGGTGAACTATATGCTGCTTTAATTCAGCTGCAGCTTCTGCTGATGGTGGAGCTGCGTTGGGATCCACTTGTGACATCGCTTTAGCTGCTAGATCTGCTGCGGAGCTTTCTGTGCGCTTATTCATAATTGTAATCATAAACGCAGTTCCAATTGCACCTGATACTTGCTGAAGTGTGTTATTCATGGCAGTCCCATGTGGGTTCATCTGCATCGGAAGCTGATTCATCCCATTT
This sequence comes from Lederbergia panacisoli, assembly GCF_024626525.1. Classification (GTDB taxonomy): domain Bacteria; phylum Bacillota; class Bacilli; order Bacillales; family Bacillaceae_C; genus Lederbergia; species Lederbergia panacisoli. The sequence continues at coordinate 525,133 of NZ_JANJGU010000002.1, forward strand.
GTCATAACTGGCATCATCACCATAGACATTCCAAACATACGGAAGGTGTATAACAAAATAAGATGGGTATAAGAAGTTTCCATTGTCAAGTCAGTAAATAAATATGTTGTTACAATCATTATCGTAAGTCCCACAATCGCGAGAATACGCGCACCATATTTATCGAAGAGGCGTCCAGTAATAGGAGACATGATCCCCATCGCAAGTGCTCCGGGCAACATTAAGAGTCCAGAATCCAGAGGTGAAATTCCTCTTACGGTTTGCACATAAATTGGCGTTAAGATCATTCCTGAAAACATCGAAACAGATATAACGATTGAAATTGCCGAAGATAAGGCAAACATTGGGTGTTTATAAATTCGAAATTCGAGCATTGGTTCACCCATAAATATCTGACGCAATATAAAGATGACTAGCGCCACTACCCCAAGTGAGATTGTTCCATATACGATTGGAGCACCCCACCCTTTATCACCAGCAGAACTAAATCCATAAAGTAAGCTTCCAAAAGCAATACTAGATAGGATTAGCGATAGTATATCAAGACGAATATTTTTAAGAGGTGTAATGTTTTTCATTTTAAAAATCGCTAATATTAAGCAAATAATCGCAAAAGGAAGAACAACATCAAACAATGTTCTCCAGCTATAATGCTCAATAATGTAACCCGATAAGGTCGGACCTATTGCAGGAGCCGTGATCATGACAAGACCGAAAAACCCCATTGCTGTTCCCCTTTTTTCAACAGGAAAAGCAGTCAACATAACATTCATTAATAATGGCATCATAATGGCTGAACCTGATGCCTGTATCATTCTTCCAGCTAATAACATTCCAAAAGTCGGTGAAACACTTGCCAACAAAGTCCCCAATGAAAATAAAGTAAGCGCCGTAATTAATAATTTTCGGTTAGATATGCGCTGGATAAAAAATGCACTTGCAGGAATGAGTATTCCATTTATTAGCATATAACCGGTTGATAACCATTGAACAGTTGGCATGCTTATATCAAATTCATCTTTAATAGATGGGAGTGCAATATTAATCAACGTATTTGTTAAAAATGAAACGAAAGCTCCAAAAAATAAAATGGCAATTGCGCCATAAGGTGGTTTTTTTTGTATGGATTCTATATCCAAATTTGATTCCTCCAGTCATTCAGTTAGTATTCTTTATTGTTCTTATACTCACCTTTCACATTCTATACCCGCAGTCTAAAAAAATCAATATTTTTTTTGGTTTTTTAATTAAAGTTGAATTAAGCATGATTTAACGCTATTATTGAAATAGACCAATAGTACAAAAGGTGAGAATATGAATCCTAGAAAAAAGCAAATACTTGATGTAGCACATCGGTTATTTATTGAAAAAGGGTTCCAAGTAACTTCTGTTCAAGATATATTGGATGGTGCTCAAATAGCGAAGGGGACTTTCTATAATCATTTTGCCTCAAAGAATGCTTGTTTAATGGCAATTCTTGATCAAGTAAGAATAAGATCACATTATTTGCGTGAGCAACTATCTCTTGGTAAACATAATGACGATCCAGAGATTTTTATTCAACAAGTAGTAGTACGAATCAATATGAACAGGGAGCAAAACTTACTTGCCCTTTATGAATCAGTAATTTCCTCCAAAGATGAAGAACTAAAAACTTATATGCGTCAGCAACATTTCGATGAACTCAAATGGACAGCTAGAAGATTAGTCGAATTATTTGGAGCAGATGCGGAACGCCATTCAATGGATTACTCCGTAATGTTTTTTGGAATTATACAACAAACGATGCATGTAAGGATGTTTTGTTCTAAAAAGGAATACGATTTAGAAGATACGGCTCGTTTTGCTTTAGATCGCTTACAGGTACTTAGTGCTCACCAAAACGATTTAGTTCCGTTTATTACTACTAATTGGCTTACATTAAAAGGTAATACGCATTCGTATTCGCAAGATGATATTATAGAAGATATTAAAACTCGGTTGGATATTATCGTTTCCCACTTAAAAAACGAAAATGTAACGAATGCGAAACTAAATTACTTAGAATTTCTTCTTTCAGAATTTCAATCGGAGTCACCAAGAGAATTTTTAATTGAGAGCGTTCTTTATTCTGTAGAAAATGTTTTCAAAAACTCTGTTTATAAAAAAGATCTAAAAGAAATTATTAATTTGGCTAGGGATTATTTAGCATATGAAGATAAGTCTTGACATGAAAAGCCCCCATTCAACGGGGGCTTTCATTTTAATGAAGATTTAGGTATCCTTGCTGCCTTAGAGCTTCGTACACAAGAATTGCAGCCGTATTCGATAAATTTAGGGAGCGCACATGATCATTCATGGGAATCCGCAAACATGTATCTTGATTCTTTTCAATTAACTCTTTTGGCAAACCTTTCGTTTCACGTCCGAAAATAAAATAATAATCCGTATTTGGATCACTATAATTAAAGCTTGTATGTGGTTTTGTACCATATTTAGTTAAAAAGTAATGCTGACCTTCTTCATTTTCCTTAAAAAATTCCTCTACTGAATCATAATACGTAATATCTACAAACTCCCAGTAATCGAGACCCGCCCTCTTAAGCATCTTATCATCTGTTGAAAATCCAAGTGGTCTTATTAAATGGAGCTTCGTGCCTGTTGCAGCACAAGTTCTCGCTATATTTCCCGTATTAGCTGGGATTTCTGGTTGAAATAGTACAATATGGTTTGGCACGTAAATTCACCTCTTGTGCCATTATACTAAAAAATCTATGCATCATCTATAATCGTAAACAATTTATATTTAATATTTGGCGTATAGGCGGATGAATCTTCGTACGCCCAGTACCTCATACGACTATTATACGTATGGGCATTTACAAGCGGCATCCCAGCAGCATCCTTACCTGTTACAATGGTATTATGATCAAAACGCCCATCCCCTTGGAAATCATAACAAATCACATCACCTAGTTTAAGCTGCATAGGATCTTTGACTTCCCTTGCTTTTAATCCAACCGTGGATGTTTGAAGATGGCCTTTCAATGAATGGGCAACTGCCCAGCTATAGCTCCAATTTCTATTTTGAAGCCACCATCCTTTCGAACGATTCGGATACCCTCGCATCGGAGCACCCCCCGCATGAAGGCACTGGGATATATAATTCGTGCAATCAACCTCAAACTTCTTGTATGCTGGATTGTAGCTATTCCACCATCTCTCGGCATACCGCACCGCTTTCAAGCGATCATAATAGAATGGTGCACGTTGTTCATTGCGCTGTTCTTTTTTTATAATCATGTCTTCCGTTACTTTTGGATATATGACAGGCACTTCCACGTCTTCGAAGACTGCCCCCTTAAAAAATGATGCTTTCCGCTTTTCTACCTCTTCTTCAAGATAGAAATGACCTCCTTGACGAATGAAATATTTTAAATGTACATGATAATAAATCAGATCCTGATCGTCCATTCTTTCCCTCGATAAAATATTCCCTGTTGCCATCACTTTTACGATTTCTGCTTTTCTTTTCATAAGAGATTTTTGCTTTTTTATAATTTTTTCATCGTCTATTTTTCTTTTTTGTACAAATTGTTCAGAACGCTCCACAAGCTTTGCGGCCAGTTGTTTTTTCAACGATATCCCTCCTCACCGATATATATGCGAGAGGGACTGGAAGTATAAAAAAAGACGAAGTATTTATACCTCGTCTCGGACCGTGAAAAATTCCAGCCCTTTCCTTATTTCTGCTACTACCTCTTCGTCTTGTTCATCTTTTTCCGCATTTAACAAAGCTTCCCTTGCTTCATTTCCACCGATTTTTCCCAATGCCCATGCAGCAGTCCCTCTCATGACGGGACGGACATCCTTTCTCATAACTTCAATTAGTTCACTTACTGCCGAATTTTCTTTAAAATGTGCCAAGGCAATTATGGCATTTCGTTGGATTGGTTTTTTGCCCCGCCATGATCCCGATATTGGTCCAAACCTTTCTTTAAATTCTCGGTTTGATATAGAAAGCAATGGCTGGAGAAGCGGCTTTACAATCTCGGGATCAGGCTCCATTTCCGGATGAATATGGAAATCCATTCCTTTATTTTTGGGACATATCGTTTGACATGTATCACACCCATATACCCTATTTCCTATTTTTTGTTTATATTCGTCAGGTAGAAAACCTTTCGTCTGGGTTAGAAATGCAATACATTGCTGTGCATTTAGCTGACCTGCTTGGACTAAGGCTCCAGTCGGACAAACATCAAGACACAATCTACAATCACCACATTGATCATTCATTGGATCATCCGGCTCGAAAGGAAGATTAGTAATCATCTCCCCAAGGTACACATATGATCCAAACTCAGGCGTGATAATGGAACAATTTTTCCCACTCCAGCCGATGCCAGCCCGTTCGGCAACTGCCCTATCCACCAATTCACCTGTATCAACCATTAATTTAAACCTCGAATTTGGAACTCTGCTATCTATATATGAAGCAAGCTGTTCAAGTTTTTCCCGTACTAAAATATGATAATCCGTTCCCCACGAAGCGCGGCAAAAGATTCCCCTGCGCTCCCCTTTCTTCCCTTTAGGTGCATCTTTCATTCTAGATGGATAGGCAAGAGCAATGGCGATAATTGAGCGGGGACCATCAAAAATTAGACTCGGGTCGGTTCGCTTATTGATATCTTTTTCTTCAAAACCTGATTGATAGCCAAGTTCTTGCTGACGAATGAGTAAGTTTTTCATTTCTACAAAAGGATCGGAACTTGCAAATCCAATTTTATCGATTCCGATGCTTTTACTATATTCAATAATCTCTTTTTTGAATTGTCTATAATCCATTGGACTTCCTCCTACTTGCCGTTAAAGACTTTCCTTATGATTCTATGGTAAACTATTTTTGATTGTTTTTGGAGGTGGAATGGTTGGAAATTAATTTAGATCCCCAATTAAGCATGGCTTTACCCGAATTTAAAGTTGGTATCATCCATTATAAAAACATTATAGTGGAAGAATCTCCGCAAATGTTAAAAGGAAGGCTACAATTGTTTCAAGAATCCCTATTTTTTGATTTAGAAGATACCAATATCAATGACTATGACGAAATAAAAGAGTGGCGAATGATATTCAAGCGACTTGGCAAAGATCCAAATCGATATAGACCTTCTGCAGAAGCACTCTATAGACGGGTTAAAAAGCAACAATTTCTTCCTAGTATGAACTCAGCCGCAGATATAAATAACTTTTTCTCTTTAAAATATAAAATTCCGATTGGTATTTATGATACAGGGAAAATAAAAGGAGATATCGTGCTTCGTATAGGAGAAAAGGCAGAAATTTACGAAGGCTTGAATGGAAGGGAAAATCAGCTTGAACATTTACTCCTATCGGCGGATGAGGAAGGTCCATTTGGGAGTCCTTTCGTAGATTCAACTCGTACAGCAGTTACAAACAATACGACAAACGCCCTTCAGATTGTTTATTTACCTTCTACCTTAACTGCAAATTCTGCGAAAGAGCTGCTCACATCATTGTCCTTAATGTTTACTCAAATCAATGGGGGAGAAGCAAAAACAGAAGTAAAAAACGCAGCACCCCGTTCACTTTAGGAACAAGGCACTGCGCTTGGTATGTATGGAGCGGGTGATGGGAATCGAACCCACGACAACAGCTTGGAAGGCTGTAGTTTTACCACTAAACTACACCCGCATTCAATTAGGAACTTTATTATTATATAAAACTTAAAAAACAAATGCAACATCTATCACAATATGTTCATTCTTTCGTCGAAACTGAAGGGATTTTGTCGAATTCCCTTCAGCTTCATATTTACCTTAGTTAAAAAAAAGAAGAAATGATCTCATTGAATATATTTTAACGCCTTTTTGGCATTACCACTCACAGTTTCCGTATAGCCCCATACTTTACCATCTAAGGGATCTTCATTTAAATAACCGTCTAAATCATGAACTATCCGATGAGCAACAATTAAGCCATTTACATCTTCCGCTTTTATTGCTTTCTCTATTGCATCCAAGGCATTTTGCAAGTCAGATTTAACAGTATCTTTCTTAGCATATATAATCATTAATTCAACGTCATCATATAAAGATTCCAGCTTCCCTATATTTGAAGAAAAGCTAAATTTTTCAGATTTCCCCCAACCAACAAGACCGTTTAATGTATCATGAGTTTCCTTTACTGCTTCATTCGTTAGCACAATATTTTCAGTTTCATCCACTTCCACATCCACGTCAACTTGCGCTACTGATTGCTTTTCTTTATTATTATCAATGGAATCTTTATTCACAACTACTTTAGAAACTTTTCCTGAAGTATATGAATAATATAATGCAGCACCCGCGAGGACTAAAATAAGGGGAATTCCAATTAATATCAATTTCTTCAAATCATATCTCCTCCCCGTCTCTAATAGTGAGGTATAAGGCGACACTGTTATAAAAACGATGTCGCCATTTTATTTTTTTTATATTGAATACGAGTTTCTTACGGAATTAAGACCATACTCTGCTACTTCAACAGCGGATTTCCCTTTAAAGTCTTCAATGAATAATTCCAAGGATAAATATCCATCATATTGGATTTCATTTAAAATTTCAGCAATATGATGCGTTGGTGAAACTCCTTCCCCTGGAAATACTCGATCTTGATCAGTTATTTCCTCTTTTCCAGGAGAATTTGGATAATCATTTAAATGGAAAACTCCAATTTGATCACCTTTTAGACTTTTCAAACCAGCTAAATTACTTCCGCCAACATACATATGGAACGGATCTAATAGCATTTTACCGTCAGGAATATTACTTTTATTTAAAACATAACGTGCCTCATCCAGTGTTGAAAGCTTTTTTGCCTTTCCCCAAAACTCGAGAATCGGCTCAACCCCAATTTGTCTTCCATTGTGAACCAATTGTTCAAAATGTCTGGCCATCTCATCTAAGCTAGTATCTGACACATCACCAAAAGGAGGTGCAGCAATATACTTACATCCTAATGAATATAGCAATTGCATTTCCTTTTCTGCCTGATCAAAAGCTGCACTTCTTGTTTCAGCATCTACATCAGTCCATTTAAAAAATGCAATCGCGTTAATAAATTCAATATTTGTTTCTTCTAATGCCGATTTGATATCCTGAATTGTACCACCACCTTCAAGATATGCTTCAATATCTTGCATCCAAAGCTCGATACCTTCATAGCCAGCTTCTCTCGCCACCCTAATTTGCTCGATGACATTAAGTTTAAAAGGAAATAATGTTGACGTGTTTAGTGCTATTTTGAATGGAAACATCTCTCTCATCTCACTTTCCCTATATATAGCTTTTTACAAACAACGAACTTTAAGAAATTAGCCTTATATATTAACTGGCAGGACTTTACCCAAATTATGACTTTCGATTGCTAGCTCAATAAGTCTAATATTCATTCTTGCTTCCTCAGATTTAACAGCAAGATCAGCTGCCCCAGTAATATAATCATAAATATTTTGATAATAATCTTGATATGCGCCAGGTATTGTTTCAATCGTCCCTTTTACATTAAGCCCTCCCAGCGTCGTTTCAATGGTACCCCATAGCTCCTCCGGCTCTTTTCCCCAGCTTCTACTATTAGCTGGTGACTGTCCATCAATTAAAGCTTGTTCTTGTGGATCTAACCCATATTTTATAAAGGAGCCTTTATCACCATGCAAAATATAGCGAGGTCCTTTTGTACGGACCATCTTTGACGATTTTAACGATACTTTTAAATGACGATCATAGCCGAGTGTTAAATCAAAATAATCATGCGCTTTGGCACCTTCACGCTGAATTTGAACATCCGCGTAGATCGTTGCAGGAACTCCAAAAAGGCTTACAGCTTGGTCCAAAAAGTGAACTCCCAAATCGTATAATACTCCCGATCCGAGACCGGATTTTTCCCTCCAATTCGTGGAGGAAGCAATTGGATTAAAACTGTCCCAATGGAATTCACATTCCTTCACTTCACCAATCAAACCATTTTTAATTATTTCACGTATCGTCATAAAATCTCCATCCCAGCGACGATTATGAAACACACTTAACACTCTATTTTTTTCTTTTGCAAGTTTTATCAATTCATCCGCTTCTTCTGTCGTGGCTGTAAAAGGTTTTTCCACGACAACATGTTTACCGGCGCTCAGTGCATCACGGACAAACTCTACATGATGAGTACTTGGAGTAGTTACTATAACTAAATCAATTTCAGGATCTATGTATAGTTCATTCGCGGAGCGGACTACCTCCACCCATGGATATCTATCTTTTGAAAGTTCACTACGACGTTCAACTACTTTTTTTAAATTCAAGCCAGGTACTGAAGTGATGACTGGTGCATGAAAAGTCCTTCCCGCAAACCCATATCCAATTAAACCGACATTCAATTGTTTTTCCAAATAAATCGCTCCAATTTCTATCTTTTCTTCTATTAACTCTGAATATATTAATAGTTTACTATAATTTAAAATATATTTCTCCTTACCAAGGCCAAGCTTCTCCTTCTAGGTCAATAAATGCGGGTTCTTCCGCCAAAAATCGCTTATGATCATGAATAAGATTCATTATTTTGTCCGCCGCTACTTCTGGAGGATACGTAGCCTTTTCATAAAAAAATCCTTCCATATATGTTTGCATCCAACCCGGATGAAATACTAATACTTGACCTCCTAAAGATTTTAAATGTTTATGTAAAATAGCAGATTGCATATTCAATGCTGTTTTGGACATACAATAACCATACCAATTTGTCCGCTGGTTTTTTTCAATACTTCCTGCCTCGGAAGATATATTCACTACTAATTTTGTTTCTCCTTTTAACAATAATTTAACCAAGTGATTCGTAACTCTTAATGCTCCTAAAGAGTTTACATTAAATAGTTGCTTCATAACCTCGAAATCTTGCGGCTCCAAAATCGTTGCATTCTTCGCCTGATCAATAATCCCGGCATTATTAATAATTAAATCGATAAATGGTGTTTTCGTTTCTATTAAACTGGCAGCGGCCTCTACACTTTGATCATTTCCGACATCCAAAGAAACTAACTCAAGCTTTTCAGGATACGCTGACTTTAATTCTTCCAAAGACTGCAAATCCTCATTATAGCGTCCGGCAAATACCGTGTATCCATCGCCCAACAGCCAATGTGTTAAAGATAAACCCAAACCACGGTCAGCCCCTGTTACGAAGGCAACTTTCCCCATAACAATTCCCCCTAGTAAACGTTCTCAAATCATTTGTTCTTGTTACATTTTCTCTTTAATAGGTGGAAAATCCTTTAAAAAAGAGCACAAAAAAATCTTCAACTTAAAAGTTGAAGATTTTGTACTCGTATACCCGAGGCCGGACTTGAACCGGCACGCCCGCGAAGGCAGTGGATTTTGAGTCCACCGTGTCTGCCATTCCACCACTCGGGCAAAGCTTATGGAGGCGGCAACCGGATTTGAACCGGTGATAAGGGTGTTGCAGACCCGTGCCTTACCACTTGGCTATGCCGCCAATATTTTTTGGAGCGGAAGACGGGATTCGAACCCGCGACCCCCACCTTGGCAAGGTGGTGTTCTACCACTGAACTACTTCCGCGATTACTGGGCTAGCTGGATTCGAACCAACGAATGACGGAGTCAAAGTCCGTTGCCTTACCGCTTGGCTATAGCCCATCAATTTATATAAAAAACATTTTAAAAATAAATGGGGCGACTAGTGGGAATCGAACCCACGATGTCGGAGCCACAATCCGATGCGTTGACCATTTCGCCATAGCCGCCATAATATTGGCAGGGGTAGTAGGAATCGAACCCACATCAAAGGTTTTGGAGACCTTCGTTTTACCATTAAACTATACCCCTGTATTAAAATGGTGGTGGGGGACGGATTCGAACCGCCGAACCCGGAGGGAGCGGATTTACAGTCCGCCGCGTTTAGCCACTTCGCTACCCCACCAGTATATGATTAATTGAATAAATGGTGGCTCAGGACGGAATCGAACCGCCGACACAAGGATTTTCAGTCCTTTGCTCTACCGACTGAGCTACTGAGCCTATGTATAAAATATGGCGGTCCGGACGGGACTCGAACCCGCGACCTCCTGCGTGACAGGCAGGCATTCTAACCAACTGAACTACCGGACCAGGGTTTTTTCAAATGAAATTTGAAAATAACCTACATTACCTTCGAGTTCACTCGAAAATAACTTACATTATTTTTCAAATGAAATTTGAAAATAACCTACATTACCTTCAAGTTTATTTGAAAGCAACTTAATTGCGGGGGCAGGATTTGAACCTGCGACCTTCGGGTTATGAGCCCGACGAGCTACCGGACTGCTCCACCCCGCGATAATAATAATGGTGACCCCTACGGGATTCGAACCCGTGTTACCGCCGTGAAAGGGCGGTGTCTTAACCGCTTGACCAAGGGGCCTTTTGTTTTGTATGAATGGCGGAGAGCAAGGGATTTGAACCCTTGAGACAGCGTTAGCCGCCTACACGATTTCCAATCGTGCTCCTTCGGCCACTCGGACAGCTCTCCAATATGGCTCCGCAGGTAGGATTCGAACCTACGACCGATCGGTTAACAGCCGATAGCTCTACCACTGAGCTACTGCGGAATGATAGGATAGCCTGGCAACGTCCTGCTCTTGCAAGGGGAGTCCCCTTACTACCATCGGCGCTGAAGAGCTTAACTTCCGTGTTCGGGATGGGAACGGGTGTGACCTCTTCGCCATCGTCACCAGACAAATCATAATCGACATATTTTATTATAATATGTTTTATGTATTTTTCAAGAGAAATTTTTCATTCCCTCAAAACCAGATAATTAGAGAAAACAAACCTTGTTTTGAATCTAGCTCCGGCGCCTATCGACTAGCAAACTTCCGGGTCTTCTCCCTACGATAAGTCAACATCGATTCGCCTAGCGGCTCATCGTGTTTCCTTTATCTCAGTCGAAGCCCCTGCAGTTTGTACGTCGATGAACAGGCGCTTCCGCTTTATATTTGATTAAGTCCTCGATCGATTAGTATCCGTCAGCTCCATGTGTCGCCACACTTCCACACCGGACCTATCAACCTGATCATCTTTCAGGGATCTTACTAGCTTGCGCTATGGGAAATCTCATCT
>NZ_JANJGU010000016.1 GCF_024626525.1 Lederbergia panacisoli
TATCACCTCCATTTCTATAATTCAATTATACGAAATGGAACATATGTTTGCAACTCATTTACATGATATCTAAGAAGGAAAACACCCATTCATCCCACGATTTAAATCACGGGTGTTCTGGGCGTTGACATAAAACTTTCATAAAAATATAGTAAGTTTTTCCTAGTAAGTGGTATTATTAGGGAGTATTCAGATAATTAAAAGGGGTAAGGGGCGTTTTGCTTGTATAAGAAACTATTAATCATTATTACTTCATTATTTTTATTTATGATCAGTATAGGTGGTCATACATACGCTGCTTCCTATCCACCTGCGCTTGAACATAAATGGACATCGAAATCATTCAAGGCTGTTGATATGTTTGGGCCTTACATGAATGAAAGTGGATATACTACAGTAAATTATTATCAAAAACCAACTAGTTTAAATAACTCGATCCTAGTGTACAATTCACAAGGTAAAAAAGTTTATGAAAAGGCAAACGATGCAAGTTTGGGAACTGTTTCTCAAGTTTTGGCAAATAAAAATGGAATTATTATTAATTCACAAAAGGGCTTAAAGAAAATTAACTTAAAAGGAAAAGTAGAATGGTCTAATAAAAACCTTCTGAACGGTGGATTATTCACAACAAAGAATGGAGATCTATTTTTTTCCGATCAATCTAGAAAAAAAATAAATAAGATCAACCCCAAAAATGGAAAAATCCTTTGGACGTACAAGTTAAATACTAAGGACGAGATAAATAACCTTGAGATTAATCCCAAAAACGGCAATTTCTACTTTGTTACTAATAAGAATGTATTTGTAATGAATAATAAAAAACTACGGTGGAAAGTGACCGCGCCGAAAGGACATGGAATTCAGGAGATAATTCTTTCCCCAAATGGAACGGCAGCCATAGAAATGTATAACAAAAAGGGTTACTACTTAAAGGTATATTCAAATAAAGGAAAGCTAAAATGGCAAAATAAATCAAAAGATTTCTACATAAGTAGTGGCATATTTAATAAAAATGATGATTTTTGTATGATAGACGGTAGTAATCAAATCATATGGTTCAGCTCAAAAGGAAAAATCATTAGTTTATTTAAATTAAACGAGAATAATTACCTTGCTCCGCAAATATTTTCGGCAACAAACCCCCGAAGTATTTATGTACGTTACTTCCAAAGGGATGCGAATTTCCGAAGCACTTACTATATACGCAAATTTAATAAAAACGGTAAGGTATTAGCTCAGTCAAAAACGAAGGATTTTGATTTTAATACTTATACAAGCGGAGTTTACTCATTAACCCACAAAAAAGGCGCATTTCAATTTAAATATTATACGTTAAAATAAGCATAAGGGGCTGTTTTGAAAGTCAGTTAATCGACTTTTAAAACAGCCCCTTTCTTTCAAATAGCCAAGCCTTTAGAAAACAAATGATTCATGCGGTAATCGGTCTTGAACTACGTATTAGATAAGATTTCCCACTAACACTTAGCACTACCTCCCATGATATGGTATATATCGATGAAGCCGAAGAAAGGACACCTTGGTTCGTGAAAAGATTTATGAAAATGAGGAAAAGAGCATCCTTGTATTGGGAGATTAACAAGAGGATCCCCTTTTGCAAATGTGCAGACGTCCAGCAAGATTGGTTGCAATATTTAAATTAAAGCTATCTATTATATTAAATGGTATATCATTCAGAGGTTATTTAACTTCAAGTCAATTAATGTTTTTATGAATATAATGAAACATTCTAAGAAATTTCTTGAGTTTAAACGAGAGAGGTTAGAACTTATGGAGAACCCTACCAAAATGGAAAATAAAAATAGACGCCGTCGATCTATTGCTGAATTGTATTCTTGTGATATTAATGAAATTGCAGAGTTAGTATTACGAACAGTTGATAATTATATAGAGGTTGATGAAATACCTAAGAAAACTGCACAGGAAAAGGCATTGGCCGATTATATGTTTTGGTATAACAATGACGAAGAAAAAAGACGTGAGTTGGAACGTATTGTTTATAGTGAGTAAGACTACAAAAGGGCAGATTAGCAGCTGCCCTTTTGTTATATTTTCATGTATTCCTCGAGTAAGGGGCTAATTTTTCATAAAATTAGCCCCTTACTCGTTTACTTATAAATTACTTTTTGAAGGAAAGCGAATTGTAACCGTAGTTCCTTCACCCTTCGAACTTTGGAAAACAATGGCGCCATTATATTTTTCTGCAATATTGTAGCAAATCATCATACCCAAGCCCGTGCCTTTACTTTTTAATGAGTAAAAAGGAGTACCTAAAAACTCAACTTCCGCTTCAGACATTCCTTGCCCATAATCAGTTACTTTAATCTCAACAAAATCATCGTTTCTATCAGCGGTTACCTTAACTAAACCACCAATTTCCGATGCTTCAATTGCATTTTTAATAATATTGAGGAATAACTGTTTAATTTCGATCGTGTTCGCGTCGATAAAACACTCTTCCTTCACATGCAGTTCAATATGATTCTCACGCAAAAGTCCATATGAACGCAGTAAATCTGTTACACTCTGAAGTACATTCATTACATTCACTGTTTCCACGCTTTCATCATTATTTGGCTTTGCAACAGATAATAATTGGGAAATGACGTGATTTGCAGTATTCAATTCATCAATCATCAAACGATAATGCCTCTTTAAGTCATCATTAACTGCAGGATCTGTTTCGTAAAGCTCCAAAAATCCTTTTACAACGGTCAAAGGATTTCGTATTTCATGAGCAACTGCAGCTGCCAAATGGCCAGTTATCTTCAAACGCTCCGTCTGCTTTAATTCTTCATAATATAATTGTTGTTTTTTTATCCGACCATATGTTAAATAAAATATAAAGAAAATGATCACTTGAATCCCAAAAAAGTTTATTATATTTCCTATTAAATCCTGTTTAACGAAGTAGTCTTGACCAAAAAGTATGATATAGATATAAGTAATCGTGATAGATATACTGTTTAATGCCAAAGAAAAGTAAAAAAGCTTGGCATTAAAAAACAAGATGGAGAATGTAGGAATGAAACATAGAAAAATAAAGCCCGACCCAGTATCTGGATATAAAAAGAAAATCGTATAAAAATAAGCGGAAGCTACAATTATTATGATGATTCTAAAAACGCGGGTTTCATATCTAGGATACAGTAATAAACAGATCGAGAGAATAACAACAAGTGCAACATGCAAGATATAACCGATCCCATAATCACCCATACGGGGATTATCAATAAATAACCCCATTGTCATAAAAATGATTAGACTGAACATTATAAAATAGTATAATTTTTTATTTACATTAGTATAAAAATCTTTCATGCTTACCCCTTTTTTGATGCTTCATTTAATATTCTCATGGATATATTTTTGCATACACCCCATCTTACTATGAAAGAAAGATAAAAGCCCTCTTTTTACAGGTTTTCCGAAACACAATTGATCACCTTGCCTTCTCCTTTTAGCAATTCTCCAGATCTTTATTTCATTGTTTCCAAGGAATATCATGATATGGTTAAATTATACAAAACAACATAATTACTACTTGAAATGAGGAATTTTATGAAACATGTAATGGACTTAAGCGGCGGATGGGGCTTTATGCTGGATAATGAAAAAAAGGGGTTGCAAGAGCATTTTGAGAATGACAATTTTACAGACTCGATAACACTTCCCAACACTACTTCTTACGCCAAAAAAGGAGAACCCAACCCGGAGGTAGCTCTAGGACATTTAACAGATACATATAAAACAGAAGGTTATGCTTGGTTTTCAAAAAGCCTAACGATTGAACCTTCTGATATAGGCAGGACTGCAATTCTTACATTAGAACGCACTCGCATTTCTCATGTTTGGATTGATGACCAGTATGTTGGCACCGAGAATAGCCTATGTACTTCCCACAAATACGATGTAACAAAATACATCTCATCAGCACAACATAAACTTACGATTATGACAAGCAACGTCGATTATCCTGTTGGCGGCGGACATATGACATCCCCTGATACTCAAACAAATTGGAACGGCATTTTAGGTGAAATTTCATTATCTTTTTACGATGCTTTTCGGATTACTAAGTTACGCGTTGAATCGAAAGAAAACGTTCAAGCCCTTGTTAACATCACCGTATTTTCAGAAATGGATTGCAACACACAATTAGTACTTACAGCGGCTCCCTATCCGAAAAATCAAACATATCCTATCCCTGCACCTTTTTCAAAAGCTGTCCAATTAAACAAGGGGGAAAATCATATTAATCTAGCATATGTTTTTCCTGATGATGCTGTATTGTGGGATGAATATGACCCTGGTGTCTATCAAATTACTGCAACCATTACGGACGAACAAACGAATTCAGACTCTGAAACTACTTTTTTCGGATTAAAAGTATTTAAAGCAGAGGGTACCCATTTTTCTATTAACGGACGGAAAACATTTTTGCGAGGTAAACACGAGGGCATGATCTTTCCGTTAACGGGGTATGCACCGATGGATGTAGATGGATGGTATGCTCACATGAAAACCTCGAAAGAATACGGAATCAATCATTATCGTTTTCATACATGCTGCCCTCCGAAGGCCGCTTTCATTGCGGCAGATCTATTGGGAATTTATATGCAGCCGGAATTGCCTTTTTGGGGTACCTTTACGGAAGAGAAAGATGAAAATCATGACGCATCTGCCCAAAACTATTTGATTCAAGAAGGTTTCCGTATGTTGGATGAATTCGGCAACCATCCATCGTTCGTGATGATGTCAATGGGAAACGAGCTTTGGGGCAGCCCCGAATCAATCAATGAATTAGTTGGCCGTTATAAAGAATACGACAACAGACACTTGTATACCCAAGGCTCTAATAACTTTCAGTGGGTACCTAATATCCAGCCAAACGATGACTTCTTCAGTGGCGTTCGTTTCACCATGGATCGGCAAATTCGCGGCTCCTATGCTATGTGTGACGCACCTTTAGGACATGTACAAGTGAATAAACCCGGCACAAATAGAAACTACGAAGAAGCGATTCATCCTCCATATACCGAAAAAGCTACCGAGGTGGGCGAAGATGGCACAATTGAAATTCAATATGGAACAGGTGTGAAACGGGTTAAATTAACCGATCTAAAAGAGGAATTGGTTCCGAAAATACCCGTTGTCTCTCATGAGATTGGTCAATATCAAACATATCCCAATTTTGCTGAAATAAAAAAATATACAGGTCCTTTAAAAGCACGTAATTTTGAAGTCTTCCGCGAGCGCTTAGAGGAAAAAGGGCTTCTTTCATTGTCTGAGGGTTATTTTCACTCTTCCGGGAAATTGGCAGCTGCCTGTTATAAAGATGAATTAGAAACAGCGATCCGCACAAGCAACTTGGCAGGCTATCAAATATTGGATCTACAGGATTTTTCCGGGCAAGGAACAGCTTTAGTAGGCATGCTCGATGCGTTTATGGACAATAAAGGCATCGTAACAGCGGAAGAATGGCGGATGTTCTGTTCGGATGCTGTACTTCAAGCAGAATTTGCTGATTATATTTTGGCTGGCGCAAGCAAATTAAAAGTAAACATGACACTCTCTTACTATCGTAAGCAGTCTTTAGTACATCCTGCGATTCGTTACAGTCTGAATGGTGTTAGCGAGACGCTTGATGTTGCGGATATTACAGATACAGGCGTCTTTCACTTAGGGGCAATAATGATTCAGGTCCCTTCCGTCAGCGAACCGACGAAGATGGAATTAGCGATTTCCATTGACGAGACAGATATAAAAAATACGTATGACCTTTGGATCTATCCCGAATGTCCGGATGTTACAGAAATTTCTTACGTTACATCGGTTGACGCAGCCATAGAGAAAGCTGCAAATGGCAAGAATGCTCTATTATTGTTAGAACCGTCGCAAAATCCTAACTCTATACAAGGTACATATAGCACCGACTTCTGGTGTTATCCGATGTTCCGTTCAATTTCTGAAAGTATGGGAAAAGAAATACCAATTGGTACAATGGGCTTGCTAATTAAAGAGTCCCATTCAGCATTAACCTTTTTCCCAAGTGAATCTTATTCAACTCCACAGTGGTGGGACGTTGTCATGAATTCTAGTTCTACCATCTTGGATGATACCCGTATCGAACCAATTGTTCAGACAATCGATAACTTCGAACGCAATCATCGTCTTGGTTTAATCTATGAAGTCACTTTGGAAAATGGCGGGCATATTCTCATTTGCTCTAGCCCTTTACACACCCTATCATCAGGAGGATCAAAAGATGCGGCTTGGCTCCTATACAGCCTAAGTCAATATATTTCAAGTGATGCACTGTCACCGTCGTACACCATGACATCCGATGAACTGAAAAGTTTATTTATTTAGGCGACCATAAAAATTGCTTAATTTTCAACACCTTTTTAAAGCATTGCCTATTATTAAGGGGAGATGATGGTATGGAGGAAGTGCGGCGACCTAGAAATGTAGCAATCTTGATTTTCGACAATGTAGAAGTATTAGATTTCACAGGACCGTTTGAAGTATTTATTACCGGAAGCAACCGGGGGAAAGATTTCAACGTCTACACAGTGGCTGAACACAACCGCCCTATCATTGCATTAGGGAATCTCAGCGTCAACCCAACGTATACCATTTATAACTGCCCTAAGCCTGATCTATTAATCATACCGGGAGGATGGGGCTCTAGAAAAGAAATGCAAAACGAAATCCTCACGAATTGGATTCACGAGGTATCAAAGGACGTTGAACATCTCCTATCTGTTTGTACTGGAGCTTTAATTCTAGCCAAAGCAAATTTGCTGGATGGATTAAAACTTACGACAAATCGCCTTGCTATGAACGAATTAAAGGAAATTGCTCCAGAATCAGCGGAAATAATTGAAAACGCCCGTTATATTGACAATGGAAAAGTCATCCTTTCAGCTGGTGTATCTGCTGGAATTGATATGTCCCTATATGTAGTGAGTAAATTATTGGGAGAAGAACGGGCGAAACATACAGCTAAACTGATGGAGTATGATTGGAAGGTTTGACCCAGTTAAATTGAATGATTCCCTCTTGGACAAGGGAACTGCTCATCTTCTCCCTAAGTCCATTATACTCAAGGTCATGTGAAGGGCTTAGATATTCATGATCTAAGCCCTTCGGTTTTATAATGATTGTTAAAGCCAATCAGCACCTTAATCATAAAAAGTTACTGTTAAGATGATGGCCATCTTTGCACTGAATGATTGGGTAAAGTTACTACATATAATTTTGAACTAATTCATAGCATCTTTCTTCCGTAAGATTTGCTTGCACAGTTACATATTCTAAATGTTCCGCTGTACCGCCTTTGTATTTTAGAGATGCCTCCAATGCAGTATCATCTCGATATTTTATCCAATCCCGTTGCTCTATTCTCAATTGGTCCATTTCTTCTGTAGAAAGCTGTTCCTTTAAGACCCCGTATACCTCATTCAACCAATCATCCCAAACATCATAACGATCATCTTCCACTTTTTTCATTGCGTATGTTGCTGTATCCTTTGAATTCCTTTGCAATTCATCCATTTCTTTTTTAGTATCATTGAATTTTTCCAGATATTCTTCCTTGTGATTTTCAGAACTATCACTTTCAAGATTACTAGAATTCAGCTCTTCATTTGGATCTATAGATGTGTCTTCTTGATCACTTAGCTCGGAATTGTCGGCTTCTTCTGATGAGTGTTCTGTTTGATTGGCTGCGTCCACATTTGATGACTGATCATTTGAGGCGGATTTTAACTCATCATCTGAATTTGCACAAGCTGCTAATAAACCTAATACTACTGTTAACATCACTATTAAAAGCTTCCGATTCTTTTTCATTTTTTAAACCCCTTTTGAAAATCATTACTTATAGCATTTTGTATCTACTATTTATAAGGGTAACACAAATATGAAAGTTCATTTGATAAAATCAAAAAAGCAGGAACATCGTCAAATAAATGTCCTGCCTTCAAAAGTATAATTTTATCCAATCTTAATGACCAGCATGGTCACCAGCATTTTCCCCTTTGGGAAGTGTTGTCGGTACATCCTCTTCCGTACCAGGTTCAACGAGTAAAAATTGGCCCATCATGCCATCATCTTCATGACGCAATAAATGGCAGTGATACATAAGCGGGAAATTGGGATCGGAATAATTCGCGAACTCCACTACAATTCTTACCTTTGACCCATTAGGGATAAACACGGTATCCTTTCTTCCCCTTTCGTACTCAGGGGGTTCCTTATCATTTACGCTCAAGACTCGAAATGCTGCATTATGGATATGAAAGTTATGAGAATGACCAAAGTTATTGATCTCCCATATTTCTGTCGCACCGGCCGGAACAACCTCGTCAATTCGATACATATCCATATATTGATCATTAATTTTGTTTTCCATCGTTAATTTGAAGAGGCGAACCTTAGCATTTTCTGGGGCCTCAATGTCTGGAACGGTTGAAAGCTTCCCGTCTATTGGGGCTGACTCAGTCAATTCAGGAGCAGCAATCATTTTTAACAAATCAAATTCTCCAATACCAATACCAGGAGGTCCATTAAAACTATGGAGCACTGTTTCCTCTCCCGGTTCAAATTCAACAACAATTTCAGCACGTTCACCTGGACTTAATATTACACGGTCCATAGTGACAGGCTCTTGTAGAAGCCCGGCATCATTTGCTACAAGCTTAAAGGTCTTGCCATCGTTGAACCCAAAATTATAAGCTCTTGCATTTGAACCATTAAGCAAGCGAAAACGTACCTGGCTTGCTGTCACTTTAAGATAAGGGTCATACGTTCCATTAACTAGTATTTCATCACCAAGTGTGCCAAATATCCCCTCATCATCCTCTAAAAACTTTCCATCATCCGTAAACAACTTGTCTTGAACAATGAGTGGAATATCATCGACACCATAATTGGAAGGAAGTTTTTTAGAGTCCTCATCATCGATAATAAACATGCCTGCAAGCCCACGATATACATGCTCCGCTGTTTTTCCATGCAAGTGAGGATGGAACCAAGTAGTTGCAGACGGTTGGTCAATAGTCCAATGCGGCGACCACGTCTCACCTGCTTCAATCATTTGGTGCGGTCCCCCGTCCATAACAGCTGGCAACTTCATACCGTGCCAGTGTAAAGTGGATTGCTCACCCAAATCATTTACAACATCGAAAGAAACCTTGTCACCTCGTGCCGCCCTAATCGTCGGACCCAAATACATACCATTAATCCCCGCTGTATCTGCCATCTTCCCCGGCAAAAACTCTGTCTTTCCTGTTTGCATCGTTAATGTAAAATGTTTTGAACCATCAGATTCCATTGTCGGTTCCAGTAATGGCGGAATATTTAAAGGCTGATCAAAGTCTAACTTACCAACATTCGTTACGACATCCCCTTTTCCGCAACCCGCTAAACTAATAGCAAGCAGCGAAATGAATAGACCAATATATATGTGAAATGATTTCAATTTTTTCGTTACTTCCTTTCTTACTCATTGGTAGTTATATAAACTATTGTACTACCATTTCTGGATGATCCATTGGTAATTCTGATTTCTTCATAAAATTGGCACATAATATCTAACGGGGTCGTTGTGCAGTATTAAATTTTCCTTATATAAAATAAAAATCAATTATTCAAATCGCAAAAAGGCTTTGTCGTAGGTACCTACAAGGGAAGATTAAAAAGGCAAGTACAGAATAATTATCTATACTTGCCTTCAATAAATCTCTATGGGGTGAAAATTATTGCTTATTACCAATTTCTTATATACTTCCTAAACGGTATAAGCCATCCGTAAACCTTTCTTCTTCCTAATTGAGTCCGTTTTGACCACCATATATACAAACCAATATTTAACAGAACCCCAGGCATAAATATTATGGATAACGGTAACAGCTTGTGTTTGGAATACATATAATCTATCCATTTAACCGGTAGGATATTGGGGTAGGCAACTTTATGAATCGTTTCCGTGTACGCACCTACTTCCCCTGGAGCCACAATCGTCGCGGTATAATCGTAATATTGATTTGACGAAAAAGACAGCTTGGGTGGGTTCACGACAGTACCTTTGCTTTTTGGCTCCAAAAATACCACAAAAGGCAGCCAAGTTTTATTTTCTAGACTTAATTCTCTAGTAAATTCTTCTCCAGGTGTAGGAGATGAAAGTCCCTTTGTACTTACAACGATGAAGGGGATCTGATCCGTATTAGAGCTTTTTACAGTGAGCCCAATAAAAATAGAATTTAGAATTATAATTGCACAAAATGCTATGAATACAGGGTCAAAAAAAGAAGAAATATGTATCAAGCGCAGCCGTTTGGCATTTTTTCGTTTATAATGTTTAGGTTTTTTAGAAAAGGATTTAAATAGAAAATCAACCGCGTATAGCCCTACAACAATTGCAATGAGTGTGAAAATATTAAATTTCTCGGATATTGTGCCTAAACGTGGAATAATTAGCGGGGTCCCGTTTATCGTAAAGACCTTTCCTTGGATCTGCTTATGATTGACAGGGGGTTCTCCAACCTCTTGGTCTAAAGACGGGTTATTATCTCCTTTTGTTATAAATGTATGATCTTCCATCACATCGACTATTCTATGTGTAACATAAGGCTCCTTTAAGAACTTCGGTTTGAAAGTGATAATATCACCCACCTCGTAGTTCTTAGAATGAATAAGAAAATACCCATCATTTGTCATGATAGTGGGCTCCATGCTTTCGGAATAAACATACCCTAGACTGACGGGTAATTCACTCCCCATAAATCGGAAGGCAATAATGAATATTAGTCCTGTGATGATAGTTACATAGAGTAATATGCTTGTTATTTTCGATAGTTTATCCAAATCCCCATCTCCGATTAAAAGATGGAACTTCGGGTTAGAGTGTAATCCAAAGTTCCATATATGTTTATTCAGTATTTCAAGAATAGCTTTTCGTATTAACGTGTAGGTTTAGTCGTGCTGGCTTTAACTTTTACTGTATGGCTCCAATCACTTCCTGGACTTCCATAACCATTTGCTAGCACAGTATTAACATAAATATTTACATCAAATTTTTGGCCAGGGCTTAGTAATACGTAAGCCTCTTTCCCTACTCCATTTACGAAGTTCATTCCAGTACTATCCAGAAGATTTTTTCCACTAGGCTGAGTGTTTCCATACCAAGCGTCTACGTTTGTTACAACACCGTCTGTATTATTAATTCTGTATTGAAGACCTGCATTATGTTGTGAACTCCACCCGTCTGCTTCCAACCAAACGTAAACGGACTTTTCACTTTTGTTCGTTACTGTAAATACTTCATTGAATTCCGAATTCGCTTGAGGGTTAAAACCTTTCCCACCATTAGCAGTATTCGTGAAATCAAGCGTCAACTTCCCACTTGCTGCTTCTTTTGCATACAATCCGTCACCTACTAGTGATATAAGACCGTTTGTATCTGTTACGACCTTCATCGCTGCAGAACGATCCGCCTTAAATACATCAATCGCTCCCGTTCCCATTGCTGCTGTTAGCGCTGCTACAATTAGCAGTATAAAAGCTACAAAACCTTTTCTTTTCATTTTTACTTCCTCCTCGTATTGGTTTTATTTACAACTTAATAGTATAAAAACCTACGAGGGTTAACATCACACCTAATGGTAGTTTCATAGGAACAATTAGTGTAATTGTCTACTACTACTTAAGTAGCATGTCTAAGATGATAAATATGTAAAAAAATTTGCTATACGAGACTAAGGTCATGCTTGTCCAGTTCCAGGTTTTTAACATAAAGTGCCGCTTGTGTACGATCATGCAAACCAAGCTTTGCAAAGATTTGGCTCATATGTTTTTTTACTGTGTTCTCTGATATAAATAGCTTTTTGGCGATTTGCCGATTATTCAATCCCTTGCTCAGCTCCTGTAGAACTTCCCATTCCCTTGAAGTCAATTGTTCATTAAAATTATTTTCATCTTGTTTAAGTTTATATTCCAGCAACTCCGGGTCATAATATTTTCTGCCGCGGCCAACCATGCGAATAGCATAAATAAGTTCCTCTGGCAAAGCTTGTTTCAGAACATATCCCTCCGCTCCATGTTCCTCCGCCATCATAAAATCTGAATAGGAGGCGGATGAAGTTAGGACTATAAATTTACTATTCATATCCAGTTTCTTGGCTGCACTAATAAGGTCTAATCCACACTCTCGGCCTAACTTTAAATCAACCAAGACTAAATCAGGGTTTTTCATTCGTATCAATTCTATTCCTTCTGATATACTGTTGCCTACTCCCAAAATTTCAATATCACTTTCAAGGTTGAGTACAGAAAGAAGTCCCTCGATGACTAGAGGGTGATCATCTACGAGTACGATTTTCATAATTGCAATGCTCCCTTCTTATTAATGGTTCCACTGTTTGCCTTCTTATTCGGTATGGTTACCTGAACGATAGTTGAAACATCTATTTCACTATGAATATCGAAACTGCCTCCCAATTCATTCACCAATCTTTCCATATTTTGCAACCCCAATCCATAGCCGTTTTTAATTCCAAGATTGGTTACATCAAAGCCCTTGCCGTTATCTGAAATGCTTAGTTCCGTATAAAAATCTCCTATAGTAAGTCTAATAAATAATAGAGTGCATTTCCCATGGCGAATCGCATTACCGGTTGCCTCACAAATAACTCGATACAATCCTCTTTTTTCCGAAAGCCCAAGTAATTGTTCGTCCCCTGTAAATTCAACGTCTATGGCTATGTCGTTTAATTTAGAGATATTGTCAAGATAACTCATAGTATCTTCCTGAAAGCTTTTGCGCCCCTCTTTTCTCGAGCTAAGTCCATATATAGTGGATCGTAACTCCTTCATGGCTAACCGTGCTGAATCTTGCAAAAGCAGGAACTTTTCCTGCATTTGAAAGGTAGTCATGTCCTCCCATTTTTGAATAACACTATGGACCATATACGATATGCCAAATAGTCTTTGTGCAACACTATCGTGCATTTCATTAGCGATCCGATTCTGTTCCTCGGCAACCATTAATCTTTCATTCACTTCTTCTAAATGCAGCCTTTCAAGTGTGATTGCACTTAATTCAGAGACGAATTCTAGTTGCTTCCCATATTCAACTATGTCTGATTTAAGGTTATCTATTCTAATTCCAATCATCCCATATTCCTTTGATAGGGATTTTACGACCACGACAATAAATGTATAACCGCCTATATCCAAATTCACTTTATTATCTAACTGTAATTTGTTCCCCCATAAATTACCTAGGGAATTCATGAGATCCCCTTCGATGCTTTGCGGAAAAATGCCTGTCGTATATTGCATTACCTCATTCTTCTCATCAGATTCAATCCAATAAAATACTAAATCTGATCGTGTAAGTTTAGCGGTATAATCTACAAAAGTCTGATATATATGTCTTGGATTATGCTGGGTAGCAAGTGCTTCAACAACCTGATACAGCGACATAATATGTTCCATTGTTTCTTGTGTCCTTTTATTGCTTTCTTTTAAAAGGATATTTGCCTGTTGCAACTCATTTCTCTGCTCTTTTAGTTTATTTGTTAAGCCTGTCATTAATTTGGCAACAAGTGTGATCAGAATAAATATCAAAATTAAATGTGAATTAGCGGATAAAATCCCGAATAAATTCACGCCATTTTCATTAAAAAGTAAATATGGGATTACGGCGGATGCAGATAAATAGCCAAATAAATTTAACCAACAAAAGTATGGTGATGGAAAACCTGTTGAAATTAACACTGGATTTAATGCATACCAAATAAATGGGCTATTTAATCCCCCCGTCGGCAATAAGACTAATATGATTCCTACTGTTTCAAAAATTACAAACGCTTTTGCACCTTCAGTATTAATCCCATATTTCTTATATGCCTTTGTAATGATCACTACCGAAATATATAAAAGAATGATAACCGCAAGTTTAAATATCCAGTGTGATGGTGGGTTCCCGAAAAAGTAAAATAACGATGTGAAGAACCATGAAAAATACCTGAATGTATGGAATACCTTTTGCTGCTCAGATTCAAACTCATGTATGCCTATCTTCTTCATAATATAGCTAAGCATACGATTAACCCACCTCTGTATAAGAGCCGGAAATAATGCTCGTTTGATAAATAAAAACATACCCCTCATCAATCACATAATAATCTTTTTTTCCACTGCCACTATCTTCGTAAGTATAAATAATGGCATCCTTCTCATCTGAAATTTTCAATAATGACGAGAATGAATCCAATACAACTCTTTTATTGCTATCGATGGTAGAAATATTCGATTGTAATACGCTAACCATTCTTGCTTTATACTTTTTATCGATTCTCTCTTTCTCTGAACTTGAACTAGCAGTATTTGCTTTAATATATCGAGCAATCATGAGTATTGCGGCTAATAAAAGTAAGTACATTACAACGCTTACAACTTTTATTGCCCATAAAGAAACTTCCTTGCCAAAAGGATAGAATACACGCTGTATGGCTGAAGTACTTGATATAGGGGTTGTTGTTACAAGGCTTGTCTCATCACCTAATGTAATCTGTGTTCGTGAATACTCTAGATTCGTCCGTGCATTATGGGCGATAGATATTTCCTTATCGTTATATGTAATTTTCCCTGTAATGATAGGGCTTATTTCAAAATTATAGCTAGAGGGAATAGCATTTATACTTTTTTCTACATCATTCATAAATTTTTCCAATTGTTTCAAATTGATTGGATAGTCCTTATCTATTAAATCAATATTTGTGCCTTCCAATTCAAAACTATCTTCTTTTCCCAATAAAAAGTCCTTTTGCCAGAGTCCATTTGCGACCAAGTTTAACACTATTTCTTTTGACCCGTTTACTTTGATAGGTTTATTAGATTTTATAGAAGATTTAACGTTCACGATTATATCATTTGTAACTTCTGTGAAACTTCCACCTTCTATATCAACAATCCCACCTTTAGGATGAAGCGCAAATGGGGCTACATCCGCTTTAAAAGTAAAGACAGTTTCTTGGGTAATATTGTTTTCGGTGTTTGTTTCCATGGTCTCAAGCGGAAGTACTAGAATATAATAAAGTAGAACTGTTGCTACAATACTTAAACCTATCAAAATACTGTTAATAAACTTTCTTTGTTTTTTATTTTTAAGCTTAAAATTATTTTTTTTTCTTTTCGACACCTTTTCCACCCATCTCATAAATGATGTTCCTGCTTATACCTCAGTTTGATCCTTCGCCTCTTCAATGATTGTTGTATTTATAATTACATTTTTTTGAATGTTAATATTTCCATTGTCCCATCTAAAATATAACGTTGCTTTTGATTCCGTACTTTTATTGTTTGAACTCATGAAGTCATTCCCATCAAAGCTGTTCGTAAAATCCACTTTCACATTTTCATTTATTCCTAATGACAACCCATTATTTTGAAACTGGAAATTCAAATTATCAAAATGTATTTGGTCGAGGTAAATCGGTTGGGCCATATTATTTTTAATTGTTAAATTATGATCCACATCCGTGATTTGCACTATTTCTTCTGTTCTTTTAAGTTTCTTCTCTTTTGTATAAACATTAGTTGATAATCTCAAGATTTTAATATTCAAGGTTATTGATTCGGGCAATGCTATTAATGCATTTTCGTAATCTGCAACTTGCATGGAGACCTCCCTATCAGCTTTGAATTGTGAAATCCCTGACGAACTGATAACCACTACAAGCGTACATATTACGGTAACGGCAAATACAATAATCAATTTCAAGATCAACTCTACCTCCTCATTTTATTTAGTTAACGCGAATAAAGTTTTTAGACTAAAGGTTTGGAATTACAATGCCACTATAAAATTCAGAAGGTCTTTTTCGGGAATTTCCCCCTTTTTTTGTGTTCATTTTCTTTTTCTTTTCTGCTTGTTTAATGTAGGATTTATTATCTATACACCCAATTACTCGATAGAAAAACAATGCGCTATTATTTTTCTATGACGACTCTGCTACAGGTCCGTTCATTATAGTTAACAACCCCTTCTCAAATTCCAACGTTTCGTTCGATATAGTGTACAAATTGAGTATAGGATAAAAGATATAGATTGAAAAACCCAAAAATAGGCCGTTATACTGTTATAAAGAACAATTTTTATTGCTTTTCTCCTTAAATCTCCGTTTTACGTAATATTTCATATTATAACCAGGGGAATTGTTCTCGATAGTGAAATAAAGAATGAGTGGAAGATAAAGTATGGTCATAGTGTTCTATAGTTAGTTAATAGAAATTAGCAACGGAAGGTAAGAATAGAACAATCGGTTCGCAGGTTTCAAAATGACATATCGATAGCATAAGTAATGAACTGATTAATCAAAGTGGCTTTACGGAACATATGAGACATTATCTGTTTTGAACACAGAACCATTTGCTATTGTCCATCATAGAATCATGTAAAATGGACGTAAGGAGAATCATACTGTTTGAGGTTTTAGGAGGAGTAAATAATGTACATAACTGATAAAGCAAAGCAATTATCGGAAAGATTAGGGGCAGTAGGAATTCGTTTATATACGGTTCCAAGTGCCAGTGATGGACCTCAAAATTATTTCCTGCATTAACCGAAAATTCTCCGCCTATAATTCACATACATAACGAAAATCAACAATAAATTATAACAGAGCTTTTTATTAAAAAAGCATATGGCTAAAATAGTTTACAAAAAAGAGTCGTACAAAAGGAAAGTGAGAAAAGCCGATGGACTTTGGGTTCGTACCCTTGAGTTCTAACATAGGTAAATGAATACCCCACCCAGGGATGACTTGGGCGGGGTATTCATTTACCTTTTAACGATCATAAATTTCTAGTTATCTCTCTAGTTGAAGCCCCTCGAAACCTTTAATATATGCATCCCAATCCTTATCAAAGTTTTTAGCCCCTTTTACAAACTGGGCAAGATTGGTTTCAATATCGTCAGAGATTGTTGTTTTTAATTGGGCTGCTTCATTGGATGTTTCCGTATCAATGTATATTCAACTTGGATACGCTACGGTCGTTGCATACGTCACATAATTTTTTCTTCTTCCTCGGTGAAATCCTCATATAAATGAAGCACTTCTGATCTAATCACTTTTTCTCCCTCCTATTTAAGGATTTACCTAATAGATGGCAGAAGGTCTTGGCACCCAAGTTATTTTGGAATCCAGCACCACAATACTTTAAAGCAGGACTTTTTGCTTACTTCCCCTACTGCTGCTCAATTGAATAAATTTCCAACCGGTTATCTACCTTATCTTTTCCCGGGTCCTTTATCCTTAGCTTCCCTTCATACAATGATTCCCCTGTACGTAAATCACCGATAAAGACTGCCTGCCCATCATTTGTTGACTGAATATTATAGACCCTTCCATTCATTAGCTCCAATACACCTCCACCTTCCTCTCTTGTCGGGTAGGGCAGTGCAAATGTCCGCTTATTTATCCATTTTTCTGCCTCAATATCGTATTCTCTGATTTCAATCCCATTTTCAGCTTCAGCCGGTACAAACAAGCTGGAATCACTGATTGTTCCCGAATATAAGGATGGCGGCCTTTCATCATCGGAAATAGCCACTTTTTGGGATTCGTTGGTTTCGATATTATAAATAATTGTATCAGCCAATACGTTTTTCATTTCGTCTCCGTTATCCGAATGATTATACTCTTCCACATTGATTAATACATATTTTTGCGGTTGGATGGAATAGCCATTTATTATGGCAATATTCACTTCGTCGGCTTTGGCAGAAGCAATCAATACCGCATCCACAAGCTTTTGCTCCGCTAAATCAAATGTATAGACATTCAAATCGCTGCCACCCGCAGCAGGAAACCCTTGCGTGAAAACCTTCAGCTGCCCATCCACCAATTGGACCTCTTGGACATACCCCCAATAATACTTTTCCTTATTCGGTATGTCCGCTTTAAAGGATGTGATCTTTTTCGATTCTTTATTTAAAAGCGCAATGTCCATTAAGGAATGGTTAGTTGGCCCGTCATAACCCGGACCCTCCATATAAGCATAGGCAATAAGCTGCTCATCCTCATAGAAATACTCCTGATTTAATCCTTTCCCGCGCATAAACTGTTTATGCTCTTTGATTAACTTCCCCAAAGCAGGTGTTGCGTATGTCTTGGTTAACTCCTGAATCAATGAATGATGGCTTCTTTCACGCGTTCCGTTCTTTGTAATCTCCCAATTACTATACTGATTGCCCATATCATAGCCGCCGTATAGAATTAGATCATCTATTTCATCCTCGTTGCCGCTGATTTTCTCAAATTCAATTTTCATCGGCTTTTGTGCCGCTAGGCTCGACTTCATGTAAAAACTACCAAGCACAATGACGATTACCATACAAAGTAAGATCGATTTCCAATACCGTTTCATTTTTACACCCCCATTAAACCCTAACTTTATTTTTTATCAAATAATGGCCTGTCCATAATGTACAGAACAAAACAAGCAACATGATTGCTACTACCATAAGGAATATTTCCAGTGGATAAAAATATTTGTCAAGCATTAAATCGTTCACCAATACAGGAACAAATACCAGGAAAACAGAAATGACACTATATAAAATGCCAATGATTGCTCCTTTCAGGCGGAAAGATCGCTCAAACAAAATCGCGGTAAAAATAATCAGCACCGCAATCATGCTGCTGCCATAATAAAGGATAAAGTCTAAAAATGATTTCGGAAATATTACTTGCCAAAACGGGTCATACATTAATTCATTTACGGAAACACTTAAGCTAAATTCATTGGGAACCATCCATAATAACACTTGATTGCCAGCCCCCATTATTAGGAGCTGCAAGGCAACCAGTCCTAATAAAGCTAGAAAAATAATGGTCGCTTTTGCTAGATAAACATGGATTCTTGCAGTCGGGAGCATCAACAAACGATAAATAAAAGTATTTTTTCCAAACCAATCGCGGTACCAGATAAAGAAAACATAGATTAGTAAAGTTACTCCGCAAAGCGCAACCGGTCCCTGGAACCAAAGTGAATTGATAACAGAAGACAACGACATTTCTCCAATCGAATCTAGGACTTCACTTTTTGACATAAATTCTTTATACATCAATTCATTTACTCTATGTATATAGATTCTTGAATCAACGATCACACCAGCGATTTGCACAAGAATCATCATGCCCATTAACACGATATACAATTTCCAAAAACGATTGAACTCGAAATTGACAAGCTTCAAATAGCGATTCATGCCTCATACACCTCTCTCATCACATCAATGACGGATTTCCCTTCATGTTCCCTAACCGCTTCAGTATCGAATTCCTTCAGCACTACTCCATGATCCAGAAGTACGACTTTATCAATGAGATGCTCGATATCATTAATTTCATGCGTCGTAATAATCACACCGCGGTCCTCAATCAAGTGGCTCGTAAATACATCTGCGATTTGCTCCCTGCTGAAAATATCAATTCCTGAAAAAGGCTCATCCATCAACACATAATCAACATCCATTGCCAGCCCCAAAAGCAGATTTACTTTTGCCGTATTCCCCTTTGACAGATCCGAAATACGGTCTTCTTCATTCAGCTTAAAAAAATTTAGCATTTCATTTGCTCTTCCTTGATTCCAACAATCATAGAAATCCGCCATAAAGGTAAAAGCATCCTTAATTTTCATCTCAGGCAGCATCGTGATCGCATCGGGAATAAATGTGACTTTCTCATAACTCTTTTTATGAAGTTTTTCTCCATTGATCAGGACCTCACCTCCGTCTTTCGGTGTCAGTCCCATAATGATCTTCATGATCGTTGTTTTCCCCACCCCATTAATCCCAATTAGACACGTAATCTCCCCCCTTGCCGCCGTAAAGGAAACCCCGTTCAATACCTTCTTTTTCCCAAATCTTTTACTTACATTCTTTACCTCAATCACCTAAATCCCCCCTATTCATGCCTTTCATACTTGTCTTTTACCAATTCCAACACATCATAAAGCGGAGCATTGATTGTTTTTAGCGATAGAACAAATGCATCAACTGCCTCATCAATCAATTCCTCCCGCACCTGGCTAAGCACCTGCGCGTCTCGTGTAATGCGGCTCGGCAAATTACCCTCTGTAAAAATCAAACCCGCTTCCTCCATTTCTTTATACGCTCGCTGCGCCGTATTTGGATTAATTTTCAACAGATTAGCCAATTCCCTTCTCGATGGAATCTCCTGCCCCGGCTCAAAAGCCCCCGTCGCCAACTGTTCCTTGAAATGCCGAATCACCTGCACATACACTGGATCGCGATTATTAAACTTCACATTCATAAGCCCAACTCCCGAAAAATAATTGAAATCCCTATTTGACACTGTTTCCCAACTGTACTATAGGGTTAATAAACCTATAATAAAAAAATAGAATCGACCCATGCATCCTTGTTAATGGAATCAAAACTACCCATATTCTGCCTGATATATACGAAACTAACTGTATTATACAGTTAATACACATACATCAAAAAAAAAGAAATGTCCTCCCATGCTGCCAGCAAAACTAAAATTAAGTTATACCTGTATTATGTGGTTAATACACTCGCGATAAAAAAACACACACTTTGCGTACTGCCTAGTTAATACACTCGATACATGTACTATATACTTAATACACATTGAATGTCAATATTATTATGGTGCCAAGTTTTTATGGATAACACAAATTCTATTAGATGGTTCACCCGCACGACTATATTGTGTTGGAAGCTGACACCGTAATAAGATACATTTGAATTAGACAATTAAATAGAGTCATTTTCGAAAAGGGAAGAATTACCCCGCTTTGAACGACGAAACCATTTGCTGTTGCCCATTCATTTAATCATTTAAAATGGACGTAAGGGGAACATGTTTGGAACCCATAGTACTGATGAATGTTATATTTTAGATGTTTTAGGAGGAGTAAATAATGTATATAACTGATGATGCAAAGCAATTATTGGAAAGATCAGGGGTGATAGGAATTCGTTTATATACAATTCCAAATGCCAGTGCTGGACCCCAAATTGCTTTAGCAATAGATGAGCCGCATGAATTTGACCGCATTCAAACGATAAAAGGAGTTCAAGTGGCGTTTGATCCAAGCGTAACAGGCACCGATATCTTAACATTGGATATAGAGGAAAATGAAAACGGGACGGGATTAGTTTTGACTATTCCAGGAAGTTATTCTTGATAGGAGAATGGTGACATGAGTATAACGGTGATTACACCCAAGGAATTATTTCAAAAAATGAAGGCGAACGAAAAGGTAATCCTTTTAGACGTAAGAGCTGAGGAAAAGTATCATGATTTTCATATAGATGGTCCCAAAGTCGATAGTTACAATATACATAAGGAAGAAATCTTCAATCTTGAGAAGGCTGAAAATCTGGCCAATGAGTCCTTACCAAAAGACAAAGAAATCATCGTGACATGTACAACTGGAAATTCCGCCACAAAATGTGCTAACGTTTTATCTACGCTCAACTACAATGTTACTGTTTTAGAAGGTGGCATCACGGCATGGAAGGAATATCTAAAAACGAAATAAGGGTGTACAGGCACTTCGCCAAAGGCAGAAATTTTAACCGTAAGTAAAAGTCCAATGTATGAAAAAATACCCTATAGAGTAGACCTTCAGAGATGGTCTGCCTATAGGGTTAGTGATATGGTGGCACGGAGCAAGACTCTATTTACCAAATCACGCTCTGTTTATTTATGTACAAGCTCATGCTATAATGAAGAACTTAGGATAATTGCAATTGCGCGGATTCCCAGAAAATTCTTCGTCTAGCGATAAAATAAGAGGTGTAAAAGAATGAATAAACGATGGACTATCAGTAAAATCAAAGACTTTGTTGAGAACAATTCGGATAGTAAGTTGCTAACGACGGAATACCACGGTTTTTCTCAAAAGTTATTATTTAAATGTGCCTGTGGCAGCAACTTTGAAAAAACATTTACAAAGTTTAAAAATAACAATCAACGAAAATGTGACGTGTGCCAACCGCCAAAAGCGTCACGCTAGGCACTTTTAAACCATACTTCGTTTTATTTAAATCCTCGATATGAAGGTGCAAAAATTACTTTTCATCATGCTCAAGGCCTCAGTATCGGGGGACTGACCCTTGTATGATAATTGCCTCTTTAAACATATAAAGCTAAAGGATATTGTAACCCTTTAGCTAGAAAATCAAATATACGATTGAATATCTAAATAAAATTCATATAAGAAGTAGCAAGCGAAGCCAAATAATAGAATTCCAGCAATTATAGACGTCCATTTAATCATCTGTCGATTCATAACTTTTCTTGTTACAGATACAACTGATAATAAGCAATATCGTGCAATAAGATCCCCGTTATAATACCAATTGCTGCAATAATAAAACTACCTGAATAAGAATCTGCTAATACAGCTCCAAATACAGAACCCCAAAATACTAAGTTTCCTGAAGAAACTGCTACAAGTAATCCATTACGATACGTATTACCAAGAGATTTATTTACTTTTTCACCTGCTAAAGTAAAGTCTTTGTCCGCATTTTTAATGGAATCATAGGCTAACAAGAATAAAAAGCCTGCTCCTATTATCCATAACGGCATTTGGATATAAGGAAGTGCCAATACTTCAGCAAGTCCAAAGTAGAGTGCTAATATGAGTAACACATCAATTGTCATTCCCCCAATACCTACAGCCCATCCGTGAAAAAAACCATTTTTTAAACCTTGCTTTGTCATCTCGACAGTAATTGCTCCAACAGGAAGAGCAATCGATAAACCTTTTTCACCATCTATACGCCTACGCAATGTGCTCAATATTGCATCTTTGTCCTGGCTTCGAATCGCTAATATAAAAGGAAATCCGAATTTTTCTTTGTAAGCTTGGCTATAAATTGCAAATTCATTAAATTTTTCGCGTGACAGTTTATCTAAACCAACACTATGCTGTTCATTAATGGATGCTTCAGTCATTTTCAGCTTCCCAGCTAAATCTGGATGGGTACGAATCAATCCAATTTGCTCGTCTAAATCGGAGCGTTCGACTATATGCTCACATTTTTTCATTAACATTTCCAACGAAGAAAAGGGCGTTCTTCCCATGCTTTTTCTATGATCCATGTAAAATGTTCAAATATCCACCCTAACTTGCAGACAAATGTTTGTTTATCCATATTATTAATCAGATTAATCGGATCTATAGATATTGCCATGTCACCTTACTTTCTAATGGATTGGTTTTCCAGCTTAATTACATTGTACGGTTCAAAACTGTTGGACTGCTCCCAATTCCTTACTAGTCCTGTTTGAATATATGCCGTATATTGATGAATCAGTTCGATGTAAGCGGGTTAACTCTTCTTTTTTTTGATAGGGATGCGCACTCAACTATTGGGGGTTGCTTATCCCTATGACGCGGCCTGCCAAGCGTCACTCCATTGCGAGGCGTATCATTTTCAATGATTAGGTTAAGTTCGGGATTATACTTGTTGAATTCGCAAATTATCGTGGAAAAGTCGATCAAAGCCTCTCCACAAAAGCTTGTCTCTTAGATAGTTAACTCATCATAGGCATCCTTCAAGTGCGTCTGGGACAACGCAATCGGAGCAACTAACACATAGTACGACAAAATACCTCTTCCATACCAAGGTCTTTTCAAAATCTAGAACACCTATTGGTCCTCGTTTCTTAGCCCGGGAATCTTTCTTCCATCGAATCCAATGCGCATCGTTCTACTAATCTTTTCTTTAATTAAGTTATTTTATTTTTAAGAAATCCGGTATATTCCCCGTGGAAACATTGAAATCCACTTAGCCCCATCACCCTTTACTGCTGCCACATCACCCGAACATACATGACCTAGTCCGGGAATCGTGAAATTGGGATGTATTTCATAGATTTGATTTGCCCTTACAACAGGTGATTCCGAATCAAACGATTTGTCCCGATCTGCGTTCAGATACTGTGCAGCTCCAGGATCTACGTAACTGTCACTCATAGCATGACAAGATTGGAAACGAAAAGGATCATTCATTCGCGTATATGCAATAGTCATCAATCATGGACTCCAAGACATCGCCTATGCAATGGATCGGGAGGGTTATATTGTCCTAAGTTGCCCTTCAATCCATAACTCGTTCCGTACCCCTAACCATATGAAATAATGTATATTCTTTTTGATATGACGAATTCAAAAAGCTGATCAATATAATTTAAGAATGAAGCATTCTACCAGCTAACAAAAAAAATTGCAATGACTCCTATCATAACACCTAGCCCACCAGCAGGCGACAGCGTTTCTCGATAAAGTATTGCTGATATCAAGGTTAATCCTATAATGACGCTCCCACTAACAGCTGAAAACAAATAAACGCCGGGCAGCTGCCACGATAGCCATGTAACTAACGCATTTCCTAAACCTGCGGCTAATCCCAACATAATTATTTTAAGCCATGTACTTATTTTCCAAAAATGAGTTGCCCTATCAGACACGTTCGGAACAAGTCTTTTTAATATTAGGAAACATATAGCAGCCACAAAAAAGCCTATTGAAAGAAAACCGAATACTTGATCCCCTTGCATTTTAGTCTGCTGTATTTTGGAGAATACTGGGATCAGACCATTGAACAATAATGTTAATGTCGCATAAACATACCATGAACGGGATAACCTTCCATCACTTTTTCGTTGACCATAGATCATAATTAGGTAAAAGGAAACTAGAAATAATCCAACACCTATTATTTGAACTGGGTTAAATACTTCTTTCCAAAACAAGGCACTTAAGATAACCGGCAACACCATACTTGCAGAAAAACAAAAGGCAGAGTAAGCCAGAACACCTTCAGACATAGCGAGTTCATAACAAATCATGGTGAGGGCAAAGCAAATACCAAAACCGCATGATGTCCAAAAACTCCATAAACTAAATTCAGCCCCACTAATGATCCAACAAAGTCCCAAACCACAAGCCGCAAGCATACTATAAGTCACATGAATATCAAAAGAAGCGATTTGTCTACGTTTTATTAGTTTCGAATATTCCTTAAGGATAACCGATTGAAGTATAAATAATAGTGATGCAATAAATGGAAGACTCCATATCAATAGTCATTCACCTCATCTAAAAACGTGCACTCTCAAGTTTCCAATTTAATATTTAATTTAATAGCATTAATAGCAAAATAAATGAGTAGAAGAATATGATGCCTAGCTTGATTATTTCTACATTCATTTTACAATCTTATACAACCAGCTGATCCCTCAATTCCCCTAAAATGATTTATTGTATGATTTCCTATCTTACTTCACCTTAGGCAAAGGGACCCTTTACTGTAAGGGTTAAGCTTTCCCCAAAATACAAACATCACTTTATCATCCTAAATGCAGGTGGAAATAAAGTGTCCACATCTTTCTGTTCCTTATCGTGATATGAATAATTATCTTTATATTTGTCGAAACATTTTTGGGCTTCTCGACGTAACCCA
Organism: Lederbergia panacisoli; assembly: GCF_024626525.1. Taxonomy (GTDB): domain Bacteria; phylum Bacillota; class Bacilli; order Bacillales; family Bacillaceae_C; genus Lederbergia; species Lederbergia panacisoli. The sequence goes on from NZ_JANJGU010000016.1 coordinate 25,565, forward strand.
TCTACATCCAATCCCGGGATACACCCATTACGCATTACAACTTTCCCATTAATAAAACAATCACGTACGTTTGAGCCAGTGGTGTTCATTATTAATGTACGAATTGGATCCTCAACAGGTATTGTCCTAAGTGAGTTTAAATCAATTACAATGATATCCGCTTTCGCGCCAGGCGAAAGTTTTCCCAGATCGTCTCGACCAATAGCCTTTGCGGCATTTGTAGTTGCGGCACGGAATAAATCAGCTTCAGTAGTTTTACGTGTAACCGTGCTTCGTGGTCCACCATATGGGTTAAAGATTTCTCCCCTCTCAAATATACGATTAAGGTTCCATGCAAAATTCAGATTTTGAATCATGTCCGCAGGGTGTGTATCCGTACCAATCGTCATATTCACACCTGCTTGCAAATAGTGACTGAAACTGTATAATGCTTGCCCACCGTGGGATTCAGCAATCGGTGTGTGAACAACAGAAGTACCTGATTGTGCCAAAAGTGTTAGTTCATTCTTTTTAGGAAAACCATTTGGAATCATAGATCCAGTAAATATTGCATGTGGAATTAAAGTTTTTTTACCAAGAAACCCAATGGATTCCAAATATTCTATTGGAGTCATATCATACTTTTCACGCAAAAATTCTACTTCCTTTGGATCTTCACAACAATGAAGACGAATTGGTACACCTGTTCGGTCACTAAAACTCTTTGTATCCAAAAGTACTTGTTCAGTTTGATTCATTAACTGGCAAGGTGATAAAAATGTTCGTATTAGGCTTTCGAAAGTATTATCAAATTTCTCAGCAAATAAAAAAGCATCTTCAACACTTTTTGATCCACGATACTGATCAATATCTCCCAAAGGATATGGAGCCATTCTGTAACTCGGACCCAAATACATTCTTATCCCCAATTCGTATGCAATGTTTGCTCCATCCGACATTTCTTCGTAAGTTTCCGCCCAAGCACGAAATCCATCACCGGCAATTGGCATTCCTGTTGTAATCCCGTTCATGATTAATTGTGCAAAAGATAATCTCTGTTTGATTTGATGCTCTTTTCTTGTAAATAAATCCGAGGTACGAAACTTTGACATATCCCTACTGAAACGTAACTTCGGGTTTCGAGGAATAGCAACATCAAGAATACCATGGTCGATATCAACCAATGCATCCAAATCAATAAACCCTGGGCTTACTATGGCGTTCCCAGCCGCAATCTCACGATCTACATTACCCTCATATGATTTACCTACGTATTCTATAGTATTACCTTCAAAAACAACCTCACCATTCTTATAAATAACATGATCATCTCCATCATGCCCTATCACATAAGCACCCGTAAGTTTGGTTTTCATTCAGTTATCTCCTCGTATAAAAATAGTATAGTCAAAGTTTTTGGAAACAGGTTATTAAGTCTAAAATGGGTAAGTTTTATAAAAAATTGCCACCTTCCCAATTCTATGAAAAATGGAGGTTACTATTCTCAAAAACATAGTATGAAAGTGACAAATTGTTGCCCCGATTAATAAACTATTTATTAATGTTTGTCATAACTCTTGGAAAATACTTCAACTAGTTCATCATGTGGAAAATATACATTTATATAATATTGTAGGTATCTTCCAAAAATAAAAAGCACGCTTATATTTGATGGAAGCACCTAAAGCTACCTTATCTGCTACGCCACCAGTTGAAAGGGGAAAATAAATTACATCATATAATGATGGAATTAGGATATTTTGCTTATTTTTAATAACACTAACGTTCCAACCAAGTTGTAACCTGTTTCCAATCCAGATTTTATCTTTATCTAACCTTCTTTAATGCTTACTTCCCATAAAAAGTAGCTTCAAGTCGTATTCTCCTAACTATATATTATGGTATAAAATAAATAGCCAATTAAAAATTTAAATAATTGTGAACTATTTCCGAATACAGAGAACCTATTACTATTACTGAATACTTAAATTTAATAGATGTCGAATTTGTAATATAGTAAAAGACCACTTCAGTTTCTACTCCTGAAGTGATCCCAAACTATTATTAGTTACCAGCCATTCTATCTCTATTTTCTTGCCATTTTTGTGTTTTGTATTCCAACACCTTGTCATATCCGACAGCTTGTGCATCTTTTTCGGCACTGTCGAGGATGCGAAGAACTTCATCTTCGCTTTTCGCATAAAGTGCTTTTGCTCTTGCTTCATCGTAAATTTCATTGATACGTTGTTCTGCCATACCTTCTTCTGTTTCTGGAAGAGGAGATAGATTTTCGAATTCAGTTGAATTCATTTGCGTCTTCCAAGTAATGCTCATTTGATGTCTTGTACCCCAGTTTTGTTGTTCTTCTGGTAACGTCTTTTCAAATGCAGCTTTGGATTTATCGACATAAACTGTGTTACCAGCCCATTGGAAGTTGATTGCTGCATCCATTAACTTGGTTAGGCCTTCAACATCTGTTACATATTTATCCGTGAATATTGGTGCTTCATCAATGCCTTCAATAGCTTGTGTTCCGTCCCAATACTTGCCTTCCGGTCCAAAGGAAATAATGCGTTGCCCTTCTGGACCTGTCATCCAATCAAGGAAAGCAAAAATAGCTTCCGGATTTTTAGCGGCTTTTGTAATAACACTTGCGTTCCAGCCAAGCTGACTCCATGTTCCTGGAGTGATATTCTCTTTGTTCAATCCCTCTTTATGGATTGGCCAAATCATTTTAAGACCCGCATCTGGATCCTGCGATTTTAATTCCGTATGGGCAGGGATTCCATTTTCTGTAGGTGAGTTATCTGCATATACAGCAAACTTACCTGTAACAATTTTTTCTTTCACTTGTTCAGCCGTTTGAGTCAATGTATCTTGAGAAATTAATCGTTCACTGAAAAGCTTATTCATGTAGACCATTGCTTCCCTAAATACAGGATCGATAAAGATAGAAGATAATTTATCGCCATTTGGTACGAATTTGTTGCTCGTGAAAAGGTTCGGATGTTCTTCTGCAAATGCAGAAAATAGAACGTCAAGTCCGCCACCTTGTCCAGCTTCAAAGGGAACAACATCTGGATATTTTTCTTTTACTTGTTTCAAATAAGCATATAGATCATCTGTTGTTTCAAGTTTAGGTGAACCAAGTTCTTTATAAATTTTTTCATTTACTACATAACCGGAGTTACCATTTGGTTGTGTAGTATACCAGTTGGGAATCGTATAAACATGGCCATCTTCAGCACGAAGTATGTTGAGAGTTGATTCTCCAACCCATTTTTTAATGTTTGGATATTTTTCAATATACTCATCTAGTGGAACGAGCATATCAGCTTCACGAAGTCTGTCCAAATCCGCATTACGATCTAACCATATTACATCTGGAAGGTCGTTTCCGACAATCATCGTGTTGAATTTTTGTGCTGCATTACCACCAGAACTGATTGGCTTAACGTTTACTTTTTTGTTTTCTTTAATCCATTTTGATGCTGCGTCTTCACCCCAGTTTGGCATTGTGTACCAGTCATAGTGACCGTACATTGTATACTCTAGCTCGTCCTCACCAAGAACGAAGCCATCGCTAGCTTTACTATCGGAATCTTTTGATCCGCCTTTATCGCCGCCACTAGCACTATCATTATCACAGCCAGCTAATATACTAAAGGCCATAAGCAAAGCAACTAGAGATAAAGATAAAAACTTCATCTTGCTCTTCATTTCTTATCCCCCTAAAAATTTATTATATATTTAAAGCTTGCACCTTAAACCAAGTTGATTACCCTTTCAACGAACCAACCAATACCCCTTTTACGAAATATTCCTGTACGTATGGGTATACACAAATGATTGGTATCGTTGCGACCATCATCGTCGCCATGGAAAGAGATTTTGTTAAAACAGATTTCAGTTTATTCATGTGAGCTGCAGCTGTAGAATCAGCTTGCGCCATTTGCTCTGTCATGATCTTGGAGCTAAGAATTTGCTGTAACATCGTTTGGATTGGAAGTAGCTTTTGATCCGAAATATAGATACTCGGAGAAAACCAGCCATTCCAGTGAAACACAGCGGTAAATAACGATAATGTTGCGATAACTGGGCCAGATAGTGGAAGGACGAATCGAAAGAACGTTCCCCAATATCCACAACCATCAATTTTTGCGGATTCTTCAGGTCCTGCAGGCAAGCCTTGGAAGAAGGTTCGGAAGATGATCATATTGCATACGCTGACTAAGCCCGGAATAATCATGACCCAAAATGTATTGAATAGCCCCAATCCTCTGATTAATAGGAAGGTAGGGATCAAACCACCACTGAAAAACATTGTGATGACACAGAAAATCATATAATAATCGCGACCAATCAATTCTTTTCTCGACATCCCGTACGCGAAAATGGCGGTAAACATAACAGCTGTCGCCGTTCCGATGACTGTACGAAGAACGGAGATTAAAAATCCATTTAGGATACGAGAATCCTGGAAAACGAATATCGACTCCCCACGATTACTTCTTTAGTGTTTCACCATATATTTGAAAGTTATAAATTGACAACGCTTACACAAAGTCAAAGAAATAGATGAAAAATGTATGCAATCCCTCCTTCCCTTTTTAGCTCTTTCGTTGAAATTGCGATATTCCTCAATGCATACTACTGTTAGCAGTTTCATAGTTTTACACTAGAAATTCCTTTCAAACTTTATCATGGAATTCAATTGTTTTTTACAAACTAGGCTACATTTTTAAAAAAATAAGTCTATCTTTGCGAGGGATGGGCTCCCATGTTTCTTAAATGCAGGATTAGTCGCTTTTCTTGCAAGAGGTGTCAAACAACATTGAATTTAGGGAAGGCTTTGTCAAAAAGTGCACATCGTTTTAACACTTTTACTGACACCTTCAGCGCCCCTGCGCATTTTTGTGGTTTGATTTCGACGAACCATTTCCTAATAAATTTTGTTCGATCCAATATTCCTCAAGACAATCAACCATTAAATCAGCTGTCACCTTTGATTGTGTACATGTCAGATCAAGATGATCATTGTTTACACCCAATATCCCACACGGGGTTAAAAATTCATTTCCAAAGCCGTGGTCAGCTGTTTGTGTATTCGCCTGCTTTTGACTTGAAAATGCCGATTTTCACCCTGTCCTTGGTATCAACAGACAATCGAACAACATTGCTTTTCCCGTGATATTCTTCATGCACCTTTTTAAGATTTCCAAAGATGTCATCCGTTTCCTTTATTAGTGTACTTTTTATCATAGTTTACATGTAACCGTAGAAAAGCGTTTAAGGACTTGACTTGGAGCCTTTGTGAGTATGAGTTGTCTTGAAAGGCGGAAGCCGTTGTTCATCTGGCAAACCAGCTATCATACCCACCCCTCCAAGTAAAATCCTACCGTTGTTTACGGTGAAAACTATAATTATTAACAATATATAATGCTTCTACAAAGATACAAATATAGTATCTTACTTACGTTAAATATGATGGGAAATCATACTACATTTAATGGCTAGTTATTTATTTGAGCGTGCCTTAAAGGGTAGTTTTAACACTAACCAAGGGCATAATTAATTTTTCTTTTTCCCTAATTCATGCAATAAGCCAAATAAATGCTCACGCGCATGTTCTAGCCTTTCATTCCTTTGATCATAATAACTAGGTTTTTCATATTCATGTGGATCTGGATAGATATTCTGTTGAATCCTTTGTTCGCATATGCGGGCCATTTTTACTAATTCAGCAACTTCCCCAATATTCAAATCTGGATGACTATCTCTCCATTCCTGGACAAAAATGTCGCAATGCATTAGTCCTTTATGATCCTCAACTTGCAAATGGAGATTTGGTTGGTGTTGATTTAATATTTTGATAATTTTTTCAAAGTCGACAATCCCCTGTCCTGGAGGCTTAACCTGCCGTACAAGTCCAGTATCTGAAAAGTATAAAATACAGTCTTTAGCATGCACTTGATGTACATATGGTGCTGTCCTTTCCGCAACTGCTACAGGATCTTCCCCACGTGCCACAACGTTAGCCGTGTCAAAAGTTACACCTATGACATCCTCTCCAACTTCTTCAATGATTCGAAGGATTTCATAGGAAGTAATTTCTTCATGTGTTTCTAGGTTGATTCTAGTTCCTGTTTCTTTGAGGACAGGGACGAGAGATTTTAAAAATTTTGTTGTTGCCATTAGTTGATCCTGCCAAGTAACATCAGTCCGAAAACGATCATAAACATGGTATCCGGAATGCATCTCTTTCCATCCCGCTGTTACTCCTACCAATTCCTTTACACCCATATGGGCAGCAGCAAATAACATTTTTTCAATTGCTAACTTGTAGTCCCCTCCACCAAGAAGCCACACATCGGGTGTTTCATTAGTATTGAAGGGATTGACTCGGCCAATGCCAAGGTCGATATACAACCCCATATCGTTGGCACAATCAATAGCGGATTTCAATTCTCCCATGTCCAACGAGGATGAAATAGAAAGGGGAGATTTATAATAAATCCCTTCAAAACCTTCAGCTTTTGCTCTTTCCAACGCTTGCTCAACGGGCACGTCTTCATTGATAAACCCGTGATGCATATCAACACCAATTTTCATGTAAATCTCCTTTCACATTTGAAATTCAAGCACAAAGTTTAATTAAACATAGGGAACATTTCACGTATTCGGTCATCACTATACTTGTTACTATAGTCAGCAATTTCAAATGGCTCTGCAAACTTCACATTTTTGGCCTTTGCTTCTCCATACCATTTTTCAAGACCTTCATACATTTCTTCAGAAACCTCAAAAAACGCTTTCCAGCCCGTTAAAAGATATTTCTTTTTACCCTCCCAATCCTTAGGGACTTGATCTAGAGTGCCATTTGCCCAAGGGGTAAATTCATAGAACTGGGATGCATGTGCATCGCAGGCCATTAATTTTTTTCCAACACACTACCGATATCAACCACAATATCCGCCTTATAATCATCTCTTTTAGAAAAATCCGGCATTAATAGAAATAGTGGCTCATGTTTAATGTACGGAACCTCAGGTACAGCATTTGGATTTGCTACAAAAGGAGCAGCATCCATTACGGCAACACCAGCATATCTATTGTCAGAATGTCGACCTGCTGGATGGAATGATATAACAATGTCAGCTTGCCATCTTCTAATTTGTCTAATTATTTCTTTTCTAACTTCTAATGTTGGTAAAAGTTCTCCATCATGTATATCAGTAATTACATCATATTCCAGTACTCCCAGGCGCTTAGCAGCCTCTTGTGCCTCTTGAACACGGCGCTCTACCAATTCACTTCCAGATTGTTCATAGTGACCGCAACAGCCATCAGTTAACGCTAAAAACTTTACCTTGTGTCCCATTTCAGCAAACAAAGCGGCTGTTCCTCCAGCATAAATATCTGGTTCATCTGCATGTGCACCTATGACAATAATATTGATTTCTTTTTTCATTGATCACTGTCCCCTTTAATGATTATTTTATTGGATCATAATAAACAAATTTTAAGAGTCAATTGACTAATAAACATAACAGGGCGTGTAGCACAAATTGTTTTTTTTAGAACAATGCCACCCTTTTACAGCACCTGTAGTTAACCTTTTTCAATATATCTTTTGCATGAATAGATAAACTATGATAACCGGTATTGCAGTAGACGCGAAGCTGCTGGCATTATTCCGTAGTCAGTACCAAATTGTGTACTTATGTTTGGAAAGTGGCACAAAAATATTGAAATACAATTTTAATCTGTTATACCCATCCATAACTGCTTCTTCTAATTCCCTGATATTTTTGCTATATAACTGGATCTATAACAAATGGTAGGCAACCAGCTTTATCAACGAATCACTAGCGCCATTACTAAAATCCGTCCCGCAACCGGATAAAACAAGTAAAGATATCGCTATCAACATGAATGTAAGCATAAAAGGTCTACGCATTTTTCTCCTATTTTAAAGCCTCTTTTTCTGGCAATACTTTTACCATGTTAAAAATTCTTATATTAATAACTCTCTTTTTCGTTATTTCGATCTTAATTCCAATTTTTTATAAGAATTAAAAACCTTACTAAATTGTTTGTCTAAAAATATTATCGATTGTTATACCCCCCTAAAATATAGAATCTATTAATAAAAAGATTGCTTTTTGAGTTTGCTTCATATTGTAAAAACATATTAATAGCATGTATACAACGGATATAAAATTTTATTCAATATTGGGTTCCAAATTGTATACAATTAAGTATATAAAAAAATCTGTTGCCATTAAATTTTACCACGTTGACTGAATATTTCAGCCAATCCCTTTGGCTTTGTAATTCTTTCATCAAAATTTAAACATCTTTCAAGTTGATGTAGATGATCCACCATCAATTTTTCAGCTAAATTTACATCACGTTTATTTATTGCTTCAAATATTTCCTTATGATCATTACAAAACATTTGATTCGAACCGTAAAATGCAATGATTACATATGTCAGAGCTACCAATTCTTCCAAATGTTGATAGAAATACTGGTTCCCAGACATTTCGGCAATTTTCATATGAAAATCCCTTGTAATATTTAAAGCTTCATAAATATTCCCTTTTTCTTGTGCATCTACTTCATCTTCTAGCATTTTTTCTAATTCTTTTAACTTGTCGTCAGATGTTTTTCCACATACCTTACGAATAATCGCTGCTTCCAATACCCTACGCATTTCAAAGATATCCTTCGCCTCTTGAATTGTGGGGCATGAAACAAAAGTTCCTTTGTATGGTACCACATTAACCAACTTTTCTGTGGCAAGTCTACGAAGGACATTACGAACTGGCGTCCTACTAACCCCAAAAGTATCAGCAAGAACATCTTCTACCAGTTGTACATTTGGTCTTAACTTCTGCTGAATTATCGCTTGTTTAATTTCCAAGTAAATATGTTCTTCATTTGGTTTACACACAAAACATTACTCCAGTCTTAACATTTATACGTTAATATTCGTGATGCTATTTTCATTAAAAGTAAAAGATTATCATTCCTCCAATTCCTGGGTTAAATTTGTTAGTATCAAAATAACACAGATTTTTCAAAACTGCAAGTAACTTTGAAATTATCAAATTATTAGGCCGGCGGTGTAACAAAGGAAGTAAAAGTTGGATTCAGCTGGACTACATTCTTTTTCGGGTTCTTCCCTGCACTTTTCCGTGGTGACTTAAAATGGGCAGCAATCATGTTTATTATTTCTGCCGCAGTCGGTACATTTACATTAGGATTTGGTGCGTGGATACCTGGGATTGTTTTCTCCTTTGTCTACAATAAAATCTACATTAAAGAATTGATCGAAAAAGGCTACCAACCAGCTAACGACGAATCAAGAAATCTATTGGAAAGCAATCAAATCATTTCAAGAACTGCATAATTCAACAGGCTAGCCAAAGGGAGCAGATAGCGTCCCTTAATGGATAGCCTTTTTTTATCGAATCTCCTAAAAAATGCGTAGCTCCCTTAACGAAAAAAATAAACGCCGTAAAAAAGTTAATGGGTTCCCTTTTGAGGTGCCAAAAGTAAAAAAACAGGTTAAATAACTGACTAAAACCATTTAAACCCTCGAAATGGGAATGGGATTTAGTTAAAACGTATTATTCATTGCTGATTTTCGTGTAGATAGGCGGAGAATTTCCGGCTAATGTATATAGGAACGGATGAATAGGTAGATATAAACGGAGATATTCCGATTAACTTTTTCAAATAAGACAAAAATAAAGATTTTGATAATATAAACGGACAAACATCCTTTATTTTAAGGAAAATAAAGGTATGTTCCAAAATAAACGGAATTTCTCCGTTTATTTTGAAAACACGGCATAAGTGGATGAAGCTCCCTAAATCTAGGTAGAGAACGGGAGCTTTATGATTTTTTAAAGTAGATTAAATTCAGAAGATTTAGATGAAACCAGGTAATTTCTTGCAGACTTTGGTATTATATTAATAAAAAAATACATATAATAGGGGTTCAATATGGCAGGATACTTTTCTAAAATCGCTATGAAAATCAGCATCATACTAGCCATTCTTCTTTTCATGCCTGGAACAGGGTCCATGGCAAAATCAGGCTCCCCGGTAGTCGTAACTAAGTTACCTTCATTACGGCTAATCACGTTAAGTGAAAAAAGATTGGCTATGCTTGCGGTTGTATTGCCTGAAGAAGTGAAAGGGTCGAAACCGCTATCAAAGAAAATTGAAGAGATTTTACAAAATCCTCGTCTTGAAGGGGCGGTCACGGGTGTTAGTATTAGAAAAGCAAGTGATGGAGATCTGATTTATTCGCATTTCGGTGATACACGTTTACGGCCTGCTTCTAATTTGAAAATGATAACGGCGGCAGTTGCTTTGGAGACGCTTGGACCTGGGTATCGATTCAAAACAGAAGTATTAACGGATGGAAAACTAAAGAATCGGGTACTGGATGGAAATGTATTTTTAAAAGGAAAAGGGGACCCGACATTAAGAAAGGCAGACTTCGATCAGTTTGCCCGTGATCTGAAAAATAAAGGCATCGATCAAATCAACGGTGATGTAATTGGAGATGATCGCTGGTATGACGATATGCGCCATTCACAAGGGTTGTATGTGTCGAATGAAAATAGTTATTACGGTGCACAAATATCAGCACTTACTTTATCACCGAATGATGATTTTGATGCAGGAACGATCCTTATCGAAGTCGCGCCTGGGACTAAGGATGGTGCCCGTCCAAATGTGATTTTGAAACCTGAGACGGATTATCTAAAAATCATTAATAACGCGAAAACCGGAAATAAAGGAGAAACGGATACGCTGACGATTGATCGGGGACATGGTACCAACGAAATCATCGTTGAAGGAACGATTCCTTTTGAAGGAAAAAGCGTTGGTGAGATCCTTTCTGTGTCGGAGCCGACTGGCTATGCATTGGATGTTTTTAAAAAGTCGCTAGAAGAACAAGGAATCAAATTAAGTGATGACGTCAGTATGAAAATAGATGAAACACCTGATGGCGCGCAAATGTTAACTTCCAAAGAATCAATGACATTAGAAGAGTTATTATTACCTTTTTTGAAATTAAGCAATAATATCCACGGTGAAACACTTGTAAAAGAAATGGGGAAAGTGATGTACGGAGAAGGCAGTTGGGATGTTGGCCTTAAAGTAATCGGTGGAACCATTGCAAAATTCGGGGTCAATCGGAGTAATGTAAAAATTGAAGATGGATCAGGCCTATCTCATAGTAATTTGATTCCTCCGAATGAACTGACGAGGATGTTATATGAAATCCAGAAAAAAGATTGGTTTCCCATTTTTGAAAAATCTCAGCCAGCTGTCGGAGAATATGGTCGCTTTGGCAGCGGAACCCTAGGCTATCGAATGGCTGAGAGCGCAGCTAACGGAAAAGTGCACGCAAAAACGGGATCGTTGGACGGGGTAAGTACTCTGTCAGGATACGTCACAACAGAAGATGGTGAAAAACTTGTTTTTTCAATCATGATGAATAACTTTATCAGAGGGTCGATGTCTGAAATCCAAGATCAAATTGTGATGATATTAGCGGAGCATCGGTTGGATGGTGGCGGTATTTGAGGATATGCGTTATAAATGGGATTCACCATATAGGGTGGGTCTCCTTTTTGATTTGGATGAATAGCCATATGCTCTTCTTCAATGTTTCAGAAGTATACTTTTGGAGATGAGCAAAGAGCCAAAACCAGTATTATCAAGGATTTGGCTCCCTTCCGTCTTTATATTGTTTAAGCAGTTTTTATACATCGTTAAAAAATTCCCGTTTTCGGCTTTTGAATAAGCCTATATCCAGTCTCTTGTTTAACTAAGGCCGACAAGAACTATCTTGGTAAACCGCTCATTCCCATGCCCTGGCTTGGATAACCGCCCATTCCCATACCCTGGCCTGGATAACCGCCCATTCCCATGCCCTGGCTTGGATAACCGCCCATTCCCATACCTTGGCTTGGATAACCGCCCATTCCCATACCTTGGCCGGGATAACCGCCCATTCCCATGCCTTGGCCCGGATAACCGCCCATTCCCATGCCTTGGCCCGGATAACCACCCATTCCCATGCCTTGGCCCGGGTAACCGCCCATGCTCATACCTTGGCCGGGATAACCGCCCATTCCCATGCCTTGGCCCGGATAACCGCCCATTCCCATACCTTGGCCCGGGTAACCTCCCATTCCCATGCCTTGGCCCGGGTAACCTCCCATTCCCATGCCTTGGCCCGGATAACCGCCCATTCCCATACCTTGGCCCGGATAACCTCCAAACATTTGTCTTTCCATTTTATATCCCCTCTCCTTAATTGCTTCAAAAATAGTGTATGTGTCCATTTTCAAAGCGGGATAGGTAGTTGCCTATTTTATATGTATTTTAATTCAATAGAAACTTGCGTTTGTATTTCTGCTATCCATTAAAGGACTTGGTTTTTCCGTATTAGATAAGGTTTCTCTCTAACATTTAGCACTATGTCTCATGATATCCAACTAAACAAGGAAACTTGCTTTGTTGTTTTTTTAAATCGTGGAAATTGAAGAAGCGATTGTTTACATATACGACTTGATCCGGAATAATTTCGCGGCATCTCAATGGTCTTTGACCTGTTTCCCTCAACAAAAGCTTTTCCGCTTCCTCTAGATTTTTGGCGAAAATAAAAATCCATGGGGTGTTCCTAGCCTTTAGTGCAAACATCTTAACTTGGCAAAAACCGAGGTGATTTTCTTTCACCATTTTTACTAGTTTCGCAGAATCAGGCTGCACCTCGGATAGGATAGAATCATCATCTTCCAATGTAATTTTCTCTTCCTTTAGCAAGCAATAAATATAATGAGCCAGGAAGCTTTCCTCATAGCGAATCGCATCCTCAAAAAGCCTTTTAACTGTTGACATCTTGGATCCTCCCTGTAAATTGATTATAGTCTGCATTGACAGTCGCAACTGGACCGTTGCGGTTTTTTGAAATAATCAGTTCAAGCTGTTTCTGGTCTGAACTTTTATCATAGTACGTGTCACGGTAGAGAAAAATTATGACATCCGCATCTTGCTCGACACTACCCGATTCCCGAATGTCAGACATCAAGGGCCGCTTATTTTGCCTTTGCTCCACCGCTCGATTTAACTGGGCAAGCAATACAACTGGGCAGTTCATTTCCTTGGCGAGCACCTTCAAATCCCTTGAAATCTCCGTCACTTGCAGATGCATGTTTCCGCCATAATCTTGTGCCGGACGGATTAGCGTTAAATAGTCAATAAAAATAATTGGCTTTTGATCGGGAAATTGCTGGATCAACTTTCGAGTTTTCGCCCGCATCTCCGCAATTGTTTGCCTGGCGCCATCAAAAATCTGCATATTCGTATTGGATACACGCCCGATTGTCTCCGGCCACTTTTCCTTCTGCTCAAAACTTAGATCCCGATTCGGGTTCCGTAATTTAATGCGGTTAATCCTTCCTGTTGAAGCAATTAATCTTTGCACCAAGCTTTGATACGGCATTTCGATTGAAAAAATAATCGGAAGATACTGTTGCCAGCCCGCTTCTTTCGCGAAGTGAAGCATCACATCAGTTTTTCCCATCGACGGCCTTGCCGCAATAACCGTAAGCTCCCCTGCTTGAAAGCCGTTCGTCATTTGATCTAACTTTTTAATTCCCGTCGGAATCCCTATTGTTTGCTGCCCTTCTTGCCATGGTGCCTCATAAATTTCAGCGAGTGCCGTTGTAATGGACAAGTGGTCACCCATTCTCGCTTCGTCAATGACATTTAAAGCATGGATTACTTGCTGAATGCCCCAATCTTCCTCTCTTGCCCGCGTTAAAATATTTCGTTTCTCCCGCTCTTTCCATACGTCTAGAAGCAGCTGCTCATACTCATCAAACTTTTCGGGACTCGCATACGCTTGTAAATCATAGAGGTAGGATATTCCCCCAAATGGCTCCATATCCACGGTTGTTGTGAGAGTGATAATATCAACGCTCGTCCCCTTTTCATGCAAAAGCCGCATTTCCCTCAAAAGCGCTTGATGACGCGGGTCTTCAAAATGTTCCGGCCTGACGATACTATCCGATATGTAAAAATTCTCTTTCAACATACAACCTAAGAGCGCCTTTTCAACAGTCACCTCGGGTCCTCCCCTTCTGAAGGATTATGTTCATAAATCTCAAGGTTATTGGGTATTGCAGAAGATACCTTTTTCTGTTGTTCAAACTCTTTATCAAGGGCCCATACATCTCCCAAGGTTTTCACCCGTTCATCACGCCATCTTTTCAAAATCCCGTATGTATACCGCCAGTTTCGCTTACCCACTGTTAAAGATATTTTCATAGCCTCCAAGACAAGCTCTTCCCCAAATTCATCAACACTATCAAGAATTTCTTCTGTGATAAAGGGAGAAAGCATCCCAAAGTTCTGTTGGTAAAAATCAATCACATTTTCCTGACCACGACTACCACGTAGTAGTTGTTTTTGTTTTTGTTTTTGTTTTTCTTTTTCTTTTTCTTTTTCATTTTCATTTTGTCCACGTATCGTTAACGTATCGCCAACTCCCGCTTGGTTACTAGCTTTTGCATTATTTGAAGATTCAAAAGGCACATCTAAATATGACTCGTACATGTCTCTAAATCTTCTATTTGTAATACGTTCTCCTACATAACGAATTAGTTCTCGATCTTTGACCTCTTCCATCTCACTTCTTACACAATCCTCGACAGGCTTTCCACCGCGAATAAAATTGTATTTCCCCCAATTCTTAATCGCGATTTCCCTAGTATCCGGGTTATATTTCACAAGCTTGTACTGTTCAATCAAACGTTCCAAACTACTGTTAACCGTATCTATACAAAAATATGTATCAAACGCCATCTGCCTCTTCGAAATCGTATAAATGCCAATTTGCTTCGTATGTTTATTCGTTAACAAATAAAGAAACAAATGCCTATCCTCAAGCACCATCTCCTCCACCTTTTGATCTTCCCAAAAATGAGTATGAACTACACGATACTTCGCCATTGTTTTTCCTCTTTTCCTTGAAATATTTTTTAATATGAAACCCTTTCACTTTGTATATATCGATGAGGTTGAGAAAAGGACACCCCTGTTAGGAAAAAGATTTATGAATATGAGAAAGAGGCAAAAGGCGCGAATTCATATCTGTAAAGTGAAAAATAAAAAACTCCCCAAAAGCGCGGTAATACCGCTGTTTTTAAGGGAGTCTTAGTTTTTTTACTGTCAATGTTGATAAAAGTTTATAAAAAAAAAAACATCGTTGCACCGAAAGATCGATGACAAAGATGTCCTTTGAAAGTTGATGACAAATTTAAAATAAAAAAAATTCGCGTGAAAATATTCCTTTAAAAATAACTCCACTTCATTATTTTGAATAATCATTATTCTATTTATAAATATCCCCTCGATACATATCCTTCATCACTGTTTAATTGTTCCAATTCCTGTTCCGATAATGGTTCCTGATCGGAATCGGCCTTATCAATCTCTTCCCATACTTTTGGCTTCTTCCGGGAACGTTGAACGAGGTATTCTAAATAATCGAATGCTGCCTTTTTGCCCCTTTCATCCAAATGATCTATCAACCGATATAACTCTTCTTTGCGGGTAGCCACACATTCCACCACCTTCATTTTGTTTTTAAAAGGAATATAGGGTCTGGCTCTTTAGTTGTCGGTTTACTTACAATCCAATAGAGTGTCTTGCCCCCCGTGCTGCTTATGGCATGTCGGGAGATATTACTTTTTTGACTCTCCCTATTTGACCATCATGCAGACGAACTTTGATGCCATGAGGATGTGAAGCTGATTTTGTCAGAATATCCTTAACAGTCCCCCGAGTTAACTTACCCGTTGGTTGATCTATTTTCAATACAATATCCACTGTTTGTCCTGCTTGTATATCCGATCTATTTCTACCATTCATATTGACAATCTCCTTATTTGAAAATATCTTTAACTTCCGATTAACTTTTGCATGGCTTTTAGTGCGAATCGCTCCCATTGGTATCTCTTTACTAGTAAGATTGCTCCCTAATCAGTATCCAGATAAAAATTCCACACACATTATCCCGTAAAACGGAAATCATTGCAACTCAGCCTTAAAATGGGAGATCCCTAATAAGTATAGAATGATGACCTTTTCTGTATTTTTCGTTAAGCAGTATGGGTTAAGAAACTCATAACTTAACCTATGATAAAATTTCGTTTTTAATGCGCTTGGCCATTTCCATAAATGTAAAGAGACTGCAAAAATGTGAAACTCCTTTTAAAAGCCACTTATCAAAGGTATATTTTATTTTTGTGTTAACATTAATAAATAGTTGGGAAAACTTTTTTTCAACTAGGCGTTTACGAGTAATTTTTACGTGAAAGGTTATTAAAACGTTAGTTTGTTACAAAGGGGTTTGAAAAAATGAAAAATAATCGGAAGTTATTAATGGTCATGTTAACAGTAGTATTCATTATATTGGCTGCATGTGGAAACACTTCTGATGGAGCAAATGCAAAACCGAACAACCAGTCATCAAACAAAGGCTCAACTGAATATGCAAATGCCGACACATCAGATAAAGACTCAACAATTATTGATAACAATACAACAGAAAACTTTTCAGAAGGTGCTGAGAACACTCAGCTAAATGATCAAGAAGGTAATTCTAATACATCTACAGATTCAAATGATAAAGAGTCACCGAAATCTAGTAATAACGATAGTGAAATAACTGAAAGTAAAAAGGATGAATATCTCAAGAAACTTAATGAAATGGAAGAAGCAGATAGAGATGAAGAAGCTGGAACAACAATGGCAGAACTAGAGGAACAAGAAACGGACAGATATAAAAAATGGGATGAAGAATTGAACGTAATTTACGGAGTATTGAAGGAACAACTTAGTAGGGAGCAGATGGATAAATTAAGAGATGAACAACGACACTGGATAAAAAGCAGAGATGAAGTTGCGAAAGAAGCATCACTAAAATATAAAGGTGGGTCAACCGAATCATTAGAATATGTGGCTACGCGAGCAAGTCTTACAAGAGAAAGATGCTATGAGCTAGTTGCGCATTATATTAAATAATTATCCAACACAAAAGAGTCTTTGATTTTTCAGGAACAATCTTATTTCTAAATAATAGATAGAGTGTAGGTGACATACATGATTCGGAACTCTCTTATTGTAAAGTTATTTTGCAGCATTTGCCTCATTCTCGTTCCACTTATCGTCATTTTAATCATTAATAATTATTACTCTGTTGGTGTAATAAGGAATCAGGTAGAGCAATCAAATAAAAAAATGTTGAATCTGCATATGAATGAAATTGACAAGCAATTGGAAAACACCGGGAACTTTGTATATCAACTATCAAATCACGTGGATATCTTATCCTTACAAAAAAAGGAAGATGTAGATTACAATAATGTCGTCAAAGCAAAACTACGACTATATCAAACCATTTCTAAACAAGCGAATTTTTATATGCCGGTAGATTCACTTTTCATCTATACTGCGGGTTATGATGAAATGATTTATACGCAAAAATTTGGCAATAGCTATACGGAAAGAGTGGAAACGGCAAATGAAATAAAAAATGTATTACATAAAAACGGAAAAGAATTACCGGATGGTAAATGGACCCTCTGGAAAGGGGAGCACCATTATTATTTGCTTTATATCATTAATAATGAAGATGTGTTTACTGGTGCATGGATGAATATTGATAAATTAATCACCCCTCTAAAACACATTAAATTTGGTGAACTAGGCAGAACCGTGATTACTACCTCTAACTATCTACCAATTACCCATAATAAATTTCTTCAATCAGAGGACATTGAATTAAAGAAGCAATCTGAGTCGTACTTAATTAAAGGGAAAAGTGATCAGTTTATTGTCATGAATGAGCCATCCATAAATGGAGATTTCAATATTGTTGCCTTAATACCTGAACAAACTATTTTACAAGATTTGCCGTTTATACAACGGATTTCGATATATATTACGATAGGATCTATTCTATTTTTGTTGCTGTTTGTTATATTGATGAGAAATATATTTCTAAAACCCATCCTTCAAATTGTCCATGCGATGAAAAAATTACGCAATGGCGATTTGAATATTCGTCTACCAAAGGCGAAAAGTTCAACTGAATTCGAAATGATGAATGAATCTTTCAATCGGATGATTTCGGATATTCATCGTTTGAAAATTGACGTATATGAAAAGAAAATAAATTTACAAAAGGCAGAATTAAAACATTTACAGTTGCAAATTAATCCTCATTTTTTCCTAAATTCCTTGAATATTATATATAATTTAGCAACAGTGAAGGACTTTTCTTTAATCCAACAGATGTCCCAATCTCTAGCTAATTATTTTCGGTTTATGTTCAAGAGTAATTCATATTTTGTCAGCTTAGAAGATGAACTAAAACATACACAAAATTATTTAAACATCCAGCAATTACGATTTCCTGATGCTTTTACATATCACCTCGATGTTGACCCAAAGTGGAATAAAGTTAAAATACCTCCACTTATTATTCAATCACTTGTTGAAAATATTATAAAACACGGACTTAATTTGGATGATACAATGGAAATTCTGATAAAAGTATGGCAAAAGGATTCAAAGGATGATTTTATTTTCATTCAAGTAGATGATACAGGAGATGGGTTCTCGAAGGATATTTTATCCATGCTAAATAAGGACGAACCTATTATTACAGAGAATGGTGAGCGTATTGGCATATGGAACATAAAAAAGAGATTGGAATTACTATATGGGAAAGACAGGACGAATATTGAATTTGGAAATCAAGTAGGGGCTTCGGTAAAAATAAAACTTCCATTAAGTACAAAGGATGTAGGGGATGAATAAATGACAAACATGAATGTACTTATTGTCGATGATGAAGTTCATGCAGTTAGAGGAATCTTGGCAGGTGTTGATTGGGAAGAGCTTGGAATTGTATCTGTATTTACGGCACATAACAAAAAACAAGCCCAGTCTATATTTGAACATCATCATATCGATTTATTATTAAGTGATATCGATATGCCAAAAGGGTCTGGAATCGAATTATTATCATGGGTAAGGGAATATCATCCTGACACAGAGGCCATTTTTATTTCTTGTCACTCTGAATTTGCGTTTGCAAAACAGGCGGTCAAATTGAAAAGCTTGAATTATTTGTTAAAGCCGATTGACTATAAAGAATTGGAAGATGAGATCAAGGAAGCCATTCAAAAAATCCAAGAGAATCGGAATCTAAATCAGCTAGAAGAGTCATTTTTACATCTGCAGGAAATGCATCGTTCCAATCAAAAAGAAACCTTTTGGAGAAATTTGATTGACGAAATGATTCCTTCTTCGGAAAAGGAAATAAACGATTATCTGAATAAATACGAAATTAAATTTGGCATAGATGCACAGTTTCTCCCTATTCTTGCGCATATACAATACCGACCTAATGAGGAGCTTTTATTTCACGAGGAAGCGGAAAAAAAAGCCGCTCATTATGTTCAAACAGAAATAATGAAACTGGAATCAAATGTAACGGTGATTCAATTATCAGCAACTCACCTACTATTTATTTCGGAAGAACTAGTTAACCATAACCAAATCGTCAATCATTGTGATCAAATTATTACACAGTTCAAACAATCACTTTATTTGGACTTTTGTTTTTATATAGGGAAACAAACTGAGTTAAACAACTTGGTCTCGGTTGTGCACGAGTTAAAAAGAATGGATAAAAATAATGTTATACATACAAATAAAACATTCTCGATAGAACATCATAATAGTAGCTATTTTACACCGAATCTACCAAAGACAACGTGGATTGAATTAATGAAAAATGGTTCCAAAGATAAGATTCTTGATGAAATTCAACAATTTATTACATCTTGGAAAATAGCAGACATGAATGTCACACGAAATTCTCTTCATGTGTTTTACCAAGATTTTTTGCAAATTATTTTCTATCTCTTGCAAACAAAAGGGTTGGAAGCAAATAAAGTTTTTTCAAACAAAGTGTTGCTAAATGAACTAGAAAACATAGGAACGATAGATGACTTCAAGGAATGGATCCTCTTCTTAACGACATTAACGATGGAACAAATTCATCCGAATGAAGATAGCTGTTCCGTGGTTGACAAAGTTAAGGAATTTATTAATGAAAATATCAGTATCCACAAATTAACGAGGGACGACATCGCTAATCATGTCTATTTAAATCCCGATTATTTAACAAGGATCTTCAAAAAACAAACTGGCGTATCTATATCAACATATATGCAACATGTAAGAATGGAAAAGGCAAAACAACTGCTTACACAAACGGAACTCCCTATTAGTACAGTAGGGCTAGAATGCGGTTATACAAATTTCTCCTATTTCTCAACCTTATTTAAAAATTATACCCATCTAAATCCAATGGAATTTAGAAGAACAGTTATGAATCAAGAATCCTGATTAAACATGTGCTCTGCAATTTCTGTAGAAGCACATTTTTTTGTGCAGCAGTTTTCGCATGGTTTTGTTTAAAAGTCTGAAAAACAAAAATGATATGTCGGATTATGAAAAGTATATTGTTAGAAAGTTCGTTATAGTTAATCAAGAGAAAAAAATATTGAGTATAGGGGGATTTTGAAATGTCAAAACATTTAAAATCAATGAAAACATTACTGACGATACTGATTGTATCCTTATTGGTTATTTCAGGATGTGGATCAAAAAAGGATGGAAATACAGCGGGTTCCAATGGGAAAGATGCAGCACCATATGAATTGACGATGGCCTATATTGCATCTTCCAATGTTGATGATATTAAAAATGTCCAAGAAGAAATTAATAAGATAACAAAAGAAAAAATTAATGTCAATGTAACATTATTACCTATTGGTGGTGGTGCATGGACACAGCAAACAAACCTGATGTTAACTGGTACAGAAAAACTAGATTTAATTGTATCCTCATCTTTCTATAACTATAGTACACAAGCCGCTAAAGGGCAGCTTCTTCCGTTGGATGAACTACTAGAGTCACATGGAAAAGGCGTCTTAGAAACTATGCCAGAACATATGATCAATGCTACAAAAATTGATGGAAAAATCTATGGCGTTCCAAGTGTTAGGGACTGGGCATCAGATCATGGATTTATTATGAGAAAAGATTTAGTTGAAAAATATAACATTGATTTATCAAAAGTAAAAACAATTGAAGATATGGGCGACATTTTCAAAACGATAAAAGAGAATGAACCAACAATAGACCCAATTGTTAACACAGGTACATTACTTTCCGTTGCTGAAACATATATTTATCCGTTTTTTGATCGTTTAGGCGATAATATCGGAGTATTGGAAATGAAAGAAGATAACTGGAAAGTTGAAAACCTATTTGAAAGTCCGATATACAAAGATGCCGTAAGTTTAGCAAGAGAATGGTATAAAGCTGGCTACATTATGAAAGATGCTGCAACTTCTGATGAAGTTGGTTATAACATTGTGAAGTCTGGTAAAGGATTTGGTTATTTCACGAATATGAAGCCAGGACTCGAAACACAAGAAACAATCCGTTCAGGTCATGAAATGGTGGCTGTAAGGGTAACAGAACCATTCCAATTCACAACTTCCGCAACAAGTTTTATGATGTCACTTGCAAGAAATAGTGAAAACCCTGAAAAAGCAATGGAATTTATGAACCTTTTATATACTGATGCAGATATTATGAACTTATTAACTTTAGGTATTGAAGGTAAGCACTACACAATTGATGACGAAGGTTTTGCTGTACAGCCAGAAGGTGAAAGCAATTATGTATTTAACCAGTGGTTAATTGGAAACAACTTCCTTACTCATGTTTGGAAAGGGAATGAAAAAGATTACTGGAAACAACTTTCTGAATTTAACGAAAGTGCAAAAGCCTCTCCTGCTTTCGGATTTAGCTTTGATGTTACACCGGTAAAAACAGAGATTGCTGCGACTGCAAACGTACTGGAACAATACCGAGCTGGATTGGAAACAGGAACATTGGATCCTGAAAAGTCATTGCCAGAATTTATTAAGAAATTAAAAAGCGCCGGTTCAGATAAAATTATGGAAGAAAAGCAAAAGCAACTTGATGAGTGGAGAAAGAAGAATTAATCGTTGTATACAAACGATCATAAATAAATCGTAAGTAGAGAACTGTTTTACGTTCTCTACTTATGTGATTTTACAACTTAAAACATATTTAGGTAAAAGCTTTTATTCCATTTTGAAGAGGTGATATATATTGGAACATGTTTCAACAATCAAACCTAAAAGAAAAGTAGGATCAAAGGCAAAATCAACATATAAAAAAGCGAAATTTTTAAGATTTCTTCCTTTATTTATCATGATGTTACCAGGATTAATCTATCTACTAATCAATAATTATCTACCTATGTTTGGATTAATTATTGCGTTTAAGGATGTTAATTATGCTACTGGGATTTTTGCCAGTGATTGGGTTGGATTTGAAAACTTCAAATATCTTTTTGGAACAAGAGATGCATTCATTATTACTCGTAATACGATTTTATATAATGGTCTATTTATTGTTTTAAATACAGTTTTTGCTGTAGCAGCTGCCATTTTGTTAAATGAAATTAAAAATAAATTTGCGGCTCGTTTTTATCAAAGTGCGATTTTATTGCCTTTTTTGATTTCAATGGTAATTGTTAGTTATTTAGCCAATGCATTTTTAAGCACTGATGTCGGCTTTTTCAATAATACAATTTTACCAATGTTGGGCAAAGAGGAAATATCATGGTACACCGAGGCTTCGCTATGGCCATACATATTAACATTCGTTAGTACTTGGAAGGGCATTGGTTTTTTATGTGTCATTTATTTAGCAGCCATTGTTGGAATTGATGGAGAGCTCTATGAGGCGGCTACATTGGATGGTGCAAATAAGTGGCAACAAATACGCTTCGTCACCATACCGCTCATTATGCCCATTATTATTATGATGACATTACTTGCGATCGGTAAAATTTTCTACTCCGATTTTGGATTGTTCTTCCAAGTGCCGATGAATTCAGGGGCATTATATGATACAACAAATGTTATCGATACGTATGTGTATCGTGGTCTGATACAGCTTGGGGATATCGGGATGTCTGCTGCGGCTGGACTTTATCAATCTATCGTAGGTTTTGTGCTTGTTCTATTATCCAACTGGGCAGTTCGAGTAAGAGATAAGGATAGTGCATTATTTTAGAGAAAAGGTGATTTGAAAATGGTAACATCAGACCGTATAACACAAACCGTATCACATATTTTCCTGGCTCTTCTCGCCATTCTTAGTATCATTCCATTCATTATCTTAATATCTTCTTCGTTAACGTCCGAAGAATTCATTTTAAGAGAAGGGTATAATTTTATCCCTGCTGAGTTTAGTCTTTCAGCATATGAATATTTAATAAAGAATTCTAGCAGCATCCTGAGAGCATACGGAATCACTGTTTTTGTGACAGTCGCAGGAACGATTGCAAGCTTAGCCATTACCGCCATGCTTGCATACTCACTTTCAAGAAGAGATTTGCCGTATCGGAATATCCTAGCATTTTTCGTATTCTTTACATTACTGTTTAACGGTGGACTTGTCCCAACCTATTTGGTATACACTCAAATTTTTGATGTGAAAAATACAATATGGGCACTTATTGTTCCAGGATTGTTAGTGAATGGATTTAATGTTTTACTCATGAGATCCTTTTTTATGACATCTATTCCGGAACCCGTTATCGAATCAGCTAGAATGGATGGTGCAGGAGAATTTAGGACATTTTATTCAATTGTTTTACCACTATCATTACCCATCCTTGCAACAATCGGTTTATTGCAAACCATTGTCTATTGGAATGACTGGTTTAATGGGTTAATTTATATTACGGATAAAGAAATGTTCAGCATCCAGAATATGTTAAATAGAATGCTTAGTGATATTCAATTCTTAGCGGAAGGCACTTTAGGCACAAATGCAAGTGAAGCTGCATCGCAAATTCCGAGTACATCCGTACGAATGGCGATAGCGGTTGTTGGTGTGCTGCCTATCATTGTGGCTTATCCTTTCTTCCAAAAGTATCTTGTAAAAGGCATTGCATTAGGTGCAGTTAAAGGGTAATCATCTAAAGTCACGATCACCTGTGTTCATAAAAGGTTAAATATTGGGGGGAAAGTAATGGCTGTAGAATTTGGATTGCAATTGTTTTCTGTTAGAGATGAAATAAATAAAGATTTCATTGGAACATTAGAAAAAATAGCTTCGATCGGGTATAAAAATCTTGAAATATTCTTTCATGGAGATGATCTTTCCTCGACGATTGGAGATTTGACACCTGAAGAGTTAAAAAGTGAATTAGATCGACTTGCATTAAAGGCTGTTTCTTCTCATATAGCAGAGGAGCATTTGGAAGCTGGAAAAATAGACGAGGTAATGAAATATGCTAAAGTGATTGGAATTCAATCACTCGTTGTTGCGATTGCCTATTTTAAGAATAAAGAAGAGGTAGTAGCTTTTTCGAAAAAATTAAATGAAGCTGGAGCTTTACTTGCGAAAAATGGGTTGCAGCTATATTATCATAATCATTATCATGAATTTCAAACTTTCGATGGTGAATATGTATTAGACATTATGCTAGAAAATACGGATAAAGAATTAGTGAAAATAGAGTTTGATACTTATTGGGCTCTTAGAGGTGGGATAAACCCAGTGACCTATCTAGAAAAAATAGGCGAAAGATGTGATCTTATCCACCAAAAAGATTTATCGGCGAATGTCGATGTGATTAACGTATTCAAGAAGTTAGAAAAGGATACCGTTCTAAACAGAGATTCGATGATGAAAATACGTAATATTGACGACTTTACGGAAGCTGGGCAAGGGATCATGGATATTCCCGCGATTGTAGAAACATTTAAAAACAATTCCAATTCAAAATATCTTTTTATAGAACAGGATTGGACGAAGAAAAATCAATTGGAAAGTATCGAAATTAGCTATGAGTATATTTCCAAGTTATTTCATGATCAAATAAAATAGGCTTTAGGTGACAAATGGTGTAAGGGATTATTGATACTGTAATCCTTTACACCATTTTTATTTGGAGATAGAAATTAGAATTTCCTTTTGCTTCACAAATCCCTGATATTCTTTTGAAATTTTACTAGAACCTAACATTATCTTTAGATGTCATGACTTTATCAAATATCTACCTAGGTGCCCACAAAGTATCGAAACCATTTTCGATGGAATAATCATAAAGTAAAATAACTTTCTTATCCTTGTAGTTTTCCATAAGTACGGTTGATTCAGTTGGCATATGATAAAGTTGCTCATTTCGATCAATGATGATATCTAAAAACGGACGTTGCGGTACCTTATCACTTTTTGATAAATTACAAGTTCGACATGCTAAAACCAAATTCCATATTTGATCGGATTGCACGAAAGACCATGGGATGAAATGATCGACATGAATATTACCCATTCGCTCCGATAACCTCTTTCCACAATAAAAGCATTTATTTTCAAAATGGCTCAATAGTATAGTTTCAAATCGCTTTAGTGATCCCCTTTTCGCTATACTCTCCACCTTATTCAGCAAAAAGTTAATATTCATATTTTCATTCAATTCTTCAATCATCACGGCCATATGATAGTTTACGAGATTAACTAGCAATCGTTGATACCTTAACATAAATTGATGAACAACAGGATGTAGTCTAAAAACTTCCAATTTGTGATCAAATGCGTAAAACTGGCCTCTAGTATCTCCATAAAGGGCGCCAAAAACATTCTCCTTCATGACACTTTTCATGAAGGAAACCAATTTCAATTGTAAGGTTTCTTGAATCTTGTCAAAGCTAAACTCACTTGGAATAGCATGTTTCTGTTGAAATTCCTGAATAACAGTGACAGCTCTGGCATTTTTCGGCCCTCTATTTTGCTTCACTAAATTGTGATGAACTACTAAATTCCAATATATTTTTGCAAAAGAGTAGGCAAGCTGATTATAGGTTAACTCATACTGATCATTGATCTGATATAAGTTTTCAATGATCGATTTCATTAAAACATACTTATAAGTGGAAGATTTTACAGATTTGCTGGACAATACTACTGTGAAAACTCTCCATATCTCTTCATCTGTCATGTATTGTTCTTTAAGTTCTCCAACTTTTAGCTTATGACTCATGTTGCACCTCAATCAAGATCTTCAACTTCTATTAAAAACACCCTATCCTCAAAAGCTCCAAGGTCTTCAGCTTTTCTTTTGCGAATCGCTTCAACCTCTTCCATAGAGCTGCTATGTAATTTAACTAAACCATTCATAATTTCAAGTAAATCAGCTAACTCTTCCAAAGCTGCTTCATTTGTTTCAGCATTAAGGTATTCATCCAATTCTTCTTTTGCCTTTTTTCTTAATTCATCGAAGTAACTTTTTTCTGTCAATATGGAAACCTTTGCTCGTTTACCCTTCTCCTTAATAATATAAGGGATCCTATCACGAACAAGTTTGTTGTATATTGGCATAAGTTTTTTTCACCTCGCACTTTTATTATTAGAATAGCTTTGATAAATACAAAGTTGCCTTATAACGAGTTCAACAAATCTTTATGTATCTCTCTTAACTAGAGCTATGGGATCTACAATCCAAATGTACCTTTTCATCCAAACTCACTTTCCCAAATAAATCCAAAATGCTTATTACTGCCTTTTAAACCCTTTTTTAAAAATTTTTTGCGGTTGATTCATTGCTTTCACCTAACTCAAGAGTTTGACTTACCACCCCTTTTTCGGCTCAAATATCTTCATTTAATGAAACTTCTAGATCTATATAATGACTTCAGTGTAATGCTTAATGATAGTATTGAATTTATTGGAATTGTATGTATTATCAATAAAAAAATAAAAAGTCCTCTGATTATGTTAATATATCTTACATTAATCATTAAACTTTTTATCTACCAATTATATTGTTAAGCCTTAGTATCTAGCTCTACCTTATTTACGGGTGTTTCCCCGAGCAACTCAGCTAGTTTTTGGGCAATGGCCCTTGCCATCGTTGGTGGAACAGCATTTCCTATTTGCTGATACTGAGAATCTTTAGTACCTAAAAATCTAATATTATCAGGAAATGTCTGTAGTCTTGCTGCTTCCCGGATACTTATTGCTCGATCAATAACGGGATGGATCCACATTGATTTACGCACATTTGTAACAGTTCCCGAAGGTTTATTATATCGAAGTCTTAAATAAATTGAATTTTGCGTCCGCTCCGGTTTGGTATAAGTATTATTAATTAGGGATTTCTCCAAGTCGTGGAAATTTTCCCCTGGTTTTAATGCAGCAAAACGTTTCAATGCTGTTTCTCTCGTTTTAGTGGTTATATGGTTGTACAATAAATTGGTGTTTCTCAACTCTTCTTTCAACGCGGTTTGTACAAGAGTATCAGAAAGTTGAACAGGCTGCTCGTCAATTGTATAACCAGGTTCAACTTCTTCCAGATCTCCAATTGCATCCCATACAGTTCTATAATTCTCTAATGTAAATGCTACTTCAGGTAATAAAGGCTTAATATTCTTTTCTACTGCAAAATCTTTTCTTATTCCGAGAGCAATATAACGTTCTCTTAGTTGAGGTGCTCCATACCAAGCAGCATTTAAAATGCCGTCATCAATTAAGTATATTTTCTCTAGTTTCTTAGTTATATATTCAATAACGGTAATAGATTGTACTTCAATAAATATTCCTTGGTCACTGATATCTAAATCTTTTATAATGATTTCATTATCAATGAGCTCTTTTACATTAGATAAAAACATCTGGATATTAATAAAGGTATCCATATATGGTTCTGCCTCTGAAAATGTCAAACTCCCATCTACATAACCCGAAAAATAAGATAGCAATTCTTTTTCTAAGTCCATATAAGCTGGTGGAACGTTAGAGCTCCTATCAGGAATTGAATTAATTATATTATAAGCCTTTTTCCCACTCTTTTTAAGAACAGTTCCTCTTGTCTTTTGATTTAGTGATTTTTTTAGGATTGTCCGGAGAACGATAAGGGACTTCTCAGGTAATAGTAATTCTTCAATGCGCTCTGGTATAAATAAATCCTTTATTGAATCCTTAACAGGAAAAAGTCCATCATATAGGCAAATTTTTTCCACTTTTAAGCTTACTTCCAAATTATTAAAATTATCATTTTGAGATAAGTAGAATCGGTGTGTCTCAGACTTTAACATACGAACGTTTTCCATAACAAATGCTAATGGCTTGAGATTTTCTATAACTTCTACATACTTTTTTATAAGACTATTATTATGACTTATTATATGGTTTTTTTGTCTGTTTGCGTTTGAAAACCCTTGACAAGGAGGTCCGCCCACAACAATATCAAAGTCTCCATATGTCCTTTGAAATTCCTCATAATCATTAATATCCAGAATGTCCTCAAGTAATATAGTATTCTTATGAAATTCTCTATATGTTGCCCGTGCATGCAGATCTTTTTCAACAGCAACAGGTATTTTGTATTTTCCTGTTTGTAAAAATCCGAGACTCATTCCCCCTGCTCCTGAAAACAAATCTAACACTTTAAACAACTTTTTTCACCCTTTCATATTTCTTTCCAGCCTTCTAATTTTGCCTTCTCTACTAAAGAAAGTAATAACTGGCTCTGTATTGAGTTTGGCAGCTTTAACGGCAATTTGCAAGCAATTTTTAAAGACTGCATTTCCTGTAAGGTTGCAACTCTTTTGTTAATAATAAAGTCATATAAATTACTCCAATATTCTGCTCCCTTATTAACAACCTCAGTTTGAGCTTCTATGCCTGTAATAACTTTTTGATCTCTTGCCGCTTGTCTAATTTCAGATTTAAATTCCTTTTTATCTAATAAAACTGATTTTATTTCTTTATCAAGCAGAATATCTAATTCAGCAATACCTTTCCAACATGCTTCTTGTTTACACCATTGTGTCACGTTTGCATTCCCTCGATTTGGATCCGTTATTGATTCATATACCCGCTTGGTAATTCTCACCATCTGATTAGAAATAACATCTGAAACTGCTTGTTTGTTCCATATTATTTGTAAATCTAAAGTGTAATTATTGTACTGCTTCTTTAGTAAATGCGCAAATAACGCTATTGAATACGTTACAATATTCGCTCTATAACCTTTCTCATACCAAGGCTGATTTGGAACCAACTTTTCAACATGTTTAAATAAAATGTATAAGGCGATGGATTCCTGGAAATATCTTTCATTAAAATTCTCTGAAGATGTAGACCATTCTTTGTCTATCCATTCTGCATACTCGGTAAAATTTCTCTGAGCCCCTTTACTAACTATGTGAGGCAAACAACGCCATGAGTTTCGAGCTTTAGCTAAGTCCGTTTTAGATACTAATTGGCTTTTGGGATTTTGTAATAAAAACCGATCCTTCTCACTTTTTTTCATACGCATTTGCGCTTGAAGATACTGTCCTCTAGCTCTCTCATAAAACCAATGAGTATCGTGTTGCGCACCACCAATTGCTGGAGCATACACCCTTCGTGATATTTGTTCCATTCGAATATGAAAAGGGTGTGTAGAAAAAAAGTCGGCATCACTTACTTTATTTTGGCTATTTGACGAACGTGAAATTTTTTGAAGAAGTCCCTGCGTTTCATCAATATCCTCGTTAACTTCTGTCAATTTCATTTGTAAAGTAATCTTGCTTAAATCTGCCTTATCACGAAATCTCGCATTAGACAGGGATGCAGTAGTCTGTCCTCCGTTAATAATTTGAAAATCTCTAACGTAGGTAATAAATTTCCCTTCGGGTTTGTTTTCAACTGTAACAGAGGTTGCCGTTGCAGAAACACCATTATTGAATGCAAAAAACATTTTTGGCTCAGTTAATATTGTTTGCCTAATTTTTTTATTGACTGCTACTTTGGTACTTAAAAACGATCTTACATTCCCTTCTAATAATTGTGCTCCATAATAGTCGTAAATATCAGCTAAAAGCTCCCCGGGAATCACACATAAAAAACAACGATAATCTTCAATTCCTTCATTGCTAGCTTCCAAACATGGAATGCCTTTAGGTACAAAACTTGTGAAATTTATTTCGATACTTTCTCTTCCAGATTCAGCTTGAAATATTTTAAACACACGTTCTATATCCCAAATTTGATATTCGACAGGAATGCCATCATATTCACCAAATTCAAAGCTTTCTATCCGACCGCTCATATATCGATCGGTAAATAATAAAATTCGATATTTACTAATTTTCCCTTTATTCCTAACAACCAAATCTATTAAGTCAGCAGCAGAAGTACTAATTTCAACTCTCTGACTTAAATTATTCTTATAAATTTCATCAATAAAGCGGAGTGGCCATAGAAAAATCTGTTCGGCTTCTTTACGCGTTAAAATGGTACCCTCTTCGTTTGCGCTATAATCTGAAACTATTAAATTTAAAGTATTATCAAATTCATCTAAGGCATAGCCATCAATTCTTATCTTTCTATTCCTAATTCCATGCCCCATATAGAATGCACTTATAAAATCAGAAATTACTTCAGAGTTAACTAGGTTATCTGCCATAATATTTACAAAAGCTGTACTTGTTCCTTCTCCATAAGCAGCTGCTGTAGAACGCACATCTTCTAGTAATTCTTTTCTAAATTCCTTAATATCCATAGTATTTTCTCCTCCAGCTAAACTACTTTCCAAGGTTCTATTGCCTGGATACTTAGCTGGTAACCTGCACTAACAATTTGATTAGGCACATTTCCTTTAACAAGTTTCGGAAACTTGTCATCTACCTCATACTTGCAGACTTTTCCTAATCTATAAAATTGTTTTTGATATTCAGGTAAATCAATATATCCAATCTGTAAAAGTTTTTCATTAAAATTATTAAATGCTTCTCTATGACTGCTTAAGCACTCCCAAATTTCACTTATTAAGCTATGAAGGGTAAATCCATTTATATCGTAGTGTGCAGTCTTATCTAAAAAATATATAATTAATTCACCAGGTAGTGTAGAGTCAAATTGTTCAAGAGATGAAATAGTTACCACATTTGAACTTAGACCAACAACCTTAATCTCATGCCATCCATCGGAAAATATAAAGTCCTGGTCCGCCTTTTCAGGACCTAACCAGCCATTCACCGCAACACCTAAAGACATTCCACCTTCTATCACTTCTTTTAAATAATAGAGTTCTCCTATCAATCCTTTTTGTATTGACTCACTAAGTACACCCGTCTTATATATTTCCATTAATTTTGCCCACTGATTATACCTGCTTATAACAAACTCTAACCCTGATAGGTTATTTTGCTGATTACGCGAGGACTCTATTAGATCGGAACATAGTCGAATAAAAACATCTTCTTGTTCAGCGCGAATTAATTTAAAAGACAACACCCAATTACCATCAACACGTTTCCCAGAAGATACTTGGATAGATTTAGAAGAAGGGAGAGTATCAGACTCATATTCAGCAACTAATAATAATACTTTCTGATTAATATTTTCGTATCCTATATACCACTCTAATGAATGGCTGGCATCTATCCTGACAAAGGCATTAGCATTATAGGTTAAAGCATTCCACTTTTGAAGTAAAGTTTCATTAGTTATCGTCATCTTCATCCTCTTCATCATCTACATCCATCCAATCTCTTAATTCGACAAGGTTCACTACATAATTTGCTGTCTGCACCTCTCCATCGCCTGGAATTCCAATTGCAAGTGCAAAAAGTGTATCTGGAATTTTCGGGTTTGGTTCATCTTTATTCTCAAGTACGTGTAATATCAACAAAGGATTTCTTTCCGCGATTAAATAGGCACTATCGGGAATACTTCTTTTCCCAGGGTTAGCTTTTAAAAACGCTTCCTTTACTAGGTTCACTTGTTTTTCAGATAGGCCTGCGCGGGTTGCCCCACCTGATCCAACCCTTACCTTAGTGCCTGATACTTTAATCATTCCATCTTTTTCTTTTAAGATACGTTGTTGCTTGTTAACAGTAATTACTCCTTTTGCTCCTTCCAGATGATATTTCTTTCCTAATCCATTAGGGAGAAATACATCCCATTCATTTAGCTCACTATTACCTTCAATAAATTCTGCCAATGCTCTACTTTGAAATGCTAAGTGCCAAGGATGAGTATCAAAACTTCTTAATAAATCAACTACAGAATCTTTATTTATACCCGACCACATTTGCCCGTTTTCCCTAATTTCAACTTTAAATCCCTCAGTATCCAATTTTGAAACAAATCTTTTAAATGCTCTTTCATTTTCTCTTAATACGTCAGGTTTAGATTTTAAACGCGGTGTTTCTAGTAGCTTCCCTGTAACTCTAATCGGCCTGCTAACCTGGGTTCCAGATCTCATTTTATTTCGTGCTGTCACAATAAGAGAATTAGGGTCTTGTCTTACTTTAAGCCCAAAGTCTCTTGGTGTTAAATTCAATTTATTCATACGAGCAATCTCATTCTTCAATTCGTTAGCAGCAGACGTTATAAATCCATACCAATCAATAGCGTCCTTAGACATCCAGATTTTAAAAATATCCTCGTAGTTTGGCCTGTATCCAAACCATCTTCCCATTTGAAGTAGAGTGTCGTACATTTGTGAATTTCGATAAAAATAACTAACCATTAATCCCTCTAAAGTCAATCCCCTTGAAAGACTAATACCTCCAACGGCAATTACTCTAAATCCCTTTTCTTTGTGTACGTAATAGTCAAGGCTATTTGCTCCTGTTTTTTGGTTGACAGCTCGAGCTTCCACAGGTGCAATAGCTTTAAACAAGTATATTTGCTGCATTTCTACCCAAGTAATGCCTGCTTTACTCTCTAATTCAAATTTATCCCAGATTCCTTTTAAAAACTTAAGAGACTCTATTTTCATAGCTTGTTTTTCACCCAACGCTGCATAATTTCTTGCATCCGAACGTACTTGTTCAAGCCATACTATGATTTGATCTTTTATTTCAACTTGAACATCAGTAAAACGGCTTACGTTAACTAGCATGGAGCGATGTTCAGTATTATCTCCTCTGATATCTCTAATGGCATTTGCTAATAAAAAATAACCCAGAGCCTCAAATAAACTTCCTGGCAATTCATCTACTACAAGGTCTTTTTTATGCTTAAACGGAAAAAAAAGTTCTATTACATCAGTATCTATTTCAACTAAACTTTCCTTAAATGTTGGCGTATCGCCAAAAAGCGCATCAGCACCAATATAGTGGTTAGGAGGAGAGAGAACGTAAATAAAGTTACGAGGGAATAAGTCATCACCTATCATTTCATCCTCAGAATCAGGATTAATAAAAATATTTGCGAATGGCGTTGCTGTAATCCCTACATATGAGGCTTGATAAAATTTATCAAGAATTGTTCTTATCGCTAAGTTAATTGCAGTAGGATCTTGATCCTCTTTCTTGGTATTGACAGAAGCATTGTCCGCCTCATCATCGATTAATAAAAGAGGTAAATCAATCTTTCCACTTGAATTTGCATTGTTAGAAACCAACCAATTTTCCAAGTTTTTAAGTATTGATTTATTTTTCTTAACAACAAATAGAGCTGGTTCATTATTATTTCGAAGAGTTAAATCATTACTTCTTGGAATACTTGAATTAAAATCAGAAAGTACACTTGTAAAAGCTGAAATACGTTTAGCTGAGTCTATTTTTCCTACTCCATCAAATACATTTCGAACTTCCTTGTTGCCTTTTAGCTTCAATAAATTCTTGCTCAATCTACCTGCAAATTCTTTGTCAAGACGTTCTTGGGTTTGAACACGCAAATTCTCCTGCATCCCCGCTAAAACGATTATTACTTTATATCCTGCATCAGCTGCCTTGTTGCAAATCGAAGTATAGTTGACTGTTTTTCCTGACTGCACATCACCTAAGACTAACCCCCTTCTTTGCCAAGGTTTTGAACTTTGCGGATCCCCCAATAAATCAACAATATCGGTAGATACAGTATCTAAACTTGCTGTAACTCGGCTATTCCAGCCTTTTATTTCTTCTAAATATCTTTTGTACCGATTCCAATAAAAGAAATCTATTTCTGCACGCCTGCTTAGTAACCAAGATTGATGGTCACTACTTTGATCGGAAATAAAAACACCGGTATCCATACTAATTTGCATAGAAGCCTTAAGATTCTTTACTATTTGTTCAAATTCTCGATCTGAGACCGGAACAGTCTGTCGTAGGGATTTTGCCTCATTTAAAAAAGCTTCTTCATCTGGTGGAGTAGATGGATATTTAGTGTTTATTGCTATTGAAATAAATCGTTCAAGCATTTGAGCATTTTGACTTAACATTTATTTTACCTCCTGAAGCATTTTTTCCAACAAATCTGGATGTTGATTGAAAGGTTCTGTGATAGATAACCTATAAATCATTTCTTGCCTTTCATTTGCATTATTACATCCTGAAAGCAATCCCTTGAGCATATTTAACAAATCCATTTCGGATACTTCGCTATCATTTACAATCTTTTGATCACTTGTTAAATCAACATATAACTGATTTAAAGGTAATCCGCTTTCAATATTTTTAAGCAAATGTTCAATTCTTCTTAGATAATTACTATCTATTTCTTCAATTATTGGATGATCTCTGTTTATCACATAAGCAATTCCTCCTTCCCTTGTTTTAAGGCGGTTCCAAATGTGGATAATATTATCATCAATTTCTTTTCTTCCCCGATAGGTCCATGTGCGTTTACTTACATCCCCAAGTTTCTTTATAATTCCAGAAACGTTCTTTTGGACAATTTGTGGTGGAATGGCCATTGACTTCTTTATATCTAATGTCCAAAGAGAATCCAAAGAGTTAGGAATATCAATACGTACTCTAGCCAACTTTGACAAATCACCCTTACGCATCATTCTAAACCAAGTTCCCCATATTAAAAGACGTTTATTACGATACACATAAAAGCCCTGCTGTTTACGAATTCCATCTTCTCCCCCTAATATCCTAATTTCCGATTCATCCAACTGTGATATATGCGGAAGAAGGTAGGGACGTACAATTACCCTTTGTCCATCGATATTAATAATTTCATCGTCCATGATCTGGGTACTTTTTTCAGCTAGAAACGGATCTATAGCTTCTACTTGCAATTTATTAATTTCAATTTCCACTTTTTGAATACCGGATTCTCCTTTAATATACCGATGAAAGACTAAAGATAAGTGTCTTCTGACTGCGTCCATATACCTGCCCATAATCGCAGCAAAATTGGTATTACCCTCTTTTAATTTATCAAGTTCCTGCCAAATAACTATGGTACCTGATTCAAGTTCCTTAAGTTGTTCAACATGAGGAAAAGCTTTAAAATCCTCTTCTGCCAATAATAAAAGTGACCACTTGTTAGTACTGGCTATATAATCTAAATCCCACTGTGCTCCAGATACCACATTCCCTTTCTTACTAATAACTGTTAGCTTTCTGCACTGTGACATTGAAGCAGTTTTTAAACCCAGCCCAAATCTACCTAAATCATTCTCTCCTCTTGCATCTAATGGGTTTCTACTTCCGTAACGCATCGCCTCAATTAACTCAGAATCTGTCATTCCTATCCCATTATCCAAAATTGAGATATATGGGCAATCAACTGGAAAAAAATTGATTTCTATTCTATTAGCCATAGCTGTTACGCTATTATCGATAATATCTGCAATTGCGGTCTCAATCGAATATCCTATTGCCCTTGTTGATTCCATAAGAGCAGGTGCATAGGGAGGTAATTCAAGATCTCTCAATTCCAAATCTCCTTTCAGGTAAAAAGTTATATTTTATAGACTAAATTATTCCGTTAGATATATCCCCTTTTATTGTATATTAATATTGTAAAATTTTGTATGGCATTTACAGAGTTTAATAGGTAACTTCCATTAACACCGAAAAAGCTATAGATTCATTATCAAGAAACAACAATATTATTCTTAAATATCCCCTTCCTAAAAGAAGGGGGTGTCTAACTAAAAAAAACCACAGTTGCTTGGGATACTGCTCTCTCAGAATCTCCCATTTCATTACATTACAACCCTATGTAACGTACTTTAACAAAAACTAATTCCTGTTATGATTTCTTAGGCGCTAAAAGGGATATTATATAAAAAATAGGAGGATGAATATGGCCGATAATATGTCTAAACTTGACAGAACTAAAACCATGAAAGCTATTCGTTCACAATCCAGGCTTGAAAACCTCCTGACAAAAAGACTTTGGCATCGGGGCTATAGATTTAGAAAAAATGCTAACTCATTATTTGGCAAACCCGATATATCAATAAGGAAGTATAAAATAGTTATTTTTATTGATTCATGTTTTTGGCATGTATGCCCAATTCATAGTACTTGGCCTAAGAGTAATCGGGAATATTGGGAAAATAAACTATTACGGAATCAGCAACGAGATAATGAAGTAAATGAACACTATATAAAAAATGGCTGGCATATAAAAAGGATTTGGGAACATGAAATTAAGAAGGATTTAATTGGGGTAGTCGAAGATGTATCTAGTTTTATTGACAATGTAAAAAAAAATAAACCTTAACAATAAAATATTATATCTATGCACTGAATATATGTAAAAAGTTACAAAGTTGTTATGCGTTTCTTCAGAATCATTTACTTTGTTGTCGTGAGGTAAAATAGCCTTTTTAGTCATTACCTTATACCCTAATTACTTACAGGTATTTCTTCTGTTGCTTCAGCGGCGGAAAAGGGGTCGGGACTGTCATCTTGAAGATTGGGTTCAGTACATTTGCCAGAATTATAACCTTCAGATAATTTATTTGCTAGAAATGAACAGAAGGAAAAGGGCTAGTTCCACGCTACGTTAAGTACCGGGGGACTAGTCCTCGTATCTCGTATTCATTAATAATTAGATCTATTACTCAAGACAAATCCCCATTCCGATAATTTGGAATAGGGATTAAGAAACTAACTAATAAGTTTTTTAGCATACTTCACTAAAATTGTTGCTCTTTCATTTTTAAAGTCATCGTAGGGCAAGTCGAATGTGTTATTGGGACATAATGCTGAAAGTAATATCCCATTTAAACTCTCCTGATTAATTAAACTTTTATATACCTTAGGATCCTTATCTTTAATTATCTGGTTATCAGCATTATTTAGGAAACAAAAATTAACCAAGGGGTAAATTTCCTTCTTTATCTTACCTAATCTTTGCAAATGTTTATCGGGGAAAATATGGTGAAACTCTTTTCCGCTTGCTTTTTTAAGTACATCTCCCAGATTAACATTCGCGCCAGAAATAAATGATTTAGGATTGTTTGATGCCAACATAGTAATAAATGTTTTAGTATTAACAGAGTTAATTGAAAACTGATTTTGTAAAAAAAAACCAACCTCAACATCACACTTAAAATTACTTATAGAATGGTTTTCATCTTTCTGTAATTTTTCCATACCTGCTAAATCTTCTTCATGTGCGCTATTTACACCGCTGGAATATCTTCTTGAAAAACAATTCCTCCAAAACCATCTAATTAGTTCTTTTCGTTGTTTATCAGTATAAAGCCTTCCGTTTTTCTTATCTGTTCCAAAAAACTTTGTTAATGAAACAATCATTGATGGATATGGAACTAGTTTAAGTGAAAATAAATTTAACTCTTTTTGCAAGAAATCTATACTGGACATTATGCCATTTTTAATAACTTCAAAGTTTTCCCTGACCTTTTGTCCGTCCAAACTTACAATTGATTTTGGCGTAGTTTCCCCAACTATAAAACCGGTAAAACTTTTTAATAAGAGATCTTGTTCCGACGCTAAATCACCAAATCCAAATCCTGAAAGCTCATCTGACAGCTGAGATAATTCTTCTTGTAGATCAAAATCAGTACTCCAACTCCATGCTGATAATAACTGAAATGAGTCTAAAGGAATACCGGCTCGGTTTATCCTCTCGAATACGATGGCTACATGTTCCTTACTATCTGTCTCCATAAGTTCAATAGGTACATCAACCTCTTTAAATTTTTCCTGTAATTTATCTATTTCTTTAATTGTATCTAGTTCTAATTCTTCGGTAGCTTGTCTATATCTGACTGAATCAAAAAGAACATTTAAGGGAAAATGTTTGGTAGGATCAAAATCCTTTTTCTTTAGAGCTATAAAACGACTATCTTGTATTGATCCCTTATTATCCAAAATATAGTAGATATCCATCCAACTCTCATTTTCCTCTGCTTCCAAGTCAGTTTGAAAAACTGTGAAAATGGATGTTAATCTCTGTTGACCATCAAGAACATAATCGATCGGATAATCTTTCTGAGGTATTGGTAATTTAAAACCCCCTAGCTGACGCTCTGTCTTTAGTTGTTCACGAGTTCTCCACAATAATATTGTGCCAATAGGGAAATCCTTGTATAAACTATCCATTAAAAAAGCTACATTCTCTGGTTCCCACACATATCCCCTTTGAAAAGCCGGAATTCTTATTTCTCCGGAACTTATTTTTTCGATAATTTTCCTTATACTGTATCCCAACATAATTCCTCCTTCTGTCATTTCCTTACCGGATTATATGATTTCAAGATAACAAGTACATTTATCAATGTGAATTAATGGAAATGCACATTGACCTATTAAGCCAAAAATCCTTTTTTACTATCTCAAATATACGTTCTCACATTCCAGGGGAGCCGACTGGGTGGAACCATGAACACAAGTTTAAAATGACATCCGCCATTGTTTTTTTTTCGCAATTCCTGCTATAAGAATCAATCAATAGCTCAAAGTCCTTGCGTTAGCAAAAAATTATGTATCCAGGTAAAACTCATCCGTGTAATTTCCTTATACTAAAGACGAGTCGATTACTTAAGTTCGTTACTTTGAGTTTCTTCAAAGCACTTTTTTAATCACTTTTCAAAGAAGATTAGCAGCTTCCCTTAGTCTAACCTCAATTATATCAAAGATTGCTTGTTATATATGCAAAATAAATATAGTCCAATAGTTTCCACTCTTCACCTCTTGATATCAAGGCCAACGTTTTTAAAGTATTTGGCTAAAATTCTCCATATACAACTATTAGCAAGATATACCCAAAAAAATGCATAATGCCTCTCCCTTCATCTCCACTACAATCATATCAGGGACCTCTTTAGGAAGTTTATCAAAAAATAGCACTGCATATTTATAATCCATTTGGGAAAATCTTTCATGTTTAATAATGAATTATTTCTACTATATTATAACTAAATGGCGCAAGATACCTCAGTACCTTGCTTTCCATAATAATGCCTTGAAATAACAAATTTGTTGTTAAGGTTTATTTAATTTTTTTGGGGGCAGTGGGTCAGTCACCGATTCTTTAGCGTAGTGAGGAACTGCTCCTTTTTCACCCCTATTTATAAAAATAGAAAATGTGATAGCAAACTTATTTTAAAATAAAAAAATGCTCCCTAAGGGAAAACAAGTTTTTAACATTTAACCTGTTTACTTAAAAAGGAGCATATCACAATGGGTTCATTTTTTTGCTTAGAATTATTTAAGAATTGTATTTTAAAGTGTGATTAGTTTTTACATCCATTTTTATCACAAGTAATTTTAGAATTCGTGTTTACCCAATGGCTTGCTTTATCTTTGGTATTAAATCCACAACCAGTTGTTCCACCTTTGATTCCACTATGTACAATTCCAGTTGGTACGTGTTTAACCGCCATTACTTTCCACCTCCTAGAGGGTTACCCCTTAGTTCTTAATAATCTATACTCCTATTCTAGCAAAAAACGGCTATGGAAACAAGCGTTCCCATTCAGTTAATTTATTAGAGAAATGGATAGACCACTACTTTTAAATATCAGAGGAATCCTGACTTTCTGTCTTTTTCCTCCGACAAACACGACAAGTTATTAATAAGCTGGCATAGGATACAAAGCATACTCCCACTGATTGGTACACTCCTCCAACATATAATATCCCTGTTTTTCATTCGCAACGACACGGGAGCACTGCTGTATTGGTATTGCAGCCTCGTCATTAACGTCGATTACTTCAATCCAACTTTGATCGGATTCTTTGTCATAGCGTATTTCTAAACGGTTACCATTTATTATAATAGTTTCACCGTCCATTTTATTGTTAGCCCTTTCAATAAAAGCTTCGATATCTGCAGCATCTACTGATGATTGAGGCATGTTCAATTTCCCCCGTCCCTCTGTCCCATCTTGGATATCTTCCGAACTTATGGATTGAGAGGGATTTAAGTGTACGTCTTTCATCCCTTGCCATGTAGAGAAACGAATAGTATCTTTAGTAATCCATTTTTCATTTCCCAAACCTAAAGCACCTTCAGTATCGGCACCGGATGAGTGATCGCTGTAGGGAACCATCATCTCAATCGATTGGTCACGAAGGGATTTGCCAACAAGACCGAACTTGGTCTTGTAAAAATTATAAAAATAGGTTGTTTCACCCAATGTGGCGTGCCTATATTCGATGACTACTGATTGCCATCCATAGGGGGAATCAATTTTGGTATAACTATTGTCAAAAGTCAAAATGATAAAACCATAGATAAATATAATAGGTAAACTAACGATAGGGACAATAACCATCCCAATTTTAGGGGAAATTGAACGGAAACCAATGACGGATAAAACAATCAGATTCACCACGAAAGGAATCAGATAGCCGGTTGGTTTCAAAAAAAGAATAAAGTAGTCCGTAAGATGCATGATGATAAGCATCAAGTCCATAACACCTAATAGAATTAGTGCATATTTCGTTTTCGTCATCACTGATTCCCCATTTTTGTTACTTTCCTTATTTAAATATATTTTACAGTTAATACAGTCTTTCTTCTACAACTTGGTAGATATAAGAGAAACTTAATTCCGGGGCCTTTTCGACCAGCAAAAGGGCAACGTGGAATTTGCTCCATCTTCCTATACTGACCGCTTAATGGCGAAACTTTCATTCAAATAAAACGTCTATTATTGAAATAGGAGGGGTCGTTTGAACAAGTTGGCATTTATTCCAATACTGCTACTAGTAACACTTACCTTAACTGGTTGTTATTTATTTGATTCAAAAAAAAAATTACCGATTGAGATGGCAGCATTCAATAGCCTTTCAGATGAAGAACAAGAATTAATACCAGTAAGTCCAAAAGATTCAATCGTAGAGAAAATAACTGTTAATGATGAGATCAAACCTTTTATTGATAAAGACTATGAGAAAGATCAGGTTTATTCTGTTACATTTAATAATACCGAGACTGATTCTTCGGAAAAGCTTACAGTTTTTGTTGATTTAGATAAGAAAAAAGTTGTTGGAAAAGGATTTACCATTAAATAAAGTATATCTCCACTCTCAGCCATTAAAAACACGGTATCAGCGCGACTGGGGGGCAGGTCCCGGATCTTAAAAACCTCTCCATTCACGAAAGGCTCTTGAAAATTCCGCTAATCTGTTTCTTAATGCATGAATACCGTATAATGGACGAAAGAAATGAATCATTGGAGGTAAGCCGATGAGAAAATTAAATGGATATGCCGCAGAAGTTATTAAAGATATCATCCGTGAAGGTGAATCGATATTTGAAATTGATGGAAAGAGATACTTTTATCTTTGATTGATGAATCTAAGACCACAGTAAAAGAGGACGTTGAGCAAGACGCTGAGTTAAAACAAAAGTTATTACAAGCAAAAAAGGACATTCTTGAAGGAAGGATTCATTCAACTGAAGATGTTTTGGAAATGATTCAACAAGGTGAGTAAGCTAGCAAAGATATACCTAAACATGATATATCTTTGCTAGCTTATTTTTTTAACAACCTCTGTATCCAAAAGCACTTTACTCCTAGACTTCTGTCAAATTAATGGACAAACTTGCCTGGTTTTGACGTACCTTTTTTACTTTCTCATACCGTTTCAATTCGATTGGAATCCCTATGCATAAAAGACTGGTCCAAAAAGTGTCCCTTTCATTCCGCATCGAATTTTTTCATGTGCTTTACCCTCCATATCAATATCCCTTTACCAAATTCACCTTATTTTCCAATTCAACATTTGCTTCAATATTATTCATCGTTTCCAAAAAGCAGGTTACAGCCTCCAACGGTGATGTAATGGCTGATATATGCGGAGTGATGGTTATGTCTTTTCTGCTCCAAAGAATATTTTTTTCGCTAAGTGGTTCTTCGGAAAACACGTCTAGTATTGCCTTCCTAATATGCCCGGAATCGAGTGCCTTGATGATTGCTTCTTCTTCAACAGATGCCCCGCGCCCACAGTTAATAAAGAGGATACGATTAAACCTATTAAACATAGCATTATCAAATAATTTATAAGTCTTATCGGTTAAAGGCAGCGTGTTAATGACAATATCAATATCAGATGAAATGGAGTCAATTTCACTTGTTACGAACATTTTCTTAAATGGTTCTTTTGGGGCACCCGATAATGAGACGCCAAAAACGTTTGCTCCAAAATAATTGAAGGTCCTTGCTACTTCTGAACCAATTTTACCAGTGCCAAATACGAGTACGTTTTTTTCCCATAACAGTTCGGGAGTGTTTTGGGACCACTGTTTGTTGCGTTGCCCTCTATGAAAATCATCATGAAGCTGCAGATCACTTAATACATAACTAAGGCAATATTGACTAATTCTTTCACCAAATGAGCAGGTAGTACGTGTGATCAAGGTGTTATCACTCCAAACTCTATCAAACAAAAAGCTATCTACACCTGCACCAAGTGAATGAATCCATTTTATATTCTTATAGTCCAGGCCAGGAACTGGTTTAAAAGCAATATAGGCATCCGCCCAGTCAATATCTCCCTGGCTAACACTCTCTTCAGGAAGAAACCTAAACACTTTATCCGTTTCAAGGCCGTCGATGATTTCTTGAATATCTTTATACATTCTTCCAGTAACTAAGATATTACTAATTTCCAATACCGCAACCTCCACTTATATAGACTGAATAGCACCTATGCATAATAAAATTCAGTACCTGAATCTTCATCTAACTACAAATATGTTCTGTATTACAAACACTAGTTGAAAAAAAGGGGTCAGTCCTTAGTCACCATTCCATTTATCCCTTTTCTCACTTCGTTAACAACAATCTCGCCAACTTCCGATCTTCCTTATCTTTCGTCGTAGTTGCTATTGTTTTAATGGCTGCCTGTATAGTAGGTTGTTGCCAAATCGAAGGGTTCCACTCTTCCAGCACGCTAAGTGCATGGTATTGTAAACCCCCATCATTAGATTTAAGAGCTGCTTGAACTAGTGGCAGACCCACTCCTTCATGCTGATGTAAATCTTGAACAATACAATGCAGACAATCTTGCTCATCATTTGATAGGTTTGATAACGAAAGTTTTGTTTCCGCAAATGTGCAGAGATCTGCGATATATGTACGATTATTTGATCCCATAATCGCTAAATATAGTTCACTGTTTGTTGGATCTTTTTCTAGTTGCCCAAATAAAGTTGGAGTCACATCTACTTGATAAAAGCGGGCGATTTCAAGCACTTTATAGTCATATTTTTGTTGTAGTGAATCCATGGCAAGCTGCGACCATTTAGGGTCATCTATTAATGGTTGAATGGCTTCCTGAATGGAAGTGCGCTCATGTCGTTTCCATTGCTCACTAAAACGTTCTTCCCAAACATCCTCATCCACATTTATGTATTCACTTATTTTCATTAATGGATAAAAATCTTCAAGTGTTTGACAGTGTGTACGAGCATGGTGAACGAAGCGAGACAGAGCCGCGCTTGCGTACGGATAATCTTCTATGCCCTGAGTAGCACTTTCACTAAGCAGCGCCTGGATGATGAGACCCGCTCCATCATATAGCTCTTTTGAAACTGATTCTTCATATAAAGCTTCCTCAAGATCTCCATTCACGGCACATGTATAGGCTAAATATTCATTCATAATGACATTTTCACAGCCCTTTGTCAGTAGCCACTGTTTTATTTCTGGTGTTGCCGCATCGAGCTGTTCAACTGCCGTTATTTTTCCCCAACCATGAACGGACTGAGCAAGCTGCCAAATTTGGTTGTTTGCTTGCGATGTTCCATTTTTCAAGGCAAATATGACATATGGTGTAAATTCTTCATGCATCCCTAATGTAAATAAAAGCTCTTTATAATTTTCACAATCAGTACAACCGAGTACGGTGATGGCAAACTTTACAACCTCTCTATGTGCTGCATGTTCAAGAAGCCATAATGCCTCTTGCTGTACAAGGGTTTCGTCCCATTGTTCTTGTTGGAATCTCTCAATGAATTCATCATTATAGCTCGCAATATTGTCATAGATGATTTTTTCATATGTCGCCCTACGTGTTTTGGTAGTGGGATGTTGTAATTGTTCCTTAAATAACTTTAGTAGTTTTTTCACAAAAAAAGGAGTAGGCATGTCATCTACTAATTGATCGGATAAGCCCTTAGCTAATTGCGGCTCATTTTCATCGTACAAGTATTGATCATCTGGTAAAGAATCATCTACTATTTTGTTATGTATTTGAACTTGCTGTTCTATAAAGGGAACAATTTTATCCTTATGATCCCACGGAAGAAATTCGAGCTTTGTGGAATTATCCAAAACCGTTTCATTGTCGACTTTGACAATACAATCAAGGGTAATATAGCCACCAAGCTTTACAGAAACAGTAT
This sequence comes from Lederbergia panacisoli, assembly GCF_024626525.1. Lineage (GTDB taxonomy): Bacteria > Bacillota > Bacilli > Bacillales > Bacillaceae_C > Lederbergia > Lederbergia panacisoli. Next base: position 70,340 of record NZ_JANJGU010000016.1, read on the forward strand.
GCTTTGTGCCGTCTTCCAGCTCAAGTGTCCCGGATAACTTTGAATAAGGAATGATATGTGAAAGCCAAGATTTTCGCTTTTTCGTATCAACCGTCACACCATCAATAATAAGAAGCTCTTCTTTTACCTGGTTGATAATTTCAATACGATGTCCTTTATAATCAATCGTCCACGTTTTATTTACTTCGTTTTTTATATCTTTCTTTAAGTTTCGCATTTCCCGTTTTATTTCATCTTTAAGACCCATGCAGACCCTGCCTCCATAGTTGATTTTTTCTAATAGTTTGTTTGATCACTAGATTGTATTATACCAAGATTAGAAAGAAAAAAGGACATCATAAAAAACTCATTAATGGCCCCCCGGCATCTATTTTTCAGGTAGTTTCTTTACAAAACCTGGAATATAATTGGATAAGGAGCCTAATTTTCGCTTAATACACAAAACATATCAAGAGACGAGTTTTAATCCTACTGCAGCACCTAATACCATCCCTATAAAAACCAGCCTCCTCCAGTCTTTTGATTCGCCATATAAAACCATTCCTAAAATGGCCCCGCCAGACGCCCCAATTCCTGTCCAAATGGCATAAGCTGTACCCATAGGGAGTGTTTTCATTGCATAGGAAAGACATATAAAACTTGCTCCAAATGCTAGAATTAATAGAAGTACTGATTGCCTATTTCGGTCTTTATGCAATTTATTAATCATCGCAACGCCGAACATTTCACATAATCCTGCTAAGATTAAAGAAATCCATGCCATTAATTTTCATCCCCTTCCCGAACCAAATCTTTTGTAACTAATTTCAAGCCAATGACTCCCGCTAATAACAATAGAATTAAAAGTATTTTTTCCACTTTTACAGGTTCATCAAAGAATAGAATCTCGGAAAAGACCGTTCCTGCTGTACCTAACCCAACAAAAACTGCATATACCGTGCCAATAGGAAGTTTTCTTCCCGCCATTATCATTAAATAAAAGCTGATGATGATCGCAATCAAAGTTCCAGTCCAAGCCCAAAATTCATTAGCATGTTTCAATCCAATCACCCATATAACTTCAAAAAAAGCTGCAACAAATACTTTAATCCAGTCTTTATTCATTTAAACAACACCTCCAATTTATTCCGGCCAAAAAAACAAAAAAGCCCTGGAAGAAAACTGTTCATACAGTTTCTCCCGGGCTTTTATCCCTCCGTGGCACGTCTAGCGTGAGTTTTCTCTCGGACCAGGCCAATAATATGATTGCGGAACCCTAGAAAACATTTTAGGTATACAATTACCTATGATTATACACATATTCAAGTCCTATTCAATTAAATAATTACTGGAATGTAAAAGTGAAAATAGAACCTCCGTCATCCTTCATTAACTGAACATAAGTGTTTACGAGTACTTCCTATAAAGAAGATTATAATCGAAATCATAATCATTATTCCATATGCCAGCATATCCCAAGCATCAAAATGGGCTGATTAATAAATTTTACTCGAGTCCAACCATAGGCAGGCTCCATTTTTCATTATTTCAACCGCATCATCATGGCTCTCTTTAAAATACCTATTAACATCTTCTACTACATGTGTGTAAGTATTAGATGCTTTTGTTTCTGTGTCCCTTCTATATCAAACTATTTAATTCCTCATCCGAATAATTCCCTTGTATGCCAGGTTTATTTATTAAGTAAGCATATATCTCCGCATTTGAATAATCCGCTTTTAGTCCTTCAATAATCGTCTTTAAATACTGGTGAGAAGGCTTCACTTTTTCCACATCATTTATATCCCAAGGTGCGGTAAATGTAAAAGTCGGGTAACCATCGTCTTCTCCAAGATAAAGAATATTACCGTACCAAGAATTGTTGCGGAATATTTTGCTACCTGCTTCCTTAACCTCATTTAAATCGATATCTATGACAATTCCATTGTTTTCTTGCTTTAAAACATCTAGAAACTGCTCTTCGGTAATTAAGAACTTCCTGCTCAAAGTACTAGTTTCACTAGTCTCCGTTAAACCAATAAATGCAACTCCTTGGTGGTTCCATCTTGCTGACTCTTTTGCAAAATATATCGGATAATTTATTTTAAAATTCGCATCGTCAATAGGTAGAGATGGATCATCACACCCTGTTTCTACTTTTGTTGACCCCTCTGGTTTTCCACCTTTTATATAGCATAAAAACCGTTCAATATTAATATTTGATCCGTAGCTTGCATACCAAATATATTGTTTACTTTCACCCATTTTAATCAACCGCCTTCCGAATAAAACCAAGCTTATCATCTACAATAGGTATCCCCTGGACCTTCAAATGTATTTTCCCCCCACCCAAACCGTCTTAATTACATTACTTTTGCAAATATATAACTATATTATACTTTTTAATTCTACTAATACGTCCTACCCATCCTTCGCCAGCTTGTCATCTATTTAGCGGGGCGTCCACATGAATGAGTCAAAAGTTTCCCTTAGATTCCCTTATGCTAAGTCGGCAACCAAGGTTCACGCGAGGGAGAGGCTTTTGGATTTTGGGACATCCCGCATGGTGCCGTTTTGTTCTAAGATTTGTTTGCGAAATTAAACTTCTACCCACCCATAAACATTTACCTAGCATACACTATACAAATCCCAGCGATAAATGGGAAATTGTAGAGGAGTTGTAGTTTTATAATGAGTAAAGGCTGGAAGCATGGAGGAAGTCATGGCGGACACCACGGTGGGGGACATGGCGGCAATCACGGCGGATACCACGGTGGGGGTCATGGTGGCCATGGCGGCAATCACGGTGGACACCACGGAGGCGGTCATGGTGGCCATGGCGGCAATCACGGTGGACATCATGGAGGCTACCATGGGGGCGGTCACGGCAATACCGGTGGAAATTTCCCAATAAATACTGGCTTTGGTAACTTTGCCGCACCATTTATTGGAGGAATGTTAGGAGGTCTTACTGCAGGTGCCTTAACGCCTAACTATCCTTATTATTCACCTTATCCTTACCCCTACCCATATCCATACCAAGCACCATATCCTGGGACCTACCCAACGCCCTATCCCGCACCCACCCCATACCCGTATGGAGGCAATCCTTATTAAGGACAGTGCCTGGCACATCCTAAGGTATTTCGATGAATTCGAAAAACTCAGGTGGTGGCAGGCCTTTTTTTTCTCCCTATATCCCGCCTAGTACAGAATTACTTCGCATCTGAGCGGATAATTAAATAATTTCCACTTGTTTTTAAGCATAGTTTTCACTGTTATGAAACTCATCCTGAAACAAGCCTAAAAAACTCACCCGATAATTTTGTTGACTTTATTAGATTAAATTATATAATAATTATTATTAATCTGACTATACCACTATGAATTATAAGAAAGGTGGGTGATGGAATGTTTCTGCAAATAAATAACTTACACAAACAATTTAATAATCAAAAAGTTACAAGTGATGTCCTCACTAATATAAATCTTGATATTAAAGAAGGTGAGTTTGTCTCGATTCTTGGACCTTCGGGTTGTGGGAAATCGACCTTGTTATCGATTGTCGCCGGCTTAACAAAGCCAACGAGCGGTGAAATCTTGCTCGGTGGGAATAAAATCCAAAAGCCTGGGAAGGACCGGGGGATGGTTTTTCAAGAAGCTGCCTTATTTCCTTGGATGACAGTCGAGGAAAATGTGATCTTCCCGCTCCGCAAGGAAATGAAGAAAAAGGAAGCAAGGGAAGTTGCCCATAAGTTTTTACAAATGGTCCAGCTAGGCAACTATACTAATCATTCACCACACGAGCTTTCAGGGGGAATGCAGCAACGGGTTTCCATTGCTAGGGCACTCTCAATGAATCCGAAAGTATTGTTAATGGATGAACCGTTTGGTGCTCTTGATGAACAGACACGGGCCCGGCTTCATCATGAATTAGAGAAAATCTGGTTAAAAACCAAAAAGACGATTCTTTTTGTCACACATAGCATCAGTGAATCTATTAAACTATCTGACAGAATCATCGTCATGGGAACAAGGCCGGGTGTTGTTCTTGAAGATATCCATGTGGAGATTCCAAGACCTCGAGGTGATTATCCCGAAGCAACGGCTAAATTGGAAGCGAAAATTAGTGGTTTACTAAAAACTGAGATTGATAAAGTCGTAAAAGAGGAACTGGCATATGCAGCAAACCATTAAACGAATTATTTTCTTTGCACTTTTACTCATTATCTGGCAGGGAGCTGTGAAACTATTCAATGTTTCTCCAGCACTTATGCCCGCACCAACTGATGTAATTAAAGCACTCAAGCATGGATTTGAAAATAAAACTCTTGTTTACGATATTCTTGCAAGTTTTCGTAGACTAGCCATTGGATTGCTTATTTCCATTGTGATTGGCTTCAGTTTAGGAATTCTGCTCGCAAAAAATAAAACAGCTGATGAAACATTAGGCAGCTTAGTCTTAGCGTTGCAGAGTGTGCCTAGTATTGTCTGGCTGCCCATTGCAATTATGTGGTTTGGCCTCAATGAAAGCTCCGTTATTTTTATCGTCATTCTTGGAGCAACACTTGTGATTACCATCAATATGAGGATCGGAATAAAAAATGTTCCGCCGCTTTATATTAGGGCCGCCCAAACAATGGGATCTGAAGGGTTCGATCTGTTTACAAAGGTTATTCTTCCCGCTTCTATACCTTATGCCGTTACTGGGATTAGGCTCGGTTGGGCATTTGCCTGGCGTGCGCTAATGGCGGGGGAAATTTTAAGTACCGGGCCAGGTTTGGGTTATACGCTTAAATACGCATCAGATTTCGGAAATATGAGTATGGTCATCGGCATTATGATCATTATCGGCGTCATTGGCTCAATTGTAGATCTTACTTTTTTCCAACGAATTGAAAAGAATGTCATTCGCCGCTGGGGATTAGAAACTAGTAAATAGGGGAGGAAATAAGATGAATAAAAAGACGAAAATGATAGGTATGTCCGTTTTACTTAGTATGGGATTATTAGCTGGCTGCAGTTCGTGGGGCGGCAGTTCTGAAAAGATCGTAATTGGATATTTTCCAAATATTGACCATGCACCTGCCATGGTCGCAAAAGAAAAAGGGTATTATGAAAAGGAACTGGGCAACAATGTGAAAGTCGAGTACAAAACTTTTCCCGATGGCGGAGCCTTCATGACAGCATTAAAAACTGGCGATATTGATGCTGGTTTGGTAGGACCTGGACCGGTTATGAATAACTTTACAAACGGTGCAGACGTTAAAATTATTGCAGGAGCATCATCAGGTGGAACAGCAATCGTCGCCAGTAAAAAAAGCGGCATCAACTCGATTGAGGATTTCGATGGAAAAACGTTCGCCACTCCTGGTATCGGTTGTACTCATAATGTGCAAATGGAAACATACTTGCAGGACTACGGTATTTCATCTGCTAGAATTGGGGGCACCATGAAGCATGTAACTGGAAATCCCGCTCAATATGCAGGCATGTTTGAATCTGGCCAAGTTGATTTAGCGGCTGTACCTGAACCGTGGGCAACTCAATTAGTAAAAGAAACCGGCGCGAAAATTATTGTCGACAGCACCCAAATTTCTTACGGAGAAACACTGCCAAATACGATTTTAGTTGCGAGCGGCAAGGAAATTAAAGCCAATAAAGATCTGATAGCCAAAATTGTAAAGGCACAAAAAGAAGCGATTGATTTTATCAATGAAAACCCTGATGAAGCAAAGCAAATTACGGTTGACAGCATAAAAGAAATTACAAAACAAGATGTTGACCCTGATGTCATGAATACCGCTTGGTCCCGCATTCACTTTACCGAAGATGTAAATAAAGACGTAATTCAACAATTTGCCAATTCATCTGTTTACCTAAAATTTTTAACGGAGCTTCCCGAATTTGAATCATTAATTGATACGCAATTTATTAACTAGAAAAGCTCTATTCGTGTAGGTATGAGAATAAATAAGCGGAGATTTTCCGGTTAATGTGTTTAGTGGGAGTTAAGACGCAGAAATAAGCGGAGATTTTCCCGTTAACTGCTCTAAATATAACAAAATCCAAAGATTTTGACCCTATAAACGGAAATTCTCCCCTTATTTTTAAGAAAATATGGGTATTTCCCAAAATAAACGGAATTTCTCCACTAGCATTGCATATGTATCCACAGGCCAAAAAATAAATTTAATTTACCTCCTATTAATTGGAATAATAGGGGGCCATTTTATGGACGAAAGCAAAAAAGTCTCCTAAACTAGAAGTTGAACCC
>NZ_JANJGU010000017.1 GCF_024626525.1 Lederbergia panacisoli
CTATACATGTCTGGTGACGATGGCGAAGAGGTCACACCCGTTCCCATCCCGAACACGGAAGTTAAGCTCTTCAGCGCCGATGGTAGTAAGGGGACTCCCCTTGCAAGAGCAGGACGTTGCCAGGCAATCAAAAGGCATTCTCAAATGAGAGTGTCTTTTTTTTGTTCAATGCCGAAGGCAATAAAAAGAAACATACACCATGTTAAGGTAGTAAGTACTCCTGAAAAAGCGGAGGAACTACCTCAATCGGGCTATTGAGACAGTATGTACCCCTGAAAAAGCAGATAAACTACCTCAATCGAGCTATTGAGGTAGTAAGTACCCTTTAAAAAGCAGAGGAACTACCTCAATCGGGTTATTGAGGTAGTAAGTGCCCCTGAAAATGCAAAGGAACTACCTCAATAGGACCATTAAGATAATAGTACCTCTGATATAGGGTGTGATTCGCTAGGAAAATAAAAAAGGTTAGGATTCCAGCACGAAATAACTATAGTTCATGACGAGATATGGATATTGCTCAGAATATCTTTTCTTAAACTTTACCGAACCCACCCCACCAACCCTTTACAAAAGCTTCTTACTTAAATACTCCTCAACCAGAAATGGTCCTTTTTTTTCCGTGATTTCAAGAAATGATTTTATAAAAGGATAATCAGAATTTGGAGTTGTTTTTATTAAATCAATCCACCATTCTGTTTCATAGCGTGAAATCATGCTTAAATTATAGAGTAATAAGTAATGGACGATCATATCTGGCAGCCCCATATTAGAGTGTTTTTCTGCAGGGAGATAAAGGTTTTGGTTGAAAATATGATAGCGAAAAGGAGGAGAAATGATTTTTTGTTTTTTAAAAGCAGGTAACTCTAGTTTTTCATCGTCCCATAGGATCTCCTCAACATATTTACCATTCAAATATTCTTTAAGTCTTATTCTATCCATATAGTAGGATTCATAGATTTTTTTTGGAATTACCCACTTTTTCTCATCAATTCGTTCAAGGGAAATCATATTAGATCGCCCCAAAATAGGCAGCATTACATCTTCTAACTCAACAATTAGCGTTAGAAGGTCAACCATGTGAAATTTTTCTCCTTCTAAGTGTTTCACGTGGAACAGTTGTTCCGAAAAAAAGGTACATAGGCCGTTTTTTTGCACTTTAATTTCATCATGTAAAAATTTATAATGTCGTTTTTTTCGTTTCCTCGTTGTTACTCCATGTGCTAATACGGATGTGGAACTTGGATAAAATGGATCAACCGTTAGAAGACAGGCTTTAATTAAGTGAATAAGACCATAAAATAACAAAATAGGTCTAATTGATAATGGAGATAAAGATGCTTGTCTATAAAATACTTCACCTTGTTCAAGGTAGTACATAAATGCAAAGCAATTATCGTAACTTTTTGTATCGACTTCATTATTTATTATTCCGGAATAACACTTTTTTAAATAGTGTTGTGTCGTTTCAGCAGATTGGAAAACAGTAAAGCGTTTCCATATATCGTCCTCTATATACAAGCTTAAAACCTCCAAATTGTTTGAAAAATAGAACATCAAGACATATCCTTGACAGTATTTTAACCAATTGATAACCTACTAATAATATTTTGGGCAGGGGGACGAAAAAATGTGGGAATCAAAGTTCGCTAAAGAAGGTTTAACATTTGATGATGTATTATTAATTCCGGCAAAATCGGAAGTTTTACCTAAAGACGTAAGTATGAAGGTGGAGCTGACTAAAACGTTGAAGTTGAATATTCCCATCATTAGTGCGGGAATGGATACCGTTACTGAATCTGCCATGGCGATCTCAATGGCACGTCAAGGCGGTCTTGGAATTATTCACAAAAATATGAGCATCGAGCAGCAGGCTGAACAAGTGGATAAGGTAAAACGTTCTGAGAGCGGTGTTATTACGGATCCTTTCTTTTTAACTCCTGAACATAAAGTGTACGATGCCGAGCATTTAATGGGTAAATATCGGATTTCGGGTGTTCCTATTGTAAATAATGAAGAGGATCGAATTTTAGTAGGGATCATTACAAATCGCGATATGCGTTTTATCCAAGACTATTCTCTATTGATTACAGACGTTATGACGAAAGAAAACCTTGTAACTGCCCCAGTTGGAACATCCCTTGCAGAAGCAGAGAGCATTTTACAGCAACATCGTATTGAAAAATTACCTCTTATTGATGAAAAAGGTGTGCTGCAAGGATTAATTACGATTAAAGATATTGAAAAAGTGATTGAGTTCCCTAACTCTGCCAAAGACGATAAAGGTCGATTATTAGTGGGAGCTGCTGTTGGCGTTACAAAGGATACAATGAAACGAGTGGAAATGCTCGTGAAATCCCATGTCGATGTCATTGTCGTTGATACAGCCCACGGACATTCAGCAGGCGTTATATCGACTGTAAAAGAAATTCGTGATCAATTCCCTAATTTAAACATTATTGCGGGAAATGTAGCAACAGCTGCGGCGACTGCAGAGCTATTTGAAGCAGGAGCGGATGTTGTAAAAGTAGGAATAGGGCCGGGTTCTATATGTACAACACGTGTCGTAGCAGGAGTAGGTGTTCCGCAAATTACAGCTGTTTATGATTGTGCGACAGAAGCTAGAAAACGCGGGAAAGCAATTATAGCGGACGGTGGAATTAAATATTCAGGGGATATCGTCAAAGCACTGGCTTCAGGTGGACATGCTGTCATGCTTGGAAGCATGCTTGCAGGAACGTCTGAAAGTCCTGGGGAAACAGAAATTTTCCAAGGACGCCGTTTTAAAGTATACCGAGGAATGGGCTCGGAGGCAGCAATGGAAAAAGGCTCAAAGGATCGTTATTTCCAAGAAGATGCGAAAAAATTTGTACCTGAGGGCATCGAAGGCCGTCTGCCGTACAAAGGACCTCTTGCTGATACACTATATCAATTAACTGGCGGTCTGCGTTCAGGAATGGGCTATTGCGGCGCAGCGGATTTACAGGACCTCCGCGAGCATGCCCAATTTATTAAAATGACAGGTGCCGGTTTAAGAGAAAGCCATCCTCATGATGTGCAAATTACGAAAGAAGCTCCAAACTATTCTATTTCATAATAGTGTTCGAAAAGATTTCATATTTTAGTGTCAAAGGCGCTTTCGCTTTTTTTTGTCTAGCTACAGCGCCTATCGACTAGCAAACTTCCTGTCCTTCTTCCTACGATAAGGAAGCCAGATTCGTCCTATCGGATTCATCGTGTTTCCTTTATCTCAGTCGATGGCCCTGAAGTTTGTACGTCGATGAACAGGCGCTTTCGCTTTTCTTTAATGGTGGGACCATGTGCTTCCATGCTCATGAGTTTCTGCCATTTTTTTGTTAGAGATGAAATACCTTTGTAATCTACAAAAACACCATTTTCTATGTTAAAATGACAAAGGTGTACATATTACGTTGGAGGGCTAACTTGTGAAAAAAAGATCGTACAAAGTTTTTGTTGCTTTATCCTTGGCCATATTAATGCTTTTGAGTTCGATACAGTTACCAAATCGCGCTTTTGCACAAGATACTTTAAATATACATGCAGATGCTGCTATCCTCATAGAAGCGAGTACAGGCAAAGTCCTATATGCTAAAAATGAAGATACCGCTCTAGGTATTGCATCTATGACGAAAATGATGACTGAGTATGTTATGTTTGAAGCGATCCACGAAGGAAAAATCAAATGGGATCAAGAGCAAACGATTAGTGATTATGTAAATAAAGTTTCAGTAGATACAAATCTATCAAATGTCCCGCTTGAAAAAGGGAAAAAATTTACGATTCGTGAATTGTATGAAGCGATGGCGATTTATTCTGCAAACGGTGCAACGATTTCCATTGCCGAAGCGATTGCCGGTTCAGAATCAAAATTCGTTAAAATGATGAATAAAAAAGCAAAAGAACTTGGATTGAAAAATTATAAATTTGTAAACTCTACTGGATTAAATAATCGTGATTTAAAAGGTATGCATCCTGAAGGAACTGGTGCAGAGGATGAAAATGTGATGTCAGCTAGGTCTACTGCACAATTAGCTGCATATTTATTAAGAGATTATCCAGAAGTATTAGAAACGACAAGTATCACAAAAAAAGAATTCCGTACAATGCCTGGCGAAATGAAAAACTGGAACTGGATGCTTCCTGGATTGGTATACGAATATGATGGAGTAGATGGACTGAAAACAGGGACGACTGATTTTGCAGGATATTGCTTTACAGGTACTGCGATACGGAATGATTTAAGGGTTATCACTGTTGTCATGAACGCGAAAAATGCGCAAGGACAAGGTGATTATAAATCACGCTTCGATGAATCTAAAAAAATGATGGAATATGCTTTTACGAACTTTTCAATTAAGGAACTATATCCGAAAAATTATGTCATTAAAAGCGATAAGTCATTGCCTGTTACAAAAGGGAAAGAAAAGTCCGTTAAAATTTATACGGATAAGCCTGTAAAAGTAGTAGTAAAAAATGGCGAAGAAAAGTTATATAAACCAACCTTTAAGGTTGATAAAAAGAAACTAAATAAAGAAAAGCAATTAACAGCTCCAATCAAGAAAAATGAAGAAGTAGGTACACTAAGCCTTGTTTACAGTGGAGAAAATGATTACGGCTACCTTTCAAAAGACTTTGCACCAAAAATCAAAGTCGTCACCCAAGAAAAAGTCGAAAAAGCAAATTGGTTCGTATTAATGATGCGCGGAATTGGTGGATTTTTCTCTGATATTTGGACAAGTGTAACGAAGACGGTAAAAGGCTGGTTCTGAGTGCCAGGCACCTGAACAACTCTGGAACAATTCTGAATTGTGTCGAAGTTGTTTGAGTGCCTGGCACTGTTGACACGTATGTGTTTTTGTAGTTAACTAAAATTATTCCGATAGTATTAATGAGATTAGAATTTTTTCATGAAAAAGGGGCGACTGGGAATGAAAACTGGAACAGATCGGGTGAAACGCGGCATGGCAGAAATGCAAAAGGGCGGCGTCATCATGGATGTAGTTAATGCGGAACAGGCGAAGTTGGCGGAGGAAGCTGGAGCGGTAGCGGTTATGGCGCTTGAGCGGGTTCCATCTGATATTAGAGCAGCGGGTGGAGTAGCTAGAATGGCTGATCCAACTATCGTTGAAGAAGTAATGAAGGCAGTTTCTATTCCAGTTATGGCAAAAGCGCGAATTGGACATATTGTGGAAGCTCGCGTCTTGGAAGCAATGGGTGTCGATTATATTGATGAAAGTGAAGTTTTAACTCCTGCGGATGAAGAATTTCATTTAAATAAAAAAGATTACACTGTCCCATTTGTGTGCGGATGCCGTGATTTGGGTGAAGCAGCTCGCCGTATCGGTGAAGGAGCTTCAATGCTTAGAACGAAGGGTGAACCTGGGACAGGCAATATCGTTGAAGCGGTGCGCCATATCCGTAAGGTCAATGCGCAAGTACGTAAAGTCGTTAATATGAATGAAGACGAATTGATGACGGAAGCAAAGCTTCTTGGAGCTCCTTATGAGCTATTACTAGAAATCAAACGTCTTGGCCGCTTGCCAGTTGTAAATTTTGCAGCGGGTGGTGTAGCTACGCCGGCGGATGCTGCTTTAATGATGCAGCTTGGAGCTGACGGTGTTTTTGTAGGATCAGGAATTTTTAAATCTGAAAACCCTGCAAAATTTGCGCGTGCGATTGTCGAAGCAACAACTCATTATCAAGATTATGAATTGATTGCTGAACTTTCAAAGGGTCTAGGGACTGCGATGAAAGGTATTGAAATTTCTACACTTACAAAAGAAAATCGTATGCAAGAGCGCGGGTGGTAATATGATCACGGTCGGCATACTCGGATTGCAGGGAGCGGTTCGTGAACATGTAAACGCCGTAGAGCAATGCGGAGCGAATGCAGTTGTAGTAAAAACGGTTGAACAGTTGACTGAGCTGGACGGATTAATCCTTCCCGGCGGCGAAAGCACGACGATGCGTAGATTGCTGGATCAATATCATTTTATTGAACCATTGAAGGAATTTGCTGCAAGTGGAAAGCCGATGTTTGGTACATGTGCTGGGCTAATCCTTCTTGCGAAGCGGATTGGTGAAACCGAGGAAGTGCATTTAGGTCTGATGGATATTACGGTTGAACGGAATTCTTTCGGGCGCCAGCGAGATAGCTTTGAGGCAGATATTGCCATAGCGGGAGTAGCGGACTCTATGGCAGCTGTTTTTATTAGAGCACCGCATATCGTTGAAGCTGGAGAAAACGTTGAGGTTCTTGCGAAATATAATGGAAGAATTGTTGCAGCAAAAGAAGGTCAGTTCCTTGGCTGTTCATTCCATCCAGAATTAACGGATGATACACGTTTTACGCAGTATTTTATTGATATGTGTAAAAACGCAAAAAGGGTTGCAATCGACGTTTCGATATAGTATATTATGAAGAAATTTATCATGAGTAATGCAATGAGAGGAAATAGTAGCAAGCTATGTAGTCAAAAAGAGAGCCGATGGTTGGTGTGAATCGGCGGCGCATACTGTGAATCCATCCTCGAGTAAAATGCTGAACGCTATAAGCCTGTAAGCATTTTCGGTTCAGAGCCGTTATCTATTAAGTGGAAGGCGAAAGCTTTCAATTTGGGTGGCAACGCGGGTAACTCTCGTCCCTTTTTAGGGGACGGGAGTTTTTTGGTTTTTTAGGAAAAATTTTTAGGAGGAATGAAAAAATGCTTGATATTAAATTGTTGCGTGGCAATTTAGAAGAAATTAAAGCAAAGTTGCAGCACCGGGGCGAAGATTTAAGCGACCTGGACAAATTTGAGACTTTGGACCATAAACGACGTGAATCGATTGTAAAAGTCGAACAGTTGAAAAGCAAGCGCAACGAAGTTTCTCAACAAATTGCTAAAATGAAAAAAGAAAAGCAAAATGCCGATGAATTAATTGCCGAAATGCGTGCAGTTGGAGAAGAAATAAAAGAGCTTGATACGACAATTCGAGAAGTGGAAGAAGAGTTGGATCATTTAATGTTATCGATCCCGAACATTCCACATGAAAGTGTACCCGTTGGTGAAACTGAAGATGATAATGTGGAAATCCGTAAATGGGGTGATGTTCGGGAGTTTGATTTTGAACCAAAGCCGCATTGGGAAATTGCTGGTGATCTTGAAATTTTAGATTTTGAACGAGCAGCGAAAGTAGCAGGCAGCCGGTTTGTTTTTTATAAAGGATTAGGAGCGCGCTTAGAGAGGGCACTCATGAGTTTCATGTTGGATCTTCATGTAGAAGAACACGGTTATGAGGAAATCATGCCTCCTTATCTCGTGAATCGTGCAAGTTTGACAGGGACTGGGCAACTTCCAAAATTTGAGGAAGATTCTTTCCTAGTTGGGGAAGAAGATTATTTCTTAATTCCAACAGCGGAAGTGCCTGTAACAAATTATTATCGTGATGAAATTATTGACGGCGATCGGCTTCCAATAAACTATGCTGCATATAGCGCTTGTTTCCGTTCTGAAGCGGGTTCAGCTGGTCGGGATACTCGCGGTCTCATACGTCAGCACCAATTTAATAAAGTGGAATTGGTGAAGTTTGTAAAACCTGTGGAATCTTATGCAGAGCTTGAGAAATTGACGAGCCACGCGGAAAAAGTGTTGCAGCTTCTTAAGCTGCCATACAGAGTTTTGAGCATGTGTACGGCAGATCTTGGTTTTACTGCAGCCAAAAAATATGATTTGGAAGTATGGATTCCGAGCCAAGAAACATACCGCGAAATTTCTTCTTGCTCAAACTTTGAAGCATTTCAAGCAAGACGTGCAAATATTCGCTACCGTCCTGAACTAAATGCGAAGCCGCAGCATGTCCACACATTAAATGGTTCTGGATTGGCGATTGGAAGAACCGTAGCGGCAATTTTAGAGAACTTCCAACAAGCGGATGGAACAGTCATCATTCCTGAAGTGCTTCGTCCATATATGAGAAATAAAGAAGTTATTGGTTAAAAAGTGAGCCCTGTGAAGAAAATCACAGGGTTTTTTATTTTTTTGTTGACTTTAAAACTTGGCACTGTTAAAATAATTTTTGTTGCCATGGAGGAATACCCAAGTCTGGCTGAAGGGATCGGTCTTGAAAACCGACAGGCGGGTTAAACCGCGCGGGGGTTCGAATCCCTCTTCCTCCGCCATAACATTAACATAGCATAACTTTGGAGATAGAAAACCCGCTTGCGAGTACGCAGCGGGTTTTTATATTACTTCTTCTTTACCACATGAAAATTATCTGTTATTAAGAGCCAATTTTGTGGAAATGATAATCCAAGCTTCCAGTAGCTGACTCCCCGAAGTTTTAATTCCTTAACGAGGTCAAATTTAGCTTGTATAGATCTTGCATCTTCGAACCATACTTCATGCTTTTTCCCATCTTGCGCTGTATACGTAAAAAATGGCGCCTGTGCTTTTTGGTCATATTGGATGGATACATTATTGGCGGCGGCGATTTCTATCGCACGTTGCGGACTGACTGCTTTGGCGGTCGTTCCCTTCACAAATGGGAGTGTCCAATCGTACCCATATAAATTTTGACCCATCATTATTTTATTTGCAGGTATTTCCGTTAAGGCATACCTCAATACGTCGCGAACAGGTCCAATGGGTGAAACTGCCATTGCCGGCCCTCCGCTATAGCCCCACTCATATGTCATGATGACAACATAATCAACAATCTCACCATGAGCTTTGTAATCGTGGCCTTCATACCATTCGCCTTTTTGAGTGGAGCTTGTTTTAGGCGCAAGTGCAGTAGAAATCATTAAACCTTCGTTATGCAATCGGTCCCTAGCGGTTCGCAAAAAGCGATTATACGGTTCACGATCCCTTGGAAAAAGTCGTTCCAAATCAAAGTGGACGTCACCAAAGCCAACCCGTTTTGCTTCTTTAACGATATTATTTAAAAATGTGTTTTGAACCTGTTGATTTGTCAGTAAAACGTGACCTAATTCTGAGCTGAATTGTCCAGCTTCCTGATTGGCAATCACCATTACTAATGTGTCACGATTCGCACGAGCAATAGCTGGAAAATTATTAAGTGGAGGAGCGGTCAATGACCCGTCGCTTTTTGCTAAATATCCGAACGGTGATAAATACGTTAAATAGGGTGCCGCTTGTCTTGCACTTGTTTCGAGAGCCGCGGAGACGGTGCCCCCAAATGGTTCAACATAGGCGTTAAATTCTCGATTTGACTTTGGTCTTTCAGGAATATAAAGACGTAAGCCAACATGAATCGGATGATTAACGGGAATTCCATTGATACGGGCAAGCTCCTGATAGGGAATTCCAAATTTATGTCCAATTGACCAAAGGCTGTCCCCGCTTTGCACCCAATAAAAACTTCCTACGATTGGAATGACTATTGCCTGGCCAACAACTAATTGATCGGGATTGGGAAGATCATTTGCTTCTGAAATGGTATTGGGTGGTATGCTATACCTCGCAGCAATTGACGTTAATGTCTGATTAGGCTCGACAATATGAATTTGCATATATTTCAACCTCCTTAAACTTAGAAAAGCGTAAGCGCCTAGCTCATCGACGTACAAACTTCAGGGCCTTTGACTTGCGATAAAGGAAACACGACGAGGAACGAGTCGATGTTGACTACGCAAGCGAAAAGGACAAGAAGTTTGCTAGTCGATAGGCGCTGAAGCTGGACATTACAACCTAAATATAAAATGGAAGGCATTGTAAATTTTATATTTTCAATAGAACCAAAGAGATGGTTGTAACCATTTTATGAGGTGAAAATTGGGAATAGACATGATTTACATGTAAAATAAAAGATATTCATGAACGGGGAGAAATTCAATGGAACAAACTGATGAACACTATATGCGAGCGGCGATTATGGAAGCAGAAAAGGCTAGAGGCTGCAATGAAGTACCGATTGGAGCGGTTATTGTGTTAGATGGGGAGATTATTGCAGCTGCCCATAATCTGCGGGAAACAGAGCAAAATGCTACCGCACACGCCGAAATTTTAGCGATTGAAGAGGCTTGTAAAAAACTCGGAACATGGCGATTGGAAAACGCAAAAATTTATGTGACTCTAGAACCATGTCCGATGTGCAGCGGTGCGATAATTTTATCAAGAATAAAAAAAGTCGTTTACGGGGCAGCCGATCCAAAAGCGGGATGTGCGGGAACATTGATGAACCTACTACAAGACGAACGATTTAATCATCAAAGCGAGGTTGTGGAAGGTGTACTGAAGGATGAATGTGGGAAGCTATTAAGTGATTTTTTTCGGAACTTAAGAGAAAAAAAGAAACTGGAAAAAGAAAGCAAGCAGTAACTGCGTAGAGACATTGATTTTTTAGCTAAAAGATAGTATACTAATTGATACGCGGAACTAGTTTCGCTAATGAATATTGGTATCAATTTTGCCGTGCTAGATGGGGAAGTAGCGGAGCCCTGTAACCCGCAATCCGCTCCAGCGGGGTTGAATTCCTTCCCGAGGCTGTTGTACTGTAGGGTCTGCCTCAAGTAAGTGGTGTTGACATCTGGGTCCTGCGCAATGGGAATCCATGAACCATGTCAGGTCCGGAAGGAAGCAGCATTAAGTGGAATCTCTCATGTGCCGCAGGGCAGCCTGGATTGAGCTAACTGCTTGAGTAACGCTTATGGTGCACAGTCAGAGGAAGGTGTGCGGCAGTTTAAATGGTATACAAAAACCCATTCACTTTGTGGATGGGTTTTTTATTGTTGAATCCTTTTATATTTTCATTCGTATTGCTAAGTAGAGGTGATTACATGAAAAGAAGCTTCATAGTTGCTTTCGTTATCTTTTTTATATTGATGATACCTGTGCAAGTATTTGCGGTAGATTTTTCAATTACTAATGTGAAAATTGATGCCTACATGTTAGAAAATGGAGATGTAGATGTTAAAGAAGTCCATACCTATTCATTCGAAAGTAAATTTAATGGCATTACCCGGGAAATAATCCCGAAAAAAGGTGCTGAAATAACTAATTTCCTAGCGAATGAAGATGGAAAAACACTAAAAGTGGAGAAAAAGGGACATTTATATAAGGTGCACCGAAAAGGCAAAAATGAAGAAATTAATGTTGAACTTCAATATAAGATTAAAAATGGCGTAAGTAAATATACAGATATGACAGAGTTTTATTGGCCATTTTTTGATCAAAGAAATGAGTCACCTTATGGAGAGATGACAATCATTATCCACCCGCCAAAACAAACAGATGATGTGATAGCATTCGGTTATGATCGGTCATTTCGTTCTGAACAGATTAATCAAAATGGTATTGTACAATTCAATCTTGGCAAGGTTTTGGATGGTGAAAATGGAGATATAAGAGTCGCTTACGATTCCTCACTTTTTCCTGGGATGACAACGACGTCTAATACAAAAATAAAAGATCAACTTGTAAAGGAAAAGGAGAGCTTAGAGATAAAAGCGGAGCAATTCGCTGAGAATCAAAAAAACATGTCCATTTTTGGCATATACGCCATTATCATTACCTTAATACTATTAATCGGAATATCTGCGATTGAATATTTAAGTGCAAAACGCAAACGGGCATTGGTTATTCAAGAAATAGAGAAGCTAAAATTGCTTGTTCCGTCCCAGAAAATGAGCATGGCAGCTACCATCATGCATACGAAAGGTCTAACACAAACGGGAATAGTGGCAGCTTTGCTGGACCTAGTTCGTAAAGGGAACGTGGAACAAGTATCTGATGATGAATTTATCATTCTGAATCGAAATAGCGAGCAAAATCATGAAAAAATACTAATAGAGTGGTTGTTTGATGAAATTGGCGAAAATGGGGTATTTCGTTCCGGGGATATAGATGAATATATAAAAAATAAGAAAAACCTTCAAACATACAATGGAAGCTGGCTAAAATGGTACCAAGCAGTAAAAAAGGAAGTAAAGGATTTTGGTGTGTATGAAAAGAAGGTAATTGTGAAAGGTCTTTTTGGGCTTATTAGTATTTTAATGATCCCACTTAGTGTTTTGTTAATAAACTATGAATTATTTCTATTATTGTTCTTTTCAATCGTATTATGTATGTTCGGTCTTGGAATGGCTATTTTTTACAAACCACTTTCATGGGAAGGACTTACAATCAGACATGAATGGTGGCTATTTTCAAATCGACTTAATAAAATAATGAGTTTAGATTGGAAAAACACAACTGAAGATACACGAATGAGAGCTGTAATGTATCAGTTAGGAACTGAAAAGAAAGTAAATCCGCGAAGTCAAAAAAATATAGAGCCTTGGCAGAACGAAATTGGTAGAGCTGATGATTCTATGATGATGTATTATTTAATCACAGCACCAGTTTTAACATCTGGATTTAGCCGTGCTGAAGCGAAATATAAACAATCCGTAGCTGCTGATTCAAGCAGCAGTGGTTCAAGTAGTGGGGGTGTAGGCGGTGGTGGTGGTGGTTCAGGAGCATTTTGATATCAAAGTCAGATCTCTATTCTCGAATCTGACTTTTCCATTATAAGATTTTTTACGCTAGTTTCACTTTGTAAATACATCCCTGAATAAGGTATAATAAAAGGACGAGAACAAAGTGGGAAGTAATAAAAGGAGGGGAGAGGCATGATGTACCAAGCACTTTATAGAGTATGGAGACCACAATCATTTGTCGATGTAATAGGGCAGGAACATGTCACCAAAACATTGCAAAATGCTCTCCTCCAACAAAAGACTACCCATGCGTATTTGTTTTCAGGACCTCGAGGTACAGGGAAAACAAGTGCAGCAAAGATTTTAGCTAAAGCAGTCAATTGTGAAAGAATGCCGATTGCAGAACCATGCAATGAATGTTCGGCTTGTCTAGGGATTATGGATGGCTCCATTCCTGATGTAATTGAAATTGACGCTGCTTCTAATAACGGGGTCGAGGAAATTCGCGATATTCGCGATAAAGTGAAATATGCACCTAACGCTGTTCCATATAAGGTCTATATTATTGACGAGGTGCATATGCTTTCCATTGGTGCATTTAATGCCCTTTTGAAAACATTGGAAGAACCGCCTAAACACGTGATTTTTATATTGGCAACAACAGAACCTCATAAAATACCGCTAACGATCATTTCCCGATGCCAACGCTTTGATTTTAAACGAATAACAGCTCAAGATATAGTTGGGAGAATGGCTCATATTGCGACGGAATCGGGTCTTCAATATGATGAAAAGGCGTTGCATATTATTGCACGTGCTGCTGGCGGTGGAATGCGTGATGCATTAAGTCTACTTGACCAAGCTGTTTCTTTTAGCACAGATCTTGTCACTGTAGAAGATGCATTAACGGTAACAGGTTCAGTTTCTCATAATTATTTAAATAAAATAGGCAGATCGATTTATGAAAAAAACATTCCAGAAGCGTTAGCAACACTTGAAAAATTGATGCTTGAAGGAAAAGATCCGGCTCGATTTGCGGAAGATTTGATTTTGTATTATCGAGATATTCTCCTTTACAAAACGGCTCCGAACCTTGAGGAATCGTTGGAACGCGCCATGCTTGATGACGATTTTACAAAACTCTCAAGTGAAATACTACCGGAGCAAATATATGACTACATCGATACACTAAATCATACTCAGCAAGAAATGAAATTTTCCAACCATGCACGTATTTATTTGGAAGTTTGCTTAGTCAAGCTATGCCAAACGGAATTAAAGAATGCGGTAGAGTCGGTTGGTGTTCAAGAACTACATGCTAAAATAGCGTCGCTTGAAAAAGAAATCAATGAATTGAAAACAAATCGCCCAATTGTTGAGGAAGCTTCAGGCTCCCAGTCTCCTAAGAAAACAGCCCGTCCATCAAAAGAATTCCGAGCAAATACGCGGATGATAAGGGAAATTTTAACGGACGCGACGAGGGAAGATTTAAATTCCGTCAAAAGTCATTGGGGGGAATTGTTGGAGCAGTTAAATAGTAGGCAAATGCGTTCCCAATCCGCTTTATTGAATGATGCTGAACCAGCAGCGGCTTCGGCAACTGCATTCATATTAAAATTTAAGTATGAAATACATTGTAAAATGGCGATGGAAAACCAGTCATTCTTAAATATTACATCAAGTATCCTTGAAGAAATTACAGGGAAAAAGCTTCAGTTTGTCGGGGTTCCGGAAGACCAATGGATGCAAATCCGCGAGGACTTTTTACAAAATCAAAAGCAAGATGGAAAGCAAAATGAGGAAGAACATGAGGATCCACTAATAGCTGAGGCGATGAAGCTAGTGGGCGCTGACCTTGTTGAAATTAAAAACTAAATGATTAATTGGAGGTAGTGTAAGATGATGCGAGGAATGGGAAATATGCAAGGTATGATGAAACAAATGCAAAAAATGCAAAAGAAAATGGCTGAGGCTCAAGAAAAACTAGGTGAAGAGCGAATCGAAGGTACAGCTGGCGGCGGCATGGTAACAGTCGTTGTATCTGGCCATAAGGAAATAGTTGAAGTGAATATTAAGGAAGAAGTTGTGGACCCTGAAGATATTGAAATGCTGCAGGACTTAATACTTGCTGCAACGAACGATGCGTTAAAGCAAGCAGAAGATTTAACTAATCAAACAATGGGGCAATTCACTAAGGGAATCAACCTTCCAGGGTTTTAGGAGGATTCACGATGCATTATCCAGAACCAATATCAAAGCTGATCGACAGCTTTATGAAACTGCCGGGGATCGGGCCGAAAACAGCAGCCCGCCTGGCGTTTTTTGTTCTTAATATGAAGGAAGAGACAGTGCTGGACTTTGCAAAAGCTCTTGTCAATGCGAAACGAGACTTAGGCTATTGTTCCGTTTGTGGTCATATTACGGACCAGGATCCTTGTTATATTTGTAAAGACCCACGTCGCGATCGCAGTGTTATTTGTACAGTTCAGGAGCCAAAAGACGTGATTGCGATGGAAAAGATGAAGGAATTTAATGGGCTTTACCATGTTTTACACGGGTCCATATCCCCAATGGAAGGGATTGGCCCCGAAGATATTAACATACCTGATTTACTGAAAAGGCTTCAAGATGAAACGGTCCAAGAGGTTATTTTGGCAACAAACCCGAATATTGAAGGGGAAGCGACAGCCATGTATATCTCACGTCTCTTGAAACCATCTGGAATTAAAGTAACGAGGATTGCACACGGGCTCCCGGTTGGTGGAGACTTGGAGTATGCTGATGAAGTGACTCTATCAAAAGCACTTGAAGGCAGAAGAGAAATTTAAAGGCGGAGGAATCTTGAAGTGTTTAAGAAAAAGCAAAAACTCCGTAAGGAATATGATCAGAAACTAATTGAACTGATGGATACCACTAAAAATGATTGGATGATCCAATCCCAACTTATCAATTTGAGTTTTGAGAAAAGTGATGATTTAGAGGCCATTACTCAACTTGCAAAAGCAAAATACTTTTTTTTGTTTCAAGAAGCGAAGGTAAGAAAAATCGCCATCATTAAATAACGTCGTTAAACAAAAGTTCTTTTCGGACAATCCTTTCATACAATGAATTAAAGGATGGATTCGGGAGGGACGGTTTTTGGAGTCAATTATTATCATATCTGCCATTTGTGTGTTAATTATTTTCTTATTAATGGCTGGCTTGCCGGGCAAGGCTTTGAAGTGGATCGGCCAAGCTTGTATGAAACTAGTAATAGGAGCATTGTTTTTATTTTTCTTGAATGCCGTTGGAAATCAATTCGGGATA
Organism: Lederbergia panacisoli; assembly: GCF_024626525.1. GTDB lineage: Bacteria > Bacillota > Bacilli > Bacillales > Bacillaceae_C > Lederbergia > Lederbergia panacisoli. The sequence continues at coordinate 15,746 of NZ_JANJGU010000017.1, forward strand.
TTTGTACCAATCAATTTTGCCACTTCCGCGATCTCAGGGTTCTTAGGAATACCAGGAGTAGCTGCACTTGCAATGATTCAGTTATGGATTATTTAAAATTCACTTTCGAATGAAGGTGGATTTTATTTTTTTGCAAAAACGGGTAATTGACACTACATCATAACCGTGTTAGGATATAAAAGTCGTTTGTGAATTTTTAAATGTGGGCCTGTAGCTCAGCTGGTTAGAGCACACGCCTGATAAGCGTGAGGTCGGTGGTTCGAGTCCACTCAGGCCCATCACCCCACATTGATAACGGGAACTTAGTTCCGCTTTCAGTATAAAGGGCATGATTTGGTGAACACCATTTCTTGTCCTTTTTTTGATTATCTATACAGTACAAACACAGCAACTGTCCCCGCTGCATACAATTAGAATGCAGGGATTCGCAATATGTAAAATCTTAAAAATAGTGTATACAAATAAAGGAAGATGCACAAACTGATATGTATGGAGGTGGAGTTGTGGAAAAATGCATAATTTGTGAGGAAACGGGGAAACAAGGTATTCATCTTTATACATCTTTTATTTGTACAGATTGTGAGAAAGCTATGATTGCCACAAGTACGAAGGATCCGATCTATAAATATTATATTAAACAATTAAAAGCGATTACTGAAACGAAGATATTTTCATAAATTTACGAATGCCCAGGCTAAAAAAGAATACAGCCTGGCTTTTTGCTGTCTAAATAGTAAAATAAAAGGAAAGAAATGAAGTAAGAGAGGTTTTTACATGCATCAAAGGAACATGCCTCTATATAATCGTTTGATCACGCATATTTCGAATAAACCGATTTCCTTCCATGTGCCTGGGCATAAGAATGGTGAATTGCTAGAGGAGGAAAATCCATTTAAGGAATTTGCTCAATTTGATGTCACTGAGCTTACGGGCCTGGATGATTTACACGATTCACAGGGAGCCATTAAGGATGCTCAACATTTGTTGACAGAGCTATATAATTCTAGAAAAAGCTATTTTCTTGTAAATGGAAGTACAGTGGGGAATTTAGCGATGATTTTAGCAACTTGCCACGAAGATGATACTGTCTTGGTGCAGCGCAACTGCCATAAATCTATATTGAATGGCCTAATGCTGGCAAAAGTAAATCCCATTTTCTTTTCACCGGAAATGAATAAAAGCCTTTCGATTCCAGCTGGACCAAATCCAGAACTTATCCGGCATGCCATCGGGGAGTACCCGCACGCCAAAGTATTGATACTCACGTATCCTGATTATTATGGACAAGCTTATCATATTAAGGAAATTATTGATATTGCACACGAACATAATATGATTGTACTCGTTGATGAGGCTCACGGTGCACATTTTCAGCTTGGTGACCCGTTTCCAGCATCATCGCTTGAGCTTGGCGCCGATATTGTGGTTCATTCCGCGCACAAAACATTGCCGGCGATGACGATGGGTTCATTTCTACATATTAATAGTGAAAAAATTTCTGAGCAAAAAGTTGAATTTTACTTAAATGTCCTTCAGTCAAGCAGCCCTTCTTATCCAATTATGGCTTCACTTGATTACGCGCGTTATTATTTAAGTAATTTTACAAAAGAGGATATAGCTTTTTTCATCCAAGAGAGACATTTATTTATTAAGCAATTGCAAGAGGGTTCAGGGCTCGCTGTCATTACAACGGATGATCCGCTAAAATTAATAGTGCGTCACGAAAGCTTAACTGGCTTTGAATTACAATCTCAGTTTGAAAAGGCAGGTATTTTTTCTGAACTGGCGGACCTCTATCAAGTGTTGCTAATACTCCCTTTAGTAAAACAAGATACGAGATTTCCATTTTCAGAAGCCATCGAAAGAATTCGTCTGTTGTCTTTGGAATCACGAAAAACTTCCGATGAAATCAATATCTTTACGGAAATAAAGAATCCCGTCGACTTAATGGAATTATCCTATACGTATAAAGAAATGCTCAATATGCCATATGAGTGGGTATATATAAATCATTCCGTTGGAAGGATTGCAGCCAAAATGATTATTCCGTATCCTCCGGGTATTCCATTGCTTTTACCTGGGGAGAAAGTTACGGAAGAGCATCTACAACATTTACAAGCACTTATTCAAGGAGGCGCGCGCTTTCAAGGTGAGACAGAAAAGATGGCAGTTTTTATTGATGTTCATGAAACTTGAATAGTATACTAATATCACAATCAGCGGAGGAAAATAATGCAAGGATTATTTATTACGATGGAAGGGCCAGAGGGAGCGGGGAAAACAACGATTCTTCAAAAATTGGCAAAGGAATTGGGCGAGCGTAAATTTGATGTTGTGTTAACCCGTGAACCAGGCGGAATCCACATTTCGGAACAAATCAGACAAGTTATTTTAGATCCGAATCATACAGCGATGGATAGCCGTACAGAAGCATTGTTATATGCGGCGGCTCGGAGACAACATTTAATTGAAAAAGTTGTTCCGGCATTGGAACGGGGAGCCATCGTTCTGTGCGATCGATTTATTGATAGTTCCCTTGCGTATCAAGGCTATGCAAGAGGACTTGGAATTGAAGAGATTTTTACAATTAATCAGTTTGCGATACAGGATTTAATGCCTGAGAAAACTTTTTATTTTGATATTGAGCCGGAAGTTGGTTTAAAAAGAATTGAGCAGAATAAAGGACGGGAGATAAACCGTCTTGACCTGGAAAAGTTAGATTTCCACCATCGTGTCAGGGAAGGGTATAAAACTCTACTAAAAATGTTTCCTGATCGTATCGTGGAAATTGATGCTAGTGAACCAATTGAAACGGTTTTTCAGCATACAAAAAGATTACTAGAAGAGTTAATTGCAAAAAATGATATGTAAATTGGCGAGAAAATTCGCGATTATCGATGTAACATACTGAGAATAGCTGATATAATAAGTAATAAGGAGATAGTTAGCAAATTTATGGAGGGGTGAATGGTAATGAAATTAATAATGGCAGTTGTACAAGATCAGGACAGCAATCGGTTAATGAGTGCGTTGGTTGAGAATAATTTTAGAGCAACAAAATTAGCAACGACAGGCGGATTTTTAAAATCTGGTAATACGACATTTATGATTGGAACTGAAGATGTCAGGGTTAATAAGGCTCTTCAAGTTATTAGGGATAATTGCAAATCACGTGAACAGCTGATGGCACCTGTTTCTCCGATGGGCGGCAATGCAGATTCATACATTCCCTATCCCGTAGAAGTTTCTGTTGGAGGAGCCACTGTATTTGTTCTTCCAATCGAGCAATTCCATCAATTTTAACGCAATATTATATACGTTAGCGAGTGAATGATGCCATGAATTGGCAAGACTTTGAACAAGAGCAGCCGTTTGCGGCGAAAATGTTAAAAAGCAGCATCGAAAAAAAGCGTGTGGCCCATGCCTATTTGTTTGAAGGGGAGCATGGTACTGGAAAGCGTGCTGCAAGCCTATTAATGGCTGAGAGCTTATTTTGTGAAAATCTACAACAAAACTTCATTCCGTGCGGCGACTGTGTGAATTGCAAAAGGATAAGAAGTGGCAATCATCCTGATATTCATATAGTAGAGCCGGACGGATTATCAATAAAAATCGAACAAATTCGTTCATTAAGAACGGAGTTTAGTAAATCTGGGGTAGAATCAAAGAAAAAATTATATATCATCATAGATGCAGAAAAAATGACAATTCCAGCAGCCAATAGTTTGTTAAAGTTTCTAGAAGAACCAAATGTAGAAACAACTGCTCTTCTCGTTACGGAACAACCTCAGCGTATCCTTCCTACTATTTTATCGCGCTGTCAAACAGTGTCATTTAAGGCGATACCGGTTGAAGTGTTTACTAAAAAACTGCAGGATGCTGGAATAAACAACGTAAAAGCCCCGCTTTTAGCAGCCATTACCAATCATTTACAGGAAGCATTGGAGTTGAATGGCGATGATTGGTTTGCACAAGCAAGAAAAATAGTGTTAAACTTATATGAAGTCCAGAAGAAGGGTACACTTTACGCCATGACTTCCCTTCAGGACGAATGGATACACCATTTCAAAGAGAAAGCGCAAATCGATTTAGGGTTAAATCTTTTGCTTCTAATATATAAAGATATTCTATATATTCAATTGGGGAAAGAAGAGCAGCTTGTCTATCCCGACTTTCGGGATGTATTTGCAGCGGATGCGCTGCAAACCTCTTCAAGAAGGCTGTCTGAACAAATGACTGCAATTTTGGAAGCCAAACGGAAATTAAATGCAAATATGAATGCCCATCTTTTGATGGAGCAGCTTGTGCTAAATTTGCAGGGGGGACCTTCTTGTGTATAATGTTGTAGGTGTCCGGTTTAAAAAAGCCGGTAAAATATATTATTTTGATCCGGGTGATCACCCAATCCGCAAGAATGATTTTGTGATTGTGGAAACGGCTCGTGGGATTGAATATGGAAAAGCCGTTACAGAAAAAAAACAAGTCCATGATCATGATGTAGTTCTTCCGCTAAAAAAAGTAGTGCGGATGGCGGATCAGAAGGATCAATTAAACGTTGAAGAAAATAAAACAGCTGCTGCGGAGGCATATCAAGTCTGCAATGAGAAAATTATTGAACATAGTCTTGATATGAAGCTAGTAGATGTTGAATATACATTTGATCGCAATAAAGTTATTTTTTATTTTACAGCTGATGGACGAATTGATTTTCGTGACCTCGTAAAGGACTTAGCGGCTATTTTTAGAACGAGAATTGAGCTAAGACAAATTGGCGTAAGAGACGAAGCGAAAATGTTGGGTGGAATTGGTCCCTGCGGCCGTATGCTCTGCTGTTCTACCTTTTTAGGTGATTTTGAGCCAGTTTCAATTAAAATGGCAAAGGATCAAAATTTGTCTTTAAATCCGACCAAAATTTCGGGACTTTGCGGACGGCTTATGTGCTGTTTAAAATATGAAAATGATGAATATGAGGCAGCTAAGGCAGAATTGCCGGATGTTGGTGATGCCATTAAAACACCTGATGGATCAGGGAAGGTCATTGGGTTAAATATATTAGAGCGCTTAATCCAGGTAGAATTACCGGAGCAAGAGCGCATATTGGAATATACGCTTGAGGAAATTGCTAGTGAAAGTGCAACATCTGTCCCGGCTAGGGAATAATGAGGTGTAAGTCATGGATAAAAAGGAGTTCTTCGATTCAGTCAGTAGCATGGAAATGCAAATAGGCCATCTATATCAACAGCTTGGAGAACTAAAACAATATCTTGCTGAATTAATTGAAGAAAACCATGTGTTAAAACTGGAAAATGACCATTTGCGCAAGGTAATGGAAACAGAAGCTCCAGAATCGGATGCCTCGCCTGAAGAAAGAAATAGTCCAGGAAAAAGTGTGTACGAAAAGATTTCTGAAATTGGCGAAGGCTATGATAATTTGGCTAGACTGTATCAAGAAGGCTTCCATATTTGTAATGTCCATTTTGGCAGCCCCCGCCGTGACGAAGACTGCTTGTTTTGCTTATCCTTTTTGAATAAAAAATAATGCTAAGCCCTTCCTCTTCTATATGAGGAGGGTTCTTTTTTTGGAGAGTGTACGGTTTATGGTAAATCTTTATGAAGATGAACGTTTAGATTACTTGTTAGCAGAGAATCTGCGGATTATTCAAAGTCCATCTGTATTCGCATTTTCGTTAGATGCCGTTTTATTGGCACGTTTTACGTATTTGCCGATTCAAAAGGGCAATATTATCGATCTTTGCAGCGGCAACGGTGTTATCCCTCTTTTACTTAGCCCTAAAACGAAAGCGAAGATTATTGGTGTTGAAATCCAAGAGAGGCTATATGATATGGCCATTCGGAGCGTTTCATACAATGATTTGGATGATAGAATTCACATGATTCACGGGGATATAAAAGATATGCCAAAGCGACTTGGGCATGATCGATTTGATGTCGTCACATGTAATCCACCGTATTTTTTATCACCATCCGCTGACGTGATCAACCCAAATGAGCACTTAGCAATCGCGCGCCATGAGATTCTTTGTACACTTGAAGATGCCGTGAAAACGAGCAGTCAGCTCCTTAGGCAAGGTGGGAAAGCTGCGTTTGTACATAGACCGGAGCGATTAATGGATATTTTAACCATCATGAGGGAGTATCGCTTGGAGCCGAAAAGACTTCGATTCGTCTATCCAAAGGCAGGGAAAGAGGCAAATACGATCTTAGTTGAAGGGATTAAGGATGGAAATGCAGGATTGAAGGTATTGCCTCCACTTTTTGTCTATAATGAAGAAAATGAATATACAGATGAAGTGAGAGAAATCTTATATGGAAGCAAATGACCATTATTTTTATGTGCTGGAATGTAAGGATGGCTCTTATTATGGCGGCTACACAGTTGATCCTTCCCGTCGACTTGCTGAGCATAATAGTGGAAAAGGCGCCAAATATACGAGAGTGCGGAAGCCTGTGAAGATGATTTATGCTGAAAAACATGATAGTAAAAGTGAAGCGCTTCGGGCAGAATATGCCTTTAAACAATTGACTCGAAGAAAAAAAGAACAATTTCTTAGTGAAGCAGGTGAGTGGGATGCAAATTCAGAAGAGTTTTAGCCAAGCGGAAAAAGGAATTCTGTATTTGGTGCCGACTCCAATTGGAAATCTTGAGGATATGACATTTAGAGCGATTCGGATGATGAAAGAAGCCGATGTAATTGCCGCGGAGGATACGAGAAATACGAAAAAACTATGCAATTATTTTGAGATTACTACTCCTTTAATCAGTTACCATGAACATAATAAAGAAATAAGCGGAAAAGAGATCGTAAGGCGATTAGAGGCAGGAGAAAAGGTTGCTTTAGTAAGTGATGCTGGCATGCCGTGCATTTCTGATCCAGGTTATGAGCTTGCTGCTGAAGCGATTCAAGCGGGAATTACTGTTGTCCCTCTACCAGGGGCGAATGCTGCCTTAACGGCTTTGATTGCCTCTGGAATTAAGACGCAGCCTTTTTATTTTTATGGTTTTTTATCGAGAGGAAAAAAAGAGAAAAAGCAAGAATTAGAAGAATTAAAAAAACAACAGGCAACTCTCATTTTTTATGAAGCACCTCATCGTTTAAAAGAAACGCTGAAATCAATGCACGATATTTTAGGAAACCGAAATATCGTTCTTTGTCGGGAACTGACTAAGAAGTTCGAGGAGTTTATAAGAGGAACTTTGGAAGAAGCCATTCAGTGGGCAGAGCAAGAGGAAGTTCGCGGGGAATTTTGTTTAATACTTGAGGGAAGCAGCGAAACGGATGAACATGATGAAGAAGCGGTGTGGTGGTCATCCATCGAAATAAAGGCACATGTTCAGCACTATATCGATGAAAAAGGATTTCCTTCAAAAGAGGCGATCAAAAAAACGGCTAAAGATCGGAATCTACCAAAACGAGATGTTTATCAAGCATACCATGTGGAGTGATTTTCAAAGAAGAATGTTGGGATAATCCTACACATTCTTTTTTGTTTTTATTTATTTAAAAGAGTGTGCTAATCCTATCACAAATACATATTTGATTAAGTCTTTTTTACGATTGTTTTTTTAGGCAACTAATGATAAATTGAATAATATAATAATTCCGAGTAATTTCATCTGAAAAGAGGGATAAAGATGTCCACTGACTTTACGGCGTTGTTCGATGAATGGTCTGATTCTTATGATGAAACGGTTGCGGGGCACGACCCAGAGTATAATGAAGTTTTTCAAAATTATCTTCATATATTAGAAGAGGTCGTGAAAAAGGCAAAAGGAAATACAATCGAATTTGGGGTTGGAACAGGCAACCTAACAGAATTGTTAGTGAAAAGTGGGAAAAAAGTATGTGGCATTGAACCTTCGGCGGGAATGAGAAAAGTGGCAAAGCAAAAATTATCGGAGGTAAAGATTTTACAAGGAGATTTTCTTACATTTACCCATCCATTTCAATCTGTTGACACAATCGTCAGTACGTACGCCTTTCATCATTTAACAGATGATGAAAAAGAGATTGCGATACGCAAGTATAGTTCCATTCTCGAAGACGATGGTAAAATAGTATTTGCAGATACAATATTTGAAGATGAAAACGCTAAACTTAGTATGATTCGAAAAGCTGAGAATAAAGGATTTCATCGATTGGCAAATGATTTACGAACTGAATATTATACGACGATGCCGATTTTAAAAGGTCATTTCGAACAAAACGGTTTTACGGTTACTTTTACACAAAAAAATGAATTCGTATGGTTAATCGAAGCAACTAAACAAAGGAGAGAATAAGGATGACTGTAGAAAAAAAGATGAACGTGGAAAGTTTTAATTTAGATCATACAAAGGTTAAAGCTCCTTACATCCGGCTTGCAGGTGTAAAGACTGGTTATAATGGTGATGAAATTCGTAAATATGATATTCGTTTCTGCCAGCCGAATAAAGAACATATGGAAATGCCAGCATTACATTCGTTGGAACATATGATGGCGGAATTCAGCAGAAATCATTCAGACAAAATCGTCGACATAAGTCCAATGGGTTGCCAAACAGGCTATTACTTATCTGTCGTTAATCATGATGACTATGAAGACATTTTAAACATTGTAGAGAACACACTAAAAGATGTACTGGCAGCTACAGAAGTTCCTGCTTGCAATGAAATTCAATGTGGTTGGGCGGCAAGCCATAGTCTTGAAGGAGCAAAGGAAATTGCTGAAAAAATGCTTTCACGTCGGGAAGAGTGGACGGAAGTTTTTTAAATGAAATATGCGGGGAGTATTCATGAATTAGTCGGGAATACGCCGTTATTGGAAATTACTAGCTTTCCTCTCCCTGATGGAGTGAAGCTATTTGCAAAATTAGAATACTTCAACCCTGGGGGAAGTGTAAAGGATAGACTTGGACAATATTTACTTAAAAAAGCAATTCAAGATGGCAGCCTTAAAAAAGGCGGCACCATTATCGAACCAACCGCGGGGAATACTGGAATTGGACTCGCGCTAGCCGCCCTTCGATATGGTGTAAAAGCTATTTTTGTAACTCCCGAGAAATTTAGCCGTGAAAAGCAAATTTTAATGCGTGCACTTGGAGCGGAAGTGATCAATACCCCTACTAAACTTGGAATGGAAGGGGCAATTCAAAAAACGAAGGAACTTCTTGCAGAAATTCCCGGGGCCTTTTATCCGGGACAATTTCAGAATCCTCATAACCCAGCTGCGTATTATGAAACGATGGGTCCGGAATTGTATGAAGCGTTAGAAGGAAGCATTGACATCTTTGTCGCCGGTGCGGGATCTGGTGGAACCTTTATGGGGACTGCTACATATTTAAAAGAGCGGATTAGCGAAATAAAATGTGTGGTTGTTGAACCAGAGGGATCGATTTTAAATGGAGGGGAGCCCGGCTCTCATCGAACGGAAGGAATAGGCCTGGAATTTATTCCTTCTTTTATGGACACTTGCCTTTTCGATGAAATCTATACGATATCTGACAAGGAAGCTTTCGATACTCTTAAAGAAGCAGCAAAACTGGAAGGGCTATTAATAGGAAGTTCATCAGGAGCGGCACTTGCTGCCTCATTGAAAGAAGCAAGAAAAGCAAAACCAGGTACGAATATCGTAACGATTTTTCCAGATAGTAGTGAGCGGTATATAAGCAGTCATATTTATGACGGAGGTGAAGTGAGTTGAAAAAGAAAACGAAATTGATTCATGGCGGCGTTGGCAGAGACCCATACACAGGAGCTGTTTCAATTCCAATCTATCAAGCTAGTACATTTAAGCAAGATGGAGTTGGGAATTTTAAATACGAATATGCGAGGACAGGCAATCCGACAAGGGAAGCGTTGGAAAAGTTAGTAGCTGATATTGAAGGTGGAACTAGAGGATTTGCATTTGGTTCCGGTATGGCAGCCATTACAGCTGTTGTCCAGCTTTTTTCGGCAGGCGATCATTTCATTTTAACGGATGATGTATATGGCGGAACATTTAGAGTGATGACAAAGGTATTCAACCGTTTTGGGATTGACGTTTCATTTGTCGATACTACCGATTTAGATAAGGTTAAAAAGGCGATTCAGGTGAATACAAGAGCAATTTACATCGAAACGCCAACTAACCCTTTATTGAAAATAACAGATTTACAAGCAGTCAGTACAATCGCAAAGGAACGAGGGTTACTAACAATTGTCGATAATACGTTTAGCACCCCTTATTGGCAAACCCCGATTTCCCTAGGTGCTAATATTGTTCTTCATAGTGCAACGAAATATCTTGGCGGACATAGTGATGTAGTGGCGGGCCTCGTTGTCGCAGCCGATGATAAATTGGGTGAAGAACTGCATTTTATTCAAAATTCGACAGGCGGTGTTCTAGGACCGCAAGATAGCTGGCTTTTAATGCGTGGAATCAAAACGCTAGGTGTAAGGATGGAAGAAATTGAATCGAGTACTAGAGTGCTTGCAGCTTACCTTGCAGAACATCCATCAGTAGGAAAAGTATATTATCCAGGATTTTCGGATCATCCAGGTCATGATGTCCACAAAGAGCAAGCGGGCGGTTTTGGTGGAATGATATCCTTCACGGTGGAAAGTGAAGCAAAAGCATTAGATTTATTGAAAAAAGTTCAATATTTTACCCTTGCTGAAAGCTTGGGGGCGGTGGAAAGTTTAATTTCCATCCCGGCATTAATGACACATGCTTCAATTCCGCGGGAAAGAAGATTGGAGCTAGGAATAGAGGATGGCTTAGTGCGAATATCAGTCGGCCTTGAAGATGTGGAGGATTTATTGAAGGACCTTGGTAGAGCTTTGGATTAAATAAAATCTATGAATATATTAAAAAGCCAGCTCACATTTGAGCTGGCTTTGATCATTTATTTTTTAAAGGCATTTTGAATTTCATTAATAAGCTCGTCGGCACCTTCACGGCTAAGTACTAATTTTCCACCCGCTAATACAACATTATCCTCTGAAACGTTGCCTGTAATATGGCATGTCATGCTTGGCTTATATTTTTTCAAGATGATTTTATCATCATCGACATAAATTTCAAGCGCATCTTTTTCCCCTATACCTAAAGTGCGTCGCAGTTCAATTGGAATGACCACACGGCCAAGCTCATCTACTTTACGTACTATACCAGTCGATTTCATATTCTTATTTCCTCCCCATAATTCCGGATCTCTATTTTTAGTTTCATCGCCATTTTTCGACAAAGTTCTTCTTTTCCAATGATATCAGTTCTTCCAATTAAAGTCAATTGGCAAAATAGGACATGCCTAAGTTGCGTAAATGCTAATTTTCACGTATATTTTGATGATATAAGAGGTAATCATGCGTAGTATAGTCAGAAAAGCGAAAGGCGCCTGTTCATCGACGTACGAACTACAGAGCCTTCGATTGAGATAAAGGAAACATAATGAGCCTGTAAGACGAATTGATGTTGACTTATCGAAGGGAGAAGGCATGAAGTTCGCTAGTCGATAGGCGCCTGTAGCTAGACAAGAAAAGCGAAAGGCGCCTGTTCATCGACGTACGAACTACAGAGCCTTCGATTGAGATAAAGGAAACATAATGAGTCTGTAAGACGAATTGATGTTGACTTATCGAAGGGAGAAGGCATGAAGTTCGCTAGTCGAAAGGCGCCTGTAGCTAGACAAGAAAAGCGAAAAGCGCCTGTTCATCGACGTACGAACTACAGAGCCTTCGACTGAGATAAAGGAAACATAATGAGCCTGTAAGACGAATTGATGTTGACTTATCGAAGGGAGAAGGCATGAAGTTCGCGAAAGGCGCCTGTAGCTAGACAGACTCAAGAATATAATGATGGAGGGGAATCTTGGTGAAAGAAAAATTAAAAACATTTTATATAACTACCCCGATCTATTATCCGAGCGGGAATTTACATATAGGTCATGCCTATACATCTGTAGCGGGAGATGCAATGGCACGGTATAAGAGAATGCGTGGATACGATGTCATGTATTTAACAGGCACGGATGAACATGGGCAAAAAATCCAACAAAAGGCGGAAGAAAGTGGCTTGACTCCTCAAGCGTACGTCGATGAAATTGTCAGTGGAATTCAAGATCTTTGGAAAAAACTTGATATTTCCTATGATGATTTCATTAGGACAACTGAAACGCGCCATAAACAAGTGGTCGAGAAAATTTTTAAACAGCTATTGGACCAAGGAGATATTTATCTAGATGTATATGAAGGTTGGTATTGTACCCCGTGTGAATCCTTCTTCACTGAACGTCAACTGGAAAATGGGAACTGCCCTGATTGTGGCCGTCCAGTAGAAAAAGTGAAGGAAGAATCGTATTTCTTCAAAATGAGTAAATATGTCGATCGATTGTTGGCATATTATGAGGAAAATCCTGGATTCATCCAACCTGAATCTCGAAAAAATGAAATGATCAATAATTTCATTAAGCCAGGATTAGAAGATTTGGCCGTTTCAAGAACTACATTTGATTGGGGAATTAAAGTACCTGGGAATCCGAAGCATGTCATTTATGTTTGGATCGACGCGTTAACAAACTATATTACAGCACTCGGTTACGGAACAGATGACGACTCTAAGTATGTTAAATATTGGCCGGCTGATGTCCATCTCGTCGGAAAGGAAATTGTTCGCTTCCACACGATTTATTGGCCAATTATGCTGATGGCCCTTGATTTGCCATTGCCTAAAAAAGTATTTGCTCACGGCTGGCTGCTCATGAAAGACGGAAAAATGTCTAAATCAAAAGGAAATGTAGTCGATCCTGTCTCCCTAATTGATCGTTTTGGACTCGACGCCCTTCGCTACTATTTATTGCGTGAGGTTCCGTTTGGAGCGGATGGAGTGTTCACACCAGAAGGCTTTGTCGAAAGAATCAATTTTGATTTAGCGAATGATTTAGGAAATCTATTAAATAGAACCGTCGCAATGATCAATAAATATTTTAATGGACAAATTCCTTCATTCAATGGTTCTATTACAGCCTTCGATGATGATTTACAAAAAGTAAATGAGGACACGATTACACAATACGAAGCAGCAATGGAAAACATGGAGTATTCTGTCGCCTTATCTTCTGTTTGGCAATTAATTAGTAGAACGAATAAATATATAGACGAAACTCAGCCTTGGGTATTGGCGAAAGATGAAGAAAAGCGTCAAGAACTAGGCAGTGTCATGCTCCATTTGGCTGAATCATTAAGAAGGGTTTCAATTTTACTAAAACCATTTTTAACAGAAACTCCGAATAAAATCCTTAGTCAGTTAAATATTACAGATGAACAATCTTCTTCTTGGGAAAGTTTGGAGAAATTTGGCTCCATTCCAGAAGGTACATCCGTTGTCGAAAAAGGGGAACCTATCTTCCCGCGTCTCGATATGGAAGAAGAAATAAACTACATCAAAAACCAAATGCAAGGTGGATCAGCACCTGCAGAAGAACAAAAGGTTGAGGATGCACTCGAAGAACGGCTCCCAGAAATTACAATTGATGATTTTAGGAAGGTCGAGTTACGAGTAGCAGAGGTTATACATTGTGAGCCTGTTAAAAAAGCGGATAAACTATTAAAGCTTCAATTAGATCTTGGATTTGAAAAACGTCAAGTTATTTCGGGAATTGCGGAATTTTACAAGCCTGAAGATTTGATTGGAAAAAAGGTTATTGTAGTGGCGAATCTGAAACCAGTGAAGCTTCGTGGAGAATTATCGCAAGGAATGATTCTTGCGGGGGAGAAAAATGGGGTTCTCTCTGTAGCTAGCGTCGATCAAAATTTACAAAATGGCGCAATTGTAAACTAAATTTAATATTTCTGTTCATTCAGAACATTGAACAAATGCAGATAACATAGAGAGATTACAGCAATAAAGCGGTTTTTTATTTACTCTCTATGTTATTTCGTTTTGTAATACAAATGTTAGTTAGCTGTGATAAATGATATGAAATAAAAGAGTATAATCATTAAAGGAGTCGGAATTATGTTATTTGATACACATGTTCACCTAAATGATGATCAATATGCTGAGGACATGGATGAAGTCATCGCCCGCGCGAAAGATGCGGGAGTTGAATATATGGTTGTAGTGGGGTTTGACCGAAAAACAATCCAAAAAGCATTGGAGATCATTCATGAACACGACTTTATTTATGCTAGTGTTGGCTGGCATCCCGTCGACGCAATAGATATGACAGAAGACGATCTTATATGGCTTGAAGAAGTTGCAGCACATCCCAAAGTGGTAGCTTTAGGTGAAATGGGTCTTGATTATCATTGGGACAAATCGCCAAAAGATATCCAAAAAGATGTGTTTCGTAAACAAATCAGGCTTGCCAAAAAAATAAATATGCCAATTATTATACATAATCGTGATGCTACGCAAGATATTATCGAAATTTTACGGGAAGAAAATGCGGAAGAAATTGGGGGCATCATGCATTGTTTCAGTGGAAGTGCTGAGGTGGCGAAACAATGCTTGGATTTAAACTTTTATATATCTCTCGGTGGTCCTGTAACATTTAAAAATGCAAAAAAACCGAAAGAAGTTGCTATTCAAGTCCCGCTAGACCGTCTATTAATTGAGACGGATTGTCCGTATTTGGCTCCGCATCCTTATAGGGGCAAGAGAAACGAGCCTAGTTATGTAAGGCTAGTAGCTGAACAAATTGCCGATTTAAAAAGCTTAAGTTTGGAAGAAGTAGCACAGATCACAACAGCAAATGCAAAAAAAGTGTTCGGCATCGATTGACAAAATCTAGTAACGGCAAATACTAGAGTACATCAAGTTATTTAATAGGGATTCCAGTAAATTCTACAAAACTTTACTTCTTCCTAAACAGGGGTTGTCGATAACTCACCCTTTTCTTTTCAAGCTTGTCTATGCATAATAGAGCTTACCTTACGAAAAGGGATGTGAGTTGACAATTTGCAAACGTAGTTTGTATAATCTCTCGGAGAAGAAGGAGGCGTGTTTGTATGAACACAAAACCCGCAATATACTCATATTTTTCTTCAATAACCCGAAAGAAATTAGGTCTTTTCATTGCTAGTTTCCTAGTATTTATTGCCACTTTGACGATACTTGTATACGAGGGAACGAAAAATACGGTAGCACTTTCGGTGGATGGAGAAAAAATGATAGTGAAGACCCACGCTGAAACAATAGGGGAAATACTGAAAGATTTAAATGTCGTAGTAGATGAAGATGATTATATCTCGCATTCTTTAAATACCGTTGTACAAAATAAGCTAAACGTGGTGTGGGAACCGGCCAAGAAAGTTGAAATAAAGGACGGTAAGCATACGGAATATGTATACACGACAGCAAAGACAGTAAAAGAATTTATGGAGAGTCAGAGATTAGACATTAACAATCACGATAAAATTAATTTTGACCTTGAAGATCCAATATATGAAAATCTGAAACTCGTAATTGATCGAGCTTTTCCGCTTGTATTAAAAAATGGGAAACAAGAGGAGAAAGTATGGAGCACTTCGACTACGGTCGCTGACTTTTTATTGCAACAAGGGATTACACTAGGGAAATTTGACCGTGTGGAACCAGGCTTAAAGAAAAAAGTTAAACCAAACGGTAAAGTAAAAATTGTCCGAGTTGAAAAGGTCACCGATGTGGTGGAAGAACCAATTGATTATGCGGTTATTACTAAAAAAGACTCTAATTTAGCACAAGGAACTGAGAAAGTTATACAGAGTGGCCAAGAAGGCCTAATGAAAAAAGAATACGAAGTGACTAAGGAAAACGGTAAAGAAGTTAAACGAAAGTTAATGGCGGAAACAAAAGTAAAAAATAGCATAAACAAAATTGTTACTGTCGGAACGAAGGTAATGGTTGCTCAAGTTTCGCGCGGGAAATCAGTATCAGCAAATTCAGATACCCCTAGCGGCGGAAAAGAAATGTATATGAATGCAACAGCATATACCGCGTATTGCAACGGCTGTTCCGGTATTACTGCAACTGGCATCAACTTACGTGCAAACCCTAATTTAAAGGTGATTGCTGTTGATCCTAGAGTGATTCCGCTTGGTTCGAAAGTATGGGTTGAAGGCTATGGCTATGCCGTGGCAGGAGATACGGGCGGCGCCATCAAAGGCAATCGTATCGACATCTTTGTTGCCTCTAAAGAAGAGGCCTATCGATTCGGCAGAAGGCAAGTTAAAATTCGTGTTTTAAATTGATGACTTTTCACGCAGAGGAAATATCCTCTGCTTTTTTCTTTTTATGAATTATAGTTATAATAATATTAATTTAAAAAAGGTCGATCATCTCCTGAACCGCTTGTAATGATGCAAAAGATAATCGACAAAGAAGATAGGGGAAAACTATCTTACTATATTAGACGTTCATATTACAAAAATGTTTCAACTTTTTTGGAGGAAAAATGAAAATAAAAGAAATAATCGTTGTTGAGGGAAAAGATGATACGCGGGCTATACAAAAGTCTGTAGATGCAGACACGATTGAAACGAATGGATCCGCGATTTCGATGGAAACGATTGAAAAAATTAAATTAGCCCAGCAAGTAAGAGGCGTCATTATTTTTACTGACCCCGACTATCCGGGTGAAAAAATTCGTAAAACCATTTCGGAGCATGTTCCCGGATGCAAGCACGCCTTTATCGATAAAAAATTCGCTAAGCCCAAATCTGGTCATGGAATTGGAGTCGAGCACGCTTCCAGGGAAGTCATACAAGAGGCTTTAAAGGAAGCACAAACAATGAGAGAAGCAACCGGAGAATTAATATCTAAAGATGATTTAATCGACGCAGGATTAATCGGAGGGCCAAAAGCGAAGGAACGCAGGGAAAGGATTGGAGAGTTGCTTAAAATTGGCTATACGAATGGCAAGCAGCTGCATAAGCGATTAATGATGTTTCAAGTATCGAAGGAAGATTTTATTAAGGCGCTAAAATGTGTCTTACAGGAGGAAAAACAATAGTGGAAAAAGACATTGCCACACCAATACGTACGAAAGATATTTTAAATAAATATGGATTTTCATTTAAAAAAAGCCTTGGGCAAAATTTTTTAATTGATCCTAACATATTGCGTAATATCACCAAGTTTGCTGGTTTAACAAAGGAAACTGGAGCCATTGAAATCGGTCCGGGGATTGGCGCATTGACCGAGCATTTAGCCAGGGAAAGTAAAAAGGTCGTTGCCTTCGAAATCGATGGCCGATTATTTCCTATTCTTAAAGACACGCTTTCCCCTTATGATAATGTTGAAATTCTCCACCAGGATATTTTGGATGCAAATTTGCAGGAAATTATAGAGGAGAAGTTTACAACTATTCAGGATGTAATGGTCGTTGCTAACCTTCCTTATTACGTAACGACACCGATTATATTAAAATTGCTAGAAAACAATCTTCCGATACGCGGAATGGTCGTCATGCTGCAAAAAGAAGTGGCAGATAGGATATCAGCCAAACCCGGTACAAAGGATTATGGATCATTATCGATTGCCATCCAATATTATACAACAGCTGAAACGGTCATGATTGTACCAAAAACTGTTTTTATGCCGCAGCCGAACGTGGACTCAGCGGTCATTCGTTTAATTAAAAGAGAAAAACCAGCTGTGGACGTTTTGGACGAGCCTTTTTTCTTTCATATCATTCGCACTTCATTTGCGCAGCGTAGAAAAACCATATTGAATAATTTAACGAATGGACTTGAAAAGGGGAAGGAAAAGAAGGAAGAGATTTTGAAGGCTTTAAGCGCCGTAGGGATTGACCCACAAAGAAGAGGGGAAACTCTTTCTATTCAAGAATTTGGATTGCTGAGTGACGCCCTGTTTCCATTATTTCGTTAAAGGAATAAATTTTGTGTAACTATGAGAATAAATAGGCGGAGGGTTTCCGGTTAATGTATAATACACCATCTTAAAAAGCAGGAATAAGAGGAGATATTCCGGTTTACTGCTCTAAATATAACAAAATCCAATGATTTGTACCATATAGACGAAAAATCTCCCCTTATTTTTAAGGAAATAGGGAGATTTCCCAAAACAAACGGAATTTTTCCGTTTATTTTTCAAACGTCTTGACATCAACATTCAGTTATAACAGGGTCTTTATTTCAAAAAGCAAACTAATTCACATTGATCAAGTCGTCTGCATAGCCTAATCCATGAGGAACATAATTTATTCACTGTTCATTGGAGTTGACGACCGTGATTAAAATCAATATGATTGTCGGCCGTATGTCCTATCAATGTGACATTTTATTCAGAGTCATCGATATCATGGAGATTGACGGTCAAAGGACTGCTATATTATACGGGGAAGACTACCGGCTTGCAGCAGACTCGCCTATTGATGACTTAGTCCCTATTAGTGAATCTGAACGTTTTGAGAGGACATCGGAAGTCCGTTCACTTGAAGAACAATCATTTGAGTTATTTAGGCAAGATATTGACCTTATTCGATTAGAACAAGAGTATAAAGTAACTTCTGGTTATAAACGGGATTTTAATTATTTTCAAATGCCTGGGAGAGTCCTCCATCTTGACGGTGACCCCAACTATTTGGAAAAATGCCTAGATTTGTATGAGAAACTTGGTGTAGCTGTAATCGGCATACATTGCAATGAAAAAGAAATGCACCTCCGAGTCGGTCAATTAATCGAACAATACCGCCCGGATATTCTCGTAATCACCGGACATGATGCCTATTCAAAAGCTAAAGGGAAAAAGGTTGATCTCAATGCATATCGACATTCAAAGTTTTTTGTAGAAACTGTTAAAGAAGCTCGAAAAAAAATACCAAACCTTGATCAACTCGTCATATTTGCAGGTGCCTGTCAATCACATTTCGAATCACTCATTTTTGCAGGAGCCAATTTCGCAAGCTCCCCTCTCCGTGTCAATATACACGCTCTTGATCCAGTTTATATTGTTGCAAAAATCAGTTTTACTCCTTTTATGGAAAGGATTAATGTGTGGGATGTCTTGCGAAATACACTTACTGGGGAAAAAGGCCTTGGGGGAGTGGAAACAAAAGGTGTGTTGCGAACAGGGATGCCTTTTAAACCACCAATCGATGAATAAAGCATTGGAGAGTTTATCCAGTGCTTTTTCCATGAGGAAATGTCATAACCTGTACATAAGATACCAAAAACAGTACATAATAAAAATTGTTGGAAAAGGGGATAAAATGTAAATAAAAAAGTATTGACAACAGGCAGGAATGATTGATAAAATAAATAATTTATTTGACTTTATTTGTTCGCCGTGCTATAATTAAAAACAGTGAGGTGGAGCGAAATGCCAAAAACATTAGCAAGCATTAAAAAATCCCTTGATTCAAACTTGGGTAAAAGATTAATGTTAAAAGCCAATGGAGGCCGCAGGAAAACCATTGAACGTTCTGGGGTTTTGGCAGAAACTTATCCATCGGTTTTTGTCATCGAATTAGACCAAGAGGAAAATGCATTTGAGCGTGTTTCCTACAGCTATGCAGATGTACTTACTGAAACGGTTGAACTTACATTTTTTGAAGATACAGCAGGAAGTCTAGCACTGGGACAGCAGTAAACATTCATTGTTTACTGCTGTTTTTTCATTCAGGCAAGATTTAACTCTATAAATCGCTCCCTTTTGCCCACACTATAAAAGCGGGTATAAGGAGGAATTTTCTTGGGGCGAAGAAGAGGGATCATGTCAGATCAGACGAAAGTTGAACTAGCGAAAGAGCTTGGATTTTATAATGTTGTCCAGGAAGAAGGATGGGGCGGAATAAAAGCCCGAGATGCTGGTAATATGGTTAAACGTGCCATCGAAATAGCTGAACAACAGCTTGCCAATAAACAATGACATTGGAATATCCAAAAACCTAAAGATATTCAATTACCCGCAGCCGAAGCTCATGCTTCGGTTTTTTTTCTTTTAAACAGAAGAAGTTTATGTCTTTATTCCATTTCATGTTAAAATGGAAAAAGTGAAAAGACGGAGAGACAAGCAGGTGATGACATGAGACTGTTAATGAAAGCCCCAGCTAAAATTAATTTAACATTGGATGTGCTTGGCAAAAGAGCGGATGGCTATCATGAAGTGGAAATGGTCATGACGACTATCGATTTAGCTGACAGGATTGAACTTGAAAATAGAGACGATAGTAAAATCGTTATTATATCGCATAGCCGTTTTGTACCCGATGATCAACGAAACCTTGCATTTCAAGCGGCAAGGCTTCTAAAGGACAAATGTAATATTCGTCAAGGGGTTACGATTTCTATCGATAAAACAATCCCAGTTGCCGCAGGTCTTGCAGGAGGAAGCAGTGATGCCGCAGCCACTTTACGAGGGCTGAATACATTATGGGAACTTAACTTATCTATGGATGAATTGGCCGAAATTGGATCAGAGATTGGTTCGGATGTAGCTTTTTGTGTATATGGTGGTACAGGTTTGGCTCGTGGAAGAGGAGAGAAAATTACAAAACTGCCAGCTCCGCCGAGCTCTTGGGTTATTTTGGCAAAGCCTACTATAGGGGTTTCGACAGCGGATGTATATAGAAATGTTAATGTAAATCAAATCGACCATCCAAATACGGAAGCAATGGTGAACGCTATTAAAAATAGTCAATACGAAGAAGTGTGCCGCCATTTAGGGAATGCCTTAGAAAAAGTTACGTTGCAGATGTATCCTGAGGTTCTTCATATTAAAGAGCAAATGGAGAAGTTTGGTGCAGATGCGGTATTAATGAGTGGTAGTGGACCGACTGTATTCGGCCTCGTCCAACATGATTCTCGTATGCAAAGAATTTATAATGGACTTAGAGGATTTTGCGATCAAGTATTTGCCGTAAGAATGTTGGGCGAGTAACATTCAAATTCTCCTAAACCTTGCCAATATACGTACAATCATGTATATTTACAATAATAATATTCGCATTTGGGTTATTCAGGAGGTAAAAAGATGAAATTTCGCCGCAGCGAGCGTCTCGTAGATATGACTCATTACTTAATGAATCATCCGCGGGAGCTTGTTTCGTTGACTTATTTTTCGCAATGCTATCATTCAGCCAAATCGTCGATCAGTGAGGATTTAGTCATTATAAAAGAGACATTTGAAAGTCAGGGGATTGGCACTTTGCAAACCCTTCCAGGGGCAGCTGGCGGGGTGAAATATATCCCTAAGGTTAAAAAAGAACATGCAGAAGAATTTATTAATCGTTTATGCCAATTAATTGCCGATCCCGATCGTTTACTTCCCGGCGGTTACTTATTTATGACGGATTTGTTAGGGGATTCGCAAATATTAAATGAAGTGGGAAAACATCTTGCTTCTGCCGTTTCTAATCGGGATATTGATGTGATTATGACAGTGGCGACGAAAGGAATACCTATAGCACAAACGGTTGCCCATCATTTGAATGTACCGTTTATTGTCGTTAGGCGTGATAGTATCGTAACGGAAGGCTCGACGGTAAGCATTAATTATGTGTCCGGTTCATCTAAACGCTTGCAAATGATGTCCCTTTCTAAAAGAAGCCTAAAAGAAGGCGCTAAAGTGTTGATTGTGGATGACTTTATGAAAGCAGGAGGCACAATCAATGGAATGGTAAACCTTCTTGCGGAATTTAATGCAATTGTTGCCGGAACTGCAGTTTTAGTTGAATCGGAGTTTGAGGAAGAGCGTTTAGTTGATGACTATATTTCTCTTATTAAGCTTACTGATGTTAATGTGAAAGAAAGACAGATTAACGTCTCAAAGGGAAATTATTTTACAGTTCAATCAGATTTTTTGTAAGAAATTAAATTTATTTCGAAGGAGAGAAGGAAATGCACTACGTATCTACAGAAAAAGCACCAGCTGCAATTGGTCCCTATTCACAGGGAATCATCGTTAACAATATGTTTTATAGTTCTGGACAAATACCTTTGACGCCAGAGGGATCCATTGTTTCTGGAGGCGTTGTTGGACAAACTCATCAAGTTTTTCAAAACCTTCAAGCAGTGTTGGAAGAAGCAGGGGCTTCTCTTGAGTCTGTCGTAAAAGCTACGGTCTTTATTAAAAACATGGATGACTTTGCTACGATTAACGAAGTATATGGTGAATACTTCTCTATTCACAAACCAGCTCGTTCGTGCGTAGAAGTGGCTCGTTTGCCAAAAGATGTACTGCTTGAAATTGAAGTCATTGCACTTGTAAAATAGCTTGATTTTAGTTTTGGCCAACAAAGGCCAAAAACGGCAAATACTTAAAACGCTTACAATACGATGGTCATTGAAACTGCATATTATAAATATTTAAAAAAATTTTACAATTAAAGCAGGAAATTTCCAATCTGTGTTGAATACATAATTATGGTTCTATCTAGGAGGAGAAGGTGGTGAGCACAATGGAAGTAACAGATGTGAGACTACGCCGCGTCAACACAGAGGGTAGAATGAGAGCGATTGCTTCAATTACCCTAGATAACGAATTTGTCGTCCACGATATTCGTGTTATAGACGGTAACAATGGTCTATTCGTGGCGATGCCAAGCAAACGCACTCCGGACGGAGAATTTCGCGATATTGCTCATCCAATAAACTCCAACACAAGGAGTAAAATCCAGGATGTCGTATTAGCAGAATACCATCGTTTGGGAGAAGTTGAAGAACCGGAATTAGAAGAAGCCGGTGCTTCATGAAATAGAAATGCAGCGAGAGCCTACTTCATAAGTATGGCTCTTTTTTATTTGTCCTTTTTTCCTTTCAATATTGATTTCTACTTTTTAAAAAGGTTTTGTCTAGCTTCAGTGCCTATCTAACTACATAACTTCTCCCTACGATATGTGCTTCCGCTTTTCTATTTTATGAACATTTTCTATACATTCTCTCGATTTCTTGAAAAAAGATAGTAATTAAGATATATTCATTATGGAAAAAAAGGTTATTGGGGGCCCGTTTATGACAAATCGATTCGCTGTAATACTGGCTGCTGGCCAAGGAACACGAATGAAGTCAAAACTTTATAAAGTACTTCATCCTATCTGTGGGAAGCCAATGGTAGAGTTCGTTGTTGACAATATTTCAAATGTGAACGTCGACAAAATCGTCACTGTTGTTGGACATGGAGCGGAGCTTGTAAAGACTAAATTGGAAGGAAAAAGTGATTTTGTTCTTCAGGATGAACAGCTTGGAACTGCCCATGCGGTCATGCAGGCAAAAGAAGTGCTGCAAAATAAGAATGGTACAACTCTAGTCATATGCGGTGATACACCTCTTATTAAAGCTGAAACGATGGAAGCATTGATTGCGCAACACGAAATGCAGGAAGCGAAAGCAACAATCTTAACAGCTTTTACGGAAAGACCTGACGGCTATGGCAGGGTCATTCGCAATTCTAATGGAACTGTAGAAAAAATCGTTGAACATAAAGATGCAAATGAACAAGAACGAAAAGTGAAAGAAATAAATACAGGGACGTATTGCTTTGACAATCAGGCGTTATTTGAAGCTTTAGAAGGGGTTTCGAATGATAATGCCCAAGGTGAGTACTACCTTCCCGACGTAATTGAAATATTAAAGAATAAAAACATGAGCGTATCTGCCTTTCAAACGGCGGATTTTGACGAAACAATGGGTATTAATGATCGAGTAGCCTTAGCCGAAGCAGAAAGACTCATGAGAAAAAGAATTAATGACGTTCACATGCAGAGTGGTGTAACAATCATTGACCCTGCTAGTACGTATATTGATACTGACGTGAATATCGGCATGGATACAATCATTTATCCAGGAACAATCATTAAAGGACAAACTGAGATAGGGGCTGATTGTCATATTGGTCCAAACAGTGAACTGGTAAATGCCCAAGTTGGTTCCGAAACGGTGATAAAACAATCTGTCATACACAATAGCTCGGTCGGTTCTAACGTTCACATCGGACCTTTTGCACATATTCGTCCTGAATCAATCATTCATGATGAAGTTAAAGTCGGAAACTTCGTCGAGATTAAAAAGGCCGAAATTGGAAAAGGAAGTAAAGCGTCGCATTTAAGCTATATTGGTGATGCTGAAGTTGGTTCTAATGTGAATATTGGCTGTGGTTCCATCACGGTTAACTATAATGGCAAAGATAAGTTTTTAACGAAAATAGAAGACAATGTGTTTGTTGGCTGTAACTCTAACCTAGTTGCGCCTGTAACGATTAAGGAAGGTGCTTATATCGCTGCGGGTTCCACCATTACAAAAGATGTGCCGGAGGAAGCTCTCTCCATCGCGCGCGCCAGGCAGGTTAATAAAGAAAATTACGTCAAGAAACTAAATTTGAAAAACTAAAACGGAGGTTCAACATGTCAAATCAATATCTTGACCCTAGCTTGAAAATATTCTCATTAAGTTCTAATCGTGCTTTGGCGCAAGAAATCGCAAATTTTATCGGTCTTGAGCTTGGGAAATGTTCTGTTAATCGATTCAGTGATGGAGAAATTCAAATTAATATTGAGGAAAGCATACGTGGATGCGATGTATACGTTGTTCAGTCTACGAGTGACCCTGTCAACAATCATTTGATGGAGCTCCTTATCATGATTGATGCATTGAAACGAGCTTCAGCAAGAACAATCAACCTTGTCATGCCTTATTATGGCTATGCCCGTCAAGATCGTAAAGCGCGAGCACGTGAACCAATCACAGCGAAATTAGTTGCTAACCTAATTGAAACAGCTGGGGCGACGCGGATGATTAATCTTGACCTTCATGCTCCGCAAATTCAAGGCTTTTTTGATATCCCGAATGATCATTTAATGGGTGTGCCTATTTTAGGAGAATATTTTAAAACAAAGAATTTGTATAAAGATGATATCGTGATTGTTTCCCCTGACCATGGCGGTGTTACGAGAGCAAGAAGACTTGCGGATCGTTTAAAGGCTCCAATCGCAATCATTGATAAGCGCCGCCCTCGTCCAAACGTGGCGGAAGTGATGAATATTGTCGGTAATGTTGAAGGCAAGATTGCCATCTTGATCGATGATATTATCGATACAGCTGGAACAATTACGCTTGCGGCCAATGCTCTTACAGAGAGTGGTGCGAAGGAAGTATACGCATGCTGTACACATCCAGTTTTATCAGGGCCTGCTATTGAAAGGATTCAAAATTCCAATATAAAAGAGTTAGTTGTAACAAACTCAATTGTATTACCGGAAGAAAAGAAAATTGATAAAATTAAAGAGCTATCCGTAGCGGCATTGCTAGGAGAAGCGATTATTCGCGTTCATGAGAACCAATCTGTAAGTACATTATTTGATTAAGATAAAGAAACTAAATAACCACTAGAAGAGCGATTAATGCTCCTTAGATTGCCGAGAAGAAGTATGTTTTCTCGGCAATTTTCATTTAAAATCTATTTCTAGACCCGTTCGTTGATTTCCGCTCCAGGCGGACGCTTTCCGGGAGGCGTGCGGTGAGCTTCCTCGTCGCTTCGCTCCTGCGGGATCTCACCTCTCACGCTAATCCCCCAGGAGTCGCCGCCTTCCGCTCCAATCAACTTCGTGCCAAAAATAAAAATGAGCTTAATTAAGGCTTTTAAAAAATATTTCTTTTGTATCATTTTTTTACATTTATGAATATGATAAATTTGGTGTTATTATAGAATTCCATTTTTGAAAAATGTTATAAACAAACGTCCCTTCTCGCTAGAAGATGTAAACTACATTTTGATAACTCGTCTTCTTTTTCAAAAACATTATTTTTCGACTTTTATAGAACAACCTTTTTAGGTTGTTCTTCATAATTTAACTCAATTTTTGTATTCAGTTTAACGGATCTACATCCTTTTCAATATTGTAGGTCTGCACTTTTCAGTAAGCTTTAATAAAACTCATGGGATTTGAGGACACTTAAAATTGCTCGTTTTTTAGAGGGAATAAAAAATAGTGGCTCATTTCCTCTGAATTTAGGTAATATACTATTTTGTTTTTAACAACGTTAAAAGTCGTTGTTGTATTTTTAACACTGTTGATTGGAGCGGAAGGCGGCGAAGACTCCTGCGGGAGTACGGGGCAGGGGAGACCCCGCAGGCGCTTGCGCCGAGGAGGCTCCCATACCGCCCGCGAAAGCGAAGCCGCCTGAAGCGCAAATCAACAAACAAGTTTAAGCGCCTTAATTTTAAGGGTCTTTTTTAGAGCCATCTGTGTATGCGTGTGTTTTTTCATTCTAGCTCCAGCGCTTTTTTTCATAAAATTAGAAGTTTATTTTCCTTTGTGTTAGGGTATTAATAGAGATGCATTACATAATAGGGAGAGGGAGTGTCATACTTATGAGTACAGTACTAGTGGCAAAAAGCCGTACGAATGGCAAACGTTCGCAATTAACGGACATTCGTATGCAAGGTAGTTTTCCGGCAGTAGTTTACGGGTACCGGGTGGAAAATACCCCAATTTCAGTTAATAGTGCAGATTTCTTAAAAACAATGCGCGAAGTCGGACGAAATGGTGTTATTTCTTTGGATCTTGAAGGGAAAAAAGTAAATGTAATCCTTCACGAATACCAAGAAGATCCATTGAAAAAAGATATCGTTCATGCTGATTTCCTAGCTGTTGACCTAACTCAAGAAATTGAAGCTAATGTTAGGGTGGAAGTATCGGAAGACTCGGAAGGCGTTAAGAGTGGAGGAGTTCTTCAGATTTTGCTGCATGAACTTTCTGTAACAGCTGTTCCTGATAAAATTCCAGAAGTTCTTCAAATTGATATTTCAAACTTAAACATTGGAGAGTCAATAACAGTTGGAGACGTTCGCGGCAATTTCTCGTGTACAATCAATCACGAAGATGATGAGCCAATTGCGAATATCCAGCCTCCACGTACTGAGGAAGAAGATCCAGATGGAGGAGTTCGAGAAGAAGATCCACCTGAAAATAGCAACGATGACAAAGCAGAAGGTGAAGACGTATAATTTATAAAGTGAAGCGCAGCCAGAGGGTTGCGCTTTTGTTTCCGTTTCAGTCGCTTTTAACGTATAATAGATGAAATAGATGTAAGTTGGGGTGTTTGGGATGAAGTTAATTGTGGGGTTGGGGAATCCCGGTCTTTCATATAAAAAAACAAGACATAATATCGGGTTTGTCATTGTGGATGAATTAGCAAAAAGATTCGGAACAACCTTGTCCGAGAAAAAATTCAACGGAATCTATACGGTTATTCATAAAAATGGGGAAAAGGTTATTTTACTTAAACCGTTAACATATATGAATTTATCGGGAGAAAGTATTAGGCCGCTTATGAATTACTATGACATACCCGTGGAAGATTTACTTGTGATTTACGATGACCTTGATTTACCAGTTGGAAAAATCAGGCTTAGACAAAAAGGCAGCGCCGGTGGGCATAATGGCATAAAGTCTACGATTGCGAATCTTGGTACTCAAGATTTCAAAAGGATAAGAGTCGGAATTGATCGTCCTCCGATTGGAATGACTGTACCCGATTATGTATTAAGTAAGTTTCGCAAAGACGAAAAAGACGAAATTCAATCTGTTGTGGACAAATGCGTAGATGCATGTGAAGCATGGTTGGATAAACCTTTTCTCGAAGTCATGAACCAATTTAATGGTTAGCTCTGAATAACTCCTTGCAAAGATGTTCATACTATGTGAACCGATGCTTTTTTGTGAGGAGGGCTCATTATACCAATTCATTATTATTGCCGCCATTGTTCAGCAAAAATGGCAACCATTGATGAAGCTGTTTTACAAGAAGAACAACTTGGCATTCATACATTAACCGATAGTGAAAGACAAGAAATGGTCATGTACGGATCGAATGGAGATATTCATATTCAAGCAATATGCGATGATTGCCACGAGGCATTTGTAAAGAATCCCGATTTGCATCAGTATGACTATCTTATTCATTAAAAGCTTTGGAGGGAAATCCAAAGCATTTTTCCGTTCTGATGGCTCACAAGTTTTTTGGCATTTTTAAATTCGGAAAATAAGAAAATAAATAGATTCTAGTTAACCTCTTAAATTCCTGCCATTTTTCTACGAAGAGGAGATAAACATGCAAGGCATTAAAAACTTAATTATACAGCAAAATGAAATACAAACGATTCTTTCTGGCGTTGAAGAAAATCTTCGAGAACAATTAATAGCTGGACTTACAGGATCGGCAAGGTCGGCATTTATTGCGGCCGCTGCTGAAAAATCTGGAAAATCAGTTATGGTCATCACCCATAATCTTTTGCAAGCGCAAAAGCTTTATGAGGATCTTGTTCAATTTATGGACGAAGATGAGCTTTTTCTTTATCCCGCCAATGAATTAATTGCAGCCGAACTTAGTGTTGCAAGCCCAGAACTGCGTGCCCAACGAATTGAAGCGCTTAATTTTATGGCGTCGGGCCGTCGCGGTGTTTTTGTCGTTCCTATTGCTAGTTTAAGAAAAATGTTGCCGCCACCTTCCGTTTGGCAAAAATACCAACTAGTTATTGAAGTCGGACAAGATTTAGATCTTGAAAAAGACTTATTGAAGTTTGTTCAAATGGGGTACAGCCGCACGGATATGGTTAGTGCACCAGGTGAATTTAGTTTGCGTGGGGGAATATTAGACATATATCCCTTGACCGAATCAGATCCGATACGAATAGAGCTTTTTGATACAGAGGTTGATTCGATTCGAACTTTTTCCCTTGATGATCAGCGTTCCAAAGAAAAAAGAGAGAAAATATTAATTGGTCCCGCCTCAGAAACGCCAGTAAATAAAGATCAATTGGCAATAGTCGTAGATCAGCTTGAAGCTGGTCTATCACGTTCCTTGAAGAAACTAAGAAATGAAAAAGCGAAAGAGCTCTTATCAGAAAACATTGGATATGATTTAGAGCTGCTTCGAAATGGTCAAAAGCCAGAGCAATTTTATAAATATATATCTTACGCCTATGAACCTGCTGCAAGTTTGCTAGATTACCTATCTACGAATGGATTATTAGTCTTTGATGAATTAAGCCGTATTCAGGAAATGAATGAAAGACTCGACAAAGAAGAGGCCGAATGGCATACATCCTTACTAGAGCAAGGTGAAATTATTCATGATCTTGCCGTGTCCAATCAGCTCTCGCATTTATTATCAAAACATCAACTGCCTAAAGTCTATTTGTCATTATTTATGAGGCATGTTCCTAACACGAGTCCCCAAAACATATCTAATATCCCTTGTAAACTCATGCAAAACTTCCATGGTCAGATGCATGTTCTTAAAGGTGAGGTGGATCGCTGGCAAAAAAATCGCTATTCAGTTATTTTCCTTGCACCAAATGCTGAAAGGGCGAAAAAAATACAATCTGTTTTATATGACTATGAAATTGAAGCGTCTATCGTAAAAAATGGAGATTATCCCGGATCAGGAATACAAATTATTCAGGGAGCTTTAAATACAGGCTTTGAGCTGCCAGGCGCAAAAATGGTTGTTATAACAGAAGAAGAAATTTTTAATAAAAAGACCCGTAAATCAAAGCGTAGGCAAAAGCTTTCAAATGCTGAACGGATAAAAAGCTATTCAGAATTGAAGGTTGGAGACTATGTTGTCCATGTCAATCATGGGATAGGGAAATATTTAGGGATTGAAACTCTTTTAATCAATGGTGTTCATAAGGATTATTTACATCTTAAATATCAAGCTAGTGATAAGCTTTATGTGCCAGTTGAACAAATCGATCTCGTTCAAAAATATGTGGGCTCAGAAGGTAAAGAGCCAAAGGTATATAAATTAGGCGGCAGCGACTGGAAGCGTGTAAAGAAAAAAGTAGAATCTTCTGTGAAAGATATTGCGGATGACTTAATCAAATTATACGCGGAGAGAGAAGCCGCCAAAGGGTATGCATTTTCTCCAGATAGTGATTTGCAGCGAGAACTCGAAGCTTCTTTCCCATATCAAGAAACAGAAGATCAGCTGCGTTCCATCGTAGAAATCAAACGAGATATGGAAAGAGAAAGACCGATGGATCGCCTGTTATGTGGAGATGTTGGCTACGGAAAAACAGAGGTCGCCATCCGTGCAGCGTTTAAGGCGATTATGGACGGGAAGCAGGTCGCAATTTTAGTGCCGACAACGATATTAGCCCAACAGCATTTTGAAACTATTAAGGAGAGATTTCAAGATTACCCAATTAATATTGGCTTGCTCAGCCGTTTTCGTTCCAAAAAACAGCAAACTGAAACAGCAAAAGGGCTGAAAAATGGAACGGTGGATATAGTAATCGGCACCCATCGTCTTCTATCAAAAGATATTCACTATGCCGAACTCGGTCTTTTAATCGTGGATGAAGAGCAGCGTTTTGGTGTGACGCATAAGGAAAAAATCAAACAGCTAAAGTCGAATATTGACGTGTTAACGTTGACTGCGACTCCTATCCCAAGAACACTCCATATGTCGATGTTAGGTGTAAGGGATTTATCTGTTATTGAAACACCGCCAGAAAATCGTTTTCCTGTGCAAACGTATGTAATGGAATATAACGGCGCACTTGTTAAAGAGTCAATTGAACGTGAATTAGCAAGGGGCGGTCAAGTTTATTTCCTATATAACCGTGTTGAAGATATTGAAAGAAAAACGGAGGAAATTTCCATGCTTGTCCCTGATGCACGGGTGGCTTATGCACATGGACAAATGACTGAAACGGAACTTGAATCGGTCATTCTAAGTTTTCTCGATGGTGAATTCGATGTATTAGTGACGACAACGATTATTGAAACGGGCGTCGATATCCCGAATGTAAATACATTGATTGTACATGATGCAGATCGAATGGGACTTTCACAGCTATATCAGTTACGAGGTCGGGTTGGCCGCTCCAATCGGATTGCGTACGCTTATTTTACGTATAGAAGAAACAAAGTTCTTACTGAAGTGGCTGAAAAAAGATTGCAAGCCATTAAAGAATTTACAGAATTAGGCTCCGGTTTTAAAATTGCGATGCGTGATTTATCCATCAGGGGTGCGGGTAATTTGCTCGGTTCCCAGCAGCATGGGTTTATCGATTCTGTCGGCTTCGATTTGTACTCGCAAATGCTTAAGGAAGCCATTGATGAACGAAAAGGAACCATTGATCAGCAGAACATACCTTCCTTCGAAGTAGAACTTGAACTGGACGCATATATTCCGGATTCTTACATTAACGATGGCTATCAAAAAATAGAAATGTACAAACGTTTTAGAAATATTGATTCCCTTGAAGAAATGGAAGAATTACAAGAGGAGATGATCGATCGTTTCGGCGACTATCCGGAACAAGTCGGTTATTTATTTACGGTAGCTGAAATGAAAGTGTATGCGCGCCAAGCGAAGCTGGAACTCATTAAACAATCTAAAAGTGAAATATCCATTTTTATGTCAGAAGAAGGAACGAAAGAAATTGATGGTACGAAAGTTTTTGCTACTTGCAATCGACATGGAAGAATAGTTGGCCTTGGAATGGATGGGTCCCGTTTGAAGATTACGATTCAAATAAATCGACTACAAACAGATGAATACTTGCGGATTTCTACAGAAATTATGAAGGAATTGGATAAGGCGAAAAAGTAAAATTTGCTTTCATCTACCAAAAAAATGAATAACAATGTATAGAACTCTCTAACTGAAAGATACTAAATTCAATAACCGATGGTAATGAATTGAAAAAACGGAAGCTTTTCTTTAAATTAAGGTGCTTCATTATTCCGGAAGCTTTCGTAAAATCATCTGATGAAAGAGAGGCAACTTAGGATGAAGGCAACTGGTATTGTTCGTCGAATTGATGATTTAGGAAGGGTCGTGATTCCGAAGGAAATTCGGAGGACTCTTAGAATTCGTGAAGGTGACCCATTGGAAATTTTTGTAGACCGTGAAGGCGAAGTGATTTTAAAAAAATATTCTCCAATTAATGAATTGGGGGATTTTGCAAAGGAATATGGAGAAGCATTATATGAAAGCTTGGGAAGCTCAATCTTGATTTGCGATAGAGACGCAGTCATCGCCGTCAGTGGCAGCTCCAAGAAAGAATATTTGAATAAAAGCAATGGTGAAATAATAGAAAAGGCAATGTCTGAGCGCTCCACCCTACTTGAAAAAAACCCTAATAAAATCGCGCTCATTGATGGGCATGAGGAAGAACTTTCCTCTTACACGATATCTCCAATCATCGCAAGCGGGGATCCTATCGGCGCCGTTGTAATATTCTCGAAAGACCAAACCATCGGTGAAATAGAAAAAAAATCTGCGGAAACTGCAGCAAGCTTCCTAGCAAGGCAAATGGAATCTTAATAGTCATTCTGATAACCCGGAGAGAATACGCTCTTCGGGTTTTAATTTTTTTAAAAATAGAGGGTTATCTTGGCTTGTTTTTAAAACGTAAATAGAGGTCTCAACATGGGGGAATCTTAAAGGGTGAGGAGCGTTATGTTATAATAATTTCCATGAAGATTTTACCATGGAAAGGCGAGGGCGGGTTTGCCTAAAGAACAATCAAATCAGTATATGCACGGTGCACTTATTCTGACGATGGCCGCTTTTATTGTAAAAATATTAAGCGCGGTATATCGGGTGCCCTTTCAAAATATCGTGGGTGATGTAGGCTTTTACATTTATCAGCAGGTATATCCAATTTACGGAATAGCAGCTGTTCTTGCGAGCTCCGGTTTTCCAGTTATTATTTCGAAATTAGCTGCAGAAAGTGAAATAGGGAAACGAAATCACCTTGCACATAGTTTGCAAGCTGCTTTTCTTACTCTGTTGCTAATAGGGGCTTCGTTGTTTTCTTTCTTTTTTTTCGGAGCAACATTCATATCTGTTTGGATGGGGGATGCTGGGTTAGCCCCTTTAGTTAAAATCTCCGCCTTTATGTTTTTGTTTTTACCGTTCTTATCAATAGGGAGAGGTTATTTTCAAAGTGTTGGGAAAATGACGCCTACTGCTATCAGCCAGGTGACTGAGCAGCTAGCAAGAGTCACTGCTATCTTGCTCATCGCTTTCCTGTTTGTGTCAAAAGGATATTCCCTGTATGAAGTTGGGAGGGGTGCTGTTGCGGGCTCTATAATTGGTACAGCTTTTGGTCTTTTTATTCTCGCTTTTTTTGTTTGGAGATATAGGGCGCTTCGCCTTCTGTTTACAAAAGGTTTATCTTTTCGCAAGTTTTATAAAACGGCTCAAATTGTACTTATACATGGTACGGCTATTTGTTTAAGCGGGATGCTCCTTATCCTTTTTCAAATGATTGACTCATTTAGCCTTTATTCTTTACTCGTTCAATCGGGTATAAGTGTGGAAGAATCAAAGGTCTTAAAGGGAGTATTTGATCGAGGGCAGCCTTTACTTCAGCTTGGAACGGTTGCAGCTTCATCATTTTCCTTGGCTTTAGTTCCGCTTATAGCATCCGCTTGGTTAAGGGATGATGAGGATGTGATTCATCAGAAAGCAATCAGCGCCATTAAAATAACCACCATTATTGGCTTTGGTGCTGCCATAGGGCTCGTTAACATTATGAAGCCCACCAATATAATGCTATTCGCTAATGGAGACGGCTCATCTGTTCTTTCAGTTTTAGCCATTGCCATATTTTTTAGCTCTATCATTTTGATTTGCTCTGGAATTTTACAAGGCTTGGGTCATGTCTTTGCCCCTGGAAGGTACATCATCGTGGGTCTTTTAACAAAAATTACTTTAAACTTTTTATTCATACCGTCTTTAAGTACGATGGGTTCTGCTATCGCTACGATAATAAGCCTCGCGGTCGTATCAATTCTTATGATAAAAAAATTAAATAAAAAAGTGGCTGTTTTAGCGGTTTTGAAAAAAATGACTAGCAAATTTATTGTTGCTGGTCTTGCCATGACAGTCGCTTTGCAATTATGGCTATACATAACGTCTTTAATCGGAGATGGCCGCTTAATTAATACTTTTATGGCATTAAGTAGTGTGATGTTGGGAGCGGGAGTTTTTTTGGTTATGATAATGAAAAGTCATTTATTAACAGCTGAGGAAATATCGCTAATTCCTTTTGGCAAGCGACTTGTTGGAAAAGGACGGGAAAGGAAGTAATCATGGAAAAGGAAATCATTATAATCGGGCTAGGATCAGGCGATTTGGAGCAGCTGCCACTCGGGGTATATAAATTAATGAAGCATGGTGGCCGCCTGATGTTAAGAACGAAAGAACATCCAGTTGTGGCAGAATTGGTTCAGGAAAGCATTGATTTTAAATCTTTCGATGAAGTGTATGAAAAACATGGTCAATTTGAAGCGGTGTATGAAGAAATTACTGATACGCTATTAAAAATGGCGGAGAAGGAAAGAATTATTTATGCCGTCCCCGGACACCCAATGGTAGCGGAGCGGACAGTACAATTGCTGCTAGAGCAAGGCCCCTTGCATGAAATTGATATAAAGATAGGCGGCGGCCAAAGTTTTTTAGATAGTCTATTTACTGCAGTAAAGGTAGATCCGGTAGAAGGATTTCAATTACTTGATGGGACGCTACTCCATAAAGAGCAGATTAGGATTGGTCAACATGTCATTATTGCTCAAGTGTACGATGCTTTTGTGGCGTCGGATGTAAAACTAACACTAATGGAAAAATATCCAGATGATTATGAGGTTATGATGGTCACCGCAGCAGGCAGTAAGTTGGAGCGGGTCACAAAAATTCCATTGTATGAATTAGACAGGCAAATGAAGCTCGATAATTTAACGAGCCTTTACGTACCGCCAATATCCTCAAGGGAACTTACGTATAAGGAGTTCTCCACATTGAGGGATATTATCGCCGAATTACGAGGGCCGAACGGCTGCCCATGGGATAAAGAACAGACACATGAATCATTGAAACAATATTTAATAGAAGAAGCCTATGAACTTCTTGATGCGATTGATCGAGACGATATCGATAATATGATTGAGGAACTCGGAGATGTTTTGCTGCAAATCCTCCTTCATGCACAAATTGGTGAGGATGAAGGAATGTTTTCGATAGAGGATGTCATTCAAGCTATTAATGAAAAAATGGTCCGCCGTCATCCACATGTTTTTGGAGATGTTCAAGCCGAAGACTCTGAGCAAGTTGTCGCGAATTGGGCGAAAATTAAAGCTGAGGAAAAAAAAGATGCAGCAATCAGAAAATCGTTGCTAGAGGGAACGAGCAAGGGATTTCCAGCCTTGCTCCGATCGTATGAGTACCAAAAATCTGCGGCAAAGGTCGGTTTCGATTGGGGCGCTCCTGAAGAGGCGTGGGAAAAAGTAAAAGAGGAAATGCAGGAATTTGAGGATGAATTGACGAATGGAAATAAACATGATCAGCTTATGGAATTCGGTGATTTACTATTTGCATTGGTGAATGTAGCGAGGCTGCTTAAATTTCATCCTGAAGAGGCGATGCAAACCTCGAATGAAAAGTTTTTTCGCCGTTTTTCATTCATAGAATCAAAGGTCCATGAGAGCGGGAAACCATTTGAGGACTACAGTCTGGAAGAGCTTGATCAATATTGGAATGAAGCTAAAAAAGCAGGATTATAGAGGGGTGAACTAAATGGCAACAATGCGGTTGGATAAATTTTTAAAAGTATCACGATTAATAAAAAGGCGCACTCTTGCAAAAGAAGTAGCGGATAAAGGTAGAATTGCTATTAATGGACAAGTTGCGAAGGCTAGCTCCAACGTAAAAGTAGGGGATGAACTTGAAATTCGTTTCGGGCAAAAAACCGTAACCGTTAAAATTGACATGCTTCAAGAGTCTTCCAGAAAAGAAGAAGCTGCTAGTATGTATACAGTTTTAAAAGAAGAAAAGGTTGCAAGGGAAGAACTTTAGGATTGTCTAGCTAAGTCGCTGAACAGGCGCTTCCGCTTTTCAGTTGTCTAGCTCAGCGCCTAGCGGCTAGCGAACTACATGACTTTTCCCTACGATAAGTCAACATCGATTCGCCTTGCGGCTCATCGTGTTTCCTTTATCTCAGTCGAAGTCACTGGAGTTTGTACGCCGCTGAACAGGTGTTTCCGCTTTTCAATTGTCCAGCTGCAGGCGCTAGGGGCTCGGGGTCAAATAACCTCCAACCCTGGAAGTTAAAAAGCAACTTCCAAGGTTGGAGAACATTTGCCTGTCGCCCCTTACCAAGCGCCTTCCGCTTTTCATATAGCTTGTTCTATAATTATATATTCTCTCATATGTATTAAACAAAATTAGTACGAAAATGAGGGATGAAAATGAACCAATATTACGAAACTATGCCTTCAAAAGGTACAATGCCTGAACACGATGTTGTGATGAGAGGAAGAAAAACCCTTGATATAACAGGTGTAAAGCAAGTAGAAAGCTTCGATAATGAAGAATTCTTGTTGGAAACTTCTATGGGCTTTTTGGCGATCCGCGGGCAAAATTTACAAATGAAAAACCTTGATGTGGATAAGGGGATCGTCTCGATAAAAGGGAAGATATTTGATCTTGTCTATTTAGATGATCACCACGCGGAAAAAGCAAAAGGATTCTTTGGGAAGTTGTTTCGATGAGTTTATCTACTCAGTTTTATACAATGCTTTCCATGATCGCCATGGGAAGCTTTTTTGGCGCATCCCTCGATACGTATCAGCGGTTTTTAAATCGTAAGAACCGAAAAAGGCTGCTCATTTTTATCAACGATATCTTGTTTTGGGTCATTCAAGGATTGATTGCTTTTTATATTTTGTATCTTGTCAATTATGGAGAGCTTCGTTTTTACCTCATCTTAGCACTTCTTTGTGGCTTTTCAGCTTATCAAGCATTATTAAAAAAGGTTTACTTAAAAGTCCTTGAATCAGTCATTCATTTCACGAAAAGAACCATTCTTTTTATTCGCAAGTTACTGATCGCACTTGTCTATAATCCGATCAAATGGCTCATTCTATTTTTGGTAGGAGTTCTATTGTTTATAGGGCGAGTCCTTTTGACACTTGTAAAATTTGTGGGAAAAGTGTTATTATGGGTGTTAAAGGTTGTCCTATATCCGTTTAAATTGATTGGAAAAGGACTTATTCGCCTCGTTCCAAAACAAGTGAAAAAGGTCTTCCAAAAATCTTACAGCGTTTTGGCAGGATATTTTAAATCCATCAAGAATGTATGTATTAAAGCGTTTCATTTTATGAAAAGTTTGTTTGGAAAATAAATAAAAGGGAGGCCACTGGATGGGTGTAAGAAAAATCAACCCGATCACTTCGCTAGAAACCAACTATATGAAGCAGCAAGAAGTCATCATGAGAAGAACGGCGAAAAGAAAAAAACTTCTCATTCGAAGATTGTCTATTTTTCTCATCCTTACTGTGGCATTATCCTACTTGATCATCTCTACTTTTATTTTTAGATCAGATGTTTTGGAAGCTAAGAAAAAGGAAGAAGCGAAGCTGGAAAAAACGTTGGCTGAGTTAGAAAAAAAACAATCATCGCTTGAAAATGAAATTGTCAAACTCAATGATGATGATTATATAGCAAAGCTGGCTAGAAGTGAGTATTTCCTTTCAGAGAAAGGCGAAATCATTTTTAATATCCCAGAACCGAAAAAGAAAAAGAAAGAAGATAAGGTGTCTTATTGACACTTTTTTTATAAGTTTTATATAATGTAGAATAAGGCTTATTTTTTATACTTTAAGGAGGATAAATTTTTTTATGTCGATCGAAGTAGGCAGCAAGTTACAAGGTAAGGTAACAGGCATCACTCATTTTGGGGCGTTCGTTGAATTGCCCGAAGGCACAACAGGTCTTGTTCACATTAGTGAAGTAGCCGACAATTATGTGAAAGACATTAATGAACATTTAAAAGTTGGCGATGAAGTCCTAGTAAAAGTCTTAAATGTTGAGAAAGACGGAAAAATTGGCTTGTCAATCCGCAAAGCGAAAGATCAGCCACCTGCTCAATCTCATTCAAATCCACGTCCACGACCAAATAGGGTTAATGATTTCCGTACAAAAGAAAGCTTTGAACAAAAAATGAACCGCTTTTTGAAAGATAGTGAAGACAGATTATCTTCATTAAAACGCAATACGGAATCGAAACGTGGCGGAAGAGGAGCGAGAAGAGGTTAACTTGCTGTCTGTTTTATAAAATAAACGGAACTGCCTTAGGCTTTATAATGGCCTTTGGCAGTTCTTTCGTATTATGAAGATATTAGTGAGAAACGCACTTCTTGTAAAAATATGATTGACAAGTTTTTAAGAGGTCTGTATTATAGACATTGTGCCTTTTATAAGGTTCATGGCGGCGTAGCTCAGCTGGCTAGAGCGTACGGTTCATACCCGTGAGGTCGTGGGTTCGATCCCCTCCGCCGCTATAAAGAAAAGCGAAAGCGCCTGTCCAGCGGCGTACGAACTACAGCGACTTCGACTGAGATAAAGGAAACACGATGAGCCGTTAGGCGAATCGATGTTGACTTATCGTAGGGAGAAGTCATGTAGTTCGCTAGCCGCTAGGCGCAGTAGCTAGACAACACGAAAAGCGAAAGCGCCTTGCTCAGCCCCGACGAGCAAATGTTCTGGGGCAAAAAAGGCGCTTTTTTGCCTTTTATGCCCCAGGTTATTTGATCTCGAGGGGCTAGGCGCAGCAGCTAGACAGCCCGAAAACCGAAAGCACATGAAGCATAAGACATTCTTCCCATGAGGAATAGTCTTATGCTTTTTATTTTGCCCAAATTAGTCGAACTCTTTTTTTAGTCATCTCCATCAAATTGACAAAATATTAAAACAAGCCCCTTTATAATGAAAACTATTAAAAATAGTGGGGAGTGTATGTAAAGTGGAAAGAGGAGATCTAAGTATCATTGCGCCATTACGGAATATGGAGCTGCAAGAAAATAAATTTGATATTTCAAAGAAGCTAAAGGCAATTCAGCAAAAGCTAGATTATTTATTCCTGCAAAAGGGTATTGCCCTGCTTCTCGTGTCTCTACTTCTTGGCCGAGCTTTAATATTATCCCATTTAACTCCATTTGTATTACCATTCTTCGCGGTCGTCTACTTATCAAAAAGAGATAAGGCACCGACTGTCCTTCTTGGTCTCTTAGCAGGGTCTCTCACGCTTTCCGTAGGAAATGCCGCATACACCTTTACCTTATGTATTTTATTCCTTATTACGTTCAAGCTTTTGGAAAATTTATTTAAGCATGCTTTTAAGATTTTACCTTATGCTGTTTTATGTCTTTCCTTTTTTTCAAAGTGTGGATTCCAATACGTGCAAAATGGTCAAACACTGTCTCGCTATGATGGTGCAATGGCTGCAGTTGAAGCAAGTCTTGCATTTGTCCTTGTCTTTATTTTTATGCAAAGCATCCCATTTCTTTCCCAACGAAAAAGAAAAAAGTCTCTTAAGACGGAGGAAGTGATTAGCCTTATCATTCTGCTTGCTTCTGTTTTAACGGGAACCATTGGCTGGACGGTCTATGAACTATCCATTGAGCATATTCTTTCACGCTATCTTGTCCTTCTTTTCGCTTTTACTGCCGGCGCGACAATTGGATCGACAGTAGGAGTCGTGACAGGTCTAATCTTTAGTCTTGCTAGTGTTGCAAGCCTTTATCAAATGAGCCTGCTCGCTTTCTCAGGGCTCCTCGGAGGCCTTCTTAAAGAGGGGAAACGAATTGGTTCTGCCATAGGTCTAATGGTGGCGACCGTGCTGATTGGACTGTACGGCGAGTCGAATGCCCCACTTGTTTTAACAGTCTATGAATCATGTGCGGCAATTTTACTATTTTTCTTAACCCCTTCAATATTGACGGAAAAATTGGCCCGTTTTATTCCAGGTACTCCTGAACATGCTAAAGACCAGCAGCGGTATGCTAGAAAAATTAGAGACATTACTGTTCGCAGGGTGGAACAGTTCTCGTCTGTCTTCCAAGCCCTATCCAATAGTTTTTCCCAACCTGAAAAATGGGAAGATGATAAAAATGAAGAACAAGAATTTGATCTTTTTCTCAGTCGTGTGACAGAGAAAACTTGCCAAAATTGTTTTAAGCGTAATCAATGTTGGAGTGCCAACTTTGATAAAACATATGAATTAATGAGGACAGTTATGCATGATATGGATGAAAATTCTGGAACTCTATCACCAACCGTTTACCGACAGTTGGACAAGCATTGTAATAAAACAAAAAAAGTGCGTGACGTGATGCACAAGGAACTCACGATTATGAATGCAAATCAGCAATTGAAAATACAGTTGCAGGAAAGTAGGAAACTTGTCGCCGAACAATTACTGGGTGTATCTGAGGTAATGGGAGATTTCGCAAAGGAAATACAGCGAGAACAGGAAAATCACCATCGTCAGGAGGAAATGATGCTTGATGCATTGCAGGATTTCGGAATTGAGATTGAGCAAATAGAAATTTATAATCTTGAACCCGGAAATGTCGATATTGACATCACCCTTCCTCATTCCAGCAGTTTAGGAGAATTTGAGAAAATAATTGCACCAATTCTTTCCGACATTTTAAACGAAACCATTGTCGTAAAGGGCGAAGAATATGATGATTATCGGTCAGACCTATCTTATGCAACACTCAGGTCCGCTAAGGCTTTTGTCGTAGAAACAGGTGTCGCACATGCGGCGAAGGGAGGAGGCTTTTTATCTGGGGACAGTTATTCCACAATCGAATTGGGACCAGGAAAATTTGCTGTTGCGATTAGTGATGGGATGGGGAATGGAGAAAGAGCTCATCATGAAAGCAGTGAAACATTGAAGCTCTTGCAAAAGATTCTCAAATCCGGCATTGAGGAGAAGGTGGCGATTAAATCTGTCAATTCAGTTTTATCATTAAGAACAACGGATGAAATATTCTCCACATTAGATCTTGCCATGATCGATTTGCATAATGCGCAAGCGAAATTTCTTAAGATTGGTTCAACCCCTAGTTTTATCAAAAGGGAAAATAAAATATTAAAAATTGAATCTGGTAATTTACCGATGGGAATCTTACAAGAATTTGATGTAGATGTCGTTACGGAACAACTTCGTGCTGGGGACTTGCTCATCATGATGAGTGATGGCATATTTGAGGGGCCAAAAAATGTAGAAAATTATGAGTTATGGATGAAACGGAAATTGAGGGAAATTGAAACGGAAGAACCGCAGGCTGTTGCAGATTTAATTATGGAGGAAGTGATAAGAACACGATCCGGCGTCATTGCGGACGATATGACGATTGCGGTTGTAGCCATTAAACATAACACTCCAAAATGGGCCGCCATTCCGGTAAGAAGCAGACATATGAAAATATCATAATAAGTAGTATAAAAAAAGTGGCTCCCGGCGAGGATGATAGCAATGAAACAGTTAATGGAACTGTTAAACCTGGAGGGGAGTACATGAAAAAAGGCAGCTTGAAGCAAATTTTATTAATTACTGATGGATGTTCCAATCAAGGTGAAAATCCAGTAGCGATGGCCGCACTTGCGAAAGAGCACGGAATCACTGTTAATGTGATTGGTGTAGTGGAAAACGATTCAATTGAAGAGAAGGGTATAAAGGAAATCGAAGGGATTGCCGCTTCAGGCGGCGGTATTAGTCAAGTCGTTTTTGCTGAAGCATTATCGCAAACAGTGCAAATGGTGACAAGAAAAGCAATGACGCAGACACTGCAAGGTGTTGTAAATAAGGAACTGCGACAAATTCTAGGAAAGGATATGGATCTAGAGGAGCTTCCGCCTGATCAGCGAGGGGAAGTGATGGAGGTTGTTGATGAACTTGGTGAAACAACAGATGTAGAGGTTGTTGTATTAATTGATACGAGCGCGAGTATGAAATCAAAACTTCCTACAGTGAAAGAAGCGTTATTAGATCTTTCATTAAGTTTGAATGCGAGAATGGGCAATAATCGCTTTGCGGTATTAATATTTCCCGGGAAAAGAAAAGAAGTTGAAAGGTTGTTGGATTGGACACCTAATTTAGATCTCTTGACAAGTATTTTCCCTAAGCTCGCAGTTGGGGGGATTACACCGACTGGTCCTGCTATTCGCGAGGCGATGACGTATTTCAAGAAAAAGCGTTCTTTGAGAGGGTTGCTATCAGGTGATGATGAACAATACATGGAAGAATCAATGTAATTATCCCGCCGGTACTGTAATCACTGGAAAATGGCATAGGCATCGCTATGAAAT
Source organism: Lederbergia panacisoli (assembly GCF_024626525.1). Taxonomy (GTDB): domain Bacteria; phylum Bacillota; class Bacilli; order Bacillales; family Bacillaceae_C; genus Lederbergia; species Lederbergia panacisoli. The sequence continues at coordinate 57,844 of NZ_JANJGU010000017.1, forward strand.
AGTCAGGAAGCTCGGCTCAGGTGCAAACGGGGTGGTGTACCTCGCAAGAAGCAGTTTTGGTTATATAGCATTAAAAATAAGTATGGATAGTGTGTCAATTACAACCGAGGTAAATGTCCTAAAATCACTTGAGAAGGTCCAGGGATCTGCCCTCGGGCCTTCTTTATATGATGTCGATGACTGGGATAGTGGTATAAATCGAATTCATTTTTATGCTATGGAATACATCCAAGGGCGGGAGCTGCTTGCTTTTATTAAGGAAAAAGGATTGTCTTGGGCGGGAGTTATGATTGTCCAACTGCTTGATGTTTTAGAAGACCTCCATCAAAAGGGGTGGATTTTTGGCGATTTAAAGCCCGAGAACTTAATCGTGGCGGGGCCAACACCAAAAATTCGCTGTATAGACGTCGGTGGAACGACGATGAAGGGCCGAGCCATTAAAGAATTTACTGAGTTTTTTGATCGAGGCTACTGGGGGCTTGGCTCAAGGAAGGCTGAACCTAGTTACGACCTTTTTTCGACTGCCATGTTGATGATTAACTTATACTATCCAAAGCGCTTTGTTAAGAAGGAAGAGAGTTTAAAACAATTGACTGCCATTATTCAAGGGAATAAAGACTTGATAAAATTTGAATCTGTTTTGTTAAAGGCGCTATTAGGTAAATATCAATCCGCAAAAGACATGAAAAATGAGCTTCTTGTGAATCTTTCAGCAGGCGAGCGTTCCGATGGACAACGAACAACACGCTATGCTCCAAGATATAAGAAAAAAAGAATGCGGTCATTTCTTGAAACTGTATCGATCCTGCTTATCACGGTCATTTTATATACTTTATATATATTTGGCTATATATTATAAAGTGTATTTGAAACAAGTAAATGTTAACATATGAACAAGATATAAATAAAAAGGGAATGGTTATCTTGTTGGATTTCGAGAGAAAAACTCATCGTTTTATTTCAAAGTATTCTCTGCTTCAACAGGGGGATTATATTTTAGTGGCTGTATCAGGCGGTCCCGATTCTTTGGCGTTGCTCGATTTTCTTTATCATCAATCGGCGAGGTACAAAATCAGGATTGCTGCAGCCCATGTCGATCATATGTTAAGAGGGGAAGAATCGAAAGAGGATCTTATTTTCGTTAAAAAGTATTGTGAGGAACGGAATATTGTTTTTAGAAGTGCCTCTATCAATATAAAAGAGAAAATGGCTGCAGAAAAAACAGGCTTACAAGAAACAGCTAGAAAATATCGCTATCAATTTTTTGAAAAAGTACTGGAAGAGCTTCACGCCAATAAGCTTGCTGTTGGTCAGCATGGTGATGATCAAATAGAGACAATCTTAATGAGGCTTGTAAGAGGGAGCACCGGGACAGCAAGAGCTGGAATTCAAGTGAAAAGGGCATTTGGACAAGACAAGGAAATGATTCGCCCATTACTGGGAGTTTCAAAAATTGAAATTGAGGTATACTGTAAGACTCATCATTTAAATCCTCGGCGAGATGCAAGTAATGAAACAAAGAAATATACAAGAAATAGGTTCAGAATTGATGTTTTGCCATTAATAAAAAAAGAAAACGGCCGTATTATTGAGCATTTCCAGCGTTTCAGCGATGAATTAAGTGAGGATGAAACATATCTTCAGGAATTGGCTCAAGAAGCTTTTACAAAGATGTGTCAATGGAATGGTAAGGATGAACTCATATTAGATATTCCTTCCTTTTCTACAATAGCTTTGCCTTTACAAAGAAGGGTGATTCATCTAATATTAAACTATCTTTACAATCAATACATAACTGACTTAGCGTCAATCCATTTAGAAGCCCTTCAACATTTGATCAAGGGTGAAAATCCATCAGGAAGATTGGATTTCCCAAATAGTTTAAAAGTGATACGGTCATATGATCAATGCCGATTTACTTTTGTTGAACAAGAGTCTAGCCCCAGTTATTATTATGAAGTATTTGCGGATGATGAAATCGTTCTCCCTAACGGTAAAACGATTCAAGTGAAAATGGCATCAGATTTTCCAATACAAGAAAGTGCGGATACTCTGATCCTTCAGCCGGAAGACATCCAATTCCCTTTAATTATTCGAACTAGACAACAAGGCGACAAAATAAAAGTAAAAGGTATGAATGGCACAAAAAAAATCAAGGATATTTTTATTGATATGAAAATACCTGTAGATGAAAGAGCAATATGGCCTATTGTGACTGATCGAACCGGCATACTCCTTTGGATCCCCGGATTGAAAAAGTCTTCTTATGAAACACCTCCTGTACAGCAAAGACCCTATTTCCTTATTTATTATAGCAATTAAACATTCCTGGGAGGAAACAGAACAAATGAAACATGATATTGAGAAAGTATTGATTACAGAAGAAGAAATCAGTGCAAAAATACTCGATCTTGCAAACGAATTAACAGAAGAATATGATGGTCGTTTTCCACTTGCAATTGGGGTGTTAAAAGGCGCAACACCTTTTATGACCGACCTTTTAAGGAGAATGGATACATATTTAGAAATGGATTTTATGGATGTTTCAAGCTATGGAAGCTCAACCGTTTCTTCCGGCGAGGTGAAAATTCTCAAAGATTTGAACACGCCTGTTGAAGGCCGTGATATTCTCATTATTGAAGATATTATTGATAGTGGCTTGACATTAAGCTACCTCGTTGATTTATTCCGCTATCGTAAAGCAAAGTCAATCAAAATTGTTACATTATTGGACAAACCGACAGGAAGAAAAGCAGATATTCAAGCTGATTATGTAGGTTTCATTGTTCCCGACGAATTTGTGGTCGGCTACGGACTTGATTATGCTGAGAAATATCGTAACCTGCCCTATATTGGGATATTAAAACCTGCAGTTTATGGCAAGAATGAGTAAAAGTGAAATAAATATTGAAAAAGATGTTGAATGGTTGTAAAGGAAGAAACGACTATGATACTATTGAATATAGTTTTTTTACTAAAATTTAAGAAAGTATATGTTTTTTCAGGATATAAATTAAAAGAAGTTTGCTTTTCTTAAAGTGGGAGGAGGTAAGGGATGAACCGGATTTTTAGAAATGTAATATTTTACGCTCTAATTTTTCTCGTACTTGTGGGAATATTAAGCTGGTTTAAAAATAGCAACGAAACAATAAAACCGATGACTTATAATGAATTTGTTACAAAGCTAGAAAATAATGATATCAAGAATTATACAATGCAACCTGAACGGGGCGTTTATGAAATAAAAGGTCAGTTAAATACTGCTGAAGAAGGTGAGTTTTTCATCACATATGTGATGAACAGCCCAGCAATGCTCGATCGTATTGATGCCGCTTCGTCTGAGTTGGAAGTTAAGCCAGCAAAAGAAACAAGTGGCTGGGTATCATTTTTTACAACAATCATACCTTTCATTATTATCTTTATTCTTTTCTTCTTCCTGTTGAATCAAGCCCAAGGCGGCGGAAGTAGAGTAATGAATTTTGGAAAAAGTAAAGCAAGGCTTTATTCCGAAGAAAAGAAGAAGGTTCGTTTTAAAGATGTGGCGGGCGCCGATGAGGAGAAACAGGAACTCGTTGAGGTAGTTGAATTTTTGAAGGATCCTCGAAAATTCTCAGAACTAGGTGCAAGGATACCAAAAGGAATCTTGCTTGTCGGACCTCCTGGTACTGGTAAGACGCTTTTAGCCCGTGCTGTTGCAGGGGAAGCGGGAGTACCATTCTTCTCAATCAGTGGTTCTGACTTTGTTGAAATGTTTGTCGGTGTCGGGGCTTCCCGTGTCCGTGATTTATTTGAAAATGCTAAGAAAAATGCTCCATGTATCATTTTTATAGATGAGATTGATGCCGTCGGACGACAACGTGGGGCTGGACTAGGCGGCGGCCACGATGAACGTGAACAGACATTGAACCAATTGCTCGTTGAAATGGATGGGTTTGGTGAAAATGAAGGGATCATCATTGTAGCAGCTACAAACCGTCCTGATATTTTGGACCCTGCCTTACTTCGTCCAGGTCGTTTTGACCGTCAAATCACGGTGGATCGTCCAGATGTGAAAGGGCGTGAAGCGGTCTTGCATGTTCATGCACGGAATAAACCGCTTGATGAGTCGGTTGATCTTAAATCAATCGCGATGAGAACGCCAGGTTTTTCTGGTGCAGACTTGGAGAATCTTCTTAATGAAGCGGCCTTAGTTGCAGCTAGGCATAATAAGAAGAAAATTGACATGCTTGATGTTGATGAAGCAACAGACCGTGTTATTGCTGGTCCTGCGAAAAAAAGCCGGGTCATATCCAAGAAAGAACGGAATATTGTGGCTTACCACGAAGGTGGGCATACGGTTATTGGTCTAGTATTGGATGAAGCGGATATCGTTCATAAAGTAACGATTGTTCCACGTGGTCAGGCTGGCGGCTATGCTGTCATGCTTCCGAAAGAAGACCGCTATTTCCAAACGAAACCGGAGTTGCTTGATAAAATTACTGGGTTGCTCGGAGGCCGTGTAGCTGAAGAGATTACCTTTAATGAAGCATCAACGGGAGCGCATAATGACTTCCAACGTGCTACAGGCATCGCTCGCCGCATGGTCACTGAATTTGGAATGAGTGAAAAGCTCGGTCCACTTCAATTTGGTCAACAACAGGGCGGTCAAGTATTCCTAGGCCGTGACTTGCATAATGAACAAAATTATTCAGATGCGATTGCCTATGAAATTGATATGGAAATTCAACGCATCATTAAAGAATGTTATGAGCGGGCTGAAAAAATCCTGCGAGAAAACCGCGATAAACTTGAATTGATCGCTCAGACATTACTTGAAGTAGAAACTCTGGATGCTGTTCAAATTAAGAGCCTGTATGAAGAAGGCCGCCTTCCAGATAGGCCGGTTGCCATTACTCCAGATTCATTAGATCCAAAGGTAACGATACAGCCAAAAAACGATGAAGATATGTCTATTAAGGAGGAACAAATCAATCCTCCAACAGGCAGACCTGAAAAAATGGGTCCATCTAATAAAGCTGATGACCCTTCTGATTCAAATGATGAGGAAAATAAAGAATAAAAAGAAGAAGACATCGAGTGAAAATTCGGTGTCTTTTTTATTGTCCAGCTTTAGCGCTTTTTTGTTGCCACTCAATAAAGCAATTATGGTATGATGTTTGAAGTTAAAAAGTCTTTTAAAAAAGTGGTGAAGATGTTGATTTTTGTTTTGGATGTTGGGAATACGAATATCGTTCTTGGCGTTTACCAAGGGAATGATTTGAAATATCATTGGCGGATAGAAACGAGCAGGCATAAAACAGAAGATGAATTCGGTATGGCGATTAATGCCTTGTTTCAACATGTAGGGCTGCGGTTTGAGGATATTAATGGAATTATCATTTCATCCGTTGTACCACCTATCATGTTTACTTTAGAAAGAATGTGCGTAAAGTATTTTCAAGAGAAGCCTTTAATTGTTGGGCCCGGGATAAAAACTGGATTAAATATAAAATATGAAAACCCTAGGGAAGTCGGGGCTGACAGAATCGTAAACGCGGTTGCGGGAATCCATGAGTACGGCAGCCCATTAGTTATCGTCGACTTTGGGACTGCTACAACTTTTTGCTATATCAATGAAAAAAGCGAATATATGGGCGGCGTCATCGCTCCTGGTATTGGCATTTCCACAGAAGCGCTATATTCGAAAGCAGCAAAGCTTCCACGGATTGAAATTACCCATGTCGACGAAATCATCGGAAAAAATACGGTAGCAGCAATGCAAGCGGGAATTTTATTTGGTTTTGTTGGACAGGTAGAGGGGATAGTAAAACGTATAATAGAAAAAAGTAAGCAAAAGACTGCTGTTGTTGCAACAGGTGGACTTGCTAATTTAATTGCCTCGGAAACGAAGATGATTGATATTGTCGATCATGATTTAACTCTTAAAGGGCTGCAACTCATTTACAAGAGAAATGTCAGCGAATGAAAGGTGACTAGCAAATGACGGACTATTTAGTAAAGGCACTCGCCTATAATGGCCAAGTACGTGCATATGCGGCACATACAACGGAAACGGTTGGGGAAGCGCAGCGTCGCCATTATACATGGCCAACTGCTTCAGCTGCTCTCGGGAGAGCGATGACAGCTGGGGTAATGATGGGTGCAATGCAAAAAGGTGAAGAAAAAATTACGATTAAAGTCGAAGGTGACGGACCGCTTGGAATTATCCTTGTTGATGCGGATGCAAAAGGAAATGTTCGTGGTTATGTAACGAATCCACAAACACATTTTGATTTAAATGAGCATGGAAAATTGGATGTAAAAAGAGCGGTTGGAACTACAGGCACATTATCCGTTGTAAAGGATGTAGGGCTCCGTGATCACTTTACAGGACAGGTGCCAATTGTCTCCGGTGAATTAGGAGAAGATTTTACCTACTATTTCGCTAAATCGGAACAAACCCCGTCTTCCGTTGGAGTAGGAGTCCTCGTTAATCCTGATAATACTATTTTAGCGGCCGGCGGTTTTATCATCCAAATTATGCCCGGTGCCAGTGAAGAAGTGATTGGGGATATCGAAAAAAGACTAGGGTCCATTTCCCCTATTTCAACAATGATACAGGAAGGCTTTACACCTGAAGAAATTCTAAATCAAGTTCTCGGAACTGAAAATGTAAAGATGTTAGAAAAAGTCCAGGTTCAATTTCTTTGCACATGTTCAAAGGAACGATTTGGCAATGCCATTATCAGCCTTGGCGAAAAAGAAATTCAGGAAATGATTGATGAAGACGGCGAAGCCAATGCGCAATGCCATTTTTGTAATTCCACTTATCATTATTCAAAAGAAGAATTGGAAGATTTGAAAGAGGCATCCAGAAAAAAATCTTAGTACAAACGAGAGTAAATTGAAAGAAGGCGGTTATGGAACCGTCTTTTTGTTTTTGACGTTGATGAGCGTAGTGCTTGTCCTTTTCTCATAGGAATATTTTCTTAGTATTATACAAATAATAGGTATTTATGATTGACAGTGCACCTATTTACTGGTAATTTGTAAATAAACCAATTAAAATACTCGGATTTAGAGGTGGAGGACATGACGAAAAAGGCAAATTCAATCGCCGATTTAGTAGGTGGCACCCCAGTAGTTAAATTAAATCGCATCGTAGATCAAAACAGCGCTGATGTATATGTAAAGCTTGAATACATGAATCCCGGAAGCAGTGTAAAAGACCGAATCGCTTTAGCAATGATAGAGGCTGCTGAAAAAGAAGGGAAATTAAAAGAAGGCGATACGATTGTTGAGCCTACTAGTGGGAATACTGGTATTGGGCTTGCGATGATCTCTGCAGCAAAGGGTTACCGTTCAGTTCTTGTGATGCCTGATACAATGAGCTTAGAACGCCGCAACTTACTTAGAGCTTACGGAGCGGAGTTAGTGCTTACTCCAGGGGCTGAAGGTATGAAGGGGGCTATTCAAAAAGCAAATGAATTGGCAGAAGAGAAAGGTTATTTTATGCCGCAGCAGTTTGAAAACTTTGCTAATCCAGAAGTGCATCGCCTGACAACTGGTAAAGAAATCGTAGAGCAGATGGGTGATCAACTAGACGGATTTATATCAGGGATAGGAACAGGTGGAACCATTACGGGTGCCGGTCAAGTGTTGAGAGAAACATATCCTGATATTAAAATTTACGCAGTTGAGCCAGAAGATTCCCCGATCTTATCCGGCGGAAAACCTGGTCCTCACAAAATTCAAGGAATCGGAGCAGGCTTTGTGCCGAAAGTATTAGACACAGAGATTTATGATGAGGTTGTGACCATCTCTAACGATGAAGCTTTTGCAGCTTCAAGACGTGCCGCAAAAGAAGAAGGCGTGCTTGGCGGTATTTCAGCAGGGGCAGCGATCGCAGCGGCATTGAAAGTAGCGAAAACATTAGGGAAAGGGAAGGTCGTCTTGGCGGTTCTTCCTGACAACGGAGAGCGTTATTTAAGTACTGCCCTCTATCAATATGAGAGTTAATATATGTGCATAATAAAAAGCAAGTCCAAATGAGGGCTTGCTTTTATATTTTTATTAAAAGATGTATTCTAATTGAAAAGGAAATAATAAAGGTGTGAACATAATGAAATGCGGATTATATGAAGTAAATTTTAATAAGACATTAATCATGGGGATATTAAACGCTACGCCCGATTCTTTTTCAGATGGCGGCCGCTATAACAGTGTAGAGTATGCTGTCAAGCACGCTGTGAAGATGATAGCGGATGGAGCGGATATAATAGATGTTGGTGGTGAATCAACGAGACCAGGGCATGAACCTGTTCCCGCTAAAGATGAGATTGCAAGGGTTGTTCCGGTTATTAAAGAGGTAGCTGCTAACACAGCTGTTCCTATTTCTATTGATACATATAAAGCGGAAACGGCAAAGCGTGCTGTCGAAGCGGGAGCATCAATTATTAACGATATTTGGGGTGCAAAAAAAGATCCTGAAATAGCGAGTGTAGCGGCAGATCTTAATGTTCCAATCATCTTGATGCATAATCGTGATAATCGTCATTATCATTCTTTTATTCGTGATGTATTGAATGATTTGTATGAAAGTATATCGATTGCTAAAAAAGCTGGGGTTGCGGATGATCAAATAATATTAGATCCCGGAATTGGATTTGCAAAAGATCAAAAGGAAAATATTGAAATGATGGCTAATCTGGATCGGCTTGTCGGACTTGGTTATCCAGTGTTGCTTGGAACTTCGCGAAAGCGTATGATAGGAACGGCACTTGATTTACCTGTGGAGGAGAGAATGGAAGGGACGGGTGCTACCGTATGCTTCGGCATTCAAAAAGGGTGCCATATTATGCGTGTTCATGATGTTAAGGAAATGAGCAGGATGACCGCTATGATGGATGTTTTAATGGGAAAGGGGAATGTTGATGGATAAAATCTACCTAAATGAAATGGAATTTTACGGATATCATGGGGTTCTCCCAGAAGAAACGAAGCTGGGACAACGTTTCCGTGTTAACGTCGTTTGTGAAACTGATTTTAAAGAAGCTGGTTTGCATGACAATCTTAATTTGACCGTAAGCTATGCTGATATTTATGTGCTATGTAAGGAAATAGTGGAGGGTCAGCCTTTTAAGTTAATTGAGGCTGTCGCCGAACGGATTGCATCCTCGATTCTTGAAAAATTTATTAAAATTGAGTCAGTCACAGTAAAAGTCATTAAACCGGATCCTCCGATTCCCGGCCATTACCACTCTGTTGCAGTCGAAATTACGAGGAATAGATCATGAGAAATATCACCTATCTGTCTTTAGGATCAAATATTGGAAAAAGGGAAGAATTTTTAAAGCATGCCATACAAAAGCTATCGGAAGACAACAACGTGAAGATCGAGGCGTGTTCCTCCATATATGAGACTGACCCAGTTGGTTACACGGACCAGGAGCAATTTTTAAATATGGCGGTAAAAATTGCTACTTCCTATTCAGCCCCTCAACTTTTAGAGCTTTGCTTGAAAATTGAACAAGATTTAGGGAGAATTAGGGAATTTAGATGGGGCCCACGGGTGATAGACCTTGACATTTTATTGTATAATAAAGAAAATATTGAGATGGAGACTTTACAAGTGCCTCATCCTCGGATGACAGAGCGAGCATTTGTACTTGTTCCACTTTTAGAAATTGATCGGAGCATTAAGCTTCCGAATATAGATGCCCCTTTAGTCGAAGTTCTGGACGAAATACCTGACAGAGAAGGAGTTCGGTTATGGAAACAGATAAATGGGGAAGACGCATCCGCGCTTTTCGAAAATTAAAAGGTTATACGCAAGAAGGGCTTGCGAAAGATATAGGGATATCCGTTTCGGTTCTTGGTGAAATTGAAAGGGGCACCCGTTTGCCTTCTGAGGATGTTTTATCGAATATATCAAGAGTGCTCGGTGTCTCAAAGGAAGAATTGACCCCTCCGGAAGAAGAATCCTTTTAAAAGTTTTAGAAAAGGAGGTAAATCGCGTGTTAAAAATCGGAGATATAAAAATGAAAAACCAGGTAGTCCTCGCACCGATGGCGGGAGTATGCAATTCAGCATTCCGCTTAACGGTTAAAGAATTTGGTGCCGGGCTTGTATGTGCTGAGATGATCAGTGATAAAGGCATTGTCCAAAAAAATGAAAAGACATTGAATATGCTCTATATTGATGAACGCGAGAAGCCTCTATCCTTGCAAATTTTCGGGGGAGAAAAAGAAACACTTGTAGAAGCGGCAAGATTTGTAGATCAAAATACGAACGCAGATATAATCGATATTAATATGGGCTGTCCAGTTAATAAAATTATTAAATGTGAAGCTGGCGCAAGATGGCTGCTTGAGCCCAATAAGATATACGATATGGTGTCTGCTGTTGTAGAAGCCGTTGAAAAGCCTGTTACAGTGAAAATGCGTATCGGCTGGGATGACGAGCATATTTTTGCAGTTGAAAATGCTCAAGCTGTAGAGCGAGCGGGTGGTGCTGCCGTCTCCATGCACGGCCGAACTCGCGTGCAAATGTATGAAGGTGCTGCAAATTGGGATATCATACGGGAAGTTAAACAATCGATCAATATCCCGCTAATTGGAAATGGGGATATAGAAACTCCGGAGGATGCTAGGAGAATGCTGGATGAAACAGGTGTAGATGGAGTCATGATTGGCCGGGCTGCTCTTGGGAATCCGTGGATGATATATCAAACCGTAAAGTTTTTGGAAACAGGGGAATTAACGGGTGAACCTACTATTAAAGAAAAGATGGAGGTATGCAAGCTTCATCTAGATCGTTTGATCGCCTTAAAAGGAGAAAATGTTGCGGTTAGGGAAATGCGCAAACATGCTGCTTGGTACTTAAAAGGTATTCATGGAAATGGTAAGATTAGAAGTGCCATCAATGAATGCAATGCAAGATCTGAGCTTGTTGCTTTATTGGATTATATTACTGATGGTGCAGAAGTGAAAGAAAAGCAAGCAGTCTAACATTGCTGATTACACTGCCAGTAACCTCTGGCAGTTGTTTTATTTTTAATGTATTAAGAGATGGGAGTGTTATATATGAGTCAAGAAGAACTAAATGATCAGGTGCGGGTAAGACGCGACAAAATGACTTCATTGCGTGAGAGTGGAATCGATCCTTTTGGAAAAAGATTTGAGCGCACACATGATACGAGAGAAATAAAAGAATTATATGATCATTTATCTAAAGAAGAGTTAGATGAAAAGTCTGTTGCTGTCACAATTGCTGGCAGGGTTATGACAAAACGCGGCAAAGGAAAAGCGGGTTTTGCTCATATTCAGGATCTTCCTGGACAAATTCAAATTTATGTAAGACAAGATGGTGTGGGTGAAGAGCAATATAGCTTGTTTAATACAGTGGATCTTGGGGACTTAGTAGGAGTTACTGGGACTGTTTTTAAAACTAAAGTTGGTGAATTATCCATCAAGGCGAAGGAGTTTACTTTACTAGCCAAATCCTTGCGACCATTGCCTGAGAAGTTTCACGGTTTGAAAGATGTTGAACAGCGCTATCGTCAACGCTACTTAGATTTAATTACTAACCAAGATAGTAAAAAGACTTTTATTTCTCGTAGTTTGATCATCCAATCTATGAGGCGTTACCTTGATAATGCAGGGTTTTTGGAAGTTGAAACACCGATGCTTCATGCAATTGCAGGGGGAGCTGCTGCTCGTCCATTTGAAACCCACCATAATGCATTAGATATGCCATTTTTCATGCGAATCGCCATCGAACTTCATTTAAAGCGTCTCATTGTCGGAGGCATGGAAAAAGTATATGAAATTGGGCGAGTTTTCAGAAATGAAGGTGTGTCGACAAGGCATAATCCTGAGTTTACGATGTTGGAGCTTTATGAAGCATACGCAGATTACAATGATATTATGGAATTAACGGAAAACCTTATCGCACACATAGCGGGGGAAGTATTAGGTTCTACTACCGTCCAATATGGAGAACACGAAGTAAATCTAGAGCCGAAGTGGCAACGTCTGCACATGGTTGATGCTGTAAAAGAATATACGGGTGTCGACTTTTGGAAAGAGATGAGCGACGACGAAGCGAGACAACTTGCCAAAGATCACGAAATTGAAATTACTGAACATATGACTTTTGGTCATATTGTCAACGAGTTTTTTGAGCAGAAAATTGAAGAGAAACTTATACAGCCAACCTTTATCTATGGACATCCAGTGGAGATTTCTCCACTTGCCAAGAAGAATGAAGAGGATCCTAGATTCACAGACCGATTTGAATTGTTTATTGTCGGCCGAGAGCATGCGAATGCATTTACTGAGTTAAATGATCCGATTGACCAACGGGAGCGTTTTGAAAACCAATTGCTCGAACGCGAACAAGGTAATGATGAAGCGCATGAAATGGATGAAGATTTCATCGAGGCGCTAGAATACGGAATGCCGCCTACAGGTGGTTTAGGAATTGGTATTGACCGTTTAGTTATGTTATTAACAAATTCTCCGTCAATAAGAGATGTATTGTTATTCCCGTTAATGAGAAAGCGAGATTAATGATAGGTTAAAGTCCCCGTTTTTACGGGGATTTTTATCTTTTAAAAAAGACTTTTCAATTTCTAATAAAAAATAGTTGCTTCGAGATTGAAATGGTGTTATATTATTATTCGTGCCTCGATAGAAAACAATTAATTCGATTAAAAATTAATCAAAAAAGTTGTTGACACGGCCATTGAGTTTTGTTAAAATAGAAAAGTCGCTGTCAGACAGCGCGAACGAATTTGATCTTTGAAAACTGAACGAAACGAAGCGTTAAAAATAATTTTGCAAGACCAGCTAGAGTTAAGGAACAAAGGCTAAGAACGCCACGTCCTGTGGCAACGCCTTTGCTAGTACATCCTGTACTTCAAAACTACTTTAATGAGAGTTTGATCCTGGCTCAGGACGAACGCTGGCGGCGTGCCTAATACATGCAAGTCGAGCGGACTTTTGGGAGCTTGCTCCCAAAAGTTAGCGGCGGACGGGTGAGTAACACGTGGGCAACCTGCCTGTAAGACTGGGATAACTTCGGGAAACCGGAGCTAATACCGGATAACTTCTTTTCTCGCATGAGG
>NZ_JANJGU010000018.1 GCF_024626525.1 Lederbergia panacisoli
GGTTTGTTTTCTCTAATTATCTGGTTTTGAGGGAATGAATTTCTCTTAATTCTATACATGTCTGGTGACGATGGCGAAGAGGTCACACCCGTTCCCATCCCGAACACGGAAGTTAAGCTCTTCAGCGCCGATGGTAGTAAGGGGACTCCCCTTGCAAGAGCAGGACGTTGCCAGGCAATCAAAAGATATTCTCAAATGAGAGTGTCTTTTTTTTGGTCTTTTATTTGTTCAATGCCGAAGGCATTAAAAAGAAACATACACCATGTTAGCAGGATCGGGAGGACCAAGAAGATCAAGGAATCAAGGGAGAGACTCGGAATGGGCTTTGCCCCATGAGAATCGAACCAGCGCAGATGACGAAGAGATTCGCCGTTCATCGTGATCCGCTGCACGAACACGGAAGTTAAGCTCGCGCGCCGATGGTAGTAAGGGGACTCCCCTTGCAAGAGCAGGACGTTGCCAGGCAAATAAAGATATTCTCCATAGGAGAGTGTCTTTTTTTATGAAATCTTATATGGCATTGGTATCCTAAGGGGGGGCTTGCTCATTTGGTGCTGAAGACCCTCAATTCGTCGATTGAGACCTCAAGTGATGAGATTTTTAATGCCCAAGGTCCTCAATCTGTCGATTGAGGACTTAAGTGATATAAATTTGCATGTCGAAGGGCCTCAATCAATCGACCATACCAATCGCATTCAACCATTTTAGAAGCCTTAACCTTTATGTAACTATTTTTAACCAATAAGAAACGATTGCCCTCACCAAATTGTTTATGATGTCTATAGAAAGAAAAAACAAAAAACGAAAGAGGGAATTGTAAAATGGAAATGGGTATCTCAGTAAAAAAATCATCATGGGTCATTGCAGTGGTCACAGCATTAGCACTATTGTTTTCATCTTTGTTTAGCTTGAATGCGGATGCGGCTGCACAGACAAAAGGGGATAAGGCAGCAGCATACGCGCAAACATTGAAAGGGAAGCCGTTTAAATGGGGTGGAACGACAGCAAAAGGGTTCGATGCTTCTGGTTTTACTCAATATGTGTACGCTAAAAGCTTAAAGGTAAACTTGCCGCGTACTAGTGCAGACCAATATAAAAAAGGTAAAAGTGTCGCACTAAAAAATCTTAAGCCGGGGGATTTAGTGTTCTACAAAACTAACGGTAAATCAGTTTCATTTGTCGGTATCTATGTAGGGAAACAGCAATTTATCGGTGCAACGTCCAATGGAGTAAAAATTCAATCGATGAACCTTACTTACTGGAAATCAAAATATGTTGGTGCTAAAAGAATCGTAAACTAATCAATATTGTACAGGAGAGTCTATCATGAAACGGACAAAAATAAAGGAACTTATACACTTTCTGATCTATTTACTTATAGCGGTGTCCGTTTTCGGGATGGTCACTCTCCTCGTTGTCTTCTTTTTTATACAATTCTAATCTCCGCAGTGAATATCACTTCGGGGATTTTTTGTTATTTGTAAAATGATTAAGTGAGAACAAGATGGTACACTGGCGATGAATGCTAAATGAAAAATAATTAAATCCTTCTATGGTGTATTTTATTTATTCCATAAGGGTAAATGGATAAGGAATACATATTATGGGGGAAAGTTCATGTTGGAAAACAGTTTTGTCATGATAGCCATTATCTTAACAATTAACGTTGTTTACGTCTCATTTTTTACAATTAGGATGATTTTGACGCTAAAAGGCTATAGATATATTGCGGCTTTTATCAGTATGATTGAAGTCATCATATATGTTGTAGGTCTCGGTCTTGTACTTGATAATCTTAATCAAATTCAAAATTTGATTGCGTACGCAGTTGGTTACGGAATAGGTGTCATTGTTGGGACGAAAATTGAGGAAAAGATGGCTCTCGGCTATATAATGGTAAATGTCATTACAAAGGAATATGATCGGGATCTCCCGAAACAATTAAGAAACGAAGGATATGGAGTAACTAGTTGGGCGGCACAAGGATTGGAAGGGGATCGAATGGCCCTTGAAGTATTGACTTCAAGAAAAATGGAGCTTCAGTTGTATCAAAAAATAAAAGAATTAGATCCGAAAGCGTTCATTATTGCTTATGAACCAAAAACGATTTATGGAGGATTTTGGGTGAAAGCTGTAAAGAAAAGGGAAATGCAAGGTGAAAAAGATGAAAAAAGAATTTGAAGTAATGGAAAACGAAACGATCAGTGAATGTTTAAGTAGGATGGAAAGCGAGGGATACAGGGTTATTAAACGAACTGAAAAACCAATTTTTAAAGAAGAGACCTCTCAAGGGAAAACAAAATACATTCCAATTTCACGAAAAATAATCTTCCAAGGGATAAAAAAGTCCTAAACACGAACATTCGGATTTTACTTATTATAAATGTTCGATTTTCGGTTGACATTGTATCCTTTCATTTGTTAAGATTAAGTTGTGTTAAGCCTCGTATATCATGGGAATATGGCCCATAAGTCTCTACCCGATTACCTTAAATAATTGGACTATGAGGAAAGTGGAATTTGGGAAGCATTTGTTGTGCTTTTTTCAAATGCGTTTTCTATCCCCGGATAAGCTACTTTCTGTTGCAGAAAAGTAGTGTATCCGGGTTTTTATTTTTTAGACGGAGGGATTTATATGAACACCGAAGTCGGAATCATTATGGGAAGTACGTCCGATTGGGAAACGATGAAACATGCATGTGACATATTGGACGAATTACAGATTCCTTATGAAAAGAAAGTAGTATCAGCGCATCGGACACCGGATTTAATGTTTGATTATGCTGAAACAGCAAAAGAGCGCGGACTGAAAGTCATCATTGCAGGTGCGGGAGGAGCAGCCCATCTTCCCGGCATGGTAGCGGCTAAAACGATTCTTCCTGTCATTGGGGTTCCAGTTGAATCGAAAACACTAAAAGGACTGGATTCATTATTATCCATCGTGCAAATGCCAGGCGGGGTGCCAGTTGCGACGGTTGCGATTGGAAAGGCTGGAGCAACGAATGCCGGACTGCTCGCAGCTCAAATAATTGGGATTGAAAATAGTGCTGTTGCTGATCGGCTTGAAAAAAGAAGAAATGATTTAAAAGAAAAAGTATTGGAAAGCAGTGATCAGCTTGTCTAAACAGTTTATAAAACCGGGACAAACGATTGGAATCATTGGCGGTGGGCAACTCGGCCAAATGATGACTTTTTCGGCAAAAGAAACGGGATTTCGTGTAGTGGTTTTAGAGCCTACTCCTAATTCACCTGCAGGGCAAGTGGCAGATGAACAAATTGTAGCTGCTTATGATGACCGCGAAGCACTACTACAATTAGCTGAAAAAAGTGATGTTGTTACATATGAATTTGAAAATATAGATTATGAAGCTTTAAAGTGGCTTCGTGAAAAAGCGTATCTTCCGCAAGGCGCGGAATTAATCAAAATCACTCAGGATCGCATTATGGAAAAGCAAGCTTTGACAGAAGCAGGTGTTGAGGTTGCTCCGTATGCAATTATTGAAAGTAGAGAAGATTTAGAGCTTGCAATCAGTAAGATCGGTCTTCCTTCTGTTTTGAAAACTTCTCGTGGGGGCTATGACGGTAAAGGGCAATATGTAATTAGGAGCCAACATGACCTTGAAAGCGCAGCTGAGCTTTTAAAGAATGGGCTTTGCGTCCTTGAGGCATGGATCCCATTTGAAAAAGAAATATCAGTAGTAATGACGAGAAGCCTGTCTGGCGGATTGAGTTATTTTCCTATAGGTGAAAATATTCATGTAAATAATATTTTGCATCAAACGATTGTCCCTGCGCGGATATCAGAAGAAGTGGATAGAAAAGTATCTGAGCTGGCTCGTAAAGTAGCTAATCATCTTGATTTAGTAGGTACCTTGGCAGTGGAGCTCTTTTTAACAAAAGAGGAAAAAATTTATGTTAATGAATTGGCGCCGCGTCCACATAATTCTGGTCATTATACGATTGAAGCGTGTAATCTTTCCCAGTTTGATCAGCATATTCGCTCGGTTTGCGGTTGGCCGCTGCAAAACGTAGAGCTTTTACAAAAAGCAATAATGGTTAATGTTTTAGGACAGCATGTTGAAGCAGTAACCTGCGAAATTCCAAATCGACCAGATTGGTTCATTCACTTTTATGGAAAAGAAGAAGCAAAACATAATCGTAAAATGGGGCATGTGACTGTGCTGACCAATGATATAGACGAAACATTAAGGGAACTAGATCAAACGAAAATCTGGAGCTAATTTTGAGAGGAGAAATGATGATGTATAAAGTGAAGGTATTTGTAACGTTGAAGGAAAGTGTAATTGATCCACAAGGTTCTGCAGCAACAAAGGCATTGCAAAAGCTAGATTTTCCTGAAGTTCAAAACGTTCGTGTTGGTAAATATATAGAACTTACACTAAATAACACAGATGAAAATATTGAAGAGACTGTTCACAATATATGTAAAGGGCTCCTAGTGAATAAAGAGGTTGAAGATTATCGCTTTGAAATTGAGGAGGTTGGTGCACAGTGAAATTTGCTGTCGTCGTTTTCCCCGGAACAAGCTGTGAAGTCGATACGTATAACGTAATCAAAAATAAATTAAATGAAAATGTGGAATTTGTAAGCCACACGAGTGAAAGTTTGGATAAATTTGATGCTATCCTTCTTCCGGGAGGAGCTTCTTACGGAGATGCAGTACGTCCAGGTGCGATCGCCAATATGCAGCCTGTAATGAAAGCTGTAAAAAAAGCTGCTGAGTCAGGAAAACTAATTCTCGGAATCGGCAATGGTTTTCAAATTTTACTAGAAGCAGGCTTATTGCCAGGTGCTCTGCTTAAAAATAAAACTCTTAAATTTGTTTGTAAGCCTACCTTGCTAAAAGTGGAAAATAACGACACTGTCTACACTTCAGCCTATGAAAAAGGGGAGCAAATCACCATCCCGATTGCACACGGTAAAGGGAATTACTTTTGTGAGGAAGCTACTTTAGAACAATTAAAAGCGAACAATCAAATTATTTTCACTTATACATCAGAAAATCCAAACGGAAGCATCGAAAATATTGCAGGAATTACAAATAAACAAGGAAATGTTCTTGGGATGATGCCTCATCCGGAACGTGCAGTAGATACATTGTTTGCAAGTATTGATGGTCTTAAAATCTTTCAATCAATCGTAAGAAACTGGAGGGAATCCCATGCAACAAACGCTTGAGCCAAATCCAACACAAATCAAAGACGAAAAAATTTACCGTGAAATGGGTTTGACAGATGAAGAATTTGCATTAGCTGAAAAGATGCTCGGCAGAACGCCGAACTATACGGAAACAGGACTTTTTTCAGTCATGTGGTCAGAGCATTGCAGCTATAAAAATTCCAAACCAGTTTTGAAAAAATTCCCGACAAAAGGTGAACAAGTTCTTCAAGGTCCTGGTGAAGGTGCTGGGATTGTTGATATTGGCGATAATCAAGCCGTTGTTTTTAAAATTGAAAGTCATAACTCTCCGTCTGCAGTTGAACCGTATGAAGGGGCAGCTACTGGCGTCGGCGGTATCATTCGTGATGTGTTTTCCATGGGTGCAAAGCCAATCGCTTCGTTAAATTCACTTCGTTTTGGAGAACTTAATACTCCTAGAGTCAAATATTTATTGGAGCAAGCAGTCGCGGGGATTGCTGATTACGGAAATTCACTTGGCGTTCCAACAGTTGGCGGCGAGATTCAATTTGACGATGCTTATAAAACAAATCCACTTGTAAATGCGATGGTTGTTGGATTGATTGATCATGAGCATATTCAAAAAGGGCAGGCAAAAGGTGTCGGAAATACGGTCATGTATGTAGGTGCCGCAACTGGCCGTGATGGAATTCATGGGGCTACTTTTTCATCCGTGGAATTGGCGGAGGAAGAAGAAGAAAAAGAAAGAGAAAGAGCTGCTGTCCAAGCGGGAGATCCTTTTACTGAAAAAATGCTTATGGATGCTTGTTTGGAGCTTGTAAAATCAGATGCATTGATTGGAATTCAAGATATGGGTGCTGCGGGTCTAACTAGTTCTTCCGCTGAAATGGCAAGTAAAGCTGGATACGGGGTAGAAATGAATCTTGATTTCATTCCGCAACGTGAAGAAAACATGACAGCTTACGAAATGATGCTTTCTGAATCACAAGAAAGAATGCTTATCGTCGTGAAAAAAGGACGTGAGCAAGAAGTCATCGACCTTTTTGAAAAATATGATCTTGAAGCTGTGTCAGTCGGGCATGTAACAGATGATAAAATGCTTCGCTTGATTCATAAAGGAGAAGTAGTGGCAGAAGTTCCAGCGGATTCACTTGCAGAGGATGCTCCAGTGTATCATAAACCTTCAGAAGAACCGGCATATTACCGCGAGTTCCAAGCGATGGAGCAAGAAGTTCCTGACGTATCTGATTATAATGAGACTTTGCTACATCTTTTACAACAGCCAACGATTGCAAGCAAAGAATGGGTGTACAGCCAGTTTGATCAACATGTTGGTGCAAATACGGTTGTCAGTCCTGGTTCAGATGCTGCTGTCGTTAGAATTAGTGAAAAAAATAAAGCAATTGCAATTACAACAGACTGTAATTCTCGATATATTTATTTAGATCCTGAAATTGGCGGGAAAATTGCAGTAGCCGAAGCAGCAAGAAACGTCGTTTGTTCTGGTGCGAAGCCACTTGCAATCACCGACGGTCTAAATTTCGGAAGTCCCGAGAAACCAGAAATCTTTTGGCAAATTGAAAAATCAGCTGCGGGTATTAGTGAAGCATGTATAGCTCTTGAAAGTCCGGTTATTGGGGGAAATGTGTCCCTGTTTAATGAAAAAGGCGGCAATGCAATTTACCCAACGCCTATCATTGGGATGGTCGGCTTAATTGAAGATTTATCTTATATTACAACGCAAAACTTTAAATCTAGTTGCGACCTCATTTATATGATTGGTGAAACGAAGGATGAGTTCGGCGGAAGTGAACTTCAGAAGATGATTCACGGCAAAATTTTCGGGAAAGCACCTGCAATTGATTTAGAAGTAGAAGTAAAAAGACAAAAACAAATTCTTGAAGCGATTCGTAGTGGGTATGTAGCATCTGCACATGATGTTTCAGAAGGTGGTGCCGCAGTAGCAATTGCAGAATCATTATTTGGAACGAATGGTCTTGGGGCAGAAGTGAAACTTAATGGAAATGAAACATCAGCATTATTTGCTGAAACACAATCCCGCTTTATTTTATCAGTGAAAAAAGAACATCAAGATGCATTCGTACAGTTGGTAGAGGACGCAATGTTGATTGGAAAAGTTACAGATAGCGGCCAGTTGATCATTGAAGGTTCGGAAAAACAATTAATAGATTCTAACGTTAAATCGCTAGAAGATGTCTGGAAAGGAGCCATTCCATGTTTGCTGACATTAAAGGGCTAAACGAGGAATGCGGCGTTTTTGGAGTATGGGGTCACCCGGATGCTGCGAAAATTACGTATTACGGTTTGCACAGTCTTCAGCATCGCGGCCAAGAAGGTGCTGGAATTGTTGTAACTGATGGTCATCGCCTCAAAGGCATTCGTGGTGAAGGTCTTGTCAATGACGTTTTTAGTGAAAAGAAGCTTGAAAGCCTACCGGGGAAAAGTGCCATTGGCCATGTTCGATATGGAGGAGTTGGAAAGGGCGGATTGGAAAATGTCCAGCCCCTCCTCTTCCATTCGCAAAGCGGGAGTTTAGCGCTCGCTCAAAATGGAAACTTAATCAATGCAAATGATTTAAAACATCAACTCGAGATGCAAGGAAGTATTTTTCAAACAACTTCTGATACGGAAGTTTTAGCACATTTGATTAAAAGAAGCGGCTATTTAACGTTCAAGGATAAAATGAAAAATGCTTTATCCTTAGTAAAAGGTGCTTATGCGCTTATTCTTCTAACTGAAACAGAATTAATAATTGCCTTAGATCCAAATGGATTACGTCCACTTTCTATTGGAAAAATCGGTGAAGCTTATTGTGTTTCATCAGAAACTTGCGCTTTTGATTTAATTGGAGCAGAGTTTGTCCGTGATGTGGAACCTGGAGAACTCATCATTATTAATGACGAGGGTTTGCATGCTGAAAGATTTACACTTTCTTCATCAAATGCGATGTGTACGATGGAATACGTATATTTCTCCCGTCCTGACAGTGATATAGAAGGAATTAACGTCCATACAGCTAGAAAAAGCCTCGGTAAAGTACTGGCACGTGAAGCAAAAATAGAAGGCGATGTCGTGACGGGAGTGCCGGATTCAAGTATTTCTGCAGCAATTGGTTTTGCAGAAATGGCAGGACTTCCGTATGAAATGGGTTTGATTAAGAACCGCTATATTGGAAGAACATTTATCAAGCCATCCCAAGAGTTACGTGAACGCGGTGTTAAAATGAAGCTTTCACCTGTTAGAAAAGTCGTGGAGGGAAAGCGCGTAATCATGGTGGATGACTCAATTGTCCGTGGAACAACATGTAAAAGAATTGTTCGAATGCTAAAAGAAGCAGGAGCAAAAGAAGTTCATGTTTGTATCAGCTCCCCGCCAATGAAAAATCCTTGCTTTTACGGAATTGACACATCGACACATGAGGAATTGATCGCTTCTCAGCATAGTGTGGAAGAAATTCGCGAGATTATTGGAGCAGATTCCCTTACATTTTTAAGTGTGGAAGGAATGCTTGAAGCAATTGGTCGAAAAGGTTATGGCAAGGATTGCGGACAATGTCTTGCATGCTTTACAGGTGAGTATCCTACGGAAATTTATCCTGATACCTTATTACCGCATGAGAAAGAATTGAATAGTTATTAAGAAAAGCGGTAGCGCCTGCCAGCGACGTACAAATTTCAGGGCTTTCGACTGAGATAAAGGGGAAACACGATGAGCCTGCAAGGCGAATCTAGCTTCTTTATCGCAGGGAAAAGGACGGGAAGTTTGCTAGTCGATAGGCGCTGGAGCTGGACAATGAAAATTTATTAGGAGGCGGGCGGGATGGCTAATGCCTACCAAAAGGCCGGAGTTAATATAGAAGCTGGGTATGAAGCGGTAGAAAAAATAAAAAAGCATACGAAAAGAACGATGCGTGCGGGAGTCATGGGACAATTAGGCGGCTTCGGAGGCGCGTTTGATTTATCGGAGCTCAATTTAAAAGAGCCTGTTCTCGTTTCAGGTACGGACGGTGTCGGAACAAAGTTGAAGCTAGCATTCATGACCGACCGACATGACACAATCGGGATTGACTGTGTTGCCATGTGTGTGAATGACATAGTTGTACAGGGGGCAGAACCGATTTATTTTCTCGATTATGTTGCTCTTGGAAAAGCAGTTCCTAACAAAATTGAGCAAATTGTAAGTGGGATTGCGGATGGCTGTGAGCATGCTGGTTGTGCCTTAATAGGCGGTGAAACGGCCGAAATGCCGGGCCTATATGAAGAAGATGAATATGATTTAGCGGGATTTGCTGTAGGGGCATGTGAGAAGTCTCAGATTATAACAGGGGAACATATTCAGGAAGGCGATATCCTTATTGGTTTGGCTTCAAGTGGGATTCACAGCAACGGTTATTCTTTAGTTCGGAAAATTTTCCTCGAAGATCAAGGGTTTTCGCTTGATGCAAAGCTACCTGAACTTTCTGGGAATCTAGGTGAAGAATTATTAAAGCCTACTAAAATTTATGTAAAGTCAATCCTAGCAGCTTTACAAGAGTTTGAACTCAAAGGAATGTCCCATATTACTGGCGGCGGTTTTATAGAAAATATTCCAAGGATGCTGCCTGAAGGATTCGGCGCTGTTATCGAAAAAGGTACATGGCCAATCCTACCTATTTTCCAAGCTCTTGAAAAATACGGAGAGTTGGACCGGAAAGAAATGTACAATATTTTCAATATGGGAATTGGATTTGTTGTAGCGGTTCGACCTGAAGATGCTGAGTCAGCCATACGTTTTTTTGTGGAGCAAGGTGAAAAAGCTTATAAAATTGGTTCTATTGTTCAGAATGATGGCGTTACTTTTGTGAATGCGGGGACAGTAAAGTGAAAAAGATAGCTATATTTGCTTCAGGTACGGGAAGCAATTTTCAAGCAATTGTTGATGCAGTAAAAAAAGGAGCACTTCATGTAGAAGTTGCCTTGCTTGTTTGTGATAAGCCTGAAGCTCCAGTTATTGAAAAAGCGCAAAAAGAAAATATTAAGACCTTCGTTTTTAATCCGAAAGAATACGAAACGAAAACAATGTTTGAACAAAAGATAATAAGCCAATTGGATCAAGCCGATGTAGATTCAATTGTACTTGCAGGTTATATGAGATTAATCGGACCAACTTTGCTTGCTGCTTATAAAAATAAAATCATTAATATCCATCCTTCATTGCTCCCAGCATTTCCTGGCAAGGATGCAATTGGCCAAGCGGTTAGGGCATCTGTAAAAACGACGGGGGTCACGGTTCATTTTGTGGACGAAGGAATGGATACAGGTCCAATCATTGCGCAAAGAGAATTAAAGCTCTCAGGTGAGGAATCACTTGCAGAAGTTGAACAGAAAATTCACGACATCGAGCATGTTTTTTACCCGGAAGTTTTGGAGAAATTCGCGGAGAAAATATATAAGGAGGACAGGTTAATGAAAAGAGCATTAATTAGCGTATCGGATAAAACTGGCGTTGTTGATTTTTCAAAGGCGCTTGTTGAGCTTGGATTTGAATTACTATCGACAGGTGGAACGAAAAAAACGCTTGAAGAAAATGGTGTACCCGTTACTGGAGTAGACCAAATTACTGGTTTTCCAGAAATATTGGAAGGAAGGGTTAAAACACTTCATCCAATGATTCACGGTGGATTACTCGCAAAAAGAGACTCAGAAGACCATATGAAACAACTTGAAAAACAGGGAATTAAGCCGATTGATCTCGTTTGTGTGAACTTATATCCGTTTCAACAGACTATTTCAAAGCCGGATGTCACCGCGGAAGATGCCATTGAAAATATTGATATTGGTGGTCCATCAATGCTAAGGGCGGCTGCGAAAAATCATGAAGATTTAGCCGTCTTAGTAGATTCGACTGACTATGAAACAGTTCTCTCTGAGCTGAAAGAGAACGGAGAAGTTTCAATAGGGACAAAACGAAAACTGGCTGCGAAGGTGTTCCGTCATACAGCGGCATATGATGCACAAATTGCTGAATATATGACAGAGCTTGCAGGTGAGAAGCAGCCTGAACGTGTGACTTTTACATATGAATTAAAACAAAATTTGCGTTATGGAGAAAATCCTCATCAAAAGGCAGCTTTTTACAAAAATCCACTTGGATCAGCTTTTTCCGTAGCAAATGCCGAGCAACTTCACGGAAAAGAATTATCCTACAATAATATTCATGATGCAGATGCAGCATTGCAGCTCGTGAAGGATTTCGATGAGCCTGCTGCAGTGGCAGTCAAGCATATGAACCCTTGTGGAGCGGGAATCGGTGCAACGGCATCCGAGGCATTCAAGAAAGCGTATGAGGCGGATTCAACATCGATTTTTGGCGGCATTGTCGCTTTTAATAGGGAAGTAGATGGAGATACTGCTCGTCAGCTACATGAAATTTTTCTGGAAATCATTATTGCTCCTGCTTTTTCGAAAGAAGCATTAGATATTTTAACAAGTAAGAAAAACATTCGTTTATTGACCATTCCATTTAACGGTGCGAAAAAGCGTGAAAAAGTGCTGACTTCAGTTGAAGGTGGATTGCTCGTACAGGACCAGGATTCATTCACATATGAGGATGCAGAAATTACGATTCCTACAAAACGCAAACCTACAGACGAAGAATTAGCGGCCTTGAAATTAGCATGGAAAGTAGTAAAACATGTTAAGTCCAATGCAATCGTTGTTGCAGGAAACGACATGACTCTTGGAGTTGGTGCGGGTCAGATGAACCGAGTCGGAGCGGCAAAAATCGCCCTGGAACAAGCCGGAGAGCGGGCAAAAGGTGCAGTGCTTGCTTCAGATGCCTTTTTCCCAATGAGTGACACAGTCGAGGAAGCTGCCAGTAAAGGAATCACAGCAATTATCCAACCAGGCGGTTCAATTCGCGATGACGAATCAATCAAAGCTTGCGATGAACACGGAATCGCGATGATTTTCACAGGCGTACGTCACTTTAAACATTAAACTCGTCCCCATGGGGACAGTCCCCATAGGGACAGGTTCAAAATATAATGGGCGGTGATTTTTTGAAAGTGTTGATTGTGGGCGGAGGCGGACGTGAGCATGCCCTTTGCAAAAAAGTAAAATCGAGTAAACTCGTAACGGATGTGTATTGCGCACCGGGAAATGCGGGTATCGCGGAAGATGCGACTATTGTTCCAATTAAAGAAACTGATTTTACTAATCTCATTCATTTTGCGAAAGAAAACAAAATTGACTTAACAATCGTAGGTCCAGAAGTGCCCTTAGCAGCAGGAATCGTAGACGAGTTTGAAGCTGCCGGATTAAAAATATTCGGTCCACGAAAAAATGCTGCAATCATTGAAGGCAGTAAATCATTCGCGAAAGAATTAATGAAAAAATATAATATCCCGACCGCTGAATACGAAACATTCCATTCTTATGACGAGGCAAAAGCATATGTTGAGAAAAAAGGGGCGCCGATTGTCATTAAGGCAGATGGGCTTGCAGCTGGAAAAGGTGTAGTCGTAGCGATGACGCTTAAAGAGGCTGACGCTGCTTTAAAAGATATGTTGTTAGATTCAAGGTTCGGAGAATCATCTGCTACTGTCGTCGTAGAAGAGTTTCTCGAAGGCGAAGAATTCTCCTTAATGGCTTTTGTGAGCGGAGAAAAGGTTTATCCTATGGTTATTGCCCAAGATCATAAGCGTGCATTTGATGGCGATGAAGGTCCAAATACGGGTGGAATGGGCGCTTATTCACCAGTTCCTTTTATACTAGAATCAGAAGTTGAACTTGCAGTCCAAGATATTGTCCTGCCGACTGCAAAAGCGATGGTTGGAGAAAATCGCTCTTTTACTGGTATTTTGTACGCTGGATTAATTCAGACCGAACAAGGTCCGAAAGTAATCGAATTTAACGCCCGCTTCGGAGATCCGGAAACGCAAGTCGTATTAGCGAGGCTTGAAAGTGATTTAGTTGAACTGTTGAACAATTTATTAGAAGGAAAAGATCCGACAATTCGCTGGTCTGATGAAGCAGTCGTTGGCGTAGTATTAGCAGCTGAAGGATATCCTGGAGACTATAAAAAAGGTGTAGCTTTACCTACTTTTTCATCTGAGGATCCTAACGTCTCTTTTTTTCATGCCGGCACAACCCGTGATGATAAGGAAGGTCCATATCTATCAAATGGGGGCAGATTGCTGCTCGCAGCTGCTAAGGCTGATTCAATTAAAGAAGCAATGGATAACGTATATAAAGAAATGAAACAACTAGACAATCAAGAGTTTTTTTACCGCAAAGATATTGCACATAAAGCACTGTAATTTTCAGGGGATAGGTTCATTTGAATCTATCTCCTTTCCTTTGTAAGTCGATAACATTCGCTTGCGCTTTTCTATTCACAAATTGTCAATATTTTTCTGTATAACTTTACTGCGTTAAAAAGAATAGTATGTTAGAATAATATTATGATAAAAGTTAAAATTCCCAGGAGGATTGGGTATGTGGAATCAAAGATACCGTTGGAAGAATAAGCAGATTCGGGAACAGGTGTCTATTATTAATGGGCAAAAGTCGCCTACATTATTACTAAAAAACGCCCGTTTCCTACATTCAATTTTAAGGAAGTGGATTACATCCAATATATGGATTCATCAAGATCGAATTATTTATATTGGTGAAGATATCCCCCAAAGTCTAGAAAACTGTGAAATTTTCGATTGCTCTGGATTGACTCTTGTCCCTGGATATATAGAGCCTCACGTTCATCCGTTTCAACTATATAATCCCCAATCATTCGCTCGCTTTGCATCTCAATCTGGTACAACGACACTGATCAATGACAACCTTTTCTTTTTCCTTCATTTGAACAAAAAGAAAGCGTTTTCCCTACTAAATGAGCTAAGCGATTCACCAGTATCAATGTATTGGTGGGGACGTTTTGACTCACAAACTGAGATGAATGAAGAAGAAACGATTTTTACAAACAGTGATATTAAATCATGGCTTGAGCATGCAGCCGTCGTTCAAGGCGGGGAACTCACAGGATGGCCAAAACTTCTTGATGGGGACGATTTATTGCTGCATTGGATTCAGGAAACGAAGCGGCTTGGAAAAAAGGTAGAAGGTCATTTTCCAGGAGCATCAGACAAAACGTTAGCAAAAATGACGTTATTTGGTGTGGATGGAGATCACGAATCGATGACAGGAATGGATGTATATAAAAGGCTCATGCACGGTTATACCGTTGCGCTTAGACATTCCTCTATAAGACCAGATTTAAATAAATTGTTAAAGGAAATGCATGATTTAGGTCTCGACCAATACGATTCGCTCGTCTTTACGACGGATGGATCGACACCTGCTTTTTACAAACAAGGTGTCATGGATATGATGATCAACAAGGCGATTCAAAATGGTGTACCCATTATTGATGCTTATCATATGGCTTCATATAATATCGCCCGCCACTATAATCTATCTCATCATCATGGGATGATTGCAACTGGTAGAGTGGCAAATATTAATTTTCTCGCAAATGAATCAGAGCCTACACCTGTATCCGTTCTGGCGAAAGGACAGTGGGTGAAAAAAGATGGCAAAAATGTTTTAAATGATGTTGATCTAAACTGGAAGGAATTTGGTTTCCAACCTTTAAATCTAGATTGGGACCTGCTATCTTCTGATTTGCAATTTTCTATGCCTTTCGGAATTGAAATGGTTAATGACGTTATTACAAAGCCATATTCCATAACCCTTGATTTATCAATGGATCATCTTCCGCAAAATCACGATGAGAGTTATTTTACGTTGTTAGATCGTAAAGGGAAATGGCGAATTAACACAATTGTCAAAGGATTCGCAAAAAGTGTAAGCGGTTTCGCTTCTTCTTTTTCAAATACAGGCGACATTATATTAATAGGAAAAGTGAAAAAAGATATGATGCTTGCTTTTAAAAGGATGAAAGAAATAGGAGGCGGAATTGTCCTTACTGAAAATGGAAAAGTAATACATGAGATTCCATTGCCGCTTGCAGGATTAATGTCCGATCAATCATTGGAAGAGTTAATTAATGCCGAAGAAAAGCTAAAGGAATTACTGTACGAGAGAGGTTATCCTTTTTCAGATCCTATCTATTCACTACTATTTTTCTCTGCGACACATCTACCTTATATACGTGTAACGCAAAGCGGAATGTATGATGTTATGAATAAAACTATACTATTTCCAACGTTAATGCGTTAAAATGATAGAGTATAAAAGACATTAGGGGATGGAATAGTGAAACATAAA
Organism: Lederbergia panacisoli; assembly: GCF_024626525.1. Lineage (GTDB taxonomy): Bacteria > Bacillota > Bacilli > Bacillales > Bacillaceae_C > Lederbergia > Lederbergia panacisoli. The sequence continues at coordinate 15,450 of NZ_JANJGU010000018.1, forward strand.
AGGATACCAGTCATATTATTAATCACTTCAATACTACTTTTATCGGCATGCAATAAAAAAGCGCCAAAGGAAGAAGTGCCAGTGCCTGAAACAAAGGAACCGGAGCAAACGGAGCAGACTTCAGAAAAAGTCGACAAGTACCATTTTCCACTAACAGGAATTGGCACAGATGTTGAGCCTAATAGAAGAGCAGTTGCCGTAACGATTAATAATCATCCGGCAGCTCGACCTCAAACGGGACTTTCACAAGCTGATATTGTGTATGAACTACTTGCTGAAGGCAATGTTACGAGATTTTTAGCTGTTTTTCAAAGTGAAACTCCTGAAAATATTGGTCCCGTTCGCAGTGCACGTCCCTTCTTTATTGAGCTTGCTCAAGGGTTTAACGGCCTTTTTATTGCACATGGGTACAGCCCGGATGCTGAAAAAATACTATCATCTGGTGTCATCGATCAATTAAATGGCATGAAGTACGACGGAACTTTGTTTAAACGTTCTTCAGATCGAAATGCGCCTCATAATTCATATATTACGTTTGAAAATATCGAAAAAGGCGCACAAGATAATGGTTTTTCCATGACCGATTCCCCTGCTTCAATGGATTTCTATAAAGAGGATGAACTTGAGTCTATTAACGGGAATGGTACTGGACAAATTAAAGTTGCCTATGGGAATAGTTCGGAGTTCACGGCAGAGTATCGATTTGATGCTCAATCTGGTGAATATTCCAGATTTTCCAATGGTGAGCAAACGGTTGAATATAAAACAGGAGAACCTGTTTTAGTTAAAAATCTTTTTGTCATTGAAACAGAACATAAAGTATTGGATTCAGCTGGAAGGCGTTTTATTGATTTACAATCAGGCGGGAAAGCGTACTTGTTCCAAAACGGAATCATGAAAGAAATGGAATGGAAAAGTGTCGACGGCCGGATACTTCCTTATGAGAATGGTCAACCTGCAAAACTAGTTCCGGGAAAAACTTGGGTCAATATAGTTCCTAGTTTGGACGCTGTTTCATTCGAAATCAAATAAAGGCAGCAGCGTCATTTAATTTACGCTGTAGACGGAAAAAGGAGTTAGATAGATGCAAATTGAAAAATTAAGGGGTCGAGAGCTTGACCAATTATTTGAAGCTGTCTTGTCTTTAAAAAATGTTGAAGAATGCTATCGATTCTTTGATGATTTATGCACGATTAACGAAATTCAAGCTCTATCCCAACGTTTAGAAGTAGCTAGAATGCTTAGAGATGGAAAAACGTATCATAAGATCGAAACAGAAACCGGTGCGAGTACCGCGACAATCTCACGGGTGAAACGCTGTCTCAATTACGGAAACGATACGTACGAAATGGTCCTCGAGCGGATTCATAAAGATAATGAATAATTAGAAGATAAAAGCCCAGTATCCTGCTAAATCAGATACTGGGTTTTTTAATGATAATTTTAATCGAGCCCGGCCAGATGAAATTAATAAGCAGCGAGGAGAATCGCATTGATTGCCAGCGGGATATAGATCACTGCTAAAAGGGTAAGGACGGCTAATAGGAAGTAAAGACGGCTAATAGGACGTGACGAGGGCTAATAGAAAGTGCTGAAGGCTAATAGATAGTAATGACGTCTAATAGAATGGTCGAAACAGCTAATAGAAGCGCCGAAACATCTAATAGAGCCACTCAAACCTCTAATTAACTCACCAAAACAGCAAAAAGAACTGCAAAAAACAAAACCAATTCTAAAAACCGTATTCGGAACAAAAATTATTACAATTTATCAAGGAAACATGCCGATTCTACTCTGTTTTTCCAACACATTCCGCAATCCAAAAGCACCTAAGTATTCAGGCAAAGATTTTTCTCTTTTTCCCGAGTGCCTTACCTGTCAAAATGCTATAATGTAATATGGTATCGAAAATAATGGAGGATTTTAAGCTTATGTACGATGTAAAGGAATGGCGCCATGCTTTTAAGTTGGACCCGGATAAGGATATTTCGGATGAACATCTTGAAAAATTATGTGAATCGGGTACGGACGCCATAATCATAGGAGGAACAGATGATGTAACTTTGGAAAAAGTTCTGAATCTGATGGCAAGAGTTAGAAGATATACAGTTCCATGCGTGTTGGAAGTAAGTAATCTTGAATCAATTACACCCGGATTCGATCTATATTTTATTCCGTCGGTTTTAAATAGCCGAGATATTCGCTGGCTCTCAGGTCTGCATCACGAGGCAGTCAAGGAATATGGCGAAATCATGGATTGGAATGAAATTCTTATTGAAGGCTACTGTATATTAAACGATAATTGTAAAGCGGCGATCCAAACAAATGCTAATGCAAATATAGATGATGATGATGTTGTTGCTTATGCGATGATGGCTGAAAAGATGTTTCACATGCCCATTTTTTATATGGAGTATAGTGGCAAATATGGTGATCTGGATCTTGTTAAAAAAGTGAAGAATCAACTTTCCGAAACGAAGCTTTTTTATGGTGGCGGCATTAAAACTGTACAACAAGCACAAGAAATGGGACAGGTTGCCGATGTGATCGTTGTTGGAAATGCCATTTATGAAAATTTTCCCTTAGCATTGAAAACAGTCAATGTTTAACGTTATAATAGAACAAATGTTCCTGAACAGGCGGTGAAGTACATGCAATTTTTATCAAATCGTCTCCTTGAAGGGTTGAATCCCGAGCAGAAGGAGGCTGTAAAAACAACAGACGGACCATTGTTGATTATGGCAGGTGCCGGTAGTGGGAAAACTAGGGTACTCACTCATCGAGTTGCCTATTTAATGGTGGAAAAAGGTGTTAACCCATACAATATTTTGGCGATTACCTTTACGAATAAAGCTGCTCGTGAAATGAAAGACAGGATTGGAAGAATTATGGGCGGCACTGCTGAATCAGTTTGGATTTCTACCTTTCACTCCATGTGTGTACGTATTTTACGACGTGACATCGATCGGCTTGGCTATAGCCGCAACTTTACAATCCTCGATACGACTGACCAACTATCTGTCATTAAAAATGTCCAGAAAGACCTTAATATTGATTCGAAAAAGTTTGAACCAAGGGCGATGCTTGGTGCTATTAGCAGTGCAAAAAATGAATTAGTCACAACGAAGGAATATGAGGATCAGGCAGCAGGCTACTACGCGCAAACAGTAAGCAAGGTATATACAGAGTATCAGCGCAGACTTCGCCGAAATAATGCCCTTGATTTTGATGATTTAATTATGGTAACCATCCAGCTTTTCCAAGGGGTCCCAGAAGTGCTTGAGTTTTATCAGCGTAAATTTCAATATATCCATGTTGATGAGTACCAAGATACGAACCGCGCTCAATATCTTTTAGTCAAACTGCTTGCGGCTAGACTGAAAAATTTATGCGTTGTCGGTGATTCCGACCAGTCGATATACAGATGGCGTGGAGCTGATATTGCCAATATCCTTTCATTCGAAAAAGACTATCCGAATGCAAAAGTGATTTTATTGGAGCAAAATTATAGATCCACGAAAAGAATTTTGGAAGCAGCGAACGAGGTTATTAAAAACAATCATAATCGCAAGCCGAAAAATTTATGGACGGATAATGACGAAGGTCCAAAAATTATGTATTTCCGTGCAGATGGCGAGCAAACAGAAGCTCAATATGTTACTGGAAAAATAAAAGAAATGACGGCGAATCACGACCGCAAACTTTCCGATATCGCCATACTTTATCGGACGAACGCTCAATCCCGTGTTATAGAAGAAGTTTTATTAAAATCAAATATTGAGTACAATATCGTAGGCGGCACGAAGTTCTATGACCGTAAAGAGATTAAAGACTTGCTAGCTTATTTACGCCTAATCGCCAATCCTGACGATGATATTAGCTTACAACGGATTATTAATGTTCCGAAACGTGGCATTGGTGCAACTTCATTAGATAAAATTGCGTCATATGCAAGAGAACATGATTTATCTTTGTATCAGGCTTTAAATGAGATAGATTTTATTGGATTAGCTGGTAAAACAGCAAATGCGGCAGCTGAATTCCATGCATTAATTCGCAACTATACCCAAATGCAGGAATTTCTCTCAGTGACCGAACTAGTAGAAGAAGTGATTGAGAAATCGGGCTATGAAGAGATGCTGCTTGCGGAAAAATCATTAGAAGCCGAAAGTCGTTTAGAAAATATAAATGAGTTTTTATCCGTAACGAAAAGTTTTGAAGATGGAAGTGATGATAAGAGTCTGATTGCATTTTTAACAGACTTGGCGCTAGTAGCAGATATCGACAAACTAGATGAAGATGGTACACCAGGAGATGCTGTCACATTAATGACCCTTCACTCAGCAAAAGGACTTGAGTATCCTACAGTGTTTTTAATCGGAATGGAAGAAGGAGTTTTTCCACATAGCAGATCTCTAATGGAAGAGGAAGAAATGGAAGAAGAACGCCGGCTTGCCTATGTCGGAATCACCCGTGCGGAAGAAGAATTATTCATTACAAATGCACAGATGAGGACACTTTTCGGCCGTACGAATATGAATCCTGTTTCCAGATTTATTGCCGAAATTCCGGAAGAATTATTGGAGCATGCCCATAAAGAAATGAGACGACCTGTAGCAGCGCCAAGCTTTGCGATTGGCGGTCAAACAAGAAGCAAACCTGTTTCAAGACCAACTCCCGTTTCATCTGGAGCAGATGGGAGGCTCTGGAAAGTCGGAGATAAAGCGGAGCATACTAAATGGGGAACAGGGACGGTTGTTAGTGTAAAAGAAAAAAATGAAAGTATCGAACTCGATATTGCTTTTCCAAGTCCGACTGGCATTAAACGCCTATTGGCGGAATTTGCCCCAATCAAAAAGATATAGCAAGTGATTTTTCAGGAGGCTGACGTTATGGACCGTGAAACCGCCCTAAAACAGTTGAAAAATTTATATAGTCTATTAAACCAATACAATTATGAATATCATGTGTTGGATAACCCATCAATTCCGGATGCTGAGTATGATAATCTCATGAGGCAGTTGATTAAATTAGAGGAAGAATATCCAGAGTACATTACGCCTGATTCACCGACTAGGCGTGTTGGCGGCGAAGCTTTGTCGTCCTTCGAAAAAGTTCGGCATAACACGCAGATGCTTAGCCTCGCCAATGCGTTTTCTGAGGAGGATCTACGCGATTTTGATCGTCGAATTAGACAGGCGACAGAAGATCAATTTTCCTATATTTGTGAATTGAAAATTGATGGACTTGCCGTATCACTTCGATATGTCGATGGACTATTTATGCAAGGAGCAACTCGGGGAGACGGAACAATTGGTGAAGATATTACAGCCAATTTAAGGACAATCCGCTCCGTTCCATTAAGACTTACTGAACCATATACTCTTGAAGTTCGCGGCGAGGCCTATATGCCGAAAAAGTCATTTTTAAAATTAAATAAAGACCGCGAAGAAAATGGCGAAGTATTATTTGCTAATCCGCGAAATGCTGCTGCCGGATCATTAAGGCAACTTGATCCAAGGATTGCAGCATCACGGAACCTAGATCTTTTTCTTTACGGAATCGGGGATTATGGAACAACCGGCGTAACGTCTCATAGCGGTGGTCTCGACCTGCTTGAGCAGCTTGGACTTAAAGTGAATAAGGAAAGAAGAAAGTGTGAGTCGATTGAAGAAGTCATCGAGTATATTTATAAATGGACTGAGGATCGGCCAAAACTTGATTATGAAATTGATGGGATCGTCATTAAAGTTGATTCTATTGACCTACAGGAACAGCTAGGAAGTACGGCCAGAACTCCGCGCTGGGCTATCGCTTATAAGTTTCCTGCTGAAGAAGTCGTAACGAAACTGATTGATATTGAACTAAGTGTTGGCAGAACTGGTGTAATTACACCTACTGCAATATTGGAACCAGTTAGAGTTGCTGGAACGACTGTACAAAGAGCATCCCTTCATAACGAAGACTTGATAAGAGAAAAAGATATTAGGCTCAACGACTATGTTGTTATTAAAAAAGCAGGGGATATCATTCCGGAAGTAGTGAATGTACTAGCGGAAAGAAGAAGTGGTGAAGAGAATCCATTCCATATGCCTACTCATTGTCCGGAGTGCGATAGTGAATTAGTGCGTTTGGAAGGTGAGGTTGCCCTTCGCTGCATTAACCCAACTTGTCCAGCGCAAAGACGTGAAGGATTGATTCACTTTGTTTCTCGAAATGCAATGAATATAGAAGGTTTAGGTGAAAAAGTCATTGGGCAATTATTCTCCCTCCAGCTTGTAAGAGATCCTGCGGATATTTACTTTTTAACGAAGGATCAGTTATTGAACATGGAGAGAATGGGAGAAAAGTCGGCAACGAACTTAATCAATGCTATCCAAGCTTCAAAAGCAAATTCACTTGAAAAATTATTATTCGGTCTTGGCATCCGTCATGTAGGCGAAAAAGCGGCGAAAACTCTTGCCGAGCATTTTGAAACAATCGAAAAACTTGCTTCTGCAACGCAGGAAGAATTGCTAAATGTAGAAGAAGTCGGAGGAAAAATGGCAGATGCAATTGCAACTTTTTTTGAAAATGAAGAATTTGAACTATTAATTTCGAAGCTAAAGGATGCCGGGGTCAATATGGAATATCTAGGCATGAAAAGATCCGATACCGAAAATATAGATTCTTATTTTAATGGAAAAACCGTTGTTTTGACGGGTAAGTTGGAAAAAATGGCCCGTAACGAAGTGAAAGAAATAATTGAGTCATTGGGCGGGAAAGTTTCAGGCAGTGTAAGTAAAAAAACGGATCTTGTCATAGCTGGAGAAGACGCTGGATCTAAATTGACAAAAGCAGAAGAGCTTGGAATAGAAGTGTGGGATGAGGAAAGGCTTCTCGAAGAGCTTGCCGAGTAATATAAACCCACAATCTTTAGAAAATAAAGGTGGAAAAAAGCATGAGAAAATGGTTGGCAGTGGCTTTGGCTACAGCTCTTTTAAGCGGCTGTGTGCCAACGTTTGAAAAGAACGATGAGATTGTCCAGGATACGAACGATCAAAAGGAAAAATCCATCATTCCAAACTATCAAATTTCCGAATCATATTATCGGACAACTGTTCCGTATAAAACTAGTAAAACAAGGGGAATGGTCGTATCTAATCTAAATTCAAAATACGACATTGATGAGTTTGAAACTGGTTTAATGCGAGTTGCAAAGGAAAACTTCCCAACAGATAAATATGTATTTCAGGAAGGACAAAAGCTTGAAAAAGAGACAGTCAGTAAATGGCTAAGAAGAAAATACACCGCTGGTCAGTTGAAAGATTTAAAAATTAAAGATGAAGATAATCTAGGTCTTAATCCTGTAAATAATGAAAAAGGATCAATAGAGGCACAAAATGAAAAAAGTCCAATCTATCTTGCCCACATTCTTGAACATGACTATTTAATCAAAAATAAAGATACAGTGAAGCTTGGCGGTATTGTCATTGGTCTTGCTTTAAACTCTGTCCATTACTATCAAAAAGAAAAATATGGTGCAACGTTCGAGCAGGAAATTTCTCATAATGAGTTAGCCGCTGAAGGAAAGAAAATGGCCGAAGTCATTATTAAGCGACTTCGTTCTGATAAAGAGATTGGCGATGTACCGATTACCATTGCCCTCTTCGAGCAAAAAAGAAAAAATGCAGTCATCCCTGGAAATTTTTTCGCCTATGCACATGCCAATAAAGGAAGTGCTTCACTTAGTGATTGGAAAGCGATAGATGAAACGTATTATCTATTTCCATCAACCGTAGCGGAAACAGATCATCGTGAAGATGTAGCTTATTTTATGAGATTTAAAGACGATGTAGAGAAATACTTCCCGAATTACAATGGTGTCATTGGACAAGCTTTTTATAAAAATGATCAGTTTATCAAACTAACAATTGATATCCCCATCCAGTTATATGGAGAAGCTGAAATTATAGCCTTCACCCAATATGCGACTTCCCTTGTAATGGACCATTTCCCGGATTACATTAAGGTGGAAGTAAACGTGACATCTATAAATGGTGCTGAGGCGTTAATTGTCAGAAACGCAGGAGATAAGGAACCGTTCGTTCATATTTATTAATTGGGGTTATTGTTAGAAATTAAAACTTAAGGATTCGATTAGAACACGAATTAATATCCTAATTCAGTCTCGGTTGAGCTCGAATCGGGACTGAACCCGAAAGAAAATCCAATTTCAGTCTCGATAGCGCTTGAATTGAGACTGAACCTGAAAGAAAGTCTGATTTCAGTCTCGATAGCGCTTGAATTGAGACTGAACCTGAAAGAAAGTCTGATTTCAGTCTCGATAGCGCTTGAATTGAGACTGAACCCGAAAGAAAATCCGATTTCAGTCTCGATAGCGCTCGAATCGGGACTGAACCCGGAAGAAAGTCTGATTTCAGTCTCGATAGCGTTCGAATAGGGACTGAACCAGAATAAAATTTGCAATTCAGTCTCAATCGGTTCCAATCCCAATGGAAAATTATAATAAAAGCTTTTTTTACAATGGGGGCAAAGTGCTTGCCCTCTTGCGTTTGTCTAAGTTTTTCTGATATTATCAATAGTATTGCGAGGATCGATTTTACTTGGAGGTGTAGAAGAATGTCGAGAATAACAAAAGATCAAGTTTTGCATGTAGCACATTTAGCTCGACTTGAAATAAATGATGAAGAAGCGGAAAACTTCACTGAACAGCTTGACCGTATCATCGAGATGGCGGAGAAATTGGATGAACTGAATACTGAAAATATTAAACCGACCTCTCACGTTTTTGCACAGGAAAACGTGATGCGAGAAGATGTAGCGGTAAAAGGGTTGCCAATTGAAGATGTGTTGAGAAACGTCCCTCAACATGAAGATGGACAAATTAAAGTACCAAACATTTTGGATTAAGGGGGGACTCCCATGTCGATTTTTGATCATAGCATAAAAGATATACACGAACTTTTACATAAAAAAGAAATCTCAGTTTCTGATCTTGTAGATCATTCCATCAACCGGATTAATGAAGTTGACGGAAAAATAAAAGCGTTTCTTACAGTTGATGAAGAAAATGCTAGAACTAAAGCAAAAGAATTGAATGGCAAGATTGGGGACAATCTACTTTTCGGAATTCCGGCGGGAATGAAAGATAATATCGTTACAAAGAATCTACGTACAACATGTGCTAGTAAGATGCTTGAGAACTTTGACCCAATTTACGACGCAACAGTTATTGAAAAGTTGAATGATATGAACAGTGTAACAATCGGGAAATTAAATATGGATGAATTTGCGATGGGATCTACTACAGAAACTTCAGCATTCCAACTTACACGGAATCCATGGAATCTTGACAGAGTTCCAGGTGGATCTTCAGGTGGATCCGCAGCAGCAGTTGCTTCTGGACAAGTTCCATTTGCTCTCGGTACGGATACTGGCGGTTCCATTCGTCAACCAGCTGCATTTTGCGGCGTTGTTGGTATGAAACCTACATATGGACGTGTTTCTCGTTACGGATTAGTCGCTTTTGCATCATCTTTAGATCAAGCTGGACCAATTACACGTACTGTTGAGGACAATGCCCTTATTTTACAAGCGATTTCTGGGCTAGATGCTAAAGACTCCACTACAGTGAACAAAGATGTTCCAAATTATGCAGCCGGATTAACAGGAGATATTAAAGGATTAAAAATTGCTGTTCCTAAAGAATATTTAGGAGAAGGAGTGAGTGAAGCTTCACGCGAGTCAGTGCTTGCCGCGCTAAAAGTACTTGAAGGTCTTGGAGCCACTTGGGAAGAAGTATCTCTGCCACATTCGCAATATGGAGTTGCAACGTATTATTTACTTGCTTCTTCTGAAGCTTCCGCTAACCTTGCACGGTTCGATGGAGTCCGTTACGGATATCGGACGCCAAACCCTAAGAATCTAATGGAATTATATAAAAAGTCTCGTTCAGAAGGCTTTGGCGATGAAGTTAAGCGTCGCATCATGCTTGGTACATTTGCACTTAGCTCTGGATTTTACGATGCCTATTATAAAAAAGCTCAACAAACGAGAACGTTGATCAAGCAAGATTTTGAGGATGTATTTTCAAAATATGATGTAATTATTGGCCCAACCACTCCAACTCCAGCTTATAAAATTGGGGAAGTCGTTGATGACCCTGTTACAATGTACGTCAGAGACTTACTGACAATTCCTGTAAACTTAGCAGGTCTTCCTGGAATATCTGTTCCATGTGGATTTACACAAGGGCTTCCACTTGGATTGCAAATTATCGGGAAGCATTTTGACGAGCAAACCATTTACCGTGTCGCTCATGCGTTTGAACAAACAACCGATTTCCATAAGCAAAAACCACAATTGTAAGGGGGGAGAGACGACATGAACTTTGAAACGGTAATCGGACTTGAAGTCCACGTGGAATTAAAAACAGAATCAAAAGTATTTTCACCTGCTCCGAACCATTTTGGGGCTGAACCAAATCACAATACGACAGTTATTGACCTTGGTTATCCAGGAGTTTTACCAGTGTTGAACAAAAATGCAGTAGAATATGCGATGAAAGCTGCGATGGCAATTAATTGTGAAATTGCAACTGAAACAAAATTTGATCGTAAAAATTACTTTTACCCAGACAATCCAAAAGCTTATCAAATTTCCCAATTTGATAAACCAATCGGTGAACATGGCTGGATTGAGATAGAAGTCGATGGGGTTAAAAAGAAAATTGGTATCACACGCCTTCACCTTGAAGAGGATGCCGGGAAATTAACACATAAAGAAGATGGCTCTCTCGTTGATTTAAACCGTGCCGGAACGTCATTAATCGAGATTGTTTCTGAGCCAGATATTCGTTCACCACAAGAAGCTTACGCTTACTTAGAAAAACTGAAATCCATTATTCAATATACAGGTGTTTCTGATGTTAGAATGGAGGAAGGCTCTCTAAGATGTGACGCCAATATTTCCTTGCGTCCAGTTGGGCAAGAGGAATTTGGAACGAAAACCGAATTGAAAAATTTGAACTCCTTCAATTTTGTTCGCAGAGGTTTAGAGTTTGAACAAAAACGCCAGGAAGAGGTTCTTTTGTCAGGCGGAGTAATCCAGCAAGAAACTCGTCGCTATGATGAAGCGACTGGTGAAACAATCTTAATGCGTGTCAAAGAAGGAGCGGAAGATTATCGCTACTTCCCAGAGCCAGATCTTGTTCAGTTATATATTGATGATGAGTGGAAGGCTCGTGTTCGTGCGGAAATCCCTGAACTTCCAGACGCTCGTAAAAAACGCTATGTAGAAGAACTTGGACTTCCAGCGTATGATGCGATGGTCCTTACATTAACGAAAGAAATGTCCGACTTCTTTGAAGCGGTTCTCGCTGAAGGCGCCGAGGCGAAGCAAGCTTCCAACTGGATGATGGGTGAGGTTTCTGCTTACCTGAACTCTGAACAAAAAGAACTGCATGATACTGCGTTAACGCCAGCAGGACTCGCAGGGATGATTAAGTTAATTGAAGACGGAACAATCTCATCTAAAATTGCAAAACAAGTATTCCGTGAACTCATTGAAAAAGGCGGAGACGCGGAAACAATCGTAAAAGAAAAAGGCTTAGTGCAAATTTCCGACGAAGGCGCATTGCTTGCTATCGTCACGGAAACATTGGATGCCAACCCGCAATCCATCGAAGATTATAAAAATGGAAAAGGCCGTGCTCTCGGATTCTTAGTCGGTCAAATCATGAAAGCAACAAAGGGCCAAGCGAACCCGCCGATGGTCAATAAATTATTGAAGCAAGAAATGGATAAACGATAATAATAAGGATAGGTGCTCCGAAATGGGGTGCCTATTTTTATTTTGTTGGCCAATTATCGATAAATGAACGCATTGAAGAGGACTTTTACAGGGGTATAGCAAATCGAATAAAAGCTGTCTGTACGAGAATAGGGTCTAGCTGAACGGGAATAGAAGGTCTGAACGAGAATAGAAAGTTCTTGAACGAGAATAGATTGTTCCCGAACGGGAATAGAATGCTTCTCAACGGGAATAGAAGGAGTTTGAACGGGAATAGAAGGTCTGAACGAGAATAGGATGCTCTCGAACGGGAATAGAAAGTACTTGAACGAGAATTGGATGCTCTCGAACGGGAATAGAAGGTCTAAACGAGAATAGGATGCTCTCGAACGAGAATAGAAAGTTCTTGAAGAATAGATTCCATACGAACGGGAATATACGTTTAAACTACATTCCAATGTTTCGCGGAAAAGGGAATCGTTCAAAATCAGTTTTTTAATAAGCCTCATAGCTGAATGTAAATGAATCCTAGTATATAATAATAGGCAACTAAATAGAAAAGAGGCGGGAATATGAACTTAGTGGATTGGTTTAATAAAGGAATGACACCAGAAGAGTACATAAATTCGATGGAAAAACATCAAGAAAATTTGCAAACGATTCTTCAAAATTTTGAAGTTCCGGCAGGAGATGAGGCATCTTTAGCTAATTTAAAGAATGAAGAACTTCGTGTTATTGTCATTACAGAAGATTGGTGCGGAGATGCCATGCTCAATGTTCCTATTTTATTAAAAATAGCTGAAAAGAGTGGGCTAGAAGTTCGTATGTTGCTTCGTGATCAAAACTTGGAGCTCATTGATCAATATTTAACGAATGGTACATCAAGAGCAATCCCTATTTTCATTTTTATCGACAAAAATGGAAATGAACGTGCTGTTTGGGGACCACGATCAGAAATACAGCAGCAATATGTTGAAGAACAGCGTTCTAAGCTTCCTAATAAGGAAGATGAAAGCTTTGCGGAAAAACAAAGCGAAATGTATAGTCAAATGATGAACAGGAATGTTACGGATCCCTCTGTTTGGGACGAGGTATATAATAGTATTAAAAATAGACTTCAATAAAATCGAGGTGTTGAATGATGGAGGAAATTGCAAATCAATATTTAAACCATTTACGCTTAACGCGCGAGGAACCAAATCTTAATTATTTGCAGCGTCTCATTCAACACCATCTTACGTTCATTCCATACGAAACATTTAGTAAATTTCAATATTACACTCTGGCACCAGATTATATACCACCTCTCCCTGTCTTCGTTCAAAACATGGTAGAAAAAGGGTGGGGAGGTACTTGCTTTACACTTAATATGAATTTTGCCAGATTACTATTATTGCTAGGGTATGATTGTTCCCTAGTAAAAGTAGAACCAGGCCATCTTGCAATAATGATCACGATTCAAGATAAAAAGTATTATGTTGATGTCGGCTATGGTTCTCCAATCATGAAGCCTGTCGAGCTGGAAGCAAAAACAAGACATCATATGCATGGTTTTGGTGAAGAAATTATTTTTACAAAACTGAGTTCGGATACATATGAAATTGACCGAAGATCAAATGGTAAATCTTTTGTGAAAAAACAGATCATCTGGAAGTCATTAGCGGAAACCGATATTTCGGATGATATTCGTTCATCGTACCTGGACAGTGATGATAATATTACGATGAGAAGAATTACGGCCGTCCGTTTCAATGGTCATCAATGTTACTTTTTACGCAATCGTTCCATGAAGATCATGACGTTTCGCAATATAAGTGAAATTAAAATGAATGATTTTGACAGGTGGGAGAAGCTTGTGCGGGAAGTGTACCAAGTTGATTCCGAGTCATTACTAGATTCTGTTGAATTTTTAGCGGAACGAGGCATTCATTTATTTTGAAAATGAGGAAGGGGCTTAGTTAATGAATATACGTATTATGACGTACAATGTACGCAATGATTGTGATGCACCCCCTAATTCATGGAATGAACGGAAAGTGCTAATTCGCGATCTAATTAAAAGGGAATCTCCTGATATTATTGGGACCCAGGAATGCAAATTTAACCAAGTGCAAGATTTGGATGAACTTCTTGAAGAATATAATTGGATTGGTTTAGGAAGAGAAGGGGGCAGCAAAGGCGAGTTTATGGCAATATTTTATAAAAAAAGCCGTTTTCAAGTGACGGAATACGATCACTTTTGGCTATCTGATACCCCGGATGTTATCGGATCGAGTACATGGGGAAATGATTGTACGCGAATGGCCACTTGGGTTCACTTCCTCGATAAGAGGACGAATCAGTCTTTCTACCATTTGAATACTCATTTAGATCATGTTTCAGAGAATGCGAGAGTAAAAGGTTCGGAATTGATAGTAAAACAATCGGAAGCGTTTGATTCTTCGGCTCCAATCTTTATTACGGGAGACTTTAACACAGTTGCAGAGTCGGATTCCCATAAAGTATTTTTAAAAGGAGATTTTATAGATACATGGGATTCTGCTATTGAACGAATTCATGAAGAACTAGGCAGCTTTAATAATTTTAATGATCCGACCGGAGGAGAAGGACGAATTGACTGGATTTTATATCGTGGAGATGTAAAAGTGGGTACTCTAAAAATCGTAAACGATCAGATTAACGGTAGATTTCCGAGCGATCATTTTCCAATCGTCGTGGATATTGAAATTTAAAAAATGGTAGGCATCGTAAAAAAATGATGCCTACCATTTTATTGTTTAAAGAAATTGCGGTAACTCCACATTAAGAAAAGAATCATGACATACACGACAAAAGATGCAATTGCGCCTACTGTAATCAAAGTGATCGCCAGAGTTTCCGGTATGTTCAAAACAAATGGCATTAGAATGGCAACTACAAGTAAAGTCACGATATATATGATTAGGAGATTTTTAGTCGTTTTAGCAAGGGGCAGATTTTGATATTGATTGGCTATTTCAATGCAGCCTTGCAATAAATAATAAATAAAAGCAATATGAATTAAAGAAAGTATGGATGACGCAATTAGAATCAAGATTGTCGATGTAGAGGGGGCAATTCCCTCAAGAATATTGATTTCACCCATAAAATATTCAGGAATAGTCAATATCCCTAAAATGATGGCGAGTATTTTCGCTTTTTTAAAAAAGGATGATAATGCGTTTAAATCGCTTAAAGCGGATATGATGATAAAATAACCGATAAAATCCGGCAAGAGATCAAAGTGATTAATTTTAAAATCCAAAAATACGAGTATGAATCCCCAAAAAGTCTTCGTGAAAGCTTTACCGATGTGTGTCATTATGTTTCCCCCTGTACGATGGCTGCAATGTCTTTATCGGTTAATTCAGGTTTATAAAAGATTGTATCTGGAAAGGAAAATGTTTCACCATTTTCATCGTTGCCGACCAATTTGATTTCAAATGTATATAAATGATGTTTATTTTTATCATCCTGTTCAAATTGGATTTGGTAATCGAATGATAAGTAATCCCCTTTTTTCTTATGTATCGGGAAGGAATCTATTGTTAGAAGTTCTCCTTTTGGCGACTGAAAGTTAGGGGGCGTCCTTTCGGTGTCTCCAACATAAAGTTTTATGGATTTTTCAAATTTATCCGCATAAGGAATCTCCAGACCCGTGATGTTCACATCCTTTGTAGCAACCGCTACTGAAAATCCGGTATTGTCTGTTGATCCTCCACCAGCACGAAAATCGAATGGAGAATTGTTTTCTTTAAATTCGTGAAGAATGATTTCCCCAATATCCATTAACTTCATATCTCCATTTGAAAAATAAACCTCTAATTGAGTCATTTCCAGAGCACTTTTATTCAATTTCCGAGCAATCTCCTCCGTTATAGTTGTATATACATTTTTAAGTTGATGATGTCTATAGGTCTGATATGTTTGATCCGAAGACACGGGAAGTCTTATATCCGAATTTGGAATTATAAACCAGGAAATCTCAGTATCATCATTTCGATTAGTCACGTATTGAAATTCAAGCATACTTCCTACCCCAACTTGGGTGTCATAATAATGCTTCAACATGATTGGCTCTTTTAATTGTTTACTGACAAAAAATAAATAATTTCCAATCATACTTATGATTGCGATGACCATGCCTGTTGCTAACATGGCTGTTTTAATTTTCATATTTCGTTCCTTTCAAAAATGTTATTTAATTATCATTCTATAAATTCATATAAAACTCCTTTTTTAGTGTAGGGGGAGGCTGCTTATCTTCGTCTATTATAATAGAGGGCGAGTGTTTTAGCATCTTTACTAGATTATGGGTTTGTAAAAGATAAAGAAAATAAGTTTGCCCAACCATGATAAAATAAATTAGAAAAAAGTGTAGGGGTGGATGTTGTTCGCAACGTCTATTTTTATGCAAGGTCGGAAAGGGGGGAGAAGTTTTGGATGATGTGCTCATTGAAAAAATAAAAAACGGCAATGATCATGCGTTTCGTATTCTCGTTGAAAAATACCGAAACCATATTTTTTATACAGTGTACGGTGTTCTTCGCAACGAGAAAGATGCTGAAGATGCTGCACAAGAGGTATTTCTTAAAATCTATACTTCTCTCCCCCGTTATGAGAAGCAAGGTTTTAAAACATGGATCACGAGAATCGCCGTAAATCATGCAATCGATATAAAAAGAAAACAGGTAAGAAGGCAAGAAAACCAACAAGTAGAGTACGATGAAACCGGCCATGCCCCTCCGTCGGAAAGTGTAGAGCTGTTAGTAATTAGAAAAGAAAAAAGGGAGATCTTGCGCAAAAGGATTAAGGAATTACCGGCAAATTATCAATCAGTCGTTGAGGATTTTTACATAAAAGAGAAGACTTATCAAGAAATAGCAGTAAAACAAAAGGTACAACCGAAGACAATCGAAGTAAGATTATATCGGGCAAGGCAATGGATGAAAAAGCACTGGAAGGAGGATGATTTTTCATGAAACATATGACGTATGAAAATTGGCTCGATTACGTTCGCGATGAGCTGAATGAGGATACACGAGAAACATATGAAAACCATCTATATAGTTGTGACCACTGTCTAGAACTTTATTTAAAAGCAGTGGAAGCGACAGAATTCCAAATGCCGGAACCAGCCGGATCATCTAGCTTTACAGATTCAATTATGCAACAAGTGACAGAATTAAAAACGCCAGTAGCAAACCAAAGAAAAAAGACTTCACGGAAACAAACCATTGTTCATTATTTTGTAGCTGCAGCCGTTACGCTGCTCTTAATGTCTACAGGGGTATTTTCACATCTTATGAATATGGCCAGTTCATTTGAAAATAGTGAACAAAAACAAGCAGATTCATTTGTTCAATCATTTTTAAACAAACAAGATTCCTTTACTAATAAATTCGAAGAGATACTTAAGGAGGAGGATCGTCATGAATAAAAACCCATTTATCGCGTTTTTACTCGCATTTTTTCCCGGTGGGGGCTTGATGTACCTTGGAAAAGTATTGCGCGGTTTTTTCTATACAGCAACTGTTTTTGGAATTCCCATTGTATCAATTGCATTAGCGAGCATGACTAATGAAGGTATTTTTGCAGCTTTTGCATTAGGTGGGTTGATCATGTACATTATTAACTTCATTGATACTGTTATGTTGGCTTCAAAGCTATACCAAAAGCCGATTAATCCAGAGGATGTGGCTTTGCAACAAAAAGCCCATGATTCCGAACGTTTCTTTACAATTGTTCTATCTTTTGTACCAGGTTTAGGCCACTTCCAACTAGGATTAGTATATCGAGGAATGACACTACTTGCTTCCTTCCTTGGGGCTGCTATCATGGTGTTATTTGTTACGATGATGACTGGTCGCGAGCAATTCCTTATCTTTCTAGCAACATTGCCAATCATTTGGATTTATGGATTTTTTGATGTGATCAGGCTTCTTGATGCCAAACAAAAAGGTGAGACGCTTGTCGATAAATCCGTATTAGAAGATATAGAAAACAGGGCAGGTGACGGCAGAAAAAGTAAAGCCATAGCTACTTTACTTTCCATTATCCCAGGTGCAGGTCATCTTTATTTAGGCTTGCAGAAACGCGGCATACAGCTAATGGCTGCTTTCCTTTTCTCCATCTATATCCTTGATGTATTAAGACTTGGAATTTTCCTGTTCATCGTTCCAATTATCTGGTTTTTCAGCTTCTTTGACGGTCTCCAAAAAGCGTCAAGAGCGGAAAGTGATGTCGTCGAAGAAGATGTTCCTATTGTCTCATTTTTTATTAATCATCAAAAATGGGTTGGAATAGGGTTAATTGTTCTTGGTGTGTACTACTTAGGAACAAATATTTTATTACCACTAATCGCTCCCTATATAAAAGGTGACATCTTGTTTTTATTCTATCGTTACGTACAAACAGGAATCCTCTGTCTTTTACTTATCGGCGGAGGAATTAAACTAATGTCCGGTAAAAAAGTGCCCCAAGTGAAGGAAGAAGGTGAAAACGAATGAGAACATGGAGAGTTGGTTCTTTTTCAATGGGAGGAGCACTCGTTTTCCTCGGCGTGTTCCTTCTATTGCAACAAGTCCTTGATTGGGATCCCGCGGTAGCACTTCTATCATGGTGGCCAGTTCTATTCATTATTTTAGGAATCGAAATCCTTGTGTACTTAGCGCTTTTTAATAAGGAAAATAGCCATGTAAAATATGATTTTATCAGTATTATCTTTATCGGTTTTATTGGAACATTTGGACTTGCAGTGGCTTTGCTGCAGACTGTTGGGCTTCTCGATGCAGCAAATGACTATGTTTCTGCAGAAGTAAAAACAATGGATTTGCCTAAGTATGAGGAATCGATGCTGGATGGAATTACTAGAGTTCAAGTAGAAGCGGGATCCTATCCACTAACGATTGAAAGTACTCCGAGTAAAAAGATGACGATTTTTGGAACTTACAAAGGCGATTTTGGAAGGGATGGAATTCCTGTAAAAGAAATTTCGGACTATGCACTTGTGGAAAAACAAGGGGATACACTTTATATACGATTTAAAGAAATACCATATAAAAGATATAGTAGATATATCGGTTTCGTAGACCCTACATTACTTATCCCTGAAAATATTAATCTTGAAGTGAATGGGGATGGTAATTCATTGGAGTTGAACCCCAGAAATATGCAAAGTGATTGGAATGTTTTAGACAGTGGATATTTGGAAATTATAGTGTCAAAGGATACGAACGCAACTATGGAAGTTCAAGATTCCCGGAATTTGGATAAGAGTAAATGGGAAAACATGGAGAAATTTACAAATGAATATGAAGACAGGATAAAATCAGCGAGCCAAACTTTTGGTGCTGGAAAACATTCTATCGTTATTAAAAATGCTGATGGTGTGAATATAAAATAAACTTCGGTCGCTATTGGATCTGATTTAGATGTTGTGACAAAGCAAACTAATAATGAATGTGATCATTGTTTGTTCCGATAAGAGAATGAAATCGGATAAAATCCAGTGTTCTTGCATTTTTTCATAAAACTAAAAGTGCCGTGGAAATGTAAAAAGCAACGATGTTGTCCGATTAAAGAATTCAGGCGTCCGAAACTGTGCATAATACAACATTGTTCCTACATACTACAACGTTTCTGTCCGATTGAATACACCAACGTGCTCTTGAAGTAGAAAAACAATCTCCAATTTCAGGATAGGAATCAAAAAGTGAAAATTCAACGATGATTTGCAAGGCTACTTTCCGAACTGTTTGAAAAAGTTCACAACCTCATCATCATCCGGGCCCAATTTTGTCCACTGTTCTGGATTTTATTAAAAAAAAGAGGTATGATATGTTCGGATAAATAATTGATTATAGTAATAAGTTTCAAACATTGATTTCTTGGTGATGGGGTGATGTGAATGAAGAGAGCTCGAATTATATATAATCCGACTTCAGGCCGGGAAATTTTTAAAAGAAGTCTAGCAGATGTTTTACACAAACTTGAGACCGCCGGCTTCGAGACATCTTGCCATGCCACAACAGGTGAAGGTGATGCGATTAAAGCTGCCAGAACTGCAGTTCAACGTAAATTTGATATTGTCATTGCCGCTGGCGGTGATGGCACCATTAATGAAGTGGTGAATGGGTTGGCTGAGCAGGAATATCGGCCGAAACTTGGAGTTATTCCAACCGGAACGACAAATGATTTTGCGCGTGCTTTAAATATACCGAGAGATATTGATTCTGCCGTTGACATCATTATCAGAAATGAAACTATTCCAGTCGATATCGGTCGCATGAATGATAGCTATTTTATCAATATTGCTGGTGGTGGACGTCTAACGGAGTTGACGTATGAGGTACCGAGCAAGCTGAAAACAGTGCTTGGTCAACTTGCCTATTATTTAAAAGGGATTGAAATGCTGCCATCCATTCATGCTGCTGAAGTAAGCATAGAATACGATGGTAAGCTATTTGAGGGTGAAATTATGCTTTTCCTAATCGGCCTCACCAATTCAGTTGGTGGTTTCGAAAAATTAGCTCCTGATTCCTCCGTCAATGATGGGTTATTTACTTTGATGATTTTGAAAAAAACAAACCTAGCAGAATTCATCCGAATAGCATCATTGGCTCTTCGTGGTGAACATATTAACGATCCGAATTTAATTTATACGAAAGCAAACCATATAAAAATAAAGTCGAGAGAAAAGATGCAATTGAACATTGATGGCGAATATGGCGGGCTGTTGCCTGCAGAATTTTCAAATTTATATCGTCATTTAGAAGTATTTGTTCCAATCGATAAGATTAGGGAGCAAGATAAAGTATGATAAAAAACGAAACAGCAGGTATAGGCTGTTTTAATTTTAAAGTTTATTTACGTGTTCATCTATTATTGGCTAAACTTGAAAAATAAATTTTAAAAGCGGCCATAAAAAGGCCGCTTTCTATTTCCTAATAGATTTCAAGATTTGCAAAAGTTGACCTAGGCAGAAGTTCCTCAATAAACTTATGATTGAACGCTGTAACCGGACAAGAATCGCCAACTCAGAAGTTTAAATCCATTCTTCTAGTTCATGAATCTCAGAATATGGTTTCAATTCAATTTCAGGGTATGCCTTCTTCATTCCAATTGAATGCATGATGATATACAGGTTGTTTCTCGCACATCTTTGGACATCTCCCAATGTAATGGTCGGTTTTTTCTTCATATTCCCCTTATAGACTATACTGCGACCATTATTGGAAATGGATGCAACCTCGGTCGTAACAGGGTCTGCAAATTCTTGACGGAAATGGCCCATGCTAAATTCGTTTACATAGTTCAAGTATATAGTTTCCCCATTCACAAGGATATTGCCGTCCTTTTCTTCCGCTGTAAATCCTTCTCCAAGTTCAGCAGTTACGATATCATCACCATCAGGAGCAACAGTGAATGAGTTCCATTCTGGAAAATACACTGTCGTAAATATTTGTTCTTCCCTTATAGCAATCTGTCCATTTTCAGCAAAGGCAGGAGGAATAATTTTTGCTCCCATCACGATGTTGCGTATTCTGCTTTCGCCTCCAGGCATAATCAAATCATTTCCAGCATGCATGGAGATGGCTGGTGTAGATTGTCCACCGTTCCAGTCAGTCATAATAAGTCCTTTGAATCCCCATTCCCCACGTGCAATATTTGTATTAAGATCATAGGAATCTCCTGTAGGGATCCCATTTACTAGATTATAGGAGGTCATAATGGACATTGGCTGAGCTGTCTTAACCGCAATTTCAAAGCCTTTTAAATATATCTCGCGCAAAGTTCTCTCGCCAACGATTGTATCCACGGCATAGCGGTTACTTTCCTGGTTGTTCGCTACGAAATGCTTAATACAAGCTCCAATACCCGGATGAGATTGCATTCCTTTTGTGATGGCAGCAGCCATAATTCCAGACACTAGTGGGTCTTCGGAGAAGTATTCAAAATTTCTGCCACAAAGTGGATCTCTATGAATATTTAAGCTTGGTCCCAAGATGAGGGTAACACCCATTTCTTCTGCTTCTTCACCCATTGCTCTTCCTACTTCATATAGAAGTTCAGTGTCAAAGCTTTGTCCGAGCAATACTCCTACTGGCCAAGCAGTACAATACTGGTTACGAGTTATTTTTTCTCCAGTTTCAATATTTGTTGCTTCAAATTCTTGATTGACTCTTATTCCCGCAGGACCATCGGCTAGTACAATGGATGGAATTCCGTATTTTTCAAAGAAATCAGGTGCTGTTTCTCCGGCTGCTCCGGAAACTGTACTCGAATTTCCACCAACTATTGGGGCATTTTCATTGGATACACCCCAACCTGTACCACAATTTAATTTTGCTAATTCATGTAGAGCCATTTGCGCTGTAAAATATTCTAATGATTCTTTTCCATCCCATACATCTTTTAATGAAATGGATTTTTTCTCAAGAAGTTCTACCTTTTCGTAATCTAACTGTGCCTTATAGCCTGAATCAAACGTATATGTAGTGATTTCTTCATTTTTATAAGGTGAAGGATTATGCAAAACTTCAATTTCACTGCCATCTATTTCTATTATTTTAATAGAGGGATTGCTCCAGTCCTCCTCAGGCGTATAGGATATCGCTCCTTTTTTACTTATTTCTTGAAGTTCCTCAGAAAGAGGATATTCATTTAGAAGCTGCTCTGTTATAACAGGTTTTGTTAACTTAAGTAACAACACAGGTTTTGTATTACGGGACGAATTTCCAATCCGAATACGGTACTCTCCACTGTCTAACTTGTAATAGGCGCCATTTTCATGGTAGGAAGCCATATCGCGGATGCGAAAACGAAGATTTAGGTTCTCGCACTCTCCCGGTGCCAATTCCTTTGTTTTGGCAAAGGTGGCTAGTTCTTGAAAAGGCTTTTCCGCTCCTTCTACTTCGCTCCAACCTCCTGGCGCGGAATAATATGCTTGTACCACTTCTTTTCCTGAGAAGGTATCACCCGTATTCGTGACGTTAACGCTGAGTTTAACCCACTCCCCACAAACCACCATATTTAAACATTCAATTGAAAAATCCGTGTAAGAAATACCATATCCGAACTCGTAAAATGGCTTGATGCCGAATGTATCGAAATAACGGTAGCCTACATAAATACCTTCTTCATACTTTTCTTTGTCTACATTATTGTCATTATAAGAAAATGTTTCAGATGCCGGATAATCCACATATTTTTTCGCCCAAGTATCAGTAAGTTTTCCACTCGGAGTTACTTTTCCTGATAAAACATCAAGAAGAGCATCGCCACTCTCTTGTCCAGCTTGGGACATCAAAAGCACGGCAGAGATACCAGGAATTTCAGATAGGAAATCCATATCAATAACTCCACCAATATTAAGAACGAGAATGGTTTTTGGAAACGCAGTTGCAATCCTTTGCAAATTATCTAGCTCCACCTTGCTTAGCTGGTAGTCCCCTAATTCGTGCTCGACTCCTTCTATAGTAATCGTTTTAGTCATAGTTCGATCTGTGCCTTCACCGGAATTCCTAGAGAGTACATAAATGGCAGTATCAGTCTCTCCAGCACAATCAGAAAGCTCATCATCTGTAATGGTCATTTCTGGATAGGCGAAAGTGATCATCGGATTTCCCACGACCTTCGCCATTTCCTTGTCGTAACGTACAGCATAATCATTCAATACCTCTTTACTTAAAACCTCATATCCTTCCCGTAAGAATGAATCCATAATATTTATATGATATCTAGGACTTTGATTCACATCCGCAGCCGCTCCACCTGAAATTCCCCCATTAAACGGATCCCCAGAACCTGTTCCTCCTCGAACAGTACGGATAGCACCGCCACCGAATAAAGCAATCTTCTTTTTATCTTGATCTAAAGGAAGGGCCCCATGATTATTTTCCAGGAGTACCATTCCTTGTGTAGCAGCCTTTCTAGATAACTTTGCGTTTCTTATTTCCCTTTCGGACATTGGAGCTCGCATTTCATTATTCATCTAACTTTCTTCCTTTCTATTCTTGTTGCCTTTATTAGATTCAAAACAATTGAATTAGTTTTTATGGTACAAATTCTTTAATTTTCCCAATCATCACTAAAGCAATCGCTTTCTAGAATTTCCAACCATAAACTTAGATCTAGTTATTCACCTCATTTTTCAAGAATTTTGTAGCTTAACCAAATTATAATCCTAAATTAATAAAATAGAAAAATATATGAAAAATAAATAGGATTTAACGAAAATTTCGCTATAACCTAATCTGAATTTTAAATTTGGTCGAAAACCAACTTTATTAAGGTTATTTACTTGTTCATCTATTGTATTATTGCTATATTAAAAATATTAGAAGTAGTTCATTACTTCACAATGAAAGCGGTTTAAACTCTATTTTAAGAGATTAAATAAAAAATTTCGAGGGAGAGAAAGTCATGAAAATCACGGTTTGGAATGAAAATCGGCATGAAAAGTCGAATCAGGTAGTTGCTGATATTTACCCTGAAGGCATTCATGGAACAATCGCGAAGGCCCTTGCTGAAAATGGATTTGATGTTAAGACAGCAACTTTAGATGAACCTGAGCATGGATTAACTGAGGAAGTACTTAGTGAAACTGATGTACTATTTTGGTGGGGACATATGGCTCATCATGAAGTTTCTGATGAAATTGTGAACCGTGTACATAAACGCGTATTAGAAGGAATGGGTCTAGTCGTTTTACATTCTGGACACTTCTCGAAAATATTCCAAAAATTAATGGGAACGACCTGTAATTTAAAATGGCGTGAAGCCGACGATCGAGAAAGACTTTGGGTTGTTGATCCTTCGCATCCAATTGCGGAAGGCATTGGCGAATATATAGAGCTTGAAAAAGAAGAAATGTATGGAGAGCATTTTGACATTCCAGCACCAGATCAGCTTGTATTTGTAAGTTGGTTTGAAGGGGGAGAGGTCTTTAGATCTGGATGTACTTACCAAAGAGGAAACGGTAAAATCTTCTACTTCAGACCTGGACACGAAACATACCCAACTTATCACAATAAGGAAGTTCAAAAGGTACTTGTGAATGGAGCGAAATGGGTAAGCCCATCGAATCGTCCATATCCTACATACGGAAACGCAAAACCTTTAGAGGAAATTTCAAAAAAATAATGTAACTAAAATCCCTGTCGCAAATTCAACAGGGATTTTTTTTTGAGAAAATCATTGAAAATATTTAGATATATGGTATATTACTAATTGAGAATGAATATCATTGTCATGTAAACTGAAAAGGAGGACTATTTAGTTTTTTTTTAATAATGAATGATAATGGTTATCAATATTGATTTTACATAAAAAAATTTAAGAGGTGAAGATAGTTGAAAAAATCTATTTCTATATTAATAATTTCAGCTTTAATGCTTATCATTTCTGCTTGTGGAACGAATGAAAAGAAAAACATTGAAGAGAATACTGGTGCCAATCCAGCCGAAGAATTGACAATAAAACACATGCTAGATGAGACAAAAGTTAAAAAGAATCCTGAGAAAATAGTAGTCTTTGATTTTGGATCACTTGATACATTAGATAAACTAGGAATCGAGCCTATTGCATTACCAAAGACAAACATCCCGAAGTATCTGGAAAAATATGGGGACGAAAAATATGAAAATGTTGGAAGCTTAAAAGAACCTGATTTTGAAAAAATCCATTCCTTAAAGCCAGATTTAATTATTATTTCAGGTCGACAAATGGAACTGTATGATGAATTCAAAGCAATTGCCCCTACTATTTACCTAGGTGTTGATACCGAAAAATATATGGAATCATTTGAATCAAATGCTAGAACGATTGGTGAAATATTTGATAAAGAAGATGAGGTAAATAAAGAACTAACTGCAATTGAAGATAGCATTAAAGCATTGAAAGAAGAAGCATCTAACTTGGATGGGAAATCTTTAGTTGTGCTTGCGAATGAAGGAAAGGTAAGTGCATACGGTCCAAAATCTAGATTTGGAATCATCCATGATGTATTTGGATTTGCGCCTGTAGACGATACAATTGAAGTATCAACACATGGACAGGGAATTTCTTTTGAGTATATTGTTGAAAAAAATCCAGATTATCTTTTTGTAGTTGATAGAGGCGCAGCTGTAGACGGAGAATCTTCAGGAAAACAAATTGTTGAGAACGAAATGGTAGAAAAAACAAACGCTTATAAAAATGATCACATCATTTATTTAGATCCGGATTTTTGGTATTTATCCGGAGGTGGACTTGAATCTGTTGCAAGCATGGTAAAAGAGGTTGAAGGTGCATTAAAATAATGACAAAAGGATTGCTTCATAATAATGGAGCAGTCCTCTTTTTTGTTTAGTGATATAATGATAGCAAATGAAAGTGTAAAGGGGTTATTACATTGCTTTCACAATGGTTGAAGGACTCTAATTATACAGTTATTTTAACCGGGGCTGGGATGTCGACAGAGAGCGGATTGCCGGATTTTCGTTCTTCTGGTAAAGGACTTTGGACTAAAAAAGATCCGAGCGAAATTGCTAGTACAGAAGCATTGAATAAAAACGTTGAGGAGTTTTTTCAATTTTACCGACACCGTGTGCTTGGCTTGAATCAGGCGAAACCCCATCAAGGGCACGAAATTCTGGCCATGTGGGAACAGCAAGGTCTTCTAAAAAGCATCATCACTCAAAATATTGATGGCTTTCATTCAGAGGCGGGGAGTCAAAAGGTATTAGAACTCCATGGTACAATGAAAAAAGTCCATTGTGAGTCGTGTGCTAAGGAATACGGTAATGAGAAATATGCGAATGAGGAATTTATGTGTGAATGTGGAGGGAAACTACGTCCATCTGTTGTCTTATTCGGTGAAATGCTGCCTGAAGAAGCATTATTTCAAGCGGCTGAAGAAAGCGAAAAAGCGGAATTGTTTATCGTGCTCGGTTCTTCCTTGACCGTTACTCCAGCAAACCAATTTCCTATTATCGCAAAACAAAATAGCGCAAAGCTAGTTATTATTAATATGGAACCGACAGACTTCGATATATATGCTGATCTCGTTATCAATAACCGAAAAATCGGAGAAATATTAAAAGAAATAGATGAAGATCTCTCCTGAATGCAGAAGAGATCTTTTTTAAATGGCTTTTAGCATATTAAGATTTTCAATCATATATTTTGGGCGAATGTCTTTTTCAATCGTATGACCGAGGCGATTATAGAAACAAAAATCTATGCCCGCATTCAAAGCACCGAAATAATCGTCATGCAGTGAATCCCCAACAAACAAGGCGTCTGTCCGCTGGATGTCTAATCTTCGCAACGCTTGATTAAATATTTCCTTATCCGGCTTCCAATATCCCACTTCATCCGAAATAATCAATTCTTCAAAGAAATGATCAATCCCACCAGCAGAAAGCCTCCTTCTTTGTGCTTCGCCAATTCCGTTTGAAATAATCGCCAATCGATATTTACCGTGTAAATGGGATAATAGCTCCTGTGCGTATTCCTCGAAATCACAAGCCTCACAAAAAGTATTCCAATAAAAATCGGCTAAAAGCTTAGATTCCGAGCTATCAAGATTTAGGTTTTTAAACGTGTCGTTGAAGGAATACTCTAATACTTGATAAATCGAGTAATTGGATTTTACTCGATCATTCCAATAGTTAGTGTTAATTGTTGTATACACATTCCAAAATTCGTCCCACGTAAACAATTCCCTGTGAATTAATCCATGTTCCTCAACTGTTTTTTGCATCGATTTTAATTCGCTGAGAGAATAGTTTAATAGAGTATTATCCAAGTCAAAAATGATAGCTTTATAATCCATGAATAACATCCTTTAATTATTTTAGTATTTAGGTTACCGCAAATCACAAAAAAGAGCAATAAGCCCTCCATAAACGAAGGGCTTATTCATATTAGTTTTTAAGATCCTCAATCGAATCAATATCCATATAAGTTGGTACAGTAAGACCGATTTTTACATTCTCCATGCTGATTCCAATGTCTTCAAACTTACCTTCAAATTTTTCTGCATACGATTGGTGGGTAACAGGGAGCCAACCAGCGAGTAATGCATCCGCGCTTCCATCAGCTACCGCTGTCCACATTGGTCCAGCTTCTACTTGTAAAATCGTCACATCATATCCTAAATCTTCAAGAACTAATTTCATGACATTTGTACTTGCAATTGTACTATCCCAAGCTACATACACTAGCTTAATTGCATCACCATCTACTTTATTTACACCATCTGTCCATGAAGCTACTTTTTCCGCATTTTCATCTATCCAGTTTTGAGCAGCCACTTCTGGTTTTTCGCCATCTTGAATTTCCACCATAATGGCACCCATATCTTTGTCTTCCCATTTAAACTGTTGAAGAACTTTGTATGCTTCAGGATGATCCTCTTTTAATCCGAGTCGCCCGATTGAATGAATCTCTTCGGCACCACCATATACCCCTTTAGGATCTTCTAAATACTTCAAGTCATACTTTGAAAACATCCAGTGCGGGTTCCATCCTGTAATAATAATTGGTTTTTCCTTATCATAAGCCTTTTTCAAAGAAGCTGTCATTGCAGCACC
Organism: Lederbergia panacisoli; assembly: GCF_024626525.1. Taxonomy (GTDB): domain Bacteria; phylum Bacillota; class Bacilli; order Bacillales; family Bacillaceae_C; genus Lederbergia; species Lederbergia panacisoli. The sequence continues at coordinate 43,841 of NZ_JANJGU010000018.1, forward strand.
AGAACCAGATACAAGCTCCCAATCATCAAGTTCATATTCCTTAAGAGCTTCTTCAGTTGCCTGCATGATACCAGCCCCAGGATCAATTCCCGTAATTTTGTAATTTACACTTTTACCGACTGATTCAGAATCAGATTTCGAATCACCATTTGAGCTAGCATTATCGCTTCCACATGCCGCAAGTCCGAGCGCTAAAACCCCAGCTAATCCTAATCCTGTTACTTTTTTAAAAAAATTCATGATTCATTTCCCCCTTGTTTTTGCTTTCCAGCATGCTGCGTAATTCTATCTAAAATAATTGCCACGATAACAATGGCCAATCCTGCTTCAACGCCGACACCTGTTTTTAATTGTGTGACAGCACGGTATACTTCTTCACCAAGTCCTGGAGCACCTACCATGGAGGCAATAACCACCATTGATAATGCCAACATAATGCTTTGATTGATCCCAGCCATAATTGTGGGCATGGCAAGCGGGATTTGGACTTTCATTAATTTTTGCCCAGTAGTGGAACCAAAAGCTTCTGTCGCTTCAATTAAATCCTCCGGTACTTGACGGATGCCAAGAGTAGTTAATCTGATGGTCGGAGGCATGGAAAAAATGACGGATGCCACGATCCCAGGCACAACCCCGATATTGAAAAAGAAAATAGCGGGTAATAAATACACAAATGCAGGCATTGTTTGCATAAAATCGAGAATAGGAGTTACGATTTTCCTTACGGTTCCCTTTTGCGAAGCCCAGATTCCAATCGGTATTCCTATTATGATTGAAATGACAACGGCCGTAACGACTAGGGCAAGCATTTGCAGCATTGGATCCCAGTAGCCTAAATAATCAATAATCAGAAAGCCAATTAAAGAAAATAGAGCTATTTTTTTATTAGCAACCCACCAAGCGATGAGCCCGAACAGTAGGGCTAGAATAATAGATGGAATAAATCCAAGTCCGTTCACAATACCATCCACAGTTCCTTCTAAAAAAGCAGTTATACCATCAAAAACCGTACCAAAAGTATCAATTAGCCAATCTAGTAGCTGATCAATCCAAGAGGCGAGTGGAATACGTGGAATTTTATCCATTTAATTCACCTCCCTTAATTGATCCGAATCATCTTGACCATTAATAAAATCATTGTCTCCTGCCAATGCACCAATAAGTGCACCGCGAATAATAATTCCCTGAAGGCGATTTTCTTCATTTACAACTGCAACTGGAATAGCGGCAGTGGAAACGACATTGAAAAGATCGGTGAGCAACGTATCTGAAGTAACCGTAGTGATGTTTTCAATGAGGACATCTTGGAGAGATTGATTATTTTCAGAAGCGATATTTGCATCTTGTGCTGTAACAGCCCCTAGAAGGCGATTTTGTTTATCAACGATATAAATGGATGAGATTCCGTGATGTTTCATTAGTCTTAAAGCGACTCTAGGTCCTCTATCTAGCTGAACGGTTTCTGCAGATTTCATTATATGGCTAGCCGTTAAAACCTTCGATAGATCGACATCTTCTACAAATCTCTCAACATATTGATTGGATGGGTTCATTAATATTTCTTCAGGAGAACCAACTTGGACAATTTCACCATCTTTCATTAGGGCTATTCTGTCACCGATTCGAAGGGCTTCATCAAGATCGTGTGTAATGAAGATGATTGTTTTACCCATTTCATCATGCAACTGCAGTAATTCATTTTGCATATCCTTGCGAATAAGGGGGTCTAATGCACTGAACGCTTCATCCATCAATAAAATATCCGGATCATTAGCAAGGGCTCTCGCAAGACCGACTCTTTGCTGCATGCCACCACTTAGCTGATTCGGATATTGATCTTCATATCCCTCTAAGCCAACAAGCTTTAATGCTTCCTTTGCGGATTTTTTACGAATGTCCTTTTCTACTCCTTGGACTTCAAGCCCGTATTCCGTGTTTTCCAATATGGTCCGATGAGGAAAAAGGGCAAACTTTTGAAACACCATGCCAATTTTCTTTCTTCTAACTTCGCGTAATTGCTCCTTGTTTAAAGAAACAATATCCTGCCCATCTAGTAAAACTTGGCCAGATGTTGGTTCTATTAATCGATTTAGCATTCTAACGAGTGTGGATTTACCACTTCCTGACAAGCCCATAATGACGAAAATTTCACCATCATGCACATCAAAGTTAGCGTTTTTCACTCCAACCGTTGCACCTGTCATTTTTAGAATTTCGTTTTTATTTTTTTCTTCTTGTAAAAACTGCGCGGCCCTTTTTATGTTTTTGCCAAATATTTTCGTCACATTTTTTACTTCAATTTTTTTCTTTGCTAAAACTTCCTTCATGATTTCATCCCCTTCGTTACTTATACAAGTTTAGAGGAACATCAGCTTATACCTCAAACTTCATATATCTCCATATTAAGTCTGTATTGTACGTACAGAATAAACTGTACAAAGTATTCCTTTATCATACGCAGTAATCCTCCCGAATGCTCCAATTTCCTTCCAAACATGATTCTTTACTTTACGCCTGTGGAATTATAAGCTAAATAATAAAGCCGATTATTGTTTAGGATGTGAACTAAGTGGAAGGCAAAGAACAACTAGACAGAGCACGTGAGAGAATCATCGAGACGATTGCTCAAAATATTGATCTTTACGGAGTTACTCCTTCTGCAGGAAGGTTGTACGGAATGATGTATTTTTATAATAAACCGATAACACTCGACGAAATGAAAGAAGAACTTGGCATGAGCAAAACGAGTATGAGTACAACTGTAAGGGCATTATCGGATTTGAAAATGGTTGAAAGAGTTTGGAAGAAGGGTGTTAGAAAGGACTTATATCAAGTACAAGAGGACTGGTATCAAAGTTTTATCGATTTATTTACAACAAAATGGGATAGCGCCATTTCCATGCATACTCATGCGTTAAAAAAGTCATTATCAGAAATGAAGCAACTCATTTCTGATGAGCATACAAGTGATGAAATCAAAGAATTAGCAAAAATAGATATTGAAAAATTGGAGTATATTCAGGATTATTACGAATGGTTGAACCGAGTAGTAGAGGCATTTGAAAGTCATGATATTTTTACATTGGTACCTAAGAAGGAAAAGGAATAAAGGGGAAAGCCTACCTGGATATGGAAGTCTGTAGTATTCAATTTTATTCAGGGTGTTGATTTGCGCTCCAGGCGGACGCTTTCCGCGGGGCGAGCGGTGAGCCGCTTCAGTCGCTTCGCTCCTTGCAGGGTCTCACCTGTCTCGCTAATCCCGCGACGGACAGGACGTCCTAGTGTCGGCGTTGGCCACAGGACGTGGCCGTCTTAAGCCGACCAGGAGTCGCCGCCTTCCGCTCCAATCAACGGTGCTTATAAAAAGGCAATGTCTTTTAATAAGACGACCTATATCCTCTTTTGGATAGTGGGGTCGTCTTTTTCATTTCTGTTAGAGACAGGACTTTTTACATTTGTTTATGCTGAAAAGGACATTCCCCTTCAATTGGTTTCGCGTCATCTCCGATAAAAAATTGTTTCCATTCGCGATGTTCGGGATCACCATAATGACTGATGTTTGGATGTTTCGGCAATTGATCCCATTTTTCAACTCTTGCTCTGACTTTTTCACGGGACATTATGCCGCCTTTTGTTGTACCTTCCAATCCTTCAAATATTCTGCGTGGCTGGAATCCAAGTATAAGGCTGTTTCCTAAATCTCTCGTTTTTCTTTGTTTATAAGCAGGAGTATTTCCGAAGATAAAAAAAGGCTCCTCTGAAAATATGAAATTCCATAAATGATGGTCAGGGTCTTTTGGATAGTCTTTTGGCCACGGTTTATCATCTTGTTCGTGTAAGAATTGGAGAATTCTCCAAAAATATTCACGATAATATTCGAGCGTCTTTTCTTCTCGTTCAGGCTCAACAAATAGAAAAAATCCATGTCGAATTAATGGTTTTGTTGAATCGAAAAGGGCGATAAATTCTTCTAATGTTTTAGGAAGTGTAGACCAATCATTATGAGTAATATATGAGTAGCGGAGCTCATTTTTTTTCTCTCCCGCCATCCCAAAAGTACAAGGGAATGTTTTGTTCGTAACGATTTTATGAAAATGTTTGTATTCTCTAGCCAGCCATTCAGGGACAATTGATGGGTCGGACATCTCATCTTTAGTCATTAACATTTTAATCACCTCATATAGCGATATTTACCCGATGTGTTTTAGATAAAACAATTAAAAATATATTGCATAACTTTTCACATATTGAGTATATAAAGATATAATTACTTTGTATGATTCTAAGAATCCATAATTAATAGAAGGGAAGTGTCTGTGTTGATCAATGTAGCTTTATTAAGCAGGTGGCATGTACATGCAGATGATTATGCAAGAGGTGCCCGGAACAATAGTAATCTTTCGATTCAATTAGTGTGGGATGAAGATGCAGAACGCGGGAAAAAATGGGCAGAAGAGCTTAACGTACCTTTTGAGGCAGAGTTAGAAAAAGTATTATCTAATCCAAATATTGATGCTGTCATAATTAGCACGCCTACGAGTCTACATAAAGAAGTGATGATTGCAGCAGCGAATCACAAGAAACATATTTTTTCGGAAAAAGTGTTGGCGTTTTCAGTAGAAGATTGCGAAGAAATCTATCAAGCTGTGGAAGCAAATGGCGTTCATTTGATGCTTTCATTGCCTAGATTGACAGAAAGTTATTATTTGTATGCTCAAGAAGCGTTGGATTCAGGCAAGTTAGGGAAATTAACTACAATTCGTTGTCGCTTCGCACATAATGGAGCCGTTCCGAATGAAGGATCCACAAGCGGTTGGCTGCCTGAGCGCTTTTTCAATATGGAAGAAGCGGGCGGCGGTGCATTGATTGACCTTGGTGCCCACCCAATTTATTTAACAAATCGACTAGCGGGAAATGCTGTTTCCGTTCAAGCGAGATTACAACAAACGAACGGACTTGGTGTAGATGATAATGCGATCGTTCTAGTTGAATATGAATCTGGTGCATTAGGTATTTTAGAAACAAGCTTTGTATCGAACGGAAGTCCATTCCAACTTGAGCTTTATGGTACAGAAGGAACTTTCTTATATGAGGATGGACAACTTAGGGTAACCGGAAAACATTTTGAAGGCTGGCAAACTCCGGAGGCACCTGAAGCATTACCAATGCCAATGGAACAGTGGACTGAATGGATTTTGAGTGGTTCAAATCCAACGATTACAAAAGATGATGCGATTCGTTTAACCGCTGTGAATGTGGCAGCTACTCGTTCTCAACAAGAAGGAAAAAGAATCCAGCTTTAATGAATATGGGGTGGCATCTTATAGGGGTGCGCCCCTTTTTTGATACGAATACATATTAATCATCATATATATTGTGAAATAGTGAACAAATTATGACAACGCATTCTTTTGTGATGTGGATCACAAATCAGAGTGTTCATCCCCTTTATATTGAAGATAGCAAATAAGTACTATCATATAAAATAAAGGGAGACGAAAAACCATGAGAAAATTACTTGGTGTTGGAATGTCAGTTGTATTGATCGCCGGTGTGCTTGCTGGTTGTGCAGGGAATTCGTCTGAAAAGGTTACTAGTATAGAGCACCATGTAAATGCAGCTGTAAAAACGGAACAGGATGTATTTGGTCCACATGAAGGACTAAATCAAAAACCAATACCTGTTAAATTCGAAAGAATCGGAGAGCATGAAGTCAATATTGAAATGACAGCACAAATCACAGATATTGAAATTGCAAAAGACAAGTTTTACAAAGCATGGACGTTTAACGGAGAAGCACCAGGACCACTTCTCGTTGTAAACGAAGGAGATTTGATTCATTTTACAATGGATAATATGGACCCGGCTATTCCACATAGCATCGATATACACGCTGTTCATACTTCACCATCCAAAAACTTTGCAGATGTTATGCCAAATGAACACGGAACATTTACGTATCCTGCGAATAATCCAGGTGTCTTCATGTACCACTGTGGAACAGATCCTGTTTTATCACATATCGCAAACGGAATGCATGGAGTCATGATAGTAAAACCAAAGGATGGCTATCCTACTGATGATCAAGTCGATCGCGAATATGTTTTAATCCAAAACGAATGGTATAAATACAATGATTTTAATGATTTTCTAGACGGAAACCCTAGTGAAGTCGTATTCTCTACAAAAGCATTAAAAGAAGGAGATCGCAACACAAATGGCGATACTTTTAGCTTAAAAGATGAACCTTTGATTGCTAAAGTCGGAGAAAAAGTGAGAATTTATGTAAACAATGTAGGACCAAACCAAGTAAGCTCTTTCCACGTAGTCGGAACGATTATGGATGATGTGTATCTTGATGGAAACCCTGCGAACCACTTAAAAGGCATGCAAACAGTATTACTACCAGCAAGTGGTGGAGCAGTTGTCGAATTCACTGTAACAGAGGAAGGCGATTATCCGATTGTTACGCATCAATTCAATCATGCGAGCAAAGGTGCTGTAGCGAAGTTGCGAGTCGAGAAATAAATAAAAGAGGATGAAATCGTGAAAGGTTTCATCCTCTTTTATATTTTCAAAGGTCAATTTCATGACAGGCTTCAAATATTCTGCAATTCCATATTTTCTAATGCTAGCGAAGAAAAAGTGATCAAAATGAAATAAAAGTGTCATTTGTATCTTGTAAGGAAAGCATAAATGCAATATTCTTTACCAATAACTTGCATCATTCGAGGTGTCCAATGTATACAAAAATTTTAGGTATTATTGTTGGCGGGTTAACAATTCTAGCAGCAATAGGATTTGGAATACTGTTTTTAATAGGGATGGGTTTATCAAATGATCAATCCTCATCTGTCAGTCCAGCGGCAACGATCATAATAGTTCTTCTACTTTTTGGGTTAATTACTGGGATTGGGCCATTCAAGCTAAAAAACAAAACATGGAAAACTTTTTATATTGGATTTTGTTTAATCCTTGGAATATGCTTTGTCCTCTTCTTTATAATTTCTATTGGAGCGATAGGTTCGATAAATGAATATTTCATTTTAGGTTTAGGGCTAATTTATTTGGGATTAGGTTATTTAGCTTTTAGGAAAAAATAGAATTAACCTCTCTTCTTTTTAAAAAATGCTAAATCCATGAAGGATAAACCTAAAGCACACCCTAACCCAATAAACAAGAATCCATACGAAGAATTCTTTGTCGGCTGAATAAAGTAAATTAAAATATAATTCGATGCACTAAATAAAATAAACAAAGTAATAAACTTCAATATTCTTTTTCTAAATTCTTCCCCTGTTAATGTCCGTATGTTTACAAGTGCTACAATACACATATATAAAGCATAAATTAGAAGATAAATGACATAACCTATTACAAATCTGATAGAGAATAGATTATCAATATCTTTATATACAATAATCAATGTAATGATTGTACCGAATATAAATAGTGAGAATAAAATGATATTTAGTAGTGAAAATTTTTTATCCACATCACACCGCCAAAAGTTCTTTTTAATATATATTATCTCAAAATGAAAAGACTTTGTTAAATGGAAGTTTCTATAACCCATTTTCAGTTGCTCTTTATGGACTAGAAGCAAACTATGTTACAATCATTAAAGTAAAAATGCACTGAAAAGGAAGACGATGATGGCTAAATTTCAAGCACCGGTTAATAAAAATGATTATATAGATGTTACATTTGAGGATTTGACACATGACGGGAACGGAGTGGCGAAAGTCGAAGGATATCCACTTTTCGTCCCGAATGGATTGCCAGGGGAAAAAGCGAAAATAAAAGTTGTGAAATTGAGTAAAGGCTACGGATTCGGTCGTTTAATCGAACTTTACGAAGAAAGCGCATATCGAGTGGAACCGGAATGTCCGATTTATAAAGAGTGTGGCGGCTGCCAGCTCCAGCATTTGAGCTACGAAGGACAAATGATGGCTAAAGAAAAGCAAGTCCGGGATGTTTTGGAACGGATTGGAAAACTTGAAAATGTGACAGTTCATCCAGTACTAGGTATGGAAGAACCATGGCGTTATCGAAATAAATCGCAAGTTCCAATTGGTGAGCATGAAGGTGGGCTAATAGGCGGATTTTATCAAAGAAGAACCCATGACATCATCGATATGGAAAAATGCCTTATTCAAATGGAGGAGAACGACGTCATCCTGCAAAAGGTTAAGGAAATTTGCAGTCTTTATGGTGTTAAGGCGTATAATGAACAAAATCATAAAGGAACGTTACGGCATGTAATGGCACGCACTGGAAAAGCTACGGGTGAAATGATGATCGTATTGATCACCCGTACAGTTGAATTGCCTAACGCTAAACAAATTGTGGCGGAAATTGTAAATGGAATACCAGGCGTTAAGTCCATCGTACAAAACGTCAATACAAAATGGACAAACGTCATTTTTGGCGATCAAACAAAGGTAATATGGGGCGAAGAAGTCATTTATGATTATATAGGAGACATCAAGTTTGCCATTTCAGCACGTTCTTTTTATCAAGTGAATCCAGATCAAACAAAAGTCCTTTATGATAAAGCCCTCGCATACGCGAATTTGAGCGGAGAAGAAACGGTAATAGACGCATATTGTGGAATTGGGACAATCTCATTATTTTTAGCCCAAAAAGCTAAAAAAGTGTACGGAGTCGAAATTGTACCTGAAGCAATTGAGGACGCCAGACAAAATGCAGAACTAAACGGCATCACCAATGTAGAATTTGCAGTAGGGGAAGCTGAAACGGTTATTCCAAATTGGTACAAACAAGGAATCCAGGCAGATGTTCTTGTAGTGGATCCACCACGAAAAGGCTGCGACCAAGCATTGCTTGATACGATTATTAACATGAAACCGAAGAAAGTTGTATACGTGTCATGTAATCCCGCGACATTGGCAAGAGATTTGCGTATTTTGGAGGATGGGGGATATAAGGCAGTGGAAGTGCAGCCGGTGGATATGTTTCCGCAGACCAATCACGTGGAGTGCTGTGCGTTGATAGAATTGATTATGTAAAACAATAATAAACTCTACCCAGTTAAAATAAACATCTCTCATTCCGACCCCGATTTCGTGAAAATAAACATTTCCGATTTCGAGGTCTTTTTCATGCTCATCCCTTGTCCTGTCTCGGTTTACTTTTATTTCCCTTATGCAACATTTTGAGAGAACTTTATTTTAACTCACGAAAAAAAGTGAAAAAAATGCGGAAAAACGGCCATTTTTGAATCAAAAAAGGTCCAAAATGGGATTCGGTCGGAAAACTTTATTTTAACGGGGACGGTGGAATGCGGGTTTAGACCGGGTGATTTCGGAGGGGGTTATATTGGTTGTACATAGTAGGAGAAATAATTGAAGGTGGGTTTGTAATATTTCATACATAATGTGGAATAAAGGAGTGAAGAAGAAGAGTATAATATGTAAAATTGCATGGGATTTTTCAAAGTGTGTAACTGTTGAAACAATTAAAAGGCTAGGAGCGGATAGTTAGCAGTTGTAGAAAAATAAAAATGTTTGATCATTTAAAATAAAACATGAACATAAAGAAGATTGATATAAAACTTGTAACGAATGCTAGTTTGTGATGAAATACACTTAAACGATCGGGCAGTCTAGTAAAAAAGAAGACTAAGAGCTGAAACTTATAATTACATCATTCGTATAAAAGGAATGTACAAAATGATAAAAATAGTATTATTCAACAAGCAATTTAAACACAGAAATTCTAACTATGAGCAGAACTGTTTATAAATAATTATTTTCTTGAAGGGAGCATTACCCCCATGCAAAGGATAAAATTTATGGTTAAAGTATTTCTTAATGAACCTTTGTGGTTTAAATTACTAATCACTATAACTTTCCTTACTTCAATTATTCTAAGCAGTTCATCTTTTTCAAATTACGCTTATATGCAAAGTTTTTCGAAATTAGCTGCCGCTATCTTCTTTCTAACATATGGTCTTAAAATTAGAAGGAATTTTAAAAAGGCAATCATATTGTATGTTTGCACCACCATATGTATTTACCTCTCTATCGCCTCAATATTTTAACTATTTTTTGTTGAAGTAATTGTACGAATGGATTCTTTACTTCAATAAGGAGTAAAGTCTTCTTCTTCTTCAACTAACGGTCAGAAAAAGGGAACAAAAAATTCAACAAAAAGCAATAGAAATGGGTTTGAAGTAACAATGTTATATGTTGCTTTAAATGAATATCGAAAGGATTGCGATGAGAGTTAAAAATGGTGGTCATCATATTCCAACTGAAGATGTTATTAGAAGAAGTGTAACTTAATTTAAAAATCTTTATGATTACGCAAATATTATTGATTACCTAGTTTTAATTGATAACAGTGAAGTTTGCGGGCAAGTTGTACTAAAATAAATAAGGGGATTGTTACCTTTGAATCAAATAGGTTACCCGAATGGTCACTTCCATTCTGGAAACAGTTTAAAAGGGGTTCGCTAGGTAATTTATGAGGTGAACAGTTTAGTTGTCGTGATCTAGTCCCACGGGTGCGTCCGTTCTACCCCGGCTATATCAATCTATAAATTGAATAAAAAATAGTCGGCCAGATTTCTCTGGCTGACCTTATAATACGAAATGGGTGCGATTGTTGAAGAATTAGGGTTCCTTGCAAACAATATTAAAAAATGCTATTCTGAAATTGAATTATTTTTGTTCGGTGTAAAGGATAGTATTAGTAAAAATTTTTCGTCTTGATGATCACTGAGAGCAAGGATAGTAATAAATTGGTGTGCTAACACACTAGGAGGCAACAAACATGGAAAAAGGTAAAGTAAAATGGTTTAATGGCGAAAAAGGTTTCGGATTCATCGAACGTGAAGGTGGAGAAGACGTATTCGTTCATTTCTCAGCTATCCAAGGCGAAGGGTACAAAACATTAGAAGAAGGTCAAGAAGTGACTTTTGATGTTGAGCAAGGTCAACGTGGAGCACAGGCAGCTAACGTTCATAAGGCTTAATTATAATGCCAAAAATAGACAGACTCATTTTAGAGTCTGTTTTTTATTTCTCTAAAAAAACAAAAATCCCTACTCATTAATGAGTAGGGAACAGGAAAACAGTAAATCAAATGGTTAACACATTTTAACATATAATTTGTTGGATTCCTAATTTCCATCACCTAAACTGAAAGTATCTACTAAAATAGAATCGAACGAAAAAGTGATCATTGTGAATGATTGTACTTAAACTACCATGAAAAATAAACTTCTTAAACCTTGAAAAAAACAATACCAAAGAAAACCTGCCTCATATTAAAAAAATAAGGGAGCTCACGGGTCATTGATCTATGGATTTGTTGACTGATTGTAAACAGTAGGGTCATACCAACATATTTTCATTCTCTGTGGTGAAGCAGTGATTTCCGCTTCATGGATGGCTAACGGGGCAGATTCCTTTAATAGTGAAACTTTAATTTTTCTAAATTCGTATACAGGGTATTAATATAAATTATGGAGGTGTCAAATGTGTCTAAAGAAGTTATTTTCATCTTAGTTATAGTATCTATGGCTATATGGATTACGGTGTCTCGAGAGGCTGTGAAACCTTCAAAAGAGATAAACTGGCGGAAAATGATAACTTTACTGTCTGCAGGAACTTTATCTGCATTAGTTATAACCATTACGCTTTTTCAAAGCCTGCCGTTATTGTTCCGTTAACGGGGTGCGATAGTCCAAGAAGGATTATCGCTTATTTTTGTTGAAGTTATTGTACTCCATCAGTAAGATAAGATTATCCCTCGAATACTCACTTATTCGCAGGATTTCAAATCACTTGAAAGATAAATAAGGGATTGATTAAATGAGTTTTGACAATTTGGCTACATGAAGGCGTACTTAAATAAAGGAGGCAGTGATAGCTCCAATAATTTCCATATAATGTACGTATTCTCCACGCCACCCTTGGAGGTTTTCACTCCCATGTCTAACGGGGCAGGTTAGTGGAACAAAGTGTAATTAATAAAACAACAAAGTTCCTTGATAAAGGGGGATAGATTTATAAACGAAAATGTATTATTCGAAAAAGTAACAAGGCATCTAAAACAAAAATATGATTATCATACGATTATATTATACGGTTCATACAGTAGAGACGATTTTACAGAAGAAAGTGACTTGGATATTGTTTGTTTTTCAGATATAACCGAGGATAAGAATGACGTGGAATCTTATGAAGGTAAACAATTAGATGTTTGGATATATAATACAGAAAAGATGGAAAAATCCCTCACAATTTTTGCGAAACAATAAAGGGAAAATATTGTTAAATGATAAGGGTTTCGCCAATAAGTTTTTGTCGGAGATTGAGAATATATTTAAAAACGGTCCAAAAAAACTATCGAATGAAGAAAAGCAGTTTTTGAAGGGCAGGCTAAGAAAAATGTATCTACGCTCCAAAAAAAATGACATAGAAGGTAATTATAGGTTGTATTGGATGCTTAAAGACAGCTTGGAAATCTACTTTGAACTAAAAGGTTTATGGTATTTAGGATCAAAAAAAGCAATCACTTGGCTTAGAGAAAACGATGAGGTTGCTTATACCCTTTTCAGCAATGCTTTTGCAAAAGATGCAAAAAACAATAACATTCAGCAATTACTTGAATACTTGAACGAAATGTAGGGGTTTCTTATTCTACTACCATGAAAATTAAATTCTGTAACTTCAGGAAACTGGCCATACTTAAATAGACGCAGCTCAAAATTACCCCCGAAATAATCTTCAATAATCTATCCCCGATTACCCTTGAAGACATTTACAAATCCATATTGATGTATCCTAGTCTTTTCTTTATTAACCGGATTAGGGATTAGACGATCTCCTTTTTTAAAAAACTGATTGGTGTTTTACTTTGGATTGTAAGTTAATCATACCCAAGCTCCTAATTAAAAATCAAAGTTATTAGGTTCGAGGGTACAAGTTTTTTTAAATTACCGTTATAAATCATCTGTAAAGCTACTAGAACAGTATAGAACCACAATTCCTTAATTGCTCTTTCAGCAAATCCTACAATGAAACTATCAGCGTAAAATAGTTTCTACTAAACCTTGCCCCCAAAAAAAAGCGTCTTATTTGCCTCTATTCACTATATTTTCTTTTATAAATCTATGATGAATAACAAAAACTATGATTGGGGATTCATTATTGAAGATTTTTTCAATATTCATGACTTTTTTCTCCTGGTGTTTGTTTTGTGGTAACCCCCGTTTAATTAGGATGATGGGAGAATCCCAATTGATTGGGTTTGTAGGGCAAATATCTCCTAATTCTGTTTTGGGAAATAAGCATTATGGATTTTCACTGGTGAGCTGTGTCTGAATTTAGGGAGTAGATTTAATTGAGAATTGTTAAAATCTTAATGGTTTAAGGATTTAAGATAAAGGCTATGTTAAATTCTAATGTTGATTTGTGACCATAAGAAAACCGCCTTTGTGAAAAGGCGGCTAATTGAGCTATCGTCTCCCGTTAGCGTAATCACCTTTAGTGACAAGGTCATCTTACCTTCTGGTAAACGAGACCTATAGCTCCAGAATCAAAGGTCTTGTTTTCGACTAGCTTAAGATTGATCCTTTCCTTGAGACCTTGGAATAACGGCAATCCCATACCGATCAGGACGGGAGAAACCGTAATTTTATACTCATCAATTAAATCAAGCTGCATAAGGTGGTGTGCGAACCTAGGACTGCCAAGGATGACCATATCCTTGCCTTGCTGCTGTTTGAGGTTATTGATCTCTTCCTCGACATCTTCTTTCACGAGTCTGGAATTATTCCATTCGACTTTCTCCAGCGTCGTGGAAAAAACGATTTTGGCTGTCTTTTCGATCCACTCGGCATGATTCCGTTCATGCTGCGAAGCTGATGGGTTTGAGGGCACAGATGGCCAGTAACTGTGCATCATCTGATAAGTTCCACGTCCCCAAATGACAGTGTCTGCAGTACTCAGAATTACTTTCGCATGTTTCTCCAAATCAGCATCGTAGGAAACCCAGCCAATGTCCATTTCACCATTCGGCCCTTCTACAAAACCGTCAAGCGATGCGTGCAGAAATAGAACGAGTTTTCTCATTTTCAGTTCTCCTTTGTTCATGAGGAATATCTACCTTATACATTAACTACATTTTAGCAAAATTCAAGCAAGGCCCAAATATGTGTCCTCGTTGCACATGACCGTCAGACAATGCATAGAATAATCGTTCGTAATTATCAAATATCAACATTAAGGTTTAACAAAGCCAAGATAAAAGGTGAATTGCAAGATTAATGGAGAATGGTAATGTTTTGGATCGTTTTGAAAGGGGGAAATCTGGAAGATAAAGATGAAGTGTGAGATTGATGCAGTTGTTTATTTTTGACTACAAGAATAGCATATCATGAAAAGTCGACCCTTGAGTTGACAATTTGTCAAGACTTCGCAGAGATTCATTAGCCCGAAAATCCTGTAAATGGACTAGAACAAGGTAAGGAATAGAAAAGTTTTATGAAGTAGTTGTGAAAGTTATGATACTCATATCAACAAAAAAACAATCAGTAGCCTGAAGTGCTATCCTTCATCAAAGGAAGGTGGGCAAGAAGAAATAAATATAATCGGATTTGGAGCAAGGAAGTACTAATAAAATCTTGAGACTAAAGGGTCCCATCATTCCCAAGACACCGAAAGGAGGAATTAAAATGATCCACACATTCAAGCTTCACTACCAGGAAGTGCAAGAATTGCAAGAAGGTTGAACATTAATTACAAACAGGTAAACGAATATTTTGAAGGAATGTTTCCCAGAATAACAGCATGATATAAAGACCACGTTGAATTTGCTAAAAAAATAAATTTGGACTTTCTATTAATGAAAAATTTGCAATATAAATGGTTGAAACTTATAGCCTTATGAACTTTTCTTGAGGAAGAGCGATAACTTTTTTTAGATTAAAAGGATTATTATTCCATTGACTACAATTGAAATATTGAACTACAGTTGTAGTTAATTGATAATTAGAGGAGAGCTAAAAAGGTAGAAAGGGGGATTGGAACATGAGAAGGAAAAGAAAAAGGGCTTCTCGAAATCAACTACGTATTTTTACGATCCTACTATTAATGTTTGCCTTAATCATTGGAGTTTATTTTGCAATCAAAGAAAATGGTAGCGAACAAACGCCAGTTAAAGAAAGCCCAATAATAACTAATCCATCCGATACTAAACCTTCCGGTAAAAATACAGTGGACTCGAAGAATAATCAGAATTCAAATCTTGAGAAATTAGTAGAGGAAACGTTTTCCTTATCCAAGGTAGGTAAGGTTCCGAACATTTCTTTTGTTTCTGGTGAAACAGAATGGAAGGAAGTAAATAAAGAGTGGGGAAAATCAGACCATATTTCGGAAACTGCTAAAGGTAGGTATGAGGAATACTTAAGGCATCATTCTACAATCGGCTACGCCGATCAGACTGTGAATGATATACGATCTTATGATTCAGAACTTCAAATTATTTCTTTAAATGAAATTAAGAAAACTGGTGGCGAACCAGATGCCATACGATATTATAAAGATTCAACTCATGACCAAATGATACTTGTCTATCATGCAACGGATTCTACTGATTTATTATGGGTTTTACCTATAAAAACAGAACAGGAGCCAAATCCTAAAGTTGACCATATCTCACTCTATACACAGCTTGAAAAGACACCAAATCAACAAGCACAAGTTGAAAAAAAGCCGAATCAACAAGAAAATCAAACCATTTCAGAAGTAATTTCTAAAATGAGTTTAGAAGATAAAATTGGGCAGATGATTCTTGCAGGGATTTCTGGGACCACGATGGATGCAAACTCAAAAAAATTAATAAGCCAATTCCATGTCGGAGGAATTATTTTTTACAAAAATAATTTCGAAACCACTGCACAAACCATTCAACTTGTTAATCAAATGAAAGCTGAAAATAGTTCAAATCTACCGCTTTTATTAGGCGCTGATCAAGAGGGGGGCCATGTGACACGATTGCCGGGTGGACTTGCTAACTTTCCTCCAAATAAACAGATTGGAAAGGTAAATAATCCCGAGTTTTCTTATAAAGTCGGAACCCTTTTAGGGCATGAATTAAAAGAATTTGGTTTAAATCTCGATTTTGCACCAGTTCTAGATATTAACAGCAATCCAAAAAACCCTGTTATCGGGGATCGATCATTTGGCAATAATTCGGAAATCGTAAGTAAACTTGGGATTCAAACGATGAAAGGGATTCAGTCACAAAACGTCATCCCTACAATTAAGCATTTTCCTGGTCACGGAGATACATCGGTTGATTCCCATTTAGAACTCCCAATTGTAAATAAAAGCCTTAAGGAACTTAAAGAACTAGAGTTAATTCCGTTTGAACGTGCGATTGATCATGGTTCAGATGTTGTGATGGTCGCCCATATCTTATTGCCCAAATTGGATAAAACCAATCCAGCCTCCATGTCAAAAGCTGTCGTGACGGATCTTCTTAGAAAACAACTTAGTTTCACGGGAGTAATCATAACGGACGATATGACAATGGGGGCTATTACGGAACATTTTGATATTGGCAAAGCAGCGGTAGCGTCAGTAAAGGCAGGAAGCGATATTATTTTAGTGGGACATGACTATAATAATGTTGTGAAGATTGCAGACTCTTTAAAAACTGCTGTTCAAAATGGGGAAATTTCCGAACAAAGATTAAATGAAAGTATAGAAAGAATTATTAAACTAAAAAGGAAATATAGGATTAACGATACGAAAGTAGAAAATCCCAACATAAATGAAATAAATCACTCACTCAATAGTCTTATGAATAATTATTTACATTAATTATTTATATTGATTTGTGATTAACCTTATAATACGAACGGGTGCAATGATTCAAGAAGGATTAATGCACTTTTTTTTTTGAAGTTATTAAACTCCCTCAGTTTGATGCGGATATTTCTAAACCAGCTAATAGTTTGTCAATATTTTTCAATAAAATAATTAAAATAACCATGTTATAATAAAAAAGATCATGCCAAATAACCTTCCATTAGGCTCTTACTGGAAGGTTTTGTTTTATTTAGTTAGATATAGTCATTAAGCTAAATCTTGGAAAGTTGTTCTGTTTTTTAATAAGGCAAAAATCCAATGTAAGAGCTTGTTTACACAAGCGATGACAGCGACCTTAAAAGGCTTTCCTTCTTCACGTTTATTATCATAAAACTCCCGCATTCTTTTATTTCTAGGGAGTATTTCATCTGTGGTTTTCTTCTTACGACAATCACGAATGGCACAACGAACAGCCATATATAGGGCATGTCGAAGTCTGCTTGATCCTCGTTTAGTAATACGGTTTTGAGTAGCTCTAAATTTACCAGACTCAAATACACTAGGATCAACACCAGCGAAAGCTACAAGCTTTTTAGGATGGTTAAAACGATCTATCTCACCGATTTCAGAAATAATCGTGGCGGCGATTTTTTCTCCAATACCGGGGATGGATTTGATAATATTATATTCTTCAATTTCTTTTGCGAGGGCGTCTATCTATGACTTAATCTTGATAGATGCTCTTTGTATTGAAGTATAATGTTAATGTACATACCTAAGCTCAATATATGACTCTGGTAGACTGTCTTTTCAAAAGGGTTACGAGCTGCAGCCTTTTTAAGTTCTAGAGCTTTTTCGCTTGCCCATCTGATTGAACGACTCTTACATAATTCCTTGATCCTGTTCGAGATTGTTTCCTCACTAGCTTTAAATATGTCTTCAGATGACGGAAACTCTTGTAATAATAAGAGTGACACCACAGAATACAGATCACCAAAGACCCCTCGATATTCAGGAAATACCTGATCAAGCACAGCCTGAAATTGAAGCTTAGTTTGAATCATAACGCCCGTAATATTTTCGTGTTGTCTCGTAAGATTCCTAAGGTTTAATAACTGAATTCCTCGCTTTTTATATGGCTCAAATTCCTCTTTGTAATACAATTTGCAGAGTAGGTACGCATCAATCGCATCTGTCTTTACTTTTCTTAGGCTTGAACTCTTCGCCTTATACGAAATTAACGGATTAATAATAATTAATAAATATCCACGTTCATCTAGATATTGGACTACTGGTGTTTGATAGTGTCCAGTTGCTTCTAATCACAGGAGGTTTCTGACCTATTTCTTTCTGGACTTGATTTAAAAACTCTACAAGTAAACCAAGCCCCTCTAGCGTATGAGATACTTTAAAGCTCTTACGAAAAGGTTTGCCTTTATCTACAAAAGCTTGAACCTGACTTTCCCCCTTTGAAATATCCAGACCAACGACTGGATTCATCCTCCATCATCTCCTAACCTCTTATTTGCCGGTACCCCTTTTCCTTCTTGCAGTGTCACAGCTTCGCTTGTTATACGAGATCTAGGTCCCAACCAGCCTCAATCATGTTTCTGCAAGTAGGGGGCAAACTGTTTAGCTAACGGGATCTAGTCCCACGGGCAGTTACGTTTTACCCCGGCTACCGTTATAATAAGACCATATAAAAAATGGTCAACCAGAAATATTTAGCATTCTGGCTAACCTTATAATACGAACGGGGCAGTTTAGTGGAAGAAGAATTTACAACTAAATGTAATATATAATTGACAATTGTAACTTATATGTTGCTATTGTTAGTGAGAGGTTTTTTTCTTAATCAAAGGATATTATTGTTAAAAATTCTGTTAAGTTGAATCGTGTGGGAATAGGGAAACTTACTAAAGGGGAATTAGCGAAAAAGGTCGGTGTCACAAGACAGACCATGAATCTAATAGAAGCCCAAAAATATAATCCGACCATTAAGGTATGTCTACTGATTGCATCAGCATTAAATACATCTATCGAAAAATTATTTTGGATGGAGGACGATGAGAGATGAAAAATTTGTTCAGCTATTTCCCGATCGCTTGCCTCTTAATCATACTTTTTGGTATGGAGGTATCATATACAAAACTGTTTTTAATAGTATTTGCAGCAATTTTGATCGTTCTCGCAAAATATGTTCGAAGCAAAAGGAAGGATGAGGATATAGTATTTGATGACCGAGTGAATGTCAATATTACAAAATGGTCATTGCGTATAGTTTACGTTATGAACTCGGCTCTTTTCCTCTTATTAGTTTTTGAGTATAAAGGAATCTTAGATATAAGTATTCACTTCATTTTAATCTATCTTGTTTTAACTCTTTTCATCCCATTTTATGTAACGCCGTCTATCCTAAAAAAATTCTAAGGAGGAATGATTATGGATGTTAACTTAATATTTTTCGGAGTTGTGTTTCTTGCATTAGGGTTCCTAGTTGGTGTAAAAAAACAAACTTGGCTGCTTGCAGGCTTTAATGAGAAAAGAGTTAAAAATAAAAAGAAGTTGGCAAATTTAGTCGGTGGAACGGGGGCCTTGCTTGGAGGTGTCTTAATTTTTGGAGGCATTTTCTCTATATTTCCAGCCGAATATTTAATGTTTTTTGCAGTAGCAGTCATGTTAGGTCTTGTTGTTTATGTAAATGCTAAATTGGTTGAATAGATTCAACTATACCGTTTGCTAAGAGATCATCTTATTATTGGTATATTTATTGAACTAAGGGGTGCTTTAGTTGTGCGAAATGTTTCTGGCTTAAGTTGAGATTGGTAACAATACTTAGGTAAAGGTCAGACAGTTCCTGTCGGAACTGAAGGGTTATATCGAAGAGCCAAATGAAGGGGTAACGCCCTGAAGGGCTCTC
>NZ_JANJGU010000019.1 GCF_024626525.1 Lederbergia panacisoli
TTCGCCCTTGTTACCCTGAATTCAAACCATTGGCGTGTTTGTCAAGGGCGATTGCGGAGTCATTCCACTAATAACTGGAAAGGGAACTGAGTATCTATTGAGTTTTCATAGAACTTTTGACACTACCTTCAAAGTAAGTTTCCCAATATATTAATTATGTTAAAATCCCCCCTATAAGACTTTAATACTATCTTTCTCCAGTGTCTTTATTAAGTTTACATTAACATAAAAGATGTAATAATTTCAATAGTTTTTTCAGTATTTTGTGAACCTTCAGATAATTAGACACCCTTCAACATTTTCCTAAAATTAAAAGGAAATCCACCCCTATTTCTAAGAGCGGATTTCCTTTTAAATGATTGCTTTGTGTAGAAATTATTCGAAATAAATCTCTTTTCCTTTTTCTGCTGATTCGTAAATACCACATAATATTTTTGTCATTTCGACACCATCCTGGACTGGGCTGAATGTTTCTTTCTCACCTAAGCAAGTGTCGACAAAGTGATTAATTTCATTTTGGAAGCCATCGATAAAATCAAATGTCAGACTATCTACTTGTGGAGTCACATTTAAGATTGTATCGTGTTTTTCTGTTATGATTGCAAGTTCCGGCTCTACTTCTGCCCCGCCTTTTGTACCATAAAGCTTCACAGCAATTTCATCCTTTTTAGCATGAAGCGTAAAGCTCACATCCACAAGCATAGAAGCGCCATTTTCAAAGCGGATCATTGCATTTGCCATATCTTCGACCGTATTTTTCTCTGGATCATAGTCGGCTGCTTGATAGAAAGAAAGATTTTTAATATTTTTACGGTTTCCAAGTTTGTTATACGTATTACTAGAAATAGATTTTACTTTCGGACGTCCCATCAAATACCATAATACGTCGATAACGTGTACACCGATATCAATTAATGGACCTCCGCCGGATCTCTCAACATCTGAGAACCACCCACCAGGATTTCCAAGGCGGCGAATACATGTTGCTTTCGCAAAATATATGTCACCAAGCTCGTCTTTTTCGATGAAATTTTTTAATATTTGTGTGTTGGACGCATATCTTCTCACAAATCCAACCTGTAATTTCTTACCACTGTTATTGACTGCTTCTTCAAGCTTTAATGCTTTTTCAACACTTGTTGTCATTGGCTTTTCAACGAGAACGTGTTTGCCGCTATTTACTGCAGCTGTAGCAATTTCAGCATGAGTGTTATTCCATGTACAAATACTTACTGCATCAATTTCTGGATCATTCATTAATTCGTTATAATCGACGTAAACTTTCTTCGCACCAAACTTTTCTGCTTTATCTTTTGCTCTTTGTTCATTTAAGTCACAAATGGCATAAAGTTCCACTTTTTCATTATTCACATATGCTCCTAAGTGAGCTTCAGATATTGAACCTGCTCCGATAACACCAATTTTTAATTTACCCATGATATTTTCCTCCTACACTTCCCCTAATAGTCTGCGAACATTGTCTAAAGCTATTTTTGAAGCTTGTTTACATTCTTCCATACCTTCGAATTCTATTGAAACATAACCATCAAATCCGGAATTTTTTACGATTCTTACAATCTCTTCCATATCGATATCCCCTTGGCCCACAATTGCTCCTCTTAAATAGTTACCTGCAATTGTTTGGAAAAATCCTTCGCCAGGGTTTTGATAGGATGGTCTGATATAGAAATCTTTAAAATGTAAAACCGATGCATGCCTGATGTTTTTCTTTACTGCGGATACAGGATCTTCGTCTGCACATAAGAAGTTGCCGATATCCACTGTCGTTTTAAAATTGTCGCGGTTCACTTCATTTAACAAGCGCAGGACGCGGTCACTTGCTTGAACATGGAAACCGTGATTTTCTATGCTCGTTGTAATCCCATATTGAGCTGCATAATCGGCAATTTGTTGGCATGCATCTACGATTATAGGAAGATCTTTTTCAAATTGAACAATTGAGGTATCCGCTGGTGCACGCCAAGCAACATCATGTCTCATGAACTTAACTCCAAGAGCATTTGCGATATCTACTTGTTTTTTTACTCTTTCAATTTCAGCATCAAAGGCTTCTTTTGTTTCAGTTAAAAAGTTAGCTCCAATTAAGTAATGTGAAAGCTCGATGCCTGCACTTTGTGCCTTTTCTTTAATTTGTTCAATGAGCTCGTCGTTATCATCAAGACTATATCCAATTGGAACGATCTCAATATGATCTCCGCCATTATCTGCTACCCACTGAATAGCATCTAAAATTGTCATTTCTCCGGAATTGATCGCTTGATATAAACTGTATGAACTTAATCCAATTTTCATTTTGTTCACCTCGTATGGATGTATCGAAATATTATTGTCTTTCTACTATCACAGTTTGACCTTTTTCACTTGATTCATATGCTGCTTTCACAACTTCTAATGTACGTAATCCATCTGTACCCGTAATGGAAGGGGCTTTTCCTCCTTTTACAGATGCGATGAAATCGCGTACTAGTCCCTCGTCCATATCTTCTGCGAAAGGAAGTTGAGAAATTTCTTTTGCATCATCATTGTAATAAAGAGAATGTTGTTTAAACGCATCAACTTGTAAATTCCCTTTAGTTCCAATGAAATTGATGATAGCATCTCCCCAAGTTGGGAATGTTTGTGGCCTTGACCAGCTTGGATCGATAGATACGATAACGCCAGATTCAAGCTCCAAAGCAACCATTCCACAATCTTCCACATCGATATCATAAAATCTTCTATCAAGTTCTGCATAAACGCTTTTCACTTCATCATTAAGCACCCAACGAATAATATCCATGATATGGACGATATGGTCCGTTGCAGCGCCGCCTCCTGACAGATCCTTTTCAATAAACCAACCGCCAGGCATTTTACCGTGGTTCGTTCCATTGATGGCAACAATTTCACCAAGAGCTCCGGAATTAATCAACTCTTTCGCTTTTTGGAATCCTGGTGCAAATCGAACTGGGTATGCGATTTGCAAGATAACTCCTTCTTCTTCACAAGCCCTGATCATTTCTTTTGCATCTTCTATTTTAGTTGCAATCGGTTTTTCACATAAAATATGTTTTTTAGCTTTAGCGGATTTGACGACATGCTCCTTATGCTTTGCATTTTCGGAACATATCACAACTGCATCAATATCTGAGCTTAAAAACTCATCTAGACTCGATACATATTGGCAGCCAAAATGATTGGCCATTTCCTGTCCGCGCTTAGAATCATCATCCCAAATAAACGCTAATTCAGTATCAGGGTGATTTACTAAATGAGTTGCGTAGCTATGTGCATGCATGTGAGCAAAACTAATGATGCCGACTTTCATGTTAATTTCCCCCTTTTCCTAGAGTGACGGGTTGTCCTTCTTGAGCGGATTGGATTGCTGCTTCGGCAACCTTTATAACTTTTAACGCATCCGCTGCAGTTATGATTGGTTGTTCTTCTCCAGAAAGACATTTTACGAAATGTTCCAATTGACGTTGATATGGATCCTTTTCCAAAATGTTTCTCGGAATTTGCACATGTTCTTCTGAACGGAATTGAACGGCCAATGGATTGCTATCGTCGTAATTGTATGTAATCATTCCTTTATCGCCGGTTAATTCAAAGGAAGCTTTAAATTTCGTTTCTGCCCAAGAAAGCTCAACATGCGCAATTGTACCGTCCGCCAGTTTTAAGTTAATGAATCCATACTCTAGATTTCCATCTTCGCCACTGCGTTTTACGCGTTTAGCCATCACTCTTTCTGCATCGCCAAATGTCCAAAGCAACCAGTCCAAATCATGTACGCCTAGGTCCATGAATAGTCCACCGCTTTTTGACTCATCGGTATACCATGAATCTGCTGTAGGGTGCGGAACACCTCTAGACATTCTAATAACTCCCGGATTTCCGATTGCTCCATTTTTAACTTGATTCTTTGCCTCCACATATTCCGGGAAGAAACGCAGTGTATGACCAACATGGAGTTGAACTTTGTTTTCTTCACAAACCTTGATAATATCTTCTGCTTCTACACTGTTTAAAGCGAGCGGTTTTTCACAAATCACATGTTTCTTATGATTAGCGGCTTCCACAACAAGGGCTGCATGCGTATGAGTAGGTGTGCAAATATCAATTACGTCAACATCTGTATTTGCAACGAGCTCTTCAATGCTGCTGAAAGCCTTTGTTCCGTATTTACTTGCTACCTCATTAAGTCTATCTTGATTTCGGGCGATAACACCAACTATTTCTATTCCCTCTATTTTTGACCACGCGTCTAAATGTCTTTGTCCAAGTTTTCCTGAACCAATTACTGCTATTTTCATTACAATCCCACCTCACATTATAAATCGGACAAACTAATTACTTTATCTTCTTGATTTGATTGATTAGCAGCAAGTGTCACAGCTAATGTTTTCAAACCATCCTCGTATGAAGCTAAGATTAGATCTTGATTATTAGTTCTCACCGCTTCGATAAAAGTGCGATCTTGAACTTCGTAGAAATCAACCTCTGATTCATACGTTTCTGTATGGTCCTTTTCAACAATTTTAAGAGTAGTTCCAACCAATTCAACACGGAAATCACGACCTAATACTTCAACCCCCATGCGATGATCTGGTTGAGTGAAGGAACTGTCCAAATGCCCTACAGCACCTGATGAAAAAGTGACGTTTACAGAAGTAACATCCGGAATATTAATATTCTCGATATCATCCATTACTTGCAGTGACATATTGGCACTGACCTTTTCGATTCCACCACCAAGATATGCCATTAAGTCCGCTACATGAGTAGCCTGCTCGACTAATTGGCCGCCGGATTTGCTCATAATGCGATACCACGGTGTTTGCACGAAACTAGAAATATATTGACCACGAACCATCGCAATCTTTTTATCTGCTAAGTATTCTTTCGCTTTTTGGATCGTATCTAAATAACGAAGGCAATATCCAGAAGCATTGATGACACCTGATTCACGAATAACTTTTGCTTTTTCCTTCGCCAGCACAAGATCGAGCTCTACAGGTTTTTCCACCAGTAGATGAATTCCTTTTTTGACGGTTTTTTCTTCTATATCACCATGTGCAAATGGCGGTACGCTCACAAATAAAGCATCTAACTGTTCATTTTCCAACATTAAGTCAAAATCGGTATAAACAGATGCGTTATATGCTTCACCTTGTTTTTCGGCATTTTCTTCGTTTATATCGCACACAGCAACAATTTCGGCATTTTCATTTTCGGAAACATTTTTTAAATGGACAGAAGCGATACCACCGACACCAACAAATCCTACTTTAACTTTTTCCATGAATTCACTCTCCTAGGCTTTTAAAATAACATCTAAATGACGTGCAGTATCATCAGCTAAAGTGCTTGGGCATATGGCATATGGCGACAATTCCGCAACTAATGTATCTTCGTAACCAATCTTCTCAAGTGCATCTTTAACCGCTTTCCAATCAACATCACCTGCAAGCAGTGGAACAAATCCGGTAATATTTCCTACACTTGTACTAAAGTCTTTCACATGTACTTTAAAAATTCTTTTGCCTAAAATGTTGATCCATTGTTCTGGAAAACCGAACTGCAATACATTCCCAACATCAAAATAAGCTCCAATATAATCTGAATCTAGTTCATCAATGTATCTAGCCATCTCAAGTGGAGAAAGTAAAAATTTATTCCAAACATTTTCAATGCCAATTTTGACATTATACTTTTCAGCTGTAGGAATAATTTTCTTGATTGCTTCTTGACTTCGAACGTAGCATTCATCATAAGAGACTTCTTTGGAAACGGCTCCTGGCACGAGCAAGATTGTATCGATTCCTATGAAACTAGCAATCTCCAACATTTTTCGGACAACTTGTATCCCTTCTTCTCTCACATTTTCATCGGGCGAGCTCAAAGGAGTTTTCCAGAGCAGGGATGTCGACAAGCTTCTTAGCTGTAATTGATACTCATTCGCCATTGCAAGGATTTTTTCAGCTTCTTCTTTCGTCGTCTCTACTGTTAGCCCAACGCCGCCTGCTTCATTTAAATTGAGCTCGACAGCATCAAACCCAGCATTTCTGCTATACTCAAACACTTTTTTAATAGGTGTTCCCTCAGGATAACACCATTGATTGATTCCTTTTAGCATAAATACCCCTCCTAAAATGTCACTTTAATGTAAAGTGGAATAATTCATGAAGCAAGAGCGATGCTGAACCTACTACCTCCGATTCATTTCCGAAAGAACTTGGAAAAACTTCAACGTTATGTGTATGCGTTTGCAGGGCAAACTGAGAAATATGATCATTCACCTTTTTAATTAAAAGTGGATTTTCAAATGCCAAATCTCCGCCAAGAATAATTCTTTCAGGGTTAAATAAATGGATGAGATTGACTAGGCCTGTCCCCAAATAGAATGCCACATCTTCTAGAATAGAATTGGCTAATACATCGCCATCGTAAATAGCCTTTCGGAATAAATCTGGTGTAATGTTTGAAAGATTCCCTTCTACTTCTTCTACTAAAAGGGAGTCCTTTCCTGCCTTAATTTCAAAAACAATTCGTGAATAAATGGCATGCCAGCTAACATAATTTTCAAGGCAGCCAACATTTCCACAATTGCAAGTTGAACCTTTATAATCAATCGTTGTATGGCCAAACTCACCAGCTCCCCCGTGAAAGCCCCGGAAGATTGAATCGTTCAGAAGCATACTGGCCCCAACACCATCTCCAATTGTCACATAAATTAAGTTTTTGGATTGCTGATAATGCCCAAAACCTTTTTCCGCGAGCAAACTTCCATTCGTATCATTATCTATGTAAGTAGGTATATGAAACGCTTCTTCTATTGCACTTTTTAAAGGTAGATTGTGAATTTTAAGTTTTGGATTATAGGCAACCACTCCTTTTTCAGAGTCGACAATTCCTTGAATCGTGATCGAGATACCAAGACAATTATTAAGATTGCTGCATTTATTAAAAAAATGATCAATCATTTTAATCAGTTCAGCGCTTAAATCTAGTTCAACATTCTCATCTAAGGTGTGAACTTCTTTCCTTTTTACTTTAGCATTCAAATTCAATTCCGCTATCGTAATTTTTGAGGCATCAATCGCCACACCAATCAGAAAACAAATATCTGGATTCAATTGCACTAAAATAGGTTTTCTTCCGCCACTTGATTCCCCTGTTCCACCTTCTACAACTAGTAAATCGCTAATAAGATCACTTACCGCAGATGTAACAGTAGTTGGACTTATATTAATCTTTTTAGCAATCTCCGCCCTTGAAATAGGACCATTTTTGCGGATAACATCTAGGATTATTGACTTATTAAGTTCCTTAATAAGCTGTAGGTCACCTGTCCTTTTCAACATAATCTCCTTCCATTAAAATCGCTTAATAAGTTTCTTTCTCCAGTGCCTTTATTAAGTTTAGAATATCATAATAAACCTATTACTTTCAATCGAATACTTCTTTAAAGCGGAATTTTTTCTATAAATCTTCTATTACAATATATGCTGCATTTACAGGTCCATGAACTCCAACAACAAGATTCATTTCAATGTCGGCCGAATTGCTTGGTCCAGTAATGAAATTTATACATGAGGCAAGATGTTCCCCATTTTTTACTTTTTCCCTAATCATCCTTGCTGCCTGTGTCATCCTTGGAACAATGGAGCTTTTTGGAATAAGGATGAGGGATTTCAAAGGTAAAAAGCTAACAGTTCTCCCATGATTATGATTGTTAAATAAGACCGCAGTCCCAGACTCCGCTAATGTAATATCGCTTATAGTGATTCCAACATTTGCATTTTCTGCAAGTTTTATATTTTCTTTACCTAATTGTGGGTTCCATTGATGAATTTCTACATTTTCTTCGGGCCATATTTCATTAAATAATGACGAAAGTCCATATTCATCAAAACGGGAATCCTTCCAGGTTATGATCGGTCCTCCACCATATTCCGAAACGATTTTTCGCATCGTTTCAACTAATCCCGCCTTATTTGTTTCGATTAGATCTGTATGTATTTTGGTGCATTGTGTTTTCAAAGCTTCCAATAATTCATCAGCATCGGCATTCTTTAACACGGCATCTTGAGGATGATAGCTCCACTCAGGTCTTTCGACGTTTGATAGGGGTGTATCTCTCCCTAGTTGGACTGCAATTTTATTTAGAAAAGAATCTCTATTTTGAATGGTTCCACTCATTGATCCTCACCCTTTTTATGGTCTTTAAACCAATCTCGGAATCTCTCTTTATTTGGAGCCGGAAATTCACGAATTTCAGTCCATGCTTTTAATGGACCCACACCTTTGGAAATCTTATTGCCGTCTGTAAATGGATTCATAGCTGTAGGAGCTATTTTTGAACCTAGTTTGTAAAGGGATGGAGATGCCGCCCCTAAACCAAAAGCTTTCATCGCTAGTTTCTCGGAGATAGGAGCTCTTCCTTCTTTTTCAACAATAACTTGGCGATGTTTATGCAATAAATCGTGGAGTGGAATTTTAACTGGGCAAGCCTCCGTGCAAGCGCCACATAATGTTGAAGCATATGGAAGTTCTTTATAGTCATCATAACCACCTAATAAGGGAGAAAGGACAGCACCGACAGGACCGGAATATATCGAGCCATATGAATGGCCGCCTACATGCCGATAAACTGGACATACATTCACACAGGCTGCACAGCGAATACATTGAAGAATCGAGTGAAATTCTCCGCCTAAAATATCAGATCTTCCATTATCGACAATAACTAAATGAAAATCTTCGGGCCCATCGACATCCCCTTCATCTTTTGCACCGGTTAGTACTGTGATATAACTTGTTAGCTTTTGCCCAACTGCACTTCTTGTAAGTAGACCTACTAGAACTTCCAACTCTTCAAAAGTCGGGACAAGCCTTTCCATTCCCATTACGGTAATTTGCGTTTTTGGTAAGGCTGTGACAAGATCAGCATTCCCCTCATTTGTCACTAAACAAATTGAACCCGTTTCGGCCACCGCAAAATTACAGCCGGTTATGCCAACATCTGCTGTCAAATATTCCTCCCTAAGCATTTGTCTCGCATGCCAAGCTAATTCTTCAGGTTTTTCGGTCTGCTGATAGTTTAGTTTTTCTGTAAAAACGTCTCTAATTTGCTCTTTATTTTTATGTAAGGCAGGGGCAACAATATGCGAAGGAGGATCGTGACCATCTATTTGAAGAATATATTCACCAAGGTCAGTTTCAATTACTTCACATCCAGCTTCCTCAAGAAATGGATTTAAATCGATTTCTTCTGTCACCATTGACTTTGATTTGACGACCTTTTTGGCATTTTTATTTTTGATCACACCACGGATATAGTCATTTGCTTCTTCAGGTGTTTCCGCAAAGAAAACATGTCCTCCTCTTTTTGAGACATTCTCACTTAATTGATACAAATAATAATCCAGATTTTCTAAAACATGCTTCCGGATTTCTTCTCCAAGTGAACGCCACTCTTCCCAGTTTCCAAGTTCTTTAGCTGCATCTATTCGCCTTGTCTGCAGCCTTTCTTGGGCGCCAGAAACCGCTCCCCTCATAAAATTATTTTGAATCCCGGTATCAACACGCTTTTTAAAGTCGCCAGTATCAATTTTCATTGGCATGTTTTCCCACCTCTTTTCACCTGGTATTTAATATTTCTGCGATGTGCATTACCTTTACTTGTTTTCCAAGACGATCTATTCTTCCGCCTATATTCATCAAACAGCCACAATCTGCACCGATTAAATATTCGGCTTCGGTTTCATCTATATGTTGTACTTTTTCATCCACCATTTGTTCTGAAATTCGGGACATTTTCACCGAGAAAGTCCCACCAAATCCGCAGCAATGATGTTTCTCAGGAAGCTCTGTATATTCAAGACCCTTTACATTTTCCAACAGTTTCATAGGTGCTTCAGTGACACCTAAAAGTCTTGTCATATGGCAGGAGGTATGAAAAGTTACATGCCCTTGGAACGTAGCTCCAACATCTTCAACCTTTAGAACATCCACAATAAATTCGGTCATTTCATATGTTTTCTGTTTAAGGGCTTTTGCTTTTGGTCCCCAAACTGGATCCCCTTTAAAAATATTCTCATATTCGTGAAACATGTATGCGCAGGACCCTGAAAGTCCAACGACATATTCTGACTCCTCAAAAGCATCCATCATTCTTTTCATCGCTTCTTTTGAATTTTTCACGTAACCGCTATTATAAGCCGGCTGACCGCAGCAAACTTGTGACTCGGGAAAATCAACCTCACAACCGAGCTGTTCTAGTAACTCCACTGCCGCTTTACCTACATGGCTATGAAACATATCTACTAAACATGTTGCAAATAAACTGACTTTCATATTTTTCAACCTTCTTCCAAATATTGAAGATTCATATAATTCTACTTTATTCCTTTATCGATCAGCAGTCAACAGACCATCTTATGACTACCTTTTTATTATCCATTGCTAAAATTCTCCCTAAGAATTAATATAAAAATTACAGAAAGATGGCATTTACAACTTCATCAATGGGGGATTTATTCATGGCTAATTTTGAATTTCGGTTAACAGATTCATTAGAAAAAGTATTTCCAGCAAACACGCCAAATACGATACCATTAAATGACATTTCAATTTTCCAAAATGAACAATTTTCTTTTCAGATTGCTTATCGTTGTTTTGACAATAAGAAAGCTCATATTCTTCTAGAAGCTGATGATACAATTTCTACTTCTGTTAGCCTTGTGAAAAAAGTACCATCTACTCTACCAGCATATGCAGATTCACATGATGAAAATTACCTTTCTACTTTGCCAGGATTATTTCCCGATTTGCTTGCTCCGGCAACGACTGAAAGAATTGAGCTAGAATCAGATGGTTGGAATTCTATTTGGGTTGATGTTTTTCCTAAAACTGGAGCTATTGGTGAAAAAGCATTAAATATAACAATTACCGATGAAAATTACCATTCCATCTTCGAACAATCTTTAACGATTCGGGTCATTCCGTATGCGCTGCCAGAACAAAAATTAATTCATACACAATGGTTCCACACTGACTGTTTGGCAAATTATTATGGTGTAGAAGCTTTTACCGATGAACATTGGCGTATCATAAATAATTTCATTCGTGCCGCCGCAAAAGAAAATGGGATTAATATGATTCTTACTCCTATCTTCACACCACCTTTGGATACGAGAGTTGGGGGCGAACGAACAACCGTACAACTCGTGCAAATTTCATACAAAAATAGCGAGTACAATTTTGATTTTACCCTCTTAAAAAAATGGTTAGAACTATGCAAAAAGAACGGAATAAAATACATTGAAATTGCCCACCTTTTTACACAATGGGGCGCCGAGTATACTCCTAAAATTATGGTAACAGAAGATGGGAAGCTAGTAAGAAAATTTGGTTGGGACGTGGCTGCAGACAGCACAAAATATAGACTGTTTTTAGATTCATTTCTCCCTGCATTAACTGAGTTTTTAAGAGAAAATTGGGACTCAGAAAAAGTTTATTTTCATATATCAGATGAGCCAAACGAAAACAATATTGCTACTTATTCAAAAGCGAAAGCAATCGCAGAACCCTATTTAAAAGATTTTAAAATCATTGATGCGTTAAGCGATTATTCATTCTATCAGAAAGGAATTGTTACGAAGCCTGTTGTAGCGAATGACCATATCCAAACTTTCATTGATCATAATGTCGCTAATTTATGGACTTATTATTGCTGTGCCCAAAATCAAAAAGTAAGCAATCGTTTCATGTCGATGCCTTCAGCAAGAAATCGAATCATCGCAACACAATTATTTAAATATGAGATTGAGGGATTCCTACATTGGGGATATAACTTTTACAACAGCCAATATTCGGTAGAGCTAATAAATCCTTATGAAATTACAGATGCAAAAAAAGCTTTTCCTTCGGGTGATACGTTCCTTGTCTATCCAGGGGAGAACGGCGAAGCAATTCCTTCTATTCGTTCACGGGTCTTTTATCAGGCTTTACAAGATCTACGGGCATTTCAATGGCTTGAACATTTAAAAGGTAAAGCGTTTGTTTTGAATATTATTGAAAAGTCTCAAACAATTACTTTTGACGATTATCCGAATGATAAGGAATATATTTTCCAATTAAGAGAAGAGGTTAATAGGGAGATAGAACAAGAGCTAAGTAAATAAAACCAAAAGGCGAAGGAATATTCCCTTCGCCATTTTTGTTTTTTTCCTTCAGCGCTCGCTTTCCATTAGGAGCCCGGGAGCTGCCTCAGCATTAGATTCATGTGGGATTTCCCGAGGGAGTCTCGCACCTTCTGTTCCAATCAACAGACTTGAAAATCGGCAATCTTATATAAATATTAATTGATACTTCTTATTTTTATTCATTTCAATTTCTATTAATCCATCAACTGGTGCTATCACTTTATCCTCTTTTTCTTTTTGACGAATAATGACAGATTTACAGGATTTTAGAATAAATGAGTTCCCGGCATTAGAAATTACCTCTATTTCATCCACAAGCTTCTTATCCCAGGATATATTCACTTCAAAACCACCTTGAACGCGAATTCCCTTAATAAAACCTTTAATCCAAGTCGACGGAAGTGCAGGTAATAGTTCAACATAGCCTTTATGAGATTGAATGATCATTTCGACTACTCCGGCTGTATAGCTGAAATTCCCATCAATTTGAAAGGGCGGGTGTGCACCTAAAAGGTTCGGGTATATTCCTCCTCCAACGAAAACCGTATTATTGGCGTCAACAACATTAAATAATTGTTGCAACAATGTATTTACTCGTTCACCATCTTTCAACCTTGCCCATAGACAGATTTTCCATCCAAGACTCCAACCAGTCCCAATATCCCCTCTTCTGTTAAGAGTTTGCTTGACAGCATCCAGTAAAGGACCACCCTTGATTTGCTTGCCCGGATAAACGCCATATAAATGTGAAACATGGCGATGATGTAGTTCAACATCTTCGTAATCGATAGCCCATTCTTGCAACTGTCCATATTTTCCAACTTGCATTGGATATAAACGGTCCCTTGCTCGTTTTATATTCTCTATCCATTCGTCTTCGATACTTAATACAGCTGCCGCCTCGATGCAATTTGTAAACAAATCCCAAGTAATTTGCAAATCCATTGTTGCCCCTTTTGTGACTGAACCTACTTGTCCCGTTTTGGTATAAAAGAGCTGTTCCGGTGAAGTAGAAGGCGAAGTTGTCAAATAGCCACTTTCATCCTCTACCAACCAATCTAAACAAAAATCAGCTGCCCCCCTCATAAGTGGCAACGCTTCTTTTTCTAAAAATGCTCGGTCTTGAGAAAACGAAAAATGTTCCCATAAGTGACGGCATAACCAAGGACCTGCCATTGGCCAAAACGCCCAAATGGGGTCTCCGTGGCGGTCGCCTCCTACTGGATCTGCTTGCCTCCATAAATCTGAATTATGGTGAGCTGTCCATCCTTTTAATCCATAGCGATCACTTACCATTTTCTCTCCATTTAATGCTAATTCACTAACAAGTTTTAATAGTGGGCGGTGACATTCCGGTAGATTCGTTGTCTCAGCTGGCCAATAGTTCATTTCTGCATTGATATTTAACGTATAGTTAGAAGACCACGGTGGACGAGTTGAGTCATTCCAAATCCCTTGTAAATTTGCAGGCTGAGTCCCTTCCCTAGATGATGAAATCAATAAATATCGCCCATATTGGAATAATAGTTCAACCATTCCTAAATCGTATGCACCATACTTCTTCACTCTCTCATCCGTGTCAAGTATGATTTCCGAATCATCGTAATCCAATGAGAATTGAACACGGTTAAAGAGACTTTGATAATCTTGAATATGTTCAGCCTTCAGTTGCTCATATGAAATACTCATTGCTTTAGCAAGAATCTCTTCATTTTTTCGAGTTAAATCGTCAAAAAATTTCCCGGGCAATTGATCAAAGCCATTAAATGAAGTGGCAACTGAAAAATATAATAAGGCTTTAGTAGCATTCTTAATGGAAAGGACTCCATTTTCAGAACTGACTTTTCCGTGTTCTGCTACAACTCCCAATCTCCCTTCAAAATGAATCGCGTCAGTTTCCTCGAATTCTCCATACACGATAGGGAGTTCGTTTTCATGAACATAATTAGGTTCGCATTTTTCTGGACAAATGCCTTGTAAAATTACATTTTCATTCGAATTAGAAATTTTATATTTTAATGGACTGTCGAGTGTAATATTTACATTCAATCCATTTTCTATTGAACTTGCAAGTTGGATAACTAACACTTGATGTGGGTGGGAAATGAATGCTTCTCTTGTGTATTCTGCTTTACCAACTATGTATTTTACAGTGGATATTGCCTCTTCTATATTTAAATTCCTTTCATATTTCTGAGCTGCATCACCATGTAAATAATGAATGTTTAGATTGCCAAGTGGCATATAGGCTTGAGTATACGGACCAAACATATTCTTCGTTTCGTTAATTGCTTCTTCATATTTTTCTTCATCAATGAATTTCCTTACCTTTTTAAGTGAATCCCTGTCATCATAGCGTTTATCTTTTTTAGGTGGACCAGACCAAAGCGTGTCTTCATTCAGCTGAAATTGATCAACTTCAACGCCGCCAAAGTGCATAGCACCAATTTTCCCATTACCTAGTGGCATTGCTTCAGTCCAAGTTTTTGCGGACTTTTTATACGTTAACAAGTTCAATGGATCATCCTCCGTCAATTGTTTATAACTTATTTGAATGAAAAAAAGAATACACTTCAGCCCAGACCACGGTGTATTCTTTTGTATTCTATTGAAAAAGGGTTTAAACCAGCAACTGCACGTTATTCGTTAAGTAACAAGAAAATTCATTCATTATCGGTGATGCTGCTGAGTCCGTCACTCTTAATTTTAATTTACTCGTTTTAATTGCAGAAAATTGCTTAATATAGCGATGGCCGATTGCAGATCCTTCTACAATTACTTTCCACACTTCATCGGCAAAAGCTAAGATTTCAAATTTACGTACCCGCTCACCATATTCAATATTTTCCATTAAAGCAATATGATCGATTAACATTTCTCTTTCTAAGGTTAATTCTAGCTCCCGTCCATTACCTGATACAGTCCCTAGAGGATTCGAAAATCTTCTTTTAATTTCAGCTCCAAATTCCAACAGACGCCCGGCATCAATTTCTGGAATTAATCCACGATTGTCTGGTGAAACGTTCAATAATAAGTTTGTCCCATGTCCGACAGAATTGTAATAAATATGCATCAACTCATCTAACGAACGGAGACTTGCTTCATCATTTGGGTGCCAGAACCAGTGTAGCTTACGGATCGGAACATCGCATTCAGCAGGCAGCCATTCAGGAGTGCCCGGCAGCCAATTTACCTTTTCATCTGAAAACATGCTGATTTTCGCAGCACTTTCGGTATTCCAGCAAGGATATGGAGCTAGGCCCTCTTCATTGCCTACCCACCTAATGGTCGGTTGCCCCATATTGAAGATCATTGCATCCGGCTGATATTTTTTCACAATGCTAATGATTCTTTCCCAGTTATACTCTCTACCTTCTGAACCAGCACCATCAAACCAAACTTCCACGATGGGGCCATATTGTGTCAATAGTTCTGTTAGCTGTTCGGAATAAAAATCATCATACGCTTCTGCATCTTCATAGGAAGGCTCATGTTGATCCCATGGAGATAAATATAGTCCAAAGTGAATGCCTTCTTTTTTACAAGCATCCGCACATTCGCGGACAACATCACCGTTGCTATTTTTCCAAGGGCTTGATTTTACAGAGTAATCAGTCGTTGCTGTTGGCCAAAGACAAAAACCATCATGATGTTTTGCAGTCAACACAAAATATTTAAATCCCGCATCTTTTGCAAGCTTCACCCACCCTGCAGCATCCAATTCTGTTGGATTAAACAATTCAGGAGAATCCGTACCTTCTCCCCACTCTTGATCACAAAAAGTATTAATGCCAAAATGGCAAAAAACACCTAATTCGAGATTTTGCCAAGCTAGTTGTGATTTTGTTGGAAGCGCAAGTTTATTTATTGCCATTTTTTCCACACCTTGTTTAATAAAATATGTTTAACTGAAGTTGATATTGACGAAAATAATAGCGATCCTAAACCTCATTCCAAAATCTTCTTATATTATCCATCCCGATCTTGGAACCTACCTTACAATCTTCCATACCTTCAAACTCAACCGTAATATAGCCATCGTATCCAGATTCTTTAACAAGCTTTACGACTTCCCGAATGTTAATATCGCCTTGTCCAACAATGGCACCTCTCAAGAAATTGCCATTAGCTGTTTTGAACCAATTTCCTTCTCCTGGATCTTGATAATATGGACGATAATAAAAATCTTTAAAATGAACGAGGGAAGCGTATGGCAAGTTTTTCTTTACCCCCACTAGGGAATCTTCATCAACACACATAAAATTACCGATATCTAAAGTTGTTTTAAAGTTTGGTCGATCAACTTCCAGTAGTACGCGTTGCACCCTATCACTTGCCTGCACACAGTGTCCGTGGTTTTCAATCGTCGTTGTAATACCGTATTGGGCTGCGTAATCAGCAATTTGCTTACTTCCCTCTACCATTAACGACAAATTTTTCTCAAACCATTCAATTGTAATTTTCTCCGGAGGTAGTGTGAAGGCAGTAACGTCATGGCGCATATGCTTAATGCCCATGCGATCGATAAGATCAACATGACTTTTTAACCTATCTACTTCCTCTTTGAATTCTTGCTCCGTTTCCTGAACAAAGTTTGCAGGCATAGAATAGTTGGATAACTCAATCCCAACTGACGCTGCTTTTTCACGAACGGCGTCTGCAAGTTCTACATTATCGATTAGAGTAAAACCGTATGGAACAATTTCCATATGCTCTCCACCATTGTCAGCAATCCATTGAACGACATCAAGAACATCCATTTCCCCTGAGTTTAGTGCACTTAACAAGCTATATGTACTCAAACCAATCTTCATAACATTTTCCCCCTCTATTAATCTTCAACCAGTTCTAATTCAATGACCGTATCGCTTTCATCAGGAAGTCTTGCTCCTTCTAAATTGATGAATGCCCCACTCTCTATATCTGAATATTGCTCTGCCATCCAAGGGGTTTCGACTTTTAATTCGGATCCATCGGCAAGTAATCTAGCTTTTTTAATTTTACCTTTTAATCCAGCAAAATAAATGGGTCCAATACCTCTGTCAAAAACATGTGCATAAAGCTTGTTGCCATTTTGCGTATATCTTCCCCATTCAGGTTTTGGCAGGTTGGCGGCTTTACTTCCGTAAATACTTTCTCCGTTTCTCTGCATCCATTTACCAACTTCTTGTAAAATCTCCAGCGATTCTTCAGGAATTATTCCTCTTGCATCAGGTCCTACATTTAAAAGTAGATTTCCATTTTTACTGACACACTCAACTAAAGTGCGGATGACTTGTTTCGAAGATTTATAATTTTTGTCTTTTGAGTGATAGCCCCAATTATCATTCAATGTAATACATGCTTCCCACGGTATTTGTTCACCATTTTCATCTAAGATTCCTTCTGGTGGGACAATTTGTTCTGGTGAGTAAAAATCACCAGCATATATTTCTGGATCGCTCGATTTTATGTTCCCGCCAAGTCTATTGTCAATGATGATATCAGGTTGGATATCACGAATCATTTGAATTAACTCTGTCGCCTTCCACTTTTCACCGGTCATATCATCATAAGAAAAATCAAACCACATAATATCGATTTTTCCGTAATTAGTGAGAAGCTCCCTTACTTGTCCATGCATATATTCGAGGTATTGATCAAAATCAATTTGCTTATCCCTAAAATTTTCATTATCTCTCATTGGATGATTGCGGTCACCGAAAGCAGGATAATCCTCATGATGCCAATCAATGATTGAATAATAAAAGCCTACTTTCAAACCTTCTTCCCTAAACGCTTCTACATACTCTTTAATCAAATCTCTTTTTGCCGGAGTGTTGGTAGCTTTATAATCTGTTAGTTTGCTATCAAATAAACAGAATCCATCATGGTGCTTTGTTGTAAGCACTGCATATTTTTGCCCCGCTGCCTTTGCTGCCCTTGCCCATTCTTTTGGATTATAATGAGATGGGTTGAACTCCTCAAAATATTTCTCATAATCGTCATTACTAATCTTTTCAACGCTTCTAACCCACTCACCCCTTGCAGGAATGGCGTACAACCCCCAGTGTATAAACATTCCAAATCGATCATCTAAAAACCACTTTGTGCGTTCTTTCCTATCCATCTATTAGCCACCTCTTTCAACATATCCCTCAAAACTAGAGAGCGATTACATTAAAATTAGCACCTTCCAAAACTACTGTCAATTTGACATATCTGAATACTCAACAGTTTTATATTCTATAAAATTGCTTCGCATTTCCACCAAAAAATAAATCTTTATCTTTTATAGACATCTCTGTTACAAGATTTTCATTTATGACTTGAATAACCTCATCATATGAAGCGGCAAGTAGACAAACCGGCCAATCGCTTCCAAACATGATCCGGTTTGCTCCAAAACAATTAAGAACGTGTTCAATGTAAGGTTTAAAGTCCTTTAACTCCCATGCTTGATGATCTGCTTCAGTCACGAGACCAGATATTTTACACATGACCGAATCAAATTTAGAAACCTTCTCCATTCCAACTTCCCACTGATCCCATTGTTTCTCCTTTATATTAGGCTTTGCACAGTGATCTATAACTGCTCTTAATGTTGGAAACCTTTCCAATAGTTCTAAAACAACAGGAAGATGTTTCGGATAGATTAAGAGATCAAGCGGGAAATCATTTTCAATTAATATCTTGATGTTCTTCTGTACTTCAGGTCTTAATATCCATCGATCATCTTCCATACTTTGAAGCATCGGTCTAATGCCAACAAATTTCGGGTGATTTTTCAGCCGTGCAAACTGCTCTGGAAATTGATCGGATGACATATCCATCCAGCCAACAATCCCACCAATCGAATCGTGTTGTTCTGCAAGCTCCAATAAAAATTCGTTCTCCCTTAAATCAGGAGATGCTTGGACTACAATCGTCTTATCAATACTATGTTGTTTTAAATGCGCCTCAAGATCTGCGGGAAGGAAATTGTGATAAATCGCAGTTAAATCAGATGTTGGCCAAACTGTATGGTGATTTTCAAGTTTCCAATAATGCTGATGTGCATCGATTTTCATTTTATCCATCCTTTATTACAACCATTTATATTGCTGTTATACTAATCTCCGACAATAACTTCTTGACTGTTTTTTCCTGAATAAATCCAGTCTTCTTTTCCATGGCATTTGCCATTCCGCAAGCGCATGCCATTTTTAGGCTATCTTCATAGGCATAGTTATTGTAAATTGAATATGCCATTCCTGCTATCATACTGTCACCCGATCCTACCGGATTTGCAACGGGAATAGCTGGAATGTTCGCCTTCAAAATAATGTCTTTCCTAACAAGCAAAGCGCCGTTTTCACCTAATGATAGAAGAACATTTTGGACTCCTTGATTGCAAATTTCCTTTGCCACTTCAATCATGTCATCAATGTTCTTTAAATCTTTCCCGGCAAATTGGGATAATTCCTCTTGATTCGGTTTAATCAAAAAAGGACTTCCTTCCACTCCAAATTTTAGAGATTCTCCACTAGTATCTAAGAGGAGTGGAATATTATTTTCTTTTGCTATTCCACTAATTTCTTTATAAAAGGATGATTCCAGCCCTAATGGTAAACTACCTGAGGATACAATTAGTCTAGCTTTCTTTAGCATTTGTTGATATGTATGCAGAAAACTTGCTTTTTCTTCCTCTGATATAATTGGTCCCTTTTCCATCAATTCCGTCTGAGTGCCATGACCTTCATCAATAAACGCTAAACACGTTCTAGTATCTTCCTTAATTGAAGTAAAAGACTGCTCCAAACCATCCTTTATCAATTGTTTCTTAATCCATTCTCCATTTTGTCCTCCAAGAAATCCTAGGCAAAGTGGCTCTACACCAAGTTGTTTGAGTACACGAGAAACATTTAAACCTTTTCCACCCGCAGTCTTATTTCCGTTTTCCACTCGGTGCCCTTTATCTAATTCAAAATTATTTACACGATAGGAAACATCAATTGCAGGGTTTAAAGTAACTGTCATAATCAAAAATATCAACCTACTTTATATGTTATTTAATATTTACGATATCAATAAACGAGTAGGAAGCAAAATCTTCCTACTCGTAATTGTGATTTTACTATTTAGAAACTGTTAAAGCTTCGAGTTCTGTCCAACCATCTTCGCGCTCCGCTTCAATGGCTAGCTTAATGCCAGGAAGGTTAGTTTCTTTATCCAGAATGGCAACTACTAATGTATAACGTCCCGGCTTAAGTTTATTAGTGATAGGGAAATGGACATCTACCTGATGTCGTCCTGGAAGCCATTCACGAATATCTATTGAATCAATTGTTTGAATGCTTTCTTCGACAATGTTGCCTTTGTTATCGGCAAAAGCAAATGCAAGCGGCCATTTAAAATAGAATGGAGCAACACCTTTATTGTTCCAGGTCATTGATAAATTCAGTTGATCGCCAACTCTAGATTTTTTATTATATTCAATTCCCTCCAGGACAAATCGGTAACCCATTGTATTGTGCAACAAATTAATATTTGCCTGCTGACTATCAGTAACGTCTTTGCCTTTTACGTACGAAACTGGTGAAGCAGGACCCATCCATGAAGAATGGCTTTCCCTAGCTTGCTTTAATGTTTCCATGATAGTGTCGTCTGAAAGGGATAAGAGTGAATTTCCACTATGGAATTCCCCACCTGAAAATGCTTTTTTCCAAAAGTCCGGCATTCTTGACGCAGCTTGTGCTTCTGCTGGAGTTCGCCCATCATCTACATATGGACCAATTTCATTCCAACCATTTACAGTCCAATCAATCCAAGTTTCCGTAGCCCCTTTGCTTCCAAAGACATCATTAAACAATCCTAGGTTGTTTTCAGCAGCAATCGGAAATGGTTTCCGCATCCCGATCATTTTGTTTGTAAAATGGTCTATATAATGTTGTATATATTGATCTGAAACAGAGAGATTAGGGAATTTACCAGATACTTCTTCTGGCCAATTGTGAAACTCGCCCCAATGTCCAAGACTTCCGATTTGGATAAAGGCAATTCGAGAATCATTATTATATCGTTCAGCTAATGCTTTAATAACTCTCTCATGTTCAGCAATCAACATCTTACTATTATAATTAGGCGCAAAACCAGAACCTACCACCGAAGGTGGCGTATTATACCACTTACCTGCCCCAGCTTTCCCTTCAACCTTTATCAGTTCTTCATAAAGCCAATTTGGAATATCCATATCAGGGTCGTTTCCAGGATCATCTAAAACGAAACGGAGATTAATTTTCACTCCATCTTTCGTCCATTTTTCAAATTGAAAATGTTTTTCCATAGCTTCCCAATTAAAAGATCCTTTTTCTGGCTCGAGGTCTCTCCATGTAAAATTGGCATAAACAAGCGAGTGTGGTTGTCCTGATTGCTTGTTAGAGATTGCCCAACCAGCCCATCCCATATATGGATTGTTTAGAACGTCGAATCTCTCAATTGGTTTCATGACATTTGTCTTTTCGTCACTCTGCATCGATTCTTCTAAATATAACGGGTTTTCTCCTTTAGCCGGAAGATGATAGGCTTCTTTTCCAATGTAAGCGATGTTAATTGGAGCAGCCTTTTTCATTCCAATCTGATCTTGATAAAAATAATATAGGGCATAATCCGAAGTAACTTCAGCACTTACAGGACCTTGTAGTTTCCAATTTTTCTTTTTATTATCATAAAGATACAGTTGGTTGTATTTAATCATGGCATCAGCGCCAAAGGAGTTCCATTCGGAAGAATCCCCTGTTTTGGATTTTGTATCTGTATCTAGGAAGAAGGTGTTTTGAGTGTTAATATTATCACCTTCCACAAGTAGATAGATTTTTTGGTTATCCTCTGCAGCGCTAACCGTAACTTTTTCACCTTTTCCCTTAATGGCAGTATCAATGTTGGCCCAATCACTATCATCGCCATCTAAAATAATCTTTCCACCAGTTGGACCAGTTGCTAGGGCATACTCGCCTTCACTAGAAACTGCGGGAGCATAGTCGCCACCAACACCAATAGCGACTCGCATCGTATCTTCTACGTTTGCAAAAGATGAAAGGTCAGCCTCTGTTTCTAATAGTTTCACACCTGTCGTATTAGAATTAGCTACTATCCATGGAACAGGACCGATTTCCTTCCAAGACCAGCCAGATCCATCGCTTTCGTATAATCTTCCATTTTGAATTAAGAAATCAGCCCCGGTCCGTTTGAATTCCCAGCCCTGATACCCAGTTTCAAAATTATTATCGCTATCGATAAATATATTCGTTTCTTTATCGAAGTTCGATGCAAGAGCAAGTATTGACAATTTTTTATTACCGGCAAATGCCTTCATTGAGATTACATCGCCTTCACCTGTCGCTGTTACGGGTAAGTTTTCCCACTTTTGCTCGTTGCCGTCAACGACCATTTTCGGTAAAGGGGGGTTAATGACCGGCGCCTTCTGACCAGATGCTGGTACTCTTATGTCATTGGATGTCAGCCCAAGCGAAATTGCTTTAGGCTTGGTAATTTCTAAATTTCGAAGCGGTACACGATATTCAATTGTTTTTATATCCCCATCAGCTATTTCAGCATATTCTATATCTGCCCCCTCAACAGGTCCCCAATTCCAACCTGCGCCAGTGCTTTTATAGAGTCCTCCATTCTCAACTAGCCAATCGCCTCCAAATTCAGTCCACCCAGCATCTGCGTAACCTGTATCCGAGCTGCGGTCTGTATCAATAAAAATATCATTAAACTCCGCCATTCTACCTTTAGCAAGTAAAAAAAGATTTTCATGATCCATTGCAGCATATAGCATTGTCTTTCCATCAGCTGATATAGCAACTGGCTCTATTCCATCCCAATCATCCATTTCTGCATCCACCGTAATATTTACATCAGGACCGAAGGCAGAATCTGCCTGAGGAGGCACAACAAGCATGAGGCGACCAGGAGATGGCAAATATTGACTTCCCGGCTGAGCAAAAGCAACCCGCATATTAACATTGCCATCACTGTCAACCTTAGATAAATCCAATTCAAGTTCCCTGACTAATCCATCATAGACTTCCGACGATTCTCCAACGGCATCCCATTGTCCATCCTTAACAATCCAGATTTTTCCGTCTTCAATTTTTACATCTATACCTGTGCTGTTGGTCCAGTATGGGATCGTTAATCCGGTTTTTTCATTACCATCTATATCTATATACCATGTTCCTCCTGATTCAAGTCCAGGACCTTTTACCATTGCGAATAATTTTCCATCTTGCTGCACAGCTTTCATGACCTCTAACTGCTGGGCAGAAGACATTTTGGAATGGTTAACATTTGACCATTGCTCAGGAAGTCCATCAAACATACCACCATTTTCATCATGTTGCAGGTTCGACCAGCCTCCTGTGATAATAAGGGATAGAACCATAAACAATCTAAAGCTATCCTTTAATTTTTGACTAAGATAATTTCGCATACATATTTTCCTCCTACCATATTCTTTTTGGTTGGAATGTAATGGCCTCTAGATGCTAATTATCTATCATTTTTTCAAACTATCGTTTTACTATTTCGCAATTGGGTTACGTATTCATCCATATCAATCGTTTTTCCAGTTATTCTTGATTCTTCAGCGGCAAATGCAATTAGGTGGCTTTTAGCCGAAACAATCCCTGAGCTATGACTCTCGTTTACATTACTTCTAACTTGTTTGATGAAGTCTTCCATGATCAGCGTATCTGCTCCGTCATGGCCACCTTCAACTTTTTCCGGATTAATCTTTTCCACTCTTCCAGAGAAGTGCTTAATCTCAAGTTCATTAATATAATGGTTACCGCGGATTTCGCCTTTTGTGCCCATAATTTTAAACGTTCTACTTGTCTCATTTGTAAATGCGGACATTGTGAACGCTACAGTGACTTCATTGTCGAATAAAAGATTAACGACTTGATGATCAACCACATCATTGTCGCAGCGATAAACACATCTTCCATATGGGCCTTCCTGCAAGGCTTTAAGTCTTTTTTCGTACTTCGGTTCAAGGGTAACTACATTTTGCGGCCATTCATCTTTTTCATTTAAATACATTTTAATCGCTGAGAATGGGCACTCTCTTTCTACCTTACAACCGTCTGTACATCTTGCAGTAGATCCTTCCGGAGCATTTGCTTCATTAAAGTATGTTAAGCTTCCAAAAGAAGAGATCTTTACACATTCAGCTCCGACTAGCCACTGTAACATATCCATATCATGGCAGCTTTTTTGTAAAATCATTGGACTTGATTCCTTTGAATTGC
Source organism: Lederbergia panacisoli (assembly GCF_024626525.1). Lineage (GTDB taxonomy): Bacteria > Bacillota > Bacilli > Bacillales > Bacillaceae_C > Lederbergia > Lederbergia panacisoli. The sequence goes on from NZ_JANJGU010000019.1 coordinate 24,485, forward strand.
GCCAATTTCCACGGACGAAGCTATGGGATTGATGCAAAACCCCAACATTTTCATTCCACTGAATAGATGTGACCCGACCAATCGTTTCTTCCTCTAGTAGGCGTTTTAGCGCTCTATAATATGTGGAATATCTCATTCCATGGCAAACAGAGAGGAGACTCCCATATTTTTCAGCTTCCTCTGCCATTTCCAAGGATTCCGCTGGAACTGGTGACATCGGTTTTTCCAATAATATTTTATAACCTTTTTTAATTGCTTTCATAGTGGGCTCATAATGCATGCGATCTTGGGTGCAAATTAAAAGAGCTTCACATAATTTAGGTTGATCTAAAAGTTGTTCCCAACTTGAAAATTGCATTTCAACAGGAATGTTATGATCTTTAGCAAATTTCTCTCTTCTTTCTGGATTTCCTTCCGCAACAGCAATAAACTTAATTTCTTGCGGGTTTTTTATGGCATAACTTGCATATGCATGCATCCCCCGAGCACCAGCACCAATTAAAGCAGCATGAATCATTTTTATCATCCTTCCACCCTAAAAATTTATGTGAACTAGGATTGCTTAAAAACCTCAATCCCTTTTACATACGTAGATAAAATAGATAATTCATCATCAACGATTAAAAAGTCAGCATCTTTCCCTTTTTCTATTGATCCCTTTACATGATCAATCTTAGCTTGTCTCGCCGGTACCATTGTGTAGGAAGGCAAGACATCAAGCAGGGAATATCCAGTAAAGGAAATTACGTTTCTAAGTGACTGGATCATTGTTAACGTACTACCCGCCAAACTCGATCCGTCGGATAAGTACACTTGACCATTTGTCACAAATACACGCCCATACTCCCCATCAGGCAAACCTGCACAAAATACAGCGTCCGTAATAGCGCAAGTATTCCAAACTCCTTTTACATCGAAAAGGAGCTTTACCATTTCCGGATGCACATGGATGCCATCCGCGATAATTTCTGTTGTAAGTTCTTTTAAAGCCATTCCCGCTCCAGCAACACCTGGTTCACGATGATGTAAGGGGCTCATCCCATTAAAATGGTGGGTTGTATGTGTTGCACCTGCTTGAATCGCTTCTAAAACCTCATTGAAATTTGCATCAGAGTGCCCAATAGACACTGTTACTCCTTGCTCTTTGAAATATTTCACAGCTTCATAGCCATTTTCAACTTCCGGAGCAAGCGTTACTAGTTTTATAAGATTATTGGAAGCTTTCATATAGTCATCAATTTCGTTGATAGAAGGCAATCGAATATCAGACTTTTCTTGGGCGCCACTTCTCTTTTCATTAATAAAAGGTCCTTCCAAATGAACTCCTACTAAATCAGCACCCGGCATTCCCTTTTCAAATGACTCAGAGGCACAATTTAAGGCTTTGATAATTCTTTCCCTTGATGCTGTTGAAGTCGTTGCTAAAAATGAAGTGGTCCCATGCTCAGCATGAAAAGCACTAATTTCAGCAAGAGATTCATATTTTCCATCCAAAAAACTATATCCGTTTCCACCATGAATATGAACGTCGATAAGACCGGGGATTATAGATTTCCCTTGTACGTCTACCGTTACATCATGATTTACAGTTTCTGGATTACCTTCGCCAACCTCTTCAATTTTCCCATTCTCATTTACTAGAATCCAACCTTTATCGATAACTTTATCAAGCAAGAAAATTTTTGCATTGGTAAATAAAGCCGATTGATTTTTCATAAAAATTTCCTTTCTATCTTTTAAACTATTTTTCTCATACCGAAAACATACTTTACCCTTTTGTACCCGACAAAGCAATTCCTTGGACAAACTGTTTTTGTAACACAATAAACATAAGAATCATTGGCCATGTTGCAAGTAGGGATCCTGCCATCAGAACAGGGAAATTCGTTATATATTGTCCTTGTAATGATGCCAAACCTGCAGATAAGGGCATCTTGCTTGGTGAATTATTGACGATAAGTGGCCACATCAAGTCATTCCAAGACCAGAGAATCGTGAAGATCGCAAGTGCTATCAATCCCGGTTTCGCTAAAGGAAGCATAACTTTCCAGTAAATCTGAAAATGGTTACATCCATCCAATTTCGCTGCATCTTCAAGTTCACTTGGAATCGTTAAAAAGAATTGCCTTAGTAAAAAGGTTCCGAAAGCACTAGTAATACCAGGGACAATTAAAGCTTTTAGGGAGTTAAGCCATTCTAGTTTTACCATAATTAAATATTGTGGAATGATATATGCTTGGTTTGGAACCATCAAAATGGATAAAAGTAGAATAAATAAAACGTTCTTCCCCGGAAAATCGATTCTTGCAAAAGCATAGGCAGCTAATGAACAAAATAATAATTGGCCAAAAGTTTTAAAAAAGGTAGTAAAAATTGTATTCCAATAAAAGTTAAGGAACGGTAGTGTTATAAATATTTCCGAAAAGTTTTTCCATTCTAGATTACTTGGAAAAATAATAGGGGGTACCTGTGTCGACTCCCCAAATGTTTTAAAGGCGGTCAAAACCATCCAAAGAAAAGGAGTGGTCATGATGATTGCTCCTATTATCAAAATGATGTGGATGGCAAATTTATTTGTTTTCCTGTTTGAAACACTATGTACTGACATTTAATATCCCTCCTCATTCATAATGTACCCATTTCTCCTGCATCCTGAATTGTAAAATAGTGAATAATAATATAATCACAAAAATAAAGAGAGATATGGCGGCTGCATAGCCTTTATCATTATTAATGAAGGCTTCTTCATAAAATAAATAAACTAATGTATGTGTATCGCGAATGACAGGACTATTAGGCCCAATCATCATATATACCAATTCAAAGACCTGGAATGTGCTGATGAGTGACATGACAGAAACAAAAAAAAGCGTTGGTGTTAATAATGGAAGAGTAATCCTAAAAAACTGTGCCAAAGGACTGGCCCCATCAATTTCTGCCGCCTCATAATATGTTTTAGAAATTCCTTGTAAACCAGATAAGATAATAACCATGTTATAACCAATCGCCCCCCAAACAGAAACCAATACTAATGAGTAAAGGGAAATATTGGGATCTGTTAACCAATTAGGACCGCTAACTCCAACTAAACTAAATACATAATTTATTAAACCGAAATCCCCGTTATATAGCCATTTCCATACAATAGCCACAGCAGCTGGCATCGTAACAACTGGAAGAAAATAAAGGGTTCGATAAAACGCTACACCTTTTATTTTTTGATTTAATAATACCGCGACTATTATGGATAAAGAAATTCCAAGTGGAACGGATAACACTGTATATATCGCAGTATTCTTAAGTGCCGATAGAAGATTCGGGTCTTGAAAGAGTCGTTTATAGTTGACTAATCCCGCAAATGAATATTGACCAAATCCCCCCCATTCTGTGAGACTCAAATAAAATGATTGGAATACTGGCCAAATATTGAAAATCAATGTTCCTAACATTGTTGGGAATATCATTGCATACCCCCAAAAATAGTCAGATCTTTTAATTTTATTTAACTTTTTTTTCGGTTTTTTATTTAATGGTATTCCTTCTTTGTGGGCCTGTATTTGCATGATCTCACCCCTGGTAATATACTATTTTGGAAGAAGTGTTAGATAAAATATCCAACACTTCTTCGCAAAGTTATTTATTTCTTTTCTTCTGCAAGAACTTGGTCTACCTTCTCCGCCACCTCTTTAACAGCGTCCTCAAGACTCATATTTCCTGCCCATGCTTGAGTAAGAATTTCCGTTTCAATTTGTTGCCATTTACGTGTTTCAACAGATGCAGGGTTTGGTACTGAATCTTGCGCCATATCAATAAATATTTGAAGGTTGAAATTTGGATTCGATTGCACCCAAACATCTTGTGTTCCTTGATATGCAGGAATTACAGTACCTGTTTCAGCCTGAATCTTATGTGCTTCTTCCGATCCTAGGAACTTAGAAAACTTCCAAGCTTCTTCAGCATGCTTGGTATTTTTGGCTATAACATTTCCAAGTCCATGAATGACTACCGCATCTTTTTCACCAGCAGGTAATGCTGTGACGTCTACTTTATCTTTTGTATATTCGTTCTTAGCAAATTCTACTTGCATCCATGATCCATCGAATAACATAGCAACTTTACCAGACTCAAATAGTGATGTTGCAGGAGTATCGGTCATTTGCGCAACCGTAGGAGAAACTTTATGCGTATGGATCATATCATACATAAATTTAATTCCTTTTAATGACTTTTCATCTGCATGGCCAGCATGGGTTAAGTCATCATTAAGAATATATCCACCAGCTTGATATACTGTATTATAAATACCAGTTTGCCCTGCAAGAGGTGCCGCGAATCCCCAAATACCATTTCCTTCATCGGTTAATTTTTTTGCATTTTCAACTAGATCATCCCATGTCCAATTTTCATTTGGATATTCTAAGCCTGCATTATCAAATAATTCTTTGTTATACCAAAGACCGATTGTATCAAAATCTTTGGGAATTGCGTAAAGCTCATTATCTACTGTATAGGTGTTAACAAGCGCCTCCGGATATTTAGATAAATCTACTTTATCTAAATCGGCTTGTTCAGTGATAGGGAGTATAACTTTACCTTCAGCATACTTTTGAATATTTGCTGAATTTAACCAAAAGAGGTCCGGCAAGCTCCCACCAGTTGCCGCTGTTTCAAGCTTCGTCCAATATTGATCCCAAGGCGTAACTTCAACTTTAACCTTAATATTGGGGTTCTCCTCTGTAAATTTGTCTGCAATTTGTTGCATAGCAGGTGCTTGGTTTGCATCCCAGATTGCATAAGTTAGTGTAACATCGCCTGATTTTGTTTTACCGCCATCTCCAGTTGTTTTACCATCACCAGAACATCCTGACAAGAACACAAATAACAATACGACAATAATGGATAGATACTTCTTCATTCACAATCCCCCTAAGAATTAGTAGTTTATTTATACTTTCTGCGAATATATGCAGAAAGGAATTCCACTATTCGGTATTTGTCGGTATCTTGATGATAATAAAATTTATAGTAATTCTGTATAAAATCTACAGCGATCACCACGAACAATTGAGTGGCAAAATTCTACAGGAACCTCATATGCATCGAAGGCTATTCTATCAAGTGCCAAGGCGGGAAAACCCTCCTCGACCTCCAAAAACCGACTTTCATATGATTTAATTAGAATAGGCTCAAATGTTTCCTTTGCCTTCGTTACAAATATCCCGTATTCTTTTTGCATGAGATCATAAAGAGAATTCCTTTCTAACTTTTCATGCGATAATCTAGGACAATATTTTTCCGGTATATAGGACGTTTCAAAGATCACGGGTTCTCCTTGGGCATAACGTATACGTTTTAGTTCAAAAACATAGTCTTCTTCATTAATTTTCAACTGCTTCGCAATTCTTGGCTTCGCTTTCTTTTTTTCAATATTCTCGATTACATCCATAGGAGACAATCCTCTTTCCTTCATAACTTTACTGAAACTATAAAAACCAATCAGCGATTGTTCAAATTTTGGACGCGATACGAAAGTTCCTTTCCCTTGGACACGATATAATATTCCGTCCTGAACAAGATTTTCTATCGCTTTCTTAACTGTATTTCTACTAATATTATATTCTTGCATTAATTGATTTTCAGATGGGATTATATCGCTCGGTTTCCATATACCGGATTCAATATTTTCCCTCAATATTTCTTGTAATTGATGATAAAGTGGAAGAATGCTGCTACTATCTAATATTTTATCCATTTTTTCCCCCTTGCAGTGAAGAAAGCGCTTTAAAATTATTAAATAAAACATTTCAAGTTAGCTTTTGTTCTTTAATAGTGTATTGAAGTAAAAGGTGAGATATTATGAATGGTTAGATTGGCGGCAAAAAAACATTTTTGTATTTCTTCGGTGATTGGTTTGTTAATCTGAGGTGATTTTACTGGCTTATATGTCTTGAGGTAATAGGTGAGAATTTAAAAATGAAACCCTTCCATTGTGGGTAAGAACATCTGTTGAGAAAGCCACTAATAGACTAAACATTTTAAATTATTCAAATCATAACATGGTCGGGTTGTTGGGTCAACCCTCTGATTATTTATTTTTTTTTAAAAATAAACAAAAGAAAATGCCCGAAATAAACAGAGTTTCGAGCATTTAGATATAAGATCGTAGTTTAAGATGTGGGTTTAATATAATAAACATTTCATTCTCAAAATCTAGTAAACTGAATCAACCGTCCCTTTTCCAGTTAAAACAGCCACTATATTCTGTGCTGCCCGCATCATCATTGCATCTCTTGTTTTCGTTGTAGCCGACCCTATATGTGGGACGGTTACGACATTTTGCATTTTCAATAACGGGTTATCCTTTTCAACTGGTTCCTTTTGAAAAACATCGAGTCCGGCACCATAGATTTCTTTTTCTTTCAAAGCGCGGATCATTGCTTTTTCATCAACCGTTTTCCCACGGGAAACATTAATAAAAAAGGCTGTATTCTTCATGAGTTTAAATTCTCTTTCCCCGATTAGGTGCTCGGTCTCAGGTGTAAGTGGTGTGAGTAATACAACGAAATCGGATTTTTCCAATAAGGAATCTAAATCGCAATATTTAGCCTCATATTTTTCTTCTGCTTCCGGCTTTCTGTTTCGGTTGTAATATAGGACATCCATATTGAATCCAAATTTCGCTCTCCTTGCCACTGCTTCTCCGATTCTTCCCATCCCTATGATTCCAATAGTTGAACTATGTACATCTAAGCCAAAAATTTCTTGATCATCCTTTATCGGATTCCAATTTCCAGTTTTCACTAACTGATCCAATTCAGTGATTCTTCTTGCGGACGCCAATATAAGAGCAAATGTTAAATCAGCCACCGTTTCATCAAGGACGTAAGGAGTGTTTGTGCCAATTACGTTATATTCTTTCATAGCTTCAACATCAAAGTTGTTATACCCTACCGATACATTACTAACAACCTTTAGTTTAGATGCTCTTTTTAAAAGTTCTTCATCAATTCGAATTCCCGAAGTTAAAAGTCCATCAACTTCTTCTAGTTCTTGTAAAAGAATTTCCCGCGGAATACGGTCTTCCCCAGTCCATTTGCTTAATTCACAGTACTCAGAAAGATAATTTTCCACTTCTATCGAAATCGGAAGAGTTACATAAATCTTTGGCTTCACCGTTTTTTCCTCCTTTTTTAAAAACAACAATACTTATATTTTACCATATTGACAGACAATACTGACAAAATTCCTTTCTTCAAATATTTTTATGAATTTGGTGAAAAATAAAAAGGATTGGAGGGATTATAATGGAAAAAGATAGAAGCAAGGGAAGGATCGATCCAAAGGTTGCGCCAGGTATTGACGCTGAAGATTCATATGGTGAAGACGCCACGCAATTGGAAATTGATAATGGGGATTATACGAAAGTTACGAGGCTAATATACGACGAGTATGATCCAAGTGAAAAATAAGTTGTTAACTTTTGAAGATTTGTCGCTTGCGACGTATCTTCTTTTTTTGCTTCATCCTTTCTGATTAACATACGCGCTTATATGTGAGATGATAAATAAAAACAATAATTGAAGGGGAAATCTATGGAATTTAAAGGATTTACACAAAATGATTTTAACACGTTTCATATTGATGGACTTGAGGAAAGAATGGAAGCAATCCAACAAAGGATTCAACCAAAATTTAAAGCAATCGGCGATATTTTGACTGATGATTTATCTGCCATGGTCGGGTCCGAAATGTTTTTACATATTGCAAAACATGCAAGGCGAACAGTAAATGCACCAAAAGATACTTGGCTTGCAATCGCGGGTAATAAGCGAGGGTATAAACAGCATCCCCATTTTCAAGTCGGTCTTTTCGATGATCATCTCTTTATATGGTTGGCCTTCATTTATGAATTGCCGAATAAAACGACGATTGCTAAAAATTTATTAAAAAACATACAAACGATTAAGAAGACAATCCCATCGGATTATGTAATTTCTTTAGATCATATGAAAAAAGAATCCACTACGGTGGCAAATATTAATTTAAAAGAATCTCTTATTCGCTTTCGCGATGTGAAAAAAGCGGAGTTTTTAGTTGGGAAGCATATTGATGCGAATGATCCCATTCTTCAGGATGGAGACCGCTTTATTGAGCTAGTAAAAGATACGTTCGAAACGCTCGTTCCTATTTATAGGCTAGCTTATAGTTGAATTTTTCACGTTGGGGGCCCTTTGAACACTTTATTGCTACCTTTTTGGTGATTTTTTCTCGTTCAGGGGCACATTGAAACGGTCATCATGACCTTGCAATCGGTTTTTTCACGCTCAAGGGCACATTGAAACATTCATCGTGACCTTGCAATCGCCTTTTTCACATTCAGGGGCACATTGAAACGTTCATCGTGACCTTGCAATCGCCTTTTTCACATTCAGGGGCACATTGAAACGTTCATCGTGACCTTGCAATCGGTTTTTTCACGTTCAGGGGCACATTGAAACCCTAATTATGACCTCTCAGCCTTTTTTAAAACAATAAAGGTCACATTCAAATGATACAATGTGGCCTTAACAATTTTTTATGGAAAGATAAACTGTCCATTTAAATTTAGTGTCTCAATAGTAAGATTCATTTCTTTTCAACTGATTCAAATTTAGTCCAACCTACATCTTTTCTAACGGAAAGCCACGGACGACCATCTTCCCAATGAACTCCGACGGAAATACCAAATGTTTCTGTTAATAAGTCATCTGTCACCACATCAAACTTTGGTCCTGCAGCAACTATTTTTCCATCACGAAGAAGCAGCACATGGCTAATTTCTTCAACAAGCTCTTCGATATGATGGGTTACATATATTAAATGGCAGTTGTAATTAGCAATCTCTTTAGTTAAAAGTAAAACATCTTCACGGGAAAGGATGTCCAACCCCGAACATGGTTCATCTAAAATAAGAATTTTTGGGTCGCTCATTAAAGACCTGGCAATCAGTACTCTACGTTTTTCACCTTGAGATAAGAGATTATATCTTTTCCCTTTCAAATAATCTAAACGGAAATTGTTAACTAATGTATCTGCCTTATTCCAATCTTCCTCTGTCACCTCTTCGTACAATCCGATAGAAGCAAACTTCCCACTTACCACGATTTCTTCGACTGTCTCATAATCCATCACTTCAGAAAAGCGTTCTAATGCACTGCTGACAAAACCAATTTCTTTACGTAAATCAGGGATATATGTTTTTCCAAATTCCCGTCCCAACACGGAAACTTCACCGGTTGTAGGAAACTGATATCCGGTTGCAATATTCAGTAAGGATGTTTTTCCAGATCCATTTAAGCCAAGAATTGCCCAATGTTCATCCTTATTTATTACCCAGTCTATTCCTTTTAAAATTTCCTGCTTATTTCTCCTGAAAGAAACGTTCTTCATAGATACAACTTTTCCCACCATGATAACCCTCACTTTTTCTGATCTGTTCGAATTCTTTTATTATAACACTAAAATATTTTACTTTTAAAAATATTCACTTGATTAAATGGTAAAATGATTTCATCACATATTAGGAGTTGGAAATATGAGAGGACCTGTAAAAACGAATGGGGATCGTTTTACGGACAAATTGGGGAGACAAGTGGTGCTTCACGGTGTCAATATGGTTTGTAAAGATAGGTCGCAAAATTATATCGGCTCATGGTCGGAAAAGGATTTTGAGAAAATAAAAACATGGGGACTGAACGTCATTAGGTTGGGCGTAATCTGGGATGGAATTGAACCCGAACCAGGCATTTACGATGACGATTATATTGAAAAATTACAGCAATTGATTCAAATGGCAAATCAATATAATCTTTTCGTTTTCCTGGACATGCACCAAGATTTATTCAGTTCCGAATTTGGAGATGGTGCACCCGCTTGGGCAACGATAACAGATGGAGAAATGTATGAACCGGGTCATGTATGGAGCGATGCATATTTATTTAATGGAGCTGTACAAAAGGCATTCGATCACTTTTGGAACAACACTCCGGGTCCTGATGGCATCGGTATCCAAGACCATTTTATTAAAGCTTGGGGATATCTAGTCGAGAAACTGCATCACGAGCCAAATGTTATTGGTTATGATTTAATAAATGAGCCGTTTATAGGGAGCCCTGTTCAACAAGTTAATGAGCGAATGTTTAGTACATACGCGCAAATTTATAGTGAACGATACGGTGAGGTAGATATCGAGCAGTTGTTTAAGGCGTGGAGTGATCCAAGTAATAAACATAATTATTTGAGTTTACTTGAAGATGTTGAGGCATTTAAAAGAGTGGTAGACTCCCCGACTCACATTTTACAAGCATTTGAGGAAAGTCATCTCTCCTCTCTGTATCGAAAAGTGGCGTCTGCCATACGTGAATCAGATAAAGATGGAATATTATTTTTGGAGACAAATTACTTTTCCAATTTGGGCACATCAAGTATGATTCTTCCAGTTGAAAATGACTCAACCCAAGCCTATGCTCCTCATGCTTATGATTTAGTCACTGATACAGAATTAGCTCATACAGCGAATGATCGCAGATTAGAATTAATTTTTGAGCGGCATGAGGAAACTAGAAAAAGATTGAATATGCCTATGCTAATTGGTGAATGGGGCGCATTTTATGAAACAGACAATACCGGGCACGTATCTGTGCATATACAAAGATTAATTGAAAAATACTTGTGCAGCGATACATACTGGGACTATGTTCCGGACATGGATAAAAGCTTATCCTTTTTAGGGGTTCGGCGTGGTTTTCCGAAGGCGGTCGCGGGGCAATTATTGCAATACCGTTATGAGCATAGTTTAAATACTTTTCAAATGAAATGGGATGAATCTCCGAATATAGCAGCACCAACCGTTATTTATCTTCCTGATATTCGTAAATTGAATATTACTTTAAGTCCTAAAGATAGCACGTTTGAAATTAAGCCAATCGACAATACCTATGCCGGTTACATAGAAGTTCCTCAGACGACTGATGGAATTCGCAGCATTACGGTGACGAAAGGATAAAAAAGACCGGATTTCCGATTTGGAAATCCAGTCTTTTTTTACGCAGACAACGTCAATGGTTTTTGACGATTTTTTAATGCCAAACCACCCATTAGCAAAATTCCTACTCCTACAAGCATGCTTGGAATTATGAAAATTCTTGGGCTGTATCCTTCAACCAAAAACGGTAATGCATATCCTGCAAGAGACGCCATTTGGAATAAAAATACGTACATACTTGATCCAAATCCAATTTTCGTATGGAACATTCTTTGCACATACCCCATAACGACGCCATACAACACAGAAACATAAAATGAATAAAGTGGCTGGACAAGGAAAAAAACGAATAGTGGTGGACTTGTACTATAAACTGTATATGTAACAAGCGCAAAAAAACTACTTAATAAAATGACCCGCTTACTGCCGAACTTCATCGCCCAATATCCCGCAAACGTCATGAAGAGCAATTCAAATACTGCTTGAACACTCCATAAGTACGACATAATTTGTGGTTTTTCAAATAAATCAACGACGACAAGCTGCAAATAAAGTCCTCTTAATGAATCGGCACACCCAAGTAATAAAAGGGCAAAAAGCATAATGAACGAGAAGGCTTCTCCTTTAGAGACATTTGACTCTACATCAATCGGATCATATTCTTTATAAAGCAATAAGAGAACGAAAAGTAAGAAATAACCTGCTAAGTTCCCTAGAAGAATCCCTTTAAAACTAGCGATTAAAAATAAGTTTGCACCTAAAAGGAGGCCAACGAAAAATCCAACACTCATCATCGCCCGCAGCCATATTTGCGCGATTTCAAAAATAGCGGGAGCAAGCTTCATGAAATGATTTCTTGCCATTGCGAAAAATTGCCCCATAATCAATCCTGAAGGTGCAATTGCTATAATCATTCCTATAAGTGCTTCAATATATGTATCCGCCCTCATATAGAGGACAAGTCCAAACATACATAACACTAAAGCAAATAGAGGCAATGGCTTTTTACGTTTCATTTTATCACTAATAAAACCAACCATAATCGTTATGACCATATTCATTAACACGGAAACTGAGAAAATGGAAGCGATCTGGACTTTAGACAACCCGATTCCTTCACTCATATAAACCGCATTCATCGGGGCTAAAATTCCGGTCCCAATTCCGTATAAAAATAATCCTACTAGCAGATACCAAGCCCCTTTAATACTTAAAAACTCTTTAAAGTCCTTGAATATATTCATCTTTGCTTCTCCCATTTCCTCATACGAGTATTTTAGTATTATTATATAACAGCATAGGAAGATAAAAAAGAAGCAGGAAATTCCTGCTTCAAATTTTTTATAAAGTCTGCATAAATCTTTTTCTCTCCCGAAACGTTGCCCACTCACGAAAACCTAATTCTTTTAAATGTTCTTTGACTTGCTCAAAATGATTGCCGACCTCTTCTGGTTTATGAGCATCTGAGCCAAACGTTACTTTAACACCATGGTATAGAGCTCTTTCTAGGAAGTCTGCACCGGGGGCCCAATTTTCATCAGATGAGTTGATTTCAATGGCAACATCATTTTCGGCAATTTTCTTCAAAGTAAAATCCGTAGCCTCAGTCTTTACATCGGTATATCCTGAATAATACCTTTTTAATGCATCTACATGACCTAAAATATCATACATTCCGCTTTCGGCAGATTGTGAAATATAGTCATAGTATTTTTCTTTCACTTTAACCTTTTCCTTTGATGTTAGACCATCCCAGTATTTCCCGTCATAAATGCTTATTCCGTGATACCTATGCACGGAGCCAATAATATAATCAAACGGATATGAATGGATTACTTTTCTATATAGGTCTAAATGGTCTGGAATAAAATCGGCTTCGATACCTAAAAGAACCTCAATTTTCCCTGCGAATTCCTTTTTTAAATCAAGAACTTCCTGCACGTAAATCGGAAAGTCACTTTTCGCCATCGTACCGCCAGGGGAAGGATGATCCTCATCTTTAGCAAATAAAGGTGTATGGTCCGATATCCCAATACTCTGTAAACCATTATCAATAGCTGCAATAATATATTCCCGAACAGAACCTGTTGCATGACCACAACGTTCATGGTGCGTGTGAAAATCAAATTTCATAGTGACCTCCATGATAAATTAATCTAAATCGAGTGATCGAAGATGCCCTTCAGTTTTCTTTAATCCATCCTCAACACTATCTTTTCCACTAAAAACAGAAGACATTGTTTGATTAACCGCTTCAATAATTGCATTGAATTTTACAATAAGATGATTTTCCGCTTCTCTGCCGTGTTTCATTGATCCTTCATGTACTTGTCTAAATTCATCAACATCCATGCCGATTAACTCCGCTTGTTCTTCATACCATATTTCGAAAAGGGTTGAATCTGCAGGTGTTCTTCCTACTTCAGACATATATTTGTAGGCAGGACCCACCCCATTTTCAGGATCAGCCAAATGCTTCACGAACTTCCAAGCTGCTTCAGGATGCTTACTAGCTTCTGAAATACTCCAAGGGTCAACGTAAAGAGGAACCTTTCTTCCCTCATGATAAGGAACAGCCGCAATCCCCCAGTTAAATTCAGCCTCCCTGAAAGAACCCAAGCCCCAGCCACCTGTAATTGTCATAGCAACCTTTCCAGTCATAAATGGATCGCCAAGTTGAGAAATGGCATCTAATGTTGACTGATTTGGAGAAACTTTATATTTATTAATGAGGTCGACATTATATTGAAGTGCATCTATATTTTCTTGTTTGAATAAATCAGGTTCTCCCATCTTTCCAGTCGTGTAAGCCTCTGGTTTAAAGAAATCACCCCCAAATGCCCAAGCCATCGCTGTTGGAGAAAGTGAATTGGAAAAACCAAAAACTTGATTTTTACGATCACCAACATCATGAGTTAACTGTTGTGCAACTTCCAGCATCTTATCAAAATCCCATGAAGTATCATCCCAATCCGTCGTTGGATAAGGAATACCAGCTGCATCAAATAAATCCTTATTAAAATATAAATAGGTGGCATTACTTACTAATGGGACGCCGTAATATTTGCCATTCACATTATAAATATTTAGCAAATCTTTGTTCATTGTCTCAAGCTCCGATGCTTCTTCTCCAATGAAAGGAGTCAAATCTTTTAGAGCTCCCATTTGCATATATGTTGCAAATCCACTTTCCGCTTGGTTCGGATTCCAAACATCGGGGGGATTGCCGCTTGAGATCATTGTAATTAATTTTTGGTCAAATGCCTCATATGGATAATTTTCTATTTTCACTTGAATATCCGGATTTTTTTGTTCAAAGGAGGCTACAACTTCCTTTTGCCATTTTTCTTTTACAGGGTCAGATGCCATCGTCCAAACAATTTCAACTAGTTCTGTTTTATTTTCATTGTTATTTGTGTTTTCATTTTCACTTTTGTTTTCATTTTCATTTGTGTCTTCACTTTTATTTTCGCTGTCATTCCTGTTCCCTTCAGTTTTACTGCTATTTCCACAGCCAGATAACATTAATGCGCTGAGCAATAGTAAAATTAAAGGCAATAAAAATGCTTTCTTTTTTAAAATACCATCCATCCAATATCCGCCCCCCGTGTTAGATTGATGAAAATCCTGTAAAAAAAGATACTTCCCTTTTCATCTCTCCCTCTTATTAAGATTGTTTGCAAGTATAGAATATCATTATGGTAGAATGGTATTCTATACATATATTCTTTTTCTTCTGACTGTTCTACATATTCTATTATTAGTTTTATGGGGGGACTGATTTGGAAACAAATTTTTATAAAGCTACTCCTCTTGATATTAGTCGAGAAAAAAAGATTCATACTACGATGCCAGATCGTCATTATCACGACGGATACGAGATTTTGTATCTCGTTTCGGGAAATGTTTATTATTTTATTGAAGACAAAACCTATCATGTATCTAATGGGACACTGCTTATCATAAATAAAAATGATATACATAAGCTGGTAAATTCAAGCGGTACAACATTTGAAAGGGTCACGCTACTTTTTAAAAATGAATTCATCGAAAATATTTTAAATTCAGGTTGGGAATATGATGTGTTCTCAATTTTTACTTCCGGACGAAATATCGTAAGATTGGACGTCAATGAACAGAATGTTATCGAAAATTTATTTGATAAAATGGTCCGTGAATTTAATGTTCAACCCGCTGGGTATAAGGATAGTTTAAAAATATTACTTCTCGAGGTCCTTATATTTATTAAAAGAATTGTCGATTCTAAACATATCCATGATGATGTTGAAACAACCTTCACCCACAAAAAGGTTTTTGAAATGGTTGATTTTATCAATCAACATTACGACCAAAGATTGACTGTTGAAGAAATCTCAAGAAAATTTTATATTAGCTCTTCTTATTTTTATAAAGTATTTAAAGAAAACACCGGTTTTACATTCATTGAGTATCTTAATAATGTTCGAGTAAAAGAGGCCATTTCACTATTAAAAGAGAATCATTATAAGGTTGGAGAAGTTGGGGAAAAAGTTGGATTTGAAAGCACTACCCATTTCGGTCGTGTTTTTAAAGGAATTACTGGATGCTCACCTATAAAATATCGCAACATTCATTTTTGAAAATCTGATCGTTATTGGCGATCGGTTTTTTTGTTGGTTGTTATTTTTCTTTTCGTCATTATGATTCGTTCAATGTGAGTGTTTCCGATGAACAGCCACTAATTCAGCACATATGATATAAGGCGTATGAGGAGAGGAGGGATAACTTGTATACTCCTAATTTTTATTACTATCCATATGGTTACTCATACAGGGGAGTCTTCGCCTTACATCATTTTCCACGGGCGTATTGCGCTGTTCCGCAATCCACAATACAGCGGCAAATGTTTCCATCCATTAATACTAAAAAGTTTGTTCAGTCGACCGAAAAATATCGAGCGCTCGTGAATGAAGCGAATAAAATAATAAATAAAATAAGCACCACCCCAAATTTAGCACACGACCTTATGGATGCTGCTCAAAAATCCAACCAAAGTAAAGTAGATCAATTAATACAATCCACCGGCATCACCGTCAAAGCCAAAAATCATTTTACCCCGGATGGTCTCGTTATTGAGTTATCAAATGCTATTGATTCCGGTGATTGCTGCACATTAAAGTTGGCATTAAGGTGGTGAAAAGAAAAGCGGAAGTTCCTGTCCATCGACGTACGGCCCACAGGATGTGGGTCCGTCGACGAAGACATAAGGACGTGGCGTTATTAGTCGACGTTCCTTTTTCGCCCCAAGACTTGCGATAAAGGAAACACGACGAGGGACGAGTCTGGCTTCCTACGCAAGCGCAAAGGACAGGAAGTTTGCTAGTCGACGGCTGCTTGCGCTAGACATTAGATGAAATAAGGATACCCGCATGAGGAATCCTTATCTTTTTTTTATTTTAAAATGTTGGTAAATTATCTAAATTGTTTTCTTTAATTCCATCAGGTTCACTGCGGATAATATCTCTTCCGTATTTATGAAATACGTCAATATGGGCAATCTTCCCAGCCTTCGCTTCATCAAGTGCTGTTACATAATCTAATTCACGGCCAGATTGGGTTTTAAAGGCAATAATATCCCCATCATCGTTTTTTCTGACAGCTACTATTTGCTCTTTTCCTTCATGGTCTGCGTGGCTCCCATCTATTGCCTGCTGTTCGCTTTGTTCCCGATATTCATTATAGATTTTTTCAAAATCTTTTTCTTCCAACTTTAACACCTCCCACAGACTATGTTCTGCCATCTAGGAGTGTTTTATGTAGTTTAAACTATAGATCAAAAATTTCTCGTTTGGATTATAGCGATAAAGACTTGGAATGATAACTTCATTTTTCAACTCAAATGGAGTGTGATTTTCTAAATAAAATATATAGTCCTCGGAGCTGTAATATAGAATTAAATCCACTTCCCTTTCACTCTTTTCAACAGAGCGAAGAATATTACCGACCACTTTCATAAAAATTTGAATCGTAAATGGGTTAAAAAAATAAAAGCGATTGTCCTGTGGATGAATCTCATAATTTTCCGCAAGGCACCATTGGAAATGAATTTTGTCATTTCCCGATCGATGTTTCTTTAAAAATCGCTTTTTATTCTCTACAGCTTCTAGATACAACTCCTCATTCATTTCAATTCCCGTAACTGATGATTTAAATAAATGATGAATAAAAAAAAGCAAACGTCCCTTTCCACACCCAAAATCAACGACACGATCGCTGTTCTTTAGCTCATATTCATTAAAAAAAATTTCTAAGCCACTATAAGGAGTTGGCTCATATCGATGGTAATGCAAAGACTGATTAAAGCCCATCTGTTCCCCATCGGTTTTAATATTTAGTAATGCATCATAATATTTTTCATTCACGTTAGGAGGTCCTCTCTTTTGTTTGTTTTTGAGGTGAAAAGGGTACATCTTGGTAACAAGGGGGATTCTTGCATGGAGCAGTTTAATGGCATTTTAAAAGTATTATCTTTGAAAGAAATTTTCTTATTTATTGTATATGTCATTGTTATTTTTTTCGTAAAATGGGGATTGCTCCTCACTTTAAAAAAATGGCTGAAATCAGATTGGGCGAAAAAACGCGTCCTTCCTACAATCGAGTCTCTCCTCAATTGGGTATGCTTTTATGGAACGATCCTCTTGTTCCTTTTTTATTTTTCCAAAAAATCATGGCTTTTTTCGGCAATCTATGAAATAGATGGAGTTGAGGTATCATTATTTCTTATCATTGTCGCTATTATGATTATTACATTTGCGAGCAGGCTTGTAAAAACATTTAACGCCCACATCATGCCGGTTATATATGAAAAATTTGATGTCGATATAGGGTTAAGCTTTACAATTAATCGACTCATTTATTATGTTGTTATGATTATCGCTTTGATCATAAGTTTTCAGATAGTCGGGTTGGATTTGCGGGCATTTGTAGTCGTCTTAAGCACGCTCGGAATTGGAATTGGATTTGGCCTCCGAAATGTTGCAGCGAATTTTGTCTCAGGAATCATCATCTTATTCGAGCGGCCAATGGAGGTTGGAGAAACCGTTGAAATAGAAGAAAAGGTCGGTCAAATTACTAAAATTAACTTAAGATCCACGGTCATCACACATAAAGGTGGAAGATTGGTCGTTCCGAATCAATATTTTATCGAGCAAATTATTAATAGCCGAACTGGTGAGAAATTGACTGCAGAAGTGAGGGTGAGGGTACCATTTGGTGCAGACTCCCAAAAAGTTGAAGCATTGCTTTATAAAGCAGTTAAAAATATACAGAAACCTTCAACAGTTACTATTCGTTTTATCTCTTTCGAATATTCAGCTATGGAATTTTTGGTTGAGCTTCCAGTAAAAAACGGTGCTGCCAAAGACAAGATTGAAAGCAAAATAAGGCACTCCATCGTAAAATCTTTTTCGGAAAATAATATTGATCTGGCCTCTTGCATGGATCCTATTCATATTTCGAAGAATCTGTAAAAGTGATATAAAAAAGATAAATGACCATACAGATTGCCATTGTCATAAAGCCCCAACCAAGTGTGATTTGCTGAATTAATAAATAATTATTGCATAATTGTACCGGGGCAAAAATGTAAAGCCAGCCCATTCCGATAAACATAATAGTAAAACTGATGAAAATAACATTTTTCCATTTGCTGCTAATTTTTTTCCAACTATCACGTAATGGTATACCTGCTAAAAATGGCAAACTAATAAACTTAAAAATTTCTATAGCTTGAATGGTAAGTGCTTCGTCCATTGTGCGCGGGATCATCCAGTACACCCAAATAATCGTGAATAACAAAATTCCTGGAACGCCATTTTGATTCCACTTTTCAAAAAATCTCGGAAATCGAATTTGAAAAAACTTAGCCATTAGAAATCCTGCAATAATCAACATCGGCATTTGCATATGCATGTGAATAATCATGACAGATTCCATTAAAGAAGCTACGGGTGGAATAACTAAGAAAATAAATAAAACGAGACCATATATTGATTGTTTCATAAATTATTCCCCCACTTCTTTTTCAATAGTACTTACTATTTTCTTTATCGCTCCATCAATATTCTTATAATCCATCACTTCAACGAGAGTGCCTTTTTTATCGACTAAATAGAACGCGGAGTTATGAGCAAAGTTTCCATATTCATCCGGAATCACAATGACTCCAAACTCTTTTAGTAATGTATCTAATTCCTGTTGATTTGGAATTCTCGCCATCCTCCATATTTCACCATCACTATTAAAATGTTCACGGTACTTATCCAAAATCTCTGGAGTATCCCTTTTCGGATCAAAGCTAATGCTTAAAAAGTCAATTTCTTCCCCTAAATATTTATCTGGAATTTGCTGAAATACTTGCGACATATTCCACTCCAAATCCACACAAACAGTCGTGCAGGACGTATACATAAACGAAATTAACACATACTTCCCTTTAAACTCCGAAATACTATACTCACGCCCTTTACTATCCTCCAACATCACACTCGGAAACCCCGGCTGCTCCTTCATCAACTTATTAACCCTCGCAGTCTCCGCCGTATATGCCTGAAACCCATCAGTCCCCGTATAAAACAACACAAACCCAAACACCAAAACAAGCATAACAGCAACTGAATTATAACTACCCCTCATCATAAAAATCACATCCTTAAAAAGTGAAGTGCCAGGCACCGGAACAATTCAGAATGTATTGAATTGTTTGGGTGCCTGGCACTCGAACAATTTACCAGGTCTTAAATGGTGGTGATCCTGGTGGTGCGTTGACGATCATGTCGACTAGTGGGATGACGTATCCCATGGCGACGACTAGGAGCATGATTAAGATTGTGCGGCTCCAGCGTTCTGTCCAATATGGGGTTTTAACTGCATCTTCTTCTTCTTCTGCGATTGGGAATTCTGTTTCGCCTTTTGGTGCAAAGAACATGAGATGAACGACCGCGTACACTTGTAAAAGGACACCGATAATGAGGAATGTTCCTCCAACTGCGAGAAGCATTAAATATGGATTCCAACCCAATGCTACTGCGCTGTCGCCATACGTTGTGAAGGATGTTCTTCGAGGTGCACCGAATAATCCAACATAATGCATTGCCCCTGACATAAACAACATCCCAATTGTCCAGATAATCGTTTGGATAACGCCTAATTTATTTATTTTTGGTGTTAATACGCGTTTTGAAATATACGGAACTAACCAATAACTAATTCCGAAGAATGTTAGGATAACGGATGTACCTACTGTTAAATGGAAATGCCCTACAACCCATAATGTATTATGAACCACTTGGTTCAACTGGTTTGTTGTTTGAGCAATTCCGCCTGCTCCAGCCGGAATAAAGGCAATCATAGCAACCATTGGAGCAAGGAAACGTACATCACCCCATGGTAGTTTTTTATACCATCCGAGCAACCCTTTTCCGCCTTTTCTCCTTGCAGTACGTTCAAAGACTGCAAACATCGCGTATGCTGTCATTAAAGAAGGAAATCCAATTGCTAAACTCATAAATACATGCATATATTTAATGGATTCTGAAATTCCCGGGTCAATAATTTGATGGTGGAAACCACCAGGAATATTCATGATAACTAATGCGATAACTACAAATCGGGTCAATGTATCATTCCAGCGTCTGCCGCCAATAATTTTAGGTACAATTACATACCAAGCTGAAACGGCTGTTAAATACCAAATGTTTACTAACGTATGACCGAATGCCCAGAATAAAGTACGAGCTACCATAACGTTGATTGTTTTTACCCAGCCAAATGACCAAGGAATAATTGTTAAAACTTCAATTGCAACAGGGAGACTTCCGAAAAATAATAGAACGAATACGCCTGTAGCAAAGAAAGAAAGAATTGGAACATGCTGTCCTTTATGATTTTTCCTCCAATTTGCCACTTGGATAAATGCTCCAAAAGCACACATCCAAACACCTAATACGATAAAGACTAATCCAATGTAATAATATGGTGAAGCGGCCATTGGCGGATAAAATGTGTATAAAACAGATGCTTTATTCAGCAAAATTGGAACGACTGCAAATACGAAACCTACGAGCTTCATTCCAAAACCGATCCACGCCATTTTTCGTACCTTAGGAAGAAGTCCCCCTAGCGTATGAGAAAGGCCGGCATAAAAATATCCAATTGTAAAGAATGCTGTTAATACTAAGACTAAGAGCAATCCATGTGCCGTCAGAACTTGATAATAGTTAAACCAAGATGGTAATTCCAGAAGACCCGCGCGGTTTAATCCTTGTAATAGCCCTAAGATCCCACCAACAAGTAATGCTGCAAACGCTACTAATAAATATGATTTCGTTAATATTGCATCTTCTGGACTAATGCCCAATGCTTTATTTGCTTTATCTTTAAACGTTGTTTTTCTCACCAGTGCTTCCATTTCATACACCTCCTTATTTAACCGTAATGGTTGTACTCATATATTGGTGCCCTGCACCACAATACTCATTACATAACACTAAATATTCACCAGGTTTTTCAAACTTCTGCTTCACTTTCTGAATATAGCCTGGCATGACCATCGCATTTACGTTTGTATTAGCGATTTGGAACCCATGAACAACATCTTTTGACGTCAAAATAAAGTGAACCGTTGATCCAGCAGGAACTTCAATATTGCTTGGTGTAAAATTAAATACTTCCAACGTCATGACCACTTCATATTCGTTGTCACCAATTTGTTTAATACCTGGGTGATCAAATGGCGCCGTCTGATCTACCTTTTGAGGATCGATTATTTCCTTATTGCTTGGCGGCCCCATCCCTTGAACAAATGTTTGATATCCTGTTAATAGCATGAAACCAATGATCATTCCGAAACTTAAGATAAGCCATATTTCTTCCGAACGGTGCATCTTCATAATTTATATCCCTCCTTATAATCTGACCATGTAAAGCCCGTAAAGAACTAAATATGTTAAAAGAATAACGGCACCTACTATCCCTACGGAAAACATTGTACCTTTCAAATTTTCCTTGCTTTCATTTTTGACACGGTTAACCTTCGCCATTTAAAAATCAACCTCCTAACGTGTTCTTACTTGCATCTTAATTGATAATGCTTCTCAAAGATGTGATGTGGCTCACATATATACGTGAAGCAGATTTGACAATTTTTTGAACGAACAAAAGCGGAAGCATTGTAACTAGACAAAAAAATGTCCTGAAAGCATGCTTAAATCTCGCATACCTTCAGGACAAGTGTTCATTTATTTTTTTGGTGAGGATGTGTATAAAATGGCGACGAATCCATTAGTTATTAAAAACAGTGACCACATTATACTAATGCGGTTTAATACTTCATTTTTAAAAATATCTCTCGGCTGGCTACTAAATAGATCTGAAATATAGTTTGCTGATAAAGGGAGCCACGCAAATTCTATTAGCAATAATATATGAATTATAAGAAAAACACTAACATGCATTAAAAAACCTTGTTTTACTGACTTTGCATAATTTATTTGCATTATATTTGAAGTAAGACGCTTGTCCTCAATTGGCACTGGCTTACCCTTCAAATCGAGAATTTTTCTTTTAATATACAAATCTAACTTTTGAATATTTCGATTCCCAAATGTTAATGCATAAAAATAAACAACCAAAATGGTAATTTGAAAGAAGGATATACGCCCTGTATTCACATAATCCATAATAGCAATAGGTAAATCTAAACATTCAAACATAACAGTGAAAGTCAAAAATATAACTTTAGCTCTTGTATCAAACCAATATTTAAGCACCAAAAAAGTAATAAAAGCTAGCCAAAATAAAACCTCTAGCACAATCAACAAGTGCCATTTATATGTAGAAATTATTTCTAGCAAAAATATAATCCCTCACCCCCACACCTAGAAGGTCTATTTATAATCTATGACCAATTCTCTTAATGAATGCATTTTTCATATTTAAGTCATATTTTCTAAGAAAACCTTATATGATAGTGTATCTATGATGGTTGGAGGGAATATGTTGAAAAATAATCAGGATACGCTAATAACCGGGGAAATGCTAATCAATTATTATGAGCTGAATAAGAAGAAAAAAGAAATCGAAGCCGAAATGAATCAGTTGAAGAAAGTTTTTCATGATTATTTCGATCATCATATTGGCTCTTTAGATAAAGGGGAAATTACCTTAAGCGGATATAAACTTCAAAGGCAAATAAGAAAAACAGAAAAATTTAATGATGAAGAAACGATTAAAAGATTGGAACAATTAAAGATGAATGACCTTATTCAAATTGTAAAAAAACCAGACACTATAAAAATCAAATCCGCTATTAATTTAGGATTTTTACAAGAAAAAGATCTTGAAGGCTGTATCGTAACTACTACTGCTCCCGCAATATCTGTTAAGCCGCTGACACCAAGGTGAAAAACATGTCCATCTACCAACAGCCTTTCTGTTAACTAGCCGTCCAACTGCTTTACTGGCCGTCCAACTGCTTTTACTGGCCGTCCCCATTAAAAAAATCAAAGCCGAGGCTTTGATTTTTTTAATCGTTTTTAATACTCCTCCATATATTCCAAGGATATTCTTTTGGTGGAAATGAGTGAAATTCTACTATTTCTTTTAGAGTTGGATGTGTAAATTTTAGCGAGTGGGCCCATAATGCAATTTGTTGGCCAGGCTTATTGAGTGCTTGACCATATTTTTGATCACCGAAAAGCGGGTAACCTGATGCCGATAACTGAACACGAATTTGATGGGATCTCCCAGTCAGAATTTTAATGGCAAGCAGACTGAAGTCTTCATTCTGCTCAATGACTTCATACTCAAGAAGGGCTTTCTTTCCTTCTTTATGCGTGGATGGAACAGTAGACACGATGTTTTTACGTTGATCCTTATAAAGATAATGTTCCAATACTCCTTTTTTTCTTGGAGTTACCCCTCTTACAACAGCTAAATATTTTCTTTCTATCGACTGCCTGCGAATCTCATCAGATAATCTCGAAGCAGCTTTGGATGTTTTAGCGAAAACCATGATACCACCAACAGGTCGATCCAGGCGATGGACAAGACCTAGATAAACGTTTCCCGGCTTCTCGTAACGAAACTTTAAATCTTGCTTTAGCAAAGTCTGTAAATCTAAATCCCCTGTACTATCCTTTTGTACTGGAATATTTACGGGCTTTTCTATTATAAGTAGATGATTGTCTTCAAATAAAATTGGAATATGCATGCAACTATCTTTACCCTTTCGCAAATAATCATTTATATAACATTAAAAAACGGAATAGAAAATACATAATTCTGATTCTACTTATTATAAGACAATGTGCCAAAAGGAACAAATACGTTCTTCAGAGACACAAAAAAAGCCCCCTCCTTATGAGAGCGCATTAAAGCGTATACTATATCCCCCATCATGTGCTATATCAATACTAACAATCCACTTTTGATATGTTTTAAGATGACATGATTATTCGGACAATATCATTCCACTTTAGAGGATGACCCACTGATATAGGAGGTGCCCCTGCCTCTTTTTGATTGATTGGCATTACTGGTTCAGTGAAGGTGCTTCCGACATTTGAACTGGGAAAAAAACCAATTACTTTTAAAATATCCGTTCCAATATTACGTATATTATGTGGGACCATAGCCGGGATTAGCACCATCTCTTCTTTTTTCATCGGGCTGACTTCGCCACCAAGAGTGATTTCCGCTTCTCCTTGAAGTATAAAAACAATCTCTTCCGCATTATCAGTGTGGATACCAAGCGCCTGTTCTCGTTCAAGTTCAAAGAAAACGACTGAAGAGTTTTCGGTACCCGTAGAGGAATAATAAGGAAATGCTACTTTTCTTCTGCTATTGGGCTCTTTTTCAATCCATCCCTCTAACATATTAAGCTCGTTCAGATTGACCTTATTCATCTATTTCTCTCCTTTTATGATGCATTGATTTATATTAAAAAAGGTATGAGGGGGGCCGGTAAGTTACAAACAAAATTCATACTTAAAAGATACTAAAATATCCTTCTGCCAAAACTATACAACTCTCCTCTGTTGTTCTTAATAACGCACACCTATATTATACAAAACAAAAAACGCCCTAGCAATAGCAATAAGGCGTTTAAAATGGAATTGTAATAATAATCATTAACAGAAAAATAATTGTTAAATAATTTACGGAATATAGGAAGTTAGCATGCGCCCATTTGAGATCGTTTTTAGTAAAAAATCCTCTGATAGCTAGGACTAGCCAGCCTATATTTAGTGCTGTTGCGATTATGATAAATGTTGTACCTAGCTGTACTAGAAAAATTGGTAGTGGCAGCAGGCATGCTATATATACAAACATTTGCCGTTTTGTTACATCGAACCCTCGAACAACTGGAAGCATAGCAACGCCGGCAGCTTTATATTCGTCATGTTTTTTTATTGCAATTGAAAAGGTATGTGGCATTTGCCATATAAATATAATCATAAATAAAACTATAGGAAGAAGAGGTAATCCAGGTATAATGGCGGTCCATCCTATAAGAGGGGTTACCGCTCCTGAGACACTCCCAATCACTGTATTCAGTGTGTATCTACGTTTAGACCACATTGTGTATAAAACAACATAAGTGAACCAACCGATAAAAGCATAAAAGACCGCTTCAATCGTTGTAAAAAATAGGAAAATGAAGCCAATAATAGAAAGTCCGATTCCTATCGCTAATACTAATTTAAGTGAAAAATGTCCAGTTACTGTTGGCCGTTTTTGCGTTCGCGCCATAACCGTATCAATATCAACATCGTACCAGTTATTAATAACAAGTGCACCAGCCATCACCAATGTACTACCTATTATAGTTAATATGAAAAGATTAAGATTATCTAGAAACGTTTGATTAGAAACATGAAGCGCTAACCAGAATCCAGTAAAGACCGGCAATACATTTGCAAGTAACACTCCCGCTTTAAAAAGCGATTTTAAATCTGTTATGAAAGTAGAGAAATTCCGTTTCTTGTCCCTTTTTTGGGAAGGCAAATCATTTTTATTCATCCAATATCCTCCCGTAGAAAATGAAAAATAATCTTTTCCCATTATAACATTCATTCCCTATTAAAACGTTCTTTCTATTTTATTTGAAATGTTTTATGATTCATTTAAAGCTGTCTTTAAATTAGGGGGATTTTGATTTGTCTAAACTTTCAATAACAGACTTTATTATGCGTACGAGGGACGGGCAAACTCTTGCACCGGAAGGCTCTAATATTTCAATCGCCGAATGGAGTGCGGAAGGTACTCCCGAGGGCGAAACACCCATGTTAATGGCTCCGCTTCATTTACATTATGAAGATGATGAAGCGTGGTTTATTTTAGAAGGCACACTTGGATTTCAGATTGGAGACGATACAATCGAGGCTAATCGTAACGAGGCAGTAATCGTGCCACGAGGAACACCACATACATTTTGGAATCCAAAACAGGAGAATGCACGATATCTAATTATCATGAATAAGCAAACTCAAAAATTGATTGATGCGATTCATAGTACTAGTGACCGCAGTCCTGAAACGATGAAAAAACTTTTTAAGCAGTATGAAGCTGAATTGCTTTAAAATGAGGAAAAAGGGAGCCATTCAATCCATTCGGCTCCCTTAAAAATAATGAATCAGTGCATTCCGCTCCATTCACCTTGATTTTTAGATTTTTTCTCCTTTTTAGCTTTTTCCTTATGAGCGCGGTTTGCATTTGCGCTGCCAAATTCTTTTGAGAACTCTGAATCAGTTTTACTTGAGTCAAATCCTTGTTTGTTTTTTTGTTCCGGATCGTTTTTCTTTGTCCGCTTAGCCATAAATGAATATCCCTCCTTCGTTTCTTTAGTATGGGAATTGAAGTTGGAAATATTCTTCTTCATTTTAATAAGCGCTAGCTATCATAAATATTTTTACCGTAAAAAATTTCTTCCATTTCATTTGTAATTCTTTCGGTAATTTCCTCTTCTTCCCCAGAGCTAAGGTTTTCTTTGGATTGTCCAAATAAATAGTTATCTAAATCAAATTCTTTAAGCTTACATTTTGTGTGAAAAATATTCTCCTGATAGACATTAACATCAATCATATCAAATTCCTCTTTTAGATCATCAGGAATATAGTTTTGGATGGAATTAATTTCGTGGTCTATAAATAATTTATGACCATCCTTCGCCCTCGTAAAACCACGAACTCGATAATCAATAGACATGACGTCCGTTTCAAAAGAACGGATCAAAAAGTTCAAAGCCTTCAATGGCGATATTTCACCACAAGTAGACACATCAATATCAGCCCTAAATGTACTAATCCCTTCATCTGGATGAAATTCCGGATACGTATGCACTGTTATATGGCTTTTATCAAGTTGTATCACGACATTGTCCGGAAGTGGTCCCGGTGACTCCTCATATGATTCTGCCGGAACCTCAACGACAGGCCCCTCGGAAACAAGGACCGTTACACTCGCTCCTTGCGGCACATAATCCTGCTTTGCTACATTTAACACATGTGCACCTATAATATCTGCTACATGCTGTAAAATCTCTGTTAGCCTATCAGCATTGTATTGTTCGTCAATATACTCAATATAGGCCTCACGATCCTTTTTCGTTTTTGTAAAACAAATATCGTACATATTGAAGCTTAATGACTTAGTCAAGTTATTAAAGCCATGAAGTTCAATTCGCTGCTCAGGAGTAAGTTTCATACTGCTGACCCTCCTCAGTTTATGTAGACAATTCTATTCTTTATTAAGATATTGTTATGTTACCCGTTCTGTGAGATAAAAAAACAAACAGCGCCATTGCAAAAAAGGAAAAGACTGCATAAGCTTCTTTCCCCTGTAAATGTCTCTGATATTCTTTGTATAAGTCAAACTTTATACTTTGGGCGAGGTAACCGCCGATGCTAAAACATACTCAATTTATAATTCCTAGACAATAATTCCAATAATTTGATTCCCGCAACGCTATTCCCTTTTTCATCTAATGCCGGGCCAAAAATCCCAATGCCAAATTTACCAGGAACTGCACCCATAATCCCACCTGAAACGCCGCTTTTTGCCGGAATGCCAATTTTTATCGCAAATTCACCGGAGGCATTATACATACCACATGTAACCATGAACGTTTTACAAATACGGGAAATATGAACAGGAATAATTTGCTTTCCACTTTCTAGATCCACTCCATCCATCGCAAAAATCATCCCAATTCTAGCCAATTCCAAGCAATTCATTTCGATTGCGCACTGTTTCGTATATAAATCAATTAGCTTTTCCACATCTTCTTCAATGATGTGATGTTGTTTTAAAAAATAGCACAAAGCCCTATTTAAATAGGCAGTTTTAAACTCAGACTGAGCAACATCTTCACAATAATCTATCGTTGAATCATTCGCCATTTCCCTTATAAAAGATAAAAGTCTTTGGAATCTATCCTCTATACTATTTCCTTTTATCATATGAGTTACGACAAGTGCTCCAGCATTGATCATTGGATTCAAAGGTTTTGCCGGGGACAAAGTTTCTAATTTTGCAATTGAATTAAAGGGATCACCCGTCGGTTCCATACCAACTCGTTCGAACACATAGTTTGACCCTCTATCCATCAAAACAAGAGCCAAGCTAATAACCTTTGATATACTTTGAAGTGAAATTTTCCTCTCGATATCACCCGCGGAAATACATTGCCCATCAGGGTACTGTATGGCAATGGATAAATCATGAGGATTAGCTCTTCCAAGGGCGGGAATATAATTCGCAACCTTGCCTTCTTTTGTGTATTCTCTTGCCTCTTTAACTAAGATATTTAATTCATCACTTGATTGACATGGCATCTTCATCACCCAACCATAGTATGAACCATAGTTTGGAATATCACTCTAAACTTTGTTTAAAACTTAAATCCATCCTTACTTGTATACTCTCCTATTTGTGATTTCCTCGTGAACCATTTCATACATACTTTCAACTCCTGTACTTGATGCTTCAAACGTAAATGCATTATCTGAGCTGACTCCAATATTATCAGCCTCTTTTACTACATCAATATTAGCCCCGATGAAGATAAATTCCCACTGATGCTTTTCTTCTTGTTGCTTAATCATTTCTTTTATTTTAGGGTACTTAAATTCCTGACTTGCATTTTCCATCCCGTCAGTAGTAATAACAAAAATAACCTTATCTGGTTTGCCCTCATTAGAAAACCTATGATCTACCTCTAGTATCGTTTTGCCTACAGCATCAAGCAAGGCTGTATACCCACGCACATAATATTCTTTTTCAGTTAGCTTTATAGTTTTTGCATCAATTCCATTCCATAAAACTTCATACTGATCATCAAATAGAACAGCTGTCACCTTTGTTTCTCCATCAAGATTGTGTTGTTTTTCAATCAGAGCATTAAAACCACCGATTGTGTCATGTTCAAGTCCAGCCATTGATCCGCTTCTATCTAGTAAAAAAATGATTTCAGTCAACATAAAAAAATCCTCCCTTACTCATCTGATGGTATAATCATAGCTGAGATTATCCATATATTGGTCGCCTTTAAAGCGACATTTTGGGGAGATGGACGATTTGCTAAATGAAAAAATTATAGGTGAATTGCAGAAGTTTATTGATCATTATTTTGTTTTAAAAACGTTCAATATATCAGAAGATATCGCTCATGAAAGTATGTACAATGAGGAAATAATCGATTTTATAGAGAACAAAAGAAAACCTTCACTTCAAAAACTACTATTCGATTTTATCGACCAGAAAGGTGCAACTGATCCCGAAATCTATCATAAAGCGGGAGTTGATAGGAAGCTGTTTTCTAAAATACGTTCAAATCCAAGCTATCGACCGAGAAAAAATACAATCATCTCACTTGCCTTGGCTCTAGAGCTTGAACAAGAAGAAACGGATACTCTTTTGAATTCGGCGGGTTACACATTGTCTGATAGTGAAACCTTTGATTTAATCATTCAATTTTGTATAAAGAAAAAGATTTATCATATTCACGATGTTAACCAAGCGCTGGAACATTATGATTTGAAACCTTTATAATGACAAAAGGTTTATCTGAAATCCAGATAAACCCTTTGTCGACCAAAAATATTAACGAACAGCAAGTTCCCTGCCTTTTTTGCTTAAAAGCATACCGGTTACGGCCAACGAGCATATTCCAAGTATGAGCAGTAAAATAAACACATTATGCAAGCTTGATTCTAATGTGAAGCCTTGTAATTCGTCACTCAACCATAATCCTGAAACAGCAATCCCTATTGCTTGTCCAAGGTTTTTTAATAAATTATGGGAACCCATAGCCACCCCGCGGGTCTCCCATTCTACTGCAGATTGAACGGCAACCGTGAAGGCGGTATAAGCCAATCCGAAACCGACTCCTAGCACTCCTGTTACGACCATCATCCAAGCCACTGTCGTTTCGGTCCGGAAAAATACCAACCCAACACAACCTATGATAATAATCGCAATTCCAGCCATTGTTATATGAGCAATTGGTCTCTTGCTCATCCACTTACCTGCCACAAGTGCACCAAACGGCCATGTAACGGACATGGGGAGCATGGCTATACCGGAGAAAGTTGCATTTAAATTTGTTACACCTTGTACCCATAATGGGATATAGAAAGTGATCGTAACAAGAATAAAACCTAATAAAAATCCAGCAACATTTGAAATCGTTATAAATTTATTCTTAAATACGGAAAGCGGCAGCATCGGCTCTCTTCCCTTTGCTTGAATCCAAATAAAAACAGAAAGGCCTACGAATGCTACAATAAATAAAACAGCAATATTGCTAGTTACTTGTTTATACTCTTTAACTAAAGTTAAAGCGTACAAGAAAGAGCTCATACATATTGTAAATGTTAAAATGCCGGCATAATCAATAACCTGTTTTTTCTTTTCAATATGCTCATGTAAAGCAAACCATAATAGAAATAACGATATAATTCCAAAAGGGAGATTCATAAAGAAAATCCAATGCCAAGATATCGTATCGACGATGAATCCACCGGCAAGAGGACCGAAAATACCGGCAATTCCCCATACACTGCTCATCCACCCTTGAATTTTTGCCCTCATGTTAAATTCAAACACATCACCAATAATCGTAAAAGGAATAGTCGATAATGCCCCTGCCCCGATCCCTTGAATAAGGCGGAAAATAACAAGCTGCTCCATCGTTTGGGATAGACCTGAAAGCATGGAGCCAATTAAAAATATGATTGTACCAATTGTAAACATTAGCTTTCGTCCATATAAATCAGCCATTTTCCCAAAAATCGGCGTGCTGATAACGATTGCTAATAAGTAAATTGAAATCACCCACGTATATAAATGGCTTCCCCCAAGATCTGCTACTATTTTTGGCATTGCAGTACTTACGATCGTTCCTTCAATTGCTGTAAGGAACGTCGATATTAATAACGCTATCACAACAGACTTTTGTTTTGTCTCTGTATTCATTTTTTCTCTCCCTTAAGTTGAAAAGCACAGGCATTTTTTACCCATAATAAAGTATAGCAAATTAACAAGTTGCTTACACTCTACAAATCACCCCAATTCCGAGCCTTTAGATGGAGTGAAAAAAGCCATCCACAATTTATCAGGCAGTCAGTTAACCGAAATTTCGCTATAACTTAAAAAAAAATAACAACCGAAATATTCGGTTGCTAAAGATAATGCTTTTTCAATAAGTGCCCGTTCTCACAATAATTTCATCCCTATTCAATCGCCTTCATCACTTCTATATTCTAAGATATCTCCAGGCTGGCATTCTAAAGCCTTGCAAATTGCCTCTAAAGTTGATAATCGTATCGCTTTTGCCTTCCCATTTTTCAATACAGAAAGGTTAGCCATCGTAATTCCAACCCTCTCTGAAAGTTCTGTTACGCTCATTTTCCTTTTAGCAAGCATCACATCAATATTGATAATAATTGCCATTGTTTTCACCTCAGACTGTTAAATCATTTTCTGATTTTATATCGATGGCATTTTTTAATAGTTTTTGAAGAACAGCTGCAAAGACTGCAACTACCAGGCTACCAAAAATAATGACCATTCCAATTAATATCATGCCTGGGGCATCGTCTACTTCCGCCATGAGATATATAAGGGGCAAAAATAAGACAAATAATGCACTGATGATGATGGCGCAGTATTTGATATTTTTCAAGGCCTTTACAGATAACTCCGAAAATGCCAAATTCTTGTCAATATAGTTTAAAAGTCTTAAAGTTTGGAACAAGGCAACAAAAAATATTAATGCCGCTACATACAAACTCATTAAAAAGGGGTATTGTAGATAATCTAATTTTGGGTTTAATTCTGCAAAAAATTCAGCTATCCTAGGCAATACAAATATACACAAAGCAAGGACAGGAAGCCCCATAAGAAAAACAGTGAGCTTTAAAAAGAATGTTTCCCGTTTCATAAAAAGCACCTCTCTTACTTATTTTCAATTTCATTTTAACAAATAATTTATCGTTTTACAATAAATTATTATCCTTTGTGATTATATTATTATTGTTTAGTAAATATCCCTTTAATTTCCGACAAAATAAAAAGCATTCCTCATTAAAAGAAATGCTCTAATTTTTACCCATTCTGAATCATATTTTGTTTTTTTTCAAGCTTCCTGAAAACAATGTCTCTATCTCTTGGGCGTTGATAGGAGGACTAAATAAATAACCTTGAAGCTCATCGCACCCCATTTGCATTAGAGTATTTCTTTCGTCTTTTGTTTCAATTCCTTCTGCTACAACATTTAGTTGGAGACCTTTTGCCATGCTAAGGATGGATTGGACTAATCGGGACTTTTTCATATTTTGATCGATATCGGAAATAAACTGCCGGTCAATTTTGATTTCATCGATTGGAAGTTGCAGTAAAGGATACAAGGAAGAGTATCCTTTTCCAAAATCATCTATTGATATTTTGACGCCAATCTCTTTTAACTGCTTAATAACAGTTGTGACATAGTCCAAATTTTTAATAAAAACACTTTCCGTTATTTCCAGTTTAATATATTCAGGGGATAATCCCGATATTTCCAGCGCTTGCTTCACCATCGAAACCAAATAATCTCGTTGAAACTGTTTTGCTGAAATGTTCACCGAAACAGGTATCTTCGGAAACCCCCGATCCTGCCACTCTTTATTTTGCTCGCATGCCTCAATTAAGGACCAACGATCAATTTCATATATTAATCCAATTTCTTCGGCAATCGGAATAAAAGTGGCTGGTGAAATAAAACCAAGTTCAGGATCTTTCCACCGAATTAATGCTTCTATACTTGTAATTCGGCCAAATTGATATTTTGGTTGATAATATAGTTCAAAATTCCCTTTATCCACAACTTGCCTCAAAGAATTTTCAATTAGAAGGCGGTCATCGTATTTATTTCTCATCGAGTCATTGAAAAAGCGAGCAACATTCCCACCTTTTTCTTTTGAATGGTACATCGCAATATCCGCACATTTAATTAGAGTATCTATATCCTCCCCATTATCCGGATATAAACTGATTCCAACACTAGCTGTAACATACAGCATATGACCTTGTACGGAAAAAGGAGTGGAAAATTCCTGAATCATTTGCTGTAGTGTTTCCTGCACTTCTTCTCTTTCTTTTATACTTAGAACGATGACAAATTCATCACCGCCTAATCGAAAAATATTGCGGTTCTCGTTTTGTAATGTACGAAGATGGTCTGCAACTAATTGAAGCAGTGTATCGCCGGCTGCATGGCCAATCGTATCATTCACTTGCTTAAATTGATTAATATCAATAAAAAGAATAGCAAATAATGAAGAAGGTTGAGTGTAAATCAAACTTTTTACATAATCCTGAAAATGACGACGATTAGGTAAACCCGTTAACACATCGTAAAAAGCTAAATGATTTAATCTAAACTCAGATTCTATTAATTGTTTTGTCTGCTCTTTCAATTTATTATTCATTTCATTGCTTTCTCTGAATAACTCTTTTAGTTTTTCCGCCATTTCCTTTAAGTTTTTCGAGAGTAAACGCAGTTCGGAAACATGGCTAAGGGGCCATTCAATTTGTTCAAATTGAATTAGTTTTTCTGGTAAACGTGTAGATGCTAATGTCAATTGTCTAATATTTTTCATAAAAATACTGCTGACAGTCTGTACAAAAATAGAAAGGAATAATGCAAATATTAGGGAATATCCGAGTTGCTCTAAAAAAATAGAGAAAATTTTATTTTGGTATTGAGATATTGGTAGTTGAACCATTATGTTAATGTTCGAAGATATTAATTCTTCATCATATAAATAATATCCCTTACCCCACTTATTAATTGGCGCGAAGCTCCCGTCTTTAGGTAATATGACTAGAAAGTCGTTATTAGCCAATCTTAGAACCTCGTTACTGGCCATATTATAGACGGTATTCACCTGAATATCTTTAGATGTTGAAGCGAAAACTTCATTTTTTTCGTTCATAATAACAATATCTAATTCAGGGGAATCCAAGTAGTGGACTAATTCATCCATCCGATCAATTTGTTTTGCATTTTTTATTGATAATTGCCTTAAATCTTCTTTACTCCAGTCAGAAATTTCCTTTTCCATGATAGAAACTATATTTTTTACATGAGATATATTTTTACTATCCAATAACCCTTGAGCATTGCGCGCATTGGTCATCACACTAAAAAAGAACGGTACTATAATGGAAATGACGATTATATGAAATAGAAACTGATGGATAGAAAAATTGTTCTTATTTACTTTATTATTCTTGAAAAAACGATAAAAAGGAACATAGGCTAAAAGCATATCTGCCACAACTACATTAAATAAACCGTTAACAATCATTTTGGATATTTGGAAGTAAAGGGCATTCCCAGTCAAATAAGGCTGATTGATAAAAAAAAGTCCAATTAATCCGATCGTCATCCAAAAAAAGATATCGACAAAAAACATTTTAGCGCGTCTACCCTTATGAAAAAATGCACCTACAAATATGATTTCCACTACAAGTAAAGCCTGCAGTCCAACAGAATAGAGTTGATGAGGTAAAAGAATAAAAGTAGTAAATAATCCAGCGAGCACTGCTTGTGGCAACCCAAAAAGACGCAGCATTAAAAATAAAAAGATACTTGTAAAAGCAAAAGTAATCCCATAGGGTAAAACTATATTAAAACTGGAAGACAAAATAATAAGTCCTAATATAAGAAAAAACAGTAATACTCCACTATTTTTTTTCAAAAATGTAAACATATAAACAATCCAATCTATAATATTACTTATATAAATCATAATATATGGAAATAGTCTTAATTGTAAATGCCTATTCATTATGGAAGAAAGCTGATTGTCAGAAGATAATCAGCTTACCATTTTTCTTATGGACTTACTAACTTTTGAAATACGGGCATCATGGGTACATTTGAAATAAAGTGGGCTGCCTACAGATATCTGAAAGCAGCCCATTTCACTTATTTTAGCCCATATGAAAAATCAAATTTTTGTTTTATATTTTTTCCCCATCAGTCTTTGATAATCCGAAATATCTTCTGGGTTATCAGGATCAATAGTAATGATCACCTTCCAGTCCATTTCTTCACATAAATGCTGAAAATCGTTAGCCTTTTCCTCTGAATGAACACGTAAAACCGCTGGTCTTGCATTCGACCCTAATTTAGACATTTTCCTTCCTCCCTTTTCTACTTAAAATCCAACTCACTTAGCTTTTTATATGCTTTATTCCTCGTAAGATTTTTCGATTGCCAAGAAACATCTTTTAAATTATCTATTTCTGTTTTACGAACTTTTAGCAAATACTCTAATTCCGGAACGTTCGGATTCTTTTCGTATATCTCTATTAGCCCCAAGATTCCTGTTGCTGATAAGCTGTTTAAATAATGTACATCGATTTTTTCGGTAAGCTCAAAACGCTCAATATTTCGTTCAACTACAAAGTTATCAATATTGACGATATTCAAACCCACATAGTAAACGAGGGATGCAATGAAGTAAAAATGGAATAAGGAAAGCTTCTCGAGCCAAATTTTAATTAAGGTATATGCAAAAATAACCATTAAGAAAATCATGAAGGAATGCGCCAGCACCCTTGTAAATGTAAAGCCATACGCATTTTCGTACATGGTCAATCGCATGAATGCTGATACTAGCAGAACTCCACTTGATAACACGAGAACCGTTAAGGCTATTCGCATTGTCTGTTTCAAAAAGCCATCAATATGTTTCGTAAAATTAATAACTCCGGTAGTAACACTCAGATTAATTAAAGTGACAAATAGTAATTCAAAAAAACCGCGTCGCGCATATTCCGCATAAGTATATCCTTCATCAAGCGAGCCGTTGAAAAAGTACTTGAATTGAATGGCAACAAATAATATATAGACGATATCAAGAAGGACTAACATCGTAATTGTGATGATTCCATCCATTGCGATTGGCTTAACTTCCTTTTGGACATGATCGATATTTTTTCGTGATAGAACTTCCATAAAACCAAAGAAAGTGAATGTGTAGATTAATATAATAATGAAACGAAACACATATTCCGCCTTAATATTAAATAGGTTAGGGATATTATTAATTAGCCTTTCAAATTGAGAATCTGCCGAAATTAATAGATTAAGTATGATAAATAAAATTGGTATTGAAATAGCAATTCCGATGATAATTTTTATCCAAATGTCATAATGCTTTTTGTTTGTTCTCTTTTTAAAGAGAGACGCAATATGCTTTGTGAAAATAGCACTATAACCTATTCCTTCAAAAAGACGACGAGCAGCAGAAAAGAGAAAACGCAGGTTATTCCATTCTTTTTTCTGAGGCGATGTAACTAGTACTAGCTGGAAAATAACAAGTGCTGGAATGACAATGATATTCAACATATAGAAAAGTGCTGTATCATATAGAAAGTAACAGATTGCCAAAATCCATATTGCTATCAACACTAAATATCCGAAGCGTTGATGTGAGAATGGATATGATCGAAACTTATATAAAACAATGGTATAAAACACAACGATAAAGATGATATAGGATATACCAATTTGATTCCTAAAAAACGCTTCTTCAGCAATAATCCCTACTAAGAAACACATACTTAAAAATAACCAGTCTACCCTTTCAATTTTCAAATCCATATAAAGACCCCCTTGTATCGTTACGTATTGTCAAAACATCTATAGTAAAAAGTTAATAATTCCTTGATATAAAAGGGTTTATAAGCAAAAAACTTGCCACCCCCATAATTTTAGGATAAAAGTGAGGTTACCACACACACACCAAAATCC
>NZ_JANJGU010000020.1 GCF_024626525.1 Lederbergia panacisoli
TTCGCCCTTGTTACCCTGAATTCAAACCATTGGCGTGTTTGTCAAGGGCGATTGCGGAGTCATTCCACTAATAACTGGAAAGGGAACTGAGTATCTATTGAGTTTTCATAGAACTTTTGACACTACCTATCGTTATACTGCATACATAGAATATCTATGTATGTGGTTAAAAAAAAGCTTAAATAGAAGCTTTTTTCCCCCATTTAAAGCTTATTAGACATACTGGGTATAAAAGAAGCGTGAACAGAATGCAAAGACCGATAAAAGTTTCAGTCAACAATGGGTAAAACCATTTATGAGGAATGATTTTAAAAACAGTTAAAACCATGAGTGTAAGATTCGGAATCAATGCCAGGAAGAAAGTACCTTTTAACAATTTCTTCCCTCTATGTCCAAAGCCCCTGCCTATTTCATAACCAAGCAGCGCCCAAAAAAATAAGTATATAAATGCAATTGCTATTGGAAAGCTAGTCAACCGATTCCATATCCTTGTCAACCAGATCCAATCAAATAAATTATGTGCTAGAGTGAGGACTGCCCCTCCACCAAAGAAAAAAATATTCACAGCAATAAACAGCCATTTCATATTGCTCGGTGTGACAGAGAGCTCCTCCTTCCACATAGCGGCAATTTCTTTAGGTGTACCTAATCTTGAATACATTTGATCCCGCAGCTCGGTTTCATCAACTATATGTGAGTGGCAAACTAGGAAGTCATCAAGATGAGCATCATATTCTGTTAATATCGATTTTATTTCCTCATGATTTGCGAGGTTTTCCGCAAGTTCTGATAAAAACTCATTCTTCAGCCGTTCCACGTTTTTTTCTCCCTACCACCCTGTTCATCACCGAAACAAAGTCATGCCATTCATGGGTTTTTTCCAGAAGCATTTCTTTACCTTCTGAAGTAAGATGATAGTACTTCCTTGCCGGCCCCTTCTCTTGTTCCTGCCAATAACATTCGATGTATCCTTGCTTTTCAAGTTTATGAAGTGCAGGATAAAGAGTGCCCTCCTTGAAGGAAATACCATTACTGCTGCGATTCTCCAGTTCCTTCACAAGCTCGTATCCGTACATATCTCGTTCATCCAATAATTGAAGCAGCAAAAGAGATGTACTTCCCTTAACTAATTCACGATTAAACATTTTATCACCTACCTAGTTATTTTAGGTATATAGAAATTCTATATTACATGGAATGAAATGTAAAGAGTTTTTCCATTTTCTTCTGAAATATATTTAAATGACACTCCTCTTTACTCTCGAAACAAAATAGAATCGTGCATCGATCTATTTTGCAGGTGGGCCAAATTTCCCTTCATTAAAATCACGAAATGCCTGTTGGATTTCTTCCATTGAGTTCATGACAAAAGGACCGTATTGAACTACATCTTCATTTAATGGAACTCCCGAATAAATAAGTAACTTTGCACGTTCGTTTGCCTTGATAGCCAATTCACTGACCAGATCAGTGCCATCTTCCTTAAAAGTAAGTGTTGCCACACCGGTTTTAGTTAATTTAGTTTTCGACTCTCCTATTTCTACTTCACCAGAGCGAACAATTAAAAAGGCGTTGTGATTTCCAGGAAGGATATGTGTAAAATTCCCGGCTTTGCTGAAAGATATTTCCGTCATTGTAATAGGTACTAGGCTGTTCATCGGGCCGGTAACGCCTGCAATATCCCCAGAATAAACCTTCAGATTTCCAGATTCAAAAGGAACAATTGGAACATCTTCCAGATGTATATTCTGATACGATGTTTTCGTATTTTTTAAGTGTTTAGGAAGATTTAACCATAGTTGAAGTGTATGGATTAAATCATCATCCACAGCTTCTTCTGCATGCCTCGCCGCCCATCCGGCATTCATATATTGTACATCTCCTGCTTCCAGGATTGAATGTCCTCCGTGATTGTCAATATGCTCGAGTCTTCCATCAATAACATATGTAATGGTTTGAAAACCGCGGTGAGGATGGTCCGAAAAAGTACCCCGCTTAAACCAATCATCCGCCATTAAGATAAATGGATCAAATTCCTCTTTGCGTTCTGGCGGCAAAACCCAGCCTTGCTGGACATGAGGATAGCCATTTTCATTGTATTTTATGTACCAATAATCTTTCACATCTCTTTGGAAAATCGATTTATCTAGATTTTTCATTATCATAACTCCTCGTTGTTGTTGAAAGTAAAAAGCTGTACAAAGGGGTTCAATCGACAGTTGCTCCGTCATTAACCACCTTTAATACCCTGGATAACGGTCCCAGTTTATATTATCCTCGTTATATTCAATTAGCAAATCATCCGCCACTTGCATAAGAACCTCTTTCAACTCAACATTTTCAATCCAATTTTTTGGAATTTTATGTATTCCCAAATATGCACCAAGAATATTCCCTGTAATGGCCCCCGTACTATCACTATCTCCATTATGATTCACTGCTACAATTAAGGCTTTTTTAAAATCTTCCCGGAACTTCAATGCACAATACACCGATATAGCCAACGCCTCTTCTCCGACCCATCCTTCTCCAAGTTCTGTTATTGCATCTATATCCGTCACGTCATTTTTTGAAAGCTTTACTGCCTTTCTTAAAATTTGGCTGCACTCATGATGATGCTCGTGATTTTCAAGCTCCAAAATCGTATTTGTTACAGCTGTTTCAATATCTTGCCCTTCAATAATAGCTGCAATTAAGTAAGCTAACGCACCCGCTGAAAGATATCCTGATGGATGTCCATGGGTAATGGCGGCAAATTCCGCAGCCATATTAAACGCCCTTTCTTTTCGATAAAACAATCCTGCTGGTGCAACACGCATCACGCCTCCGCAACCTTTACTATTGTTAATCGGTTCCTCAATTGACCCTTGTTCCCTGTTATTTAGCGCGGATAAACAAGTATTTCCTGGTGCTCGCCGTTCAAAAAGTTCTTTAATATTAAGAAGCCAGCCATCATAAATCCATTCATATTCTACTACTTTCGGATATCCTTGAGTGAGCATCCATCTCTGGTAAGCATAAAAGACAACTGAAGGCGGATGACATATTCCTTTTAGAACACCTCTCGCTTCTGCCCTTAACATTCCTTCTGCTGTAAAAAGAGTCATTTGCGTATCATCTGTAATCTCCGCTTTTCCAGATGAAGAAATATGTAATTCCTGAATCCCCTCTGGTCCATAGCGGCGATGAATGTCATTCAATTTCATAAATTCAACTGGCCACCCTAAAGCATCTCCTATTGCCCCTCCAACAAGACATCCCCTAAAGGAATCATGGTTTCGCTTCATAAAAATATCACCTCAACTAATTTTGAAAAGTAAACTAAGATCTTATGACTGGAACAACTTAGGACGATGGAATTCCGGCAATTTCTCATAAAGTATTTTTCTACTATCCTCAAGTTCTTTATTTATAATATCCATTCTTCTTACGTTCACATTACTCCCATCCAATTCGACCAATAGAATATCCGGGTCGCAAATAGCAGCACCTGCTTGTATGAAATGGAAGTTATTTTTTTGAACGTAAGATCGCACATGGGTATGTCCATTAAAATATATTACACATCCATCTCTCTTTTTCAATAAAGGGCGAATATCCTGCAATGGTTCTTTTAAGCCCTCACTCTTAGGCGAAATAGTGGTTGTCTCTGGAACAGGATGATGTGCAAATACTAATAAATGTTTCTCTTTTGAGTGTTCCATTTGTTTTTCAAGCCATCGCCATTGCTCCTGATCTAATCCCCAGCCGTGAAGTTCAAATTCTTTCGTCGTATCCAAAAATAATAGAAAATATTCCTCTGTTTCAAGCGAATGATATGTAGGCAGTTGTATGAGCGAACTGATTTTTTCTTTTGGAAGCGATAGTACATCGTGATTTCCAAGGACAGTCTGAAAGTTTCTGTTGAATTTATTAATAATTTTATAAACGCTTAAGAATTCACTTTCTAAACCTAGATGTGTCAAATCCCCAATGGAAATATGAAAATCGGCTTCAATACTTAAAAATTCATGTAAATAGTCTTCAAAAAAATGGTCTACTGCAGCTGATAATTGTTTATTGCTAGAGTCAATAACGGGATAATGCAAATCTCCTAATAATGCTATACGCAACATAATCACCTCATCTATTATTCATTGCTGTCGTCCCCCGAATAATCAGTTGCGGCTTAAATAAGATCCGCTCCTTCGTTTGATTTTTATTTTTGATTTCGCTAATGATGACGTCGACAACCTTCTTGCCCATTTCAGTGATGGGCTGCGCAATTGTCGTTAAACCGGGGACAGTTGTCGTAGCTAAAATTGTATTATCGAAGCCGATAATTGATAAATCTTCAGGGATTTTTAAGCCCATTGTCTTAGCCTCTTGAATCACACCAACTGCGATAAGATCGTTACATGCAAATATTCCAGTCGGAACTCTTCCTTTTTGAAAGATTTGTCTCAAGCATTCCCTGCCATTTTCTATGGAAGCAACTGTTCTAAATATATTTTCTTCACTGCTTACTAATCCATGCTCTGCATGTGCTTCTAAATAACCGTAGATTCTTAGCTTACTACTTTTAGCGTATTCAGCAATAATGACAATATTTTGATGTCCCTCTGACAAAAGATGCGATGTTGCTTCGAATCCCCCCTTAAAATCATCCACAGAAATCGATGTCACTCCAAGACCTGAATCATCTGTTGTTAACATGACAAATGGGAGCCCCCTACTTGCTACACCTTCTAAAACCTTCTTATTATGGAAGCTTGAGGCAACAATCATCCCGTCCACATGTTTTCTTTGTAATAGTTCTATGTACTTCTTTTCTTTTTCTACGTTTTCGTCGGTGCTGCAAATGATCACACTCATTCCACTTTCATGCGCCCGATCCTCTATCGTTTTAGCCATTTCCGAAAAAAATGGATTCGAAATATCAGGGACCAAAAGCCCAAGGGTTTCGGTCCCCTTTCCAGTCAATGCAGAAGCCATCAAACTTGGTTGATAATTAAGCTTCTCCATTATTTCTTTAACTCTTTCTCTTGTCGCTTCACGCATTTGCCCCGTACTATTAATGACTTTTGATACAGTGGCAATAGATACTCCTGCCGCCTTCGCAACATCGTATATTGTTGGTTTCATTTCCCGGGTGCCTCATTTCTAGTCTCACTCATAGATCATATTTTCGGCTTTCACTTCGATTAATTGGCGCATTTCAAACGACTTTTTACATGAATATCCTAGAATAGTTGACTGTACCCCATCTTCAACAGTTACCCCAGGTTTGCGATTTTGTAAAATACAGTTGATAAATTCCTCCGCTTCACTTAAATAAGCTTGTTCAAAGCGTTCAAGAAATCCATCAACACATTCTTGAATTACGCCCTCATCTTTCATAATGACAACTTGATTTCGTTCCGGAACTGTCCCAATTCGGAGGGTCCCTTTCGTTCCAATAATCTCTGTTTCGATGTGATATCCGTGAGCACAATTGCGGCCAGCTACAAAAATTCCAATCGAATTATTTTCAAAACGAACCATTGCTGCTCCCGTTTCTGCATCTTCAATTTCATCAAATTCCGGACGAGCGTAACTACCGCCGATCGCCCAAACTTCCTTTGCTTCTGTTCCAAGGTACCAACGCGCCAAATCAAAATCATGGATGGACATATCTAGGAAAAGCCCGCCACTATAATTCGCACGGGCAAATTTTAAGAAACTATCCATTTTATTGGCTGGGTCTAAACCGTAACAACGAATTAGAAATGGTTCACCGATTACTCCCGCTTCAATTTTTTCCTTTGCCGCCATATAAGAACGGTCATATCTGCGCATAAACCCAAGCATGAAGACTTGATTCGGATGGGCTTTTACCGCTTGATGAACATCATATGCCTCTTTGATATAAAGTCCTAATGGCTTTTCGCTAAAAACATGAAGACCAAGACTGAGAGCTTGTTTAATTTGCTCGCAATGGAAATTGGAAGGAGAAGCGATGAAGATAGCATCCAATTCTTTATTCTCAAGCATCTCTTCATATTTTGTATATCCGTAAGGAATATTCCACGCTTCCATTACTTCTTGAACTTCCTCTTCAATAACACTGCATACAGCCGTTAATTCACAACGTGGAATTCTAAATGCCAAATTTTCCGCATGTTTCCTGCCAAGCCGACCAAGACCT
Organism: Lederbergia panacisoli; assembly: GCF_024626525.1. Lineage (GTDB taxonomy): Bacteria > Bacillota > Bacilli > Bacillales > Bacillaceae_C > Lederbergia > Lederbergia panacisoli. Next base: position 6,167 of record NZ_JANJGU010000020.1, read on the forward strand.
ACAATTCCAACTTTAATTTTTTTCATTTCGCCTCACACCCCAGCTGTTTCCTTTATAAAATTCCGCGCCTTTAAAGCATATTCAAAGGGGTTTGCTAGTGCTGGATCTTGCTCAGCTTCAACAATCATCCAACCTTTATAGTCTGACTTCGCCAATACGTGAAAGAGCGGATCGAAGTTGATGGCTCCATCACCTGGTACGGTAAAGACCCCTTTTTTCACAGCTGCTAAAAAACTGAGATGGTCCTGTTCTACATGTTTAGCAATCTCTTGTCGAACATCTTTTAAATGAACATGTTTAATTCTGGGCAAATGTTTTTCTAATACAGCAAGTGTGTCCTCCCCTGAAAAATAAAGATGGCCAGTGTCATATAAAAGAAAAACGAGATTCGGGTCTGTCATATCCATCAAGCGATTAATTTCTTCTGTTGTTTGCACACCCGTCCCCATATGGTGATGGTAAACGAGTTTCATATTTTTCTCTTTTGCGAGTTCTCCTAATCTATCTAATCCTTTTGCCAGTTTGACCCATTCTTCTTCTGTAAAAATAGGCTTTTCCGCAAACAAGGGGGTTTGTATGTTTCCTTGAATGCTGCGACCTTGTTCAGAAACGACAACCACCTCTGCACCCATTTCATATAAAAAATCTCGGTGGGCAATATACGCTTTTTCCGTTTCCTCAAAGGGCTTTGTCGTTAAAAAGGCACTGAACCAAGCACTTGCAATTTCTAAATTTCTTAAATGTAAAGCTTTCTTTAACACTGGAATCTCCCGAGGATATTTATTGCCGACCTCGGTTCCTGAAAAACCAGCAAGCGCCATTTCGCTTATGCATTGTTCAAACGTGTTTTCTCCTCCGAGTTCCGGCAAATCGTCGTTCGTCCACCCGATAGGGGCAATCCCAAGCTTGACCGCTGTTACATCAAACATTCCAACTTCCTCCTATCAATACTGTCGCGCTTTTTTCAGCTGTTCTTCTTTTTCTGTAAATGCTGCTTGAATGGACTCTTTTTTCGATACTTCAGCAATGCCGACATGCCACCATGCCCCGTATCCATCTGTCATTGTTTTCGGAAGCACTTTAATATCAATCAAAGTGGAAACAGTTTGTTTTTTTGCATCTTCTAACGCATTGAGCAATTGTTCCATTGTTCTTGCTGTATATGTTTTAACACCGTAACCAGCAGCACTTTGCGCATAGTCAATATGCATGATGGGTCCAGTAAGTTGGTTCGTTTCATGATCACGCATTCGGAATTCCGTACCGAAGCTGCCCATTCCATTTCCCATTTGCAGATTATTAATACAGCCGAAGCCGGCATTATCGAATAGAAGAACATTAATTTTCTTCTTCTCTTGAATACTCGTAATCAACTCGGAATGAAGCATTAAATAGCTGCCATCTCCGACAAATGCATATACTTCTTGGTCAGGGGCCGCCATTTTAGCTCCAAGTGCACCGGAAATTTCGTAGCCCATGCATGAATAACCATATTCCATATGGTACGTATTCGGAGTTTTACTTACCCACATTCTTTGGAGGTCTCCGGGCAAACTACCTGAAGAACCGACGACAATCGCATCATCGTCAATGGTGTTATTGATAAGGCCGATCACCTCTGTCTGCGTAAGACTAGACCCAAACACTTCCTCATATTCAGCTAGGGTATCGTCCATATGTCCAGCCACTTCAGGTTTAAAATTTGCTGCTTTATAATTTGTTTCTGATAGCCTTATTAATTCAGATTGCCAAGCTTCTTTCGCTTCTTTTATTTCATCTTCATATGAGCTTTTGTAATCTTTTAGTTCCTCTGCAAGTGCCTCCAATGCTGTTTTGGCATCAGCTATAACTTGAATGGCATCCATTTTTCCTGCATGGAACTCGGATTTATTTATTGTGATAAAATCTACATCTTCCGATTGAAAAAGGTGTTTTGAAGCAGTTGTAAAATCCGTAAATCTTGTACCTATGCCAATGACTAAATCGGCGGTTTTTGCAATTGTATTTGCTGCGGCATTTCCTGTTACACCGATTCCCCCTAAATTAAGCGGGTGTGTGCTTTCGATCGCACTTTTTCCAGCCTGTGTTTCAGCAAATGGTATATGGAAGGTTTCGGAAAATTCGCGCAGGATGCTTGCTGCCTCTGAATAACGGACACCTCCTCCGCAAATGATGAGAGGTTTTTTCTTTATCTTGAATAATTCAATCGCTTCGTTTAGGGCTTGATCAGTTGGCTTTATTCGATTGATTGTGTAAACACGCTTTTTAAAAAATGAATCCGGAAAATCATATGCCTCTCCTTGAACATCTTGAGGAAGGGCAATCGTGACGGCACCTGCATCCCCTTGATTTGTCAGAACTCGAATCGCATTAATCATGGCGGACATTAATTGCTCTGGACGATTAATTCGATCCCAATATTTGCTGACAGCCTTAAAGGCATCATTCGTAGAGATTCCAAGATTATAAGGCTGTTCGATTTGTTGAAGAACCGGGTCCGGTTGTCTAGTTGCAAACGTATCACCTGTAAGAAGAAGCAATGGTATATTATTAGCGGTTGCCGTCGCCGCTGCCGTCACCATATTTGCCGAACCTGGACCAACCGAAGTCGTACAAGCGATTAACTGTCCATGGTGTTTTTGTTTCGCAAAAGCGGTAGCCGCATGGGCCATTCCTTGCTCGTTCCGACCTTGATATACTTCAAGATCACCACTATCCTCCTCCAACGCTTGCCCCATACCAAGTACATTTCCATGTCCAAAAACCGTAAAAATCCCTTTGAAAAGCTTTTGTTCCCTTCCATCTCTTTCCATGTATTGCTGATTTAGAAACTTAATCAATGCTTGAGCAGTTGTTAGTTTCATAGAACTCACCTCATTTTTTGTTAATAGGGGGTTGAATGGTTTGTCATTCGGACATTATTAGATTATTGAACATCCTTCATCGTGAATAAGCTGGCGATTTGAGATGAAATCTTTTTTCAGATCAATTAACCCCGAATTCCAGATTAAATCTTTTTTCAGACCAACTTAATCGAAAATTAACTCGGAATTCTCGACTAAATCTTCTTTCAGACCAACTTATTCGAGAATTATCACCGAATTCTCGACTAAATCTTCTTTCAGACCAACTTATTCGAGAATTATCACCGAATTCTCGACTAAATCTTCTTTCAGACCAACTTATTCGAGAATTAGCACCGAATTCTCGATTAAATCTTTTTTCAGATCAACTTATTCGAGAATTAGCACCGAATTCTCGATTATATCTTTTTTCAGATCAACTTATTCGAGAATTATCACCGAATTCTCGATTAAATCTTCTTTCAGACCAACTTATTCGAGAATTAGCACCGAATTCTCGATTATATCTTTTTTCAGATCAACTTATTCGAGAATTAGCACCGAATTCTCGATTAAATCTTTTTTCAGATCAACTTATTCGAGAATTATCACCGAATTCTCGATTAAACTTTCGTTCACAGCAATTTAATCGAGAATTAGCACTCAATTCTCGACTAAATCTACTTTCAACTCATTTTCATCGTGAATTAGTAATGCATTAATGAGAAAATCTTCTTTCTCATTAAATTTCATCTCGAAAACGGTCTATACTACACCCAACGCTCCGTAACTACTTTTTTCCTCGTATAAAATTCTACTCCATCCGTTCCATTTGCATGTAAATCTCCATAGAAGGAGTCTTTATATCCAGAGAATGGGAAGAATGCCATTGGTGCCGGTACTCCAATATTGACTCCGATCATTCCCGCATCAATTGTTTCACGAAACTCGCGAACGTTTCCTCCATCCTTTGTAAAAATGCATGCACCATTCGCAAATCGTGATTGATTGGCAAGTTCAACGGCTTCACCAAGATTTCCCACACGTGCGATCGACAATACTGGAGCAAATATTTCATCTTGCCAAATTTTCATTTCACTCGTCACTTCGTCAAAAATAGTTGCGCCAACAAAGTAGCCGCCACCGTTCACTCGATCATCTTTACGTCCGTCACGAACGAGACGGGCACCTTCTTCTACACCTTTTTCAATATATTGTAATGTTCTTTCTTTATGCTGCTCGCGAATGACAGGCCCAAGGAAAACGCCTTCATCCAATCCATCACCGATTTTAATCTCATTTGTTTTTTGTAATAAAATCTCAATAAACTCATCGGCAACAGCCTCTTCAACTGCTACAACAGAAGCTGCCATGCAACGCTCACCCGCGGAACCAAATGCGGCATTCATGATTTGCGTTGCGGCATTATCCAAGTTGGCATCTTTTAAAACAATGGAGTGATTTTTCGCACCGGCTAGTGCTTGTACTCGTTTTAAATTTTGCGTTCCACGCTTATAAACGTATTCAGCAACCGGTTGAGAGCCGACAAATGAAATTGCTTTTACATCCGGATGATCCAACAATCCATTCACAACATCATGTGCTCCGTGGACAATATTAAGCACTCCCTTTGGAAGTCCCGCTTCTTCAAAAAGCTCCGCCAAGCGATTCGCAAGCAACGGCGTCCGTTCGGAAGGCTTAAGAACAAATGTATTTCCAGTTACAATTGCCATCGGGAACATCCAGCACGGCACCATCATTGGAAAATTAAAAGGTGTAATGCCGCAGGCGACACCGAGGGGATAACGGTACATTCCCGATTCTAGTCCTTTCGCAATAGACGGTAATTGTTTTCCCATCATTAAAGTTGGTGCTCCCGATGCAAATTCCACACACTCAATTCCTCGTAATACTTCTCCGTGGGCTTCGGTAAAATTCTTGCCGTTTTCTTTCGTAATCAGTGTTGCTAGCTCATCCCAGTGTTCTACTAGAAGTTGTTGATATTTAAAAAGAATGCGCGCACGTCTTGGAACGGGTACTTCTTTCCAGGTCTCGAAGGCTTTCGCAGCTGCTTGAACTGCTCTGTCCACATCTTCCTTCGTGGAAATCGGAACTTGGGCAAGTTCTTCCCCCGTCGCAGGATTATAGACGATTTCGGTGTTCGCCGTGTTCGCTTCCACCCATTCCCCGCCTATATAATTTTGTAAATAAGTCATATTCAAAACCTCCATGTAAAATTAATCAATCGCTACAGCCTCGGCCATAAATTCATCAATTTCATTCTTCGTTGGCATTGCATCTGAGCAACTATGTTTGGAAATAACAATCGCTGCTGAGGCACTGCCATATTCCATCGCTTTCGGAATACCCCATCCATTCATCAAGCCGAAAATAAAGGCTGACGCGTAGGCATCTCCAGCACCAAATGTTTTTAGTACCTTCGTTTTGAATGTGCCACCTTTATGAGAATACCCGTTTTTCGTATATGCAATAGATCCTTCTGAACCATGCTTAATGACAACAATTTCGGCACAATAATCAAACCATTTCTTTGCCGTTTTTTGATCATCCTGATGGAAGTCTTTTTCAAATTGCTCCATCATATCGAATTCTTCACGAGTACCGATGATGACGTCACATTTTTCAGCAGCTAAATTATAGTAAACGGCTGTTTCCTGAGCGGACTTCCATGTGTACGGTCGGTAATCCAAATCCATTATGACAACAACACCGTGCTTACGCGCGTAGTCTAACGCAAGAAAAACAGCCTCCCTTGAGGGACTTGCCGCAAGCGCCGTACCAGAAACGAGCAAAGCTTTCGATTGCTTAATATAATTTTCTGAGACCTCGGACGTCTCCAATTTTAAATCTGCAACATTATCTCGATACATTAAAATACTGCAATCTTCCGGACTTTTAATTTCAGTAAAAGCTAGTCCTGTTACGGCTCCAGTTTGATCAACTGACACAACGGAAGTGTCGATATCGTTTTTATTTAAGTATTTAACGATAAAACGTCCCATTTGATCGTCCGCTACTTTCCCAATAAACCCTGTTTTTAAGCCTAGTCTAGAAGAGCCAATCGTAATATTCGCTGGCGAACCCCCCACATATTTTGTAAAAGAAGATGTTTCTTCCATTGGACGATTGAACTGATCAGCATTTAAGTCAATACACAGTCTGCCAATTCCCACCAAATCAAGGGAACGATCTTGTTTAAAATTCAATTTATACACTGCTTATCTTCCTTTCTATTTAGGAAATAACCACTCGTGATCTGGATCATTATGAAACTTCCATGCCCGCTTTGGACCCGCCATCACATTTAAATAATAAGATTCATAACCGGGAACCGCGGAAACTGGGTGATACCCTTCTGGAACCAACACAACATTTCGATGCTCCACACTCAATGTTTCATCCAAGCTGCGGTCATCATTGTAAACCCGTTGAAAAACAAAGCCTTGAGACGGATTAATCTCGTGGTAGTACGTTTCTTCCAAGTATGATTCATAAGGCAAACGATCCTCGTCATGTTTGTGAGGGGGATAGCTCGATGTATTACCGTCTGGAGTGAACACCTCAACAACTAGCAAACTATCAGCCTCTTTTTGTTCAGGTAAAATATTATGGATCTTCCGACTCATCTTCCCAGAACCGCGGTCCTCTTGCCCAACATCTTCAGGTGCAATTAATCTTGCAGGATAATTTCCTTTTCCCGGCGCGAGACAAACTGCCAGCTCTAAATCGGTTATGGCTTTTACCTTATAGGTGTCATCATTCGGAACATACACAGAATATGGAGGGATTTTTTCAAAAACACTCATTCTTTCTCCAATAGAGGTAAACGTTTCTTTTTCTGTATGTACATCCGCCTTTCCGCTTAATAAAACAAGGCATACTTCATTTTTTTCTGTAGGTTTCGTTAATTCCTCTCCTTCTTTCAAGGAATACACTTCAAATCCAACATACTCCCAATTTACAGATTCCGGTGAGACGTGTAAGATTTTCCCTTCACCGTTGCGCTTCTGGGGCTTCATTAGTAAATTAGACACGTAAATCCTCCTTTTCCAATTCTGCCAACATTACTGAACGCTTTTCTTTTACCGACTTTTGCGCGGCAAGTGCGATTAATTCAGCCATATACCCATCTTCCCCACTACAAGAAACCGCCTTATTTTCTATAATCGCATTCGCAAACTCATGAATTTCAGACATAAATGCTGCTTTATAACGATCGAGGAAGAAAAACTTCGGATGGTCTAATAGAATGGAATCTTTCGTTGCAATTTGAACATTCGTGTATCTTTCATTTTCGGCAAAAGCAACACCTAAATCGCCGAAAACTTCTATTCGTTGGTCATAGCCATACAGCGCTTGTCGGCTATTATCAATGACTCCAAGCGATCCATCTTCAAATGTAAGAGTCGTAATCGCAGTGTCAACATCATTATATTTTTCAAAAATGGGATTAACTAAATTTGCAGCTTTTACTGATACTTCCACTACTTTTTTTCCTGATAAGTAGCGAATCATATCAAAATCGTGAATCGTCATGTCCATGAACATGCCGCCGGAACGTTTAATGTATTCCTCATGTGGTGGTTGTGGGTCTCGTGATGTAATTTTAATAATATGGGGATTTCCAATTTTTCCTTCTCTAACGGTTTCATAGACTTTCCGAAAATGTTGGTCGAAGCGGCGGTTAAAACCAACTTGAAGCTTCACACCTGCTTCTTGAACAGCTTTCAATGCTTCCATCGTCTCTTCAATATTAAAACTTACTGGTTTTTCACAAAAAATATGTTTTCCTGCCTTCGCCGCAGCTTTAATGAACTTGACATGTGTATCTGTGGAAGAACAAATGAAGACGGCATCAATGGCAGGATCCTCAAATATTTTTTCAGGGTCAGTCGTAATTAACGGGATTTGTTGGTAAAAATGCGTGTCATTCAAATGCTCAATATGTAAATCTGCGATTACTTTTAAATTAATCACATTTAATCGCAACATATTATCCGCATGAAGCTGACCAATCCTCCCAGCTCCGATTATTCCAACATTTAATTTTCTCATCTAATTCACCCCATGTTTTTAGTTAAGCGCTTACCTTTTGCGACAAAAATATAAACACTTTAGAAAAGCGTTTTCTATTTTCGGTAAAATCATACAAATGTAAGCGTTTAATTTACATATAATATATAACAGTTATTCTTCTTTAATCAATAGATTGCTAGAATTTTAAAAACTTTTCATCAAATTATTGTTTCAAGAACTTTTTTTACCGATAGAACGGATCGGTCTAAAGCTTTTGTTTCATCTTCTGTCAATGGCAATTCACTAATACTCTCAATTCCATTTCCACCTAAAATAGTAGAAACACCAAAGTATAAATTATCATAATCGTATTCCCTTTCTAAATAAGCAACGGAAGGAAGGATTTTTCTTTTATCCTAATTGCTTCTGACATTACTACTAAAGAGGCCGCGGGTGCATAATAGGCACTTCCGTTTCCAGAAGGTATAAGAATTCCTTTGGAATACCAGGTGCTTTTTTGTAAATAATAAGATTGAAATAATAAAATGAGGAGGGTTTAAATGCAACAGAAAGCTAATCAGAATTTGGGTTCTATTAATAAACCAAAATTTGCCGGAACTGATGCACAAAAAGTAAAACAAGAAATTCAAACAGATGTAAAAAACGGACAAGGTGCAATGACTTCCAGAGAGGCGGGAGCAATGCGCGATTAAAAAAACCACTTGAGTGGTTTTTTTATTGGATGCAATTCAATCTCTCCCCTTATATTCTTTTATGAATTTCTCAATAGTGTTCATCACTTCTTTAACAATATTTATCGTCGTTTTAACATCTCCTTTTACCTCTAACCCATGGTTAGCATTAGGAATAACAAGCCCTTTAACGTTAGAATTTTTATTAATGTCGGCAATGAGATTTTCTTTATAATGAGGATCATCCGTGCCTATTACGTACAGAGAAGGAATCACTATTTTTGAAAGAGCATTACACACAGTCTCATCTTTTATAAGCGGCGTTAACCATATTCCATATGTACGATTTACATCAATAAAGTTTTTCCGATTCCATTCGTATGCCATAGGAATAGTTCCGATCGACTTACTTAAAATAAAATACATTCCATATTCGGTATCCTTAAGAACTGTTTCAACGACAGATACCACATCTTCATATATCCATTGATCCTGTGCGTGATGCTCCAATTTTTTAAAAGCTTCATTTTCTAAATAGTTATAATTGACGTGGAGCAGATCGACATTTTCATTCATGCAAATACCTGTCGCATAATGAAAAAGTGGTCTCTGCGTTGTATAGCCAAGCCCCGGCAGCATTATGCAAATACCATTATTTTTCTCTTTTCCATGAATCCATGTATAATTGATCGTTGAATCATCATTTCTAACTACTTTTCCTTCATTAAACTCGTACATTTGATTCACCCCGATTTGGTAGATCACTTGGATACTGGGCAGAAAATAAGTTGATGTACTCCCAGCATATGATAGTCGCACTATCACTGCCTAGATTATCGTGAACATGTTGTAATATGCGCCTGATTCCCGTTTCTAATTTCGTCACATCCGAAAATTCCTTATATATATTCAGCCCATCTTGATAATGCTCTTTTCCACATTCTAATATACCATCAGTAAGCATTAGAATGGTGTTTCTTCCTGGTCTCAGCTCTCTAATGCCAGAAGAATAACAAGGAACAGGAAGAGAAAAAGTATTGACAAAGCCAATCCATTCATAAAATTGCCGTTGATTCACCTTATATTGCCCTAGCTTGTGAAGCTCCTCATGCAATAGGTATACTAAACAATCTCCAACTGAAAACCACCAAAGGTACTTTTCCTTTCTGACACAGATAAGGCAGGCGGTTTCTCCCTTTACTTTTTCACATTCTTCAATAAATTCTGCGGATTGGAAGACTGAAAGTAAATGACTTTCTAATATCGTAAATACATTTTCAACAGGTTTATCCAAAATCTTCGAGATACTTTTCCCTTCATCTTGGATCGTCCGAATCACAAGGTCCACACTTTCTGAACTATCATGACCATCCAAAATCATGGACAGTTCCCAATCCGCACCCGTCCATACTAAAGCACCATCTTCATTTTTATTGGCACCTGCTTTTGAATTGCCACCGTATCTGCCAATTTGAACATGATTGCATGAATCTATTTTTATCTCATCAACAAATTGAATTTCACTTCCACTCCACTCAAATGTATGAAAGTAAGTTTTGTCTTTATTTCTATTAAACATAGAATCACCCATTTCAAATATTCCTTATTATTTCTGCAAGGTCTGGGAATGTTTCGTACAAGCTGTTATCAATTTCTTTTTTTTATTCAAAGTAAACTCCTATTCTTATTATTGCTTTCCATTCACAACGTCTACCTCCAGTAAGAATGGATTTTTTCTAATCAGACTTTTTACTTTCTCAATCGTTTTTGGCCCAATGGGGACACTATTGCTTCTACTAAGCAAGATCCATTTTAAGTAGGCCAATGCTTCAAATATATCTAGTTCATTGCTGGGAACTTTATTTTTCGATAAATAAGCGGAACGAAACACTTGTGCAAGACGATCTGATATGTATATTTTTTTCAAAATCAATGACCAGGAAAAATCATATCTAGGGTCACCCAATTGTCCATTTGTCCAATCTATAACTGTATATCGATTATTTTCTTCCAAAATATTGTTTAGATGAAAATCACCGTGAATAATACGATCTTGCCTTATCTGGATAAGATTAACTAAAGAAATTACTGCTTTATTTAAATCATGATGTTTGCTAAGTTCAGGAAAAAAATAGCTTACGAAATCATATTTTGGAAGTTGAATTGTTTCTATATCTTCATTATTCATTTGATGTAAAGTAGATAATATATTGGCAATTTCAATCAAAATCTTGTTATTTACCTTTTGAACAGGAACTCCATCAAAAGTTGTCAATAAAACCTTATGTGTGTTTCGATCTATCCCCCAACCAACTGGTTTAGATACTGACAAGCCCTTTTCTATAAGCGCATTCAATAAATGAAATTGAAAATGAATATCAGGTTTCGAACTCTTATTCCATACTTTCAATACAAAACTCTTATTATCTAATTCTATTTTGATGACTTCTGCTTCATTTCCTTGATTCATTGGATATATGGATAAAGTATCTTCCTGATTAATTAAATCAGCTACAGTTTCACTTTTCTCAATCCAATCCACGGCACTTATAGGGCTGCTCAATGACCATCTTCCTTCCTCTAGTTTTTTTCGAGCGATTACATTTACATGTATTCCCATTTAAACATAGGATATCACGACAGACCGACTAACGGGAAAAGAATATTTAATATATATCTGATATCCATTCATACTGAATATTGGATAACCTTACCATTGCTCATGATTTTAAGATCATTCAAAAGTCTATTTTAAATTGAATATTTTTTTAGTGTCATAAGAGGAAATTCTATACGTCTAAATAAGTGAAATCAAATACGGGGGAAAGCGACATGTCAAAAAGTGACTCAATAATATCCGAATGGTTTCATCAATACAGCAACGATGTTTACGATTATTTAGTCTATTATACCGGGTCAATTGATGTGGACGATTTGGTGCAAGAAGTTTTTATTAAAGTGATAAAGGGGTTGAAGTCTTACAAAGGACAATCTAGTCCAAAAACATGGATATTTAGCATTGCCCGTAATGTAGCAATTGACGAGGCACGAAAAAGAAATAGGAAAAAGAATATATCCTTCGACGAACAAATGATCATTGAAGATGGAGTATCACCTGAAAAAATCCTCTTACAAAATGAAGAGAAACAAGCATTATACAATTCCATTCAAAAGTTAAAAAGTAATTATCGTGATGTGATTTTACTAAGAGGAATAAAAGAAATGACGGTAGCGGAGACGGCTGAAATTCTGAATTGGAAAGAAGAAAAAGTAAGGACAAATTATCACCGGGCATTGAAGTCACTAAGAAAGTTACAAGGTGGGGATTTAAATGATGGACTCTAATCAAAAAGACATTGAACAAAAACTCCGTGACTTACCGTCCTTTAAGTTAAACGAATCAAGCAAAGAGAAAATTCACACTCAGTTAATGAAAACTGTTACTCAGTATGAAAATAGCGAAAGGAGGGCAAATAGGATGAGAAAAATACTGGCAGGGATCGCCGGTGCCGTTGCATTTTCATTACTTCTATTTTTCACTTTTATTTTTATTGATGGCAACCACTTTTTAAACAATGAAAATAGTAAACCGGGTGATGTACAGAATCCACCCGTAAAAGAAAATCCTCAAAAACAGAATACGAATGAATTTAATGCTAAAAAAGCAAAGGAAATCATGATCCAATACAAGCAATCATTTGCTTCATTAGTAAACGAAGCAGATGAAAATAATGGTCAAATTACTTCATTCAATACAAAAGAGGAGATTCAAAAACATTTTTCTTCGATCATGACGGACGAATTTGCTGCGTCTTTAGTTGATTCTTACTTTAATGAAATTGACGGGAAAGTATTTATTATTGCAATTGAAGGCCCAGCTTGGTTATCTGTAGAAGAAGATTTTTCCGTTCAAAAAATGGAGATTGACCATTTCACAATAACCCAAGAACAAAATAATATCTTGCTTGGGCATGTATTATTAACTTATCACTTTCAATTGATAGATGGGAATTGGTTAATCAGCAAAGTGGAGAAAAAGAACCTTGATGAAAAGGTTACTCTACAGGAAACCGCACAAACCATTATAGAAGGAATAGATGCAAAGGATTTAGCGAAACTATCAGATTACGTCCATTCAGAAAAAGGTCTTTTATTTTCACCTTATGTTTTCATAAACGAAAATTCTGCCGTTTTTCAAAAGAATGAAATTGGCGAATTATTAAATGACAATAACGAATATTTGTGGGGATATTACGCAGGCAGCGGGATGCCAATCGAGCTTACAACAAGTGAATATTTAGCCGAATTTCTAGCTGTTGAAAAGTTTATAAAAGATGGATTAGTGTTGGTTGATGATTTAAAAGAACGTGGTAGTATGAAGAACAATATTAAGGATGTTTTCCCTCAATCCAAAACAGTTGAATACTATCTCGAAGGTTCCCCAGAAAATGGCGGAATGGATTGGGAAAGCATAATATTCGTATTTGAACAAGACCTGAATGGTGATTGGAAGTTAGTTGCAATTGTGAATGACGGTTGGACGATTTAACATTGCGCGGAGTGACGAGTAGTTAATCTTGACGACTAATTTCATTTAAAAAGACGCTTCTACAAAAGGATATCTAAATAGTTGGATGAGGGCATCGCCCTTGTCCCATTTTTGGATCATTAAATTCTATAATCATGAAAAGAAATGCCCCTAAAAAAGAATTGCTGATTACCTGGTGTTGATGTACTCTGAATAAAAGGTAAATAATAATAATCTATATATTATACTTTGATAGGAACAGTGAAACCTTTGAAAAATCTACTACTATTAAATATTGTTTTTGTATTGGCCGCTTCCTTATTAACAGGTTGTTATGATAATGTAATGAACCTCGTCGATGGAGACCAACAAGTTTCCGAGGAGATGAATCAGGTGATTTCTGACTACATTGTTGAACAATACGCCCCTTCTTATTATCATACTGAAAAGCAGTTCGAAGTTCATAAAGTATATGGAACAAGTGAGTCAAATGGAGTCATCACGGTCTATATGTGGTCTTACTTTGGCGGTTTTAACAAATCATCCGGCATAGAATCCCGGGCAGGACACTCTTTGCCAGCCGTCATTCGAATAAAAAAAGACGGAGAAAATTATAAAGTGAGCAAATATAAAGAACCTCAAGATGGCAGTTCATATTCGTCTTCTTTAAAAAAGATGTTTCCGGAAAAATATTTAAAGTTAGCACAACAAGATGCAGGAAATTTAGGAGAATTGCAAATTAAGATGGATCAAAAAGTGATGGAATGGCTCGGACAATAGCCTTATTTTTTAAAGCAAAAGGGTCAGAACATGGTGAAGTTTAACCTATTTCATCAATGTTCTGACCCTTATTCTATTTTTATAGTGATTTGATTGATGAACATTATTTATCGCTTATTAATACAATCTCCGCTCCAACTATACCCGTTCGAGAACAGGTATTGATGGAGATTTTTAGGGCTGTAAAAATGACTCAAATCAAGTATAAAACAACTGCCATACATGTAGGCAACAAATTAATAACATAGTATAGCCAATAACAAAATGAGTGATAATACCGCCTAAAGAAAATTCGAATATTTAAGGCAATATTGAAAGTCCATATATTTAATTAATTTGAAAAAGAATTTGGAACAATCCCATTTCAAATTAAATTATCTAAATTACTTTTCCACGCACGTAGGAGGTAACTCCGAATGGAAGGTTTTCATCAGCAATTTGGTCAAGATGCCACCACCACTCTTCACGAGGCTTTGCAGATGTAGAGAAATCGAAAACATTACCTATGTGTCTAACCATCTTTTTTGCGTTTTGGATTAATTGCAAATCGTGTCTAGCCAATTCTAATTTTTCTTGAAAAGTTAATTCATCATAAATTTTTTGAAGTTCACTTCTATCATGCAACATTCTTACACTCTCAAAAGGACTTACTTCAAAATCATTAACATCTTGACCATAGTTTTCAATTTCCTGTTTATATGTGCTCATTCAAATACCTCCCTTACTCTTCCTAAATAAGTGTACCCATTTTCTCTTCTTAGATAACTACTGGTACTTTTTCTAAACATACAAGTTTCCATTATTTTGTTTTCTCCAACAATAACCATCCATTTTCCATCATCAAATACAAAGTATTCTTGGAAAAAATCATTCATAACATAAATATGAATATCATTTTCCCTGTCATTCATTACTTTTAATATAAGATTATTATAATCCTTTAGCGTCCAATCATTTGGTATCTCTTTTCTTCTTTTGCGTTTTTCCAAATGAATATGACCATAATGGAAAGAAGCACTACTTTTCCATATAGGCCCGGTCTTATTAAAGTAGTCTATGATATTCCTAATTTCTCTCTTTTTTACAGAATCCAATTTTCCTCCTCCTAGTATATCTGTTATTGAAGAAGTTTCATTTTTCTACTAATATCATTGTATTCTTTCAAAAACGAAAGACACCCAAATAATAAATCAAGGTGTCTCCCATAATAGAAGTTTTTGGCACTTATTATCGATATGAATTTAACACATGCGAGACGTATGATTTCACTAAATTTTAAAAACTTCATCTTTTGAATGCTCTATTTGCATTCGTTCCAATTCCAGCTTCATTTTTTCCGTCTCCAGCAAATAATTCTTATGTTTCATTTTTTCTAATTCTAATTGGTCTTGAATGAATTGACCTTTAATTTTTGCACTTGATTGCAAATGGGTTGTTATGATTCCAAGTATAGGAATTGAACAAAACATTACACCAATAATCCACCACATAGAACTCACCTCTTTTTATACGTTTTCTTTAGTTTAATACTTTATTGATAAGTTATATATAGAAAATATACAACCTTTTAATATTTTTCCTTGAACAAAGGAACGCTATGGGAAACCCTTTACCTGTCTAATTCCTCTTAATATAGAATTTTTTCTAATGTGAAACAAGGGAGAAATAACATAGGCAAAAATGTTATTCTAACAATATCTTCACAACATCATCCAAATATGTTGTTGTACTATATTCATAAATCTCCAGCCTTTTAGGAATTACTTTTTCCTCAGTGTTGTTATTGTACAACTCCATACTTTGAACTGTGAAGAAATAACGGGGCTGTTCGATTTCTTCATATACAAAAGGGTTCTTATTCATATCGTATTCAATCCAGTTTTTATCAACAAGCACCCCTTCTGAATTCATCCCCATCGAACCAATTTCTTCACCTTCTTCACCCACAACATGGAATTGAATCCATTCATATGCTCGATTTTCAATTTCATGATTACTTATGACAACCTTAGTAGGCTGTCCAATTTCCACTTTGTCGATGGAGATTGTACTGCCTGCATATTCAAAGGTTTGAGGATATGCCTTAGAAGCATCCAACTCGATAGTTTTTTTGTCTTCAATCATTAAATGAACAGATTCGAACTGAATGATAACCTCTTTTGGCTTTTCGCCAAATAGTGGTTCAAAATGTGTTTGTAAAGAAATCCAGTCATCTTTGTCAAAAAAAGCTTGGTTCCCGTACGTGTCAGCTTTCACTATTTTATCGTTCACTTTTAGATTATCAAAATTAAGAACACTTATCCGCTTTCCTGGCAGTTCATAGTAAAATGCACTATGAAGAATTGTCGTCGTTGGAGCAATCGTTAGTTTATCAAATCGAACAGGGAATCCCTCTACTTCTATTTTTTCATCCAGCACATATTCTCTGGAGGGCAGTTTTTTTACTGGAATCTCAAAGTTCCATTCCCCTTCTTCATAATCAATGTTTACGTAATCCATATTCCGTTCGGAGGAATCGCGAATCAATTTCTGAAGCTTTGTGATCTTAAGATTAATTGTATCGCTATCATTTATAAGCGGCGGTAGATTAACGATTCCATGGTACACGTTCTCTTCTTTATTATTTAGGTCGGATTTAAGATCAGGAGGATAGTACCTGAGATCTGCAACATGCCCCATTTTTTGATATTCTTTCTCGACAGAAACACCCTCATAGTAATCAATCATATACTGACTCTTTTTTACTGTATCCTCTACTTCATAAAAAACAAGTGTTTGAATATCATCAGCAATCACACTTTTGAGCTTAATTTTTATCCCATTGCTTTCCGCTTCCAGGTTCATTCGTTCACCTATTCCGTTTTGTAAAAAGGCACGCAATTGCTCATCTTCTTCCGTCCACGTATAGTAGAAGTGCGGAAAAGCCCCTGGGAAAAATCCAATACTAATTATTATCGCGAAAACACTTGCAAAAATAAACCATATTCTGTTACGTTTCTTGTTCTTCTGTTGTCTGTGCTTTTCCTTTTCAGCCAGTCTATCTTTGACATTCTCCATGAAACCAGATGGGACATATAAATCTTCCATTCTATCATTAAGATATATCATAACATCCTGAAAAGTGCCCAAATCCTCCCGGCAGTTTTGGCAATGATAAATATGCATCTCGAAATTAATCTTTTTCGAACGATCCAGGTTTCTTTCAAAGTAATCAATGTAATTCTTATGGTTCTCCTTACAACCTATAAAGGACGACCCGTATCCCAATTCTTTTTTAAGCGACTGGATTCCTGAAAACAATAGCTCTTTCAACTTTTCCGCTGAAACTTGGAGCAGATGTGCTGCTTCCTTCCGAGTAATTCCTATTATATAGGTAAGAACCACCGCTTCTTTCTCATCCTCTTTTAGCCGATTAAATGTACTAAATAAATCTTGATTTGCTTTATCTGCCTTAGAGACTTGTAAACTTTTATCATCGGAAAGTTCCCGGCAGATATGTAGAAAAATAGAAGTTGCCCACATTTCAAATGAGGTATTTCTATTAAACCGATGCAATTCTTTTTTTACGTTTAAAATGGACTGGTAAAAAGCTTCTTCTACTTGCTGTTGATTCCTAAGATAGGACAATGCAATCGTATATAACGATTGTTTATGCTGCTCGAACCATTCAACGATAGATTCATCGCCTTTTTCTCTTATTGGTGTGATTGACATGTGTTCTATTTTTGCCGGGAACATAAATGTGTATCCCCCTTTTAACTTACTTTTTATACCTGAATTCTCTATTATTCTATTGATTTTTAAAAGGGTGTGTAATCGTCTAAATGACAGATTTGAAGTTAATGTTGAGTTTGATAAATCCATTCAATTATTTTCTAGACTTAACCACACTTCCATTACTAAATCTAGTTCTTTATTTAACTCAATTTTCCTGCCATACAGCTTATTAAGCTTTTCATAATTGTTATGATTTTCAGCCATAGCCATATCTATTTCGTTTATTTCATTTTCAAGATTCTCAATTCTTGCCAGCGCTTTAGCTTTTGCCGCTTCCTTCTTTGAATCCTCAGAAGAATATCTTTCAGTTTTCACTTTTTCAGATTTTATTACTGGTTCCTTCCTCTCCTGCAGGATTACTTTCTCTTTTTTACTTTTATAATAATCGTAATTGCCAAGATAGCTTTTCAAGGAATGGTCCTCGACAACGACCACTCTTTCGCCTATTTTATTGATAAAATATCGATCGTGAGAGATAAAGAATATTGTACCTTTAAAGTCATCCAGAGCTTCCTCAAGCGTTTCAATGGAATCAATATCAAGATGATTTGTAGGCTCATCGAGTATCAATAAATTGATATCTTGAAATAACAGTATTGCCAGCTTTAACCTGATCCTCTCTCCACCTGATAAATGCTTTACTTTTTTGAAGACACTACTTTTATTCCCTTGCTTTACCCTCAACTAGCAAAATATCATCTCTAAATGCTTCCAGCACCGTGTGTTCTTCATTATTGAACGTTATTTTTTGGGTAAATATGCAGACTTTACATTGGCGCCAAATTCGACCACACCATTATCAGGTTGCTCTTCACCTAAAAGCATCTTAAGAAAAGTGGTTTTTCCGCTTCCATTTGGACCGAGCTGTCCCACTCTTTCACCGAAAGAAATCAATACATTTGTTTCCTTAAAAATTATTTTATCCTCATAGCTTTTTGAAAGGCCGATCGCCTTAATCGTTTCATTGCCGCTCCTAACTGCAGCCTTCACATCCAGTTTCATATTCTTTCTTTCAAAAATTGGTTTATCGATCCGCTCCATTTTATCAAGCTTTTTTTGTATACTGGCGGCTCTTCTAAAAAACTTGTTATTATCAGCCCTCATCGCCCAGTCTCTCAGACTCATTACAGTCTTTTCCATGCTATTAATCTTTTTTTGCTGCTCCCTATAATGCTCATATTGAATTCGCATATTTTCTTCCTTTTGATGAACAAAAGAGGAGTAGTTGCCTTTGTAGGACTTCGATTCCATATCCTCAATTTCTACAATTTTTGTCACGACATTGTCTAAAAAATATCTGTCATGGGAAACAATCAGGACAATTCCCTTATAGTTTTTTAGAAAGCCTTCGAGCCACTCAATTGATTCCATGTCTAAATGATTCGTCGGTTCATCCAGCAGCAATATATCCGGAGTATGAATCAAGAGCTTCCCAAGTACGACTGTCGTTTTTTCCCCACCACTTAATAAATCAAAATTTCTACTTAAAAAGCTCTCGTCAAAACGAAGTCCTGCACAAACCTTGCTTAGCTTTTCTGCTCTTTCGTATCCGCCTTTTACTTCGAATAATTGAACGAGATCACTATACTTTTTTAAAGCTTTATTAAGAGCATGGTCTGCCAATAACCTCATTTCCTCTTCTAATTCACGCATTTGTTTTTCGATGCTATCAATCTCTTCAAAGGCAAGGGTTAACACATCCATTACTTTTAAGTGTTCGGGATATACTGGCGATTGTTCGAGGTAAGCCTTAGTCGCTCCTCTTGACACGTTAATTAGTCCTTCATCATATCCATGGCTAGAGGTTTGCGGATAACCAGGATAATAATTCATCAGCTCTATTCCTACAATTAGTTTAAGAATCGTACTCTTTCCACTTCCGTTTGCACCAATGATTCCAACCTTCTCTCCTTCATATGCTTCAAAGGAAATATTTTTAACCACAAGTGTAGCATCCATATATTTTTTTATGCCATTTAATTTCAATTCCTTCATGCCATACCCTACTTTCATCCATAATATCGTTACGCCTTTTATGGAAAGGGTTAAGAAGACAATCTTTACTATTTGTTGAAATAAAAAAGACCACAAGAAGATGGTTTCTTCTTACAGTCTATAATCAGCGAAAATAATTTATTAAAAGGAGTCTTTGCAAAAATGTGCATGCTAAAAAGCACAATCATGCTTCTATTCGCACCAGTAGTAAAAAATCTGCGTAATAAATTATCATTTCGATATTAGTAAAGTAAGTTACCTTCTAAATTGCCTTATTCATAAAGAGCATAACAAATAAACCTACTATTGATAGGTACATTGTCTCTTCATAAAAATTCATATTAATTTTCAAAATCAATTAATATTTAGCAATTAGTTGGTTCCATAAACTTACTTTCCCCCTCCGAAATTTCCCTTATTATCTCACCATTTCATTTTTTGTAAATAACTAATTGGGAAATTTTTGTATCAGGGATGCAGCTAATCCGATCGATCATTCTAAATGACTATCATCTATTTTATTTTGCATTTTCATCTGGTTGATGAATACCGATTATATTGCCTTCAGTATCAATATAGTATCCTTGCCATGCCATACCAGGAAGAGCATGTTTAGGCTTCGCGACCTTGCCGCCATTTTCAATAATTTTAGCTTTAGTTATATCGTAATTTCCCACTCCCATAGTACAAGCAAATCCATTTAAAGGTTGGTTTGTTTCCGGCGGAGCACTTTGTCGTTGCATTAATGCACCATTAATTCCAAGTTCATTTTCATCTCCTGTTACAGCTCCATAGTAAGGCATTCCTGCATAATCACTCCAATCTTGAAATGACCATCCAAATACCTCTCCATAAAACTTCTTTGCCCGTTCCATATCATCTACATGAATTTCGAAATGAATTAATCTTCCCATATTGTCCTCCTAATATCGTTTTATGTATTCGCTTACAATAAGCTTGAGTGATAGATGTGAATTCAATAACAGCCAACATCAGCATTCTCTTAAAACCGCCGTAGAGGGCTTAACTCAGGGCGGTTATCTCAAACTAAATCTGTTTTAACAAGTATTCACACATCTTACTCGAAATAAGCCTAGCTGCTACATAAGGGGGCTGGACTCCTCTAGCGCCTTCGAGCGGAAGTCCCAGCCACAAAACTTTCTCGTCAATGATCACAAAAGGAAATGGAAAGCTTTCATCCAGCCAGTCATCGCACTCGCTCCACTTTTGATTCGAAATAATGGTCAACTTTATTCGCTTTTCTCTATTTAGTAACTGTTCAGTCCATTCATCAGATAACTTGCTTCCTTCCGGTAAGGAGATGGTAATCGATGACTTTGCCGATCTCAGATCTTGAAAAACAGCTTCCACTTTTCGAGCATGAATCCACCTTAATTTTCGGTGTTGGTTTTGAATCCACGAGCCAATTTCTTTTGTTGTGACTGTTTGTTGGTTACTAACCTGGTGGTCAACAAGTTGACGTAGGGTTTTTCCCGGATAAATATGCTTTTCGATAAAATTTCTGTTGCTTACGTGAAGAAATTTCCCTTTAGTTCTTGTAATGGCTACGTTAATCAATCGCTCACTTTCCTTGCCAGTTAGTAGCATACCAGCACGATTTTGCGGAGCACTATCGACTGTATCAAATATCATCACATCCCGTTCACTTCCCTGGAATCGGTGGACAGTCGCCGCAATAATATCCGCTTGTACTCGCTCTTTCTCATATATCTCTTCAAGAAGCAGCTCCATTAGATTCGCCTGCGCACGGTATGGTGTTATATATCCAATCGATTTTGCCCCACTTAATGTTGATTCATGGATCAATTGAAAAGACAGCACTAGCTGCCATATATTGAACCTGGAATTGGTTGTTTTGTCACTTATACAATGTAGACCTGTGAAACTAGTATCCAAGAGTACAGAAGCTCTCTCTTTAAAAGGAGCAAGGCTTGTGATGCTATTCCTGCTTTTATAGACACTTTCGTGATTTCCAACGAGTGAATGATAGATATACTGATTAGTAAAAGCTGATATATCGGGGTGCATCCTCCGCTGTTCTTTTAATAAAAATAGTTGGGGGTGAAGCTTCTCTTCTTTCAACCCTTGCACCACTCCAGCCTTATGGAACACATCCTCCTTCAGCCATTTGGCTACAAGCGGGTCACGGCTCGAAGCAATCGGAGGCAATTGTTTGAAGTCGCCGCAAATAATTACTCGCTTTCCCAAAGCTGCGGAAAAAGCTGCCTGCGGTGCATAGGCCATACTTGCTTCATCGAGGATTACGAGGTCATAACCCTGTTCATAAATTGCACTATCGCTAGCCGCCTTTGCAAGAGTTGTCCCAACTATATATGCATCTTTTATTAATTGGACTTCTTTCTTCCGAACCTTTTCTAGTATTCTGGCAATCTTAGTTTCTAGTTCCAATAGAAGATCGGAGTCTCGTCTACTGAAAGATATAGCCAAGTCTTGCTTTAAATGGCGCCTTTCTTCAACTAGCCTCTCTCTATCTTGTGCAAGGAGCGGCTCCTGCTTTTCAATCATCAGATTTGTAGTAATTTCTTGATGAGCTGCTAGAGTTTCCCCGTTGATCCCTCCGTAGCGGAGCACATCCCCTTCTCGAAATATTTTTTTCTTTTTAATAAACTCAGTCAGTTCTCCCATCAATACATCAACAGCTTGATTGCTATGCGACAAAATCAACACTTTTTTCTTCTGAAAATATTTATTAGCTGCTGTTCTGGCCAAGATATATGTTTTCCCCGTACCGGGCGGCCCCCATACGAAAGTAGCTGGATTGTATTTAGACCGTAAAACCAATTCATGGACATTACTCTTAATCTTTTCCGCAGGATGCTTCGTTTCCACAGAAGGATTCATCAATCTCTTCACTCTCAAACGCTTTTGTTTGCTCTTTTTAATTTCATCCAAGCGCTCTATTAATTGTTCAAGTAATTCCCAAGGGTCATGCAGCAGATGCGCATCTGGGATGAGGTCTCCAAAGTTTTGTTCTAATGCAAGAATAATTCCCCTTCCTTCAGAAGAAAGCACCTTGCCCCTACTTTTCATCCTTCCCCATTCCAATTTTATGGAGGAACCAACTGGTATCCTTAATGAGATGGCTGTATCAAAATAATAGCTATAAGAGCCGGCGTTTGATAACAGCCTTCCGTTTTTTATAGAATAGCGGCTTCCGCCATATTTTTTTAAGTGATTAATCTCTTGTTGCAGAGCTTGCTGCCATTCCCTGATATATGTTTTCGTTGTTGTCATTTACTTCCCCTTGTCGTTTACTTCAAGCTTTTTGCTAAGACCATATATTAACCTTATTAACATTCCCCATTGCAAAAAAACATGAATAGCATAGGGAAAGTTAAAAGGCAACGCCCAAAGGGGTAGTTGCCTTTATACATATTTATTTTACCACGCACTCTCATTTTGAATCAGTAAATTACTAGCTAGAATTCTATGGAAATTATTCCTCTCTTTTTTAAAAGTTTTATACTATTCTTTGGTCTAAATCTAACTGCAATCATATATTTTATTAGAAGGATACAATCTGTGCCTTTATGTAACTCCTATCAAATGAAAAGAGGTGTGGTCTAAATGTTTGCTGTTTATTTTTTCGAAAACAAAAATGTTTTATTAAATCAGTTGCTTAAACGTGTTCCATCCGTCGGTGAGGATATAATTATTAAAGGTCGTAAAGGAAAAGTTTTAAGTGTTGATAGTATTGATGAAAGAAAAGTTCATGTGCAAGTTGCTTTAGAAAACGTTAGTAAAAAGAAACTTATTGATGATCTTTCAAAAAAGAAAAAAAAGTAAGTAACATTTTATTAACCCTTCATTTATTATTTTATCCACTTTCACAAAAGCAGAGATATTTTCAACAGGAGTTTAATATAGATGTAAGGAGTTTTTTTGCTCCAAAATTAAAATATGTAGAAGGCCTCTCTTATTCCGGAGAGGCCATTCTGAGTTATAAATTTGCATTATAAATATTTCGCAGAATCAGTAAGTTATTTTCACTATACTTTATAGACATCTTCTTTTGGTTGCTCTAATTGCATATGTTCCAATTCTAACTTCAATTTCTCAGTCTCCAGCAAATAATTCTTATGTTTCATTTATTCCAATTCCAACTGGTCTTGAATGATTTCACCTTTAATTTTTGAATTAGCACGCATATGATCGGTTATGATTGCAGTGATTGCAATGACTGTAATTGAACCAAACATGATACCAATAGTCCACCACAAAAAAATCACCTCGTTTTTTTCTGTTTTCAATAGTTTAGTATATTTATTAATAAGATATATATAGTTTGTATACATTATTAAAGCAATTTAAGTTTCAAATGTGAATAATATGAACTTCTTCATAATATGGAGCTTGTACGAATGGATTTTTCTAGTTTTAATCCTAGTTGAATTAATTACCGAACTTTTGCATCGTCTTAAACACCAGTCTACTCCATGAGGAATAAAAAGCCCTATTCAGCATGGGTAGTTGCCTGCCAGCTAAATAGGACTGATGTTTTTATCTTTTAAGCACTTTGCTTCGAAACAACAACGGTTTCCTGCCTTTTCCGATTTGGCAACATATTAAAGATAATATTAAGCGCAATCGCTGTTATACTGCCTGCAACAATACCATTACTTGTCAATATTTGCATTCCTGATGGAAGTGCTGAAAATAAGTTAGGCGCAACCGTAACACCGAGACCTAGGCCGACAGAACAAGCAATAATCATCGAGTTTTCTTGGGAATCAGAAATAGTTTTACTTAGCATTTTAATCCCTTGAGAAACGACCATACCAAACATCGCCATCATTGCTCCCCCTAAAACAGATGTTGGAATAATGGTTGTGAATGCCGCAATCTTTGGAAAAAACCCAAGGGCGATTAGCATGGCACCCGTTATGAAAATCACTTTACGAGACCGAACACCTGACATTTGAATCAGACCGACATTTTGTGAAAATGTTGTGTATGGGAAAGCATTAAAGAGACCGCCAATGACGGAGGCCAGCCCTTCTGCACGATAGCCTTTTGCCAAGTCTTCTTTCTTCAACTTCTTATCACAAATATCACTCAAGGCGAAATAAACGCCGGTAGACTCTACTAATGAAACCATCCCAACTATAGTCATTGTAAGGATGGCTGACCATTCAAATGTTGGATATCCAAAATAAAAGGGCCTTACTATTTGTGCAGCGGCTGCATCCTGCACAGGCATAAAATCAACTTTCCCCATAATACCGGCCGCAATTGTTCCAACACCTAGACCAAGTAATATAGAGATGGCGCGAATAAAGCCTGTGGAAAAACGGAAGATTAAGATAATCGTTAGTAAGGTTCCAAAAGCTAATAGAATATTTGACAATGACCCAAAATCTGCCGCACCTTGGCCACCGCCCATATTATTGACCGCTACTGGAATAAGCGTAATCCCAATAATGGTCACAACAGAACCTGTTACAACCGGTGGAAAGAACTTGATCAATTTGCCAAAAAAACCAGCAATCAACATGATGATTAAGCCAGAAGCTATAATGGAACCATAAATAGCGGAAATACCAAATTCCTCACCAATTTTCATAATCGGACCTACCGCCGTAAATGTACAACCAAGCACAACGGGGAGACCGATCCCGACAAACCGGTTATTTATGATTTGTAATAGCGTTGCAACTCCACACATCAAAATATCAATCGACACAAGATACGTTAATTGTTTATGATCAAATCCCAACGAATTTCCGATAATTAATGGCACGAGAATAGCGCCGGCATACATAGCTAAAAGATGCTGGATTCCCAATGTGGTGGACTTCAGTGCATTTTTCATTAGATATAACTCTCCTCCATAAATTCGACTTTTCCATTTTGCAATGAGGCAATATTGGCAAGTGATTCAACCCGAATTCCGCGATTACGGATCAATTGCCCACCTGATTGGAAACCTTTTTCAATGACAATTCCAACTCCCGCAAGCTTAGCTCCTGCCTGCTCAATCATTTCCAGTAAACCCAAAACGGCTTGTCCATTTGCTAAAAAGTCGTCGATAATCAACACGACATCATGTTGTTGAATAAAATCACCTGAAATGGAAATTTCGTTTGTTTCCTTTTTTGTAAAAGAGTGAACTTTAGCAGTATAAAGATTTTCTGATAGTGTTAATGACTTTCTTTTCCTAGCAAATACAACTGGGACGTTCAGCAAGAGTCCTGTCATTGTTGCTGGAGCAATACCAGAAGACTCTATTGTTATAATTTTTGTGACACCGGCATTCTGAAAACGTACGGCAAATTCCTTGCCAATATCCTTCATTAAATTTGGATCTATTTGATGATTTAAAAACGAATCCACTTTTAAAACAGTATCTGACAAGACTCTTCCTTCTGAAACAATTTTTTCCTGTAATGCCTTCACAATGTTGTCCCCTTTCAACTATCTTACTTAAAATGAAAAAAACTCGGAGACAATGCACCTTTTAAATACAGGCAGCAAAGTCTTCGAGTTCACGTCTTAAAGAAATAGGAAAAAACAAGATTATTAAATAACCTTATTTTCCCATTCATTTGCCACCCATAGTCGATTTGTTTACGGCAAATCGGTAGAAACTTGCAGGCCCTATCCCTGCGATTATATGAGTGATTACTATAGAATTGTAGAATATTGTTATTATAGCACTTCTAATCGGATTTTCAATCATTACTTTTTGGCAATAAAATGCAAGTAGCAACAATAAAATTTAGTAAGTTTAGTTTATAATCCATTGAATATTATAAGAATCTATGTATTTAGAACTCTCCAATGTTGATAGATATTATATACATGTTTCCAATAGAATCCCATTCCTTAGCCAATCCTTCTAATATAGTACCAATTGGTGTTAAGTGTTCCATCGAATGATAAACCAAGTATTTTCCATCTATTGAAAACCCAATTGGTTGGTACCCAGTGAATGTTCCATATATACCATAGAACTTCTTTATCATTTTTTCATTTCCATTTTCCAATAAATAAAGTGAACCTTTCATTGAGGAAGCGGATACATTTTCAAATTGATCCTGTATGTAATCTCTATTCATTTCTATTACTTTTTTCTGAAGCAAAATTGGTTTTTCCTCCCCTTCTTTTAAGGAAAACAAACTCCAGATACCGTCATTCATAGCAATAAAAGAAATAGTTTTATTGGTTTTATCATAATAAAAATCTAAAATATTATCATTATAATCCCCGTGACGAGTATTTCCTTTCCCTTTATGGCTATATATTAAGGTTTTATTTTGTAAAGTTGCATCCGATTTAAATAAAGTAAGTGCACCATCAACTCTTTCAGTATAATAAATCATTCCTTTTATATCCGAAAGTAAATGTGTATTATTAGTATTTGAAAAGTGCTTAAAAATATTGAATGACGGAGCAATTATTAATAGTAACAATAAAACTACTATGGTTACTTTTCTTCATAAACTTTCCTCTTGTAATCAAATTTTACACTAAAACACCAACACCAATCTGAGCCCTTGTCTTTAGGCAATCAGTTTTCTTTTTACTTTGGCTATTATTTATTATTTTTATTTATCTCCTCATATATCTTATCTAGCGTTTCTATAAGTACCTCATTTTGGTCTATAATTGTCTTATTTTGATTATATTGAGATTTTAAGAGGTTAATAATAATGAATAACCCAATAATTATTATGATTGTTAAGATAAACATTTGAAACCCTCCCTCAATAATACTATTAATATTAGAATTCACCTTGTTTAGGCTAACGATACTCATTATTTCCACAAATTGCAAATACATTTATTTGAATTTTTTGAACATACTAAATAGTCATTTTCCAGCTTGATAAAGTTAGCCAGTTTTCCTTTTCTTTATAATCAGGCATAATTTTTCCTACAAGGCGCCAGAAGGATCGGTCGTGATTCAGATGAACCATATGGCACATTTCATGAACGACCACATAGTCAATAACCTCTGGCGGCGCCATTGCAAGTCGCCAATTAAATGTTAGCTGCAGCTTTGAATCACAGGTTCCCCAAGTCGATTTACTATCCGAGATACGAATAGATCGTGGTTTTGTTTTGAAGTTGCGTTGATAGGAGGAAATGCTCTTTTCCACTAATGCTTTACATTGCTTATAATAAAATCGTTTCAAAGCTTGTTTTATTTTTTCAGCGTCGTGCTGCTTAACATATATATATAGCTTACCATCTTCAAACACTATATGTTCTTGCGTTATATTTATATCTAGGAGAATCTCAATGGGATAACTTTTTCCTAAATAAAGAAATCTTTCACCATACTCATAGACCTTTTTCTGCGGCCCTAGCTGCCTATCCTTCATTTCTTTTAATTTTTGCTGTATAAGTTCCCATTTTTCTTCCAATAATTGAATCACTCTACCATCGGATGTTCCTTTTGGAACTTGAACTTCAACATTTCCATAACTATCAATAGTAATTCCTATAGATGTACGATTTTTATACTTAATTTCAAATCGTATCGTTTCACCTAAGTACGTATGTAACATATCATCACCTGAATTAAGGCTTATCCCCTGTATTTGATCGCCAATCCTTTTAAGAAATTCCTAGCATATTTATCTCCACACTCTTTATAATTCTTGTGTCCTTCTTTTCTTAATAAAGCGCCCAGCTCACCTTTTGTAACCGTGATTCCTGCATTTTCAAATATTTCCAGCATATCTTCAGTCGTCAATGTTAATGCAATTTTCACCTTTTTTAAGAGGAGATTATTAACATTTGAACTTTTCTTTATAGACGAATCTGGTGCATTAGTTTGCCCCTGTTTAGGCTCTTGTTTTCCTCTTTTATAAATGATAAACCCATTTAAAAATGAATCCAACATACTGTTATTACATTTTATTTGCTCGTCACTCTCCTCATCATATTCGTCTGATTTTGTGAGAATCTTTATAACTTCTGGCACCGTTACATCCACTCCCCCAAGTTTAAAGATCTCTGCCATTACTTTATTTTTAATTTCCAGAGCATATCTCAATCGAATTAATATATCGTTATTATCCATAATAGACCTCCGTCAAAAAATAATGTCAATCCTCTGTCCAAACAAAAGTACTGACCAATTGATTAATCTAATACTACCTTATAGGAAATTGGATATCAAAAAAGTAAATAGGCAACTCCCTATGGGTTGGTTGCCTACTTTTAAAAACAATAGTTTTCGCGACAGTTTCAACGTACCTAGAAGAGTGACAAACATTTGAACTACTCGTCACTATAGTAACGAGATTCTGTGAGTTTCAATCGGCAATATCATGCTAATTTAATTCTCACTGGGACTGCCAAAAGCCCCCTAGCCACCTTGCCTGCAAGTGCAGATGTATGGGTACATTTCCGTAATGTATTGGCCGCTCCATTGAGATCTGCATTTACCAGAATGGAACGGGACGTACGATACAAACCACGAAAGACCCGTTTTCCCGAAAAAGTTCGTTTTTCCTTTACCTTTTTATCATATTCCGGGATGGGATCCTCATCGAGAAAACTGGATTGTGATGTATAGCTTTCCTCCTGTCGGAAAAATTCAATTCCATATCGATCGCACATACTCTCCAGTTTAGACAGTAGTAAACTATGTGGGATCTAAACAAATCTTTGGTTGGATTTCCTTCCCATGTCACATCTGTCTTTCCATCCTTTGTTGTGTCCGACCACCATTTTACCGATTCCATGATCAAGGCAATGCTTGACTATGTAGTGGGTTGTCTTATTTAGATAATCGCGTAAAATATTGTTTCGTCTTCGCAACAGGCAAACCTGGCGTTTGGTCAGGTGTGCGACCTTTGCTGATCTTTAATGGACTGAAGGCGCGCATTTTCCTTGTTATACCACTGGTTAACAGCTTTGATTCTCTTTCCATCAATGATGAAGGAATTGCCTATCGTACCTATACAGGAGACGAAGTTGTCGATTCCTAAATCAATGGAAAGTGCCTGATTAATATCTAATGCAACTTTCTTTACTTCTTCAATGGCGTATACATATTCAATCTCGAAATAATGTGCATGGTATTTAGGGATGATGCGGATTTCTCTGATGTTTTTAGCATGGAGATTCGTGGGGAAGGTGATGTTGATGCGGCCATGCTCCCTTTTAAATGCGTGCGAGGTGGGGAGATTGAATGTGCCATCATCCTGTAACTTGAATTGGGGATAGCTCAGTTCAAAAAATTCCTCTTTGCCTAAGTATCCAGGTATACGGGCTTGCTATTTACTTTCAGAAATCCAAAAAAACTTTTGAAGTTCTCTTCTAATTTCTTTAGGGTTTGCTGGGCTGCAGCCGTTACCATATATTGATAGTTTTCATTACTTTTACATTCATGATAGTTTTGATTATATCCTAGGTATTTTCCCGTTTCAAAAAAGTGTTGGCGAACACTGTAAAGGCCCACATTGTACATGTTTTTACTTAGCCTGCATAGGTTACGCAAGGCAAGATATTCATCCTTTGTAAGCTTCAGTATTTCTTTTTGGACTCCATACTTTTCCCCCGCCTTTTTCCTTTTTTTCACTATATCTCACCTCCGTTTCTATATTTCAATTATACAATATGGAACATACGTTCGCAATACCTTTACATGGATATCTAAGTAGCGAACGTCCATTCATCCCACGATTTAAATCACGGGTGTTCTGGACGTTGTTATAAAATGCATGTGCGTTTAAACCAATTTTCCTGCCTTATATAGTTAACTTAAACACCTTTTCGGCTCTTCTACTTCCAATTTGCTAGTGATTGTATAAACTCATTTACGTTACAAAACAATTGATCTGGCTGAACACTAAACTCCAATGTCTGATAATTTGGCAACCACTGTATTCCGATTGTATGTACGTTAGCTTGTTTACCTGCCAGAATGTCGGCGTCGCTATCTCCTAGAAAAACCGCTTCGGTGTTTCGTAAGTTAAGATGTGCCAATGCCTTATTTATTCCTTCTGGATGTGGTTTTGGCTTCTCAACATCATCACCAGTAATGATTACGTCAAATAAATCATTCATATTAAGGCATTCTAAAGAAATAAGCAGACTTCTGCTCGCTTTTCCTGTTACTATCCCTAACTTGTAGCCTTCTCTTTTTAAAAGTAGAAGTAAATTGTTAATTTCCTCATTATCTGGAACGAGTTCTCGGTGCTTTTCTATATATTTTTCATAATATATTTCAATTGCTTTATCATAATTTGAATCTTTAAGATTTTCCCTGATAATCCCGGTCTCAGATGGACCGAACATAGCCTTAATTTCTTCAGAAGTAACCTCAATATTGTCAAATTCCTTAAACACAGCTTGAAACGCATAAAAACAAACTGGCAAAGTATCGGCAAGAGTACCATCAAAATCGAATATTATTGCTTTAATAATTAAACACCTCTCTAACATGATGATATATTGCATTTTCTATCTAAGGAGTAGTTTATATAAATATATGTATTCATCATTTGAATGCATATCAGATTTAGTAAATCCTTTATACCTACCCCATGCAAATGTTCAACAACATAAATATTCATTTTGACACTTTGGATTTAAAAATCCCCTAAATATTTCACTATATCCTCTTCCATTTGATCTGGCTTCGTTGTAGGAGAATATCGTTCAACAACTAGTCCATTTTTATCAACAAGGAATTTAGTGAAATTCCATTTTATCGCATTCGAAAAAACACCTTTTTGTTGTTCTTTTAAATACGTATACAAGGGATGTTCATTCTCTCCATTTACATCAATTTTAGCGAACATTGGAAAGCTTACCCCATAGTTAATTTGACAAAACTGAATGGTTTCTTCTATATTATCAAACTCTTGTTGTTTAAATTGGTCGCAGGGAAAACCTAGAATAACAAAACCTCGGTCCTTATATTTTTCATAAAGTGTTTGAAGCCCTTCAAATTGCGGAGTAAAACCACATTTACTAGCCGTATTTACAATGAGCAAAGTTTTTCCAACATAATCCCTCAATGATTTTTCCTTACCGTCCGACATTTTTACCGTATAGTCATATATGGTTCTCATAAATTTTCCTCCTAAAGAATCATAATTTCACACTTTCCTCCATTTAATACTTACCCCACAAAAACCCATACTTCTAAAATCTGCCTTATACTATTCTGTACCAGCTGCCTTAAATGGCTTGGGCAACGAACAATTTGTATCTTGCCCGCATTATCTGTTCAGTACTTTTATCTAATCCCCATTCAGGAAACTTAGACAGTCATAATGAAGAGAATAAACCCCAATGAGGTAGAACTGTAAAATTTATAGTTGTCATCACGGCGTTATATTGATTTGTAAAATCATTCATAGCTTCCGGTCAATAAAGAATAGAATTTCAATACGCGCATCGTGGTTGCCTGTTAATTGGAATTACGTATTAGTAAAGATCCAACAATTACTTCGACCAGCTATTGAATTAAAAAAATCAAATTTAAGTCTGCTATAATATTTTTCGATTTAATGTCTTTTCCATCAAGTTCCAACCTTCATAGCAGCTTGGAGCTGTTATAAAAGGTTCAAATCCAAAGTTTAAATACATATTGATAGCTTGGTAGCTCGTAGTTTGAGTTGTTAGATAGGCTTGTGTATGGTGATAAGCCAAAATATTCATCGCTTCACTAAGTAATGGCTTTGCCAGTTTCTTTCCCTGATATTCAGGAACAACACTTACCCAGTGTATTCTACCCGATATTTGACCATCACCATTTAAGTTTCCATACCAAGCAGTTGTAGTTGCGATGGCATCTCCATCTTTGTTCTCAATGAATAGACAACGCTTTGACATTTCAGCAGTGTGCGACCCAAATTCTTTTGTAAAATGTTCTAGTGCAGTTTTTTCATTTTTGAATTCGTCCACGCTTGCTTCAATTCTTGCCCAATTATATTCGTCACCTCGTTGAAATAATCTAATTTGAAAGCCATCTACAAGCGAATATTTAGGAATGTTCAACAAATCTTTTCTCACCATTTTTAATGGAATGCTTTTCATTAAAACCAACTCCTTACTATTCCACATTATCCTATTTACACCTTGAGAGATTGCCGGAAAAATAAAGAGGTTCAAAAAGGCTGCTTATCTTATTTTTCTTCAGCAATTTTCTTACGAAAACAAAGCAATTAATATATTATTTTAAATTAATCTTCACAATAGCATCCAAAAATCTTGTAGTATTATATTCATAAATCTTCAGCCATTTAGGAATTACATTCTCTTCAGCGTTATTACTATGTAACTTAATACTTTGTTCTGTTAAAAAGTAACGGGGCTGCTCGATTTCTTCATATATAAAAGGTGTTTCATTCATATCATATTCGATTCCATTTTTATCAACTATTACCCCTTTAGAATCCATATCCGTCGAAATAATTTCATATTCATCATCACTTACAACATTGAAGTGAATCCACTCATATCCTCGATTTTTAATTTCGTAATTACTTATGACAACATTTGTAGGCTGTCCAACTTCCACATTGTCGATGGAGATTGTACTGCCTGCGTATTCAAAGGTTTGAGGGTATCCCTGAGAAATATCCAGCTCAACGGTTTTTTGTTCATCGACCGTTACATTAACAGATTCAAATTGAACGTTAACCTCTTTCGGATTTTCTACAAAGAGTGGGTCAAATTGTGTTTGAAAAGTTACCCAATTATTGCTTCCATATGTATATGAGTGACCATAAGGATCAGCTTTCGCTTTTCTATTATTCACTTGTATATTATCAAAGTTTACACCATTTATCCGCTTCTCCGGCAGTTCAAAAGTAAAAGCACAATGCAGAATTGTCGCCGTCGGAGCAAAAATTAGTTTATCAAATCGAACGGGGATTCCTTCTACTTCTGTTTCTTCATCCAATTCATATTCGATAGAAGGGTGTTTTGTTACAGGAATCTGGAAGTTCCATTCTCCTGCTTCATAAGCCATGCTCTTGTATGCCATATCCCCTACAGAGGATTTACGGATCAATTTCTGCAGCTTTGTGATCTTAAGTTTGATGGTTCCGTCATTCTTTTTAATGGGCAACAAACTAAGCATTCCATGATATACATTCTTTTCTTTATTATTTTGATCAGATTTTAAATCAGGAGGATAGTACATCGGAGATATTTCACGACTCATAATTTCATTTTTGTTCTCCGCATAAACCCCATCATTATAATTCAACATATATTGGTTGTCTTTTTCTGTATCTTCTATTTCATAAAATACTAGAGTTTGTAAATCATCAGCAATAACACTTTTGATAGTAATTTTTATACCATTACCTTCCGCTTCTAGGTTCAGTCTGTCACCCAATCCTTGCTGTAGAAAGGCCCGCAATTGCTGATTCTCTTCTGTCCAAGCATAGTAGAGGTTCGTAAAAAAACCTGTAAAAACTCCTATACTTATTAATATTGCGAAAGCACTTACAAAAGCATACCCCATTTTTTTTCGGATATTGTTCTTCCTTTGTCTCTGCTTTTCCTTTTCTGCCAGGCATTCTATAACTTTCTCCATAAAACCAGATGGCATACGGAAATCCCTAAAACCTTCAGCAAGGCTTAACATGACTTCTTGAAAAGTGCCAAAATCCTCCTGACAGTGCTGGCAATGATAAATATGCATCTCAAAATCAATCTTTTTTGATCGTTCCAAGGTTCTTTCTAAGTAATCAATATAATAATTATAATACCCTTTACAGTCATTAAAGGATGAGTTGTACCCCCATTCCCTTCGAAGTGACTGAATTCCTGAAAACAAAAGCTCTTTCATCTTTTCCTCTGAAATTTGAAGAAGAAGTGCCGCTTCCTCCAGTGAGATTCCTTTTGAATATGTAAGAACTACGGCCTCTCTTTCATTTTCTATCAACTGATCAAGAACATTAAATAACTCCTGACGTGATACACCTTTCTCGGAATCTTGTAATCTTTTATCATCTGAAAGCTCCCTACACGTATGTATAAAAATAGAAGTTACCCACATTTTGAATGATATATCCTGTTTATATCGAGGCAGTTCCTTGTGCACTTTTATTATCGATCGGTAAAAAAGTTCTTCCATTTGCTGTTGATTCCTAAGATAAGACCAACCTAGTATATAGAACGATTGTATATGCTGATCGAACCACTCAACGATTGATTCCACGTCTATTTCTCTTATCGAAGTTATTGACATGGGATCTATTTTTTCTGGGTTCATAAATATCCCTCCTTTTAGCTCTCTTTTTTGCCAAAGTTTTGTACATGAAACTTCTATTATATTCAGCATTATTTATTATGTATCTATTTCTAAATACAATAAAATTTAAGTTTCCTTCTTCATCTATTAATAAAAATTTCATACTGCTCTCGAACAAAATTCCTTAATAGTTCAAGCTTTTCTTTATTTTGAATTACTTCAAACGGAATATAAACCTCATGTTTTTTTAAAGTAAAACTTCTTATTTCTTTGATATCAAAATGTAAGAGCGCCTGAATTTCTTTTTGAATCATTTTCCCCTTAAGGGACCCCTGATTACCCGGGTCAACATGAAGTATCAAACAGTTGTAGCGTTTTTCTCCATATAAAGTAGCGAATTTTGGCATTCCCCCACCAAAAAGGAAAGGCTTATATCCTAATGTTAAACTCTTTGGGGCAAGGGTATAATTCATACTACCTAGGCCATTTAAAAACTTATGAAGCTCACTAAATACCTGTAATTCATTCATTTATTTTTCTCCTAGCATCTTTATTTTGATATTTGTATTTAGCCTATTTAACTTGGGAAAGTCTTCAGACTTCTTCCACTTCTTCCTATATCTTCGAAATCGGACCATTTTCTTTATAATCATTATATTTGAAATAGAAGGAGATTTCATAGATATCCATTGTAGTTTCTATTTCTACTTAATTTAACTCTGATTTCACATTCTCTATTTGCAGTGGCTATTAACCACGTTTCAATATGTAGAAAAAGAGCAAGGAATTGTTCCTCGCCCTTCTACATTTTTAATATTTTCAAATATCATTTAATAACTGTTTTAACATATCAACTTCTGTTTTGGATAAGGTGATTCCTTTCCCCATCTTTTCTTTATTCGGAGACCAGTCCCGCAAATCATATTTCGGTTCATTGCCATTCCAGCTGATTAAATTCAACTCTTTCTTCCATCCCTTAGATGATTCCGAAATGACACCAATATGTTCAACAACTTCGAATTTTATATCTGCCATAATAATTCTCCTTAATTAAGAAAACAGTCACGTATAATGTAACTTCTGTATCAATCGTTAAAAGTGCCTTTCACCTTCAATTGGACTTCCTTGGCAGCAATTTACAAAGTTCAGACCCTAAGCGAGCCACGGAAACCCCTTGCGCCATAATAGGAGTCAGCTCCATTGTGGTACACAAAGACAGT
This sequence comes from Lederbergia panacisoli, assembly GCF_024626525.1. Classification (GTDB taxonomy): domain Bacteria; phylum Bacillota; class Bacilli; order Bacillales; family Bacillaceae_C; genus Lederbergia; species Lederbergia panacisoli. Next base: position 42,256 of record NZ_JANJGU010000020.1, read on the forward strand.
GTCGTAGCGATAATCACAAAAGATCGCCCCTCCGAGTTTTCTAATATTAGCAGGTGTTTTCACCCAGCTCGATGTTTTAGTATCAAAATTTCCAAGCTCCTGCAGCTCCCGGTATTGTTCTTCCGTTAAAATCTCAACGCCCATATCATAAGCCATATCAATAGCACTGTTTTCTGGTTTGTGTTTTTTTCTTGAATCTAGTGCTTTACGGTCATAACAAACATTTCTCCGACCTTTAGGGCTTTCCGCTGAACAATCATAAAAAATGTATTCATCCGCTTCTTTATCGTGAACAATAACATCGGGTTCACCACCGGTTCTTTCCATTTCATAAAGCGACCACAGTTTTTCGGTATTAGTTTCTAGCTTTGCTTCTACTTTAGCCCATTCAAGTCCTTTATGACGATTCATGTTTTTATCAAAACGAGCTTTCAAGATTCTGAGTATTTCTTCATGCTGTTCTGGGGATAGCTTTCTTTTTTCGTTCATAATAAAACCTCCTCGTATAATATGATCCAGTTAATTGATTGTATTAGCACAGAAACGCACATGCTAAACTGATTTAAATGCTTGATGTTTTAAATTAAACCATTACTAAACCTTTATACTTTTTGTCTATCAAGACTTTATTAAAAGCTCTTTTATTAATAATTGTTGATTTTCGTGTAGGTATGAGAATTCATAGGCGGAGAATTTCCCGCTAATGTATGTAGAGGATGCTATAAAAGCAGATATAAGCGGAGATATTCCGATTAACTGCCCTAAATAAGACAAGATCCAAAGATTTGGATACTATTAGCGGAAAAACTGCCTTTATTTTTAAGGTAATATGTGAATTTCCCAATTTAAACGGAATTTATCCGTTTATTTTTCAAATACTGTAAAATCAACATTCGGTTATAACAACAGCCTTATTAAAAAAAGAAATGACTTACCGATAGTGCAAAAGCAAGAATGGTGATGGATAAAATAATTTTTGACAATGTATTATTTGCTTTAGAGTCTAACATATCTTTTAAAGAAGTCATTTCATCTTCAAGCTTATTTATCCTTATTGCCTGTTCCTCAATTGTTGTCAAATTACTCATTATTTGTTCTTTTAATTCATCATTCTTCTCTTGTAAAGCAGTTAATTGTTCAACATGCTTTTTTATATTTTCAGAGTGTGTTATTAACTGTTCTCCTTGCATGTTAACAATAACGGCTTGAGCCTGTAACTGTCCATTATGGAGCCTGTCGATTTCGGCTCTGATTTCTAATTGTTTTTCGAGTCTTATACCTGTCTCTGCATGAATACTCAGCTGTTTATCGTGCAGCTTATCAATCTCTATTTGTGCTTGCAATTTCTCTTCAAGTTTTTCGTCGGTCTCAGCTTGAATTTTTAGTTGCTCCTCGTGCAACTTAACAATCCCTGCTTGGGTATGTAATTTTTCACTATGGTACTTGATGAGCTCGGCTTGAGAGTTCAATTCTTCTTCGAGTCTCTTACCTGTCTCTGCATGAATACTCAACTGTTTATCATGGAGCTTATCAATCTCTATTTGTGCTTGCAATTTCTCTTCAAGTTTTTCGTCGGTCTCAGCTTGAATTTTTAGTTGCTCCTCGTGCAACTTAACAATCCCTGCTTGGGTATGTAATTTTTCACTATGGTACCTGCTAAACTCGGCTTGGGAGTTCAATTCTTCTACGAGTCTTTTACTAGTCTTTTCATGGTTTTTCAACTGCTCATTATGTAGTTTATCAATTTCCGCCTGCGCTTGTAACCGTTCATCAATTTGTTTGACTTTTTGGGATTGAACTTGTAGTTTTTCATCGTGAATTTTTATAGTTTTTGAAAAATTATCTTGTTTTCTAAGTATATCTTCTTGTTCCTTTAATTGCTTTACAACCATAATCAATTCTTGTCTAGCTAATTCAGATAATTCTTCTTTAGAAGCACCCTTTAACCTCATTTCGAGTTCACGAACAACGAACCGATTGCTAGCAATATTACTAACACCCAACCCAAATAAATATTTCGCAATTTCAGCTAATTTTGTTTGAAATTCAAAAGAGATTTTTTGTGCTTCAGCTCCTGATTGAACTGCCTCGGCTAAATCTATTCCTGCTGATTGCAATTCTTCAATAGCAACTTTTTTCTTTCCAAATCCAGCTGATTTATCTTTTGCACTTTTTGCGGAATCTTTTGCTACAGCAGCGGCTTTCATTGCTTTTTTGACACTCTTGTCAAGGTCGTTGAGCTTTCTAATTTGCCCGTGAATCATTACAGGTAGATCTTTATCGTTAAAACCTGATAAACCCGACTCTATTATTTGATTTGGATCCAAAACAACAAGTGCATTGCCCATGTTTAATTACCCCCACTTCAAAATATCGTTTATATCTTCAATCAACCCGGCATTATGATTTTCAATACCAAGTTTGTATTTTCCAATGCTATCCATTGACTGCCTATTTGCTTTCCAAGCTTCGATGGAAATCTTTGTAGTCTCTTCCATCATTTTAACTGCCTCATTAATCGTTTTTTCAGCCGTTTTTGCTGCCACCCATGCATCAGCCTGCAAATAGTAAACTTTTGCATTCATCAAGTGCAATTGTTCACTAAAAATAGACATTCTCTCATTACGAATTTTATCTCGTTTCATTCCCATTGTAGCGTCAGTAGTTACAGCAATTGCAAATCTTCCGACCCCAACAAAGTTTACTCTCAAGATGAATTCTTTAGCAAACATCGCTGGATTTCCGCCTGATTTAATGCCTCCCCGTATGGCTGCATCACCTAAATCTATAAGTGTGAATGTACCAGTAGAGATTGTAAGCATACGAACTATGGTACGGTTTTTCCAAGGCAAAGTTCTCTTCCAATCTATTTTTTTAAAACTTTGTTTTTCCTTTATTTCCATAACTAAACGTCTGATAAAGTAAAATGCACGTACAATAACCTCATTAAGAATGACTGGCATAGCTTGTCTACTTAATTCGTAACCGACAGCTAACTCGCTTCGCAAATCAAATTTTTCTCTTACAAAAATTTCTTTCATTTTTTTCGGTAACTCTGTTTTATTTAATCCCGGTATCATTGACAATTCTTTTAATAGCGATACAATTGGTCCTGGAATTCCCATTCCAGCACCGGCAGTTTTGTAGCTGCCAGAAATATCGCTTACTAAATGAAAAAACCAATTTACAGTACCTGCAAAAATTTTACTAGGAATATTTTGACCAATCAAACCCTCGCCATTTTCATCGATAGTAATTGGTAAAAATTGTCCTTCACTATTTTGAAAATATCCTTTCTTCGTAAATTGCGTAAGTATTGAAAAAAATAAGCCAATTGGTGTTGGATGATGGGCTAAATCATCAAGGTGATGGCTTCTTGCAGAAATACCTATATCTTTACCTTTCCATATATTGTCGCTAGGAATGTGGAACTTGTTCTCTAAAAATCTTATTGCATCGTCAAGCCTCTCCCCTTCAAAGCCATTCATCTTGGCGACTTTCATAACAAAATCATTAACAGTCTTATTGCTCCATGCTTTTCCTCGCTCCATTTTGAATTCACCAACCCAGAGCGAATCAATGATTCCAGCAAGAATCCCACTTCCAACAGCAACCATATAATCAATACCATCTGAATGATTAGTAAGTCCATCAATCTCCTTATTTAATTCTTCTAATCTTTTATTATTAGATGATAAGATTCCGTTGACTTCATCAATTCCATCTTGAATGCCTCTTTCTTTTGAATCAATATAATCTGCTTTATTTCTTATAACTTCTACCCCAAAGTCAACCTCAAAGTCGTTATCAACTATTTTCATTTCTGGGAATTTAATAACTTTTCCTTCTTTCATACTCAACGATGCCTCTTTTCCAATTAAAAACTTCTTAATTTCATCGAAACTCCTAATATTTTATTAATATCACCGTATGTAAACTCATTACAGTCGGAGCCATATATGTATTATTTTTATCGGGATCAGACATTACCAATACGATCATTAAGAAAAAAACCACCCAAGAAATACTATAGCAAATATTTGTTTAATTTGTTGTTTTATGACAAAAAACAGAAAAGCAGAAACCCTCAATTGGTTTCTGCTATGATTTCTTTTCCATATGAACTTGCCGCCACTTAAAACATGCTATTTTTGAAGTGGGGATATCCAAATAAATTGATATATAACCCGACATAGAATGAGGGTGACCCATTCCATTAAGATTCTTTCACTCAAAGTTATCGAGCATCGCACGCACTTCATCTGTTGACTCTGTGCTCATTAATTGATTTCTTAATTCACTCGCCCCTCGAAATCCTTTGACATATATTTTAAAAAAGCGATGAAGAGCCTTAAACGGACGTAGCTCTAACTTTGAATATTTATCATGGAGATCTAGATGCAATCTTAAAAGATCAAGCAATTCCTTACTGCTATGATCTTTCGGTTCTTTTTCAAAGGCAAATGGATTATTGAATATACCACGCCCTATCATAACTCCATCAACTTCATATTGGCGGGCGAGCTTCAAGCCAGTTTGACGGTCAGGAATATCCCCATTGATCGTCAAAAGTGTATCTGGCGCCACATGGTCACGAAGTTTTTTTATCTCGGGGATCAGCTCCCAATGGGCATCTACTTTGCTCATTTCTTTTCTTGTACGCAGATGAATCGATAGATTGGCAATGTCTTGTTTCAATATGTGTGTAAGCCATTCCTGCCATTCCTCAACTTCTGTGTAGCCAAGCCTTGTCTTTACACTTACGGGTAATCCTCCTGCTTTTGCTGCTTGAATTAAATCTGCCGCAACTTCTGGACGACAGATAAGACCGCTTCCCTTCCCATGTTGTGCCACATTAGGTACAGGACAGCCCATATTGATATCGATGCCCCGAAAGCCTAGTTCCGCCATACCGATACTCATTTGCCGAAAATATTCAGGCTTGTCCCCCCATATATGCGCTACAATTGGTTGTTCATCTTCTGTAAAAGTCAAACGCCCGCGCACACTTTGAATCCCCTGTGGGTGGCAATAACTATCTGAATTTGTAAACTCAGTAAAAAACACATCAGGTCTTGCTGCCGCGCTTACTACATGTCGAAAAACAACATCTGTCACATCTTCCATTGGTGCCAGTATAAAAAACGGCCTTGGTAAATCACGCCAAAAATTATCTGTCATTTTCAAATCTCCTCATTTATGGAGTTTTGGGCAAGCCCTTGTCCCCAAAAATAAAAAGCAAGGATTTCCCTGCTCTTATTACACTTATAACGTGCATTAGCACTTTTTATCAAAATATAGTTAATTTAAATCTTTATACATTTTAATATTAACAAATAAAAAGTGCAAAGAAAATTGGATAAGAAGCGGTGGTTTGAGGTAGTTTTGTGGGTTTAAGTCCGAAAAACTACAAAGACTTGTTCGAGAACCCAAAAGGGTTCCCGAACAAGTCTATTGTTTACTTAACTGTCGTCGAACCAATTAAGTTTGCACCAAGGGAAGTATTCCAAATATCATGATTCGCAAACTGTATACTACGTCTATTAGAGCTAGTTTCTTTAGGATCATTGATCCTCAAGTAAATATCATAGTCGCCAGCAGGCACAGAACCAAAATCGCTCATCTTAATTGAGAAGTTCAAATCACGGTATGCAGCAGTATTGCTTGCCCTGCTGTCCAAATCTGGCCGCCAATCCCTAGCGTCAAGGTTCGTAAGTGCCGTGTAAGTGCTAGAACCATCTTTGGCTTTTAAAATTACCGAAACATTTTTCTTGTTTACTATATTTCCAAAGCCTACGTTCTGGATCTTCCCCTCGAACCTCAGGGTACCATTCCGCACTACCCATTTACTTGCATTAGCCTCACGCAACACTAACCGGTAGCCCAATCTGTCACGCATATATTCCATTCCACTTCTGCCGTCATACACTGGGTCAAAGATTGCAGTTCGAGTCACTCCATCGTGTGGAGGCGTAAACGGTGCGGTGACATTCTCTTCATTATAAACAAAATTACCCCAAAGTTTATATGTGTTTCTGGACCAACTCGTATTCAAATGAGTGGTTTGGGTATAAGCAGCTTCATAAAGAGCGCTAGGAAGTCTTGGATAGATATTATCTTCATAACCTTCATCATCTTCACTGAGCGTATTTGTTTCACCGCCATAGAAGTTATTTTGATTTCTTATCCATGTTAAAACAGAGTTACGATCATAATCGTCATAATCTCCAGTTCCAATTAATGCATATCCTTCGGAAAGCGAGCCCCAGTCATCATAAGCACCGTCTTCCCCACCATGCGCATAACTATCGTTGAACATACCAAAACGTTGCGCTGGTGTTCCGCTTGCAGGGGCAGGCATTAAATTAGTAAAGCTATAATCGGTGCCGTACTCAGCGTTATGCCATGCCATAACACCGCCTGCATGTACTAAAATTGAACGTGAATCGGGAACATAGTTCAGCAACGCATTCAGAAGCCAATGGTATCCCTCCCGAGTTCGAGCATATGATGACGAGTGCATTTCGCCCCATGGTCCAAAGATACCCCCTTTAACAGTCATTATGCTATCTTCGAATTCACTGAAAACATTACCAAGCTGCCAAAGATGATATTGTACCCAATTTTTATCCTCATGACCTGGTATACCACTCAAATCAGATTCCTCAGGAATTCCTGTTTCATACCAAACCCGACCATGTGGCGCCCCTGGTTCGCTATCGTGAATGACCTGGTCATAAATTCCACTATCAATATAAGTATAGCCCTGTCCGTCATAACTAAATTTCACAATAGCAACAGCATCGCTATCTCTTACCCTTTGCAGTGCTTGCCTTACATAATCAAGCGCAGCAGGTGTGATAGGTTGAGTTGTTCCATATTGTGGCGGAGTAGCATTGGGAGCACTCCAGGGTCCAATAGGTCTTCCATTGAGTGGGGCATTCGACGAAAAGTTTCTCAGGTCAAATTCCATATAAACGATGCGAGCATCGACCTCAACCGTTGTACCTGTTATGGTGGCCTTTAAGTTAGGAAAACTCGGAGTTCCACCGTTGACCGGAATTACATATGATTGGGGTCTGTAAAAGCCCCTGTCTGGATTCGGAATATCAACAGGGTTCTCCGTATAGTTTAGCTCCTGAGACACAAGCGATTTTTGTTTGAACTCACTCATAAATACCATATTGATGTTTTTGCCTTCCTTTACCTTTGGAATAAAGAACACAAAGCAATCATCTTCTGTCATTTCCTGACCAGGCTTGATTGCGATTTCGAAATCCCAGTATGAATTGGCTGTCTTCGCGGTCAGTATGAAGCTATCAAACTTATCGAATACCGAAGAATGAACCTTTAAGTAGCCATTGTCCGATTGTTTAGAATCCCAGATAAAGTAGATGCCGGGAAATTCCGCACTTTGGGCATTGGATGTTATTTTAGGGCCAGAGGCATTTTTGCGCGTATCGTTTTGAACGGCATTAGTAACCGCTGCTACTTCCCTATCATCCGCACCATTCCATACAATGTCGTTTCCGGAAGCCTTCACCGATCTGAACTCCGATCCTGCGACATCCAACGAGCTTGACAACACCAGGCAAACTATTAATAGGATCGCAAGCATTCCGTATCCTTTTTTCATAACCTAACCTCCCCAAGTAAATGTAGTTAATAGAAACTCTTCGGGTATTATTAAATAGCTGCCATGGTACTTCCTATCGACAGTAATTATTGAGAGCACCCGCAAATGGCAATGTTATGCAACCGCCATTATTCCCGAAGCGAATTTCTATATGCCGCGTCTAAAAGATCACCTTCCTTCTTTACATGCAAATCAGCATATATCCGTCATATTCCAATAGAAATTCACCCTATCGCACTGTAAAATGTACTTTTACATTTCGCCAAGGTTCCTTTGAATGGACAAAAAAAATTTCTTACAACTGTTATCACGTGATATGGTCTCAAAGAAGTAGCTATGAATAATACTTTTTAATAATCTTTCCATTTATGCTCGATAGCGTTCACGATCGAGTCTTTCTCATTCATCAAAATGATTACTATCATTAATTATCTCACCCATAATTTTACATCATTACTCAATATTTATATTATTCTGTAAAGTGTCCCTAACTCCTTCTTACTTCCCCAAATCACATCCAAAGTACTAGTCTCCTTGTAAAATGAAAATCATCATGATCATAAGTGAACTTATAGAGAATCTGACACTAAAGATAAAAGTTCATTTTGCTTTCCCTTACACCTATAAGAAAGATATCCAAAGATAAACCGATAATAGGAAAAGACCCGGAAATCGGAAAAGTATTTTCACGAAATCAGGGCCGGAATCAGAAATGCTTATTTTAACTGAGAAATGTTAATTTTGGTTAGATAATTACAATGTACCACACATCCAATATGTGTAGGGTTTATGTGGCAACAGATGAGGGGTTGATGAATTTACACTTATTTTTTTAAAATTTTAGTTTAGAGCTCACCCAATTCTTTCATTTTTTCTACATTTATTTCCACTAGGGAATATCTCGTGTCCTACCTACAGGATAGGTTGTATAATGGACTTATTCCCAATTGTTATAATCAAATATAATTCAATAATCTCATTTTTTTATAATGAGTAGACATAAATTTTCTTAAAAATAACTTTAAGATAGAAAAAGCAGCCAAAATCTAGTAAAATCCACATGTTACAATAAATAAGGGGTTAAAAAAATGAGCGTATTAAACGTACAAAATTTAAGTCACGGTTTTGGTGATCGTGCGATTTTTAATAATGTGTCTTTTCGACTTTTAAAAGGAGAGCACGTTGGACTAGTCGGAGCAAATGGTGAGGGTAAGTCTACTTTCATGAATATTGTTACTGGCAAGTTGCAACCTGACGAGGGGAAAGTTGAGTGGTCACGAAAAGTTCGTGTTGGTTATTTAGATCAGCATGCAGCACTACAAAAAGATACTACGATGCGTGACGCTTTGAGTACTGCTTTTCAATATCTTTTTGATGCTGAATCAGAGATTAATGAACTTTATGCAAAAATGGGTGATGAAGGTGCTGATATCGATGCATTACTTGCAGAAGTTGGCGAGCTTCAAGAAACTTTAGATAGTAATGATTTCTATCGAATTAATTCAAAAGTTGAGGAAGTTGCACGTGGTCTAGGATTAGACGATGTTGGGCTCGATCGAGATGTAGATGATCTTAGCGGTGGGCAGCGTACGAAAGTTTTGCTAGCTAAGCTTTTGCTAGAAAAGCCTGAAATCCTATTACTAGACGAGCCAACGAACTATTTAGATGAACAGCATATCGAATGGTTGAAGCGCTATTTACAGGAATATGAGAATGCATTTATCTTGATTTCGCATGATATTCCATTTTTAAACAATGTTGTTAATCTGATCTATCACATGGAAAACCAAGAGTTGAATCGCTATGTTGGTGACTATGATAACTTCTTAAAAATACATGAAATGAAGAAACAACAGCTAGAGTCTGCTTATAAACGTCAACAACAAGAAATAGCTGATTTGAAAGATTTCGTTGCTCGTAACAAGGCAAGTGTTGCGACTCGTAATATGGCGATGTCTCGTCAGAAAAAGCTCGACAAAATGGAAGTTATTGAATTGGGGAAAGAGAAGCCGAAACCAGAATTTATTTTCAAAGAAGCCCGTGCAGCTAGTCGTTTTATTTTCACAACTGAAGATCTTGTGATTGGTTACAATGAACCACTTTCTCGCCCTCTGAATTTGAAAATGGAACGCGGACAGAAAATTGCATTTGTGGGTGCAAACGGCATTGGTAAGTCTACTCTTTTAAAAAGTATTCTTGGGTTTATTAATCCCATTTCGGGTAAAGTGGAACGTGGTGAGTATCAATCCGTCGGTTACTTCGAGCAGGAAGTGAAACAGTCCAACTACAACACTTGTATTGAAGAGATTTGGAGCGAGTTCCCAAGTATGAATCAGGCTGAAGTCCGTGCTGCTCTTGCAAAATGTGGATTAACGACGAAACATATTGAAAGTAAAATCGAAGTCCTTTCTGGCGGCGAAAAGGCCAAAGTCCGATTGTGTAAAATATTAAACACAGAAACGAATGTATTAATTCTAGACGAACCTACCAATCACTTGGATGTGGATGCAAAAGAAGAATTGAAGCGTGCTTTAAAGGAATATCGTGGAAGTATTTTAATGGTATCCCACGAACCTGATTTCTATCGTGAAATTGCGACCGATATTTGGAATTGTGAGGATTGGACTACGAAAGTGTTTTAAATATAGGTAAAGGGGTACCCGGTTAAAAACTCGGGTACCCCTTTTTATAAACCATTCAAAGTTTTTAAAGATTTCTTAAAAAGGCTCATCCAATCTATAGTTAGAATGGGCTTCTATCTATTACAATATTAATTTTTCAACAGCTTGGCAGGCACATATACATGTAGGAGTGTTTATCTTAAACTAGTTTTTTCTGACTTCCATATTTTCGAAGTCGATGATTAATTTATTGTAAAGAAAAAAGTCACTACCAATGATCCCATCAAATCCGTGCATTTCTCTAACATCGCCGAGTTGTATAGTGAAATTATTAAGTTGGAATTCGTCAATATTTATGCCGCTCACATTTTGTTCAATGTAAATTTCCGTACCGCCAATACCGTACATCTTTCGTGTAATGGCATTTTCTAAATCGAGCATTAGCCCAACTTCTTCGCAAAGGTCCGTATCTAAAATGGTTGATGATCATCCGGTATCAAGCAGTACGTTAGTAAAAGTGTTTTTCATACCTTTGTATTCAATCTGAAAAGCAACTAGAGGCAAATGATCATCAATATGAAATTTCATACTTTTCTACGCACCCCTATATACGGCTGCTCAATTACCTTTATTTCTTCGTTATTCGTGTGAAAGATATATAATTCGCGATTTGTATTTTCCGCATGTAATCTTTTATACATTTACCATGCAGCATTGCCATTCTCAAAGTCATCTATTACTGACATTTCTTCGATGATTCTTTCATTTCCTCTTGTTTCTGATTTTAATGCTTCTACTAAGACACAACGTTCCGGGAAATGCTGGCGTACCTCAGACCATTTCATTTACATGCGCCTCCGATTCACTTCTTATTTAGATTTATATTAATTATATCATTTTATTTGGTTATAAACGTTATGTTCTTACCATGACTAAAACAACGAGTACTTTCACGAAATCGGTCATATTCCTTTTTCCATTCCCCACGCCTTCAATCTATACATCAACCCTATTTGTTCAGTTATCTCATAGTTTTATCCGTATAATCCCTTGGCATAATCCATCTAACCGGGGTGTTAATTAGTTACGAAACATTATTTCAAAGATTATTAATTTTTCTTTCCATTCAGTGACATTTGCGAGGATTGGACTACGAAAGTGGTTTGAATATAGCCAAAGGGGTACCCAATGAAAAAAAATCACCTAGCTCCCCCTGTAAATACCATCCAAAAATTTTTAATAAAACAATACTCTAGATTTCTTAAAAAAGAAAACTATATTATAATTATTAAGATAATTAAAGAAATTTAAAGGGGATGGAGAGTTATCCATGACACAAGATAAAGGTCAAAATTATTATCAAGAATTAATTGATTTACAAGATGTAGAAGGGGTCGAAGCTCAATTTCGAGGATTACTTGAGGTTTCAATCGAATCCGTTTCTGACCTAGAAAAGTGGTTAAAAGATGAAAAGGATTTAATGATTAAAATCACAGAAGCCATGACAGGTCACCAAGTCGACTTCTACCGCAACACAGAAGATGCAGAAATCAAGTCGACTTATCTTCACGATCAGCAAGCAATTCAACCACTTTTAATGAAATATAAAGCCAAACTTAATGAGAAATACTGTGAGTCTCCTTATTTAAATCAATTAGATGAAAAACGGTACGGCTTAATGCGACAAGTTCGCGAGTCCGAAATTAAACTATTCAGAGAAGAAAACATTCCTTTAATGGTAAAAGAACAAGAGCTCTGTACGAAGTATAGTGAAATTATGGGAGGGTTAACAGTTGAATGGGAGGGGGAGGAAAAGCCTTTTCCATTTATCCAAGCCCAACTTGATCATCTAGACAGAGAGGTGCGAGAAAAAGCTTATCATAAGATGGGTTCCGCCTTTCGTGAAATTAAGCCCGATATGGATGCTATCATGGATGAACTCGTTCAACTGCGCCATCAAATCGCTGTAAATGCAGGCTTTGAAAATTATCGAGATTATATGTTTGTGGCCAAAAATCGTGAATATAGTGTCCAAGATTGTTATGACTTTCATGAAAATGTAGAAAAACATATTATTCCAGCTTGGAACAGGCTAGCAGATGTTTTTAAGTCCAAGCTTGGTGTTGATACATATCGTCCATGGGATAACACAGCTAAATTGATGAAAAACCCACCATACTCCGAAGTGTCCGATCTTATGGATGGCGTTTCTGAAATTTTAGGGAAGACCGACCCATATTTTGCAGACCGCTTCGATTACATGAGAGACCATGGGTTACTAGATCTTGGGGATCGGAAAGGAAAAAGCCCGGGTGGTTTCTGTACCGCCTTGCCTGTTTCAGGGGATACCTTTGTCTTTGCGAATTTTAGTCCATCCTTTTTCTCTCTGATCGCATTAATTCATGAAATGGGCCATGCAGTGAATGGGTATCTCGAGTTTTCAGAACACGGTCCTACTGAAGACTACCAGCACCGAATGGAAATTGCTGAACTTTATTCTCATGGGATGGAATTACTCTTATTGGATAAGTTGGATCGTTTTTATCCAGAAGAAGAAGATTTTAAAAGCGCTCAGCGTGAGGAGCTAAGACGAGCATTTACAATGTTATACGGCCCATTGTCTGGGGATCTCTTCCAGCATTGGATGTATACAAATCCTAAACACACTGCCAAAGAGCGTGATGAAAAATATTTTGAAATCTCAAAACGCTATGGATTAAACCCTGTTGATACTTCTGGATTTGAGGAGGAAATTGGGATGAGCTGGGCAGGCACCCTTCATTATTTTGAAGTTCCTTTCTATAATATTGAATACTCTATCTCAATGCTTGGTGCTCTACAATTACTTGAGAATTATCAGAACAACCCAGAGCAAGCTATCGAATCCTTCAAAAAAGGTGCAAGTGCTGACTACAATCAGTCCATCGCAGCTGTTTATGAAGAAACTGGCGTCAGTTTTGATTTTTCAGAGCCTGCTGTTAAGCGAATGGGTGAATTCCTAGAAAAAGTCATTCAAGAAATTCATTAATGAAGTGAGAGCACAGGACGGCTCTTATTATAGGCAAATCGGAAGTTTTCCGTGCAAAAAGGTACAACTAGTGAGTTTTTCTAGTTGTACCTTTTGTTTTCTCTGAAGTGCTCAAAGTTGTTTCTGTTGATTATCCAAATTCATTCTTACGATCTTTGAAAAAGTCATAGAAAAATCTTATATTTTCAAGTTCAGTCCATTTAAATGTTCTTAAAAAGGGAGCGTCCAGATTATATATTCTAGCATCTAGTGTTCCCAACATAAATGGAGAATGTGTTGCGATAAGAACTTGACAGTTAAAATATCTTGCCAGCTTATTGATTTCTTCCGCCAACTGAATTTGGTTGGCAGGTGAAAGAGATGTTTCAGATACATCGAGTAGGTATAATCCATTTGGCGCAAGATATTCGTCAAATAACTGCATGGATGTCTCTCCGTTTGAATACTTTTCATTGGCAAACTTCATAATCTCGATTTGTTTGTACATCTGTGAAGAATGCTTCAACTCCTCCAACTGCTCTTTCGTATACCCCAATTTAGAGTGTTGATATAGGTAACCTTCCTTAGATTTTTTAAACTATGATCGGCAAAGTTTTATTATTTGCTTGACTTAGAGTCAGCTCTAAGTTGTAAACTAAATTCAATCTAAAGAGAGGGATGATGTTATTGTATTCCATTAGTAAAGCTGCTGAGAAGTCTGGCGTTAGCTCGTATACATTAAGGTATTACGAAAAAATAGGGTTACTTCCCCCACCAAAACGAAAAAACGGTGGAAGGCGATTTTATACGGAAACTGATATTCAGTTCATGACATTTCTGAAAAGTTTAAAGGAAACAGGTATGTCTTTGGAGGATATTAATGAGTTTGTCAAAGATGGCTGTATTTTGGAAAAAATTAATTCGGATGTGAAACCGTCACAACTCACTCCGTCAATAAATAAACGTATTGAGGTCTTAACCAAGCACTTAGAGAAAATGGAAATTAAAAAGAAGGAGCTGGAAGAAGTGACTTCAACAACAAAGCTAAAACTAGATACCTATTATTCAATTTTAAAAGAGGATGCGGAACACAAATGAAACATTTGAATATATATATACCTAAAGTTACTCGGCTTCTCCATTTTTACAGGAGCTACCTTTAACCTTGCAAAATATACAGTTGGATATTTTTCTCCATCATCTGCTGCTGCATGGCGTTTCGGCTTAGCAGCTGCGGTTATGCTCATTATTTTAATTTTTACTGAAGGTATAAAGAAAAGTCAATTAAAGAAAAATGCAGTTTCATATATTATTCTTGGGATTGTGGGAATCTTTGGATTTAATGCTTTTTTTTTTGTAGGTTTAAAATATACATCACCCGTTAATGGGGCATTAATAATGGGTCTGAATCCTTTATTAACAACGATTTTCGCTCGAATTATATTAAAGGACAATATTACAAAAAAACAAGTATTCGGCATATGTTTTGCTTTCATCGGTGTATTGTTAGTCATTACACAAGGTTCTATTGTAACCATTAAAACCCTATCAATTTCAGTTGGAGACGTAATTATTTTTTCAGGCAACGTTTGTTGGGCACTTTATGGTGTACTTGGACGTCGATTGGTAAAGGATGGAACTCCGTTATCTACAACCACTTATACGATGGCTATTGGTACTGTTAGTTTAATAGTAATTTCCTTATTTACATCCAACCCAATTTCTTTACCGAATGTTCCGATTGGAGCTTGGATTGCAATAGCCTTTATGTCTTTCTTTACAAGTGTTTTGGGTTACCTATGGTGGAATCAGGGTATGAAAGAGATTGGTGCAAGTAAAACATCTATATTTTTTAATCTTGTTCCCGTTGTAACGATGATTATTTCATTTGCCATTGGAACAGAGATAAAGGTATTTCAAATTATTGGGGCAGTGTTAGTTATATTAGGCGTTTTAACTGCTTCGGGGGTAATAAGTAATCCTAAGCCCAATACTGAAAAGCGATTGGTAGTACAATCCTATCAAAAATAAACAATCATTCATTGAAATAACCGCAATTTTCGACAGCCACCTGCTTATGAATTGGTCTATGGAGAGGAGCTATGGTGCTGAACTTCCACACGATATCCAATAAATTTTTCCTTCATTCGCAATCTTTCCGATTCATTTGTTTTATTGGGGAAAGAAGAAAAATCTAGAGATGACATGGGATCAGACAGAAGAAGACCCGAAATTCGGAAATGTATATTTTCACGAAATTAGGGTCGGATTATAGAGATATTTATTTCAACAAGGTGATGTTTATTAATGTGTTACATTTTCAGGTCTAACTTCGAGACGCACTCCCATGTGATGAGGTGACAATGGATACAGAAGGATAAAATAAGTAGTAGCACTTGTCATTATAATATTTTATATATAATGAATAAACCACCTAAGCTAAAGCTTCCCAGGCGACAGATGTTATTCCTCGAAATGACATCAAATTCCTGGCCTTTCTTCGTGCGAGGCGACTACTTAGACGTAGGTGATGGAACACCTTCATCTTTAGCTATTATTGTATTATTTCATGCCCACTTTACTTAAATTTTTAAGGGCTTCTAAGGCAAACAATGTAATGATTCCAACTGGGTTCAAACCAGCGATCTCCACCCTAGTCACGGGGTAACAGTATAAATGAACATGAATTAATCAGAGTTTGAAAGCTTGATTTACTAAGGTTTTGGAACTTAAACCGCGCATTGATGAATTATTATAAAACAGATGTCTGCCGTCAAAGTTTCGGCAAGAAAAAACCCTTCTCTTTTGAGAGGGGTTTAAATTATTTTGGGAATCGGAAAATTTTTAGTACGTCTTTTTCCACAATCGCGTCCGATTGTGGAAGATTGTTATTGATACAGATAGGTAAGGGTTTGAAGTTATCGCTCCCTTTTCCCCCTGTTCACACCGTACGTGCGACTTTCACCGCATACGGCGTTCCAACTAATCCATTTCATTCAATTTTCTATGTACTTTGTTGAA
>NZ_JANJGU010000021.1 GCF_024626525.1 Lederbergia panacisoli
GTTCAATGCCGAAGGCATTAAAAAGAAACATACACCATGTTAGCAGGATCGGGAGGACCAAGAAGATCAAGGAATCAAGGGAGAGACTCGGAATGGGCTTTGCCCCATGAGAATCGAACCAGCGCAGATGACGAAGAGATTCGCCGTTCATCGTGATCCGCTGCACGAACACGGAAGTTAAGCTCGCGCGCCGATGGTAGTAAGGGGACTCCCCTTGCAAGAGCAGGACGTTGCCAGGCAAATAAAGATATTCTCCATAGGAGAGTGTCTTTTTTTATGAAATCTTATATGGCATTGGTATCCTAAGGGGGGGCTTGCTCATTTGGTGCTGAAGATCCTCAATTCGTCGATTGAGACCTCAAGTGATGAGATTTTTAATGCCCAAGGTCCTCAATCTGTCGATTGAGGACTTAAGTGATATAAATTTGCATGTCGAAGGTCCTCAATCAATCGACCATACCAATCGCATTCAACCATTTTAGAAGCCTTAACCTTTATGTAACTATTTTTAACCAATAAGAAACGATTGCCCTCCCCAAATTGTTTATGATGTTTATAGAAAGAAAAAACAAAAAACGAAAGAGGGAATTGTAAAATGGAAATGGGTATCTCAGTAAAAAAATCATCATGGATCATCGCAGTGGTCACAGCATTAGCACTTTTGTTTTCATCATTGTTTAGCTTGAATGCGGATGCGGCAGCACAGACAAAAGGAGATAAGGCAGCAGCATATGCGCAAACATTGAAGGGGAAGCCGTTTAAATGGGGTGGAACAACAACAAAAGGGTTCGATGCTTCTGGTTTTACTCAATATGTGTACGCTAAAAGCTTAAAGGTAAACTTGCCGCGTACAAGTGCAGACCAATATAAAAAAGGTAAAAGTGTCGCACTAAAAAATCTTAAGCCAGGGGATTTAGTATTCTACAAAACAAATGGAAAATCAGTTTCATTCGTAGGTATTTATGTAGGAAAACAGCAATTTATCGGTGCAACGTCAAATGGAGTTAAAGTTCAATCGATGAATCTTACTTACTGGAAATCAAAATATGTTGGCGCCAAAAGAATCGTAAACTAATCAATATTGTACAGGAGAGTCTATCATGAAACGGACAAAAATAAAGGAACTTATACACTTTATGATCTATTTACTTATAGCGGTGTCCGTTTTCGGGATGGTCACTCTCCTCGTTGTCTTTTCCTTTATACATTTCTAATCTTCGTAGGTATGAATCCTACGGAGATTTTTTTATTGGGAGTAAATATTTTAATTCCAGACAAATACTACTTGCTTTTTTATTGTGTACCCGGTATAATAGATTTTGTTGCACAATAGAAATATATTACTAATCGTCGCGGGGTGGAGCAGTCTGGTAGCTCGTCGGGCTCATAACCCGAAGGTCGCAGGTTCAAATCCTGCCCCCGCAATCATTTTTTTCACCTAGAGATAGGTCCCGTGGTGTAGCGGTTAACATGCCTGCCTGTCACGCAGGAGATCGCGGGTTCGATTCCCGTCGGGACCGCCATATAATTTTAAAATGAAAACGAAACTTAGTTTCGTTTTTTTTCATAGGTAAAAAAAGTTTAAGTTTATTTAAGCCTATACTTTTTAATTTATGCTTTGCCCTATCGTCGTTGGACCAACATCCTGCGGACTTATACACCGATGAGCAAGGCGCTTGAACTTTTCTAATATTATTATGTACTAAAAGGGAGAACTCGAATGGAAAGCATTGAGTTTACATCAAATAGACCCGAAGATACGTATGAGATTGCAAAGAACTTAGGCAAATTGCTTAAGAAAAATGATATTATTTTACTTGAAGGCGACCTGGGAGCAGGAAAAACCACTTTTACAAAAGGTTTAGCTGCTGGGTTAGAGATTCAAAAAAACGTTAACAGCCCGACTTTTACCATAATAAAAGAATATAACGGAAGGCTTCCGCTTTATCATATGGATGTATACCGAGTTGGAGATGCCTTTGAAGATTTGGGGATCGATGAATATTTTTATAATGATGGGGTAACAGTGATTGAATGGGCTCATATTATAGAGGAACAACTTCCATCTGAACATCTCTCGATTTTTATATTCCGCGACGGCCAAGATAAACGAATTTTAAAGTTTGAATCGTCCGGTGCAAGATATGAAGCGTTATGTAAGGAGCTATTCAATGAAAATCTTAGCGATTGATACTTCTAATGATTGTTTAGGTATCGCATTATTAAGTGAAAAGAAAATTATTGGCGAATATATTACAAATATGAAAAAAAATCATAGTGTTCGGGTCATGCCAGCCATTGAACGATTGCTTTTGGATTGTGAGACGGATACATCCGAATTGAGTAAAATTGTAGTGGCACAAGGACCGGGCTCCTACACAGGCGTACGAATTGGCGTGACGATTGCGAAAACAATGGCATGGAGTTTGGGAATTCCTTTAGTGGGAGTGTCAAGTCTCGCTATACTGGCGCAATCAGCCCGTTATTTCTCAGGGCTGATTTGTCCGTTATTTGATGCAAGAAGAGGGCTAATCTATACGGGCTTATATAAGTATGAAAATGGAGTTCTAGTCAAAGTTTTGGAAGACAGAAATATTCTGGCAAGTGACTGGGCCGAGACACTTAATACTCATAAGGAATCCATTTTGTTTATTGGAAATGATGTGCCTCTTCATAAAGAAACATTCCAAGACATACTCCAAGAAAAAGCTGTTTTTTCACAAATTCCGGAACAAAATCCAAGGCCAGGCGAGCTTGGAATGATGGGGTTAAATCTTCCAGCCGTAGATATACATTCTTTCACCCCGAGTTATCTCCGCTTGGTGGAGGCAGAGGCGAAATGGCTGGAAAAACAGGAGCAAAGAAATGATTGATTATCAGCAGGATACATGTGGTATTTCGTTTCGAATCGCGAAGGAATATGATATTGAAAGTTTAGTTAAAATTGAACAACAGTCATTTACTGTACCATGGCCCAAGGAAGCATTTTATCAAGATATTATAAGTAATCGATTTGCTGTTTACTTAATAATGGAATACAACAAAGAAATTGCTGGCTACTGCGGCGTTTGGCTTGTTATGGATGAGGCGCATATTACGAACATTGCGGTCCTTCCCGAATTTCGTGGACGTAAGCTTGGGGAAGCATTATTAAGAAAAATGATGTCTCTGGCAAAAGAGGCGGGAACGAAAACGATGACGCTAGAAGTACGGGTCAGTAATACTCCAGCGAGATCCCTTTATAAAAAGTTGGGGTTTCAAGAAGGCGGCATCAGAAAGAACTATTATACAGACAACTATGAAGATGCCATTGTGATGTGGGTGAAAATATGAAAAAAGATTTAATTGTATTAGGACTTGAAACAAGCTGCGACGAGACTGCAGCATCCATTATAAAAAATGGTACGGAAATCCTATCAAATGTAGTTGCTTCGCAAATTGAAAGTCATAAAAGATTTGGTGGTGTCGTACCAGAACTTGCGTCTAGGCATCATGTAGAGCAAATCACTATCGTATTAGAAGAAGCATTTCAACAAGCAAATCTCACTATAAAAGATATGGATGCCATTGCTGTAACGGAAGGACCGGGTCTAGTAGGAGCTTTACTTGTCGGGGTAAATGCAGCAAAGGCGCTTGCGTTTTCACATAAAATTCCACTAGTGCCGGTTCATCATATTGCAGGACATATTTATGCGAATCGTTTAATAACGGAGTTGAAATTTCCATTAATTTCCCTTGTCGTTTCCGGTGGGCATACGGAAATTGTTTATATGGAAAAGCATGGCTCGTTCCAAGTAATTGGAGAAACCCTTGATGATGCGGCCGGGGAAGCATATGATAAAGTGGCGCGAACTTTGCAGCTTCCGTATCCCGGTGGTCCACATATTGACCGGCTCGCACATGAAGGAAAGCCTACGATTGATTTACCTAGGGCGTGGCTTGAAGAAGGTTCTTATGATTTTAGCTTTAGTGGTCTAAAATCAGCCGTTATCAACACTCTTCACAATGCTGAACAAAGAGGCGAGACGGTAAATCCTGAAGATTTGGCGGCAAGCTTCCAAGAGAGCGTTGTTGAAGTTTTGACTGAAAAAACTGTCCGGGCAGCAAAAGAATATAATGTGCGTCAAGTGCTATTAGCTGGCGGTGTTGCAGCGAATAAAGGACTACGGGACTCTTTAACATCGGCATTTAAAAACCTACCTGAGATTGAGCTTATCATTCCGCCACTCTCTTTATGCACAGATAACGCAGCAATGATTGCCGCAGCTGGCAGCATATTATTTGAAATGGGGAAAAGAGGCACAATGGAAATGAATGCCCACCCAGGTTTGGATATAGAAAAATAGATTTTGAACCCAATGTGAAGGATCATTGGGTTTTTAGTTTTGTGGATAAGTTGTGGATAATATTCTTTAGAAAATGGGCAATCGCAACTATTCATCTTAATTGTGGATAAAAATCACTTATCTTGTGGATAATGTGGAAAAGTCTCGGGATAACTATTATACCGGGATTTTTTCTGTGAATAAGTTTGTGGAAATAAAATAGCACCCATATCCAGGTGCTATTCTTGTAAAAGCTCCGATACTTCTTCCCACTCTTCTAACAGCTGATCCATTTCTATTTTAATTTCTTCAATTTGTTCATTAATCTTCATTACCTTTTCGTGATCTTCGAATATTTCAGGCTTACAAAGAAGCTCTTCAAGTTCGCTCATTTTCTCTTCTAGGATACCGAGGCGCTCCTCGATCTCCTCAACACGCCGCTTTCTTTGTCTTTCTAGTCTTTTCATTTCCTTGTCTTGTTGGAAAGTCGTTTTAGCCGCACGGTTTTCTATTTGCGTTTTCGATTGCAATTTTTCCGCATCTAGCCTGGCGATTTCTAGCATCTCTGCTTTTTTCTCTACGTAGTAATCATAATCTCCAAGATACTCGATCGTCCCGTTCGGGGAAAGCTCGACGACTTTAGAAGCAATTCTATTAATAAAATATCTATCATGTGAGACAAAAAGAATAGTGCCTGGGTAATCCACAAGTGCATTCTCAAGAACTTCCTTACTGTCTAAATCTAAATGGTTCGTCGGCTCGTCAAGGATAAGGAAATTAGCTTGTTCCATCATTAAAATGGCAAGTGCAAGCCGGGCTTTCTCACCACCACTTAAAGTAGAGACTGTCTTTTGCACATCGTCCCCACTAAACAGGAAATTGCCGAGCATCGTGCGGATTTCCTTTTCTTCTTTCAGTGGATAATTGTCCCAAAGCTCCTGTAAGACTGTTTTATTGGAGGATAGCTCTGCTTGTTCCTGATCGTAATAGCCAATTGCGACATTTGTCCCATAATCAATCGTCCCCGATAGCAATTTTAACTTTTTAATGATTGTTTTTAAAAGCGTTGACTTGCCAACCCCGTTTGGCCCTACCAATGCGATACTATCACCGCGATAGATGGAAAAACGAATATCTTTCGACAAAGGCGTATGCCCGTAGCCAATGCCTGCATCTTTTATCTGCAACACATCATTCCCGCTTTGCTTTTCAATGCCAAAGGAAATGGAAGCGGACTTATCGCCGCTTGCAGGTCTGTCCATCAATTGCATTTTATCAAGCTGCTTCCGCCTGCTTTGTGCTCTTTTCGTGGTAGAAGCTCGAGCTAGATTACGCTGAATAAAATCTTGCAGTTTTGCAACTTCATCCTGTTGCTTTTCATATAGTTTCAATTCACGCTCATAATTTTCCGCTTTTTGCACTAAATATTTGCTGTAGTTGCCATAAAATTTCTTTAATTCATGCATGGACAGCTCATAAACTTGTGTTACTATTTTATCTAGGAAATAACGATCATGTGAGACGATTAAAATGGCTCCTGGATAGCCTACTAAATATTGTTCTAGCCAAGTAAGAGTTTCTATATCTAAATGATTGGTAGGCTCATCAAGAATCAATATATCCGGTTTTGTTAATAATAATTTAGCAAGGGCAAGACGCGTCTTTTGCCCACCACTTAATGTTGAGATTCGTGTGGAGTAGTCTTGCTCATAAAACCTGAGGCCATGCAAGACAGAACGAATATCGGATTCATATTGATATCCTCCGGTTTCTTCAAACTTGATTTGAAGCTGATCGTATTCTCTTAATAGCTTTTCTGCATGTCCATCATGCAAGCTTTCCGCAAGTTCAAGCTCAATATTTCGAAGATTTTCTTCCGTTTTTTTTATATAATCAAATACGGAAAGCATTTCATCCCAAATCGATAATGTAGACTCAAGTCCGGTATTTTGCGCTAAATAACCAATCGACACATCTTTTGGTTTTACAATCTGGCCAGAATCATAGGATAAATGTCCTGCAATCATCTTTAGCAATGTGGACTTTCCAGCACCATTTCGTCCAACAAGGGCGATACGATCTTTCGTTTGGATTTCTAATTTTATATTCGATAATATTAATTCCGCGCCGAAGTATTTTGTCAGTTGCTGTATTTGTAGCAGCATCATTACTTTTCACCTCTAGTTTCATAGTCAGTGTACCGTATAATCAATACTTTCGGCAATATCTCATTCATAAGTCATTGAGAAAAAAGACAGCTTGAATGAAATAGTGTATGATAATAGAGAGGTGTTGGCTGTGAATCATTTAACTCATTTTAATGAAGAGGGACGCGCAAAGATGGTTGATGTGAGTGATAAACCTGAAACAACGCGAACGGCAATTGCCCAATCAAGTATAGAAGTAAATGAGATTATTTATGAACATATAACGACAAATAAAATAAAAAAGGGTGATGTGCTGGCCGTTGCCCAAGTTGCCGGCATCATGGCTGCGAAAAAGACATGGGAAATAATACCTATGTGCCACCCAATCCCATTAAAGGGAATAGACATCTCATTTAAATGGATACAAAAAACAGATACTAACTGGCTGCTAGAAATACAGGCTTCTGTAAAAACGATAGGAAATACCGGGGTTGAAATGGAAGCCCTGACTGCTGTATCTACATCGGCATTAACGGTTTATGATATGTGTAAAGCCGTTGATAAAGGAATGATCATCGGCCCAACTTTTCTTATAGAGAAAACAGGTGGAACGAAGGGAAAAGACTATAAACGACAATCTCACGATAGTGAGTGAAGGTCTGGAGGTTTAAGTATGAACGACGAAACAACGAAAATACCACATGCAACTGCAAAGAGACTGCCTCTTTATTACCGTTTTATTAAAAACTTGCATGCATCTGGAAAGCAACGAGTTTCTTCTGCACAACTAAGTGAAGCGGTAAAAGTTGACTCAGCAACGATTCGCCGCGACTTCTCTTATTTTGGTGCATTAGGAAAAAAAGGATATGGGTATAATGTAAACTATCTCTTGTCTTTTTTTAGCAAGACATTAGATCAAGATGAACTGACGAAAGTGGCGCTTATCGGTGTTGGTAATCTAGGAACGGCATTCCTGAATTATAACTTTCTTAAAAATAATAATACGAAAATCTCAATGGCTTTCGAAGTCGATCCGAGAAAGATTGGAACTCCAATTAGCGGTGTGCCAATTTACGATATGGCTGAGCTGGAAAACAGGCTAAAAGATGAAGAAATTTCGGCTGTCATTTTAACGGTGCCTGCCAATTCTGCACAGCAAATTACCGACCGGCTTGAAGGTACAGGTGTAAAAGGGATATTGAATTTTACACCGGCAAGACTTGCAGTTCCCGCGTCTGTAAGGGTTCATCACATTGACCTTGCAGTAGAGCTTCAGTCACTCATTTATTTTTTGAAAAATTATCCGAACGAAGACACGGAAAGTTCACAAGAATAACGGATTAAGAATAGCCAAACGGTATATCATCCTTTACAATAAATGAATAAGGAGGTGGGCGCAAATGGTATTAGGTATGATAGGACCAACTAGTGCAGTCCTAATCGGGCTTGTTGCGATTTTAATATTTGGCCCCAAAAAATTGCCTGAGTTAGGGAAGGCAGCTGGAAAAACACTTCGAGAATTTAAAAATGCTACAGCAGGCTTGGCGGATGATGATGAGAAAGATAAAGAGAAGGATCAGAAAAAAGACTCAAGCCTTTGATAGGATGAACGTGTTATGAATCAGAATCAAATGACGATTTTAGAACATATAGACGAATTACGAAAACGGCTGATGATCATAGTCGTTTTCTTTGTATTGGCCATTATCGGTGGCTTTTTTATAGTGGAACCATTGATCAATCTTCTTCAAAATGCAGCTTCAGCCAAGGAACTGACAATGAATGCGTTTCGTGTCACAGATCCTTTTAAAGTGTATATGAATATGGTATTTGTTTTGGCGTTAATCTTCACATCCCCCGTGATTTTATATCAAATATGGTCATTTGTGAGCCCAGGGCTTCTTGAAAGGGAACGAAGAGTGACATTGGGATACATTCCTGCCTCTGTGTTTTTATTTTTGGCGGGCCTAGCTTTTTCATATTTTATTCTTTTTCCTTTTGTTATGAAGTTCATGCTCGGCTTGTCCGGCAATATGGGAATTCAATCAACAATTGGAATCAACGAATACTTTCAATTTTTATTTCAAATTACACTGCCTTTCGGACTGTTATTTCAGCTGCCAGTCGTCCTTCTATTTTTAACTAGACTAGGTATCGTAACACCGATGCTTCTGAAAAAGATTAGGAAGTATGCCTACTTTATCCTATTTGTCATCGCCGCTCTTATTACACCGCCAGATATTGTCTCTCATTTAATGGTAACTGTGCCGCTTTTACTACTCTATGAAATTAGTGTATGGATTGCGGGCATAGGTTATAAAAAAGCTCAAGCTGCGGAAGCGGAACAAAGAGAAAAAGAGGACGCTTAGGCATCCTCTTTTTTACTTCTTATTTTGCTTATGTTTTATTTTAAAATGCAAAGCAATCAGCCTAAACCCCGCACCAAAATCAAACGTAGCTAAAATGAGCAATACATAAACGAAAAAATTCCAATCATTCATAGTTACTTGCTGGAACGCAAAAAATGTAAAAATTCCACCAAGAAATAAATAGATAACTCCTGAAAAAAACGGAGATCTCATTAGAAAAACCCTCCAATCCAACCGTGAACCCACTCAAATATCCCTGCTTGCTCATTCATATATTTAAATTGAACAACCGTCACGATGGTATTCATCATCATATGAGAAATAATCGGCACGATAATTCGTTTCGTTTTTACATACAAAAAGGAAAAGGTGAAGCCCATTGCCGCGTATAAAATGATATGCATTGGATCAAAATGGGCAAGTGAGAATACTAGCGAACTTAATAATGCCGCCACCCAGAAAGGAAAACGATTATATAACATTCCAAAAATGACTTTTCGAAAGACGATTTCTTCTAAAATTGGACCGAAAATCGAAGTAGATAAAACAACAAATGGAACTAGTTTTATTAAGCTCATAATGTGTTCAGTATTTTCGGAACCGGGCTTTATTCCAAGTGCTGTTTCAATATAAATACCGATCATTTGAGCAACGAATGCAATAAAAATCCCTCCAATTGCCCAAATAATCGCTTGATTTACAGGCATTGGCTCACCTTTTTCAACCCTTGTATATGGCTCCGACTTTCTTAAGATGAGGAGGATAATAATTAATCCTACAAAAAAGCTGAAAACGACCCATATTCCTGTTGCCAATATCTCCATTTTGGCTAAATCTACATGAAACAATAGTACCCCGGCGAAAGCTACCAGAGGCATTCCAATAAATACAGAAAGCTGCATGGCAATGTAGGTTATCAATATATATAGATACTTTTTATTCATCAACAAAATTTCCCTTCATTAATTTAACACAAGACAACCTTCATTTTACTAATAAACTTGGTTCGCTTCAAATGTGGATGCTTTTTAAAAATTATGTAGAGCTTTGCTGAAAAAGTTTTATTGATAAATAGAGCTTAGGACTTGCAAATCAAAAGTGAATTTATTATGATAATAACTGTGTTAGCACTCAATGTGTTAGAGTGCTAATAAAAAATAAATACATATTCTTTTAAGGAGGTTGTTTCACTTGTTAAAACCATTGGGTGATCGCGTCATTATTGAGCTAGTAGAATCGGAAGAAAAAACAGCTAGTGGTATTATCGTTCCTGATTCAGCAAAGGAAAAACCGCAGGAAGGTAAAGTTGTTGCTGTAGGTACGGGCCGTGTTCTTGAAAGCGGTGAGCGTGTTGCTCTAGATGTATCTGAAGGAGATACAATCATCTTCTCAAAATACGCTGGCACAGAAGTGAAATACCAAGGGACTGAATATTTGATTCTACGTGAATCAGACATTTTAGCTGTTGTCGGAAAGTAAGTCTGATTCTTAATTTTAATTATAAAAACGTATGAGGAGGTCATTATTCAATGGCAAAAGATATTAAATTCTCAGAAGATGCTCGTCGCGCACTGCTTCGCGGTGTAGACCAATTAGCAGATGCTGTTAAAGTTACATTGGGACCAAAAGGACGCAACGTTGTTCTTGAGAAAAAATTTGGTTCTCCACTGATTACAAACGACGGGGTTACAATTGCTAAAGAAATCGAACTAGAAGATGCATTCGAAAATATGGGTGCGAAGCTTGTTTCTGAAGTTGCAAGCAAAACAAATGACGTAGCAGGTGACGGTACAACAACTGCAACGGTTCTTGCTCAAGCAATGATTCGTGAAGGCTTGAAAAACGTTACAGCTGGAGCTAATCCTGTTGGCGTTAAAAAAGGCATCGAAAAAGCTGTTGCAACTGCAGTTGAAGAATTACAAGCAATTTCTAAGCAAATTGAAGATAAAGAATCAATCGCTCAAGTTGCTGCTATTTCTTCAGGCGACGAAGAAGTTGGACAACTAATTGCAGAAGCAATGGAACGCGTTGGCAACGACGGTGTTATTACAATTGAAGAATCAAAAGGCTTCACAACGGAGCTTGATGTAGTGGAAGGTATGCAATTCGACCGTGGATATGCATCTCCATACATGGTAACAGATTCCGATAAAATGGAAGCCGTTCTTGATAATCCATATATCTTAATCACTGATAAAAAAATCACAAACATCCAAGAAATTCTTCCTGTTCTTGAGCAAGTTGTTCAACAAGGCAAGCCGCTATTGATGATCGCTGAAGACGTTGAAGGCGAAGCACTTGCAACTCTTGTTGTGAACAAACTTCGTGGAACATTCAATGCAGTAGCAGTTAAAGCTCCTGGATTTGGTGACCGTCGTAAAGCGATGCTTGAAGACATTGCCATCTTAACAGGCGGTGAAGTAATCACTGAAGAGCTTGGATTGGATCTTAAATCTGCAACAATCGATTCTCTTGGACGCGCAGCGAAAGTAGTTGTTTCTAAAGAAAATACAACTATCGTTGAAGGTGTTGGAGATTCTGCGAACATCGGTGCACGCGTTAACCAAATCCGTGTACAAATGGAAGAAACAACTTCCGAGTTCGACAAAGAAAAATTACAAGAGCGTTTGGCTAAACTTGCTGGCGGCGTAGCTGTCATTAAAGTAGGTGCAGCAACTGAAACAGAATTGAAAGAGCGTAAACTTCGCATTGAAGACGCATTAAACGCAACTCGTGCAGCAGTTGAAGAAGGAATCGTTTCCGGAGGCGGAACTGCACTTGTGAATGTATACAATAAAGTAGCTGGTCTTCAAGCAGAAGGCGACGTAGCAACAGGTATTCGCATCGTTCTACGTGCCCTTGAAGAGCCTGTACGCCAAATCGCACACAACGCTGGTCTAGAAGGATCTGTTGTTGTTGAGCGTCTGAAAAAAGAAGAAATTGGCGTTGGATTCAACGCTGCAACTAACGAGTGGGTTAACATGATCGACGCTGGTATCGTCGACCCAACTAAAGTTACTCGCTATGCACTTCAAAACGCAGCATCTGTTGCAGCAATGCTTCTAACTACTGAAGCTGTAGTTGCTGACAAGCCAGAACCAGCTGCACCTGCAATGCCTGATATGGGCGGAATGGGTGGAATGGGCGGCATGATGTAATTACGGTATAAAAACCTTATAATACCAAGGTTTATTACTGTAACTAGACCATCTAGTGTCCGAAAAAACATTCGATATCAGTTAGATAAATTTATAAGAGGTCTTTCATTATATTTCTACTTAATGAAAGACCTCTTTTTTTATCAGTTTACATTTTAATTGAATTCAAATTGTTTTCCTGGTTTATTCTTGTATGACTAAACACCTTAAATAAGCTTTGAAAATAAATCGGTAACAAAGACTATACATAACCATTTACAACAATTAGATTGTAATACAAGTATTATAATGGATATAAAGCCTAAATTGGAGTCTATCGGATTGTGTTTCAAAAGGTACTACTCTATTGAGTTTGACGTGATTTCTCCTTAAGAGGGGCAGATTAATGAGGATTGAAGCAAGAAAATAATAATAGATAATTGCTTAATTTTCTAAGATGTTAAATGGTCTTAATGATTATTTGTAGAATTTTTGTTGTATTTAAAGATCTTTGAATGCAACCAAAAATATTAATAAAATTTACGACAGGTCTTCTCTTTGTTTTCCTTAAAGAAAGCTTTTTTAAAATTAACTTTTGCGTCTGAGTGTGGTTTTCTACAAGAATTCAAATTGAGTACACTCAAAACAAACAATTTGTAATCTCAATTTAACAGGCTATATTATGTTCAATTATAGTTTTTCATTTAATATTGTTTAAGAATTTAATTATTATAGATAATGGTTCAAGGAAATAAATAAATATTATTGAGTAATCGGAAAATAGTGTTAAGAGGGTTAAAAGGTACCCTCTTCTATAGCTATAATGACATTTCAATCTGGTGGAGAAGAACAGGCATTAGAATAATAGCCGGAATAGAAGTACAACTTGCAGTCATCTATTAAAATTGTGAATCTCTTGCTGCAAATGAAATAAAACTAAATTGGTCATTCATCTACCTTTCGCTCTAAACATATGTTATGATAATTATAATTAAATATGAACTTATTTGGAGGAGTCTGTCACCAAGGGATTATTATGTCCTTTGGTGGTAGGCTCCTTTTGCGTTCATTTGGTAAATAAACGCATGAAGGGTGGAATTCAGGTTAAATTAATATATCAATTGCTCCATATAGCCTTATCACGTGCTAATAATTATTGAAAGGAAGATTTTAAGGAGGAGTTTTTTTGTCTGTTTTACATCTTGTTATTGTGGCGCCACTACTATTGGCATTTCTTGTTCCTTTCCTGCATAAAAGGTTTCAGAGTTTTCATACGGGCTGGTTTGTTCTTTTACTTCCGGCAGCGTTGTTCATTTACTTTTTTCAGCTTATTCCAGCAATGAAAAATCAAGGAACAATTCAAGAAACTGCCAATTGGATTCCTTCACTAGGCATTAATTTCACAGCCTATGTGGATGGACTTGGACTATTATTTGCCCTGCTCATTACAGGTATTGGCTCTTTAGTTGTACTTTATTCGATCTTTTATTTATCGAAAGAAAAGGAAAATCTCGGCACTTTCTATGTATATTTACTTATGTTCATGGGAGCAATGCTCGGTGTTGTGCTTTCTGACAACTTAATCGTCCTTTATGCTTTTTGGGAGTTGACTTCTTTTTCATCATTTTTGCTGATTGGATTCTGGTTTGAGCGAGAACGTTCACGGTATGGGGCGCAAAAATCTATGCTGATCACTGTATTCGGTGGGCTTGCCATGCTTGGAGGTTTTCTCCTCCTGCATGTGATGACAGGATCATTTAGTGTAAGAGAAATCATCTCAATGGCAAGCGAAATAAGTTCAGAACCGTTATTTATTGCAGCACTTGTGTTAGTTCTTCTTGGTGCTTTTACAAAATCTGCGCAATTTCCTTTTCACATTTGGCTTCCGGATGCGATGGAAGCTCCAACCCCTGTTAGTGCATACTTACACTCAGCTACGATGGTCAAAGCAGGCATTTACATGGTAGCCCGCATGAGTCCGATTTTTGCTGAACAAGGGACATGGTTTTGGCTCGTTAGCGGTATAGGAATATTAACTCTCTTATGGGGTTCATTCAATGCAGTAAAACAAACGGATTTAAAAGCAATACTTGCTTTTTCAACAGTGAGTCAGCTTGGCTTAATTATGTCTTTGCTCGGTGTCGGCTCAGCTGCCCTTCACTTTAAAGAGCTAGATAATAATATATACATGGCAGCAGTAGTCGCAGCCGTGTTCCATTTAATTAACCACGCTACTTTCAAAGGTAGTTTGTTCATGGTCGCAGGCATAGTTGATCATGAAACGGGTACAAGGGATATTCGTAGGCTAGGCGGGCTTATGCAAGTGATGCCAATTACGTTTACGATTGCTTTAATTGGCTCATTTTCAATGGCAGGCTTACCTCCTTTTAACGGATTCTTGAGCAAAGAAATGTTTCTTGAAAGTATGGTTTACTTACTGTCACTAAATATTTTCCAAATGAATACATGGGGTGTGCTTTTCCCTGTACTTGCATGGATAGCAAGTGTGTTCACTTTTATTTACAGTATGATTCTCATATTCAAGACCTTTGCAGGCAAGTATAAGCCCAAAAAATTACCGCAAAAGCCTCATGAAGCACCGATTGGCATGCTCATTTCTCCAATCATATTAGCTACGCTTGTGATTGGTTTTGGCTTGTTTCCGAATGTACTTTCCAATTCTATTATTGAACCCGCAGCAGCATCGATCATGCCAGGCCTAATCGATGCGGGACAAGCCTTTGATGTCCATTTTTCTTTATGGCACGGCTTTTCTCCAGCATTATTCATGACAATTGGAGTTGTTTTAATCGGAATATTGCTTTATATCACGTTACCTAAATGGAAAAAAATATATGAAATATTGCCTAAACAATTTACGTTAAATCATATGTACAATTCAGGATTGATTCGAACGGAAACAGGCTCTAATAAAGCAACAAATCTATATATGACAGGGTCCATTCGAACATATATGATTTATATCTTTGTTGGCTTAATTGGCATTCTTGGTTTTTCAATTTTTACGAAGGATGCTTTTGCGATTGACACGTCTAACGTAGCTTCAATTGGATTATATGAAATCGTGCTAGCGCTTATTATTGTAGTGGCATCACTCACAATCCTAATGGCAAAATCACGCCTCACATCGATTGTAGCGCTCGGAGCAATTGGATATACTGTCGCACTATTTTTCGTACTGTTCAGGGCACCTGATCTTGTGTTGACACAACTCGTCATTGAAACGGTCTCCGTGGCATTATTTCTCCTCTGCTTCTATCATTTGCCGAAAATGAGTAGGAAGGAAGAGCGTATAAAATTTAAGCTAACCAATGCGGTTGTCGCTGCTGGTGTAGGAATCGTTGTGACTTTGATCGCTTTATCGGCATATAGTACGAAAATTTTTGATTCAATTGCACAATATTATATTGAAAATACTGCAGAAAAAGCTGGCGGTGGTAATATGGTAAATGTCATCCTAGTTGACTTCCGCGGATTTGATACGATGTTTGAAATAGCTGTATTAGGTATTGCGGCCCTTGGCATATATGGCATGGTTAGATTAAGGCTTTCAGGGAGGAAAACTGAATGAATACGAATGATCTTATTTTACAAACGGTAACTAAAATTGTTTCTTTTATCATTCTGCTTTTCTCTCTCCATATTTTTTTCGCCGGTCATTACAATCCCGGGGGCGGATTTGTCGGTGGACTGCTGACGTCCGGCGCTATCGTGTTGTTATTGCTCGCGTATGATATAAAAACTGTAGCGAACAGCTTGCCTGTTGACTATAGAATAATGATCGCCGTTGGACTGTTATTTGCAATTGGTACGGGTGTGGGGGCACTTATTTTTGATGTTCCTTTCCTCACCCACGCTTTTGGTTATTTTACATTGCCGTTACTTGGAAAAACTTCCCTGCATACGGCTGTATTGTTTGATATCGGTGTATACTTAGTTGTCGTTGGTGCTACGATGACCATTATTCAAACGATAGGAGAGAGTGAATAATGGAAATTTTAATGTCTATCGTAATTGGCCTGCTATTTGCAAGTGCCGTTTACTTAATGTTATCAAAAAGTTTACTCAGGATTATTATCGGTACAGGTTTGCTCAGCCACGGAGCTCACTTGATGCTGCTGACACTGGCCGGATTAAAGCGAGGTACCGTGCCGCTGCTAGGAGAAAATGCCCAAGCATATACAGACCCTATTCCACAGGCACTCATTCTAACAGCAATCGTCATCAGTTTCGGTGTAACAGCTTTTTTCCTCGTTGTAGCGTACCGTGCCTATCAAGAGCTTGGCACAGACAACATAGATGAGATGAGAGGTACAGAAACAGATGATTAATTTATTAATATTGCCGATTGTCATTCCACTTATCACTGCGGTTATTTTGATGTTTTTTGCAAAGAAAGTCACTATTCAGCGGTGGATTTCTGCTATTTCCATGACCGGTACATTCATTACTTCATTGATTTTGCTTCATAAAATAGATCAAAACGGAATACAAACGCTAAATCTCGGAAACTGGCCAGCTCCATTCGGTATTACACTTGTATCTGATATGCTGTCCGCCCTGCTTGTTGCAACTGGTTCTTTTATTGCACTTTGTTGCATTCTTTTCTCCTTTGGAACAATTGGCAGAGCACGTGAAAAATTTTATTACTATTCTATCGTTCAATTTTTAATGGTAGGTGTAAACGGAGCGTTTACTACAGGGGATATTTTTAACATGTTCGTCTTTTTTGAGGTAATGCTCATGTCCTCCTACGTGCTTATGGTCATTGGCGGCACGAAAATACAGTTGCGTGAATCCATTAAATATTTGCTTGTGAATGTTACGTCATCTGCATTATTTGTTATTGCAGTAGCGTATCTTTATTCCATGGTCGGATCATTGAACATGGCCCATATATCCGAAAGAATTGCGGAAGCTGGCCAACCAGGGATCATGACTGTCGTAGCGGTCCTCTTTTTGATCGTTTTTGGATTAAAAGGAGGGATATTCCCGCTCTTCTTTTGGCTACCTGGTTCGTATTATGCACCACCTGCCCCGATAATTGCATTATTCGGAGCTTTGTTAACTAAAGTAGGAGTTTATTCCATCTTAAGGACGTATACGCTTTTCTTTTATCATGATCAAGGATTTACACATGAACTTCTTATTATCTTATCATTGATTACGATCGTTCTTGGATCTATCGCTGCGATTGCATATAAAGATATTAAAAAGATTATTATTTACAATATAGTTGTCGCGATTGGAATTATTACGTATGGAATCGGTACGATGAATGCTGACTCATTGAGTGGGTCTGTCTTCTATTTAATTCATGACATGATCATTAAGGCAGCACTGTTCATGATCGCAGGAGTTATCGTAGCAATAACTGGAACGGGCAGTTATCAAAAATTTAGCGGATTAATAAGGCATTACCCACTGCTTGGCTGGATATTCTTTCTATCAATTCTTGCACTTGCAGGTATTCCACCATTAAGTGGTTTTATCGGGAAAATTTTGATAGCAAGAGGAGGTTTTGCGGAGGGTGATATTGTTGGCGCACTGGTCATTCTTTTCTCCAGTCTATTCGTCTTGTATTCTTTGATGAGGGTATTTATCAATAGTTTCTGGGGGGATCCGAAAGGCAGCAAAGTTAACTCAAATATTGGTGTTAGTAAATTGCTTATTCCTATATCCGTGCTAATGATCGCCTCCATCTCTTATGGAGTATTCTCAGAACATGTCAATATGTATATTACCCAGGCTGTAGATGTACTCATTAATCCTTCTCTTTACATCGAGGCAGTTTTAAACAAATAAACATGCTTTAGCAAAATTTTTCGACGGCGCAAAGGAGGAATGCATGATGGCTTTTCAAATATTATTGAATGCTTTAATGGCATCGTTATGGATGTTTTTTGAGAGTTCTGTCACGCTGTCTACGTTTATTATTGGTTACGTACTAGGATTGCTCATTATTTTTGTGATGCGTAGATTTTTCTCATCAAGATTTTATTTATATAAGGTATTTGCGGTGGTCTGGCTCGTTCTTCTTTTTCTAAAAGAATTGCTTCTTTCCAATCTAGCAGTATTAAAAATAGTCTTGAATCCGAAATTAACGATTCGTCCAGGTATTTTCGCATTAGAAACAAAGCTTAAATCCGATTGGGAAATTACTCTTTTAGCAAATCTAATTACATTAACCCCTGGTACACTTGTTGTCGATTTGTCTAAGGATAATAAAACACTTTACATCCATGCCATAGATATTCAAGATGCAGAAGAAGCTATAGAAAGTATTAGACTTTCTTTTGAAAAAGCGATTATGGAGGTGAGCCGCTAATGTTGGATATCGTTTTGAAAATTGCCCTGATCGGATTCTCCTTATCTTCAGTGATCATATTAATTAGAGTGATTAAAGGTCCGTCAACACCTGATAGAATTGTTGCACTTGATGCAATGGGAATCAATTTGGCGGCAATTACAGGAATTACGTCAATGATATTTCACACGAAGGCTTTCTTAGATGTCATATTGTTATTCGGGATTCTTTCCTTTATTGGAACGGTTGCATTTTCTAAATTCTTGCAAAAAGGGGAGATTATCGAATATGAACGCCGTAGTTGAATGGACGATTGCGATTTGTGTATTAATAGGCACCTTTTTAAGTATTGTTGCTGCTATTGGAATTTTAAGATTGCCCGATGTGTATACAAGAAATCATGCAGCATCTAAATCTACTACACTCGGTGTATTATTTACCCTTGTTGGGACATTGATCTACTTTTATTCAAATGATGGTGAATTCAATGCGAGGGTAGTCCTTGGCATCATATTCATTTTTATTACTGCCCCAGTTGCTGGCCATTTAATTAGCAGAGCTGCTTATCATACAGGTGTAAAATTATCAGAGCGAAGTGTACAAGATGATTTGATGTCCAAAAAATAAGAATAAGCTGTCTGGATTTTTTCTCACTTCAGTCCCGACAGCTTTTTTAAGCCATGTTTATATTTTTCATATTTTAATCAATACAATTTAAGTAGAAAAATGTAAAAGAGAATATCCACCAGCAATAGTGGGAGTGATCAATAGTGAATAGCGTAAACGATGAAATAATCGCATCTATTACTTATATTAAAGTCAAACGAACAATAGAGTTCAATCAACAAAAGTATACGAAGACAGAGCACAGTATAGATTTATACAAAAACAAAATTTCAACTTCAAATCATCAATTTAAAAATGAAAATGTATTTGATGTTACTTATAAAGGCTTTTCTGATAACTTCGGTTTTCTTTATTTACACACAAATCAAGGTGTTTTCGCTTTTGAAGTTAATACTGACCCATATCATTTTGTGGAAAAGGCTAGACATTATATAAAAAGGAGTTAATTTATAGACCAATATTAAACGTTTTTAACAAACTGCAAAGTGATTATAAATAAATAAAATATAAAAACGTTCATTTTGTGTGGAAAAGGAGTCTTGCTACTCAAGATCGGTTTAAAAACAAACACTTGATCTAGTATAAGAAATAATATTGGCTAGACAGAACATCTGAACTAGGAAAGTCCATTCACAATTAACATTTAGGTGAGATAAAAATTATATTAGGTAAATTACATTTATAAATTTTTCCACACTCTTTAATTGAGTGTTTTGTTTATCTTTTTTCAGCTAAATAATGCCCAAAATGTTTATTATATCATTAAATACTGAATTTTTTACACAACTGACAATATCTGCGAGAAAATCAATAAACCCCAAAACGTCTGTGTTATTTATATATCAACTAAACTGTATCAATATAAAAAGCGCTCGATCCCCTGATGTTAAAGGATTAAACGCAATCTGTAAAATGAGAAGACAGGAATTGAACCTGCGACTTGCACACCATGAAAGAATTCAAAGCTTATATTGAAGAAAATGGATATAAAGATTTAGATGTTTTAGTAGTTTTCTCCGTTTCTGTGACGTCAACTACACTGAGCAAAATTTAAACGTTACAAAGGAGGGAGAACGCGTTAAGGAAAGTGAGATAAAAGGTGCTGTGAAGCCATTAAGTGTCCGAAAAGTATCCGAAAAGGTTATGAAACAACTGATTATGTGTGACTACGAAAACTAAAAACAAAAACGTTGATTTATTAGGCTTTCAAGTGCCTGTTTTTGAGTGTTTGTAAGGTTATTAAATGGGCGCAATGTTGTAATAGGGTGTTTAAACCCTTTTATATCAAGGTTTTGCTCTATGATTTAGGAGAAATGTCATCGGATTTGTCCTCCTGTATCGGAATACACCCCTTATTGAAGAAGGTCTTGCATCAGTTTACTGAACTGTTGTGAGGCATTTTCTTCCATATTGGTCGTCATATGAGCATAAATATTCATTGTAGTATTTATATCAGTATGTCCTAAATGTTGCTGAATTTCTTTAATTCCCAAATCCCCCCATTTAATAGAATTTCATATCACCTGGCACGTTAACCTCACTACCCCAATATTACCATTGCAGTAAAGACTCGTATTAGGGGGAAAACAACTTTCATTGGAGGGATACTCCCACTAAGAAAGTGAATGATTGTTCCTAATTGAATTTTGCAATCATAAAATTTTATCCGAACCGGTATTAGAAATATACCCGACAACATTTCATTTAAAAAGCTAGCTCTGGAATTAGATCTAACAGGTTTTTTAAACCCATAGAAATCAACGCCTGATATATCTGCGTACCAATCACCATACAATCAGCCTTCAAAATCTATTTCATGACGGTTTGGGTGTCATCATTATAATAGATAATGGCAAGCCATATAAAAATTCTATATCAAAAGTATGTAGATCAATTAACTCAAATAAGGCAGAGTGTAACTTTTCACCAGAATAAAGATGGTTCTTCCTTTAAAATTTCATCAACGATTTTAAATTGATGATTCTATAACATTTTGCAATGAAAATATTTTTTTGTAAGTTTTGGTTAAAAAATTATGAAAAGTTGTATTTTTTATCATAAATTTATGATATTTGTAATATTTTGTTATAATGAATTATAGAAAAATTCTCGATAATGGGAAACTTATTGAAGATAAGGACGCAAAGCTACGGACCTAAAGCAATTTTGCCAAGTGGCTAAATTACCGAAGGAAAGTAGACTCCAAAAGGTGTACCTGTTTTCATAGGTTTACCTCTGACGTTCTATACAAAAAGAGCAGTTTTATCATTTTTTTCAACAAATTTATGAATTGAACAATGAAAGAAATATAGGATATGAGCCTTTTAAGATTAAAGGAATATCTAGGTCCTGAAACTCATGCCATTTCCAAAATACAGTGCCATTATACATGATAGCGGTGAGGAAGCATGGATGATACAGACTTTACTTGACCATGAATAGATATAAAAAGATGAAAAATGAAATGGTGCGGAGGTAACTGACGAATGAGCTACAATCAGTATTTATTTATCCTGCTAATGGCAATAACTTGTTGTTTGCTATACATTGCTTACCTCGCATGGAGAAAAAGAGAATTTCCTATTGCTGTCAGCTTATTCTTTGGTATGTGCGCGGGGGCATTCTATTCCTTTGGATATGCATTTGAAATAATAAGTTCAAACCTGGAACAAATACGCTTTTGGCTTAAGGTTGAGTACATAGGTATTTCGTTTGGCACATTTATCTGGTTTATCATGGTGTTGCAATATACGAACCACAGAAAGGTTCTTCAAAAATGGATTTTTTCATTACTGGCGATTGTTCCAATACTTACATTTATAAGTCATTATACAAACGAATGGCATCATTTGTTTTACAGCAATATGGTGATTGACAAGTCAGAAGGATTCCCCCTGGTTTTATCGACTGCCGGTCCATTTTATATGCTCCACGTCTTCTATTCTTACATTTTGTTTTTTATAGGGATGGGACTGTTATTCCGGATGTACCTAAAAGCTTCCGTCCATATGAAGAAACAGGTGGTTTTGATCATGATAGGGTCATGTGGACCATACGGGATTACACTTTTATATTTAAGTGGAATTCTGAGCACTCCTATCGATATCTCTCCATTCGGATTTCTTTTTTTGGGTGTATTCTTTATTTGGGGAATTTATCAATTCAACATGATGAAATTAGTCCCGCATGCATTAAAAAAGGTGTTTGAATCGATGAAAGATGCGGTTATTGTACTTGATTTAGATAATAGCATCTCAAGCTTTAACCATTCGGCAAAAAAGATTTTTAAAGAGTTAAATGATAAGAAAGTGATTGGACGGTCAGCTGCACAAGTATTTACCCCCTACCCAAGCATGATTGAAATCATTACTAGTAGGGTTTCTATAGAAAAGAAACTAAAGATAATAAACCAAAAGGATCACAAATATTATCAAGTTTCTATGACGGATGTTTATGATAAGAAAGGGAAGCGCGTTGGAAGTATGCTAATGTTAAACGATATAACGGACGCAGTCCTGACAGAGGAGAAACTGCTTACCAATTCAAAGCAGTTGAGCGAACTTAATTCCTTTAAGGATAAAATGTTCACAGTTATTGCCCATGATATTCGTGACCCACTTACGATACTTGTTAGTTTAATGGAGATTTTGAAAGATGAAATGCAGGATTGTGGAAATATGCACGATGAAATCACATTTGAAATGGAAAAGCAAATTCAAAATACGTTTATTCTTGTTGAAAGTTTACTAGATTGGTTTCGGAGCCAACAAGGCGGGATGATGTTTAATCCAGCTATATGGAACGTATCTCAAGCCGTAAAGAAAAATATAGGTCTGTTGCGTATACAAAGTGAGCAAAAACGTATCAACATCACTTCTGATATACAGAAGGATATGATCATGTACGCTGATAAGGAAATGCTCGATTTGATTATTAGGAACCTTCTATCAAATGCTATTAAATTTACAGATTATGAAGGAAGTATCCATATTAATGCTAATCAGGTAGAAGATAAAGTGATTGTATCGATTGCCGATACCGGTAAAGGAATTCTTCCTGAGCAAATGTATGGATTGTTACAGAAGCCATATCCAGTATCTTCAATAGGAACAGCTGGCGAAAAAGGTATTGGGCTCGGACTTACTCTAGTCAAAGAATTTGTACAAATAAATGGAGGGGAAATGTGGTTCGAAAGCTCCCCTAACCTTGGAAGC
The DNA here is from genome assembly GCF_024626525.1 of Lederbergia panacisoli. Lineage (GTDB taxonomy): Bacteria > Bacillota > Bacilli > Bacillales > Bacillaceae_C > Lederbergia > Lederbergia panacisoli. The sequence goes on from NZ_JANJGU010000021.1 coordinate 23,148, forward strand.
ACCTTTTATTTTTCGACTCCAACTCCCACAGGAAGAACCGAACACTCTGACGGGCATGCGAAAAGGAGGTCTACAGGATGAAGGTAGTCATAATCGATGACGAAGTGGCAATGCACTTGATCTTGAAACGAATGCTGGGCAAGATTAATAATGTTGAAATCATAGGCAGTTTTAAGGATACGGTACCTGCATTTTCTTTTCTGCTGAAAAATAAAGTTGACGTGGCATTTATTGATATTAGTATGCCTTGGGAGAATGGGATTGACTTTGCAAGACGGTTAAGAGAGAGCGACTTGCAAATTAAGCTGATCTTTGTGACTTCTCATAAAGACTATGCTTTACCTGCTTTTGATGTGTATGCCTATGATTACATCGTAAAGCCCCTTTCTCAAGAAAGGCTAGGCAGAACACTTGAAAGAATCTTCACAGAGGAAAGAGCCGCCGAAAAGGAAAAAATAGAAATAACTTCATCGGCAACATCTACTTCCCTTATTGAACCTTTGACAAAAAGGGAATTGGAAGTATTGCGTTTGATATGTAAGGGCATGTCTAACAAGGACATTGCTGTCACTTATAAGTTGTCTGAAGGAACAATTAAAAACCATGTACTTAACATTTTTAGCAAGCTGCAAGTAAAGAATAGAGTTCAGGCTACAGTCGTTGCCAAGGGGCTTGGGATGTTGGGTTAAGTCCCCTCCTGCATGTTATTAGAATCAGTGGGGCCATCAGGCCCTTTTTTTTGTCAAAAAGTATCGAAAACCATGACTTTAGTTACATTTGCTGTGAAAGGATGCAGGATATACTTTTTAACAAAAGTGCCAAAGAACAGAGTCTATAGACTTGGCAAAACAATTTGTTAAGTTTACTTATAAGCTGATAAATGCAACAAATCGTATTTTATCAGAAGAAAAGTCGTTAGAACCAATGTTTGTTGATGCAATAGATATAGATGAGAGGGCGAAAAATGCTGTAGCTTTCGCACAAAAATTAGGAATTTCTGACGGATATGGCGATCAAATGTTCAAACCAAATCAAGAAATAACTTGGTTAGAAGCGCTTATAATGTCTGTTCGTGCGATGCAATGGACATTAGAGGACCTGAGTGAAAACCAACAGCTCTATAGTAGTGTTCAGAGGCCGCACACCCATATGTTGTGCAGCAATGAACCATCATTTGACACACTTACAGAGGAAGAATTTGTTAACGTTATGAATAATCCTGTCTTGCTAGGGGATGGAATGCTTATGATGATTGAAATGATGAAAGGGGAAGAAGCGTATGAACAAGTGGATTCGTAACTTGGGAATAGGAAGTATGATTATAGCAATAACCTTTGCAGCCTTTTCTGAAGAAAGCCATGCGAATAGTAATGTAGATGAAGTTAAGAATGCTAGCGAAGCTTACGAAAAAATGAACGCTCAATCACAACAGCAGTTTATGGCTGGATTGCAAGTATCAAGTATCGATATATCTGCTATGGACTTGGAGACTGTGTTGATGTCAGTTCAGCAGGAGCGAGTTCGATTATTAGATGAACAATTGAAAAACCAGATTAACGAGGTGCAAAAAAGAAATCAAAAGATAGACGAATTAAGTGAAAAAATGAGCGCTGCTAAAGCGGAATTAGCTGAATTAAGACATGCAGAGGGACCGTTGGATAAAACCCAAGAATTAGAAGAAACAATTAATCAATTGAAAAGGGATATGGACGCCCAGTCCAATAGCCAGCAAATGGACATGCTTAGATTGCAATCTATTTCCAATAAGCGCCAAGAAGCGTTTGATATAATGACGAACTTTATTAAGAAAATGCAAGATAACAGATCGTCCATCATTGGAAATATGCGCTAACAGAACGCAGAGCCAAATCCCATTAAAACACTACCAATGATCGCATAAGGAAAGCTGGGGTAAGCAATTTTTGAATGATTCATGTTAGAAATAGACATAGGTTGAGCGTTTGTGAGAAGGAGTGATTTTGGACTGATGAAGGGGAAGTTTTATGTTGTCTTAGTTTGGATTCTTTTTTTATCTTTTCTGATTTTAGTCAATGGTTGTTCTGCTCAGGAGACTCAAAAGGATACAAATGTTATCAAATTGGCGGCATTATTACCGTTGAGTGGTGGGTTAGGATCAAAAGGGGAAATTCGTAAACTAGCAATTGAGATTGGTGTGGAAGATACTAATAAAAATTGGGAAGAAGAAGGATCAGATCTGCAATTTGAACTTACAGTTGAGGATAGTCAGAGTGATCCAAAAGTTGCTCTTTCAAAAGCAAAGAAATTATGGGAAGAAGGGCATGAAATCTTTATTGCTGGTTCAAGTGCTGAAGTAGAAAGTATACAACCATGGGCGTCTGAACAAGGTGCAATCGTTATCAGTTATAGTAGCACTTCACCTGCACTTAGAATTGAAGGGGATAGTGTCTTTCGGATGGTTCCCGATGATACTGAACAAGCTAAAGCATTAGCACAATTATTGGAATATGAAGGAATTTATGGGGTTGTTCCTGTTTTTCGAAATGATATTTATGGCAGTGAATTAACTAAATTTTTTACCAAAGAATTTGAATCACTTTATGGAACGGTTACAGAGCCAGTAACATATCAACCAAAGGAAACAAATTGGGAACTTGTTTCGAAAAAAATTGCCGATGCAGTGAATTGTTTGGAAATGGAAAAGGAACGGATTGCCGTTGTTCTTGTTGCATTTGATGAAGTAGCCGATATGCTCGGAATGAGTGATAATGAAGAGAGTATGGATGGAATCCGCTGGTTCGGAACGGATACTGTTACACTAAGTCCAGTCATTTTAAAAGATAAGAAAATTGCAGAAAAGGCAGCACAAGTAAATTTAACAGGAGTGACATTTGGTATTCCTGATTCACCATTGTTTAACACGATTCAATCTGAATTGGAAACCGGTACAAATGGAGATTTTCTTCCAGATGCACTGTTTGCTTATGATATTCCAGGCATGCTAGCTTCTGTGATTAATAAACATAAAGACCCGTTTGACAGAGAAGAATTGCTGAATCACATGATAGAAGGGTCAGCGAATTATGCAGGTGTAACAGGCTGGACGCAACTAAACGAAAAAGGTGATCGCAAATACTACCATTATGATATATGGCAAGTCCAGGAAGATAATGAAGGTTCATACAATTGGATTCAAACCGCAAAATATTTAAGAAATCCAGGCTTCCCAGGATATATTTCTCCCAACTAGGGACAACCAACTTGGGGACAGGTCCCTTGGCCCACTTGAACCAGTGAGCCATGGGGACAGGTTCCTAGGCTCATATATTGCATCTGAAAATTCCAGTTGTAAGCTTTTGTAAATAATGAAAGGTGTTGAAGAAGATGGACATGTGGATTCGCAAAATAGGCGTAGGCTGTGTGTGTCTAGCCACCATTTTGGCAGTCTTTTTTGGGGCTGGGAATGAAAAAAGTTATGCGATTGAAGAAGTTAGTTATGAAGATGAAATGAAGGAAGCACTTAGAGCTTACGAAAATATGAATACTCAATCACAGCAGCAAATGTTGGCTAGTGTTAATGGCGCTAGTCTTGTTAGCGTAAGAGAAGATGACTTACAAACTGCGATGATGCAAGTCCAATTGGATCAAATTCGGTTATTAGATAGTTATTTGAAAAATCAGCTTGATATAGTGAGAGATGGAAAGCAAAATTTACAAGATTTAAATAAATTATTGCAAGCCACGCAAGTAACAGAGGAAGCCATACGAAATGATAATGACTTACAAAACGTGATGGCGCTATTACAAAAATTAGGTGCGGAAATGCGATCGGCGGCTCTAGAATCACGCCAACAGGAATTAAATAAACAAATAGCGGAGCTGCAAACAGCCGCAGAACAAATGCGAAATGCAGCAAATAGCCGATTAGCTGCAGCCATCACCCAACAAAGTATATCAATAGTCGGGGGAGTTACATCAGTAGTTAGCTCTAAATCAAGGTTCAGTCCCAAAATCAACAGATGGATATGCTCAGATTACAATCTTTATCCAATATGCGGAATGAAGTGAATGAAAGGATGAAAAAATATCAGCAATTACAAGGGACATCTGATAATTAAATACGGTGTTCTTTAAGGGGTTATAAGGTTATAGCATTTTTAAAAAATAATCACGAAGTTCAACTAGCTGTATGAAGTCCAAAGTTTACGACTTAATTATTATACCCTCATATTTTTGACCAAAAAAGGCTTCTTTTTAGTAAAAATACTAGTGGGAAGCTTTTTCTATTTGGATCAAAAATCCATCTTTGATTTCTGTGGGAAGGTATTCGCATAGGGGCGACTGGATTACTGAAATGATATAGCTTTTTTATTAAAAATAAATCCTAAGAATGTCAAAAATCAGCGTTTTGAACAATTTTTTTTCAAAAACAAAATAGTAAGAGTATTGATCCACTAACATTCCTGGCTTGTAATCAAACTTTATTATAAAGCAACAATAAAGTTACGACGTTTATAATAAAGTTTGATTAAAAATCCTATGTTGATATGCAGGATTGTTTCTTGTTCCACAAACAGGCCAGATTGTTGAGGAACGTTTTCAACAAAATTGGATAGTTATGGTTAAATATAGAGGAGATTGTGAGGTTCTTTTTTAAACTAACGGAACATGTGAAAGAAGGTATTTGTAATCGTATATTGAATAATTAGTTATATATACAAAAAGTGCAAAAAATTTCAGATTTGAGTTAAAAGGTACCAAAGGAGGAATTAAATTGACCGAACTTAAACTGATTAATACTTACAAAAGCGAGCTTCAAAATTATTCATTGGAACAGCTAAGATATAAATCGGAAGAAGGGGTTTGGTCTATTGGACAAATGTATGACCATTTAATTCTTGTTGCCCATGAGTATCTAGATAATATGGAAACATGTGCTACCTTAAATGATGAACAACCCCTAGGGAAAACGGAGTTTGGTGAGCATTTATATAAGAACGGAGGGTTTCCACCAATTAAAATTAAATTACCTGATGAACTAAATACTCCACCTAATAATTCGAATAGCAAGGACGAACTTATTAGCAGAATGAAACAAGTAATTCTTAGGTTGGGCAAATGGGAATCGAAAGTGGATAATATAAACCCAAATTATAAAGTCGAGCATGGAGGGTTCGGCTGGCTGAATGCAAGGGAATGGTATGATTTGGTTGGTATGCATTTTCGTCATCACTTGCGCCAAAAGGTTGAATTAGAACAAAGGTTTATTAAGTAACGAGTGCGTGTCGGCCGAGCCTATGGTCTATCTCTATAAAAGTTAATTTACCATATAAATAAGAGTATTTTTTACTTACATGATATTCAATTAGATATATCCTTCTTACTACTCTTTAGCCCTTTTTGCATTTTCCAGCTTGAACCCATAGATTTTTTAGTTATACAAATATCCCTTTTTAATTGTGATATATCACAATAACGAAATCTGATTTCCTATATAACTTTTATCATATCTAACCTTCAGTTGGTCATTCTTTATACTATCAAATAGAAACTATCTTATATATTTCATTTTATAATTGTTTTTTACTCGATTTTGATATTCTATTGAATAAGTTGGATGCTCTTTGATTTTCTGATCAAAAGAGTAAATTCATTTTGATTCCGACTTTTTCTAAAATGGAGTTTTTATATTTGTATTTAATTGTGATTTATAAAGAGTTGAGTCCATTGATATCCAGAACTATACTTAATTAATTGTTGTTTGTCCTCGTATTTGTCCTGGTGAGATTTTCAGCAAGATAAAATACGTTAAGGAAGCAGAAAAAAACAATATTAATTTAAAGTTTTTTATTCTTATTTTGATATATTTTCAGTTCAATGGGCGGAATGATGAATTTTACACAATAAAAAGTTGGTGTATCAAGGTTTTAACCAAAAAAAAGTGATGTATCTGCAAAAACATCACAGAAATCTCTCATTATTTTTGAAGAGCTATTTTATTGAATTGCTTTTTGTAAGATGCCTCAATAAAGTCCCTCGACTTTATAGGGGGCGACTTTTTTCATTTTGTTGCAAAATGTGTATAAATACCAACTGCAGTTTCTATACCTTTATGCCTCACTCGCTGCATTATTATAGGGAGATCTACTCCTGCTTCTGTCACCATGCTGATATTAGTATGTCTAAATATATGTGGGGCAGCATGCTTATTAATGGATGCATTATTATCATTGTTATGGCGTACAACCGGACTAAGAAATATCATATTATAATCGAAGACACCCCCAACTTAATTCCATTTTCGTAAAAAGGTACTGTTTTTGCTTCTTCTCCTAATAAGTCAAAACTCCAAGCATATTGAACTTCACTGATTCGCAATCCAGCATAAGCCATAACTGTGATAATGGCGTAATTCCTCTGACGGTCTTTGCCAATACAAGTTGACGAAACTTTTCTGACACCATATTATATAACACGGTTGTTCTTATATTGAATAACTATAACAGTCGTAAATTAACCCATTGCAATTAGGGCTTTGCTTTATAAGATTGTGATAGTTAGGTCACTTTTGCTATAATGCTATCCATGTTAAAATGAAAGAACTATAGTTGAATTTTTTTCTAAGAATATTAATTTCGTTTAATGATAGGTGGTATCAACATGAAGCGACAAAAAAATATCATGATACTTGCTTGTATGCTTATTGTGGGCCTCCTTCCTTTTTTGTATTATTCCCATTTCACTCAAACGAGGCAAGTAAGTGAGACGGAAAAACGGCAGGATTTTAAGGAGCCGACCGAGGAAAATAAGGAAGCTATAGGGAAAGAAGTACCTAATGAAACCAGTACTGAACGAGTGGCTGAGATCGTTCCTGCAACAGAAGAAGAGATACAGCAATCAGCAGATGAGGAAAATAATAGCCAAACCATTACGGAAAAATTAACAGAAAAGGTAAGGGAAGCTATTAAAGGAACCATAAGTTTGTTTAAAAAGGATCTCAGGATTGTCTCCATCGGTGATTCATTAACGGAAGGAATAGGGGATCAAACCGAAAGCAGCGGATATGTCGGTATTCTCAATCATACTTTTGAAGACAATCAATTAAATATAAGTATTGAAAACTATGGTAAAAAAGGAAATCGTACAGATCAGTTGCTTAAACGGCTGGACCAAGATGACGTTGCCTCTTCTATTAAGAAGGCGGACGTTATGTTAATAACTATTGGCGGCAACGATGTCATGAAGGTGGTAAAGGACAACTTTTTGAACCTTACAACGGAACCTTTCAATAGGGAAAGAGAAGAGTTTAAGGAGAGATTGAGAGCTATTTTTCATAAAACGAAGGAACTAAACCCGGATGCCCACATTTATTTAATTGGGTTTTATAACCCATTTGAACAATACTTTAGTAACATCGGAGAGTTAGGGATGATTATGACAAATTGGAACGAGGCTGGAAAAGCTGTTACAGAAGAATTTGAACATGTCAGCTATATTCCAACAGCAGACCTTTTTGTTCCTTCCGATACCGAACTACTAGCTGATGATCACTTTCATCCAAACACAACTGGTTACAAACGAATGGCCCAGCGTATCCTTGAAGAAATAGATGAGATCGAGATTGACACAACAGAAATAACAATTGCAAATAATTAGGATCAACAAAATTTGTTTACAAGAAAAAACGCTTTACTGTGAATGAAGTTTGTTTATAGGCTAAGCTAAGTAACCAAAAAGGAGGTTACAGAAGCTTAGTCTTTTTATTTGCTAATTTTAAGATAGTCTTGTTAGAAATCTGTCAATTTGTAAAAATAACTTCTCTGAAACGAATGCGTATTTGGCATGGGAATAGGAAACATTGAGATGAATAACTAAAGAGGAAAAAAGCTGCCTTAGATATTAAGCTATAACAACATACCAACAACATTTTAACAACAAATTATAAATTAATCAGTATATAACCGTAAAAGGTGTATTGGTTTGAAATATTAGAACCTATGATTTATACGTATTTTAACAATTATATAGAGGGATATTTAAGCAATTCTGTTACGGGTGGCATGATGTAAGTCGTCTCTGACCCTCGAGCCTCAAGAGTTTGAAGATGCCAAAATTGTTTTCGGTAACATTTTGAAATCATTTAATAAACATCCTTCATTCCATCTATGTGTGAAGGATGTTTTTCTACTATCCCAATCTTTCATGATTTGTTCCAGTATTACATGGTAACAAAAAGCTTTAAAATATCCATCATCACCTCTAAGCCCTTCATTCCACAATCTAGCACTTTTGCTCAATTGGTTAAGTGAAAACTGCAACCGTTAATTGAATATTGTTATGTCATTCATTCACGACTACCAAATCAAATGAATCTTGAGAACGTAGAACAGAAAAATAATAGTCCTCTACCGGGTCCCATCGTAAATGCCATTCTTTATCTTCAGTTCCCTCTCTAAGATTATGTCTCTTATGTCGAATTTCAGGAGCTAGATCTACTAAAACTGTAAGATTAGTCAATTGGGATAACCAATGTGAGCTGTATATACCATCAAGAATGATTACCTTTGAAGGTTCCAACACTACCACTTCAGATGACAATCCATTCATAGTTGAAAATGAAAAAGGATGATATTCTGCTTTTTCGCCCGCAAGTAAAGGCAGCAATGCTTCAGCACGTACCCTTTCCCAGTCAATACATAGACGGCACTTCTTTTCAACTGAATAAATATCCCATTCATGATCAGGTATTTCTACTGCGAAGAAATCATCGCAATGAATAATTGTTGCTTTTACAGATGAAGCTACTTCAAATGCTAACGTAGATTTTCCTGAACCACTCCCGCCATCGAAAGACACCACCAAAGGAAGATTACGATCTTTTAGACCTTGTTTAATAGTAAGGACGATAGATTGTACAGAATCCTTCAAGTTGTTTAATGAATGATTGTTTTTCAAATTAGCCCCTCCAAGCGAAGGACGCATAAATATGGTCAACAGGAGATATAAATGTTCCCATCAAAAGAGAAAGGTACACAAAGGCACTTATACTCTAACTAGGGTTATTGAGCCAAAAATGCAGTCCTTGAATGATTATAGATAGTTAAATAAACCCTCTTAAAGAGAGTGAAAATAGCCTATTCAATTCCTAATCATTACAAGCTCGTCCACATCTAGGATCCTTATCCCCTTTCAATATCCCCGATTTAATTTATTTTAACAAGGGAGAGGGATCTTTACAAAAAAGTATTAGGGTTCAACTACTTATTATTCCTTATTAATCATGCATATTTGCCCCCGTGGGGGATGGATATCCATGATTATTTTTAAATGTATATATTGTGGAAAAGAAGATGAGGTTCCAGATTAAATGGTAGAGGAGTTTCATTTCGATTAGAACAAAATGAAGAGGAGGACGTAGTCTGTCCTTTTTTTAATGGAACAATACGACAGGAGAGTAAAAACCCAAGTGAATAAATCATCACTTGGGTCGTGATTAAGTCGCGTCAGCGATTCTGTTCGTCTCGTTAAAAGTTTACTTGGAAATATCTTCAATAAGTGAAAACATAAATCTTATATCGGAATGATGATAATTTAAAAGGTTTTCTTTGGTTTTTATGATTTTAATAGTAGGTAGTACACCGCCGACTTGGTTTTTATCAGGTTCTATCAGAATTTTATCATTTATATCTAATGGGCGCCCGAATGGAAAAGTAAATGATAATCCTTCCGGAAGCAGGACCTGTTTTTGTCCATAGCCGAATGCGCCATAAGTTTCATCAAAGCCTACGATCTCTGTATTCGGTCTAGATTTAAGAATATGAACAAAACCTTCAGCCGAACTAAATGTTGAATTGTTTATCCATATAAATAACCTTCCACTATATTGAACTTTGTTTGGTTCAATTGTTACTACATGCTCTTTTGCACTTTCAAACTTGTTTGTTTTTTCGTCATATACTGCTATTTTCTCAAAAAATGTGGATTGTTTTAAAAACCTTCCAAGGACATCAGCAGTTAGTTTATCGTATCCACCATTATTATCTCTGACATCAATGTGAAGAGTCTTAATATTTTTAGTGTTTATACTCCGAATGACTTTTTCAACTTCCTTTTCAGGATGTAAACAACTAATAGTCGGTATAAATTCGTGAATCTTTATATATGCTGTATTCGGAAATATTTTATATTCTACTGGACAAGCAGGTTTATTAGTAGTTGCTGCATTATTATTTGCACTAACTAGAGTAATCGTACTCAATTCATTATTTGGTTTTGTAAAGGTAACTTTGGCTGTATCTCCTACAGAACTTCTTGTAAGAAGATTTAATTTAGCATACATCATGTTTGTAGTAGTTGACGGGACCCTATTACTGAAAATAGTAGAAACCGAATCCAAAGCTTCAACAATGGGCTTATTTTTCCATTCGCTAATAGTAGAACCTACAGGTATTTCGTCTATTGAACTCTCAATAACAATTATTTCGTTATTTATTGTTTTATCAAGCTTTATTCCAAAACTGCCACCCGCATTCCTATTATATATCTCATTCAAAGTATGATCGCCATTAAAAAACACATGACCGTCTTTGAACTCATGTAAAAACTCAGTAATTGTTTGATAATAGCCGCTTTTATCGTTGCGTTTTTGTGCTTCCTCAATTTTGGGTAGGTAGATTCTTTCAAGTCGATCATAATCCAACTGTTTTCTTTCACTAAAAGGATATTCTTTTTTTAGTAATTCATTAACTTTTAGGAATGATGTTAACCAATCCTGGCTCTCATAATTGATGATTCGTTCGTTTTCGGTTATCCAAACTATTTTTGTATTTGGAAGCACTGTGTTTATTTGGAAATAAAGGTAGCTTGTGAAAATAATAATTGTGAAAGATATTAAGGAAGTTATTCGATGGCTTTTCATTCGTTTTTTATTTTTATACTCAAATGTTTCAAAAATAATATTAACAAGCAGTATGAAATAAAAACTAACCCAAATGGAAGTAAATACATATCTAGTTTCAGAAAAGAAACCATTGTCTATTAACCATTTTTTATCTATAAAATGGTGTAAAATTAATAATATGAGGCTTATAAACAAAAGTGCATTTTTTATTAAAGGTTTAGTTTTTGCCCAACAAGTTAAATTGTAAACTAGAAAAAAACATATAAATATAGGAAATAACAAAGACAAGCATGAACACCCCTTCGCAGTAGGATATGGACCATTTTCGATCTTTCCTTCAAAAATATAAATATTTCAATCACCTATTATATTTCCATGTGCCCATGCATTTGATGAACTTCCTTGTGGATGTAGAAAGAGGCTGGTATCGTTTTCTTAATTATAAAAAAATTCAGCGCCTTATCTTTATAGCACAAAAAAACTGACTAGTCATCCTTTATTTTTCAACCTTTCTAAATAAAATTACTAGTTAGGTTACGATAAAAGAAATGGTAATAAAATTAACGGGTCAAAGCTATCATTACATTCGTCTAATCTTTTGAAGGGAGGGGCAGCGTTGTTTATTCAAGAAAGTGATGATTTGGAAATAGCTAAGGATGTCCTATTACATAAGTTGATGCTGAAGTATGGATCAGAGTTAAAACGGATCGCCTATTTGTATGTAAACGATCAGGTTGAATGTGAAGATATTATTCAGGAAGTTTTTATATCTTGTTACGAAAACTTGGCCAAGTTTCGGCATGAAGCTAGTTATAAGACTTGGCTGATTCGAATCACAATCAACAAATGTAAAGATTATCGTAAGCGATGGAGTTTTAAGAATCTTATTTATAAACCAAAAACTTATTCATTGAATACAAGTCAATCATCAGAAAATGTGTATTTTCAGCAACAACATTCTAGTGAAATAATAGAACAAATTGCTAGCCTTTCAGGGAAATACAAAGAAGTTATTATTCTTTATTATTATCAGGAAATGAATATGAGGGAAATAAGCGATGTCCTAAATATTAGTATAAATACGGTTAAATCAAGACTATTGCGCGGAAAAGAAGTGCTCCAAAATAAACTTGAAATGGGGAGAAAACTTGGATAACTTTGATAAGAAGATATCAGATAAAGTAAAAAGTTATTTGAATGAAAATGTTGAATTCTCGACGGAAGAAAGCGAAAGAATTCATCTAAGAATTCAACAAGGTTATTACAAATCAAAAAAGTTTAATTCATTATATTGGACAGTTTTGGCTTCGGCTGCGACTATTTTACTCATATTAAGCTTATCTTTTCTAAAAGGTCCAACTGTTGGTCTAGAAAACAAGCATGCTTTAGAAGGTTCTGGTAATGAGAATATCACTTTACCTAAGGGTGAAAAATTATCGGTAGACATGTCTGACATTGAACAAATGAATATTGGTTCCGAAATGCCCAGACTTTTATATGCGGATAACAACATAGTGGTTATGCAGGGGACATTTGGAGTAGTGGTATACAATATGCAGGATTCGATAGTTACAAATCGAATTTCATATGAGCAAATTAAGTCATATGGAATTCCAGCGATGATGGCAACTGTATCGGAAGATGGCAAAACAATTTTTATTGGAAATGATGATATGAATAATGAATTTATATATACCGATCAATACAATATAAATACGAAAGTAATCAAAAAAACTACACGACAACCATCAAGCTTATATAGTCCTGTAAATATCGAAACACCTGGTTACAATGAGCAATACGATAAATATTTCGATTTACTATATCTCACAGGTGACAATATTGTAGAATTGGATAATTCGTTTATCTATCTACGCTCTTCAGACTGGAATATGAAAAACCTACAAATCGTTATATGCCAGTATGAAGATGGTGAGAGCGTAGTTTTTGATGTGTTCAAATGAGAATTATTGCCATAGCGAAACCGTGAAAAATGAGAATAAGAAATAAAGGAGAAAATGTTAGTGAAATAAGAATCATTGAGATAGTTCCTAGATTTCGAAAAAAAGACAATAAAGCAAAGCAACTTTTGGCAACAACATATCAGCTACAATCATATATGAAACAGGATAAATTGGTAGAAGTAATCTTATTATAAGAAGTTACAAATACATTATTTATCAGTGATTATATTACTTTATAAAAATGTATGGAAGTGAATATGTTAGGGTGCATGATGTAAGTCGTTCTCTGAACCTTTTAAGCGAGGATGCCAACCTGTTTTTGGCAGCATTGTGATAACATTAAAAAACATCCTTTACTCAATCTATGGGTGAAGGATGTTTTTCTGCTATTAGGTTTGAAGTACTTAATTCATAATAGGGCGTCTCTTTCTCATACTAGCTTGGTAATGTGCAAGTATATTCTCTTAGTAATCTCATCATTAGCATGCCCTAATCTTCCATGATTCGCTTCAGTTTCACACCGCTTCTGCCAACAAAGATATATATATAGGAATAAGTCAGATCGACTAAATTATCCAAGGAAACAAAATTGTATAAAAATAAGACCTTAGAGGTGTTTTCCGATAATGTCATTTTGGGTTATATCGAATAGTTCAACCACTTTCCAAGAGAACCACCCATCTTTTCATAAAATCTTTGGGCACGGTAATTATCAGTTGCGGTTACCCAGGACATACTTGCATATCCATTTTCTTTTGTAAACGTCTCGCAACTTTTAAACAATTCTTGGGCTACTCCTGTCCCTCTAAAGTTTTCTACCACAAATAAATCATTCATAACTGTTATTTTATCTGCTTTCGTTGTACTAAAACTAAAATATAATGTGGCAAAGCCAATAAGATTACCATCTTGTTCAGCAACAAATTGAATACCTTTGTTCTTTTCAATTAATGTTTCAATTAAATTATGTATCTTTTCAATCGGTGGTTTAGGTCTTTTATAAAAATCTACGATATATTGATACATTAAATCGGTTAAATTGTTTAAATCATAGTGTTCTACAGTTCTAATTATCATATTGTTCCCTCTCTTCTTTTTATAATATTTATTGTATAAATTAATAATGAGATGAAATATAATACAATACGGTCGATTAGTTTATTTTTTTATTGAACTAACTCGTCCTTAAATGGAATAACTAAAATATGTACTCCATCCTAAAATTACTTAATTATTGTTCAAATACGCACCAGTTACTCACTTATGCTTTTTAAATCAAATGTATATCCTTCAAAGAATATTTATGTTCCCCCTAAATGTAGCTCTTAATCATTGGAGTCGGGAGATATCACATCCCACTTTCCAAATAACGTCAAACCAGCAGCTTTAGCTAGAGACACAGATTCCTGGTTATCAAGCTGACATCGGTACTGGGGTTCGTATCCATGAATACAGGCGTATTTGCAGATTGAACGTACCACTTTGCGGGCGTGCCCTTTTCCTCTAAAAGGAGCCAGAGTCAATACACCAAGATCCGCAATTTGTGCATTCCCCTAGGGATACATGCTTGCGGCGCTGACCAAGCGGTCTTGTTCAAAAGAGCCGAACACCGCCCAGTGATCCAATTCCACATAAGCATTATCCAAGTCTTGTTCTGAGGCAGAGGATTGGAATTCGGAGAAAACAGCATCATCTTTCTCTGTTAATTGTTGCAACCCACTCTCCATATTCTCTTGTAGCAATGCGTTTTTATCGGTTTCGGAAAAGTAAAAAAGATAATCTGCCCCATGCAGTATGATTCCCTCTACATTCAATTTTTGCAGGAAGGTCCTCTTAGACAGATATTTAAGTTGATACAAGCCTAATTTATCTGCCATAGCAGGCGTCAGGACCGCCATAACCTTTCCGTCTGAAGTTTCTAGCATCATGACCCGTCTGTCTATGCTCAGATTAGGATTGATGGCAGCAGTAAAAACCTCATCACTATAGAGGACGTCTCCGTTCAAGAATTGCCCCCACCAAAAGTTAGTTATCGTTTGTGAAAATAAAGACATACTTCTTACCTCCCGTAATAGTATTTTGTTTAAAAATACTATCAAAGCTTTGGATACTCTGTGTTTTTTATGAAGTGCGACTCCATTAAATGGCCCGTTGGTGGTAAAATCTTATATTAATTTTAACATAAGAAATCTCTTCAAAATTACATGGAGAAAAGAGTTTAACTTTTTTCCATATGGTACGACTTAATTCAAAGCTACAAGCATTTTAGTGTAAAAAATGCTAACATAAAGTATTTTTACGATGGCTTCTCATAAGTTCATTGAACTTGTGGGGGGTTCTTTTTTATTTCTACGTTACGTGGAGAAAATAATTTTTAGAAATTTGGGATATCCTGCTGAAAATGCGGATATCCTTTCAAAAATAGTTACGACCCCTGTTGTGGGTGATATTATTATGAATACTTTATTAGCAACATCCCTTGGGAAAAACATGGGGAAAGTATCAACAAGGCAAACCTTTTCACCGGAAGAACCACCTGATGGCTATGAGGAAAAGCTTCTTGCCATGTGGAGAAGACCGGGGCAATTTAAAGCAAACAGAGAGGATATTCTTGCGTTCCCAAAAACCTCTAAAGATCCCAGCCCGCATTATCCTAAAATAAAACAACCAACTATTATTGTAGTAGGAGACAAGGACCCATTTCGTACTATCTCAATGGGGGAAAGGCTTCATCGGGACCTTTCTAATTCAATGGTTTTAAAGTTACCTAATGTAGGGCACATGATTCCAGAAAACCATCCAGAGAAAGTATTCGATGCTATAGAACTCTTAAAAACTTTTTAATCGAGTGCTAACACTTTGCTAACGCCACCCCCTAAAAAAAACAGTATATATAAATCAGAGATTTTGTTTACGATTGATTCTTCACTGTTTCTCAGAATATCTTCAGAAGAAGGGTACTCCAAAGGAGTAGAAGAGACACCACCGAATACAAGTCACCAAAAACTCCTTTTTATAGAACAACTCACAAAGTAGATATTCATCAATGGCATCTGTTTTTACTTTTCTTTAACTTGATCCTCTAGCCTTATATGAATTTAATGGATTTATGATAATCAATAAATATCCTCGATCTTATTCAAAGAATTATAGCAGAACATTTTGGTGGCATATATGATTGGCTCGCTTGTACCTAGTAAGTTTATAATGCAACTTAAATTTAAACAGGATTTTTTAATAGTAATGAAGAAGTTATTATTAAAAAATAATTAAAAGAATTGGATCCATTAGGAGGAGAACAATGAAAATTTCAGGTGTCATTACACAATTACGAACCACTGACCTCGAAAGTTCCATACGCTTCTACACTAAGCAGATGGGTATGGAACTCGCATTCCGCCATCAGAATTTCTATGCTGGCATTCGTGCAGGCAATCAGATCTTCCACCTCAAGCAAGTAGATGTGCAGGACCCGTCCATCGCTTATATCAGTCAGTGTGAGCACTTCCATCTCTACCTGGAAACTGACGATGCAACTTCCTTGTCCAAGGTATTAAAGGACAATGGGGTGAATCTGGTAAAGGATTTGCACGAGACATCCTGGAGCACGAGGGAATTTGTGATTGAGGACGACCAAGGACACACGCTGTACTTCGGCGAAGCGATATAGGGTAAGTGAATTTACACTTGTGAGGCTCATATATGGTAATAAAACAGAATGGGGTGGCTCACTTTTGAAGTGATCGCTGTGGCTCAAATTTTTCTGGTAAGTTTTTATTGTTAAAGGTCTTCCATCAGGATACTGAACTGATGGAGGACTTTTTCATTTTTTCCGAACTAACGGAGGTTTAAAAATATAAAGGTATTATTTTTGTTTTATTTTTGACGGAGAAAAAGGAAGTGAACTTAATGGGTCTCAGAGAATAAAAATAAGCATGCGAAATAACCTTTCGTTATATATAATTTGGTTATCACAGGAACATTGGGGGAAACAAACTTGGAGCATTTAGTAGAAAAACAATTCACTTCTGAAATCATGAATAAAATCTTGAGTACCTTTCATTTAGACACTAAATTTAAAAAGCTCGGTGATTTTGAGAACTATGCTTTTGAAGTTTATCATGAGGGAGAAGCAAAAATATTAAGGGTTACGCATAGCTCACATCGTAAGCAAAAGGAATTAGAATCGGAGTTGGATTGGATTCAATATTTACATGATTGTGGAATCAGTATTCCAGCGGTGTTTCTATCTTCGAACGGAAATACAGTGGAGGCATTTCAGGCAGAGGATTCCGTTTTCTATGCCTCTTTGTTTGAAAAAGCACCGGGAAATCCTGTGAAGCTAGTTGATTTTGATGAGAAGCTTTTCCATATTTGGGGAAAGGTGATTGGGAAAATGCATCATTTTACAAAAAACTATCAACTAGGAGAGAACATACAACCACGTTATCAATGGTATGAAAATGATTTATTGCGTTTAGAATATTACTATTCTGAGTCTGACCAGGAAGCCTTGAAAGCAGCTCGTAATGTCGTGGGAGAAATCGAGAAATTGCCAAAAATGAAAGATTTTTATGGACTTATCCATACAGATATCCATGCTGGAAACTTTTTCTATGATGGAGATTCAATTCATATTTTCGATTTTGATGATGCAAGCTATCACTTTTTTGCATCGGATATTGCCATTCCGCTTTATTATTCTCTCATTAGTAAGCATTTATATGGAACTAGAGAGGAGCGCAATGAATTTGCAAGAGAGTTCATGCAAGCTTTTCTGGAAGGATATCGTGAGGAAAATGAGCTTTCACAAGAATGTATCGAAACGATTCCATTGTTTTTGAAGCTAAGGGATGTTGAGTTATATTCTGTTTTTAGTAAAAAAGTGCCTGCTGAGGAACGAACAGAACGAATTCAGCATTGGATTGCTGAAATCAAGGAACGTATTGAAAAAAATGAGGCGATTGTAGATCCTGATTTGATTAGTAACCTGATATAGGACGACTAAGTCGACACGTTTACCCAACAACCCTAAGAAATATCATATTATAATAAAACTCTACTTTTTCATGATAAAAGAAGAGTTTTTTGCTTTATGATTATTTGAATTATTAATAGACGGAATCTTTTAGAAAGGTTCTACTACCTTAAGCAGAGGATGAACGTTACAAAGAAAGGAGAACGCAAGGAAAGCCGCTTAAAAGAAATACCATTTCCCGAAAAATATTAAAGATCCTATTCAACACTAAAATTGGTTCTTTTATTTTGCCTTCAAAATGATGATTTCTGGGTAATCGGAAAATAAAGTTTAAGTGTTTTTATCAACTTCATAACTTATGTTCTAGCTTAATAACTAATTAAAGTTGTATTGGTCCTCCTTCTACTGCGTCATTACATCGTCCACAATCGGGATCATCACAATGAGTTATTTGTGGGTTCTCTTTTATTGCTTGTTGTGCCACATCTAGCAGTGGTTCCACTTCTAAAATCCGCCAAGAGCTTTTACCAACTTTTACATCCTTGGTAATGTCTGAAAGAATTTGATTGAATTTATGAAAACCTTCAGAACATCCCCCGACTTCAACCATTATTGTGGAACCATTAGAATCTTTTGCCCATCTCCGAAACAATTCTCTGCCAGCCATTTCCTCAGCAAGATGAAGCAAAGTTAAGCTTTCTAATCCCACTCCCATGAGTATAGCACTACCATTTAATTCAACGAGTTTCTTAAGTGGTCCATAAACATTTGTAGGATGCTGTTCAGATATTAACTCTTCTGCAAGAGGACCAATGGCTGTAAAAGAGTTTATAGGATGATTGCCTCGTATACGACCTTTCATATTTAGGATCGTTTCTGGGATAACACCCATGTCTTCATCTATTAAATTAGTATCAGTAGTAAATATTTTAGTATCTGAATTATTAATAAACGAACTATAGTCACCGCAACCATTACGTACTAATCTTTGATTCTCAGGGGGAGCTGCGTAAAAATCATAAGAAAATGTTGGAACTAATATTGTGCAGTCTAGGTCTAGAAAGGAATTAATAATCGTTTCTGCTCCCCCTTCAACCCATCCAAAAGAACGTAACGATGTATGTAGACATACAGGTTTATTTGGATGTCCCAAATTAATTAAAGTGTCTGGAATAGTTTTATACATTGCAGCACTTACGCCTCCTAAAAAAGTATTATCACGACTAATGTTTGAACCGAGCTTTAATCAACTTGTTTCTTCGTTGAAGAACAAATGTATATTCGTTTCAATAACAAGTTTCGAATGATTAAGTTCGTCAAGTACGGCTTTTAGTGCAGCTGCATTATCGTGGATATCTGTTATTATACCAATTCGCATTTCTATCTCTCCTGAAATAAAAGTCCCTTTACTATAGCTGCATATGTTAGCAAATAAACAATGTGTAATGAATTACATATTCTTTAATAGAAAAGAAATTTCCTTCTCTTGTCGTTTGTCTATGGTTTTTATTAAACCTCCCGTTAATACAAGAAACACAGTTGGATTAACACAAATATAAGTATCTAAGGAAGGAAATGACATAGTGCATCTTGAAATTGAATGTTATGTAGGAAGTGGAAATGATGTTAAAAGAACAATACAAGAATTTGAGGTTAATAGGACAAAAAAATTAAAACTTGTAAAAAGGTGGTATGATAACGTGTCTAGTCCTAAACACACTCTTTCTGCTGGAGCGGTTGTCTTTAATGATGAAGGAAAAATCTTACTTATTCGAGGTCCTCGTAGGGGATGGGAATTCCCAGGTGGAATAATTGAATTAGGGGAAACCATTCAAGATGGAATTATCAGAGAAGTAAAAGAAGAAACAGGGATAGATATAGAGATAATCAAGTTCTGTGGGATTTATCACAATTTAACATCAAGTGTTTGTGCGACTTGTTGGCAAGGAAAAGTAATAGGTGGGGAATTACAAACCAGTAGTGAAAGTCTAGAGGTAGGTTTCTTTTCCATTGAAGAGGCCTTGCAAATGGTCACATGGTCAAACTTTAAAGAACGAATAATAAAAATAGTAGATGAGGGAGAACATCCTTTTTGTATCTCGTTTTAACAGATCTTATTCAACTATACAGCAGGTTAATACGATAATGTATCGCTGGTTTGGAGAAACTACTTCTGAAATTCGAGTTAACGTGGAGGTAGTGAATTGGGATTTTTAACTTGTTTGTTCATCATTCAAAACCTGTTATATAGTTACCCCATAGTAAGTACTGCTAAGGAAATTAAGTATAATCACAACAGCAAAACTATATCTGAAATAAAGAAGGAAGTTGATTTTACTGTTTTAACCCCAAAAAGGATTCCAGATGATTGGACATTAGATACCAAAACATCTCCTTGGCTAATGCTACATTATATGGACAGTAACGATACCAAGTTGATGGTTGCTATTCATTTGAGAAAAGGGTTTCCATTATCTGACGAGGATTTTCCTTATAGGCAGAAAGTTGATATCAACGGAAACAAAGGATATTTTCAGGAATGGGAAGATAATGGCGAAGTTGATGAAAATGGGAATATCATTACTGGAGGCTTATTGAATTGGGTACAAAACGGTACCTATGTACAGATGAATAGTTCTATATTAACAAAAGCACAAATGATAGATATTGCCCGGTCAATGAATTAATCCAAGTTAAAATTGTAAGGTAAGTTTGTGGGAAAATGGACTTACACTAACGGAAGCGTTACTGGAAAAAGAGTAATGCTTTTTTTAGTAAAAAGATAGTTAACGAAAGAAGGTATATTTGTAATGATTTAAGAAATAAACAAGTATCATAATTCTAAAACTGGGAGTGTAATGTATTGAACTGTTGACATAAAGAGCGACACAAATACAACGAATAAGTGCTAGAATTTTTTGGTTTTAGGGGGATGTTTAACTGGAGAATTTAGATGGTTAAAGAGCGCCTGGCTAAAGCGCTCTTCGTGAGGTAAGTAGTATATTTTTGGATAGTTTTGGTACGTCCTTAGCTTTAATAGTTATTATGCACAAACGCTGTACCAACAATGATTAACAAAATGAACAGTACAACGATCAACGCAAAATTGAATCCCATACCGCCACCATAGCCACCACCATAGCCACCGTAACCTCCGCAGCCTCTCATAATATCACATCCTTTTATATTAATCGCCATTCGAAAGGATACTTCAGTATATGTGAATTGAAGATAAAAGAGTCAGTGAAATGCGGACAAGGCGAAAAATGGTTATTTATTAGAAATGGTGACGGATGAGACAAAAAAAGCGAAGAAAGTAAAGGTGATAGAAATGAAGAGAGATGTACTTGATATTTTTTAGGAAAATTGGGATGGAGATGGTTTTAAGTGAAGTAATAAATTTTTTAGATGTAGATGAATTTTTAAATCAAGCTAGTAATGATGTTGATAAAACAAGTAATTATGTCGTGCCATTAATTAAAGAAACATTAACGACAATAAAAATCGTGGTTAATGATGATGGAGAATGGTATGGGGAAGCAGTGGCGAAAAGTGAAGGATTTGAAGGTTGTACTCTAACAGTTTACAAGGTTGATTTGGATTACGAAGCCCCAAAGTTAAGTCGCACTGCAAACAAAGTGTATATTATAAGCTATTCCTTGTTAACTAAAGGAATAAGTAAGGTGAAGTTGTGGAGAAATGCACTTAAACTATCGGGGGCGTTAATTGAAGAAGGATATTTCTGTTTTAAGCGAAATAGAAATTCAAACAAACCTTTCACGAATACAGGTATTTTAAATAACAGGAACATAGGAGGTATGAGTTATGAAGATCAATAGAATAGATCATGTGAGTATAAACGTAAATGATCTTTCAAAGGCTAAAGCGTTTTTTCTTGATTTAGGACTTGAAGTCCAAGCGGAATGGGAATTGGATGGAGAACAGTTGGACAGAATAGTTGGGCTTAATGATGTTAAAACGGCATGTGTAGGATTGGGGATGCCAGATGGTCAGACATGGATAGAGTTAGTCAAATATTATACGCCGTCAGATGAAAAAGATATTCAGCAACCTTTTGCAAATACGCTGGGTATCCGACATATTTGCTTTGCTGTTGAAGATATTGAAGCTATTGTTGCAAAATTGAAAGAGAAGGGCACGGAAATCTTTAGTGAGATAGAGCAATATGAAGAAAGTTATAAGTTATGCTACGTTCGTGGTCCAGAGGGAATTATTTTAGAGTTGGCGGAGAAAATCAGATAAATATTGAATGGGACTTTAAATGATTTAGATCTCTAACTTTAAAGATTTCTACTTAAACTAACCTGTGCATGAGTTAGGAAGAGTAGATTACGACCTTTTATTTTTATTGGACTAACGGAGCAGGTTCAATAAGAAATCACAAAAGTAATGAGCATTTATTTTAAAATAGATTAAACGGGGGTTTATATGCGAAAAGTTTATCTAGATAGAACAGAATTAATTGGAGCCGTGGGTGTAAATATAGAAGATACTGAAGTTATACTAGCAGGGACAACAATTTTTCCTATGAGTGCTCACTATAAAAATGAAGAGTATCAAAAATGTGCTAGCGATTATGATATTCAATTTATCTTTGACGATGATATTCCACATTTAGAGTTTTTTACGGTTCCACATGTAGATATTATGGCAAAAGATAGTAAAGGTGGATTTATCGGAACTGTTTATCAACAGTGTGATTCGGAAAGTGACGCACCAATTTGTTATATCAATAGGGATTTAGAGTGCTTTATAATTTCTGAAAACGAAAAAGACTTTCTGAGTAATATAGGAACGTGGCAAGACAACATGAAACCCTATGATAAAATTACCGTTTATAGTTCGAAAGCAGAAGCAGAAACTGAACTAGAATTTATCGATTTGTCTATCTGATAGTCCTCCATTATTATAAATTCATATTGAACTAACGGGTGCAAGAGTTAAAGATCAGAGCTGTCACAAGAACATCTTTTTCTTGTTGTATTAACTATGTAGTATGGTTTAAGTTAAACTATTCACGAACCCTTAGTAAATGGCTGTTAGAATTTTCTATTAAGTGAAACTTCAAAAAATAGCTCATTGTTATAAAAGAGCAAAATTAAGGCACCTTAGTTATCACACCAAGATACCTTACTACTGTCTGTAAGTATTGAATTTTCTGATGATAAAAAGTTCTAATTAGATAATCAACAGAAGTAAGGAAAATATCGCTGAATAGGCTAAAAATTTTTATTCTCCTCTATAGCTATAACCTCCTTTGCTGTTTCTATGAAAGATAATATGATTGGTGAAAGCCACTTGTCTTTATGACATGCCATATGTTTATCTACGTGCAAGTCTGGAACTTGCCGGGGAAGGATGTATAGGTATAGAAATTATCAATTCTAAAGAATGTGTAATTAGACATATTGCTGTATCTTCAGAACAAAGAGGCAAAGGTTTTGGTAGCAAAATGATTAACTTCTTATCTGAACAATATCCATTCATTAGTGCTGAAACGGATAAAGATGCAGTGGACTTTTATCGAAAATATGGCTTCATAATAACAAACTTGGGTGAAAAGGATCCAGGCGTTGAACGATTTTTATGTGAATATAGAAAAGAATTGAAGGGAAGATCGAAATAGGTGCTCTGTTATTAAATTGATGTATGATTTCGCCGTATGTTTAGTAAGCTTAATGAATTACTTTGCCCACACAAGCTGTATATAAACTGATATTAATTGCTTTTTGTATTACCTAGTTTACATAAAGAAGGGATTCAAAGAGAAAACAGAATATTCAAGATAACCTTGTGTCTGGAGGGATTAAAAAGAAATGGTAATCCAAAAGTATTGTATGATGTGATGAAACATCCAGAATGGATACCTCCCCATAGCGACAAATGGTATTCTCAACTAGGTGTAAAATGCAATTATCCATGGAAATTCCTATTCGAAGAACCTACAGCATCTATGATGTTAGTGGAAAAGATTAAATCGTATTTAAATGACAATTTTCGTATTCTTGATGTTGGATGTGGACACGGTGAATTTACAAATCAATGGGATTAGCTAATTAATTATCATCACTTAGTAACTGCTAGAATTAAATAACTTTCCCTAATAAATCTGTTTCCTTCTATAAAGGGATAACGGAAAGTTATTCTATCGGCAGGGGGTTCCGCATGTATCGATATGTCCTTGTATGTCGATGGGAAGCTATTAGGGGAAAAAAGAGCTATGGAAGCAGCCAATCTTATGGAGTATGAGTGGAAGAAATGAATGAGTTTTTTAAAAGACTGTTCAGCAGCCTTTTTTAATAGGGAACGATTTCCAGATTGTATTAGGTATTTATTTTTACGGTTTGAGTTTTACATCTATACTGCTATAAATAAGGGGGAAATTCGATATTATGACTCAAGTTGTTTTGATTAGACATGGGATAACTGACTGGAATACTGAAAGAAGAGCACAAGGACAGAGTGACATACCACTAAATGAAGAGGGACGTAAACAAGCCCGTGCATTGGCAAATCGATTGAATAGTGAGAAATGGGATCTGATTTTTTCCAGTGATCTTTCAAGAGCTAAAGAAACGGCAGAAATTCTGGCTCAAACACTTGGATTGAACGTTCAAACAGATCACAGATTAAGAGAAATGCATAAAGGTGAAACAGAAGGAACCACTCTTGAAGAGAGAATAAATAGATGGGGGAGTGAGTGGGAAAGTTTATCCCTGGGAATTGAAGATGATAAATCGATAACCCTTAGAGGAACTTCATTTCTAACAGAAATTATGAATAAATTTAAAGGCAAAAGAATATTGGTTGTTAGTCATGGAGCTTTAATCGGCAATACATTAAAGAAATTAATCCCTTCTACAAATATTGTGTTTTTTCATAATACATCCATGACAACAATAAATTTCAATGGTTCAGATTGGAAATGTGAACTTTTCAACTGCGCAAAACACCTAGCAAATGAATAAAGAGATACTTTCAGTCAATTCATAGAAGTTGATAGGTGAATAAATCTATTAAAAGTAATGGGTGCCCTCCTTCAAGATGGAGATGCACTTTTTTCTAGTTTATGAGAGTCGTTTTTTACTAAAGTGGCGGAACAAATTGACCGTTTATGCAATGATTTCTTTACTTGTTCCTATTGCCCTTCTTTATCATATAGTAACTATAAATTATAAAGTATCTATTGTTCATTTAATTATCGCAAGAAAATTTCAGTAATTGAAATAAAATAATGGACATCATATACTTTTTTTGTAAGACTTTTCTCAATGGATAGCGGTTAAAAAATTGAAAGGATCAAATTAGAACATTCTTGGAGGTTCTATGAATATGGCAGTTGGTTGATATATGATCGATGTTTTAGTCAATCTGTGAAATGAAAATACATTTAAAAAGGAAGGTTTACTATGATAGATGTAAAAGGAAAATGGGCACTGATTACTGGTGCAAGTAGAGGTGTGGGTTATCAAACAGCTCTTTTTATGGCAAAACAAGGTTGTAACCTTATTTTACATAGTAGAAGTCTAGAACATACAAAAAAAGTGTTGGAAGAGGTAAAGGCACTTGGTGTTGAAGCTTATACAGTTCAAGCGGAGCTTGCTAATCATGATGAAGTGGTTGCAATGCTTGATGAAATTGAAGCGAAAGGGACAGCTGTTGATATTGTTTTCAATAATGCTGCTGTACAAATAGCCTACCGAAAAGATTACTGGAAAACGCCAATTGAAGATTTTGAAATGAGCTTCCGAATTAATTTTATTTCTATTGTTACAATCTGTAATCGATTAATTCCAAAGATGATTGAACGTGGCTTTGGTCGTGTGATCAACACAACAAGTGGAATAAAAAATGAACCGGAGCAATCAGCTTATGCGGCAAGTAAGGCAGCACTTGATAAATTCACAAAAGATTTAGCATCAAGACTGGAAGGAACGAATGTGATGATTAATATCACGGATCCGAATTGGTGTAAAACAGATTTAGGAGGCTCACAAGCACCTAATTCTGTAGAAAGCGCTGTTCCTGGCGTTGCAGTCGGTGCTTTTGTAGATGATAAGAAGAGCGGAAGGTTTTTCCACGCTTCGAATTTTTATGGTTTGTCACTTGTAGAAGCGGTGGAAAAAGCAGAAAAGATAGAAGCAAATCCTTACACAATTTAACTTGATAAATATGATTATATGAGACCATAAAGAGTTTAACTTTTTATGGTCTCTCTGCATCTGAAATAAAAAAAGTAAAAACACGTTTATCTTGAAGATTTAGATTCTCTATTAAACAATTTACTCCATATAGTAAATTATTTCTTATTAAAATGTTAATAGGGCAGTTAGTTATAACAAGAATAGTCATATAGTAGGTGAAATAGTGGTTAAAGTTTTTGGGGAGAAGATAGATGGATATGATTATCCAATAAGAAAAGGGGTTTATGCTATTTGTTTTAATTCTACAATGGATAAAGTTTTAACTGTACGAAATTCCAAAGGTGATTATTTTTTACCGGGTGGCGGAATTGAAAACGGCGAAGATAATGTAAGTTGCTTAGAAAGAGAGATGTTAGAAGAAACGGGATTTAAGATAGCGATAGGTCCTTATATTGGTAACGCTATGAAATATTTCAAATCAACCAAAGATGAGCCACTACTTAATAATGGATATTTTTATTTAATTGTATTGTCGGACAAGGTTCAGGAACCGATAGAAGAAGACCACTACATTAGTTGGATTGATATGGTGAATGCTGAACAACTTCTAATCCATGAACACCATTATTGGGCGATAAAAGAAGGGTTACGCAAATAAATATAACGTATTCAAGTATCGGGGTGAATTTCTTCAAGAAGGAGAATTGCTCTTTTTTGTTGAAAAGAAGCTTAAGAAGATTATAAAAAATGCGTATGAATATATGTCTGGGGGGAATTGAATGTTCATTGTAAATGTAGAAGGTGCAATTCATCGAAATAACAAATGGCTTCTGATCCTTAGAAGTGAAAAAGAGGAACACGCAGGAGGCTCTCTTTCTCTTGTTGGTGGGAAGTGTGAAATTGAAGGGAATTCTTCTGATATTTTAGAAAGAACTCTGAAAAGAGAAATATTTGAAGAAGTAGGGATCGAAGTGACAGATCTAAGATATGTAAATAGCTCTTCTTTTGTTACTGATTCGGGGCTTCATGTTATTGACATAGTTTTTATATGTCGTCATAAATCCGGTGAACCATTTGCTAAAAGCTCGGAAGAAGTTGATGATGTCATATGGATGACAACAAAAGAGATATTATCACACGATGGATTGCCCGCATATTTAAAAGAAAATATAAAACTTGGTGAGAAACTATTATAATAATCTCGTTGCTGCAATAACGAAGAACGGCTTTTTCCCCATTGAAGCAACGAAGGATAAATGTCAAACTACGTCAAAATTAATGTAAGATAAGAGATTTAAGCTAATGAGATTTCGGAGGAAGATTTCTAATGAATATAACATTATCAATTGTTCCTTATGAGGATAAAGTGGTTCTTTCTAATTTAATTCAATTATATCGTTATGACAGTAGTGAATTTGATGGTTACATATTAGGTCAGCACGGTCTATATTTGTATAAGTACCTTGATCATCAATGGACAGAAGATCATCGTCGTCCATTGATAGTTAAAGTTGACGGAGAAATTGCGGGTTTCGCATTAATTTCCCTTGATATACCAAGAGACTTCACAAAACTAAGTAACGCTGAAAAAACAAACGTGATAAGTGACTTTTTCATAATGCGAAAGTTTCGACGTAAAGGTATTGGCAGGCAAGTTGCCTTTTCTATATTTGAACAGTTTAAGGGGGTATGGGAAGTGAGGCAAACTTATGAAAATAAACCTGCTTATACTTTTTGGAAAAAAGTAATTTCAGAGTTTACGAAAGACTCTTCATATCAAGAAGAGATGTTAGAAAATGAACTGTGGCATGGACCAGTTATGGTTTTTCAATCAAATTAAAGTTATAAATGCAATGAGAAATGGGAGTTAGTTCACTGGAGCGGTAATGCAAGAAGGATTATCGCTTATTTTTGTTGAAGATATTGTACGAACGGGGAAGGTTTATAAAAGAAGTGTTGAAATCATTTATTTACATTACATAAGGGGAAAGGATATATCTATATGAAAGGTATTAGAAAATCGAAAGTTATTATCTTATCATTTTCGTTTTTATTAATAAGTACCATATTATTAGGGTGCAATAATAGTGATGATTTACAACTTAAGCCAACTTCGACAGATGAAGTTGATATCGATGTAAAAAATATGGAAGTAAATATTTCAGAATACATAAATGAAATAGATTCGCTGCAAAGGCAAACAGAATTTTTGAATGAGCAAAATCAATATTTAGTGGATGTTATTAAAAAAGTATCAGAAGATTTTTCGGATGAAGAAATGTTGGAGTTTTCCCGAAGTCAATTTATATATGATTTACAAGTTAATGGTGAATCTATTCCCAAAAATGGAGAGATGTCTATTGCTTCAGGCAATATGGAAATCTTATTATCGGAAAGAAGTATGGGGTACGATTTTTTACAACCTGATTGGTTAGAAAAGGGAAAAGTTAATGGGAACTATATTGACCATATATTAAATTTTGATACTACAGATTGGACAGCAGCTGGAAGAGATGGCACTGTCAGTACAGCCCAAGGTTATGAAACAACAAATGTCAAAGCAGGAGAACGGATTTCCTTTAATATTACGGATGAATTGAAAGAACGATTAAACCTTGATACAAATTTAATACAGATTGAAGTTAACTAAGATCCGTTTTATATAATAGGAATAGTTGAGGATTTTATTCAGATAATCTTTATTGTGACAGAATGTACTTAAAGTAAAGGGATGCGTTAATCGACTATGATTAATCGGAAATGCTTAATGACAATTGTAGTGCAATTTTGTTTATGCATACAGCATACTATGTAGCTTGGTTCCCAAGTGGAATTTATGGTGCTTGTTCAACAGATGCTAGACCTTTACAATGACTGCTGCAGCTGTTACCGAGCAACAGAAGGCGTAAAAAAGGTTAAAGAAAAGAGATTTATTTCATAGAACTTAATGTTAAGGCTACTCTAATGAGTGGCTTTTTTCTTTTTAACTGAAAAATGAAACCTAAGCTTGATTCAGTCGTCTTAGCAGTAAGTGAGAAATGGGGTGGTATAAGTTTGAGTAAAGTAATTAGCAAAGATAATATATTTCCAGAAAATAAAGATGTATGGTTTGAAGGGATTATGAGTGAATATGGAGATAGGTTAACTAAGCTTGCCTATAACTATACAAAGGATTGGAATCTTGCAGAGGATATAGTACAGGATGTATTCATTGCTTGTTATAAAGAATATGAGAACATCGATAAAATTATATCATTTAAAGCTTGGATATTTAGGATCACGATAAACAAGTGTAAAGATTTATTAAAGAGTTCGCTTTTTAAAAGAGTTGTTACGAATTCTAACTTGCTTACATTTACAAAATCATCGGAATTACCACCGGAAATGGTTCTAATAAAGAATAGTGAGGAAGAATATTTATCTACTTGTGTGTTAGAACTGCCAATTAAATATCGTGAAGTTATTACTCTATATTATTATGAAGAATTATCAATTGAAGAGATTAGTGAAATCCTGAAGATAAATAAAAATACGATAAAAACTAGAATGAGCAGGGCAAGGGTGAAATTGAAAATATTACTAGAAAGGTGGCGATAAAATGGAGAAAGAACTTAGGAACTTGCGAAAAGCAATGAATTCTTCCACTCACAAAGGGGTACGTTTTACAGAAATACAGAGAGAAAAGATTTGGGCCGGTGTACGACAGGAAAAAATAACTGTGCATAGAAAGCCAAAGTTATATATTTACTTAATCTCCTCTGCGGCAGTATTTTTATTTGTCCTGCTATTCTCTTCTGAATTAACACTATACTTATCCTCAAAAGATGGCGGAAAGCAAGGGACAAACGAGGATATTAAAAGTGAATGGGAGATTAGAAAGGTATACAAAAGAAATGGCAAGATACTATTTACTGTCCTCCCACATACTTATCTGTCAGCTGGAAAGCCTTTAAGCTATTTGTTTAGTTTTAAGGAACCTTTTGATGCCTATAAGGGAAAATATATAGAAATATACGCGATCCATAAGGAGACAGGTGAGCGTTTTAATGTATTAACTTCAGAAAAGATTTCCGAACCTTCCCCCGGTTATTCGAGTTTGGATAGTTTTACTACCACTTTAACTTTACCAAAAGGTGGAATTTGGAAATACCAGGTTTATTTAAATAATAAATTGTATGGTGATGTTGTATTAAGTGTTGAGGAAGAAACATTTTTACCAATAAATATACCTAATTTTGTCCAAAAAAGTGACTTTGAAAAGATTGACTGGAACCAAAAAGCTGTCTATATAGATCACAATATCTTAGGTAATGAAAATAAATCGGGAGTTATTGGCGCCGATATGCCAAGCGTAAACATCAACCAAAAGTGGATGTGGCATCTTTGGTGGACAGAAAGTCCAAAAGAAAAGATGCTAACTGTCGTTGGTTTTCATAAAGAAACTGGAACTGTCCATCAGATTCTTACAACAGATTGGTCTATAGGTCTTGGTGGAACGAATAATGGAGCAGATGCTCATATACCATCAAGCGTAAATTTTCCAGTGGCAGGAGAATGGGCGATATTACTTTATGTTGATGGAAAGTTATTCGATATATTGGCTTATAACATAGTGGAATAGAAATATTTTATTGCCAAAAAGGAGTGGAATTATGGAGACGGAAAGACCAGCAACAGCAAGGGGGTTCTTTGAATTCAAAAAACCAACCCTTTCCCAATTAACCCAATTATATTAATCTTATTGAATAAGGTTATTTTTTTCAATCTAAGAATTAATTGAGGGGATGGGGCAATGTCTGAAACAGATAAAAAAGAATTGAAATATTATGTTGGGGAAAAATCAGATTTGTATTTTCGAAGATGGGAAACAGAATTGGGAGAAGTTTCAAAGACTAGTTGGAACTTCTCAGCATTCTTTTTAACGGTTTTTTGGGCAGCTTATCGCAAAATGTATGGGTTGGCTATTGGTATATTAATAGCGTTTTTCATTATTGATATTATCGCAAGTAGTACAGGAATGAATGATGTTTTATATGTACTTATTGTATGGGGAACAGTAGGATTATTTCTGGGCTTGTTTGGAAATTACCTTTATTACAAACATGCAAAAAAGAAAATTAGAAAACTTAATAGAAATTCGCAAAATTTTTGGGATGAAATTGATCGTGTAGGCGGAACGAGTTTCAAAGGGGTACTAATTGGAATCGTTTTATATATGGCATATGGCTTCCTTGCAAGCACATTACTCTATTAGTAGGGGAAACCCTTCTCAGACTGTAGATAAACCCGAAGAATTCGAGTTTGTCTACTGTCTTTTTTCTTTTTACAATATTAATAAGTATAAAATGGGGTGATGGAACCTTTCTAACTACCAACAGTTTCACTAAAAAGCATGTCCTATTAGTCTGATTTTTGCCGATTCTGCAAGGGTGATAGTTTGTGAAGTGGCCGAAACTCGAAGTCGTTCCTTGGTAAACGAAACATCATTAGGATAATGTAATCAAGTTTGTCAAAGTTTGCACTTAAACTAAAGGGGGCAATACTTCAACAACGGAGGGCGCTTTTTCTTATTGAAGTAACGAGGCAGGTTAATCGAACAAGGAAATTTATGGGGAGTCGTTAAAAATTAAAATACAGTCTACTAGTTGTTATTAAGATTATGTAATGAAACTTTAGGAGTGAGTACGAATGCGTGAAAATGAAAAAGTATATCCTAATTGCCCAATTATTACGAGGACAGTAGAGGTTAGTGGACTTACAAAATCGCAGCTTATGCTGAAAATGAAACAATACTCTATCTTGATGAATGAGTCTGGAGAAAAGTTATTAAATGATAATAAATTTACCACATCTGAAACAAAGTACAGTATACAGACGGTTGAAATAACTGTTGGCGATCTTGGCTTTCCTGCCGGAGCTACTACGGCTCAGCTCTTTAAAAGAGCGAGTGACCTTGGTTTGGAATTGTGTCCTCTTGAGCTGGGACCCTACCTTAGACTGCAGTTTCTGGATCAACCCGAAGGTTATTTTGGGAAGCCTATAAGGCAACATCAGGCTCCATTTGGTTCCATCACAATAGCATCAGAAATACTAACTGAAGACTATGATTTTCCAAAAGGGTTTTACCTTAGACGAATTAACGGCGAATTATGGCTACGAGGGTACCACGCCGATCATTTGTATGTTTGGAACCCCGATGACTATTTTATCTTTTGCAAATAAAAATGACTTGAAAATGGTAATTTGTAATTTATCCTTTTTTAGAGAATGTATCACCCGCTTTTCTTTAACTAAAGCAGGCGTTTCTGCAAATGGATAATGCTAAATAGATAAATGGTGGCTACAATGAGGATCACCGTATTTTTAGTTCGGAGTATGAAGCTTAAGAATGGACAGATGCTTTATATCGGGATTTTGTTGCTTATTTAGATAATCAAATTAATGTAGGATATGCAACACCTGATGAAAAGTAATAAAATATTTAGCATCCATTTTTCCTTAATGGGCTGATTATAACAATTTGCAAGTCGATATCTGTACAGAAAAAACAAAAATACAGATCTATAAAATTTGGACACAATAGAACAAGGAAAGGCTGTGAAGAAATGTACTTTAACTAAATGGTGCGATAGTCGTGCGAAATGTTTCTGGCTTAAGTTGAGATTGGTAACAATACTTAGGTAAAGGTCAGACAGTTCCTGTCGGAACTGAAGGGTTATATCGAAGAGCCAAATGAAGGGGTAACGCCCTG
>NZ_JANJGU010000022.1 GCF_024626525.1 Lederbergia panacisoli
CCATACATCTGCGCTTGCAGGCAAGGTGGCTAGGGGGTTTTTGGCAGTCCCAGTGAGAATTAAATTAGCATGAGTGTTGCCGATTGAAACTCACAGAATCTCGTTACTTTAGTGGCGAGTAGTTCAACGGTTTCTCAACAGTCGTCATTAACCTTTTACAGCGTTCATTTAAATAAGATAAACGGCTAATTTCATTTTTAAGCGTGTGGAGAACCATGGAGTCAGCTTTCATTTTTAATTCGATTGGATCATTATGAAAGGTGAGAGGTTCGTAGATAAATTTCGTTCCCTTAGCGATATACCGCTTCACCAAAATAGTAGTTAAACAGCCTATAAATAGTAATAATCCCCATGGTGCCGTTTGAATGGGCGCATAGTTAATAATTTGTATAGCTGAAATGATATCGATCAATACGGTAATGACTAAACAGATAAGTCCAATATTAATGACGAGGGCATCTTTATTTCCGGAACGTGCTTGAACAATCATGGCGACTGCAATGTAAAGAATAGATATGATATTTAGTACGCTATATGGGAGGAACATATCCTCAAGTCGAACGGGCGAGAACACGGAGATTACGGTAATCAAAGTCCAACATAAAAGATGCAGCTGCCAAAAACGACGATTGATCTTTTTAAAGCCTGGACCAAAAATTTGTTCATAAAACAGGAAGAAAAACATGCTGGCTCCATATGAAGCATATTTCATGAAAGAAGGATGCTCAATGGCAGCAGGCATTTGCCAAATAACTAATAAATTGATAGCTATCGTTGCCACGAACATGCTGAAGTAAATCAAATAAGGAAGTATGCGTTTTGGCCAGGATATAAAAAATAAACAAATGAAAATAAAACTGATAAAGAAGTACATGTATATAAAGGAATACTGGAAAAAATGAGGGATCATACTATTCTCCTATCCTGCTATTCTAAAGATAGTATATAAGACGGAGATGTTAAAACATACTATTTTCAAAAGAAATTTAGTTTATGTGTGAAGAAATTTCTGAAAAGACACAAAAGTCTAATTGTCTTTCCCGATTGTCAATGGTACCTTATTCATATAAATGGAAATACATTAAAAGAATTGTGGTGTAAATATGTCCTATTTAGTATTTAATAATGAAGATAAAAAACAATCGTATTATGAAAGCTATGATCAATCACTAAAACAATGGGATGTAGAAACGGAAAGTTTGTATATTGATACATCATTTGGAAAAACGCATGTAATTACATGTGGGCCAGAGGGCGCCCCTCCGCTTGTTTTGATTCACGGTATGACGGTAAGCTCTACTATGTGGTTTGCCAATGCCCCCGATTGGAGTCAACAGTTTAGAGTATTTGCGATTGATGTGATGGGGGACTTTGGAAAAAGTGAATGTACGAAGCCAATCTCTTCTCCTGAACATATTGATAGTTGGCTAAATGAAACACTTGATGCTTTAAATTTAAATGATATTCATCTGGTGGGACACTCAATGGGAGGCTGGATTTCTTTACAATTTAGTTTGAATTCCAACCGAGTAAAGAAATTGGCTTTACTTGCGCCCGTTATGAGTTTTGCCGGACTAAATTGGAAATTTCCTATGAAATTATTTCCGGCCATGACAGTGAAAAATTCATTTTTTATTAGGAGTTTGTTTAATTGGATGTTTGCCAAGCAAAATCAACCTGATGAAATTTTGTATCAACAATTTTACAAAGGATATAAATATGGGAAAATTCAATTGCGTATTGCGCCAAAAGTGTTTGAAAGGGACGAATTAGAAGGATTGAAACCCGATACGCTTGTACTAATTGGCGAGCAAGAAGTCGTCTATTCATCTACTAAAAAAGCCGTTGAATATGCAAACAGTTTTACAAAAATAAAAGCAAAGTTGATTCCTAATTGTTCTCATTGTCTGCCTGCCGAACAAAGAGAGATTGTAAATCAATTAGTAAAAGATTTTCTAATCAGCTAAAAAGCAGCAATAACGTTGTAGTTATACACGTCATTGCTGCTTTTTTTATGAATATATCTCCTTTGATCGCCTTTGTAATCGAATCGCCCCGATCATAATAATATTTTCTAGGAATTAAGTACTATCCGAAAGGAATTATAGACATTATGTTGAATATTATTGATATAAAAATAGTTTGTGGAGTGATGAACACACAACTTTATATAGTAGAAGTATTACCATTTTTTGGAGAATTGGAGAATGAGTATATGAAAAAACTTTTGAAAATTGCTTTAGTTAGTGTGGCTTCCCTTGTACTGATTGGAGTTGCCATGCTACTAATATTTGGCCGAGATAGTCACAGAACTTTATCTGGCAGTATACCTGAACAAATCAATCAATATCTAATGAAAAAAGATTTTCAGGGTTCAGTAGTAGTGGTGCAAAAGGGTAGTGTACTATTTGAAAAAGGATACGGGATGGCAGCACCTAATGTACCGAATACCCCAAGTACTTTATACCAAATTGCCTCCTTATCAAAGACGTTTACCGCGGTGGCCATCATGCAGCTTGGAGAGAAACAAATGCTTGAAATAGATGGGTCAATCGAAAAATACTTTCCTGAATTTCCAAATGCGGATAGTATCACTGTTGGTCATTTGCTCAGTCATAGCTCGGGAATCCCGGACTATCTGCATCCCGATTTTGAATTTGATTACGGTAAATCATGGGAGCCTGAGGAAATTGTAAACGTTGTGCGGGATACTGATTTGCTCTTTGAACCAGGTAAAAGCTTCCAATACAGTAATTCTGGATATGTGATGTTGGGACTGATTATTGAACAGGTTAGTGGTCAATCTTATGATGATTACATAATGGAGCATATTTTCATACCTAGTGGCATGCATAATTCGATGTTCGATATTCCAGAGGGAATGGCGGTAGCTAAAGGACATATTAAGGGTAAAGAGGGTCCGGTAATGGATAACTCCGCTGCATATGCTGCAGGAGATATACTCTCAACTGCTGAAGATTTGGCGCTCTTTGATCATGCCCTACGCAATCATGTACTTATTACGGAGGATACGGATGCATTAATGGCAAAAAAACACGCCTCAAAGTTCCCGTATCAATATGGTTATGGATGGTATACGCAGGATGTGATGGGTCACCATGCAGTCGGACATTCCGGTGGATATCCTAGTGGCTTCCGGCACTATGTTGCACGGCTTCTTGATGAAGACATCACAGTGATTGTGTTAAGCAATGAATTGTCAATAAATTCAAAGTCAATTAACCGTAATCTAACTTCCATCATTCTTCAAAAGCCTATTTGGATATGGGAAGAATTGTTGTAAATAGCAAGGGTACGTAGAAAGATTTCAAACAAAGTCACATCGATACACACTATTAGTAAGGAGAGGTTGCAAAGGGATATGATCTATTCGGTTATGGAATTCAGGAGGAGTACATGTGAAGGATAAAGCAATAATAGAAAGAAGATATGATATTGACTGGCTTAGGAATTTAGGGATTTTATTGTTATTCCCATTTCATTCAGCCAGGGTTTTTGATTTTTGGGATCCATTTTATGTGAAAAGTGAAAGTTTAAGTGAAGGACTTAGTTGGTTCATTGCTGCGACTAGCTTTTGGTTTATGCCCTTATTATTTTGGCTGGCTGGATCGGCTAGCTGGTATGCGTTGCAAAAACGGACTAAGTCCCAATATGTAAAAGAACGTTATGAACGTTTATTTATTCCGCTTATTGTGGGCGTTCTAATTATAGTTCCGCCGCAAGGATATTACGCATTATTACATCATACAGGTGAAGCTGGTAATTATTTTTTATTCTTAAAAGAATTTTTTCTGGATTTCAGTGATTTGTCTGGATATTTTGGAACATTCACACCGGCTCACTTATGGTTTATTCTTTATTTATTTGTACTGTCTATCGTTGCGTTGCCGATATTCTCCAAATATATGAACTTAAGTACAGTAAACATAAATAAGTTTAATAGAGTTTTAAGTAAACCGTTTGTTTTTATTTCTTTGTTCACTCTTGTATTACTATTGGCACAAGCCCTTCCAGCTCCAGGTGGTCAAAATCCATTTTACTTTATGGTCATCATTATTGCTGGGTTTCTGACTGCCAGCGATTTAAGGTATCAAGAAATGTTTAATCGCATTCGTTTTAAAACTTTATTATTAGTCATCATTTTGGTGCCGGCTCATATCATTCTCATAAATGTGAACCAGGATGCTCCTAATTTCTCGGCGATGGATATCTTTATAACATCTTTAAGGACGATGAATACGTTGTTGACATTAATCGTTATTTTGGGATATGGCAACAAAGTTTTAAACTTCCCTCACAAGGCAGTTTCTTATATGAACGAAGCGGCATTCCCGATCTATATCGTTCACCAAAGTATCTTAGTGGTGATAGGGTACTACATTATACAATTAAATTATGGGGTTTTCCTAAAGTTTCTCATCATTATGTTTTTGACTTTAGCAGTATCATTTGCATTTTATGAATTTATAATAAAGCGGATAGCCATTGCAAGAGTGTTATTTGGATTAAAAGTACAAAAAAAGATTCATGGACAGAATCAGAATCCCAATATTTTTAGATAGATATGAAAGAACTGAGCAATTTCCATTTTGCTTAGTTCTTTTCTTTTTGTAGAAATTATTCAAGATTCTTTGTATCCATGAAAAAACATAAACGCAAACTATCAAATGTATCCAGCATTTCAAATAAAAATAGAGATAGTAGACATTCCTTAATATACAAAGTAACCCATTAAAGTCATAAAGAACCAGTTCCGGACGGATTCTGGTTCTTTAAAAAGTACTCTAAATTTTAAAACCGCTATTAAGCCAACCTCATTTTAAAATCCTGATAGCCAAATTCATGCACAACCTCGTAATCTCCACTTTTATCTTTCACGACAATCGCTGGCAATGCCATACCGTTAAAAGTTGTGTTTTTTACCATGGAATAAATGGCCATATCTTCGAAAATGAGTCGATCTCCACTTTTTAATGGCTCGTCAAATGAATAATCTCCGATGACATCGCCGGCAAGGCATGTTTGCCCGCCCAATCGATATGTGAATGGCTTTTCTCCAACTTCCCCAGATCGTTGGAGCGGAGGGCGATAAGGCATTTCAAGAACATCCGGCATATGGCAAGTTGCCGATGTATCAAGAATCGCAATCTCAATTCCATTTTCAAGCGTATCAAGGACTGTCGTTACAAGAAAACCTGCATTCAGCGCAACGGCTTCGCCTGGTTCGAGATATACTTCCAACCCATACGTATCTTGCATTCTCTTAATGCATTTTTCCAGTAAGGGAATATCGTAATCTTCTCTCGTAATATGGTGGCCACCGCCGAAATTAATCCATTCCATCTGTGATAGCCACTGGCCAAACTTTTCTTCCAATGCATTAAGAGTAGTTTCCAAGTCATCCGAGTTCTGTTGGCAAAGTGTGTGGAAATGCAGTCCTGAAATACCTTCAAGCAAGTCGGGGCGGAAATGTTCTTTTTTCACACCAAATCTAGAACCGGGTGAACAAGGATCATAGATGGCATGCCCAACTTGAGTAGAGCATTCAGGATTGATGCGCAAGCCCACTTTTTTTCCTGCCTTGAGAACTTTATCTTTAAACTTTTCTACTTGTGAGAAGGAATTAAAGATGATATGATCACAAATTTCTACGATTTCTTCTAGCTCATCTTCACGATAGGCAGGGGAAAAGACGTGGTTTTCTTTTCCCATTTCTTCGTAGCCTAATCGCGCCTCGTACAAGCCGCTTGCAGTGGCACCATCTAAATACTTTCCTATTAACGGATACAATTTAAACATTGAAAATGCTTTTTGAGCCAAAATAATCTTGCATCCGGTACGTTCCCTAACCCCATTCAGGATTTTTAGGTTTTTTTCAAGTAAACCTTCATCGACTATATAGCAAGGTGATGGTAGTTCTTCAAAGCGCATATTATCTGACAAGCTCCAATTCTTTTTCTTTTTCTTTGATCGGCTCATGATCAACAAGCTCTGGATTAAAGTCTTCTTGCCATGGAAGCCCCCACTTGTTTAATGCTTCCATGAATGGATCTGGATCGAATTCTTCAATATTGTATACGCCTGGTTTGTTCCACTTTCCAGTCATCACCATCATGGCGCCAATCATGGCAGGTACACCTGTTGTATAGGAAACGGCTTGAGAACCCACTTCTTTGTAGCATTCTTCATGGTCACAAACATTGTACACATAGTATGTTTTTTCTTTTCCATCTTTTTTTCCTCTGAAAATACAGCCGATGTTTGTTTTACCTTTAGTGCGTGGTCCGAGTGAAGCTGGATCAGGCAATACTGCTTTCAAGAACTGCAGTGGAATAATTTGTTTACCTTCGAATTCAATTGGTTCAATTGAGGTCATTCCTACGTTTTCAAGACATTTTAGATGTGTAAGATAGCTTTGGCCAAATGTCATGAAGAAGCGGATGCGCTTAATCCCAGGCATGTTAACCGCAAGTGATTCAAGTTCTTCATGGTACAGCAAATACATGTCTTTCTCACCAACTTCAGGAAAGTTGTATATGCGCTTGATTTCCATTGGCTTCGTTTCAATCCATTCACCATTTTCCCAATATCTTCCGTTTGCTGAAACTTCACGGAT
This sequence comes from Lederbergia panacisoli, assembly GCF_024626525.1. Lineage (GTDB taxonomy): Bacteria > Bacillota > Bacilli > Bacillales > Bacillaceae_C > Lederbergia > Lederbergia panacisoli. The sequence goes on from NZ_JANJGU010000022.1 coordinate 6,638, forward strand.
ATTGATTTCAGGATTGAAGTTCGTTGCAAAAGGATAGCCGTGGTCGCCGGCATTACAGTCAAGGATGTCTATATAATTAATTTCATCAAAATGATGTTTTAAGGCATGTGCTGAAAATACGCCTGTCACGCCAGGGTCAAAGCCGCTGCCTAAAAGTGCTGTAATCCCAGCTTTTTCAAAGCGCTCACGGTATTCCCATTGCCATTTATATTCAAATTTCGCCGTATCTTCCGGCTCATAGTTCGCTGTATCCATATAATGCGTTTTTGTTGCAAGACAAGCATCCATGATTGTCAAATCTTGATATGGTAATGCCAAGTTCATAACAATATCAGGCTTTACTTCCTCAATCAAAGCAATTAACTCATCAACATTATCCGCATCAACTTGTGCTGTTGTAATTTTCGTTTTGCCGCCATCAAGTTTTGCCTTCAAGGCATCACATTTTGATTTTGTACGACTCGCGATACAAATTTCTTCAAATACCTCACTGTTTTGAACACATTTGTGAATAGCTACGGATGCCACTCCACCACAACCGATAATAAGCGCTTTTCCCATTTTTTTACTCCCCTTACTAAATAGATTTGGTGGTACTAAGAACAGTTGCGAAACGACAAAAAAGCAAGTGAAATGACGCATTAACGCGCACAACACTTGCTTTAGATACAATATCAAATATTAAAAAGGCACACGTATACTATGACAAAATGCCATGCGCATACATCTTCCATAAAAGCCCATTATGGTAGAAGCTTTTTACTATTCAATATTCATCATGGGATCAGAGTCTATATAGCAAATAATTACTTTTACTACTCTTATTGACCGTTTCACAAGTTGTGTGCTTATGCACTGGTTGTAAAGTAACCAACTTATAAAAGTTGAGCTTTTAACTCAATCAATAAGGCAACGAAAGTCGCCAATCGGCATTTGACCCGGCTGTCCGTATGGCCTTAACTTCTTAAAGAAGTGGTCAAAACATTATCTGCTTGGAAAGACTCTAGAATATTGAACAGCGGCTTTCCAAATTAATTCTTTTTTAGATTAACAACATGTAGTGAAAATATCAATAGGAAATTTAAATTTTATCTGTAAAATAGTCCTATTTGGGGAATTTTCTGTTTGAGCATTTCCGATTAGCGTATTAAGGTTGGACCAACTAATACTCTGGGATTTGTGCCTAATGCCAATTTACTAATGTTCATGTAGCTTACTTTTCGGCATTTATTTAACAGCATTTTTAACTCCTGGAATTTGCTGTCTGTCTTTAATTTCTCAATTTCCTGCTTATAGACGGATAATACATAATCATCTTGGGATGCTGGATAGAATTTGCTTGGATCTTCGTCCATAAGCAAGGCACCCATGAATTGATAGTTATATTGAAGTTGGCGTGTAAGTAGGATAACGTTAATAAACTTTTGAAATAGAGTAGGTTTTGTTTGATTTAATTTTTCAATTTCCTGCTTCGTATCTAATAATTCATTTAAGCATGGTGCTACTAGCATGTTTATTCTCCTTTTTATAAAATTATTAATCCCAAGGCTTGTCCAATACCAGGTGAGAGACAAGATCTTTATTTTGCTCTCTTTTTAATTTCCGAATTTTATCCCGTTCTTTTCCAGTTTCAAATAAATACTTTTCCTCTTTCGTTTCCGGAATAATGCCAGGTACTTCAATCGGTCTTTTATTTTCATCAAGTGGAACAAATGTTAGAAAAGCTGTAGTGGCAATTCTCCGTTCCCCTGTTTCTAAATCTTCTGCTGTCACCTTACAGAAAATTTCCATCGACGTTTTCCCTGTAAAGCTTACGAATGATTCAATACAGACCGAATCACTTTGCCTAATGGGCTCGATAAAATTGACAGAATCAGTTGAGGCGGTGACGCATTCTTTCACCCTTGAATGTCTTCTGGCGGATAGGGTTGCACAGGCGTCCATCTTTTTCATTAAGACTCCGCCGAATAATGTATGATAATTGTTCAAATCATTAATAAGCACCTGATCGGTTTGAACAACGCGTGTTTCTTTCATTTTTTTTGCTTCCATGATATCACCCTTAATTAAGATGTATTTCAAAAATATAGTGATGTAACTTTTCATAACGGCAATTATAGTTTTATTGAATGTAAATGTACAATGCCAATCCGACATAGGATGTATAACAAGTTTGCATGAAAGCGGTTAGTATGTAATAAAACAAAAAAGATCCCAAATCATCGAGACCTTATTGTGATTGTTTATCATTCAGTTTGGTGAGTTTTAATTTAGCAAAACGAATAAATTCCTTGGCAATCTGCGATAAGTACGTATCTTTATTCCAAATAAGTGCTAAGTTCCATTCGATTGTTGGATTAGTAATAGTGATGGTATGTAAATCGCTTGTTAATTCAGTGCATGTGCTTTCTGGCAGCATCGTAATGCCAAGATTAGAAGCGACCATTTCTTCAATAAAATCTAATTGAGAGGTCTCGGAAATGATATTGGGTTTAAAACCACTTTCCCGACATGCGACTAGAATTAAATTTCTTAACTCAAAGTCTTGATTAAACATAATGAATTTTTCCCTTTTTAATTCGTCCAGTGACACTTCCTGTTTTGTCACAAAAGGATGGGAGGGAGGGACAACTAGTTTTAATGTTTCATTGATAAAGGAATAATAGTCAAGCTGATCATAGTCATCAACAAGAACGATGACACCTAAATCCAGTCGATTGTCGATTATTTTTTCCTGAATGGGCTTCGACCCATTCTCTTCCAATTGAAAAGTCACTTCCGGATATTCTTTATGGAAGGAAGCGAGAAGCTCGGAAAAAAAGAAGGAATTAGTAATGGTAGGCAGCCCGATGCGAATATGCCCCTTTTTCGGAGTGAGTAAGTTATTAAGTTCCGTCTTGAGTAAATCTACCTGTTTCACAATGAGGTGAGCATGTTTATTCAGGACGTGACCCGCATCTGTCAGGATTAGCTTTTTTCGCGCACGAACAAAAAGAGGAGTACTTAAGTCATCCTCCAATGATTTTATAATCCGGCTAAGTGCGGGTTGTGTGATATATAAATTCTCAGCGGCCTCCGTAAAACTGCCAGTACGCGCCACTTCGATAAAGTACTCTAAGTATTTTGTTTTCAATTTGCCCAACACCCTTATATGAAGAAAAATTGTTTAAACAAGTTTACCATACGATGAGAGCAAGAAAAAATAAGGTATTTTCATAAGGACAAAACCTTCGGAAGGCTCAGAAGGCTTTTATTAGATTTCCCCATAAATAACCGCTCTTAATCTAGGTTGATGGTAAGCTTCTAGGTTAGGGAGCATTTGCTGCATATATACAGCAGATAGATTTTCCTTTGGATCAATCAATACCCAAGTCCCCAATAATCCAGACCATCCAAACTCTCCGATAGAACTATTGATTCCTCCTAATGCGGGGTCTACTAATGTTCTAACGCCTAATCCGTATCCATATCCTGATAGATAACCCCAATTATACTGATCGTTATTTTCCTGAGTTAGATGGTTTGTTGCCATTAGATTAACAGTTTTTCGACCAATGATTCGCTCCCTGTCTAATTTTCCTCCGCATGCCAGCATTTGTGCAAATCTGCTGTAATCTCCTAATGTAGAAAGTAGACCGCCGCCACCGCTTTCAAATTTTGCATCAGCTTGGATGTGAGAATCCATTTCTGTATTTTTTCTTAATTTGCCGCTCTCGTCCCGAGTATAGTTGCTAGCAAGACGGTCCTTCTTATCTTCCGGAATGCGGAAAAAGGTATCTTTCATATGTAATGGTTCAAAGATTTCTTCCTGTAAAAACTGTCCAAAGGTTTTTCCAGACAAGACTTCAATGAAGGCTCCTAATACATCATGGCTTAGACCGTAGTGCCATTTCGTCCCTGGATCAAAAGCTAAAGGAATTGAAGCTAATGATTTTGCGATTGTTCTTGTTGTTAATTTTCCACCTAACTCCTGCATTGCTTTACCAACTTGTTGCTCTGTTTCATTTCCTTCTCCAGGGTATGTTAAGCCAGATGTCATCGTAAAAAGATCTTTCACGGTAATCGATCTTTTAGCGGGTGATGTGTATAATTCACCTAGTTCGTTTTTGCGGTAAACTTGGGAGTCCTTAAACTCCGGCAAATATTCCTCCAACGGATCATTCAATAAGAACAGTCCTCTTTCGTATAACATAAGGGCAGCTGTACATGTAACGACCTTAGTCATCGAGTAGATCCGATAAATCGTGTCAGACGCTATCTCTTTTTTTGTTTCGATGTCCGCGAGACCTACATAATCTTCAAAAATCGTTTCACCATTACTTGAAACGGATAGTGCACACCCCGGCGGTCCATTTTCAACGAAGCTTCTTAACAGCGGCTTTAGCTTTGATTCTAATCGATTCAATGCCAATCTCACTCCTTTTTTGTTGGTTGTTTACATGTTCTTTTTTTCCTGTATAAAACCCTTTATTTTATTTTCAAAATGTATGAGGGAAACCTTCTTTTTGCACTACCATTCAGAATCGTACATGCTAAAATTAAGGAAGGATAAACAAAATGGAATTGCAAAATATAGCCTACGTATTATTGGTATATGTTTGCGGGTACTTGCTAATGATCTGATAATGATTTTGTTCAAGGCCGAACGCAAATAATAATCTTTCTGGGGACGATAAGGCAGTGGTCTGAGGAATCTCATACTTTAGTAGTGAGTAGTTTAATTTAATAGATGTTATATGATATTTTTAAAAGACTGATAAAATTTTGATGTGTTCTGAGTGAGGTGCATGATTAAAAGGGTATGAAAAATTTTCCGGAAGAACTAAAAACGTTATTATCAGATAAAGGTTTATCGAAAGAAGGAATTATTAACTGGCAGTACTGTGACCGCGGCATAGAAGGTGGTTTTGCCGATACATATTTGATTCTCACGAAGGAATCGCTTTATCGATTATCAAGCGATGATAAAAAGATTAAGGAAAAGGTTTTTAAAGGATATGAAGCATCCGATAAGAAAAAGAAGTTTTCTAGTCTTATAGAAGCGGATAAATTCAAGATAGACAAATTTAAGCTTGAAGAAATTGATAGTGCTTACACTGTGAATCTCATTGCCTCAGGGCTCATTGTCATAAAAGCCCCCGAGGAAAAGGCGATTGCCGCGATGACAAATGGATATATGGGTGATGCAACAAAATTTGTGTCTACTATCACGAAACTTAAAAATAATGAAACGATTGACATGCATGAAGAGGATGACGCACATAAAATCGCCTGCCCAAAATGTGGGTTGATCTATCCTGAGCATGGCCGGCAAGTATGTCCAAAATGTCTAAAAAAAGGTGCTATCTTTGGAAGGCTGTTAGGATTTACAACGAATTATAAATGGTCTCTTTTCTTTATTATTTTTTTCATGTTGCTAAATTCAGCAACCGGGCTTGCCATCCCTTACTTTCAAGGTACGGTACTATTTGACCAAGCGTTAGGGGGAACTGGTCAGTTTGCCGGAAAAATTGCCCTCGTTATTTTAATCATCATTGTTTTCCGGACATTGTCGCTCGTATTCGGAGTATTGTTTGGTGTAATCAATGCCCGCATGGCCGCAAATATTGTCTTTGATCTAAAATCGAACATTTTTACATCCATGCAAAGGTTGTCTTTATCATTTTTTCAAAAAAGGCAAACAGGACAATTGATGACGAGAGTAAATGATGATGCGAATGAGCTGCAATTTTTCTTTGTTGATGGGATCCCGTATTTTGTTGTAAATGCGATAAATATTATCGGGGTTACGGCCATTCTTCTTGTGATGGATTGGAAACTTACACTCATTTGTTTGATTCCTTTGCCTTTTGTCGTTCTATTGATTCGCTGGGTATTTCCAAAATTATGGCGGATGTCATGGAAAAGGCATAGAAGGGCAAGTGCTATGAACTCCATTATTAGTGATACAGTGCGTAGTGCAAGGATTGTTAAAGCCTTTGGTAAAGAAAAAGTGGAGATCAATCGTTTTCAAGGTGCAAATGTTTCTTTTTCCGCTGCTGAACAAAGATTTAACAAGACAAGCAGTACAATTTTTCCAATTATTAATATGTTAACGCAAATAGGCGGAGTATTGATATGGGCATTTGGCGGCTGGAAAGTAATGGGTGGAGACATGACGTTCGGAGAAATCATGACATTCATTACGTATATTTACATGCTATTTGGTCCAATTCAATTCATGAATAATATTGCTGGCTGGTGGTCTTACTGCATGGCAGCTGCACAGCGAATCTTTGAAATTCAGGATGCTGTTCCAGAAATAACTGAAAAAGAAGATGCCCTCCATTTGGAGAAACTTAAAGGAGACATCACGATATCAAATATCAACTTCAATTATGAGCCGAATAAACCGATACTGCAGGACGTATCGCTTGTTGCAAAACAAGGGCAAATGATTGGTATTGTTGGACCTTCGGGAGCGGGTAAATCGACACTCGTGAACTTAATATCGCGGCTTTACGATGTAAACGAAGGTGAAATAAAGATTGACGGGATGAATGTAAAAGATTTAGCAACGGATACTTTACGAAATAATATTGGGATTGTATCGCAGGAAGTATATGTGTTTATCGGAACTATAGCGGAAAACATTGCATATGCGAATCCAGATTGTTCGCTTGAAGAGATTATATATGCAGCAAAAATTGCAAACGCCCATGATTTCATTGAGAATCTTCCGGAAGGCTATGATACGGTTGTCGGTACTGGAGGATATAATTTGTCAGGCGGTGAAAAGCAAAGGATCTCGATTGCCAGGGCGATTTTGCATGATCCGAAAATATTAATACTGGATGAAGCTACTGCCTCACTAGACACGAAGACAGAATTGCAAATCCAGGAAGCGCTGGAATCACTCGCAGAAGGAAGAACGACAATCGCAATTGCCCATCGATTATCGACATTGCGAAATGCAGACTATTTATATGTGATGGAGAACGGGAAGGTCGTTGAGGACGGAACCCATGAAGAGCTTATGGATAAAGATGCCAAGTACGCTGGCATGGTGAAAAAGCACGAAGAGGCTTTAAAGATGAAAGAGGCGATCTAAATGACGAAGGTAGATATGGGCCATGGTAGTCAAGGGCTGGCCGAACCGAAATCAGACCTAGCCGAAGCGGCTAAAATGACGTATTTAACAACAGAAAATGCAGTGTTTTTAGAGACGGAAGGGCATATGCTCACGGTTCACGTAGATGGGGAGGTACATCCTGCCGTATATTTACATTGTTCTTTTCCGCATATGAATAATAGAATCTTTATTTCTGTAAGAACGGGTGAAAATGAAGAAATCGGCATCATAAAATCCTTGGATGATTTTCCGAGTGATATCGTAAGTTTATTGGAGGAACATATTAACTTGCGCTATTTTGCGCCAGAAATTACAAAAATTAATAAAATAAATGAAGAATTTGGCTATTCCTATTGGGAGACGGAAACAAGTTCCGGAACCTGCTATTTTACCGTTCGGTCGGGCAGAGGAAATGTCACTGTCGTTACGGCAAATAGAGTGTTGATTACAGATGTAGATGGAAATCGTTTCATCATTAAAGACGTTACGGCCTTAACAGATAAAGAATACCGAATGGTGGAAATGTTAATGAGCTAAGAAAAGCGAAAGCGCCTGCCCATCGACGTACAAACTTCAGGTCCTTTGACTGAGATAAAGGAAACACGGCGAGGAACGAGTCGATGTTGACTTATCGCAGGGAAAAGGACAAGAAGTTTGCTAGTCGATAGGCGCTTATAGCTGGACAAAGAAAAGCGAAAGCGCCTGCCCATCGACGTATAATTGCAGGTCCTTTTACTTACGCAAGAGAAAAGGACAGGAAGTTTACTAGTCGATAGCCGCTATAGCTAGACAAAGGAAAGCAAAACAGATCCATTTTTTAAAAGGGAGCTATTATGAACCTAAACTATGAACTTTCAAATGAAGATCGGTTGGCTGTTCAACAAGAGATAGGGGAAAGGCTTCATTATTGTGTGCCTGCCGACTTATCCCTTACTGGACGAAGAACGTTAGGGTACTTTGTAATTGGTGATGAAAAATGGGCTTATGTTGAAGCTGGAAGCGTAAGAGAAAGTGGTCTAATAGCCGAAGCACACGACTACAAGGTCATTCCGCTAGTTGGAAATGCGATTCTTGAAGCAACTGATGAGCTTGGCAAGCGAATCATTGTAAGAGTCTCGATGGAACATATTGCGCGGTTTTCCTATATTGCTCAAATATTAAACTATATGGCCGCGAAAAGTGAAATTCGCATCTACAATGAAGAGGAAGAACGAGTATGCTCGAATTGTGGCAGCAGGATCCATCAAACTACAAGAGTTTGTCCGAAGTGTATGAACAAAGCGGCGGTATTAAAAAGGCTATTAGGCGTATCTAAATCCCATTGGCGAATGCTTGTACTAGGGTTATTCATTTTATTTATTACATCAGCTATCACGTTATTAGGGCCTTATTTTCAAAAGTTGCTCGTTAACTCCTCGCTCCAGCCGCCGGAAGGGCAAAGTCCAAGTTTGCCAATGTTTTTTATTGCTATTGGCGGTATTCTATTTTCACTAGTGGGTGGGGAGCTTTTAAATGTGGCAAAAGGCCGTGTCATGGCGACCGTAGGTTCAACGATTGCTGCAGATTTACGAAAGCTTGTGTATGAAAAAATCCAAAACCTTTCGCTTGGCTTTTTAACATCGCAAAGAGCAGGCGATCTGATGAATCGCGTCACTTCTGACACGAATCGAATTAGAAGGCTGATTGAAGAGGTCTTTACAACGGCTATTTATCAGATGATCATGCTCATAGCGGTAACGATTCTCCTACTTATGACAGACTGGCGCTTAGCCTTAATCGTGCTGCTGCCTGCACCGTTTGTAGCCTATTTGCAGTTTATGACATGGCGGGTGATCGTCAGAAGGCTCTTCACGAAGCAATGGAGGATATTTGACAAGGCGAATTCCTATCTTCATGACGTACTAAGCGGAATAAGAGTCGTCAAAACTTTTGGTAAGGAAGGGCGCGAAATCAAGCGATTTAGACAATATAATACGGATTATGCGGCGGCAGCCTTTAAAGCGGAAAAAGTATATGCTGTATTAACACCAATCTCAACGTATTTACTCCAAATCAGTACTTATTTTGTATTATTAGTAGGGTGTAATATGAATCTAAAAGGCAATCTAAACCTTGGGGAGCTTGTTCAATTTACAGGATATGCAAGTATGATTTTTGGGCCGCTCGCTTGGATGATGAATATGCCAAGGTGGGTCGCCAATGCCGCTATCGCCATTGATCGGATTTTCTCAGTGATTGATGAAGATCCTGAGATTTTTGATAAGGATACATCCATACAGCATTCAATCCACGGTACGATCCAATTTAATGATGTAACATTTGGTTACAAGTCTTATGAACCAGTTTTGAAGCATATTAACTTTGAGATAAAGCCTGGGGAAATGATAGGGCTTGTCGGGCATTCCGGTTCGGGAAAATCAACGCTTATTAATCTAGTTTCCCGCTTCTATGATGTTAACGAAGGAGAAATTCTGATAGATGGCATCGATATAAGGACGATTAAACAGGAAGAGATGCGTTCACAAATAGGTGTGGTCCTCCAAGAAACGATGCTGTTTAGAGGTTCAATCATGGAAAATATTCGTTATTCCAAGCCGGAGGCCACGATGGAAGAAGTCATTCAGGCTGCTAGGATCGCAAACGCCCATGATTTTATTATTAAATTACCAGATGGATATGATACGAGATTAGAAGAAAACGGCAATAATATATCAGGGGGAGAGCGGCAGCGAATTACGATTGCTCGAGCCGTGCTCCATAATCCAAAAATCTTAATATTGGACGAAGCGACCGCCTCTCTAGATATTGACACCGAAACAGCCATTCAGGAAGCGTTGCAGCGGATTACGAAAAACCGCACAACGATCGCCATCGCCCATAGGCTTTCTACCCTAAAGAACGCTGATAGACTCTTTGTCCTTAATAAAGGGGAGATCGCAGAGATTGGAACACATCAAGAGCTGATGCAAAAACAGGGGATTTATTATGGCTTGATAATGGCGCAGCGAAATATGACGAAAGCAAAGGCGAAAACAGGATGAAACGTTAGCGTAAATCCTTCGCCTTTTAGTTGAAAAATCTTTAAAAAGCCTCCCTGCAAGTATTAGGGAGGCGAGATTATTTTTAAACTTTATACTCTATTATGCTACCTTTATAATTCTTGTAGATAGGTTGGGAATGTCCGAATACAAATTATGTATAAAATCGCTATCTAAAGTCGCTAAAAAGTCATAATCGTTTGAATGTGCTATTGCTAGATGGAATGAATCAATAATATCCAACTGTAATAATCGCATGTTCGATTTAGCTACTTGATAATGTGGTTCATATTTCGAGTCAAGAATATCAATATTAAATTCAAGATCTAAACTCATTCCGTTAGTAAAAGATTCAAACACGTTTATAGCATGATTATAAAAAATATCAAGGTTATTTCTCTTAATTTCGTTTTCTTTAGCAATCTTTATTAATTCTGATATATTTACATTGACTTCATTGTTATAAAGACGCATGATTTGTTCCTTTTTAGCTACAGAGTACAAGTACCTTGCAGAGTCTAAATTTAATAACTGCTCTTTTTGTTTAACGGATAATTTCTCATAGCCATTTTTAGTTTGGTTAATTAATTTGTTATTTTCATGGAAAACTTGTAGAGCACCTAAGATTAGCATTTGAAATATACGATTTATAACTTCTGCAACTGTATGATTGCTAATACCTAGAGTAACTTCAGGGTATTCAGCCCAAGTATCTAATACTCTTGCAACATCGGGGCGTCGGTTATCTGATTTATCTAAAAGGTTAAAATAAAACAAGCATCCAAATAAATAGATGCCCCAGAATAATCTTCTGAATCTATTTTTTCACCATCAATGATAAAATCCATACTTATCTCCCTTGTTTATGAAGATCAGATAACGTGCGTCCAAAAGCTCCGTAAACACCTATAGAATCCGAAATCTCAAGTGCACTTTTCTTCTTTTTATTTTTTATAACTAAGTCTGACTGATTTTCATTTATTTTTTTTCGAGGCAATGCCTGTGGAATAGCCATGACTTTTACCCCCTTTTCATCATTATCTACTACCTCCTTACTTCTATACCCATCCATTAAAATCCTCCTTATAAACAATTATTTATTATCTTTTCCCTTTCTCCTTATAAATAATCATATATTCAGGAATACGAAGGGATACAAGGATGTTATAAAATTTATTTTATGTTTTTTAAATTTTTCCTGAATGATTCTGCTCTAATAATGTAAGGAGGTTCGATTTGTAAAATACAGGTATTGTTAATAAAGCCATAAAAGGTGATGAGAAAGCATTTTGGATATCAAAATGACTAGCCCGTAACTCCATGAATAAAAAGGAGTTACGGGCTGCTTGATTGTAATTTTAATCAATGGAAAGGATCCCTTCTTTTCCTTGCTCCACTTTCCCGAGTTTTTTAACATTCATTTTCGTTAAATTCGTAAAAATAATCGGTGTAATTGCTGATGTTGCATTCTTTTTTATATAGTCCAAGTTAAAGGTCAGTATTTCTTGACCCTTAGATACGTTATCGCCTTCTTTTACATGTGAAGTAAAGCCTTCTCCTTTCAGATTGACGGTATCAATTCCGACATGGATCAATATTTCATATCCTTGTTTCGATCTAATGCCGATCGCATGCTTTGTCGGGAAAACATTCAAAATTTCACCATCAACCGGAGAGGCGACTGCTCCTTTTTCAGGAATAATCGCGAATCCATCGCCCATCATTTTCTGGGAGAAGACCTGATCTGGAACGTCTGTAAGGGGAATGACTTCTCCTGTAATTGGCATGACAAAATCATGTTCGTTTAATGGTAGCAGCTGATTTATATCTGGGACTTCATAGGTATCGGATTCAGTAAATGTTACATGATCCATATCCATCTTTTTCATAGCGTCTGCTACGAATTCAACATCTGTCCCTACGACAACTTGCAGATTTGTCTTGCTTAGCTTAGATATTCCTTTTGCCCCATGCGCTTTAAGAGCGCTATCCCGTACTTTATCCATGTCCCTTATATTCAAACGGAGTCGCGTTGTACAGTTGTCAATAGCGGTAATATTATCGTGGCCGCCAAGGTCTTGAATGAATTGATAAGCCATCCGCTCATACTTATTATCAGATGGACTTAAAACGTTATCCTCTTCAATAATCTCTTCATCCTCACGCCCTGGGGTTTTAAGATTTAACGCTTTAATTAAAAGGTAGAAGATGATGAAATAGATAGCTGCGTAAATTAATCCGATAAGCAATAAAAGACCGGGTTTCGTAGCGATATTAAAGTTTAATAAATAATCAATTCCTCCTGCTGAAAATGTAAATCCATCTTTAATTCCAAGTGTTGTGGTCAGCCATAATGATATCCCAGTTAAAACGGCGTGGACACCATATAAGAGTGGCGCTACATACATAAAGGAAAATTCAATCGGCTCCGTAATCCCCGTGATAAAAGAAGTTAATGCAAGACTAATAAACATCCCAAAAACGGCTTTCCTTCGCTCACGTTTCGCTGCCGCAATAATAGCAAAAGCGGCCGCAGGCAACCCAAACATCATAATCGGGAAGAAGCCTGTCATGTAAGTTCCGGCTGTTGGGTCTTTAGCAAAGAATCTTGCGATATCCCCTGTTTTTCCGTTAAATTCACCGAATTGGAACCAAAATAAATTGTTTAAAACATGGTGAAGACCTAGCGGAATGAGCAAACGATTAAAGAATCCGAACAAACCTGCTCCAGCCGCGCCAAGCCCAATAATCCAGTTTCCTAAACCATCTATAGCATTTTGAACGGGGGGCCATCCAAATCCTGCAATAAACGCCAAAATGACCATAACAAGTGATGTGATAATCGGTACAAAGCGCCTGCCACCGAAGAAACCTAACCAATCGGGAAGTTTTATATCGTGGAATCGGTTATATAATGAACCTGCGATAATGCCTGCAATAATTCCACCAAGAACGCCCATATTAATTGTGTCATTCAACGACTTTGCACCTTCTGTCAGCACCAAATATCCGATAGCGCCCGCCAAAGCGGCAGCTCCATTATTATCCTTCGCGAACCCAATGGCAACACCAATCGCGAAGATTAAGGCAAGATTTTCAAATACAGCATTCCCGGAATTGGCAAGAAACGGTATATCTAATAAATCAGGTTGTCCGAAACGCAAAAGCAGCCCTGCAGCAGGCAAAACCGCAATTGGAAGCATTAATGCCTTACCAATTCGTTGTAAAAAACCAAGCATGAATAATTCCTCCTAAATAAGAAAATGAACAATTTAGCATTCTGTTTAATATGTAAGTCCTTTACCCACTTTAATAAAGAAAAAATCAGAAGCTCGTTTTAAAACTATCTTTCCAAAGATAACCAACATTATTCTTGGCTGGATAAGCACTATATACGTTACAAAATTGTAAGGTTAGAGGATAAATTGTAAGGATAAGTTATGGTTGAGCCTCTCCGTTTCTTTTATGATTAGCTTATAAGATAAACGAGGGATGGATGAAATGGAAAATCATATTGTTTTAGAAGCCGCCAATATAAAAAAGGTTTTTGGGTCAAAGGGAAACATTCATACTGCATTGAATGATATCGAGTTGGATGTATATAAAGGAGAGTTTGTAGGAATTATGGGTCCGTCGGGTGCTGGGAAATCGACTCTATTAAATGTGTTATCAACGATTGACGTCCCCACCTCAGGTGAAATTAAGATTGACGGGAAAAATATTCTCAAATTTAAGGAAGAAGATTTAGCTGATTTTAGAAGAGACAAATTAGGTTTTATTTTTCAGGACTACAACTTAATTGACACTCTAACAGTAAAGGAAAATATTATCCTTCCGCTTTCTTTAGCGAATGTGGCGGCTGAGAAAATTGAGAATAGGATTGCTAAAGTATCTAAAGCGCTTGGTATTGAAGGGATTTTACAATCTTATCCTTATAATATTTCGGGTGGGCAGCAGCAAAGGACGGCAACTGCTAGAGCGATTATTACGAATCCTAGCCTAATTTTTGCGGATGAACCAACAGGGGCGCTCGACTCGAAATCTGCCTATATGCTGCTTGGAACGCTCGCCGAATTAAATGAACAAGAAAAAGCTACCATTTTAATGGTTACTCATGATGCTTATGCGGCAAGCTTCAGCAACCGTGTCTTATTTATAAAGGATGGATCGATTTTTACTGAAATAAGGAAGGGCGACCGCAGCCGCAAGCAATTTTTCGGGCAAATCATCGATATCCTGGCTACCCTTGGGGGAGGTGGGCATCATGACGTTATTTAACCTTGCCAAAAAAAATATAAAACTGAATACAAAGCATTATTTGTTGTATTTTTATCCGATGGTATTCAGCATTGTCATTTACTTCACATTTGTTTCGCTCCAGTACAACAAGCAAATTAACGAATCAGCGACCGCCCTTGGAAAAGTGCAGCCCGCTTTTATGGTTGCATCTGTTTTGCTGTTGCTGTTTTCAGCAATCTTTATCTGGTATTCAAATGACTTTTTCATAAGAAAACGAAAGAAAGAAGTTGCCTTATATTCCTTGTTTGGGATGCGTAAAAAGCAGATTGGTATGCTCCTATTTTATGAAAATCTCATTATGGGAATCGTTGCTCTTGGGATTGGAATGGCGATTGGCATCCTTTTATCTAAGCTTTTTACGATGCTATTGATAAGGTTAATGGGGTTTTCAATCCTCGCTAATTTTGAAATTTCTTATGGAGCAGTCATTCAGACGTTAATCGTTTTTATTGCAATTATTGTAGTGACATCGATTCATAATTACCGGATGATATACCGCTATACATTATTCGAATTGTTAATAGCGGATAAGCAGGGAGAAAAGCAGCTTAAGGTTTCAAAAGCAGCCGCTATAGCGTCTATACTGGCACTTGGAGTCGGATACTATATTTTACTTCAACCAAGTGATTCGGGTATTTATAAGGAATATGGTTTTGGGGCAGTCTTATTTTCCTTGGTAATGATGTTAATGGGCTCATTTCTCTTTATACGTTCTGTATTTGCTGTCCTTTTAGAAAGGATCATGAAGGTAAAAGGGCTATATTTTAAAGGAACAAATTTAATGAGTGTTTCCCACCTTCGTTTTCGAATGAAAGGAAATACCCTTATCTTATCGATGATTGCTTTATTGAGCACATTTACGCTTTTTGTTTTAGGAGCTATTTTTGGTCTGCATCATAATGTAACGGCGATGGCTGAAAATAATTATCCGTTAAGCCTTATGTATACATCGCATAATACGGAAATGGATGAGGCGATCGCTAGACTTATTTCTGATAGTAAAGAGCACGAGATTGTCTTTTCTGATCGTATTGAATATATACAAGTTGAAGGGGATTTCTCTGAAATAGGAAGATGGTCGAATCAGTTTCCAGTTATGCTTTTACCGGAAAAGGAATATCGGCGATTATCTGAAAAAATGGGGAATCGCAGCGAGGACGTTGGAAAAGAGAGAGCCATTGTCTTTAATGACGGAAATATAAATCAAAGTGCCGACATATATACAGGCAAAACGATAACGGTTATGGATCACAAATTTACGATTCAACAATATGAAGAAAAGCCGTTGTTAAATCAAAGTTATTTTGTTTTGCCAATGGTGATCAACGATGCTGACTATGAGGAGTTGAAAGAGCACGCCGCTATAAAAGAATTGCAAGTATATAAAGTGAAAAACGAGAAATCAATGGAAACACTAATGAAGGACATTGAAGAAGTGGTTTTTAGAGATTTCGAAGTTGATCAAGATTCAATGATATTTTCTTCATTTTTTCATGAGTATCAACGGGGAGTGGAAACGTATGGGTTGCTCATTTTCATTGGCGGCTTTTTAGGAATTGTCTTCTTGCTTGCAACAGGCAGCATGCTGCACTACAAACAGCTTACCGAGGCAACTGCTGATCAGGGGCGTTACGGCGTGTTGCGAAAAATTGGCATGAGCCAAAAGCAAATCCGTGCAACGATCGCCAAACAATTATTGCCTGTCTTTTTGCTGCCATTAGTGATGGCTATCCCTAATAGTTCATTCTTGATTTCGGCACTCGCCATTTTTTCAAAAATGAATTTGCTGCTGCCATTTCTGATCACCATCGTCATTTATATGGCCATATATTTAATTTACTATTTGATTACGCTAAGAAAATATACAACGATCGTGAACCAGTAAGTAAATAACATCAAAAAAACTGTAAAATAAAGATCTCAGTGCCTCTATAAGGACGTGATGCAGTCATCACGTCCTTATTTATAGGCAAACTCCCCTCGTAACAGTTCAACTGTTTTTGAAAAGTAAATTGAGGCCTCGGTATAGCTGCCTTCCTTTGAACTTAGGGAGAGTTGATGCCCTAAATTAGCGGCTATTTTGTTAGCTAGGTATAACCCCATTCCAGTTGATGAGGCAACTTGTCTTCCGTTTTTACCTGTAAACCCTTTTTGAAAGACTCTTGGCAAATCCTCGGCGGGAATCCCAATTCCACTATCGCGTACAAGAATTTTCCTTTCACTCTGTAGAACTTGAATCAAAATTACGCCGCCAACAGGTGTGTACTTTAATGAATTAGATAATAATTGATTGAAGATATATAGGAGTCCCTTTTTATCTGTTAAGACTTCCATTGAAGTAAGGTCCAATTGGAGTCTAATTTTTTTCGATAAAAATAACCTTCGATTCCCCTTGATGGCTTCTTTGATGATTTGTCCAACATCAATTTCCTGAATAAAATAATCTTTGCTAAAATCACTCGTTCTATTGTAATAAAGAGCTTGTTCGACTAAATGGTCAATCTTTTCAATTTCCTCTTCTATAGCTTTTGTTATTAGTTCTGTCTCAATCATCATTTTGGAGACGGAGATCGGCGTTTTGATTTCATGAACCCACGATGTCATATACTCGTGCCATTCTTTTTGTTCACTTTGGATTTGTTCGATCTTTCCTTCATATTGTTCCTTATGAATGTTTAATAGTTGGATATATAATTTCTCTTCGGAATTGTGAGTTTGTGAAGGTTCTAAAATATATCCAGTTTCCAATTTCTTTTTTAATTCACGATAGAATCCTTTTTTCTTACGGAAATCAAATAGGAAATAAAACGAAAAAAGTAAGACGAGGATGAGCCATATATATAGCAGATTACTAAAATGAATGCGCACTTGTGGATCTAGCCATATGATGATGGATACAAATACTAATACGAAGAAAAAAGTAAGTAAAAGAAACCGGTTATCACGAAGGTAGTTTCTCCAAGTCATTGTAATAAGTATCCTTGTCGTTTCTTAGTTGTGATGGTATCTTCAACGCCGATTTCCCCAAGCTTTTTCCGCAGCCGATTTACATTCACGGTGAGAGTATTGTCATCGATAAACTGCTCATCTTCCCATAATGCACGCATGATTTCATCCCGAGAAACAATTTGTCCTGCCTTTTTCATTAAAAGGTAAAGAATTTGAAACTCATTTTTTGTAAGGGCGGCCTTTTTACCCCTGGATTCAACGTACGCATTTTGGAGGTTAAGGATAAGCTCACCAACCTCAAGAAAGTCGTTATCCACAATAGAGCTGGACCTTCTTAATACGGCATTCATCTTTGCCACCAACACTTCAAGTGAAAATGGCTTTTGTATATAGTCATCTCCACCCATATTCATCGCAATGACAATATCCATACTTTGTGAGCGCGACGAAATAAAAATGACCGGTACATCTGAAAGCTGACGAATCTTACTGCACCAGTAAAAGCCATCATTTCCAGGGAGGTTGATGTCTAACAGAATGATGTGGGGATTTTCCTTTAACGCGATTTGGTCGATAAGTTCAAAGTCCTCAACCAAAACGGGTTGGAAATTCCATTTTGCTAAATACTGCCCTATTAAACTCCTTAATTTATGATCATCTTCAATAATTAACACTTTGTACATGTTCATCACCCACCTAATTTCAGTATACAAAGGGAGTCAAGAATTGAATAGAGAGCAATCAAAAAAACGATATCAAGAGCATTCAAAGTAAATTAAATAAATACTTCTTGTACAGGATGTAATATTCAACTATAATACAAGGCATAACAAATGGGTTCGGAAGAAGGTTTTTATTAGAAAAAGAATCCTTTTACGAAAAAACTAAGTATAATAGATTTGACATATAAGAGTAGGGGTACATCACAATGATGAAAGAATGGAAAAAGATAATATTACTTGCGATACCGTCGATTGCCTCATTTGCTTCATCGACACTTACGGGAACGATAAACTTGATTCTAGTTGGTCATTTGGGGGCCTTGGCCATCGCTATTGTCGGTGTGACGAATGTTGTCATGTATAATGTTTGGGCGTTGTTTTCGGGGATTGGCCATACTACGAACTATTTAGTGGCCCAAAATTATGGTTCAAACGATATGAAAAAAGGGATAGAGCGAACGTATATCGCTTTTTATCTTTGTATTGCAGCTAGTGCATTTATTTTACTAGTTGGGCTGCTTTTACCTGTAGGAATTTTCAAAGTTTTGGGAAGTTCTGCGGAAATGATCGAACAAGGAAAAAACTATTTGCAAATTCGCTTCCTTGCGATGATATTCGGAACCTTCACATTTGTTTTTCATGGATTTTTACGTGGTATAGGTGATACGAAGACGCCGATGATTAGTACAATCATAGGTGGAGCTTTAATGGTTTTTCTCACATATGGATTAACCTATGGACATTTTGGCTTTCCTGAAATAGGGCTGGTAGGTGCAGGGATTGCCTTTTTTGTAGGAGAGCTTGTGACTTTTCTATTTTGCGCTTATATCTATTTCGTAAAGTTACATCCAAAATATGGTACGCGTGTACGAGTTGCTTTTAACCGGTTGGAATCTAAATTAATCTTTGGTGAAAGTTCAAAGTTAGGAATTCAGGAATTTTCTTTGGCGATGGCGATGTTCGTATTTACAGGATTTGTCACGAGATTAGGGACAGAAGCATTAGCCGCAAATGAAATTGCCTTGAGCGTAATGAGCTTTGGATTTATGCCTGCCTTTGCTTTCGGATCAACTGCCACTATTTTAGTTGGTCAAGAAATTGGAAAAGGGAAACCTCTTAACGGAAGAAGGGCGGGAACAAACACCGCTATTTTAGGGTGTATATTTATTTTATTGCTTGGCGTTATTGAATTCTTCTTTTCGGAACAAGTTGCAAAGATCTATACCCAAGATGCCCAGGTCTTTCATTTGGCAGGTAAACTCATCATGATCTCAGCATTTTTACAAATATTTGATGGATTGTTGAACTTTTATGCTGGGGGTCTTCGTGGAATTGGCGACACTTCATTCCTGCTTAAAATTTCATTAGTATTAGGTTGGTTATTATTTATTCCACTAAGCTATGTATTAACCTTTACACTAAATTTAGGCAGTGTTGGAGCATGGATTGCGCTATATTCGTATTTAATGGTGTTTGGAATTGCCGTGATGATTCGTTTTTATCGAACTGACTGGGATACGGTTAGATTAAAAACGGTCGAAGGTGAAAGCTGATTTTAAGAGCTTAGGAAAACGAGAAATGCCTCGTTGTCTTAAGCCCTTTTTTATTGCTAAATATGTCTTGTACATAATGTATTGCTCAATTATAATACAAGACAATACAAATATATAATTTAGGAGGAAAATGAGGCATGTTAAAGTTTGATGAAACTGTTTTTTTACAACATGTAGAAAAAGAGGGTTTATCCTTTAGAGGTCAAATAGAAGGATTTGTAGATGATATTTGCGAAAAAGGATATAAAAATATTTTTCTTATCGGCGTTGGTGGAACCGTTGCCATGATGTATCCGTATGAATACATATTGAACTCAAATTCTACCATAAATGTATACGCTATCAATGCAGCGGAATTCATGGTTATGAATCATAGACAATTCGGGAAGGATTCCGTGTGTATTTTTACGTCTGAATCGGGTACTACGAAAGAAACAGTGGCAGCGGTGAAGTATTGTAAAGAGAGAGGCGCTACTACATTTGCATTGGTTGCATTCCCGAATACGCCTTTAACAAAGATCGTTGATTACTGTGTCACAACTGGTTCGGAAAAGCATTCATTCGATACTTTCTTTTTGCTTTTATATATGGTAATCTTCCGGTTTATACATAACAACGACGAGTTTCCTCAATATGAGCAATTCACACAGGAAGTCACCCTGCTTCCACGTGCCATTGTTCAGGCTGTACAATCATTTGAAGAAAAAGCGGCGGAATTTGCTGTTAAACATAAGGAAACAGATTATCATATGTTGGTCGGCTCTGGTATCTTGTGGGGGAACACCTATTCATATGCGATGTGTATTTTAGAGGAAATGCAATGGATTCGTACGAAGTCGATTCATGCCGCTGAATTTTTTCATGGAACTCTCGAACTCGTTGAAGAAGATACAAGTGTTATTTTATTCAAAGGGGAAGATGAAACAAGAATGCTTATGGATCGTGTAGAAAAATTCGCTAAAAAAATAACAAAGGAGCTTACAGTTATTGATACTAAAGATTTTGAAATGGAAGGCATCAGTGAAGAATTTAGAAAATATTTCGCTGTCAGTGTCAATTGGGCTGTTATTAATCGGTTCAACTCATATCTTGAACGGGAAAGAAATCATCCCTTAACCCTTAGAAGATATTACAGAAAAATGGACTATTAAAATGTGGAGGGCGTTTAGTACCCTCTTCCACAAGGCGGGAAAAAGATGAGAATCATTACGGTCGGCGATAATTGTATGGATGTCTATCAGCCAAGCGGCAAGGCGTATCCTGGAGGAAATCCTGTAAATGTTGCTGTATTTTTAAAACGGTTAGGAGCTGGTTCAGCTTATATTGGCTGGGTGGGCAGTGATGCATATGGAGAAGTAATGAAAAACAGCATTTCGGAAAAGGGTGTCGACATATCCCATCTTACAAAAAAGGAAGGAAAAACGGCTATTTCTTATGTGGAATTAGTGAACAATGAACGTTGTTTTGGCGATTATGAAGAGGGTGTTATGGCTGACTTCTTTTTAACAAAAGAAGAACTGGAGTTTATTCAAACATATCAACTTATACATGCTGGCATTTACGGACATGTAGAAGGATATTTTCCGCTTTTTAAAGAAAGAGGAGTGTCTACCTCCTTTGATTTCTCTGATAAATTAGACCATCATCTTGTTAAATCATTACCGAAGTTTGTTGATTACTCTTTCTTCTCTTATACGAAAGATGACTCCTTTATCCGCGAATATTTAAAGGAAATAAAAAATCTTGGATCTAGTATTGCTGTTGCCACTTTAGGTGAAAATGGTTCACTAGCCTATGATGGCGAAAACTTTTACACATGTCGTGCGGTTGATTCTGATGTTGTTGATACAATGGGGGCGGGGGATTCCTTTATAGCTGGTTTTATTTCCGGGCGATTAAAAGGGCTGTCCGCTATGGATTGTTTAGAGTTGGGTTCGGAAATGGCAGCAGAAACAATACGATATTTCGGTGCATGGTGACCAGTGTTTCAAGGCAAGGTATAATGGATTAATAATAGAATGATAAGGAAGATTTAGTATGAATTTAAATCCTGCGACTCCTCAACCATTGTATATGCAAATAAGGCAAATGTTGATGAATAATATTCAGAGCGGAACATACAAACCAGATGAACAGATTCCAACTGAGGCTGAACTGTGTGAAATTTATAATGTTAGCCGAATCACGATTCGAAAAGCCATTGAGGAATTGGTAATGGAAGGAGTATTAACTCGAATTCCTAGAAGAGGCACCTTTGTTACAACTAAAAAATTTCAGAATGAATTATTATCGGTTAGTGGATTTTCCGAATTTAGTCATCAGCTGGGGATGATACCTAATTCACGAATATTAAAAAGTGAAGTGATTCCTGCATCAGAAGACATTGCCGGACATCTGGCCATTGAGGTGGGAAGTCCTATTTTGGAACTGGAGAGGCTTATGTATGTAAATGACCGTCCTCTCTTTTATGATATCGCTCATTATTCACTCATTCGTTTTCCTAATTTAGAGAAAAAAATAACAGGGAATGAATCGACTTATAAAATTCTTTCGGAAGATTATCAAACGGATATTGTTAGCAATGATAAAATTATTGACGTAATTGGTGCAACGAAAGAATATGCTCATTTATTTGGATGCGATATTTGCGCAAATCTATTTAGAATAATAAAAATTGCTTATGATGCAAATGACGAACCAGTTCACCTTTCCACTTATATGTGTGAAACGAGCAAAGTAAATTTGACCGTTCATCGGGCGAAGTAGGAAATACGAGCAGCGTTTATATCCAATTTTTTTAAAAAAGTGAAGGTTTTTGCAGCTTTTTATTGAATTATTGAAGTAGAAAATAAAAAGGGGGAAAGAGAATGGAAACATTGAAAAACCCATCTAGCTTTCAAATGAGGGAAAATACAAAGAGTTTCTTACAGATTATTAATATAGAAACTGGTGAGAGAAAAAGTTTGGCTGCATTTGATTATGTAATTGAGGCACCTAATTGGACTCGAGATGACAAGCTTATATACAACAGTGGAGGTCTTTTGCATTCTTTCGACATCCATACTCTTGAAAATAGTGTTATAGATTCAGGGTTTGCTAATTTTTGCAATAACGATCATGTTTTATCTCCGGATGAATCTGAAATTGCAGTAAGTCATCATACGTTGGAAGACCGCCAATCTAGAATTTATATTTTACCACTTGAGGGCGGCAACCCGGTGCTAATTACGCCGATGGCACCTTCGTATTTACACGGTTGGTCACCAGATGGAAAAACATTGGCGTATTGTGCTGAACGGAATGGACAATATGATATTTACACCATTCCAGCAGCTGGGGGAGAAGAAAAGCAGTTAACGAATTTCCCAGGGCTAGATGATGGTCCGGAATATTCACCGGACGGCCAACATATTTGGTTTAACTCGACTCGCTCGGGACTTATGCAAGTATGGCGCATGAATGCAGACGGCAGTGAACAAACGCAGATGACATTTGAAGAAAGCAATAACTGGTTTCCACATGTATCTCCAGATGGCAAAAGTATAGCTTATATTTCTTACCGAAAAGGAGATGTCGAACCAGGTGATCATCCACCGAATAAAGAAGTGGAATTACGTTTAATGGCAAGTTCGGGTGGGGAATCACGTTTGCTAGTAAAACTATTTGGGGGACAGGGAACGATTAATGTGAATTCTTGGTCACCTGATAGTAAGCATCTTGCTTTTGTAAGTTATGAACTTACGTGATTAAGAAAAGAAACTTTTATAAATAAAATTGGAAATTCGGCTGGCTAAAATACTAATTAAAGCGCTTTAAGTGTTACTATATTAATAGATGCATGCTTACCTGTCGAAGGCGGGTCATCCATGTAAAAATACATAATGGGGAGGAAATGGGTATGAAAATTGGTGTATCAAGCTGGAGTTTGAACAAAGAATTTATCGAAAAAGGCATGACGATGGTAGACTTCATTCGTGTCGTTAAAGAGGAATTCGGAGCAGACGCGGTTGAGATGGTTCATTGGATGGTAGGTAAGGTTAGTCCAGAAGGTACAGAGAAAATGAAGTTTGCCCTTGAGCAGTTCAGTAACCCTGACCCTGAAAAAATTCAGCAAGCGATCGGCGGCTTTATGGAAGTCATGGATGAAATGAGCCTCAACAAGCCAGAAAATCTTGAAGATGTGAAGCAAGCACTTGAGAAATACGGCGTGAAGGTGCTCAATATGCCAATCGACTACGGTAATATCTCAGGGTTGGATGAAGAAAAACGCAAATCAGATCTTGAAGTTATTAAATCATGGATCGATATAGCGGCTTACTTAGGAAGTACGGGAGCTAGGGTCAATACTGGACAGCAGCCAGAAGGTGTTTTCGATCTTAGCATAACAGCAGATTCTTATAGAGAACTTGCTGAATATGCAGAAACGAAAGGTGTTGCATTAGTTCTAGAAAACCACGGCGGTATGTCGGCAGACCCGAAAAATATTATAAAGCTTTTTGAAATGGTTGATCATCCGAATTTCAGAGTTTGCCCTGATTTCGGAAACTTTGAACAAGGTATTCGCTACGAAGCGGTTGATATGATTTTTAATGATCCAATCTTAGTGCATGCTAAAACATATGAGTTCAACGAAGACGGAAGCCATGTTCAATTTGACTTTGGAAAGTGCATGGAAATTGCAAAGAAACATAATTATGACGGCTACTACTCAGTAGAATTTGAAGGTCCCGGAAATCAGCGAGAAGGTGTCCAGAAGACCATTGATTTGTTGAAAAAATATAGTTAATTTCTTAAAAAGTCGTCCTTTACCGGGCGACTTTTTATTTTATCCAGAAGTGTCATGTAAATAATATAAATGGTGAATTATGCCGCGTATTCATCATTCTGAAGGGTATAATATAATTATGATGTAAACTAAAAACTTGGATTAAAAAAAGGAGAGTCTATGGTTAAAAAAGAATCGGGATGGAACTTAGACAATAGCTATGCAAAACTGCCGAATTCATTTTATACAAACACCAACCCGACTCCTGTACGCTCACCAAAGTTAATCATCCTTAATTACCCGTTAGCGACCTCTCTCGGTTTCAACATAGAGGAGCTGCAAAGCGATGATGGCGTTGCAATGCTAGCAGGAAATAAAATTCCAGAAGGTGCTGCACCTATTGCACAAGCGTATGCGGGGCATCAATTTGGAAACTTTACGATGCTGGGGGATGGCCGGGCTGTTTTACTTGGAGAGCAAATTACGCCTGAAGGCAAGATGTTTGATATTCAGCTGAAAGGGTCTGGTAGAACCCGCTATTCTCGTGGTGGCGATGGGCGCGCGGCGCTTGGGCCGATGCTGCGTGAGTACATTATTAGTGAAGCGATGCACGCCCTTCGAATTCCTACGACCCAGAGCCTAGCGGTGGTGACAACTGGAGAGGCGGTTATTCGGGAAACGGAGCTTCCAGGTGCTATTCTCACCCGTGTGGCTGCTAGCCATCTTCGGGTCGGGACCTTTGAATACGTCGCGCAGTGGGGAACGGTGGAAGATCTAAGAATATTAGCTGACTATGCGATAGAGCGCCATTATCCAAGTATTGAAGCGGATGAAAGCCGCTATCTTGCATTACTTGACGCTGTAATCAAGCGCCAGGCTGAACTTATTGCAAAGTGGATGCTTGTTGGCTTTATTCACGGTGTGATGAATACCGATAATATGACGATAAGCGGAGAGACAATTGATTATGGACCATGTGCTTTCATGGATACGTATGACCCGGCAACTGTCTTTAGTTCCATTGACATTCAAGGGCGCTACTCCTATGGAAACCAGCCTTATATTGGAGCATGGAATCTCTCGCGATTTGCCGAAACGCTACTGCCGCTATTGGATGAAAATCAAGAGATGGCGATTGAAAAGGCTCAGGAAAAGATTTCAAACTTTAGTACCCTTTATCATTCACATTGGCTTTCTGGTATGAGATCAAAACTTGGGATTTTTAATGAGGATAAAGAGGATGAATCATTAATAAATGATCTCCTCGATATAATGAAGAAGCAACATGCTGACTATACGAATACTTTTCGCGCATTGACATTTGATTCACAGGATGGATGTGTATCCCAAGAATTTACTCAATGGAAAGAGAAATGGCAGGCGAGACTCGAAAGACAACCAGAAACAAGCGATTTAGCAAAAAAGTTAATGAAGAACAATAATCCCTCAGTAATTCCACGGAACCATCGGGTAGAAGAAGCTTTGGAAGCGGCCGTAGAGCGCAGTGACTTTAGCGTGATGGAGCGGCTTCTAGCTATACTTTCAAATCCGTATGAGCATTCGGCTGAACAAGCAGAATATAGCGTAGTGCCCGCTTCGACGACTCCTTATCGAACGTATTGTGGAACATAATGTGCAAAATTGTTAAATGCTGCCTATTTTCTTTTTGGCAGCATTATTTTGTAATTAGGATTTGTGAAGAATCTAGATTAAATGATGATATTTGATTTGGAATTGATGAAATTGAATCGGAATTTAAAAAAAGTCGCGGGCTCGCGACTTTATCTGCTTTTTTTCATAATAAAACATAGATGTCTACCAGCATGTTTATCCTGACGGTATGAGAAGCCATCTTCACTTATATACGTACACGTTCGATCAATCGTGATTTGCGCTTCCGGAATTCCCGCGAGCATGCATTGCTTTTTCACCGTCAACTGATTATCAATGTGATATTTATTAGTCCGTTCATTGTAATACATAAACGCATCGGCATAACCAAGGTCTTTGAATTTCACATATACATCTTCATCGACCTCAAACTTTTCCTGACTTAGTGCAGGGCAGATTTGTACATGAAAACCACTGGGATCACAATCTTCCGCCTGTATTAAATGCTTAAAAACCTTTAACGTAATTTCTTTTACTGTGCCTTGCCATCCGGAATGCACGACACCGACAGCACCAGTACCTTCATGATAAAAAATCACCGGGACGCAATCGGCATTAAAGCTGCATAGTAATAAATTTGGCTCGAATGTGTACAATGCGTCCGTGTCGGGAATAGCAGTTTCTAAACGGTCAGAGCCTCTTCCTTTATCACCAATCATCACCCGATGAAAGTTGGCGCTATGGGTTTGCTTTGCACACACAAAGTTTTCTAAATCACAATTCAAAAATGCGGCCAATTTTTTGCGATTTTCCAATACATTTTCAAGGTTTTCACAGGCATGAAGGGCCATGTTATTGCTTTCAAATTCCACCGGATCCCTTAATGTAATACCCGCTATCATCATTCCGTTATTTTTATAAAGCTTTGTTTTCATATGATCACCACTTTAAGTAATCGATTTGTAAAAATCTCTAAGTAAAAAAGCAACCCATTTGCAATGTGGGTGATTACGAATATTTTCGATTAACCCCTTTACAATAGCCAGACTTGGACTTGGGTTTAAAAGCTGTTCTTTAAGTAATATTAATGAGTCCTTTTCAATGGATTCTTCCATTTCTTCGATTTTTTGATCAATCATTTCGGTAATTTGTTCCTTCGTAACAACCCCATCCAGACCAATATCAAGCAATGTTTTATGCTCATCAGTAATAAATGAGATGGTCATATACTTAGCTAAAATATTTGTTTTTTCCACAAGAGACTCGGCAAGCAGGTGAAAATCGACAGGTATATTTTTAAATAAAAATAGCTCTCCGTACATTTTCATAAACCCTTTAATGCAATAAATCAAATCGTATTTTGAATATTTGACTTCTTCCCCATACAAGCGTTCAATCATGGTTAATATAACTTTTTCGTTTAATTTATCATAGTAGCGCATTTTTAAAATGAATTCTTCATTGAATGTTCGCGTTTGTTCTTTCATAAAAGTCATTGCGAAATCCAAATGTTTATAAAAATAACTATAGGTAGCATAGTAAAAGTCATACAACAAGCTATCATTTTTTGAAGTTTTGACTATATGGTCAATATCTGAAGTGATTTGCATCATAAAATGATCCATTAATGTTAAAATCAATTCGTCTTTTGACCTAAAAGATAGATAAAAAGCTCCTTTAGATATGCCGCAATAATCTGTTATTTGTTGAACTGATGTCGATTCAAATCCTTGTTTGGCAAACAGTTCCAATGCTTTTTCCATAATTAATTGTTTTTTAATCATGTTTATTTTTTTCGCTCCTATATTCCATTGTTGACAAGTGACTGATTAGTCATTACTATAAGTAAATAGGCGTAAAAAGTCAATAGTGCATGATGTAGCATTCATTAAAAAATGGGGGTAGAGGACAGCAGTGAAAGGTTTAGTCAATTTTGTACTTAAAAACAAATTAGCCGTTTGGTTATTAACGATCATTATTACTGTATCTGGAATTTACGCAGGAACACGTATGAAAACGGAGACGATCCCAGATATAACGATTCCATATTTAATGGTAACGGGAGTATATCCTGGAGCAACTCCTGAACAAGTTATGGAAGATGTTTCTATGCCTTTAGAGAAAGCGGCGGAAAACTTAGAAGATGTCAAAGCCGTCTATTCTAATTCTTATTCTAACATGGCAAGTATCCAAGTGGAATATGAATATGGCATCGATATGGATGAGGCGAAGCGAGCATTACAATCTGCATTAGATGCAGTAAAATTGCCAGAAGACGCGCAGAAGCCTAGCATTACAGCGATTAGTATGAATATGATGCCGGTCGTTGCACTAAGTGTAAGTAGTGATAAAGAAGATATCGTTGAATTAACTTCTACAGTAGAAGATATTTTACTGCCCAAAATTCAAAAAATCGAAGGCGTTGCATCAGCAACAGTCACAGGGCAACACATTGAAGAAGTAGAGCTTATTTATATTAAAGAAGAAATGGAAAAACTCGGTCTAACAGAAGATTCAGTGAAGCAAATGATTCAAGCGAGTGACCTATCTGTTTCTTTGGGCCTTTATGAGTTTGAAGAAGGCGAACAAGCAGTTGCAATCGATGGGAAATTCATGACCGCTGATGAATTAAAGAACATGCTTATACCTGTTACGCCTTCAGAAACAAATCCATCTCCATTTGTAAAGCTTAGCGAAATTGCAAAAGTTGAGGAAGTCGGTAAAGTAGAATCGGTTTCTCGTACAAATGGTAAAGAAGCGATTGCCATTCAAATTGTAAAAGGTCAACAAGCAAACACGGTAGATGTCGTAAACAGTGTGAAAAAGTTAATTAAAGATGAAAAGGCAAAAATTGATGGCCTGATCATTGATGTATCACTTGACCAAGGCAAGCCAATCGAAGACTCCATTAAAACGATGGTTGAAAAAGCGTTATTTGGTGGATTAATTGCCGTGTTAATTATCCTCCTATTCTTGCGTGATTTTAAATCGACTGTGATATCAATCGTGTCCATCCCAGTTTCTATTTTTATGGCTTTAATGATTCTGAACTGGATGGATATAACACTCAATATGATGACACTAGGAGCGGTAACGGTAGCCATTGGCCGTGTTATCGATGACTCGATTGTCGTCGTGGAAAATATATATCGAAGGCTGCATTTGAAAGAAGAGAAATTAACGGGGCGAGCACTCATCCGTGAGGCAACACTTGAAATGTTCAAGCCGATTGCATCCTCTACGATCGTAACAGTTGCCGTTTTTGCACCACTCATTTTTGTAGGTGGAATGGTCGGCGAGTTATTCATGCCATTCGCATTGACGATGACGTTTGCGCTAGGAGCTTCGCTATTAGTAGCGATCACTATCGTTCCTGCATTATCTCATTTCTTATTTAAGAAAAAATTATATGGTAAGAAGACTAATAAGAGTCATAAAGAAGCAGGAAAATTAGCGAATTCATACAAAGGTATCCTTAATTGGACGTTAAACCATAAAGCTATTACCTCTATTATTTCAATTTTGTTATTAGTTGGCAGCTTATGTTTAACACCGCTTATTGGATTTAGCTTTATGGGCAGTGAAGAAGAAAAAGTTATGTACTTAACTTACACACCAGGAACAGGCGAGTTAAAAGATGAAACATTAGAAAACGTGAAAGCTGTAGAGCAGGAAATGTTAGAACGTGATGATATTGATATCGTTCAATTATCTATCACAAATAGCGGCGATCCAATGGCTGCGATGATGGGTGGAGGCGGAAATGGTGCATTAATGTACTTAATCTTTGACCCTGATATGAAGAATTTCTCTGAAGTTCGCAAAGAAGTTGAGGACTATGTATTCAATATGGATCAATCAGGCGAATGGAAAAGCCAAGACTTTACGTCTATGGGAATGTCGTCAAGTGAAGTCAGCTATACTTTTTACAGCGAAGACTTGGATAAACTAAATGAAGCAGTAAAAATGGTAGAAGCTGAGATGAAGGAAAGCGACGGTTTAGAAGACGTTAAGTCTAGTACAGAGGATCCGTATGTAGAATATACATTTAAAGTAGAGCAAGATGAGTTGCTGCAATATGGCTTAACAACAGGTCAAATTGTGATGATGTTAAGTCCGAATAAAGCACAAGATGTTTTAACGACGGTTAAAAAAGACGGCGACATATTAAATGTAATTGTTCAGCAGGAGCAAAAGGAACAACCAAAATCAATTGACGATATTTTAAAAACAGAAGTACCGACAGCGCTAGGCACAACAATGCCACTTTCCGATCTTGTTAAAGTAGAGAAGGGTACTACCTTGAACACTCTTGCACGCAGCAAAGGTGAATACTATGCAACGGTTTCAGGAAAGGTCATCGGCAGTGATGTTTCAAAAGCATCTTCTGAAATGGATAAAGCAATTGATAAACTGGATTTACCTAAAGGTGTTACGGTTGATGTAGCAGGTGTGGCGGCAGATATGGCTGAGACATTTACACAGCTTGGTGTAGCGATGCTAGCGGCAATCGCGATCGTATACTTCATCCTTGTTGTTACATTCGGTGAAGGAACAGCTCCATTTGCGATTTTGTTCTCATTGCCATTTGCGGTCATTGGCTCGTTTGTCGGGCTATGGATTGCCGGCGAAACGATATCCGTATCGGTTATGATGGGACTCCTCATGTTAATTGGGATTATTGTAACGAATGCAATCGTACTCGTGGACCGGATTGTTCGAATGGAACGCGGAGGCATGAATATGCGCGAAGCCATATTAGAAGCGGGCTCTACCCGTCTACGTCCAATCCTTATGACAGCCATCGCAACAATTGGTGCCTTAATTCCATTAGCGATTGGCGCAGAAGGCGGAGGCGGTATGATCTCAAAAGGGCTTGCTATTACGGTTATTGGCGGTTTAACAAGCTCGACGCTATTGACGCTTATTATCGTACCGATTGTGTATGAAATACTATCGAAGATGCTTAAGAAAAACCGTAAAGAAATAGAAGAGAATTAAGGAAAAGCCCTGCAAGGAGTTAATCTTTGCAGGGCTTTTTGGTTAAAGAATTCTTCGAATGCGAACACTCGAAGAATTTTTATTACTGTTAACCTTTTAAAATATCATCAATCACTGCAAGTTCTTCTTCACTAAAATCTAAGTTGTTTAATGCAGCAACATTATCTTCAATTTGACTTACACGGCTAGCACCAATGAGGGCTGATGTCACACGTCCACCGCGAAGCACCCATGCGAGGGACATTTGCGCAAGTGTTTGTCCTCTTTCGGCGGCAAGGTCATTTAACTTTCTAACCTTTTGAACTACTTCTTCTGTAACCTGGTTCTCATTTAACGCACCTGTTGAACTAGCGGCACGTGAATCCTTCGGAATGCCACCTAAATATTTATTCGTTAACAAACCTTGCTGTAATGGGCAGAAGGCAATCGATCCAACTCCACTTTCATCAAGGACATCTTGCAACCCATCTTCAATCCAACGGTTTAACATAGAGTAGCTTGGTTGATGAATTAACAATGGCGTTCCTAAATCATTTAGAATTCTAACGGCTTCCGCTGTTTGCTCTGGCGAATAGCTTGAAATTCCGACATATAAAGCTTTACCTTGACGAACGATTTGGTCAAGGGCACCCATCGTTTCTTCCAAAGGTGTGTTTGGATCTGGACGGTGAGAATAGAAAATATCAACATAGTCTAATCCCATGCGTTTCAAGCTTTGGTCTAGACTTGCAATCAAATATTTTTTCGAGCCCCATTCACCGTATGGGCCATTCCACATCCAATAGCCCGCTTTTGTAGAAATGACCATTTCATCACGGTACGGTTTGAAATCCGTCGCAAGCATTTCGCCAAACATTGTTTCAGCTGATCCTGCTGGTGGTCCATAGTTATTTGCAAGGTCAAAATGTGTGATCCCTAAATCAAAAGCTCTTCTAAGCATCGCGCGGCCATTTTCATATGTATCGACACCGCCAAAGTTATGCCATAGACCTAGTGAAATGGCAGGAAGCAAAAGTCCTGAATTCCCTGTTCGATTGTATTTCATAGTGTCATATCGTTTGTCATTTGCTAAGTACACCATAATTTATTCTCCTTTTAATTAAGATTTAGAGATTTACATAATTTCTCCATGCATGGACTGGCTCCCAATTTAATAGTTTTTTAGCTTTTTCATTACTAAAAAGTGTTTCAAAACCAGTTATTTCTTTCTTAAACTCTTTTACATTAGGAAAAACTTGCTCCATCAACTGTTTACTTTCAATATCCATACTTGTTTCATTGTTTGCGATATTTAATGCCACGGATCCAAGTCCATCGGTTTCAACAGCAAGTCGATACGCTGTTGCCGCATCCCTGGCATCAATATAGCTCCATACAATGGTTTTACGTTGCTCGGGATCATGGATAAAGCTTGGGAAGTTTTTATACATTTCTGGAGTAATGACATTTCCTAAACGCATGGAAACGACTTGCATCCCTGTTCTGCGATGAATCATGTCTGCTGTTTCTTCATTCACAATTTTTGATAATCCGTAGCTATCTTCCGGCAACTGCGGGTGTTCCTCATCGATTGGCACATATTTCGGCTCTAGTGAATTCCTTGAAAAAACGATGCCATAGGATGACTCACTTGAAGTAATAACGGCCTTTTTAATACCTAAATTACCAGCAGCTTCTAAAATATTATACGTAGACATGACGTTATTGCGGAATGTCACTTCATTCGGATGGGAATAAGCGACTGGGATAGCAGCAAGGTGAACAACCGCGTCCGCCCCAACTAAAACCCCATGTACTTCTCCGAGGTTTGTCAAATCAGTAATGATGGTTCGACAAAGCTCCTCTTTCGGCTTTTTTACATCCGCATTTACAACTTCATATCTATGGTTTAAAAACTCTTTTATCACTGATGGTCCTAATAGACCACTTCCACCTGTAATGACCACTTTCGGCATGTTGTAATCACCTCTCTATTGGCTGTGGGTAAAAACGCTTACTCACTTCGAAGTATATGCTTACATATTATTTAATACAAGTACTGAAATAATTTTGATATAATAAAAGATAGGTTAATTACTATAATATTTATAGTAACTATTTGCTGTTAAGGGAGATGAAGTTATGCAAGAAGCAATAGAAGAATTAGTCGTGGAATGCTCGATTGAAAAGGCATTGAACGTGATTGGCGGCAAGTGGTCCTTTCTTATTTTAAAACAGCTATTTGAAGGAACGAAACGCTTCGGTGAAATCCAGAAATCAATTCCGAAAATAAGCCCAAAGGCATTAACGGATACGTTGCGCCACTTGGAAGAAAATGAAGTGCTCATTCGTAAGGTTACCCCAACGGTTCCTATAACGGTTGAATATTCCTTGACGGAGAAAGGGCAAGCGCTGCATAAGATATTAAAAGAAATGAAAATTTGGGGATCGCAGTGGACGTAGATTAGTAAAACTAAGTAATTAACATATAGAGTGTGTTAAAGAGGAAAGCGTAGAGTATAGCTGTCGCATATAAAGGCTCTACGCTTATTTTGTATTCTTTTAACTAATCTTAAAAAGTCACCTTATCCGGATCTGACCCGAACCGGTGGTTTTTATTCAATTGATCAATTACCTTCATATCATCCTCTGATAGAGTAAAGTCAAAAATATTAGCATTTTCATGAATGCGTTCTTTGTGTACAGATTTAGGTATTGTCACTACTTCATTTTGAAGATCCCAGCGAAGGATGATTTGAGCTGGCGTTTTTTCATGTTTTTCGGCTAGCTCGGCAAGTTGTGGCAAATCTAAATTTCCTTGCATAAGTGGTGACCATGCTTCCAATTGAATTCCTGCATTCCTGCAATATTGACGAAGCTCCTGTTGATTGAGCAAAGGATGAAATTCTACTTGGTTCACTGCAGGGATCACATCACTGTTTTGTTTAAGAGTTTCTAAGTGATGAATATTGAAGTTACTAACACCGATAGCGCGAATATACCCGTCTTTTTGAAGTTTTTCAAAAGCCTTCCAAGTTTCTACGAACTTTGTTTTTCCCGGCCAGTGAATTAAGTATAGATCGATATATTCAAGGCCTAGTTTGCGGCGGCTTTCTTCAAAAGCTTGTAACGTAGATTCGTATCCTTGATCAGAGTTTGCTAGTTTTGTTGTGATGAATAGTTCCTCGCGGGCAATCCCGCTTTGCTTGATTGCAGTTCCGACCCCGGTTTCATTCCGATACCCAGCCGCTGTATCAATCGAACGGTAACCTGCCTCTAATGCATATTTAACAGAATTGATGACTTCGTCGCCATCTTCTACTTGGAAGACACCAAGTCCAAGCCACGGCATATGTACGCCATTGTTTAAAACTGTAAAATTCTTGATATTTTGAATAGTCACTTGTATTCCTCCTCATCAAGTAATCCCTTTCATTGTATAAGACTATAGAAAGAAATGTAAGTAGTGAAATCTTATAAACTATGTTTACTTTTTTATACTAACTTAATATTAAATAAGTTGGGAAGAGTAAATTTAGTTGACAATTTTGACAATTTATTTAATAGTATAAATAGACCATACTCCTCCACTGGTCAAATTTTTCTCCCACTTTATAAAGCCGCAAGATTTCACCACGTATTCCTTTCAGTAATTATTTCAAACAAACACAAAAAAAGTAAAGGAGTTAGATAAATGGCATCCATGCTTTCAGTCATTAAATGCCCAAATTGTGGGCACTCAGCGGTTGAAGATGATTATTATGATATAGGCGAAAGATACGCCTATTGTGATCATTGCGGATACAATTATACAAAAACGACAAAAGAGATTAATGGTAAATTTCAATTAGTTGAAAAAGAATACAAGGGATATGGCGTTTTTAAGATGGTTTATAAAAGTGGCAATAAAACGCTCAATATGTTGAACGATCCAATAACAGATGAATCATTTGAAAAATATAAAATGACCTTCATGAATGATTTGAATCAGGAGCAAAGTTATTTAGTTTCATTTGAAAATGGATTATTTACAACCTTGCTCGGGAATCCCCCAAAGGAATTTTTCCTATCCTTTGAGGAATTTCGAGAGAAAGAGCTTGCTAAGTCAGTCCCTATAGGTTGGCTCGGATAAGAGAAGAATAATAATGACCAGACAGGGAGTATGGTTTTACTGAAAGTCCCCTTTCAGTCGCTAAATGACTCATTTCGAACTCATTAGCCGCACACCTAATAACATCAAAAACGAAATCCCCACCATACTGATAACCCACAACCATGCCAATTCCATATTTCCGGAATCAATTGCTATATAAATTGCGGTTGGAATTGTTTGAGTTTTGCCAGGGATATTTCCTGCGAACATAAGAGTAGCTCCGAATTCACCTAATCCCCGTGCAAAACTTAAGATAGCGCCTGAAATAATGGCTCGGTGTGCAAGTGGAATGGTAATGAA
Organism: Lederbergia panacisoli; assembly: GCF_024626525.1. Taxonomy (GTDB): domain Bacteria; phylum Bacillota; class Bacilli; order Bacillales; family Bacillaceae_C; genus Lederbergia; species Lederbergia panacisoli. The sequence continues at coordinate 42,119 of NZ_JANJGU010000022.1, forward strand.
CGCAAATAGTTTGAATTCATCAGCACCATCGACACGTGCTGCATCCTCTATATCACGATCGATAGTTTCAAAACCAGCTTTCGCAGATTGATACATAAGCGGGAAAGCGACGACAGTGGAGGCGATGACTGCCGCCCACCACGTAAACATAATCGGATGCTTGAAAACTGTTTCGATTAATTGTCCGATTGGGCTGTTCCGCCCAAATATAACAATTAACAGGAAACCTACAACAGAAGGAGGTAAAACTAACGGCAGAAGAAATGTTGTTTCAACAAAGGTTTTCCCTTTGAATGCTGTGTTCGCCATCATCTTTCCGAGAAATAATCCTAAAACTAATACGATAATTCCCGAGACGGTTGCGACCTCTAAGGAAAGTTGGATAGGTGCCCAAAAGTTGGTTGCCATGTTCATTCAGTCAGTCCTTTAAATCCATACTTTTCAAAAATATCCATAGACGATTGATTTTGAAGGAATTCATAGAATAGTTGTGTTTCTGTTGGATGTGAACTATTTTTAATCACTCCAACTGGATATATGATCGGTTCATGAGTATAATCCTTTGCCGTTGCCACGATTTTAACTTTTGTTGAAATAAGTGCATCTGTTTTATAGACAATCCCGGCATCTACGTTGTTCGTCTCCACATATGTAAGAACTTGCCGCACATCCTTGGCATATACAATTTTCTTTTCAAGACTTCCCCACAAATTTAAATTTTCTAATATTTCTTTTGCATACTGTCCTGCGGGCACGGATTCTGGGGTGCCAATGGAAAATTGATTAGTATTGTTTAAGTCTGCGAATGATTCAATCTCTATTTCTGTATTCATTGGCACAACTAAGACTAATTCATTTCCAATTAAATCAATTGCGTTCGTTTTATCTATTTGTCCATCCTCCAACAATGTATCAAACTTATCCTCCGCGGCAGAGAAGAAAAGATCAACGGGTGCTCCTTGTGAGATTTGTTGCTGAAGTGCACCAGAGGCTCCAAAGTTAAAGTTTAATGTTATATGAGGGTGTTCGTCCTCGAAGATTGGTTTAATATCAGTCAATGCGTTTTGCAAACTGGCAGCTGCAGATATGGTCAATTCAATGCTCTTTTCAGATTTATTGATCGAACACCCAGTTAAGATAAGTAATATGGTGAAAATGGAAAGAAACTGTAAATTTAATTTTTTCATCAATCATATCCTCGTTCCTACTAATTAAACCTATTATAAATTGTTATAACAAAAAAGAGTAGGGATGAGGTCATATGTGGATAATATCAAAAAAGTTTCTTGACATTTATTAAGCTGTGAAATGACATTTATTTATTAGTCAATAAATAAATGAAATGGAGGTTCGACGATGGTCGTTCGTGAGGATAAAAAAGAACTAATTTTGGATAAAGCTGTTGGGATCTTTGCAGAAAATGGATACTATAAGGCGACGACAGCCCTTATCGCAAAAGCAGCAGGGGTTACACAACCATATGTATTTCACTTTTTTAAAAATAAAGAAGAGCTTTTTATAGCTGTTATTGACCGGGCAACCAAACGGATCTATGAAGCTTTTTCTGGCGTAGAGGCATCTTCAGACCGATTAATGGATACGATGGGTCATGCATTCTTAGATATAATGAAGACACATAAAGATGAAATCATTTTAGTTATGCAGTCCCATGCCATTTTTGAAGAAGTGATTCGTTACCATGTTAGGGAGAAATTTCGGAGTGTTCATGAATTAGTCACTGAAAAATTAAAAGCAGCGGGCAGTACAAATCCCGAAGCTGGTGCAAGTCAGTTTTTGGGCACTGGATTTTTGATTACAGTAGCAGAAGTATTGGAATTACCACAATTGCTTTGTTTTGAATAAGGAAATGAAGGCAGAATGTATCTGTCTTTTATTACAACTAGTTATTTATTGATTGATAAATAAACAAAAAGGAGATTGATGTAAAATGAAAATTGCTTCAACATTCATTGGCAAATTAATCGTGGAAGAAAGGTTATTAATTGTGATGGGCATGATTGGATTTTTGCTGGCTGCAATCTGCGCTGTCTATGTCGTTTTATATGGGGGTGTGGTACTGCCGGAAGGAAATGTGGAAAGTGCTTTTTCCTTTAATGCGGCCATTGCCATTTTTATCTTATCCATGGCAGCCATTTTAGTCGTATCTGATTTGAAACCGAGTAGTCGAAAGTGGATTCGCTGGGGCTTAGCCGCTACTGTTCTGATCGGTTATGGGATTGAAACGATACAGCATTTTCGAGGAATTAATCCTAGATTCACGCAGGTAGGTACAACAACAGATATGCTAGTCGGGATGTTCTTCGGATTGATATCTTTAGTACTGATTATTTTGACGGTATTAGTCGCTATTTCATTTTTTCGAAAAAGGGATGTAGTTCAGCAGCCGATTCTCATACTCAGCATTCGCTATGCGTTTCTTTCGACAATGATTTCTTTCGCAGCAGGCATTTGTATGTCAGTTCTTCATAGCCGTTATACTGGGTCTGCAGGAAATTTTATTGTATTACATGGTCTAGGTTTTCATGCACTTCAGACATTGCCGGTATTAGGTTGGTTGATAGAGCAAGCAGGCGCCAATGATAAACGAGCTCGAGTTCTTCTTCACCTAGGAGGAGTCTCTTGGTTAAGTTCTATTATCTTTGTCGGCATACAAACACTGCTCGGACGTACAACTTTTGAAATGAGTTTATTGCCTATTATAGCAGTGGCGGCTCTATTAGTTTGGTCTGTAGCGTTGATTACTTCTTATGTACATGTGCGTAAGTGCTTCTTTTCAAAAGGTAATCCAGCAGGAATGAATGTAGATGTATAAGTGATCCATAATGGCAATCATTTCTCCCTTATTCCCACTCGGTCATTGTTTCGCTATAATAGGAAAGTATGTTGAATAACATAAATGATTTTATCATTTGATATAAGCGGAGGGACCAATATTGACGAATATAAAAGGAGAGAACTTTATTGCCGATATACATCAATTAGATGTAAAAGGGTCGGGGCAGGCGGTTGTGTGGCGAGAAAACGAACATGGGAATCCGAAAAAGTTAAAATTAACGATTCCATACGCTCTTCCTGGTGAAAAAGTGAGTGTCACTGTGGAAAGGCCGTGGGTAAGAAGATGGAGAGCGAAGCCGGAAGAAATTTTGCAGTCTCATCCTGAAAGAATAGAACCTGTATGCCCTCATTTTCAAAAATGTGGAGGTTGTGTTTGGCAGCATTGGGACTACTCAGGACAATTGAAACAAAAAACGAATCATGTAAAACAAGCGATTGAAGCCCAGGGGTTTGATCCATCCCTAGTTCAAGATACCGTCGGGATGGAGGACCCTTGGCATTATCGCAATAAAATGGAGTTTACATTTGCTCCAGATGGTACACTCGGATTGCATGAACAAGGAAATTTCCGCAATATTATTTCACTAGAAACATGTCTTATTGCAGGTAAAAACATGGTTGAGGCAGCGATGGAAGTTGCAAATTGGGCACTAGATCATAAACTTCCGGGATATAATAAGGACACTCATGAAGGATTGCTTCGTCATTTAATGGTTCGAGAGTCTTTTGCAACAGGCGAAATCATGCTGGCCTTGTTTGCTACAGAAGCTCCTAATTCTCATCTAGAAAATGCTGTGAACGACTTATCTGAAAGAATTGGGAAAAAGGTTCCTAATGTAAAAAGTTTATTATGGCTTGAAAATACGGAATGGGCCGACCGCACTCAAGCAGCAAAAACCCATATATTGGCTGGCAGAGATTTTATTTATGATGAGATGGTAGGTTACAGGTACCGTCTTTGGTTCGATACTTTCTTTCAAACAAACCCAACCCAGGCGCAAAAGTTAGTAGAAATCGCTCTGGAAATGGGGCAACCGAAAAAGACTGAAAAAATGATTGATCTTTTCTGTGGAGTTGGAACTTTTTCGCTTCCATTTGCAAGCCGGGTAGCTGAACTTGCCGGAATTGAAATTGTAGAAACTTCGATAGAATCCGCAAAGCGAAATGCAGAGGATAATGACATTTCTAATACGTACTTTTTAGCAAAAGATGCTAGACTAGGAATCGACCAAGTATTAGAGACCTTTGGAAAACCGGAATTATTACTCCTTGACCCGCCTCGTTCCGGAGCCGGAGGAAAAGTAATGAGGAGAATTGGCCGATCTAAACCAGAGCGCATTGTCTATGTTTCTTGTAATCCAGATACCTTTGCGACAGATATTAAAGAACTTATCCCTTTCGGATATAAATTAGAAGTAGTTCAACCAGTAGATTTATTTCCCCATACGTATCATGTTGAGTGTTGTGCATTGCTAACGTATGTTGGCGAATAGAAATTACAGCTCCACACATATGAAAAATTGTGTGGAGTTTCGTTTTTCAAAATGCAATGGCAATACAAATTCTATATGATAGAAGGAATTTAATATAAAGGGAAGGAGGTAAAAGAGATGGAGAAAAAGTTATACTTGATTTTACAAAAGTTGGACAGCCATGGCGATTTACTTCACCAGCTGATAAAAAATGTTGCAGCTAATAATGAAAAGTTAAATGAACTATCTGCGAAAGTTGATAAAAATACAGAAGACATTGAAACCATCAAAAATACGATGGTCACCACTGTTGATTTACAATACTTTGATCGGAAAATTTCCGAACATGATTGGGAAATCATGAAGATCAAACTCGGCTAAAACACCTCACAAGAAACTACCTCATTTTAATTCATCAACTTAAACCCTTATAAACAATGAAAAAGCATTCCAGGATAATAAGCACTTGGAATGCTTTTTAAGTACTTGCCTGGCAAATCTATGTATTGTATATAAAATGTTATAATTGGATAAATGAATAAAGAATATATTAAATGGGAGAAGTGATGAACATGTCAAAAGCAGCACCATTTTTAATGTTTCAAGGAAATGGGGAGGAGGCAATAAATTTTTACATATCTATTTTTGAGGATTCGGAAATTACTAGTTTAAATCGTGAAGTTCCTGAAGGCAGTAACATGCAAGCCACTTTTAAGATTAAAGGCCAAGAATTCATGTGTCTAGATAGCAATATTAACCATAAGTTTACGTTTACGCCTTCCTTTTCAATTTTTATTACTTGTGATACCGAAACGGAAATTGATGAGCTCTTTGAAAAATTATCCGAAGGCGGCATTTTAATGCCTTTAGGCGACTATGGATTTAGTAAGAAATTTGCATGGGTAAATGATAAATTCGGTGTTTCGTGGCAATTGAATCTTCCAAGTTGATTCGGAGGTTTTGGACCACATATAGGTCATATTATTTAACAGAAAAATCACCACGCAATGTTCAGATTGTGTGGTGATTTTTAAATATTAAGACTCATATTCAATAGTTTGTATCGTTCCATCCTCATTATATTTAAGTTCCGTATATTTAACACTGCGTTTATGGTTCACGCCCCCTGAAAGAGAGGCATCATGATAAAATAAATACCATTTATCGTTAAATTCCACAATTGAATGATGCGTTGTCCATCCGAGAACAGGAGTAAGGATTGTACCTTTATAAACAAATGGCCCTTGTGGATTTTTACTCATAGCATAGGCGAGCAAATGGGTAGTTCCTGTCGAATAGGATAGATAATAGTTTCCATTGTATTTATGGACCCATGGGCCTTCGAAAAACCTTTTTTCCTCATCGCCCGCAAGGATTGGGTTCCCATCTTCATCTATAATAGAAATTTCTTTTGGATTTTCTTTAAAAGAAAGCATATCATCATCCAGTTCAGCAAACATTGGACCTAAGGCGGGTTCTGTTATAGCTGGACCTTCCCCATTAGGATCATAGCTTCCTGTCTGCCACTTTTCTAACTGTCCACCCCAAAGGCCGCCAAAATACATATAGGCTCTATCATCTTCATCAACTAGTACAGCGGGATCCATGCTGAAACTGCCTTGTATGTAATTTTCTTGCGGTATAAAAGGCCCGGCTGGATTAGAGCTAGTCGCTGCCCCAATTCGGAAAATGCCATCGTGATCTTTTGCCGGGAAATATAAATAATAAGTATTGTTTTTGAAAGCAGCATCCGGTGCCCACATTTGTTGCTTTGCCCATGGAACATCTTTTATATGAAGAACTTCTCCATGATCCACACATGGAGAATCAAAATCATCCATTGATAGAACATGGTAATCCTCCATGGCATATTGGTCGCCATTATCATTGGAGGGTCCATCGTGATCTAAATCATGGGATGGATAAATATAAATTTTACCTTCAAATACATGGGCAGAAGGGTCTGCTGTATAAATATGGTCGACTAACGGTATATTTGGCTTTACTTTTTTCATCATTTTCTACTCCTTTTTAGTATTCTACCATTCTAGTTTAATGCAAAAAAATCCCTTAATAAACTTTGTATGATGGCTAGACAAACTAGGATATTATTATTATAATATGGAAAAAGGCAAAAGACAACGCTTTCATTACATTAAATATTCATCATCGCCTTTTAGGGAGATTAGAAGCATGCTCAAAATTGGCTTAGGCACCCTCCTAATTATAAAAGTATACTAGTATACTAACTTATTAATTCATAAGTTTCTTATGAATGAGATAAGAAAAAAATGAAAAGGGGTAGTCAAATGAAGAAGATTGCACAAATGCTTATCGTTTTGGCTTTAATTACTGGGCTTGCAGCTTGTTCCTCCTCGGGTTCTTCTAGTAAAGGCAGTTCCAAAGGTGAGGATGGGGATATTGAACTGACTTTTTGGTTATGGCCTGGTATGGGGATGGATTCTTATATTCAACAATATGAAAAAGACCATCCGAACATAAAAATTAAAGTTCAAGAAACAGAATACTCGGATCACCATCAAAATTTACTTACTGTTTTAGCAGCCGGTTCGGGCGCCCCGGATATTGCTGCAGTAGAATCCGGTTATATTGAGAGATTTAAAGAAAATAATCAACATTTTTATAATTTACTAGATTACGGTGCAGCAGATATTAAAAGTGATTATTTAGATTGGCGTTGGAAAGAAGCATCAACTAATGATGAAAAGGTAGTTTTTGGTATCCCAACAGATGTAGGACCTATGGCTATGGCGTATAGAATGGATATTTTTGAAGAAGCGGGCCTCCCGACTTCCCCAGATGAAGTTTCAGCACAAATGGGAACATGGGAACAATATATGGAGGCAGGGAAAAAACTAAAAGCAGCAACAGGCAAAAATATGTTTAACCATGTAACGGATTTGTACGCTGCGGTTAGGGAACAAGGAGAAAAACAATACTTTGATGAAAACGGTGAATTGATAATTGAAGATAGTGAATTAATTAAGAGAGCTTGGGATCTTTCTATCCAAGGAATTGAAATTCACAATAACACTCAAAGAGGAACGACTGAATGGTCAGCTTCGCTAGCTGCCGGAGATTTTGCAACTGTCTTTCTTCCACCGTGGATGTTGCAAAACATTAAAAATGATGCTCCCGACACTGCTGGACTATGGAATATCGCTTTAATGCCAGGTGGCTCTGGAAACTGGGGTGGATCATTACTCACACTTCCTAAACAAGGGAAACATGCTGAAGAAGCGTATAAATTCATAACTTGGGTTATGTCTCCTGAAATACAGTTGGAGATTTTTAAAGAAAAAGGAAACTTCCCTTCCACACCAGCTATTTATGATACAGATGAAGTACAAAACTTAAAAGATGAGTTCTTTAATCGTGATGACTTAGGTGCAATTTTCTCAGAGGCAGCTAAAGCTGTTAAGTATGTCTACCGTGGACCTATGACCGGACCGATCAACACCATTATGGGTGATGCATTAATCTCAGTTTCTGACGGACAAGCCACTGAGGAAGAAGCTTGGAAAAAAGCCATGGAAGAAGTTAAAAGGCAGGTAGGAAGATAATATATGCTGTGGAGATAAGAGGTGCATGTCGCCTCTTATTTCTACTAATAGTTAGAGGGAGGTAGCTATGTGAATAAAGGGATAGAACTTGATAAGGGCATTTCGATGAAAACAAAAAAATATAGTAAAAAATCCTCAGATCGATTATCTGGTTACTTATTTATATCTCCTTTTTTTATATTGTTTGGCGTTTTTGGTGTGTTCCCATTATTATTCACGTCATTTCTATCATTTCATAAGTGGGATATCTTGGGTACTAAGGAGTTTATAGGCTTACAGAATTATAAACTTTTATTTACTGACCCACTATTTTGGAAAGCCCTAGGAAACACATTTAGCATATGGGTTTTATCGACGATACCGCAATTAATTGCTGCTTTAATTATTGCATTTCTTTTAAATCAAGCGTTTTTAAAGGCGAAAGATATATTTAGATTAGGTATCTTTATGCCGAATATTACCTCCATCGTTGCAGTTGCTATTGTCTTTTCAGCAATGTTCGGTACAAAATATGGGCTTGTCAACTATGCACTTTCTTTTTTAGGAATTGATCCAATCAATTGGAGCGGCTCCTATTTTGGAACCCATGTCGTTATTTCAACAATGGTCATGTGGCGCTGGGTTGGCTATAATGCCATTATTTATCTATCTGGTCTACAAGGTATTTCAAATGATTTATATGAGGCTGCAACTATAGATGGTGCAAGTAAATTCCAACAACTTCTTCATATTACAATTCCACTGTTGAGGCCAGTAATCATTTTTACCGTTCTTCAATCAACTATAGGTGGTATGCAAATATTTACGGAGCCGCTATTGTTCGGAAAGGGTGGAAGTAATCAAGGTTTAACAATTACTTTATACTTATATGAGGAAGCTTTCACTAGATTTTCATTTGGATATGCAGCTGCAATTGCTTGGATGTTGTTCTTTATCATCATTATCTTTTCACTCCTGAATATTTTTCTTACTAGAAAAATTAGATCGGCATAGGTAGGAGGTGGCCAAAATGAAAGAGGTTGGAAGAAATAAAATATCGAGTTTTGTTATATATGTATTTATGGTCTTAAGCACCTTGATTTCAATATTTCCCTTTTATTGGATGTATGTAATTGGATCCAATACCACAAGTGATGTTAACAAGTTTCCACCAGTAGTCGTGCCAGGTGTAAATTTTATCGAAAATATTCAAAAGGTTTTTGAAAAGATTGATTTTTTCAGTGCGATATGGAATTCCTTTATAATTTCAGTCGTAGTTACAATTTCTGTATTATTCTTTTGTTCCTTGGCCGGATTTGCATTTTCAAAGCTAGAATTTAAAGGGAGAGACGCATTATTTATTTTTCTGTTAGGGACGATGATGATTCCTCCCCAATTAGGATTAATTCCAAACTTTATGATTATTAGTAAATTAGGTTGGATTGATGATGTAAAAGCTGTCATTGTTCCTGGGATGGTTTCGGCATTTGGCGTTTTCTGGATGAGGCAATACATTTCGTCTGCCGTTCCTTACGAGTTGATAGAAGCTTCGAGAATCGATGGCTGCAGTAATTTTAGAACGTATTGGAATATTGTAGTTCCAGCTGTACGTCCAGGCCTAGCAACATTAGGGATTATCACTTTTATGGGGTCTTGGAATGACTTTTTATGGCCGTTGATTGTATTAAAAGATGAATCTGTCCATACGATACAAATAGCATTAAGAACACTAAATGATGTATACTTTACAGATTATTCAATGATACTTGCAGGCACTTTCTTAGCAACCTTGCCTATTTTGATAGTGTTTGTCGTGTTCAGCAGGCAATTCATTGCAGGAATAACAGAGGGAGCGGTCAAAAACTAAATTCATCTAAATATAAATGACAAAAGGGCATGCCATAAAACTGGCAATGCCCTTTAATTTTACTTCGTATAGTTATCAAAATACCCTTGTATAAACACAATCGGCGTTCCTTTATCGCCGCTTCCGGAAGTTAAATCGGATAGCGAACCAATTAAATCAGTAAGCTTTCTAGGTGTTGTTCCTTGAGCTTCCATCGCACCGACAAGATCGTCGCCTTTATTATTGATATAATCGGCGATTGCTTTTTTCAATTCATCGCCTTTTAAATCTGCAAAATTATTATCGGCAAGGTATTTTAATTTGATTTCATTAGGTGTTCCTTCAAGACCCGATGTATAAGCAGGAGATACGACTGGATCGGCAAGCTCCCATATTTTGCCGACAGGGTCTTTAAACGCTCCATCTCCATAAATCATGACTTCCACGTTTTTACCTGTCTTCTCTTTTAGCACTTGTTGGATTTTATCCACGACTGGCTGGCAGTCGCGTGGGAAAAGTTTTAGGCTTTCTTCTGTCGATTTATTAGAACCCAACAGACCGTATGCCTCATTATACCCGCTGCCATCAACAGATTCGGATAAGATGTTATCGAGGCTATAGATTTTTTCTCCGCCATTTGCCTTTAAAATTCTTTTCGTTCTAAATCTTGTATGAATATCGCAAGTAAGTACGTTTTTTGTATAGTCTAGAATGGTTTTTGGATTGTTTGAAAAAATAACTTCGCATTCAATTCCGTATTCTTCTACTAAAGATTTGTAATACTCGATATAGTCGACACCAGTGAAAGGATGTTTATTATATCCGAACAGATCGCGGAATTGCTTTTCTGTTAGTACATCTGTCCAAGGATTAACACCTTTTTCATCAAGTGTATCAATATCGACTAAATGATTTCCAACTTCATCAGATGGATAGCTCAGCATTAAAACAATCTTTTTGGCACCTTTTGCAATACCGCGAAGGCAGTTGGCAAAACGGTTCCGGCTTAAGATCGGGAAGATAATGCCTAAAGCATCGTCGCCAAATTTTGAATGAACGTCTTTTGCAATTTGATCAATCGTCGCATAGTTGCCTTGTGCGCGTGCAACGATGGATTCAGTGATGGACACAATATCTTTATCATGAATGGTAAAGCCTTCAATTTCCGCAGCTTTTAACACACTATCTACAACGATTTCTTCGATGTTATCGCCTTTATTGATGATCGGGCAACGAAGTCCTCTCGCAACAGTTCCGACTACTCTTTCCAAATTGATCGCCCCTTATTACTATTAGACTTAATGTAAGTTATCTCTACTTGTAATATACCGTAGTTTAGTGATATAAGTAAAATGAATATATTGAATACTGGATATAAGGTGTGGTTATATGGCAAGCAAGTTAGATTTGTATAAAGTTTTTTGTGTCGTTGGAAAAAGAAATAGCTTTTCGCAAGCGGCAAAAGATCTATATATGACCCAACCAGCTGTAAGCCAAGCAATTATGCAGTTAGAAAGAGAGTTGGATACCCGTCTTTTTAATCGCACACCGAAAGGGGTCACCTTAACGGATGAGGGTGCTATTTTATTTGAATATGCCAACTCAGCCATTAATTTAATTGATGCTGGTGAAGAAAAGCTTTTGGAATTTAAGAATTTAACAGCAGGTGAATTAAAAATAGGCGTCGGCGATACGATCTCCCGCCACTTTTTACTTCCATACTTAGAAGCATTCCATAATCACTACCCAAATATTAAATTTAAAATGGTCAATGGTACGACCACAGAGATTTGTTCATTACTTAAGTCTGGGGAAGTCGACATTGGAGTGTGTAATTTTCCATTGGAAGACCCTGCTTTGGAGCTTAGACCCTGCATCGATATTCATGACATCTTTGTTTGCGGTGAGAAGTTTAAATACTTATTATCTAAACCATTAAGCTTAGAAAGATTAGTGGGATTGCCATTAATTATGCTTGAACAAAAATCAAATTCGAGAATGTATGTAGAGGATTATATGATTTCAAAAGGGATTAAGCTGTCGCCGGAATTTGAGTTGGGTTCGCATGATTTATTGCTGGAGTTTGCAAAAATTAATTTAGGTATTGCCTGTGTCACTAAAGAATTTTCCGAAGAAGATTTGTATGCAAGGAGAGTATGGAAAATTCCATTAGACGAAGAAATCCCAAGTAGAAGCATCGGTGTTTGTTATTTAAAAAGTGTTCCACTTTCTCCCGCATCCAATAAATTTTTAAAGATCATAGAAAACCATTAAATTCTATGATCTTTTTTTGCTCCAACTCTCTATATATTCCTCTATATGATCTGCAGGATTAAGAACGGTATATCCATGGCATACTTCTACCTTTTTGGGTTTAAGTTCTTTAATGATGGCACTGCTTTTTACCGCTTCGTTCATGTCTGGTGTAAAAATAGATATCGGACGATGGAGTTTTCCCTTTTTCGATGTGAAGAGGTCACCCGCTAATAACACTTGATCTTTTTCGTGAAAATAGGCGACATGTCCGGGAGAGTGGCCAGGTGTAAGGTACGGGGTGAGTCCTCCGATTGGCACTAGATTCTCTGTTTCATTTGGTAGTGTCAAAAGTTCTATGAAAACTCAATAGATACTCAGTTCCCTTTCCAGTTATTAGTGGAATGACTCCGCAATCGCCCTTGACAAACACGCCAATGGTTTGAATTCAGGGTAACAAGGGCGAA
>NZ_JANJGU010000023.1 GCF_024626525.1 Lederbergia panacisoli
TATTGGCATGCACACTAATTATATAGAAGGTTTAGGTTGGTAAATAGTTTGGCAAACGGTGGTAAGTTTCTTGTCATTCGGTGGTAAATAATATGGCAGAGGTGGTAAATTCAAGTGGCAGTAATCAAATTTTAGTCGTAATAGGTTTTTAAGTCCGTTAATGGTCATAAATTTTACTGAATACCCATTTTTAATGATGGATTGAAAATCGATCACAGTTGAAAGGTTGATAAGCTCTTGGAAGTCGAAGGTTGTTTCTATTTTTCTCCAAGGGCTTATATCTTTTTTTTTGATTTGATTAAGTATTTGTTCATCCGTAATTCCGTTAGCTCTTAATGTTTCTATCATAAAAGCTGTAGGTAGTGAAATTCTTATAGTTTCCAATTGTATTCCTCCGTTAAGTACATAAAAATATATATAATTATATTGTATTATAGTAATCAATCACGGACAATTAATTATTCTGATAAGATTAATGTGAATTTTTTTCTTAACAAAGTAAGAATCCTTTTGAAATAAAATGCACATAAACGGAATTTTGCTTTCATTTGCAGTATGATAGTATTGTAGAAACAGTTATTTGAATTGGAGGAATTATATGAACTCCCATCTAAAATTTGATTTTCATACCCATCATTTCCGTTGCGGGCATGCACGTGCCAATATTAGGGATTATATTGAAGCGGCAATTGAAAAGGGATTGGATATGATTGGTATTTCCGACCACTCTCCTTATTTTGCGAGTGAAAAAGATCAGCTTCATCCCGGGATTGCGATGGCGAAAAGTACATTTCCTGAATATGTGAAGGAAGTTTTACAGCTAAAAGAGGAGTATAAAGGGAAAATTGACGTTCTTTTAGGTGTAGAATCGGATTATTTTACAGACCACATTGACGTATACCGCAAATATTTCGATGGTTATCCTTTCGATTACATCATTGGATCTGTTCATTTTGTAGATGGGGTAAGTATTTTCAAAAAGAAGCGCTGGGATGGTTTGACTGAAAAGGAAAGAGTTCGTACGAAAGAAGCATACTACGAACTGATTCAACAGTCGGCAAGCTGTGGTGTATTCCAAATTTTAGGTCATATTGACGCGATGAAAGGATTTTATCCAGATTTTTCATCCATTGAAACGGATGTAGTCGACCGCACTTTGAAGATTATTGCTGAACATGATGTGGCGATTGAAATCAATACGTCGGGAAAAACTAAAGATTGTGGCGGCTGGTATCCAGCTGATGAAATTCTTGAACGGGCTCTGTATCATGGGGTTAAGGTTACATTTGGCTCCGATGCTCATGATCCTGAGCGGGTTGGTGATGATTTTGAATTAGTAAAAGCAAAATTAAAAGAAATCGGATTCAAAGAGTGGGCTTATTTTAGAGAGAAAAAAAGATATCTTACTACTTTATGATCTGCAGAAAGGTTGTTATGAATGTACGAAATTTTGAAGGAAAAAGATGAACAATTCACGATTTATCATTTAAAAGATTTAGAGTCGAACTCTTGGGTAAAAGTGGCGCCTGAAAGAGGTGGCATCATTACATCGTTTGGTGTTCATGGAGTAGAAACGTTATTTTTAAATAAAAAAACGTTTTTGGATGAGAACGCAAATGTTCGAGGAGGAATTCCTATTCTCTTTCCGATATCTGGACAATTGCATGACGGGCAATACGAATGGGAAGGTACCGTCTATAATATGAAAAACCATGGCTTTGCAAGAAATCTTCCATGGGAAGTCATTGATACGAATACAGAAGATCAAGCTTCAATTACAATCCGCTTAACAAGCAATGAAGAAACGAAAAGCGCATATCCATTCGAATTTGAAGTCATTTATACATATATTTTAAAGGACAACGAGCTCCAAATTTTACAGGAATATGTGAATAAATCTGATGTTCAAATGCCTATATATGCGGGCTTCCATCCGTATTTTAAAACATCCGATAAAAATCTTGATTACGAAACGGATGCAAAAACGTATCGTGATGATAATGATGATGTAGTTAAAAGTGTTTCGAATGGATTAGATTTAACTGACAAAAAAGAATCCTTTGTGCTCCTAGATGCCGAGGAAAAGAAAATCGCTTTTAGTCTCCCAGAAATTAATAAAAAGGTTACAATTAACTATGGCGAGGAATTCGAATATGTGTATTTATGGACGGAACAAGGGCAGGATTTCATGTGCGTGGAACCATGGATGGCACAAACAGATGAAATGAATCGGAAAGAAGAATTGTATTCGATCGGGAAAGGCGAATCATTAAAAACATTTTTAAACGTAAGTGTGCAGTAGATCAACTTGGTCTACTGCTTTTTGTATAAAAAACCCTCCTCTACAAAACATAAAATAAGGAGGTTGTATAAATGAAACAACGATTTTTACATATCTGGCTTATTTTCTTTATTATTATTTTTTCAATTTTTCCAACACTGCAAGTCCATGCTGAGAAGAATGCGGAAGTTAAAAATGTCATTTTCATGATTCCAGACGGTTTTTCCGCGTCGTATGCGACCAACTATCGTTTGTATAAAGGAAAAGAAGCGGTTTGGGATACGATGCTGGTCGGAATGCACCGAACCTATTCCGCCAATACCCCTGTAACGGATTCCGCCGCAGCTGCAACCGCGATGGCGACGGGATTTAAGACAAACAATGGAATGATCAGCATAGCTCCAGACGGAAAAAAAATAAAGACAATTTTGGAAGTTGCGAAAGAAGCAAGGAAAGGAACTGGACTTGTTGCGACTTCGACGATAACATACGCCACCCCGGCCGCATTTGGAGCCCATGTAATATCGCGCAAGGATGAGTCCGAAATAGCGGTGCAATATTTGGACAATGAAATTGATGTTCTACTAGGAGGAGGAAAAACGTATTTTACTTCCTTATTGGAAAGTGGGAAACAGAAAGGATATGAAATCGTAACGAATAAAACTGAGTTATCAAATGTGAAAATGCCGCAAAAATTGCTTGGTCTTTTTGCAATTGAGGGGATGGTTCCTGAACTGGACCGCCACTTAACAAGTGAGCCAAGTCTTGAGGAAATGACGAAGGTGGCATTAAAGATGTTGAATCAAAACAAAGCAGGATTTTTTTTAATGGTGGAGGGCAGCCAAATTGACTGGGCGGGGCATGATAATGATCCTGCATGGGCGATGAAAGATATAGAAGCATTTGAAAAGGCAGTTGAGATTGCAGTAGATTTTGCTAAAAAAGATAAAAATACACTTGTTGTTATAGCGGGTGATCATGATAATGGCGGCATGTCTGTAGGAGCATATGATAAGTATGATGCAAAATTAGATGTACTGCGGAAGGTAAAATCCTCTGGCCGTTACATGGAAATGCAATTGGATAAAAATCGCAGCAATGCAAAAGAAATATTGAAAAAACATGCAGGAATTGATTTGACTAAAGCAGAAGTAAAGAGAATAGAACAAGCTGATAAACCAGTCATAGCTATAAATAGAATCGTATCGGAACGAGCGCTTATAGGGTGGACGACTTCACAGCATACAGGCGTTGACATTCCTGTGTATGCATTTGGACCGGGATCGGAATTATTTAAAGGCTTGCATGATAATACGGATTTGCCGAAAATGATGGCAAAGGTAATGGGAGTGAATTTTCCGTAGTAATATAGAGTTAGGGGTGAGCATTACGAAAATTTCCAGCGATTGGTTAAAGATGAATGATGAAATTGAAATTTATGTTAAAAGATGGATAGACACGGATGCTGAACCTGCCGCCATTCTTCAACTAGCCCATGGGATGGCTGAACATATAGATAGGTATGATGAATTTGCAGAATATCTTGTTCAGAATGGGATTTTTGTTTACGGAAATGACCATCGTGGCCACGGAGAAACTGGGGCGAAGGCTGGTGTAGTTGGTTTTCTTGCTGAAAAAGATGGATTTGATCGCGTTGTCGATGATCTTTATCATATCAACCAGTCCATACAAAATGATTACCGTGACACCCCAGTATTTTTAATGGGGCATAGTATGGGATCTTTTTTAGTTCGAAGATACATACAGAAATATTCTGCTTCCGTCGAAGGTGTGATTCTTTCTGGTACAGCTGGAAGCCCTGGTTTGGCAGGGAAAATAGGAAAGGGAGTCGCTAAGTGGGAAGGTCGCATAAAAGGCCCCAAAACTCCAAGCCCATTTCTTGATCGCCTTTCCTTTGGTTCTTTCAATAAAGGCATACAAAACCCTAATACTAGATTTGATTGGCTTTCGCGTGACAGTAATGAGGTAGAGAAATACATTATTGATCCACGTTGTGGCTTCGTTTGTAGTTCGGGGTTTTTTTATGATCTCTTTGAAGGACTAGAAAAAATTCATAATCCAAAACTGAATCAATCCATCCCGAAGGACTTGCCGATGTTATTTTTTAGTGGTGATAAAGATCCTGTTGGGGGCAATAAAGTACAGCAAGTAATCCAGCAATATAAAAAAATGGGTTTATTGAATATTGATTCGACCCTTTTTAAAGACGGTAGACATGAAATGTTGAATGAGGTTAATAAAGATGAAGTATATCGGCTTGTTCAGCAGTGGATAATAAATCAACTTCATAAGTAACTAAACATGCGTAACCATAAAATGACGGGTTCAATTCAGAAATAAAACAGAAATACTTTTTAATTATCTCCCCTATATAACAGCTAATAAGTCGACTTTGGTCGGCTTTTTTTATCTGTTTTCATATCTAGTACAGAATTTGTAGTTAGTCCTCTATCAATCCATATAAAGTATGAATAAACAATCCTATTATGAAGTACCGTAATAAAGAGTGTATTTTTTTAGGAGGTAGCTGGATGGCATTAAATATTACGCAAAAATTAATTCAGTCACATCTTTTATCGGGAGAAATGATTCCAGGGTCTGAAATTGGCTTGAAAATTGATCAAACGTTAACTCAGGATGCGACAGGGACGATGGTTATGTTGGAGCTTGAAGCGATGGGATTGGAACGGGCTAAAACGGAGGCGTCCGCCCAATATGTCGACCATAATCTCATTCAAGTGGACAGCAAGAATCCTGATGATCATCTGTTTTTACAAAGTGCAACAAGAAAATTTGGCCTTTACTATAGCCGCCCCGGAAATGGAGTGAGCCACCCCGTTCATATGCAGCGGCTGGCTAAGCCGGGAAAAACCTTGCTTGGATCAGACAGCCATACTTGTGCAAACGGATGCATGGGTATGCTCGCGATGGGTGCTGGAGGACTTGATGTAGCATTAGCGATTGCAGGTGAGCCTTTTTATGTAAAAATGCCTCAAGTATGGGGAATCAAGCTTACGGGCAAGCTTCCTGATTGGGTAAGTGCAAAGGACGTGATTTTGGAACTGCTTCGTAGATACGATGTAAAAGGTGGAGTTGGAAAAGTTATTGAATATTATGGACCTGGCGTTGAAACATTAAGTGCGATGGACCGTCATGTAATCGCCAATATGGGCGCAGAGCTTGGAGCAACTGGAACAGTTTTTCCTTCTGATCAAGAAATCAAACGATTTTTAAAAGAGCAGGGACGAGAAAATGATTGGATAGAATTAGTGGCTGATGCGGGTGCTAAGTATGATTTAACAGAGGAAATCAATCTTTCAGAGCTCGAGCCGCTCATCGCAAAACCTTCAAGTCCGGGTAATGTCGTATCAGTTAAGGAGGTTGCCGGTACACCAATTTATCAATCATATATAGGATCATCGGCGAATCCCGGGTTTCGCGATTTCGCGATTGCAGCAGAAATTGTAAAAGGAAGACCTATAGCTGAGGGCATTTCTTTTGATATAAACCCGACCTCCAGACAAATGTTGACGGATTTAGTGAAGGAAAGTCATATTGCAAGTTTGCTCCAATCAGGAGCGAGATTACATCAAGCCGGGTGTAATGGCTGTATTGGAATGGGGCAAGCACCTGCGACGGGGCGCAATAGTTTACGGACAACTCCGCGAAATTTTCCGGGAAGATCAGGTACTAGAGAGGATAGTGTTTTTTTATGTAGCCCTGAAACGGCTGCAGTCTCCGCACTTACTGGAAAAATCACAGATCCAAGAACGATGAATTTCCCGTATCCTAAAGTTAAGGAACCAATGAATCCTACGGTAGATGTAAATTTATTAGAAGCACCGTTGCCTTATGAAGATGCTAAAAACGTGCAGCTCATAAAAGGCCCTAATATTGCTTCCATTCCTTCCATGGATGAGCTTCATGATTATATGGAAATCCCGATTCTTTTAAAAATGGGCGACAATATTTCAACAGATGAAATTTTAGCCGGTGGAGCACGCGTTCTGCCATTTAGGAGCAACCTTCCTGAAATCAGTAAGTTTGCTTTTGAAATTATTGACCGAACCTATTACACAAGAGGGAAGGAAACAGTTGATCACGGAGGTCATGCAATAGTTGGCGGGTCTAACTACGGCCAAGGATCAAGTCGGGAACATGCTGCACTTGCCCCAAGATATTTAGGATTACGAGTAGCGCTTGTTAAGGATTTCGCTCGGATTCATTGGCAAAACCTCGTTAACTTTGGAGTATTGCCTTTAACCTTTGTCAATCCTTTAGACTATGACACCTTAAATCAAGGTGATATTTTGGAACTGAAAAATGTTAGAACGACGATCAAACAAGGAAATGAATTTGCAATAAGCGTGAAAGGGCAGAACCAAATCATAAAGGTAAAACATACTTTATCAGAAAGACAAGTAGACGTGATGCTAGCGGGCGGTATGATCAATTGGGTTAAAAGTCGTCAAAAAATAGCTGAATGATTGGAGGGAGTAAAAATGGTGGATAGAGAGTTGACATGCAAAGCCTGTGAAGGTACAGGCATGCTATCAGACGATGAAGGCTGGCAATATAATTGCAGTGTATGTAGAGGTGAAGGAGTTATTGAGGCGGGTGGCGGATCACAATCCGCCAAACTCATGTCAGTGGATGAGAATAATCGATTATTAGATTGAAGCAAAAAGAAGAAGTGAAGTATCGCTTCTTCTTTTAGCTCATTGTAAATAACTCGAAGGAGGTTCCGTATGGTTTTTGTTCGTAATTTCCTTAAAGATGTTTCCATCCGATTCGTTGCTAACAATTGAGCTGTTCATCTTTCCGGTTTGTATAAGTTGTATGAGATTTATAATATCTTCTTTTGTTGCCGGTTGCTTTTCAGGCTTTAATGTATAACCTATTTTTCCATTTACCTCAACTGTCGCCGTTTCTAAGTGGCTAATTGAAGAGATACCAAGTTGACGCAGCCGTTCCTCTAATTTATCGACTGTTAATCTTAATTTTCTAAGGTTTTTTTCATTCAGTTGTCCTTTTTCAACCACTGGTACAGATTTTCCAGAGATAATCGTTTCTAGAAGGTCAGATTTTACTTGAATCCATTCTGTTATGACAAGAGCCAATATAAATATGGCTCCGACTACAATAGTAGTCCATATACTTTTACTCGTTACAGGTTGAATAAGCATCGTACCGAAAGCGATCATGATAATGGCTTCAGGCATCGTCATTTGGGAAATCGTCTTTCTCCCACTTAGTCTCAAATATAATGTGCCAATGGCGAATATTAATAACACTTTCCAGATCAAATCCATATCCATAAGTAAAACCTCTTTTATTTATGTTTTGCCATTCATCATCAACATACAAGTATTATGTGATAAGGAATAAAATACATACATCTGGAAAAGATATGTTGGAATTTTGATTGGATGGGAGGATTGATATGTATATGGAGAATTGGGATATGAAGAATATAAGGGACAATGAAAAAATGAAAACGAGAGAAAAGGAAGAAACAAATCGTGATAAGAGGGAAGAAGCCATTAAATCAGAAAAGCTGCGCTATAAAAATGCAGATGAAATATATGAGTAACATTTTATGGGGTTTAGACAATGGCTAATTTTTGCCCAGAAAGGTGGCCTGAAATACTAACTCCAGAAAGTTATATCGATTGTAAGGATTGTGGTCTTTATAAGCAAGGTTCACGCATGGTGTGGGGAGAAGGAAATCCCAATGCCTCAATTATGGTCATCCTTGACAATCCAGGAGCACGTGAGGATAAAGAAGGGAATCCTACCATTTGTGGGACGAGGCAAACATTGCAAAAGGCTGCACATGAGGTTGGCTTACAAATGGTTGATTTATACGTTACATATATTTTAAAAAGACGACCGGTTCGTAAGTATGAAAAAGAGCAGACGCGGAAAATTTGCATGCTGCATTTAGAGGAGCAGCTTTTATCTGCTAAACCGAGTCTTGTTTTTTGTATGGGCAATGTTGCAGTTCAATCATTTTTTAAATCTGCGGATGCCGAGGTGAAGAGCCTTCGCGGTATCTGGCACAATATTCAAGGTTACAATACGGCAGTGGCATATCATCCACTTGCCGTTAGACGTCGGCCGAATTTATGGGCTTCTTTTTTGCAGGATTGGAAATTAGTAGCCGAACAATACGAACGGTTACGATGATGATAAAAAGTAAAGCCTTTCTTTCTACACTATCGTAGAGAGAAAGGCCTTTTTATACGTTAATGGAAGTAACCCTTAATAGAATCCTCCGCCGTATCCACCAACAAATGATGCACCAATGATAATTAAAAGAATAAACAACACGACAACTAATGCGAAACCTCCGTAACCTGCTCCAAAGCCTCCACTCATTTAAAAGGCACCTCCTTTAATCTGGATACCATATTCTATGTGTCGATTGTCTCTATGTGTTAAATGAACTATCGTAAAAAGCCCATTTTTATCGTACAAGTTGAAAATAGGAAGTTATAACCATTATTTTTCCCCTGCATACTCTGGAATGAGTAAGGAGGGAAGGAAAATGAAGAATAGATCATTTCTTTTTTTTACAACCATTTTTATCATCTTATTAATTCCTATCATCCTATTTTTTTCAAACGATCGTGATCAACATAAATCTGGGAATAAAAGTGGACAAGAAAAGCAACATGAAAAGGAAGATAAAAAGGAAGATAAAAAGGAAGATGATAAAAAAGAAAAGAAGGAAAAGAAGGAAAAGGATAATGGAATTGGTCCCGATGATATTATTTGGGGCATCGATTCTGCAAGCCTTACGACTAAGGAGTTATATGCCTGTGTGAAGGAGCAATTCGGTACACCAAAAGTTTGGGGAAGATATTTAGGAGATATCGAGGATGTTTCCTTTGGACTGACCTCTGATGAAGTAGAATATCTTCATTCAAATAAAATTAAAATTCTCATTATCTATAATCATATCACGGAAGCAAAAGGCTATGAAAATGGTAAATCACATGCGGAAAAAGCGATCTCGATGGCAAAGGAACTTAAAGTTCCGAAAGGAAAAGCGATTTTTGCAGATATTGAGCCATCATTTCCTGTTGATGCAAAATTTATTGAAGGCTGGTTTGATGAAATGAGCAAATCGTCTTATATTCCCGCAATCTATGGTGTCTTTTCCCAAGAACAAGCATTGTTTTCGGAATATAACAAAGCCGCCAATAATCAAAAAGACTTAAAGAAAAAAATGATACTTTGGACAGCGCACCCCCAAAAAGGAATTACATCTGAAAAAAAAGCACCTAAATACCAACCCGAAGGCCCTAAAGACTCAAACCTACTTGGCTGGCAGTACGGAATAGATGCCAAAAACTGCAACATAGACACCGATTTATTTAAAGGAAAACTAATTGAATACGTATGGTAAAGAATTGTTCGAGTGCCAGGCACCCAAACAATTCTGAATTGTTCGAGTGCCAGGCACCCAAACAATTCTGAATTGTTTGGGTGCCTGGCACTGAAAAATGATTATATTTACCCTATTTTTTGATTTGGAGAAAGTTATTTTACATTATTTGGAACTAGAAAGCGAGATTACCCAATTTGCATGAAGTTAAACCATTACGATAGACCTTAATTAACCTGTCTCTTTTTAACCTCATTAGGAAATAAATACTAGGTGCAAATTTTTGTGATTTTTGGGCTAAATTGACCGATTTGTGAACACGTGATATTAGTTAATGAAGGGTGAAAAGTCATACATATCTAAAGTGAATAAGGAGTATTTTATGTTGTTACTTGTTGATGAAGTTTTAAGTCTTAATGAGGAAGATGAAACGATTAAGCAAGCATCGCTAAAAGGAAAGTATACTCATCTTCAAGACGCGATTCGGTTTATAAACCCGGGAATCTCTCCCAAGAAGCTCATCTTTAAAAAAACTACTATGGATGAGGAGCTGGATTATTTTACGAACCAATTTAAAGATCATGATAAAATCATTTATTTTTATGATGAAAGGTTTGGGTCCAGCGGAATGTTGGACAGGCTTCAAAATTGGCTGATGCCAAATAAGGTTCTATGGCCAATTCCGATACGGGGCAGCAAAGCCGAGTATTTATTTTTTAAAAATGAAATTCTCAATAAAATACATAATGGTGCAAATTACAACGATGTGATGAATCATATTCAGAATATGAAATCTAAAATATCAAGCTGGGTTATCTCGCCAAGTCCAATGAAAGTCATTCGAGCGGATAAATATAGTGTGATTTATAAGGAGAGTAAAAAGAGTATTTTTCTGCTTACAGAAATACTTCCGAATAGAAGAATCAAGACACATCAATCGGGAGATTTAGATGGCTTATGGAAATTCCTTGTTGAGAAAAAGGATGCGAAAGAAATTTGGGCAGTCGGCAAGGGAATTGAAAAAGAACTGCCTAACGCAAAAAAACAAATTCAAACGAATGCTACATCGTTACCTGTAGGGATACCTTATATTCAAGCAGTAACTATTATTTAGAATAACAATCTTGTATGGATTGATGGAGGAACGCAATGATTAGTGCGAAAAGAAAAGCTTTTATCTTTTTAACGATTGCTTTTTTATTGGCAATCATGACGGGTTGGTTTATCAATAGTCAAGTTTCCGAAGCGAAAGAACTGATGGGGCAATCGGTGAAAGTAGCAGTAGCGAAGAACGATGTATCGGCCTATACAGAAATTACCCCGGAAATGATTGATTGGTTAAGCATTCCAAAATCGAGTGCAGTCTCTTCATTCTTGACGAGTGAAAAAGAAATGGAAGACCATCTTTTTATCGTAAACATGAAAAAAGGTGATCTGATTACAAGGAATTTAATTCGATCGCGGGTGGATATTCCGGAAGGATACCGAATTGTTTGGTTGAATCCTACAGAAAATGTCATTATGGACCAGGAAATATTTGTTGGTGATAAAGTCGACATTATCTCGTCGTTTAAATCGGATAATGAAGGAAGAATAGAAACAAAACGAATCATGAACAATATCGATGTCATTCAAAGTGAATCGATTCAGTTGGAGGATAAAAATAATACCGGAATGGCCATTAAAGTTTCTTTAACAATTCAGCAGGCGGAGCAGCTGATCCATATGCAAAATACAGCCGACCAAATTCGTGTGCTAAGAGTTAATCAACTTGAAACAGATTATAGTCAACTAGATTCCGAGAACAATAATGAGGAAGTTCCCGCACAGGAAGAACCAGTTAATCAAGAGGTAAAGGGAAATACAGAAGTAAACGAAAATCCACCTGAAAAACCAGCTAGTAAAGAAAAAGAAAGTCCAGCTAAAAAGCCAGAAAAGGAAGAAAAGAAAGAAAAGAAACAGGAAAAGGGAGACAAAAAATAATTTAATGCAGGGAATCAGTGCGAAAAGAGGGTTTCACATGAGAAGTACTAATGCCATGGTCGTCACAGAAGACGAGTCATTATTAACGGATATAAAAAGGATTTTATATAATTTTGAAGTCATGGAAACTAACGTATGGGAAGGTCCTTATGTACAAGATGACAACATTCAATATTTTTTAATCGACGAATTGATGTTGGATGCTGTTGTTCCCGCTCATATTCCGATGTCAAGTGTTTTAATCGGTCTTGTTAGGGATCGTTCTTTTGAAAATGCTAGAAAATGGATGAAGCTTGGAGCGAAAGAGTTGGTGATCATTCCTAATGAATTAGAAAAGTTAGTTTCAGTTTTACAGAAGCCGTTCCCCAACTTTGCAGGCAGCCGTTCTGCGAGTGATTATTACGCTTATGAAGGTTCTGGTGACGTTAGGGCTTTTTACAGTGCAAAAGGTGGGACTGGAAAAACATTAATTGCCGCAATGGTCGCGCAAAACTTACAAATGCAATGTGATCAACGCGTCATTTTGATTGATTTTAATGTGCAATTTGGCGGTGTTGAGGTCGTGTTTGGCATTGAGCCGGAAAGATCTTATATGGATTTACTCCCAGTCATAAACGAGCTTTCGATTAACCATATACAAAATGTTGCAGTTAGGGAAGAAAATACAGGAATTCATGTTTTATTGAGTCCTGCCAATCCTGAACAAAATGAAACAGCGACAGATGAAATGATTACTAGAATCATAAGGACGTGTAGAAATCATTTTGATCAAGTCATATTAGATTTGCCGTCTACTTTTAATTCAACAACCTTTACCGCCCTAAATGAGGCCACACATATTTACTACATACTGAATCCGGATAGTTTATCGGTTCGCGGGTTAAAACATACAATCAATCATTTTCATCGCTATCAAATCGGTAATAAAAACAATGTATCGGTCATCATCAACCGCAATAACCATAAAGCTGAGTTGACGGAAAAAAATATCGGTACTTTAATCGATTTGCCGATTATAGGCAGTATTCGCGCTGATTTTTACGGAATCCAGCCTTTTATCAATATGGGTAGACCTTTTTATCATAAAAAACACGATAAAGGTGTATCGAAAACTGCACAAGACGTGAGGAAAATGGTTAAAAAGTTGGTTGTAAAAGGAGTGTGACCTAACAATGCAATGGTTCGAAAAAGTTAAAGACTATCCTTTACATTCACAAGATGAATGGAATGTGATGGACATGGAGCTAGAAAGACGGGCAAGACATTATAAAAACCGTTTAATAAAAGAATCGGACCTAGAAACAATCACCACTCTTCCACCAAAAGAAATGCGGCAAACAATCGAAAGATTAGTATATCGAATGATTGAAGAAGAAAGGGCCATTATACCGCGGCAGGAAATGGAAGCCCTCGTAAAGCAGATCATTAATGAGTCTGTTGGATATGGTCCGCTAGAGGCTTTACTTAAAGAAGACCGTATTACAGAAATTATGGTGAATGGTCCGAGGGAAATTTATATCGAGCAGGAAGGAAAATTAATAAAGACCGATGTAAGGTTCAAAGACGACCAGCATATTCGCCATATTATCGACCGAATTATTGCTCCGATCGGCCGGAGAATTGATGAAAGCTCTCCAATGGTTGATGCTCGTTTGCATGATGGAAGTAGGGTGAATGCGGTCATTCCTCCAATTAGTTTAAATGGACCTGTCCTATCGATACGTAAGTTTAATAAAAATCCTTTTTCTCATAGTGATTTAATTAATTTTGGAACTTTTACAGAAGAGATAAGTGAATTTCTGCAAGCTGCCGTACAGGCAAAATGTAATATCTTGGTCTCCGGAGGGACGGGCAGTGGGAAGACAACGCTGTTAAATGTTTTATCCAGTTCGATTCCTTACGGTGAACGCGTCGTCATTATTGAGGATATGGCTGAACTTAAATTTGAACACGATAATTTAGTGCGGATGGAGGCTCGCCCTAACAATATGGAAGGGAAGGGGGAAATTAACATTCGCATGCTTGTAAGGAATGCCCTAAGGATGCGTCCAGACAGAATTATCGTTGGGGAGGTTAGGGGATCTGAAGCGATTGATATGCTTCAAGCGATGAACACAGGACATGAGGGGTCGCTCACGACGGTCCATGCCAATTCTCCAAAAGACGCACTAGGACGCCTTGAAGCGATGGTTATCATGTCAGGGCTATCCCTAACAGTTGATGTTGTCCGTCAATATTTTGTCGGTGCACTTGATTTAATTGTCCAAAGTGAACGATTGCCGGATGGAAAAAGAAAGCTTGTCAGTATTGCTGAAATCATAGAGAAAAATGGTGCGATTGAAGTGAATGACATATTTAAGTTCGAACGACATGGTGTTGACGACAATGGAAGAATTTTAGGTTCATTTGTTTCAACAGGGTATGTGCCGCAAGTATATTCCCGAATGAAATCGCGCGGGATTGAGATTCCAATGACACTTTTTAAGGAAGGGGTGTTGTTGTGAATGCGATTGTATTAACGGGAAGTGCTACTTTCTTTTCGCTTTTCATCTCAATTTACTATTTTTTAAACTATAAAAATGCGAATAAAACGAATAAGAAAATCGAGAAATGGTTTGATACCGAGTTAAATCAAGAAAGAAAAAGCTCGATTATTTTAATTGGTGATAAATATGACCGATCGGAATTAGCGGAAGATTTAAAAAAGAAGTTGGTCCAGGCAGATATTCTATTAAAACCATCTGAATATGCAGGCATATGCATTCTTCTCTTTGGAGCGTTTCTGTTTGCGGGGCACTTTTTATTCAAACTCATTTTTATCATTAATATCACATTAGCATACTTGATCATTTGGTTTGGCTCCAAGCTTTTCCTAAAGTCAAGGCAAAATCAATTGACGGAAAAGTTGAATCGGCAATTGCCGGAAGTTTGTCGCATGATGAGCAATACGATGAAAGCTGGACTAACGATACCCCAAGGGATTGAAATGGTTGGGGAGGAATTAAAGGCGCCGATTGGACCGGAGTTTAAAGGGATGGTTCAGCAGCTTCGGTTAGGGACAAATTTTGAAGATGTTATGAATCAGCTCAGGGAAAGATTTGCGAGCAAAGAATTAAACATCTTTGTCAGTACAATTGTCATCCAGCATCGGGTTGGCGGTAATTTGGCTGAAGTGTTAAGCATTATGGCAGATACGCTCGAGGAAAGGGCTAGGGTAAATAAGGAAGTCGACACCGTAACGGCAGAAGCTAGGTTCATCGCCCTCATTCTTCCAATCATGCCCTTAATGATGGCATTGATGATGAATTTATTCATTGAAGGATTCTTAAATCCACTTTTTACAAAATGGGGACTTGTTTTATTAACAATTTTTATTGGGATGCAGCTTCTCGCATTCCTTGTCATTCGAAAAATAACAACGATAAGGGTGTAGTTCTATGAGTCCTTATTTTGAAGTACTTGTCCAAGTGTTAACGATTATTATTTTAATATTTATTTTTATTGGTTTTATCTTTATATGGCTTTATATTGCGAAAAAAGAAAAATTGCTCGTTCATTTGCAGAAATCGAAATTGATGAAAAGTCGTAGAAAATTAGCTGAATTCATTTGGAAACCACTTATTAAAGCAGCGGAATATGTAGGGCCAACAGCTGAAAAGTACAAATTAATGTTCGATTTTGAAAAAGATGAACAAATGCTTGTCAGGGCCGGAAACCCAATGGGGTTAACGCAACAAGGCCTCCATGGATTAAGATTTGTGCTCGGAATGGGGTTGCTGTCTTTCTCTATTATCTATTCATTTTTAGGCATGCCATTTGCGCTTTTTTCATTGCTGATTTTACCGATTATCGGGTTTGCATTTCCGTCGCTTTGGATTATGTATTTGGCAAAGGAAAGACAAGAAATAATAAGTACAATGATGCCAGATTTTCTCGATACCGTAAGCATCACATTACAAGCGGGCGTATCATTGGATGCCGCATTACGCCAAGTGACAAACCAAATGGAAGGGCCGCTGAGCGAGGAATTCCAGCGATTTAATAGAGAAATAGATTTAGGAGTTCCAAGACGCCAAGCCTTCCAGCACATACTGGACCGCAACACATCAAAAGAATTGGAGATGCTTGTAAATTCATTAGTGCAAGGTTCAGATCTCGGTGTTCCCGTCTCTACGACTTTCCGCGTCCAAGCAGAAAATTTACGAGCCATGCGAGGATACCGAGCAAAGGAAAAAGCGGCTAAAGCAAGTCCGCAAGTAACACTAGTCACTACTTTCCTAGTGGCGCCAGCCGTGTTCCTACTGATCATCGGCCTGCTCTTTTTGAACATGCTATACAATCCGGAAGCGTTCGGACTGGATGTGTGGTTTTAAGCCTTATAGGTTCTATTCCTGTTCGAGAGTTTTTTTATACCTGTTCGGGCGAGTTCTATTCCCGTTCGAGAGAGTTCCATTCCCTTACGGAGGGGTCCAATTCCCTTTCGAGGTTTCTATTCTCGTTCGGCTAGTTCTATTCTCGTTCGAGAGAGTTCCATTCCCGTTCAGGGAGGTTCCATTCTCGTTCGAAGGGGTCCAATTCCCTTTAGAGGTTTCTATTCTCGTTCGGGCGAGTTCTATTCCCGTTCGAGAGAGTTCCATTCCCGTTCGGAGGGTTCCAATTCCCTTTCGAGAGTGCTATTCTCGTTCGGGCGAGTTCTATTCCCGTTCGAGGAGGTTCTATTCTCGTTCGGAGGGTTCCAATTCCCTTTCGAGAGTTCTATTCTCGTTCGGACGAGCTCTATTCCCGTTCGAGGGGGTTCCATTCCCGTTCGGAGGGTTCCAATTCCTTTTTGAGGTTTCTATTCTCGTTCGGGCGAGCTCTATTCCCGTTCGAGAGAGTTCCATTCCCGTTCGGAGGTGTCCAATTCCTTTTCGAGGTTTCTATTCCCGTTCGGAGGGTTCCAATTCCTTTTTGAGGTTTCTATTCTCGTTCGGGCGAGCTCTATTCCCGTTCGAGGGGGTTCAATTCCCGTTCAGGGAGGTTCTATTCTCGTTCGTAGGGTTCCAATTCCCGTACAGCTAGACTCCATTCCTGTTCCAGAAGTATCTTCAGTAATCATTAAATTTCGGCGAATCAATTTTAAAATATTTTTAGGAGGAATCATCATGTTAACTAAATTTTACGTATCAATTAAATGTAAGTGGGACCAGTATGTTAAAAACGAAAAAGGGGCACAAGCGCTCGAGTGGATTGCGCTTGGAATGCTGGTGCTTGCGATTATGGGAGCGATCGCTGCCACGATGAAAGGTGATTCTACTATGGGGACTGCTGTTAAAAACCAACTAGTGAAAATGATTAATAGTTTGAGTGGTGATTGATTAGATTGGATGTGTGACAGATGAAACGAGTTTTACGGCATGCCAAAAATGAAAAAGGTTCACAGTTAATTGAATTTGTAGCCGTGTTTCCTATGATTGTCATGGCGCTGCTTTTTATATGGCAGGTCGCTTTAGTAGCCTATACTGTCGTTGTGGCGGAATCCGCGGCGAGAGACGGCGCCCGTGTTGCGGCAGTTGGCGGTGATTATGGTGCAGCCGTCAACCGGGCTGCCCATGGAATCAAAGTGAGCAGCTCTGTAGCAGAAGGTTCGACTTCATACGGACAGGAAGTAACCGTGACGGTTAAGGCAAAAGTACCGACCATCAAAATCCCATTTATCGGGAAATTGGACCATGAACTGAAGGCGAGTGCTTCCATGCCAAAGGAAGAGGTGGATGACTAATGATAAGCCGCTACGTGCGTAACGAAAAAGGAAATACCCTTCTCGTTATCATCGGGTTATTAGTAGGGGCTATTTTCATTAGTTTCATCTTTTTTGATTTTTTCACGACATATGCAAGCAAACGGGTCAGTCAAACGAGTGCAGATGCCGCGGTTTTAGCAGCCGCCAATGAAATAAAAGATGTTTATGATGAAAAATTAAAGTCCGAAATTGAAATCCGGATGGATCGCTTGCGTGAAGTGGCGAATGAATTTGTTCAGGAAAAAATCGATGAAATCATGGATGATAATACAGAAGAGGATGAAGACGGTAATCCTATACCTCCACCGTCACTGACCGCTAGAGAACTAGACACCATTTGGAAATGGGCCATGGATAAAATGCAAATTCCTAATGAACTTAGGAAAGCAGTCAGGTATTCCTATGAGGAAGTAAACGCAAATCTAGCTTTACGCTATTTTTTCAAAAATGTTTGGTATAAAGAATGGTTTTCAAGAGAAGTAAAAGAAATCAATGATGTGGCATGCGAAGCGATAAAAAAATCAGAGCCGCGATGGACGGATGCCGCCACATATTTTGCAGTGAAAAACGGTGCCGAAGAGGATATTGATATTATTTTTAAAGGAAAAGAATTTAAGGTTATGGCTCGTGTAAAAAAATCGGCATCGTTCATTACTGTTAAGGATCAATCATTCGGTTCAGGCGAACAAGATGTGTTTGCCGAAGCTGAAGCAAGCATCAAAACTCCAAAAGAGATTGACATTAAATGTAAATAACTGCATTAGGAGGTTATTAAACTTTGCAAAAAAAGTTATTTATTTTCGTACTTGTAATACTCGTATTAACATTAGGTGCTTGCTCGACAAAAGACGATTCAATTGTAGCGGAGAACCATAAAAGCGAACCGACAGAACAAACAAATGAAGCGATAGAAAATGACGAAATAGAAGATGAAAGTGATATGGAAGACGTCATCGAGGCACCAAATCCTCCAGAAAATACGCAATCATTAATAACTTACACACCAGGTATGTTCGCCGGTATTTTTTACGATGAAAACGAAACAGCCATTGAAGAAGAACTATCGAAGCTGCCTCCTTTAAAAGAAGAGGAACATGAAGATGAGGTGAAAAAATATTGGGCAAAACTCATTTCACTTTTCGCGGAGGATTATCCGGATCCGAATGAGGTGGTTGAAAACTGGAAGAAAGAAGACTTTGGAAACCCTGACATTGGCGATCCCCGATATGAATTTAAAGAAAATTATAATGTAGAAATCATATTAGATGCGAGCGGCAGTATGGCAGAGGTCATTGATGGAAAGTCAATGATGGACTGGGCAAAAGAGTCGATCAAGACTTTCTCCTCAAACCTTCCGAAAGAAGCGAATGTCGCATTGCGTGTATATGGACATAAAGGGACAGGGTCTGACTCTGATAAAAAACTTTCATGCGCAAGCAGTGAGCTTTTATACGAGATGCAGGCATTCGAGGAAGCGAAAATAAACGATGCCTTGAATCAATTTCAACCGAGTGGCTGGACGCCTATTGCAGAATCATTAATCCAAGCAAAAAATGATTTTGCTAAATTTAATGGGGATAAAAATACAAACATCATTTATTTAGTAAGCGATGGAGTTGAAACATGTGATGGAGATCCTGTGAAGGAAGCGAAGGAGCTTGCAGAATCCTCTGTTACGCCAATCCTAAATGTCATTGGTTTTAATGTTGATAGTGAAGGTCAGAAGGAACTAAAGAAAATTGCAGAGGCAGCGGATGGTACATACCAAACCGTTCGAAACGTTGAACAATTACAAGCAGAATTTGATCGATCACAAGAAATGGCTACTAAATGGCTTGAGTGGAAGGTAAATGCTGAATCGCAAAATATTGATACCGTATTAAAAAGGGAAGAAACTATTTTTGAATATAAAAATGAATTTGCTGAAAAAAGTTCTTTGGAAATCCGAAATTTGGACAACGCTGTTCTTTTCCTATACAAAAATGACCAAATATCATCCGAACAAAGGGCAATGTTTAAAACATTGCGTCATGCTCGATATGATTTAACGAATCAAGCTGAAAATGAGATGTACAACGACCTCCTGAAATTGGCACAAGAAAGCTACAAGGAAATCGAAAAAGAAATTAATGAAAAATATAAGCATGGAAGTTGAAGTACCTTGTAAAAAGGAGGTTTCCGGATGCAGAAATGGTTTAGTCGAATGTTAAAAAGCTTCATGCTATTATTACTATTAGTCACAGTCCCGGTTACAACATTGGCTGCTAGTAATGTTGGGGATATAGAGTATGAGAATAATAGCTTAACTCCTACTGAGCAACAGGCATGGGGACATCATGGTGGCATCTCTCTCAATCCAGTAGATTGGAATTGGAAGAAAATTGGGGACTTTTTTAAAGATATACTTGATAAAACGATAGAAGGTGCAAAAATAGGCTGGCATGCCTTTACTAAATTTTTATCTGATGTTGGGGAAATGATTGCGTCGGCTTGGGACGCGTTGCCCGATTGGGTAAAGGATTTAATTGTAACAATCAGCATTATTTTAGCAGCCATTGCTGTTATTGCCTTATTAGTCGTCGGAGGAATTATTACAATCGCAGTAGCCATTGTCGCTGCCATTGCAGCTGTGATCGCGGGAATCATTTATTTTGCTTTATATGGTGGAACGGACGCATTTAATCCTCTTCATGCTGCTGGCTGGATTTTTGGTGCTGCCATTGCAGGTGGATTACTTGCTTTTGCAGTGGAAACAGGAGCAATGGCAGCGTTTCTGACATGGTCTGGAAATATATTACGAGTAGGAATTGGTAAAGTCGGACTTGCATTAAGTACGGCTTGGCGATTTGTTATGACGAGAGCGTTAGTCCCTGCTTTTCAAGTGACCATGAATGCTGTGCGGGCAGTAGGCTTATGGTTTAGATTGCAAGTAGCTAAAGGCTTATTAATGACAAATCTTTATCGTTTTGTTCATGGCGGATGGTTGGGACTCGCCAAACATATATTAGGGATTGGTCTGAAAGGTGCAGGCGTATCGGTAGCTTTTGATATTGTGACCGGAAATTGGGATCCAAAATCAATGGGAATAAATGCAGTATTTGCATTCTTTACTTCCCTCGTAGGTGTTGGTTTGTGGACGAGAGTAAATCAAGCGGTAAAATGGGAAAGAGTCGGATGGCTCATATATGGTGCCGGAACTGGTGCAGTCATAGAAGCGGGAAAGCAATTTGTTAAAGGCGAAGGGATGGACTTGGGAGGTATTGGAATTAGCTCTTTAGTTTTTGCGTCATTAATTCCTATGAATATGTGGATTAATAAAGCTGGTATATCAGGAATTTTAGTTGATTTTGCAAAGAAATACCCACCAAAGTTTTTAACGCAGACTTATAAAGATATACTATATTGGAATAATCCTGATATACATCCAGATAACCGTTTGAAAAATATGTGGAACGGATACGTTGATGCGTGGAATAATTTCCAATATGAAGTGTCAGCTAGCTTTAAATACTGGTGTCAGCGGTTATTTTGGTGGAAATTCTATTAAGCTCATCTTTGTTAGGGGTGGTATTATTGAGCGATCGTACTTTGAGTTTTATCGGGTACTTTTTCACTGTGACAATTATTGTTGGAGGACTCGGGCTAGCATTTTATGCCGATAAACATAATCTAGAACCTTTTTTTGGAAATACAACTTTCAAGTATGTGGCTATTGTTTATTGTTTAGTTGGAGTATTCTTTATTGTTTACAGTGAGGTACGAAAAAGGGTACAAACTGTTAGTATTAAAACGGTAGGAACTACAATTATGGTCATACTTGTTATTTTTGCCTTCCTTGCGTTAACGCGGTTGTAAGTGAAAGGAATGGTTGTCTTGAGTTCAAATTTTAAGCCGCCTCCCGAAATGACTGCCGCTGCTGGTATTGAGAAAAAATGGGCCGATCCTTTTGTCGGTCCATTTGAGGTTGGGTTTATAAGTCCGATCATTTTCTATCGTTCTCATCCATATCGGTTACTAGGGGTATACAGCGGCAAAGCGGATAACATAGCAGCATTGCATTTTCATAAGTTTCATATATTCGACGAAGAGGGTAAAGTAGTTGAGCGTGAGGAAATCGCCGATTACTGTCTTCAAGTGTACCTCACTTTTTATAATGTTATGATCAGTGAGAAAGAACTTGAATATGGATTGGCATATTACAAAGATGAGTATTTTCAGTCGGATTTAGAGGAGCTTAAAGAAACGATGGAGGAAGGCTATCTGAAGAATAATGGGAAGCTCTCCAAATTATTCGGTGATATCGATGACATGCTTTCATACTTAAAAGTAATAGAAGAGCCAGAAGGAAAAATGAATGAATATGCTAGTGAGGTAACAGGATTAATGGATGATATACGAATTTCTTCCAAAGTGGAAGAAGGTACGTTCAAGTCATTATTAACCGCAACATCTCAATTTAAAAAGCATGCAAGGCAAAAAGGAATCCTTCTCATGCAAAATCAAGATAAACTACGTATGGTGAGGACATTACTGCAAAATGCTGTTACGAATAAATATTTGGAAAGCGGTCAGAAACATAAAGCAAAGCGGATTGTTGATAAAATCAGTGATGAAATTGATTACCAGCAAGTCGTCTACACTTCCTATGATACACTTTTCGTCACACCGAAAGGCTATATAAAAAAACTGCAAGAAATACCTGATGACTATATTAGGCTACAAGCGGAGCAGTTTTTAAAGAAAAAATGGATTATCCGTAAGAAGCCTTCTTTTTTCAGAAAACTGCAGAAATCTAAAGTGAAATAAAGCCCTTGAAACTATCAACGTATGATTTGTTTCAAGGGCTCTGCCTTTTCCTTACTTAGAAGTAATATGAAGTGGCGGCGGAATAAGCCAGCCTTTGTCTTTAATTAGCCGGAGTACTTTTGCTCCAAAAGCTGCCTTTTGAACATGATATTTTCCGAACATCATAGCGATGTCTTCGCGAATTGATTCCCCCATTATCGTGCTGCAAGAAATTAAACCTGCCGCCACATCTCTTGCTAGAGATGCTGCGATTTCCGGATCAAGAAATCTGGCCCCTGTTGGAATGTCTTCTAAAGAAGCATTTGATCTTTCGGGCGGAGTAGGTGGTAATGCCACTTCATTTTCTTTTAATAGTGATTCTATCTCGTTTTCTTCTTGTTTTGATAATTGGATTGCTTCCTTCAATAGTGATTGAAGATCAGAATCGCCTGCGTGGTTTATATGGACTTGATAACATGTAATCATTCCTTTCGTAGCCAGTAAGTAAGTCCATAAACCGAAAACTTCCCCATAGTGCATCGGTTCATTTTTTGGATTTCCACTTAATATTCCCACTTGAATCCTCCTAAATATCGTATTTTTGCAATTCACCTATATATTTTGCTTTCCAGTTAAAAAACATGCATTCATTTTTCTCACCAAGCTTAATTGTTTTGGTGCCTGGCACTAAAACAATTCTGAATTGTGTCGAAGTTGTTTGAGTGCCTGGCACTCAAACAATTTAGGTGTTGATGTACAGTATATCGATACTCGTTTACGCTAAGTCAAATCAAGTAATATTTCGATAGGATGTTCTGACACAAAGAGGCATCTTTTTAATGTGTCTCCATGCATAATATCTGAAATAATTTACAAACTAATGGGAAGACCGGAAACCATTGGGGGGGATTATGTTGAAAAGGATATTTTTTTTATTGTTGACCATGATTTTGATTACGACTGCTTGTGCTTCAGGATCGTCCAATAAAAACGAAGGTAAAAACGCAACGAATAAAGGCAATAATGAAATTACGGCTTGGGCATGGGATCCAAAATTTAATATTGCAGCACTTAAACTTGCTGAAGACAATTATACAGGCGATGAGGATTTTAAATTAAAGGTAATTGAAAACGGCCAGCCCGATATTGTTCAAAAGCTGAATACAGGATTAAGCTCTGGGACAATGAAAGGGATGCCTAATATTGTTTTAATTGAAGATTATCGGGCGCAAAGTTTCCTGCAAGCCTACCCGGATGCATTTTATGATTTATCGCAAACCTTTGACACGAAGGATTTTGCCGATTATAAAATTGCTCCTACAAGTTTTAATGGGAAACAATACGGCTTGCCTTTTGATACGGGAGTGACTGGATTATATGTCCGTACGGATATGCTGAAAGATGCTGGACTATCAGTTGATGATGTTCGTGATATTGATTGGGATCAATTCATTACTATAGGAAAAACAATAAGGGATAAAAGCGGGAAAGGTTTTCTCACGCTAGATCCGAATGATTTAGGAACGATTCGAATGATGATTCAATCCGCGGGATCTTGGTATTTGAAAGAAGATGGTGTAACGCCAAATTTAGCAGATAACAAAGCGTTGAAAGAGGCATTTCGAGTATATAAAACATTATTAGATGAAAAGGTTGCAGTGACTACGTCTGACTGGAGTCAATTTTTAGCAGCTTTCAACAATGGTGATATTGCTGGTGTTCCAACAGGGAACTGGATTACTCCTAGTATAAAAGCAGAGGAATCCCAATCTGGAAAATGGGCCGTCGTTCCGATTCCGAGATTACCGGTTGCAGGGGCAGTGAATGCTTCAAACTTAGGCGGAAGCTCTTTCTATGTGTTAAATATTGACGGAAAAGAAAAAGCTGCTGATTTCCTTGGGAAAACTTTCGGTTCAAATAAAGATTTTTACCAGAAGCTAGTAAAAGAAGTTGGAGCACTTGGTACGTATAAACCTGCTACAGACGGTGAGGCGTATAAAAGCAGCGATGATTTCTTTGGTGGACAAAAGGTTGTTGAGGATTTCTCAAAATGGATGAGCGAAATCCCCGGTGTAAATTATGGAATGCATACTTATGCGATTGAAGATATATTAATTGCGGAAATGCAAAATTATTTAAGTGGAAAAAACATTGACGATGTAATGAATGATGCTCAAAAGCAGGCTGAAGCACAATTGAAATAATGAAATGAATCTTTGGGCAATCGCTTTTGCAATCTTAAAAAAGTGGATTGCCCAATAAGGTTAAAGTCCAGGCAAGGAGTGAAAATAGCCATGAATTATCGGTTAAAAAGTAATACTATTGGTTGGTCTTTTATCATAATTTCAGTCATCTTTATTTGTTGGTTTTACTTTTATCCAATGATTCAGGCTTTGATCTTATCCTTTAAGTCTGGTGTCGGTGTGAACTTACAGTTTGTAGGGCTTAATAATTATGTCCGATTGTTTAGTGATCCTACTTTTATTGCAGCGATTACGAATACGTTTATTTATTTAATCGTTCAAGTGCCGATCATGATTATTTTGGCTTTATTTATTTCAGTACTACTAAATGACCGCACACTGAAATTTAAAGGATTTTTTAGAACGGCGATTTTCTTGCCTTGTGTCACTTCCCTCGTTGCGTACTCGGTTATCTTTAAGTATTTATTCGCTACAAATGGACTAGTCAACAAGCTGTTATTATCGCTTTCCTTAATACCTGATCCAATCCAATGGTTGACCAACCCTTTTTGGGCAAAAATAACAATCATCATTGCAATTACATGGAGATGGACCGGATATAATATGATTTTCTATCTTTCTGCTCTTCAAAATGTTGATCCATCTATTTATGAGGCGGCCAAAATTGACGGAGCCTCCGGTGTGCATCAGTTTTTTAAAATCACAATTCCTTTATTAAAACCGATTATCTTATTTACTTCCATTACCTCAACGATTGGGACACTGCAAATTTTTGATGAAATAATGAATATTACAAAAGGCGGTCCAGGAAACACGACAACCTCTATATCGCAATACATATACAATCTTTCCTTTAAATACACTCCTGATTTTGGGTATGCTGCAACGGTATCTTATGTAATCGTGATTTTGATTGTCTTGTTCTCAATCCTACAATTTAAAGTGGCAGGTGATCGCGATGTTTAGCATAAAACGTTTTTTCGTTTATCTCTTTTTAATCATAGCCGCTTTCGTTTCCATCTTTCCATTTTTATGGATGATTTTAAGTATGACCAATAAATCGGTGGATGTTACAAAGGGAAGATTATTGCCAGGAAGCTATTTGATTGAAAATATCACCAACTTATTTACGACAGTTGAAATTGTCCCGGCACTCATTAATTCCTTTATTGTTTCCGTTTCCACAACAATATTGGCTTTACTAATTGCTTCTTTAGCAGGATATGGATTTGAAATATATAGAAGTACGGCAAAGGATGCCGTTTTTAACTTTCTTTTATTGTCGATGATGATTCCATTTGCAGCCTTAATGGTTCCTTTGTATCGCATGTTCGGGAGCATTTCACAAGTTGCACCTATATTTGGAATAGATACATTGGCTGCAGTTGTTCTACCGACAATTACGACGGCGTTCTTAATTTTTTTCTTTAGACAAAGCTCGAAAATGTTTTCGCGGGAACTAATCGAGGCCGGGCGGATCGACGGTCTAAGTGAAATAGGAATCTTTCTACGCATCTTCCTTCCTACGATGAAGACGACGTATGCCGCCGCAGCAATCATTACCTTTATGTCCAGTTGGAATAATTATTTATGGCCACTCGTCGTATTACAAACACCTGAAAAAAGAACAATCCCTCTCCTCATTTCCAATCTTGGAGCCGGCTACTCACCTGACTACGGTGTCATTATGACAGCAATCGTGATTGCGACGCTGCCGACAGCTATCGTATTTTTCCTAATGCAAAAGCATTTCGTAGCGGGAATGATGGGATCGGTAAAATAAAACTTGTAGAGTAATTTTTTCTCTACAAGTTTTTATTTGTGAATTGTGTTAAAGTTGTTTGAGTGCCTGGCACTCAAACAATTCCTAAAAAACAAGCAATGAAATATAAAAAGGTATATTGTATAATAGATATTAGTTTCAGAATACTAAGTTTTTGAACGGAGGAGTGATGTCCGTTGCGACTATTGTGGGACTTGGATGGAACAATATTTGATACATATCCAGCGATATTAAATAGTTTTTGTTCTGTTTATGAAGAAGTCCATGGAAAATCTGTTGATAAGACAGAAGCGCTTCGTTGGTTAAAAAAAACGTCTAAAGAGGCGTTTGCGCATTTCGGTATTTCGGAAGACTTCAGAGAAAGATTTAAGGAATTAGATCATGCCGAAGCTGAGGCTGGGAGTCCTCCTTTTGAAGGGATTGAATCCATTTTAGCTGCTGCAGATGTAAATGTAATTGTGACACATCGCACAAGGGCATCCACAAAGGAACTGCTTGTTAAATGGGGGTTATTCGACTATTTCGATGAAATTGTCAGCCCTGATGATGATGGATTTCCAAGAAAACCCGATGTAGGCGCATATGAATATGTTCGTA
The DNA here is from genome assembly GCF_024626525.1 of Lederbergia panacisoli. GTDB lineage: Bacteria > Bacillota > Bacilli > Bacillales > Bacillaceae_C > Lederbergia > Lederbergia panacisoli. The sequence continues at coordinate 26,830 of NZ_JANJGU010000023.1, forward strand.
ATAAATACCAATTAGATTGGGCGATTGGTGATCGGGCACTTGATTTAATACCGGCGAAAGCGGTTGGAATGAAAACTTGTGCATTTCAAAATAAGGATATCGAAGCAGATTTACACATCGACGCGTATACTTCAGCCTTCCTTGAAAAATTAAAATATGGGGGTAGCGAATAAGATGAAAAAAGCACTTTTAAACGTAGACTATACATATGATTTTGTAGCCGAGGATGGTCGGCTTACGTGCGGTGAACCTGGTCAGAAAATTGAAGGCAGAATCTTTTCATTAACCCAAAAGTTTATTGAAGATGGTGATTTTGTCGTCCTCGCCATTGACAAACATACGGAAGGTAATGAATACCACCCAGAAGCAAAACTATTTCCTCCGCATAATATTGAAGGAACAAGTGGTAGAGAATTATATGGAAAGCTTTACTTACTTTATGAAAAGCATAAGAATGATTCAAATGTTTATTATATGGATAAAACAAGATATAGTGCATTTGCGGGAACAGATCTTGAAATAAAGCTTCGTGAGCGCGGAATCGAAGAAGTGCATCTATGTGGCGTTTGTACGGATATTTGTGTATTGCATACGGCTGTTGATGCTTATAATAAAGGCTTTCAGATAGTCGTACATGAAGATGCTGTTGCAAGTTTTAATCAAGCAGGACATGAATGGGCATTAGGCCATTTTGCACAGACCCTAGGAGCGAAAGTAGTATCAGGAAACTGACATTTGGAGTGGTTTACAGTGAACGATCATTATAAAGACGATGGTTTGGCTTTGCATACAGATCTATATCAAATAAATATGGCGAAAACATATTGGCAAGACGGAATTCATAATCGTAAAGCTGTTTTCGATCTTTATTTTCGAAAAATGCCTTTCGCAAATGGATATGCCATTTTTGCTGGCTTAGAAAAAATCATTCATTTTATTAAAGATTTTCGATTCAGTGAAACCGATATTGAATATTTGCAAGAGGAAGTTGGCTATGAAGAAGAATTCGTCGATTTTTTAAGAGATATAAAGTTCACTGGGACGATCCGTTCGATGAAAGAAGGGGAAGTTGTTTTTAACAATGAACCGATCTTACAAGTAGAAGCGCCCCTTGTAGAAGCTCAACTAATCGAAACAGCCTTACTTAACATTGTGAATTATCAAACATTAATTGCAACAAAGGCTTCACGTATAAAACAAGTTGTTGGGGATGAAACAGCGCTTGAATTTGGTTCAAGAAGAGCCCAAGAGCTTGATGCGGCACTTTGGGGAACACGAGCAGCCTTCATCGGCGGGTTTGATGGAACGAGTAATGTTCGAGCTGGCAAAATTTTTGATATGCCCGTTGCAGGAACTCATGCTCATTCCATGGTGCAGGCATACAAGGATGATTATACGGCTTTTATGAAATATGCTGAATCCCATCGTGATTGTGTGTTTTTAGTAGATACGTATGATACCTTGAGATCAGGAGTGCCTGCTGCAATCAAAGTGGCAAAAGAACTTGGAAAACAAATCAATTTTAAAGGAATTCGCCTTGATAGCGGAGACATGGCTTTCTTGTCAAAAGAAGCGAGAAGAATGCTGGATGAGGCGGGCTTAAAAGATGCGAAGATCTTCGCATCAAGCGATTTAGATGAATATACGATTTTACATTTAAAAGCACAAGGTGCGAGAATCGATTCATGGGGTGTTGGTACGAAATTAATTACAGCATATGATCAGCCTGCATTGGGAGCAGTATATAAACTTGTCTCCATCGAAAATGATCATGGCGAAATGGAAGATACAATAAAAATTTCAAGCAATGCTGAAAAAGTAACGACCCCCGGAAGAAAAAAGGTTTATCGAATTATTAATAGGATAAATCGTAAATCAGAGGGTGATTATATTACATTATGGGATGAGTTGCCTGAAGAAGAGCCCCGGCTTAAAATGTTCCATCCTGTTCATACTTATATTAGTAAGTTTGTAACCGACTTTGATGCTATTAATTTACATGAAGTGATTTTCGACAATGGCGAGCTTATGTACCGTTTGCCTGAACTAAAGGAAATCCAAGGGTATGCGAAGGAAAGTCTTAGTTTGCTTTGGGATGAATATAAAAGATCTCTCAATCCAGAAGAATACCCTGTCGATCTTAGCCAAAGATGCTGGGATAATAAAATGAGAAATATTGAAGAAGTGAAAGAAAAAGTGAGTAAACTTAAAAAGTCATAGGTCAGGAGGAATCGCAATGGATGAACTCCAAAAGCAAATTATTGAAGAACTAAAAGTGCTGCCGGAAATAGACGCACAAGAAGAAATTCGCAAAAGTATCGACTTTATGAAGGATTACATGGAGAAATACCCCTTTTTTAACGGATTTGTGTTGGGGATTTCTGGAGGACAGGATTCCACGCTTGTTGGAAAACTTGCCCAAATGGCCGTTGACGAATTAAATGAAGGACGAGATTTAGAAAAATATAAATTTATTGCTGTTCGCCTTCCATACGGCACGCAAAGTGATTCCAGCGATGTAGATGATGTTTTAGATTTCATAAACCCTAGTGTCATGTACGAAGTGAACATTAAAAATGCTGTTGATGCAAGTGTTCAGGCTATGAAAGAGGGCGGTGTCGATATTTCCGATTTTACAAAAGGGAATGAAAAAGCCCGGGAACGCATGAAAGTTCAATATAGCATCGCCGCTATGAATAATTGCGTAGTTCTAGGTACAGATCAAGCAGCGGAAGCTTTGACAGGATTTTTTACTAAATTTGGTGATGGCGGCTCTGATTTAGTACCGATTTTCCGCCTGAATAAAAGACAAGGTAGGCAAATATTGAAGGAACTTGGATGTCCGGAACATTTATATATGAAAGTTCCTACTGCAGATCTCGAAGATAATCGACCACTACTCCCTGATGAAGTGGCTCTTGGAGTATCTTATGACGAAATTGATGATTACCTTGAAGGAAAAGAAGTTTCGGAAACGGCGAAAAATACAATCGAAGCATTATATCTAAAATCAGCACATAAAAGACATTTACCAATTAATATATTTGACAACTTTTGGAAGTAGATTGACGAATAAATGGGACAGGTATAAAGTATCAAAAAATGATACTTTTCTCCTGTCCTTTTTACTTTCAATTTACGGGAGGATTTTCCCGGTTTAGACAGAATATTAATATAATACGAAAAATGTATAAGCGCTAAGGTTAGACAGCTAAAGAAAAATATAAACGGCGGGTGGATATGGATGAACAGCGATATGATGCAGCAGCAAATTAAAAAGATTTTACAAAATATTGAAAAGGTCATGATTGGAAAAACAGATGTTGCTAGACTTAGTCTATTAGCCCTTTTAGCAGAAGGTCATGTGCTGCTAGAAGATGTTCCTGGAGTAGGTAAAACAATGATGGTGAGAGCTTTGGCAAAATCAGTAAATGCCTCATTTAAACGAATTCAATTTACCCCAGACTTACTTCCTTCCGATGTATTAGGGGTCTCTATATATAATCAAAAGGAAATGGAATTTACTTTTAGACCAGGACCAATTGTCGGGAATATTATACTAGCTGATGAAATTAATCGAACTTCCCCAAAAACACAGTCAGCTTTATTAGAGGGAATGGAAGAAAAAAGCATCACCGTTGACGGTGTCACTCTCCAATTGGAAAAACCGTTTTTTGTAATGGCCACGCAAAACCCAATTGAATATGAAGGAACGTACCCATTGCCGGAAGCCCAACTTGATCGCTTTTTATTAAAAATGAAAATGGGCTACCCTACTGCAAAAGAAGAAGTGGAGGTCTTGACGAGATCACAAAAAGTACCGCCAATTGAAGAATTAAAACCAGTTATATCGTTAGAAGAATTAAGGGATCTTCAGCAGCAAGTGAAAGAAACCTATGTAGAGGAAACATTAAAACAGTATATTGTTGAACTTGCAAATCGAACGAGAAACCATCCAAATGTGTATTTGGGTGCAAGCCCGCGTGCATCCATCGCACTAATGAAGGCTTCGCAAGCACTTGCGTTTTTATCGGGAAGAGACTATGTTATTCCCGACGATATTCAGTATTTAACACCATTTGTATTTTCTCATCGGATGATTTTAAAGGCGGATGCAAAATACCAAGGCATCACAACTGAATATATTTTGAATGAACTTATAGAAAAAACTCACGTCCCAATAAAAAGGGCTGTTAAGTAACATGAAATTGATATTTAGACGAAATCGGCTTTTTGCTAAAATGAAACCCTTTTTCGGTCTCGTTTTATTACTTTTGCTCTTAGTTATAACGTATTCTTACGCCATGTTTCAAGGGGGATTTGTTAGCTGGTTTTTATTTTTCAGCTTTCTTCCGTTTGCCCTCTATTCTATCAGTCTATTAATCTATCCGTTAAATGACTTTCAAATCAAGCGAGTATTTAGTCCAACCCAATTAAGTTCTGGCGACGAAGTAACGGTTAAAGTCTCGTTAACAAGAAAATTCCCTTTTCCCCTTTTATTTTTAATCGTTGCGGATTGGGTTCCGGAAGGTTTTTATAATCGAGAAAATAAGAAAATATTGTTTCCAGGCTTTAAAAGAAGATTTGAATACCAATATAAAATTAATAAAATTCCGCGGGGAGAGCATGTTTTTGAAGCCTTTCGTTTTAAAACAGGAGATGCCCTTGGATTAGTCGAGAAGGAAAAGTGGTACGACAGCAGAGAAATACTTTTAGTCTATCCCCAATTTGAAGAAATTATATATCGCGCTCTGGAAAGCCAATATGAACAAGGCGGTACTTCATCTGCGATGCAATTTCAGAAGGATACCTCCCTTGTAGCTGGTATCAGGCAATATCAGCCGGGTGATCGTTTTTCATGGATTGATTGGAAGGCGCTCGCACGTACGAATGATATGATGTCAAAGGAATTTGAAATTAGGCAAACAAATGACCTTTTGCTCATATTGGATCGCACTAAATCGGGGAATTTCGAAGAAACGGTTAAATTTACTGCCTCCGTCACGAAATCAGTTCTAAAATATGGGGGCCAAATTGGTCTATTTTCTGCTGGAAAAGATAAAACATTTTTACCCATTCGGGGCGGGGGCCAGCAGGAACAACAGATTTTCCTACATCTTGCCAAGGTAAAGGCAGATAGCTCGGTTCCTTTAGTCAATATCATTGAAAATGAATCAATTCTATTTAACCAGCCATCTGTGATGATCGTAGTAACATCCATTTTAAGCAAAGAATTGATTGACCAAGCGGGAGTTTTTATACGACGAAGAGGAACGTTTGTCGTTTATTATATTAAAAATAGAAACGAGCATATAACTCAAAAAGAACTTATGCTTAAAGCTTCGGCAAGGCAAAAAGGCATCATAATGATTTCACTCTATGATGACGAATTTCGAACGGCATTTATGGAGGTGAGGCGTGCATGATCAAGAAGCATTACGGTTCTATCCTCATCTTGTATGTGTTTGGGTTCCTGTTATTATGGGAATGGCTTCGGCCGCTTGATCAAATTACCCCTACAGGCAAAATCCATTATTTCGTTGTGTTTATCGCAGCCTCTCTATTACTAAATGCTCTACCAGTCTATGGCTGGCTTCGTCGATTGATAAAGATAAGCATTATTTTAGTATTTCTTTTTGCGGTGTTTGGTCGTCAGGAACCAAGCGCATTTACTTGGATGGAAACATTTTTAAAAGACATTTATGTAAATGTGAAGCTGTTGTTATCAGCTAATGTTTATGATTTATCAGATATGTTTCGGACGTTACTGTTTTATATATTAATTTGGATTATGACCTATCTTCTTTCATATTGGCTTACCATTCGGAAAAAGATATTTATTTTTTATATGATGACCGTTGTTTACGTTGCTGTATTAGACACGTTTACAATATATAACGGAGAGTGGGCTATTGTCCGAATTGTATTTATTGGCTTTACATTACTCGGAATATTGTTTTTTCAGCGTCTTCTTGATAAAGAGCAAATTCGAAACCGCGGCACTCTTTTAAGTAGATGGGTGTTTCCCCTTATCGTTATGATTGTAGCAAGTGTTTTTATAGGATATGCCGCACCAAAAGCCGGTCCGATTTGGCCAGATCCCGTTCCATATTTTCAATCAACAGCTGATAATGTTTTTCCTAGAAAAGGGACAGTGGCTAGGATTGGATACAGCAGCGATGATTCGGCATTAGGAGGACCTTTTTTAGGAGATAATCGGACTGTTTTTACAGTGAAAACTCCTACGAAGCAATATTGGCGAGTGGAGACGAAGGACGAATACACCGGAAGGGGCTGGGAGAAGATTGGAGATCCGGAGAGTAATGTGTTTTTTTCGGGTGATGAACTTCAATTAAATACAGAAGATGATCCTATCCGAAAAGCAACACTCGACTTTAAGATTTCCTACCCACATATCGTCCAACCTTATGGTTTTTTATCAGTTCATGGGAATGAAGACGGTTATTTTAAATTCGCTCAAGGAGACAAGCTTTTGTCCTATGATTCCGAGGATGAGCCAACGAAACTTGATCATTATGAAATAGAATATATAAGATCAGCTTTTAGCTTAAAAGAAATGCGTGCGACTCATTCATCAGATGATTTGGATTATGTCTTTATGTTGAAATATACTCAGTTGCCTAAAACATTACCAGATCGGGTACGGGACTTGGCGGAGGAAATAACGAAAGATCAAGATAATTGGTATGATAAAGCAAAAGCCATTGAAAGATATTTTAAAACTGAAGGATTTATATATGATCAAACCGATGTAGCGATCCCGGAAGAAGATCAAGATTATGTCGATCAGTTTTTATTTGACACAAAAATTGGATATTGCGATAACTTTTCAACTTCTATGGTTGCGATGCTTCGAGCGGTTGGCATACCAGCTAGATGGGCAAAAGGTTATGCAGCTGGACAATACTACGGAGAGACAGATGGCAAGGATCGGGTATACAAAGTGACAAATAATGAAGCTCACTCATGGGTCGAGGTTTTTTTCCCAACACAAGGGTGGGTTCCGTTTGAGCCGACAATTGGGTTCAGCAACTTTGCCAGTATCGTTAATGACGAGAAAAAGGATGCGGTTGCGCCAGTTGCACCCGTTATTAAGCCTTCAAAGCCAATTGAATTGGAAGACAAAGAGAATGATAAAAAAGAACATAATAAACAAGTGAAAAAAGGGAATTCCACGACCGTCCTAAATAAAATTGATTCCTTTATGGAAGAAAATAAATACATTCTTATTTTAATTTTTGTTGCGGTGATCATTATAGGTTTCTTGCTGTATTGGAAAAGGAGCAAATGGATACCGTATGTGCTTTTATGGAAATATAAAAGAAAAAGTGATGGGGATACGCTTGTCCATGCGTACGAGGAATTATTAAAACAACTTGAACGTTTCGGTGTGAAGCGTAATATAGGACAGACACTCCGCGATTATGCGAACTATGTTGATTTTCATTTTGACACGACAGATATGAGCTCCTTAACACAGTGTTATGAGAGAGCGATTTATAGAGGAGACATACTTGAAACAGAATGGGAATATGCAAGTGAGTTATGGGAAAATTTAATTAAAAGAACAACAGGTTGACCATGTTTTAAATCAGGTTTAAAATAAACGCAGGTTAAATGTTGTGACGGTAATTAAATACATGACGACCGCCTGAATTGGCGAAACTTCATATAATCCCATAAATATGGTATGGGAGTCTCTACGAGGCCACCTTAAATGGCTTTACTATGAAGGCAGGTCTTTCCAATGGACAAGCACATCCTTTGTTTTGTCTTCTTTAATACTGGAATTCTGCCTTCTTAGTAATAGGAGGCGGAGTTCCAGTTTTTTAATTTTAAAGAAGATGGAGGATCTTACATGCCTGGAAAAACAGAATTGCATAATCAGGAAATGATTGTAGTTTTAGACTTTGGAAGTCAATATAATCAGCTGATTACTAGAAGAATCCGCGAATTTGGCGTTTATAGCGAGTTGCACCCACATACGATCTCAGCTGAAGAAATTAAAGAAATGAATCCAAAAGGTATTATTTTATCTGGCGGACCGAATAGCGTTTACTCTGAAAGTGCATTTCGATGTGATGAAAAACTATTTGATTTAGGGGTTCCTGTTTTCGGTATTTGCTACGGAATGCAGCTCATGACTGTTCATTTCGGTGGAAATGTAGAGCGAGCAAAAGGTCGTGAATATGGAAAAGCGTTGATACAGATTGAAGAAGGAGCTTCTTTATTTAAAGGTCTTCCGAACGAACAAGTTGTTTGGATGAGCCATGGTGATCTAGTTCGGAATGCGCCTGAAGGATTTTCGATTGATGCTACAAACCCATCATGTCCAATCGCAGCAATGAGCAATGAAGAAAAGCAATTGTATGCCGTACAATTTCACCCTGAGGTTCGCCATTCAATCCACGGCAATGAAATATTAAAAAACTTCGTATTTGAAATTTGTGGCTGTAAAGGCGACTGGACGATGGGGAACTTCATTGAAGTAGAAATGGAGAAAATTCGCCAAGAGGTTGGAGATAAGAAAGTGTTATGTGCTTTAAGCGGCGGCGTGGATTCTTCAGTAGTAGCCGTGTTAATTCATAAAGCAATTGGTGACCAGCTAACATGTATTTTTGTCGATCATGGCTTGCTTCGTAAAGGTGAGGCAGACAGTGTCATGAAGACTTTTAGCGAAGGATTCCACATGAATGTTATTAAGGTCGATGCAAGTGATCGTTTTCTTGGTAAATTAAAAGGTGTTTCGGATCCAGAGCAAAAACGTAAAATTATCGGCAACGAATTTATTTACGTTTTTGACGATGAGGCAACAAAACTTGAAGGCATTGACTTTTTAGCCCAAGGCACACTTTATACTGATATTATAGAAAGTGGAACTGCAACAGCACAAACAATCAAATCGCATCATAACGTAGGCGGATTGCCAGAGGATATGCAATTTAAATTGATTGAACCACTTAATACTTTGTTTAAAGACGAGGTAAGGGCACTAGGAACGGAGCTCGGTATTCCGGATGATATCGTTTGGCGGCAACCTTTCCCAGGTCCAGGCTTAGGCATTCGAATTCTCGGTGAAGTTACTGATGATAAGCTCGAAATTGTACGCGAATCTGATTTTATTTTACGTGAGGAAATTAAAAAAGCTGGCTTGGAACGAGAAATTTGGCAATACTTCACAGTGCTGCCTGATATCCGAAGTGTTGGTGTAATGGGTGATTCCCGTACGTATGACCACACAATCGGAATAAGAGCCGTAACATCGATTGATGGAATGACTTCTGATTGGGCGAGAATCCCATGGGATGTTCTTGAAAAAATCTCTACTAGAATCGTTAACGAAGTAGAGCATGTAAACCGGGTTGTTTATGACATTACGAGTAAACCGCCTGCGACGATAGAGTGGGAATAATAAAATCTTCCGATGGTAGACCTATTGGCATATGCTGATAGGTCTTTTGTTATATTAGGATAATAATGGAATTAAAATTATTGTGTAAATGAATTGACGAGATGCTTGGAAGATGGTACTATAAGTAAACAGTCATCAGCGAATAACATTTTAAAAATATTATTCAAAAAGCTTGACTGTTGATTTAATAAATGATATATTAATAGAGTTCGCTTCTGAAGCGAAACGCAAGTTTGATCTTTGAAAACTGAACGAAACGAAGCGTTAAAAATAATTTTTGCAAGACCAGCTAATGAGCTAACAAACTACTTTAATGAGAGTTTGATCCTGGCTCAGGACGAACGCTGGCGGCGTGCCTAATACATGCAAGTCGAGCGGACTTTTGGGAGCTTGCTCCCAAAAGTTAGCGGCGGACGGGTGAGTAACACGTGGGCAACCTGCCTGTAAGACTGGGATAACTTCGGGAAACCGGAGCTAATACCGGATAACTTCTTTTCTCGCATGAGG
>NZ_JANJGU010000024.1:0-12301 GCF_024626525.1 Lederbergia panacisoli
CCTCATGCGAGAAAAGAAGTTATCCGGTATTAGCTCCGGTTTCCCGAAGTTATCCCAGTCTTACAGGCAGGTTGCCCACGTGTTACTCACCCGTCCGCCGCTAACTTTTGGGAGCAAGCTCCCAAAAGTCCGCTCGACTTGCATGTATTAGGCACGCCGCCAGCGTTCGTCCTGAGCCAGGATCAAACTCTCATTAAAGTAGTTTGTTAGCTCATTAGCTGGTCTTGCAAAAAATTATTTTAACGCTTCGTTTCGTTCAGTTTTCAAAGATCAAACGCGCTGCTTTTTTTAAGCGACTTTATTATTATATAAAATCCACATTCACTCGTCAAGAGTTTTTTAAAACTTTTTTTAATCTGTTTTAACTCTTTTTTCAGCAACGTTTATTACTATAACAAGGTTTATATCACATGTCAATAACTTTTTTATCATTTATTTTCCCATACCACTCGATTTATTTGAGGACGGTAAAACATACCTCATGCACTCATGTTGTGACGCTACCCGTTTAAATAATGAGAATAAAGTCTTATAGCGGTCTTGCATAGACTGTTTAACGATTGATTCAATTCTTGTATCCTTTAAATCAAATAGAATTTCATCCATTTCTCTTTTCAACAAGTAAATAATTTCTTCTTTATCTCTATCGCTTAAAAGTATACCAAGCATATATACACCTCAATTAGAGTGTTTTTATAGTGTATAGTTATGTATTTCCATTTTACATTGAAATTATGAGAAGCTAAAACACATTACATTCATATCAAGGCCGTCATTGTACATAGAATATTATGGACAGGCAGACAAGGAGGATTGGTATGGATTTTTTTATTACCTTAAATGGCCGTAAAGTAAAGCAAGGGTTATTCGTAGTATTAATCTCATTTTTTACAGCCTTGTTTTTTTTCTCTCAAGCTACCCTTCATACTCCGGTATTTGGTACGAAAGATGAACCGAAAGCAATTTATAAAGGTGAAAAGGGAATTAGCTTGACGTTTAATATTGGGTGGGGCGATGTTCAAGCGGAACCGATTCTTGATGTTTTGGAAAAAAGTGATGTTCGATCTGCTACATTTTTTCTTTCTGGAGCATGGGCAGAAAGGCATCCAGATACAGTAAAAAGAATTAAAGATATGGGATTTGAAATCGGGAGTCTTGGCTATGCTTACGAAGATTATACAGAGTTGGAAGACGAGAAGGTAAGAAGGGATATATTACGATCTTTGGATGTTTTGAAAAAATTGGACATAAAGGAAGTAGCTTTACTACGCTCTCCAACTGGACATTTCGATAAACGTTCACTTAAAATTGCAAATCATCTCGGATTAACGGTTGTTCACTGGAGCTTAAACTCACAAGATTGGAAAAACCCAGGAGTCAAAAAAATCGTGAAAAACGTCCAAAAAGTACAAAAGGGAGATATTATATTAATGCATGCTTCCGATTCTGCCACTCAAACGGCCGAAGCACTGCCAGCCGTTATTTCAACTATTAAGGAAAAAGACCAGCTTGTCACTCTTTCAATCCTTATAGCAAATGGGAAAGTGAAGACGACATTGGTACCTTAAAACAAAAAAGCCAGTTTAGTTAAGACGTACAAAATGCAAAAAAAAGCACGGAAAAGACCGCTGATTCGCATATGAATCAGCGGTCTTTTAACAATCAAGGAATTTTTAACATTTTATTATCTTGTACCATACCAAGGTACCGAAGGCGGATCCTGGATAAATCCGAGTAAATTCCCCCACAGAACATAGAACGTCAGGAATCTAAAATGATCTTTATTTTCATCTTTTTCTTCATCGTAAGCAACAATTTTAACATTATCTACAAGTAATTTTTTGTGAATTTCATCAATCCGAAAAGTCTTGAACATGATAACCGGAAATTCTTTACCAGCTTTGTTAAAAGAAGCTTTAGAATCAGCGTCATCCGTTTTAATTAAAAATAAATTACCTCTGCTAGTAGGAATACCCGCAAACCAACAATCATCATATGGACTTGGTAGGTTATCACCAACACCAAACATATTTTGATACCATTCTGCCGCCTGTTGTAAATCCCCACAAATTGGGATTTGCACGTGATCTATGGAGAAGATCGGGCTTTCCATTTCATTTAATTGCTCCTGTCTAAGAATAGTATGTTCACTCATACAAAACATCCTTCATAGTCAATTTTTTTCAAACTGGTAGCATTTAAAAATTCGACAATGTCAAAAAACAACCCTGCAAACAAATTGATAATTCGCTCTACAAAATATGTTTCTTTTTCAAGGAAACTGCTTCTTTAGTTGAATAAGTTCACTATTACAATTCAGAGCAATAATTCTTCAAATAATTGTTTTCCTTTTATTGCAATAATACTTAGATAAACAAATAAAAAATTAGCACCGCTAAAAGCAATGCTAATTTGTACTTTAATGTTATTTGTATTGATATTTGCGGCATTATTTAAAGTTTCGTACCACCCAACTGAACGGGTAACCATTTTATCGGGTCGCTTTTTTATTTTGTATATTTGATGTTTTCTTTGCTCTTTCTTCTGCCGATAAACGATTATATTTAGGCAACATTAATATTTGATAGGCGTTGCACGCAATTAGCGGAAAAATCATTAAGTATATCCAGCTCTCATCATTCGGACGCAATACTGGAAGCCATTCTAGAATGGTGACGACAACCATGAAAAATAACGCGGAAACAAAAATGTTTCGATTTGTCATTTTTGCTTTGAAAAAAGCAACGACCAATGCTGCCACCAAAATAAACAAAGCTAGTCCAATGTATGGGATGAGACTTTCACCTTCACCCGCAAAAGCTTGGAAACGGAAATAAATGAGGTCAAACAAGACAAAAACAACTAGAACAAGCTGGACGGCATTCCATATAGACTTAAATAGCCCAAGTCCAAACTGGTGAATAAATAAATAAGCAAAAAATCCAACTTGGCTTACAACAGCAAAAATGAATCCCACTCCGACAAGCCAAATAAAGGTAGAAAGGATAGCCCCAATTTTCACTTCTGCAAAATAAGGTTGGAATTCACTCCAACGTATAATAAACCCTAATATACCCGTTATCAAACCACCCAATATGAGTGAGTTAAATAAAAATTTAATTAAGTTCCTAATAGTCACTTCCAAAATTCCCCCATTTATATACTTAACAAACCGATTTTATCAATCTTCATATAAAAAAGCCATGATTGTCTAGATTGTGCATAAATTCTTCACAAAATCTCATATTAAATGTAAGGGATATTGTCTTAGAAAGGAGCTTCATTCATGCGTAAAACTGTATATTTGCTCCTGTTAATTGCTTTACTTACTCTCACTTCCTGCAGTGGCAATGAACCAGGAAATGCAAAATTAGATTATGATCAAACGAAAAAAATGATTGTTGATATTTTAAAATCAGACGAAGGCAAAAAAGCCCTTCAAGATATGATGAAAGACGATGAAATGAAACAACAATTGATTATGGATCAAGCGGTTGTTACAGATACGATTGAAAAAACACTTACCTCGGAAAAGGGCGAGGATTTTTGGAAAAAAGCATTCAAGGATCCGAAATTCGCTGCTTCTGTTGCAAAAAGCATGAAAAAAGAACATGAAGCTTTACTGAAGGATTTAATGAAAGATCCTGACTATCAAGGGTTATTAATGGAAATTTTTCAAAATCCGGAAATGCAAAAGGATTTTGCTAAAGCATTAAAAAGTAAAGAATTCCGTGAACAAATGCGAGATGTTGTAACGGAAACAATTGAAAGTCCTCTTTATAAAGCTAAAATTCAAGAATTACTGTTAAAAGCGGCTGAAGAAGCCGGAAAAGGAAAGTCAGATAAGAAGGATGACGAAAGTGGCGGCCAAGGAGGAGAGGGAGGCGGCCAGTAGTAGGCTAAGCCTGAAAAAAGGAGCATACACCCTAATACTCAAGGGTATACGCTCCTTTTTGTCAGCCTAATATTTGTCCCATCTTTTCTGCAATTTCACCATAAATACGTCCAATTCTATGATTTTCATCATAAATGGAAGGAGCGAAATCTTCTTCATTCCAGTCGGGCTGCTGCAGAGGTAGCTTTCCTAATAGTTCCGTCCTTAATTCTTCTGCTAGCTTATCTCCGCCACCTTGGCCGAAAACGAATTCTTTTTCTCCAGTTAATTTACTTTCGAAATAAGACATATTTTCGATTACGCCTAGGATTTCGTGATTCGTGCGCAGAGCCATTGCTCCCGCCCTTGCAGCAACGAAAGCCGCAGTTGGATGCGGAGTCGTCACAATAATTTCCTTACAGCTAGGCAGCATGGTGTGAACATCAAGTGCAACATCCCCTGTACCAGGTGGTAAATCTAGCAATAAATAATCTAGCTCTCCCCACTCGACCTCAGTAAAGAAGTTATTAAGCATTTTACCTAGCATCGGACCACGCCAAATGACAGGAGAATTATCTTCAACAAAGAATCCCATTGAAATTACTTTTACACCAAAACGTTCGACTGGAATTATTTGATTTCCTTTCACCTTTGGCCGCGTCGTAATTCCCATCATATCTGGAACGCTGAATCCATATATATCCGCATCGATTAGTCCAACCTTTTTTCCAAGGCGGGCAAGGGCAACAGCTAAATTAACCGATACTGTTGATTTACCCACTCCTCCTTTACCACTGGCAATAGCGACAAAGGTTGTTTTGCTATCGGGAGAAAGCAGCCCGGCTGAATCACTTTGCAAATCCCCTGAGGCACGGTGTTTCTCCAATTCTTCCTCGGATAAGGCGGCAAAGCGGATTCCTACAGTTGCTGCACCCGCTTTTTTCAATGTATCTACAATTTTCATTTGCAATTGGAGCTGTTCAGGCGTCCCCGTTTTAGCAAGGGCAATTTTTACACTGACGTGTGCTTTTTCTTCTTTTGCTTTCACTTCAAGAATACCGTTCGTTTCTTCAAGTGTTTTATGTAGTAATGGATCTTCCATTTTTTTCAATATATCATATGTTTGCTGTTCAGTGATCAAGGTCTCACACCTTCCTTATCATCGTTTTCATTCCTTTTTCAGTATATCATAATGCACTTTTGAAAGAACGATTATACGCTCATAGAAAAGCGAAAGCGCCTGTTCATCGACGTATGGATTTCGTAGTCCCTGACGAGATAAAGGAAACACGATAAGCCTGCAAGGGCGAATCGAAGTTGACTTATCGTAGGAAGGGACATAGAAATCCACTAGTCGATAGGCGCTGGAGCTAGACAAAGAAATGCGAAAGCGCCTGTTCATCGACGTATGGATTTCGTAGTCCCTGACGAGATAAAGGAAACACGATGAGCCTGCAAGGGCGAATCGATGTTGAGTTATCGTAGGAAGGGACATAGAAATCCACTAGTCGATAGGCGCTGGAGCTAGACAAAGAAATGCAGAAGCGCCTGTTCATCGACGTATGGATTTCGTAGTCCCTGACGAGATAAAGGAAACACGATGAGCCTGCAAGGGCGAATCGATGTTGAGTTATCGTAGGAAGGGACATAGAAATCCACTAGTCGATAGGCGCTGGAGCTAGACAAAGAAATGCAGAAGCGCCTGTTCATCGACGTATGGATTTCGTAGTCCCTGACGAGATAAAGGAAACACGATGAGCCTGCAAGGGCGAATCGATGTTGAGTTATCGTAGGAAGGGACATAGAAATCCACTAGTCGATAGGCGCTGGAGCTAGACAAAGAAAAGCAGAAGCGCCTGTTTATCGACGTACAAACTTTAGGGCCTCTGACTAAGATAAAGGAAACACAATGAGCCTGCAAGGCGAATCGATGTTGACTTATCGCAGGGAAGAGGACAAGAAGTTTGTTAGGAGACATTTATAACAAAAACAATCCGGGAATCTCCCGGATTATTCTAATGACTTCTCCTCCGAAAAGTAACGAAGGATGCCTTTATAAATGGAAAAAGCGACTTTTTCTTGATACTGTTCCTGTTTTAGTGATTCACGTTCAGTCGGATTCGAGAGAAATCCAATTTCCACTAAGGCCCCGGGTTTTTTAGCATTTTTCAATAAAAAAATTTGTTGAATCGTTTTAGCTTCCCTTGTTGTATTTCCTAAAGTTAACACTAGCTCTTGTTGAATAAACTTAGCCGCCCTTTTATTGTCGGGATTATGGGGCGCATAAAATGTTTGGGCGCCACTCCAGCGCGGTGAAGGAATGGCATTCAAGTGAATACTTAGGAATAAGTCCGCTTCTGAGTCATTTATTATTTTAAGTCGTTTGTGCAAATCTTCCGTTTTACGTCGACTTAATCCACTTGTGTCAGGGGAAGCAAGGTCAGTATCTGTTTCCCTCGTCATTAACACGAGTGCCCCTTGCTCCTGCAAATAATCACGAAGCATGTAGGAAACATTCAATGCGATATCTTTTTCTTGCGTTTCTCCGCCTTCCGCTCCCCCATCTGGACCACCATGCCCGGGATCTAAATAAATTATTTTTCCTGTCAACGGAAGATTCCACGTATCGAAAGAATCCTTAGGCAAAAACTTATATTGAATAAGAAGAAATAGTACTGCTGCTCCTACGAAAAATAAAATAATCTTTGCTTTTCCACCCATTCGATCTTCCCCTTCATGCTTTCTTCGTAAAAGCATATGGGACAAGATTATTTTTTAGAACGGGAAACCTAATGAAGGCGTAATTTGTACCTCCTCTCTCCTTTCCTGTAACCATTTACCCACCAATAATCAACAAAATGCTCGCACGCTATGAACGTATCCTCGTCACTAATCATCTTTTTTCCAAAATCTAAGTAGAGCCAAAAATAATATAATGTATCGATAAAATGAGTGATATCTTGGTGACACCTTTTTTTCGCCATGTCAATATTTTCACCGTGAATGGTAAAGCGGCTAAATTCACCTCCATTTAAATATGCTTCAATCGCTACATCGAAACAGGCCTCTTCAACTCCTTCATCTAAAGGCCCTATTCCAATTCGCATTTTATTAAAATGGATGATCATGCTTTTTTTTACTTCCTCTATTGATAAATCACGTAAAAGTTTGCGCTCATTATATAATTGTTTTTCACGTTTTTTCTCTGAAAAATTCGTCATTACATTCATGCTAATTTCATCCTCCTTCACATAGTTTCAACGAACGTGAAGAAGTAATGCACATTGAAATTAAAAAATGATTTATGGAAATCGAAACAATATTTAACATAAAAACGTCTATAAAGTGTAGGGGGGCTTTATACATGAAGAAATTTTTCATAATTGCATGTATCCTATTATTAACGGGATGCAACCAATTATTTCAATCAAATGTAGTCATTGATTGGGTTGATTTTTTGCAGTTTGAAGGGGAAGAATATTTAGGCAGCCAATTGGAAATTGCTGACCCTAATTTAATTGGAGAAAAAATCGGGGAAATTAAACATATGTTGGAAGGAAATGTTCGAAACCCTAATTATAAATCTAAAAATGGCGATGCTGCATTTCTATCTGTTGGAACGGTTCTATACGAAATTAAAAATGAACCAAATTTAATTGCGATACGAGATAAGGATTCAATAAATGGCTATAAAATCTATTACAAAATGGACAAGTGGAAAGACTTTCCTTCTATTCTTAAAGATGAAGTGGCCAGAGTTCAACTTTTTGATGAAGTATCTTACAACCAATTCATTTTAAGGAAAGCCATCACGGAAAAAAAGGATATTTCTCAACTTATTGACATTTTGCAATCAGGAAAAACGGATACCACTGTAGCATTTGATTATTCAAATCCTAAAATGAGTTCCTATGTCATCCTTGTTTATACTTCCGCACCTGTTGCCGAAAAAATTCCTTTCTTTTTTGATGGAGAACAATACTTTTGGTATAACCATGACAGTGAAGTAATGCCTGATGAGATAGAAGAGGTTTTAAGTGTAGGAAATGATAAAAAATAGCCTTAACCCCTATACTAAAGGTTAAGGCTTTTAAATTCAAAGGCTACGGTCAATTGGCTCATATTTGGTCCCTTTTATGCGTGCACGAACATATTCTCCTGAAACACTCAATTCCTTTGGACCCCACACTTGATCTTTACCGGGATCCAATTTTGTTTTACCTTGTTCGTGAGGTGTAAAAGCACCCGACGTTTCATTTTTCGTCGTTAATGACCAGTTTACCCAACTTATATTATTTTCGTTAAAGAAGCTTAGCCATTCATCAGCCTCCTCCAAATATGGACCATTATTTCCATCGGCTTCACTTGTCCCCCATTCCGAGGCAAAGACAGCTACACCATGCTCGAGTGCATAACGCACATTACTCATGACATTATTTCTGTCGCTGCTACTAGGTGAAGTCTTATGTGATCCTGAATAAAAATGCACAGAATAAATAGTATTTTCATCTTGAATTGGATTATCAGCCGCAAGATCGGGACGTTGTGTCCAGTTTGGACTTCCGACAATGACAAGATTTTCGTTTCCTCTTTCTCGGAGCATTTTAATAATCGGTTCAGCATACGACTTAACCTTCTCCCACCCTGCCCTATCATTTGTGACACCGGGATCAGCGCCATTTGGCTCATTTGCCAGTTCATAAATAATGTTTGCATCATTTGGAAACATAGTTGATATTTCTTTAAAAAAGTCCATTGCACCACCATAAATTTTGGCATTCGGGTCTCCCGGAAAATGAACATGCCAATCCACGATCACATACATATCGTTTGCCCGCGCCAACTTAATACCTTCTATTACTTTTTCTTTCACACTCGGATTAGTCGCGTACCCATTTTCGCCTACATACATCGCAAGTCGAATGACGTTCGCCCCCCAATCCTTGGAAAGTGCAGCAAACGCATTATTGTTAATAATTTCTGGGTACCACTGCAATCCGTGCGTACTCATTCCCCGCAATTGAATGGGATTTCCAGTCTCATCGCAAAGAGTCATGACTCCACTTTTCTTCAACACTTGAAGTTTCCCAGCCATTGATCGATTCCTCACTTTTCCGTCTTTTTTACTCCCTGATAGATTCATAGGTGGATTAATAATAGTGTAACCGTTTTCCACACAGAAAGTATAGGATCAATAAATTGTAGAAGGCAAGTACTCTATATTCTTCCAGGTTCTCTTTCATTTTTAAAAAAATTCAGCTATATTTGAATTAAATTATGATTTTACTGTGTAATAGCCATTTTTCTGATATATCTAGTTAAAAATCCAAATAAGGAATCTATCATATGCAAAAAAAATTATCTATTCTACTTCTTGTCTTAGGTGGTGCCATTATTGTATTTAGTATATGGCAAATGTTTGATATGAATTTATCGCAAAATAAAGCTTTAAAAGAAGCAATGACAAAGGTCGAACATACAAACAAAAAAAAGGGCATTGCTCAACAAAGTGAGATTGATTTCAATGCTGAAAAAGGCGAAGTCATTGGAATCTTAGAAATCCCGGCATTAGAAAGGGAGATTCCTATTTTACATGGAGTTGACGAAGAAGAACTTAAAAGCGGGGTTGGCCATTATCCCGGAACAGTATTTCCCGGCCAAAAAAATCAAATTGTGTTATCCGGCCATCGAGATACTGTATTTCGGAAATTCGGAGAGCTTGAAATTGGCGATTCATTTATTGTGAAGATGCCTTATGGCGAGTATGAATACATCATTGATAATACAAAAATTGTGGATGCTGACGATCGAACCATCATTGCTCCTACTAATGATAAGGAGGTTCTTACCGTAACGACATGTTACCCATTTCAATATATCGGAAATGCCCCGGACCGTTTTATTATTTATGCACTCCCTAAAAAATGATGCTTTATGGCTTCATTTTTCATTTTGACAACAATTTGTCATAAAACTAATATCATTAAAAATATAAAGGTGCTATAATAAATATGAGGGTATTGCTCACCATTTCACAATTGCATTTTTAATTGCTCAATACTTCACAATATCTTCAATCTACATTATTGCTTCATTTTAAATATCAAGGAGGGCTTCAAATGAGTCATTGGAAAGGATTTGTAGAAGGTCGCTGGCAGCAGGAAGTGGATGTTCGAAATTTTATCGTCAATAATTACTCTCTATTCGAGGGCAACGAGGAATTTTTAGAAGGACCAACAGAAGCTACGAACGTTTTATGGAAGCAAGTGATGGAATTATCGAAGCTTGAGCGTGAAAATGGCGGCGTGTTGGACATGGATACGAGAATTGTGTCTACCATTACTTCCCACGGTCCCGGATATTTACAAAAAGAACTTGAGCAAATTGTCGGATTCCAAACGGAAAAACCGTTTAAAAGATCATTGCAGCCATTTGGCGGTATTCGGATGGCCGAGGCAGCAGCAGAATCTTACGGTTTCAAAGTAGAAGATGAAGTAGAAGAGATTTTTACAAAATATCGTAAAACCCATAACCAAGGAGTTTTCGATGTTTATACATCAGAAATGAGATTAGCTAGGAAAGCGGGTATTATTACGGGGCTTCCTGATGCATATGGACGAGGACGAATTATCGGGGATTACCGTAGGGTCGCCCTATATGGAATTGACTTCCTGATTAAGCAAAAAAAAGCGGAAGTGAATTTAATCGGAAATGGCATGATGACGGAAGAAGTAATTCGTGACCGTGAAGAAATGGCTGAACAAATCAGTGCTCTTCGAGAGTTGAAGGAACTTGCCCAAATTTACGGTTACGATATTTCTAAACCAGCTACAAATGCTAAAGAAGCATTCCAATGGTTATATTTTGCTTATCTAGCAGCAATTAAAGAACAAAATGGCGCAGCAATGAGTTTAGGTCGAGTTTCTACTTTCCTTGATATTTATATTGAAAGGGATTTGGAAAGTGGTGTCTTAACTGAAAGCGAAGCACAGGAGCTCGTCGACCATTTCGTTATGAAATTGCGTCTAGTGAAGTTTGCTAGAACACCAGATTACAATGAATTGTTTAGTGGAGATCCAACCTGGGTAACAGAATCTATCGGTGGAATCAGTCTTGACGGGAAACCACTCGTTACGAAAAACTCTTTCCGTTTCTTGCACACCCTTGATAATTTAGGGCCATCTCCAGAACCAAACTTAACAGTTCTTTGGTCCACTTTGCTTCCAGAGAACTTTAAAAAGTACTGTGCGAATATGTCTATTAAAACAAGCTCTATCCAATATGAAAATGATGATCTCATGCGTGGCATTTATGGTGATGACTATGGTATCGCCTGCTGTGTATCTGCAATGACGATCGGTAAACAAATGCAATTCTTTGGGGCTCGCGCAAACCTTGCAAAAGCATTACTTTATGCGATTAATGGCGGTAAAGATGAAATTTTGAAAGCGCAAATTGGACCTGCGTTTGCACCCGTTACTACAGAATATTTGGAGTATGAAGACGTCTTGGACAAATTTGATCATATGATGGAATGGCTTGCTGGGCTGTATATGAACACACTGAATGTGATTCATTATATGCACGATAAATATAGCTATGAGAGAATCGAAATGGCTCTGCATGACCGTGAAGTTTTACGGACGATGGCAGGTGGAATTGCTGGATTATCTGTAGTTGCCGATTCTTTAAGCGCCATTAAATATGCAAAAGTAAAACCAATTCGCGATGAAAACGGCATTGCTGTCGACTTTGAAATCGAAGGAGATTTTCCTAAATACGGAAACAATGATGCCCGCGTCGATGATATCGCTGTAGATCTTGTCAAAACCTTTATGAATAAGTTCCAAAAACATCAAGCATATCGCGGAGCAACACCAACTTTATCAGTGTTGACGATTACATCAAATGTTGTCTACGGTAAAAAGACCGGAAATACACCGGATGGAAGACGGAAAGGTGAACCATTTGCGCCAGGAGCAAACCCACTTCACGGACGGGATCAAAAAGGAGCAATCGCATCCTTAAGCTCTGTTGCAAAACTTCCATACGAATATGCACTAGATGGAATTTCCAACACCTTCTCAATCGTGCCTAAAGCACTTGGACGAGAAGAAGAAACACGAATCTCTAACTTGGCGGCCATTCTAGACGGTTACATGATCAAACACGGACATCACTTAAACATAAACGTATTCAACCGAGAAACCTTACTCGACGCAATGGAACATCCAGAAGAATACCCACAACTCACAATCCGTGTCTCTGGATATGCCGTCAACTTCATCAAACTAACAAGAGAACAACAAATCGACGTAATCAATCGGACATTCCACGAAACAATGTAGTAAGGAAGCAGAATTGTTTGAGAGTTGTTTGTGTGGGCGGGGCCGAAACAAAAAAAAAACAAAAAAAAACAAAAAGAAA
>NZ_JANJGU010000024.1:12311-33637 GCF_024626525.1 Lederbergia panacisoli
GATGATATCAACATAGATCTTTTTTTTGCTCTTTTATCGCCCCCCCCCCACCCACACAACTCTAACCCAATTAGCACAATTCAGAATTGTATCAAAGTTGTGTGGGTGCCTGGCACCCACAAAGGAGGATGAAGTTATGAGAATCCAAACTCGCATTCATTCGATTGAGTCTTGTGGGACTGTGGATGGTCCGGGGCTTAGGTATGTGATTTTTACGCAGGGGTGTCTTTTGCGTTGTCTGTATTGTCATAATCCGGATACTTGGGCTTTTGGAAATGGGGAGGGCAAGGAGGTTTCTGTTGAGGAGTTAATGAAGGATATTAAGGATTATCTTCCTTTTTTGCAGGCTTCTAATGGTGGAGTGACAGTCAGCGGCGGAGAGCCACTTCTTCATCTTGATTTTCTCTTCGAATTATTTACTGAATGTAAAAAGCTTGGCATCCATACTACAATTGATAGCTCTGGAGGATGCTTTACACGAAAAGAACGTTTTATGAAATCTCTTGATCGTTTAATGGAAGTGACTGACCTTGTCCTACTTGATTTAAAGCAAATTGATGAAGAAAAACATAAAAACTTAACATCTGTTTCAAATAAACACATCCTAGACTTTACCCACTATCTTGAAGAAAAGAAAATGCCCGTTTGGGTGCGTCACGTTTTAGTTCCGGGGTTTACGGACGCTGAAGAAGATTTAAGAAGACTTGGTGCATTTATTCATTCTTTATCGAATGTAGAAAAAGTGGAAATTCTCCCTTACCATCAATTAGGGGTTTATAAATATGAGGCATTAGGAATCGAATATAAGCTTAATGGTGTGCAGACACCTGCGGATGAAAAAGTAAAATGGGCTTATGACATTTTGACGAACGTATAGAATCCAGTGAGCTTGAAAGGATGATGAAACATGGCAAATGTTCTATATATAAAAGTGAATCCAAAAAGCGATGAACAATCAAGATCCTCCATGTTAGCGAACCACTTTTTAGAGGAATATAAACAACACCATCCTGAAGATACGATTGATAAGCTAGATTTGTACAAAGCGGACATCCCTTTTCTTGATGTCGATGTTTTCAGTGCGTGGGGAAAATTTGCAGCTCATGAAGAATTAACAGAAACCGAGATGATTAAAGCATTACGAATGGATGAACTTACGAGTCAATTTTTAGAAGCAGATAAGCTTGTCTTTGCCACACCGTTTTGGAATCTATCATATCCCCCGATGCTCAAAGCTTATATCGATACGATTTGCATTGCGGGAAAAACATTCCATTATACCGAAAATGGACCTGTCGGACTTGTGCCTGAAAAACCTTTATTATTGATAGAAGCTAGAGGTGGCATCTATTCTGAGGGCCCTGCAGCGGCAATGGAAAATTCATATCGATACTTTAAAACGATAATGGGCTTTATGGGATTGAAAAACTTTACATCTGTTATTGCAGAAGGATTAGATATCGATCCAAATCAAACCGAAGCCATTCTGGAGGAAGCAAGGCAAAAACTAACTGAAATTGCAAGTGACTTTTAAATAAAACAGGTGAGGAAAAGTCGATAGGAAGAGCAACAATTGAATAAATATATGAATTAACAGGCCGTTTCGAATAGAGATTTGGTCTGTTTTTTTACTTATTTCCCGCAGTCAACTTATACAAATACGGCTATCGACTTAGAAATTAATAAGCCCCTAGCAGGTGAACCTAATAAAGACAATGTTGTATGATTATGTTAATATTTCAAGGATTTTAAAATAAACACAAAACATTGGAGGAAAACACAATTGAAAATAATATTAAATGTGATGAAATTAGGTTCTATTCCTCTGTTAATAATTCTCTTAATACCATCGTTTTACCATCCCTTTTCTGTCCAAGCCGCTCAACCATTTAAGACGGAAGATGTTGATAAATTTGTAACTAACTATATAGAACGCAACGGGCTTCCTGGTGTATCAATAGTAGTCGTCCAATACGGTGAATTAGTATATGAGAAGGGATATGGTCATGATTCTGGGGGGAACGCCATAACAGAAAAGTCGTTAATGAGAATCGGTTCTGCCTCCAAATCATTTACTGCATTTGCTGTTTTACAACTTGTTGATGAAGGGAAAATCAAACTGGATGACCCCGTAATTAATTATTTACCTGAGGTAAAACTTGACGATTCGAGATGGAAGGAAGTTACAATACGTCAACTATTGTCTCATACATCAGGGATTCCAAATCCGATTATTGTTCCACCAGCAAATAACTTAAAAGCAGGTGTGGAACGTTTGAATGATTGGATGCTGCAGTCGAACCCGGGAGAGAATTACTATTATAGCAATGGAAACTACTGGGTCTTAGCACTTTTGGTGGAGAAGGTAAAGGGAATCGAGTTCTCTCAATATCTTAAACAAAAGGTATTTTCCCCACTAGGAATGAATGACTCACTTACTACTGTTAACTCTGGAGATCTTGTACAGGGACTACCTAAAGGATATGTAACTGCATATGGAACTGCAATACCTTGGACAGAGCTTGAAGCTATGAATATGGGGGCTGGGAGTATCATTTCAACAGCATCTGATATGGGAAAATGGCTCATGATGCAAACAAACGAAGGAAAGATTGGAACAGGAAAGCATTTATTATCAAAAAAATTATTGGAAGACTCTTACTCTACACAACCTGGAAGCAAAAAATACGGTCTCGGTTGGGAGTTGAGCTCACCTAATGTGAAGCCAGCACGCATTTCGCATAGCGGAGTAGTATCCACGTATCAAACCCAACAAGACATCATACCAAGTAGTGGTTATGCCATTGCAGTTTTACTTAATAGCTATACCCCTACAATTGAACATGCTTATGAGATTAGTTCGGGTATTATCCAATTGACAGAGGGGCAAGAACCCGAATTGAAAGCCCCAGTATCGAAAATAATTGATTTATCACTTGGCGTGATCACATTGATTTATTTGATTTTAGGAATTAGAGGGATTCTGCGGAGTAAAAAATGGTCGGATAAACGTAAACAACATCCTACTTGGAGATTTAACCTTCGTTTAATTCCCCAATTGGTTCCAACCTTATTAATTGGGTGGTTGTTTTTTATTGTTCCAACGTTGCAAAATAACAGTTCGACCACGATTGATGCATTTGGTCTTTACCCAGCCGCGATGGTCTTATTGGCAATTGTTTTCATTATTGGATTGGTTCTTACAATTTTGAGAATCTATTATCGAATAACATTAAATAAAGGTATAATCAAAAATTACTCTTAAAAAGTGCTCAGAAATTAATCTGAGCGTTTTTGCTTGCGATTTATATTGCTAATTAGTGACTTTCTCTACTAAGACGGAACATGTTAAGGAAAAACGGATGTTTTTACACCCACATTGAATTCATTTGAAATCAAGGGATAAAATAAACACTTATCATCTTTCCAAAAGGAGGACTACATGTTCCGGTTCACAGTTGTCATGAGTATCGTCATCTTTCTTTCCCTTCTCCTCTTTTCTCCCATAAAAGCGAATGAACAAAACTATGTCATTATCGGGTATTACGCTGGATGGTCTCCACTTAAAAATTTCAATCCACAATCAGTTACACATATCAATTATGCATTTGCTGATGTGTGCTGGGATGGCACACATGGAAACCCGGAAGCTGGAAACGGCGGGCTGCTACCTTGCACAGATAACAACGGCATTAAACAAAATGATATTCAAAACGGAACCGTCGTTTTGGGCGCCCCCTCTACTGACCTTCCTAATTTAGAAAACTTAAAAGCATTTAAGTATGTAAACCCACAATTAAAAACATTAATTTCCATCGGTGGCTGGTCATGGTCTGTGAATATGTCGCTTGTAGCTCGAGCCGAAGAAACCCGGAAACAATTTGCGGATTCTGCCGTTGCGTATATTCAAGAATTTGATATGGATGGGGTTGATCTTGATTGGGAATATCCTGTCAGTGGTGGGATGCCGAATAATCATCATGACCCTTTAGATAAAGAAAATTTCACACTTTTATTGCAAGAAATTCGAAATGCACTCACTAAAGCTGAACAAGAAGACGGGAAAAAGTACTTGCTGACAATTGCATCGAGTGCTGGGTTTTCCTATTTAGACAATACTGAACTGGATAAGGTTGCTGATCTTGTCGACTATATCAATATCATGACGTATGACTTTAATGGTAGTTGGTCGAAGGTCACAGGGCATAACGCTCCTCTTTTCGAAGATCCAAAGGCATTGGAATACGATGTCCATCCTCATCATGTAGCGGCTGCAGTCATGGGGCATCTAGATAACGGAGTTCCTGTGCATAAGCTTGTATTGGGACTCCCTTTTTACGGGAGATCATGGGGAAATTGCAACCCCGAGAACAAAGGGAGAATAATTGAGAATGGCGGATATCAATCCTGCTCCGGTAATGGCGGCGGCAATCTAGAACCAGGTACCTATGATTACAACTATCTTCAAGAACACTTAATTGATAAAAATAGTTTCAAACGTTATTGGAACAATACCGCAAAGGTCCCTTACCTTTATAGCGAGGAAAAAAAAGAATTTATTTCGTATGATGATCCCGAATCATTAAAGGAGAAAACACATTTTATTACGAAAAATGCCTTAGCCGGAGCGATGGTTTGGGAATTAAGTGAAGATGATAATACCCAAACTTTACTGACAACAATTCGTAATGAGCTTGAATTCCCTAAGCTTGAGGCCACTAAAGAGCCAGTAAAGGAGAGGCCTATAAAGGAAAAAGCACAATCGTTATATTGGCTTTACTTCCTCATTATAGGCATCCTGCTTTTAATCATTTTGGTCATAATAAGAAAAAGAAAGTAACAGCACGCCCATATAGCGTGCTGTTTTACTATGTCAGCTTTGATAATAATAAAGAAGCGATTGAAAAATACGTAATTAGCGAGAAAATATCATTTACGGTTGTAATTAAAGGCCCCGAAGCTACAGCTGGGTCCAATTTACATTTATATAAAACGAGCGGGATGACAGTCCCAGCCATCGTACCAAGTATAAGTGTGAGCAGAAGTGAGCCGCCAACTACAATCCCCAAATATATATTCCCTTGCCAGATAAAAGCAATAATCGAAATGAGAAATCCACATGTAACGCCAATAATAAGACTTACACGAAATTCCCGTAATATCAATTTGAAAACCGTTTTTGCATCAATTTCATTTTCCGCCAAGCCCCGAACTACGACAGCGAGCGACTGAGTTCCCGTATTTCCAGTCATCCCTGCAATTAGAGGCATAAAGAACGCCAATGCTACTACCTTTTCCAGCGTCCCTTCAAATTTAGAAATGATACTTCCGGAAATTAAACCGATAAAAAGCAGAATGACTAACCAGGGCAACCGCCTGACAGCTGCAATAAATGGTTTTGTTTTAAAATCAATCTCCTTACTAGCAGTTGAAATTTTCCCATAGTCATCGCTCGTTTCTTGTATGAGTGCATCTACCATATGATCAAATGTAATAATTCCTACGAGCACTTCCTTTTCATTCGTAACAGGGAGCGCTATAAAATCATACCTTTGGAGCAGTCTTACGATATCAGCTCGCTTTGTCGATACAGATACGCAGATAACCTGCTCGAGCATTATATTTCTTAACATTTCATGTGGATCTGAGAGAAGTAAGTCTTTGTATGGGACCGTGCCGGTCAATATTCCCTGTTTATCAACAAGGTATAAATGATTATTGCCTTCTGAGTAAAGGGCAAGAGACCTAATTTTATCAATTGCGTCTTGAACCGTTGCATGATCTTCAATCGAAATATATCGATTTGTCATTAAACTGCCTGCAGTATCATTTGGATAATCAATCATTGTTTGAACATAACTAGCGTTAGTTTCGTCCATTTCTTCGAGAAATTTTTTCAATTGGACTTGTGGGTATTTTTTTAGCAGCCGACTAAGGATATTTGTATCAAGTAAAGCTAACACTTTATTCGCTTTCTCGGGTCCAATTTTCCCAAGCAGCTCGAGTTTTTGCATTGTGTTTACCTTTTGCATCATACTTGCAATCGTTGTTTCATCCAAGTTATGAAGAAGTGATATACCATGTTTTTCAGGAAGGCTCTGGAAAATAGCACTCATATCGTAAGGCCGCTTTTTTCGAAACATTTCGTTTAGCTCATCGAATTTTTTATTTTGTAATTTCTCTATCACTGCTAATGTTTCCTCTTCTAATTTCTCTTTTGTAATTATGGCGAGCACTTCCCTTCCTTATCCCTAAAATTCTATATCCTTTTTTTACTTTCTAAAAACTTTTCGGAAGATTCTGCAACAATTTTATCCAACAATCCGTCTATGAACTGACAAAAGAAAAAGGAGAGACAATTTCAATGAATTTATTAAAACGTTCGGGACTTTTACTAGCAGCGGTCGTGTTCATTACCCTTATTATGGCAGTAGGAGAAAGTTCGGCGGATGAAATCCCTATGCCAGTTGGAACTGGGAGCACTCAAGATCAAAATACGATTCAAGCATCTAAATATTTTATGAGTGGAAATACATTTATTCAGATGATCTCTAGTACACAGGTGCGAGTGACGGGTAATACAAAAGCTTATCGTCCAGTTGATAATATAAAGATTGACATGACGCTGCAGCGCTGGGATTCTGCGAGTGGACAATGGGTGGATGTACTCTCCCTCGGGAGTGCAACAAATTACTCTTCTTCTATCGTCTCTCTTTCCAAAGAGGCGAAGGTTTTAAAAAAATCCTATTACAGAGTATGGGGAGTTCACCGAGTCATGCATGGAGGAGTTGTTGAACAGAACACAAGCATCTCAACTTATGTATTCGTAGATTAATAGGCGCCCTTTCATTTTGCATATATCTCTTATTACCATATCGGTTTATAATGATGATAACTACTTTTTAACCGATAGAGGTGACATTTTGAGATTATCACTTTTGAGCAGCCTTCGCTTAATTATGTTTATTTTGCTCAGTAGCATTTACTATATTTCCGTTGAAAACCACACAATGATACAAACGGCATTTGTCATTGCCGCAGCACTAGGTTTCTGTATTAATCATTTTTTATTAGTTACCCCTCTAGTGAAAAAGTATTTCGTTTTAGCTCTTACACTCGATTCAATTTACATTTTAGGCTTTGTGTTTTTCTTTCCGGGATCGACAATCTATTTACTATTATTTGGAGTTAATGCTGTTACGCTTTTTCTTATTGCAGAAAATAAGCGAATCATATGGGGATTTACTCTTGCCTTTTTTCTCATGTGGGGGTTATGTGTTTTCTACTCGTATAAAATGACGGGAAACCTTGATATAGCGGAAAACATCATTAATTTTACTTTTATCGTTTTTGAAGCTTTTGTTGGCCGACTCATACATAAACTAATCCATGCACAAGAAAAAATTGAAACTCAATATGATGAACTTCAAGAAACTCATCATGCCTTAAAAGATGCACATGAACAGTTGCATCATTATTCTAATCAAGTTGAAGAATTAACCCTGATCCAAGAACGAAACCGTATTTCTGGCGAGATCCACGATACCGTAGGACATAAAATGACGGCATTGCTCGTTCAGTTGCAAGTAGCAAAGGAACTTCAACATATTCAACCTGAAAAGAGCAAGCAGACAATCCTCCTTTGCGAGGAGCTGGCGAGAAATGCCCTGCAGGAATTGCGATTATCCGTGCGCACTTTAAGAGATGAAAATCGATCTTTTATTGCTACGACACGAAAAATTCTCGAAGACTATCAGGAAATGACAGGATTGAAATCTAATTTTCGTATAAAGGGAGACCCTTCTGAAATCCCCCCTTCGATTCAATTAGATTTGACTCGTATCATCCAAGAATCTATTACAAACGCTGTCCGACATGGGCAAGCGACCGAATGCGATGTCACAATTGAAATATCTGATTCAACTGTTGAAACTTTCATTAAAGACAACGGAACCGGCTCATCGAAGGTTAGTCCCGGATTTGGACTCAAGAATATGAGGGATAGAGTCCAGGAGCATGGTGGGCAGATCGTGTTTGAAAGTAATCAACAAGAAGGATTTATCGTAAAGATGAGTTTACCATTGAAGGAAATTCAATGGGAGTTGGGGGGAGCATAGTGATAAAGGTTTTAATTGTTGATGATCAAGAATTAATGAGAGATGGTCTCGCTACGATTCTAAATCTGAAGCCTGAGATTGATGTAGTAGGAGTCGCATCCAATGGAAAGGATGCATTTGAAAAAGCATGTCAGCTTCACCCTGATATTGTGTTAATGGATATTCGCATGCCAATCGCAAATGGGGTTGAAGGCACAAAGTTGATTACCTCATGTCTACCCGACACAAAAGTGTTGATGCTTACAACATTCAACGATAGTTCCTTAATTTTTGAAGCACTTGAAGAAGGAGCTAGCGGCTATTTATTAAAAGATATGCCGACTGATGCGATTGTTCAGGCCATCATGACCGTTCAATCCGGCGGAATGGTGTTGCCTAGGGATTTAACGGCGGAAATCGTGAAAGAAATGAAAAAGAAGCAAGCAACGGATCAAGATACTGAAGTTCCTAAAATAATTCATGACTTAACAGAACGCGAACTTGAGGTATTAAATAAACTAGGACTAGGTCTAAACAATAAAGAAATTGCCCATGAACTTTTCATCTCAGAGGGCACCGTAAAAAATCATGTTTCAAATTTAATTAATAAGCTCGAGCTAAGAGATCGGACTCAAGCAGCTATTTTTGCAGTAAGGTATCATATATCTACCTTCTGACAGATGACTTTTGGCATAGTACCCCATGACATACAGCTAAAGCAGCTGTATTTTTTTATGGAAAAATCTATCTAGAGAGAGATTTGCTCGGAAAGGATACGCGCTATACTGTGGGTAGTGAAAATCGGAATGAAAAAAGGACGTGGAACGATGTTAGAAGTTAAAGAGCTTAAGAAAAGCTACGGAAAAAAGGAAGTCGTGAAAAATGTTTCTTTTACAATTGAAAAAGGTGAATCATTTGGGCTTTTAGGTCCGAATGGAGCGGGAAAATCCACCACCATCTCGATGATTTGCGGGCTCATTCCATACGATCAAGGTGAGGTAATGGTTGATCATCTATCTGTTAAGAAATCACCGATGCTTATTAAGAAAAAAATCGGGGTTGTGCCACAGGAAATCGCCCTTTATCCAACGATGTCTGCAAAAGATAATTTATTATTTTGGGGGACTATGTACGGATTAAAAGGCTCCCAGGCGAAAAAACGAGTAGAAGAAGTACTTGATATTGTTGGTTTAAAGGATCGGGCAAAAGAGCGAATCGAAACATTCTCCGGCGGGATGAAACGAAGAATCAATATCGGGGCCGCCTTAATGCATGAACCGGAATTATTGATTATGGATGAGCCAACAGTAGGAATTGACCCTCAATCAAGGAATCATATTTTAGAAACAGTCAAAAAGCTAAATGAACAAGGTATGACTATCATATACACGAGCCACTACATGGAGGAAGTTGAGTATTTATGCAATCGTGTCGGAATTATCGATCACGGGGAAGTCATTGCAATCGGTACACAATCTGAACTTTGCAGCCGGCTAGTTGGCGGGTCATTCATTCAATTAACGGTTGAAAATGATACTTTACAAGCAATAGAAGCGATAAAAATACTGGAAAATGTTAATGAAGTTGTGAAGAATGAATCAAATACGATCGAAGTTTTTGCGGAGAAGCCATATGAAACATTAAGTTCAATAATGGCCGCAGCCGTAAAGAATGGAATGAAAATTGGTTCAGTGGAAATTAAAGAACCTAACCTTGAGACCCTTTTCTTACAATTAACGGGGCGCTCATTGAGGGACTAGGAGGATTATAAATGACAGCTTTTACAATTGCATGGAAAGATATGAAAATCCGCTTACGAGATCGCAAAGGTTTTATTAGTATGCTACTAATGCCAATTGTTCTGACAGCCATTCTTGGTTCGGCTCTAGGTGGATTATTTGAAGAAGGCGGTTCACTTCCAGATACAACTGTAGGGATTGTTGTTTCTTCCGCGGATGATATAACAGAGCAGTTTGTAGATAAAGTGTTGCAAGCTGAGGAATTAAAAGAAAGTATTACACTTAAAGAATATAAAACAGAAGCTAGCTTAAAAACAGCCTTAAAAAAGCAAGATGTTGATGTTGGAATCATACTTCCCACTGGTTGGGGGGACGGTTTAATGAAGGGTGAAATTAAGGAAGTTACCATTTTTAGTGACCCTGAAAAAGAAATCCAATCTACGATTATGAACTCAATCACATTATCTTTTATCAACCGAGTAACATCTGTATCGATTGCAGCGGAAGTAGTTTCAAAAGAATTAACTGCTGTTCCCGTATCGGATCAAGATATCGATATGGCAAATGTCATAGTAGGACTCGCAAAGGAGCTGTCCGACATAGCAAGCTCCAATTTGAACGCAGTCACTTCCGAGAAGGATGGCAAGAAACCAATATCAGGAATGCAATACTATGCCGCTGCCATGTGTGCAATGTTCGTTTTATTCAATACAACCGTCGGGGCGAAGTCGATTATCCAGGAACGGAAAACAGAAACTTTAGCCCGCTTAATGAGCAGCCCAATTGTGCAATCTTCTATCATATGCGGAAAATTTTTAGGAACCTTCTACTTTTCTTTCCTCCAATTTATCGTGTTTGTGATCGCCACACATTATTTATTTGGAGTTAGTTGGGGAAGCAATATTTTACAAGTGCTTGTAATTGGATTAGCGTTTTCGATTTCAGTTTCAGGATTTTCCATGATCATTGCCGGAATGATTACAGAAGAAAAAACAGCTGATACGGTCGGTGGTATCGGCGTTCAAATATTAGCATTATTAGGCGGATCAATGATACCACTTGCTGCATTTCCAAACAGTTTGCAACTAATTGGGAATATTGCACCAAACAAATGGGCGCTTGATAGTTTAGTAAAGATTATGAACGGAACGTCTTGGGAAACACTTACTTTACCTATCACTGTCCTTATGTTAAGTGGATTCGTTGCATTGTTGATTGGATCGCTAAAATTACGACCAAGATAAGGAGTAAAAAAAATGAGAAGAATAAGCGCCATTATGATATTTGAATTAAAAAGAATGTTTCAAAAGCCACAATCATACCTCCTTATGTTCGGGATGCCGATCTTGTTCACCTTTATTTTTGGAGCGCTTTTTTCAGGCGAGACGGAAGCAAAACCTAGCATTGCGGTGGTTGATGGTGATCAGTCAACCTTGTCAAGAGCGTTGATCAATGAGTTAAAAAGTAAAGATATATTAGATATGAGTATTGAGAATGCGAGCGATGCAAGTGCAAAATTCGAAGACCAAAAAGTAACAGGATATATTCGTATTGATGAAGAATTTGAGAAGCAAGTATTGGAAAATGAGATTCCTAAAGTAATTTTTATACACTCTCCTTCATTTGACGGTGCACAAATGATAGAACAAGTCATTAACGACAGCATGATTAAATTGAAGATCATTGCAACTGCATCAAGTGCTTATGAGGATATAACAGGTGATAGCTGGCAGGGAGTTCAAGATAAAATTACGAGTGAGCTCGCAACTTCATCCGGGATCAAAAACGTTGCAGTTACGAAAAGCCAAGAACTTACGACGATGAACAATATGACCGCTCGCTCTGCAGGATTTACGATTATGTTTGTCATGATTACGATGCTTATCAGTACCGGGGTATTTTTAGAAGCTAGACAGACTGGAGTTTGGTACCGACTCATGTCGACACCTACGTCAAAAAAGGAACTGTTAATTGGGTATCTACTTGCCTTTTTCCTTATTGGGTGGATTCAATTTGGCGTATTAATGACTGTTTCAAAGTTTGTGTTTCATGTGAACTGGGGCAACTTATTAGGCAATATTGTCCTTGTATCTAGTCTATTACTATGTACGATTGGATTAGGTCTTTTTATCGCAGGCTTTGTCAAAACGTCAGAGCAGCAATCCGTATTTGGAAATCTATTTATTGTTTCTACCTGTATGCTTGGCGGTGTTTATTGGCCACTTGAAATCATGCCGAATGTCATGCAGCAAATTGCTAAGTTTGTTCCACAATATTGGGGTTTAGAAGGATTTGCCGAGTTATCGGCTAGAGGTGGAACAGTGGTGGATGTTCTTGCACCGAGCGGGGTCCTACTAGCAATTACCTTCGTCTTTCTCATCGTAGGTATGAATAAAATTCGTTTTGAATAGCAGAGATATTAAATGAAAAAGAAAAAGAATTTCAATTTAGCCTACATGGCCGCAGTTTCTTACTCATCATTATGTTGGGCTCACAAATAAAATTTGGGTTGTCACTATTTTAGGGTTCTTATTATTGGCAGCTTTTATTATCGGTGGAAAAATCCAAGCTAATGCAAATAAACAAGCTAAAAAGGATACAAAGTGTAAGGTTCCCCCATTCCAATCAGGGGGAACCTCTTTTATATCGATTTAGCTATTGTAATAATCTCTTCTTTCGATAAATTTCCTTCAATTGAAAAATAGTGACTTTGGGTCATCCAAATCAGTTGGGCGTCGCCATTTTTATAAATCACTAAACTTCCCTTTTGCCCCTTAATTTGAATCTCCTCTATCGTCACATCATCATTATCCATAGTGGCTCCAAATCCAAATTGATATTCAATCGGCATTTCAGTTAAAATAAAACCTTTATCATCGCCAACATAGTTTAAGTAAACAGCTTCAACTTTTTGTTCATAACCATCCATGACCGTCACTTCTACTAATTGAAATTCTTCAGAAAGACTTTTAGGAGTCAAAATAGGAAAGTGCGCGGCATTTTTAGCTTCTTCCAAACTCATTTGCTTAGATATGATTTCCGAGTCTTCAATCACTTCGAATCCACCCTCGGCCGGCTCCCCCTTCATACTGCCACCTTCTGATTTCCCAAATAAATGCACAACATTTCCTTGTACGGTATAGAAGATATCTGTCAATTGGTTAAAAGCTATACTAGACTGTGGAGCAGTAGCAAAAATAAGGATAATTAAAATAGAAGCGGCTATCAAAAAATACTTTCGATAAGCACGAAGCGGGTGTGTTGTTACCTTTTTTTCATTCATCTGCTTTTGAATTTGACTCCATGCTTCCGCTGCTGTCAAAGATGGGGCTGGGAAGTCATCCATTTTTTCATCTAATACTTCACGAATCAACTCATCCAAATGGATTTCTTTATACTTTGGCATTATGTATCATCTCCCTCATATCGGGCTGTGTTTCCAACGCTTCCCTTAATTTTAACTTCGCACGGTGAATACGTGTTTTGACCAACGTCACTTTGATATCTAATGCTTTTGCAATTTCGTCGTATTTCATATCGTGCAGATAGGCTAGAATCAAAACTTGCTTATGTTCTGGTTTCAGTTCATCAATTTCGCGAAGAAGTATATTTTTAAGGAACTTTTTTTCTACTATTGTCTCAACAGTAGAATGAAAATCTTCATTTCTAGAAAGTTGTTCGTCAATAACATGATCTTCTGAAACAACTTCGTTCCATTTTTTAATTTTTCTTAAATAATCAATGGCGGTCCGGGATGCGATTGCAGCCAGCCAAGCACCTAACTTTTCTCCATCCTTGACTGTATGCATATTTTGAAATGCCTTAAGAAAGGTTTCCTGTACGATATCCTGGGCCAGCTCCCGATCTTGAACAATGTAGTACGCTGTATAATAGACCCGTTGATAAAACATTTCAAAGATGACTCTCTCGGACTCACGATCCTTTTTAAGGAGTTTTTGTATTAACCTATTTATCATCCCCACACCCTCTCTGAGTGAAGATTTCCTCAATTTTCCTCTTATTATATCCTAAGACGGAAGATCTTGGTAAATGTTTCATGGGAAAAGCCGAAAGTTCATATTACATTAGACATGAATGACAGGCTAACACTATAATAGGTTCATCTATGGTGATGAATGGAGGTCGTGTCAGATGAAAAAAGGAAATTGCGTAGCAATCATTGGAACTGGCTTTGTCGGATCAAGTTATGCTTTTGCCCTTATGAATCAAGGTATTGCAGACGAAATGATCATGATTGATGTAAATAAGGAAAAAGCAATTGGAGATGTAATGGATCTTAATCATGGCAAAGTGTTTGCCCCTGATTTAACCCATATTCGCTATGGTCAATATGAAGATTGTGCCAATGCAGATTTAGTTGTCATTTGCGCGGGAGCAAATCAAAAACAAGGTGAAACTCGACTTGATTTAGTAGAAAAGAATTTAAGAATTTTTAAATCAATTGTAGATAGCGTGATGGCCAGCGGTTTCGATGGAATTTTTCTCGTTGCAACAAACCCGGTTGATATATTAACATACGCTACGTGGAGTTATAGTGGTCTTCCAAAAGAACGAGTCATAGGTTCAGGGACTATCCTAGACACGGCACGCTTCAGATATATGTTAGGAGATTACTTTGATGTAGCCCCAAACAATGTCCATGCTTATATTATCGGAGAACACGGGGATAGTGAACTTCCAGTCTATAGCATTGCAGATGTTGGTGGAGTTCCTGTCTTGAAAATGATTGAGCGTGATCCGCGATATAAACGAGAAGATTTAAATGAAATTTTCATCCAAGTACGTGATTCTGCTTACGAAATTATTAAAAGCAAAGGGGCCACGTATTATGGAATTGCAATGGGTCTTGTTAGACTAACGAAAGCCATTTTACGTAACGAAAATACGATTCTAACAGTGTCTTCCCTTCTTGAAGGTGAATATAAAGAAAACGACGTATATATTGGAGTTCCAGCAATCGTGAATCGAGATGGGATAAGGGAAATAGTTGAATTGGAGCTTAGTGAGGAAGAACAACGGCAATTCCATAAAAGTGCAAATGTAATCAAGGAAATATTGAAACCTTATTTTTGAGGAGAAGGTGGAGGCTGTCTGATTAGGCCGCCTTTATTTTATGGATAGATTAACCCATAAATAAATGACCCCCAACCAAAACGGTCAGGAGTCATGTAGATACCGATTAAACTTTATTATTATCTATCTTTCATCCAATCCGGTTTTGTGAAACCAACGAAGTCGCTGTCAATTACTTCTTCAAATTCCTTTGATTCTACTACTTCTTTAATATCTTTTACAAATTGTGCATCTTTGTTTTTTGCATCGATGACAACTCGGTTGCGGTGAGCATCTCTCATATTTTCAACCATAATGCCTTCATTCATATCAAGACCTGCTGCAAAAACGAAGTTTCCGGGTACTGCCGACATATCTGTGCTTTCAATTGCACGTGCAAGCTGTCCTGCTTCTAATGGTTGGAACTTAAGGTTTTTAGGGTTATCCTTTATATCCTTTTCGGAAATTGTCAAGTGGCTTACATCGTCCTTCAATGTAATTAAGCCTTCTTGTTCCAAAATTAATAATGCTCTACCCATATTTGTAGGATCGTTTGGCAGGGCGTAAGTAGCACCATCTGTGATTTCATCAATTGATTTAAATTTATTTGAGAAGACAACCATTGGAGAAGTCGGAACTGTTATCACTTCAGCTAAGTTTAGTTTGTTTTGCTCTGCAAAAGTTTCCATATAGATTTTATTTTGAAAAACGTTAGCATCAATATCGCCTGTTCCTAATGCATTATTAGGTTGGATATAATCACTGAATTCTACTACCTTTACTTTATAACCTTTCTTTTCAAGACCAGGTTTGATAGCATTTGTCACCATATCTGTAAATGGACCAGCTGTTGCGCCAATAGCAATTTCTTTCTTATCACTGTCTGCACCTGATGAATCTTTACCACCGCAAGCGGCAAGTGCTCCCATTACTAAAACGAGAGTTAATAGAAAAAACCATTTTTTCATTTCTGTTTCCTCCTGAAGTTTTATCTTTTATCTGCATGTTTTGCCCAACGATCTCCAACTAATTGAATGAGTTGAACTAAAACAATTAACACGATTACTGTCGTAAACATAATAACTGTATCATAGCGGTAATAACCATAACGGATCGCCAAATCACCGATTCCACCGCCGCCAACGACACCAGCCATTGCCGAGTATGCAACTAGACTAATTGTCGTCAATGTAACTCCTTGTATAAGGCTAGACTTTGCTTCCGGAATGAGCACATCTTTAATGATCATCCATGGAGTGGCTCCTACCGATATAGAAGCTTCAATCACACCTTTATCGATTTCTCGAAAAGAAGTTTCTACAATTCTAGCAAAAAAAGGGATTGCGGCAACGGATAATGAAACCGATGCAGCTGTAGGACCGATAACTTTTCCGACAATCAACATCGTAAAAGGAATAAGTAATACAAGTAAAATAATAAAAGGAATCGATCTAATCAAATTAATTAAAAACCCAACAATTGATTTTACATATTTTTGTTTTAAAAACATTCCTTCGTCTGTCACGAATAAAATAACACCTAACGGAAGTCCAACAACGATAGCTACGAAAAGCGAGATGCCGACCATGTATAACGTTTCAAAAAATGCTTTATTCAAATCTGGAAGCATTTCGATAATATGATCAAGCCCCATATGTCATCACCTCTGCATTTCCCGTTCTTTCCTGCAAGTAGTAAATAGCTTTGGCTACTTCATCTTGCTCACCTATGATTTCTAAAATAAATATGCCTAACGGTTCTTCTTGGATATATTCAATCTTTCCGTGTAGGAAATTCCCTTTTACACGATGAAGCTGAAGCATATCAGATACGACCGTTTCACCTGATTTCGAGCCTTTAAATTGAATTTTTACAAGAGTTCCTTTACACTCCTTGACTAATTTTTCAGGTATGTCCAATTGAAGAATATCACCGATAAATTCCTTCGTTAGCTCTGCTTTCGGTGAAGCGAAAATATCGTAAACTGAGCCTTCCTCCACAATTTTTCCACTTTGCATAACAGCCATTCGATCACAAATTTCTTTCACGACTTCCATTTCATGGGTAATAAGGACAATCGTCAATCCTAGCTTTTGATTAATATCTTTCAAGAGTGCCAATATTGATTTTGTTGTACTCGGATCAAGGGCGGATGTAGCTTCGTCACATAATAGAACATCTGGATTATTGGCTAGTGCCCTAGCAATTCCTACCCTCTGTTTTTGACCACCGCTTAATTGCGCTGGGTACACATCCCGTTTATCCGCAAGTCCGACCATCTGAAGGAGCTCTTCTGCTCTTTTTACTCGTTCCGCCTTCGGGTAATCAGCTGCTTTTAAAGCAAAAATAATATTTTCGATAATCGTTTTTGAGCTGATTAAGTAAAAGTGTTGAAAAATCATTCCTATTTTCTGACGCGCTCCGCGAAGTTCCTTTGCAGATAGGTTCGTTAAATCTATTCCGTTAATGATAATAGATCCCGAAGTTGGCTCTTCAAGGAGATTCATACAGCGGAGGAGTGAACTCTTTCCTGCACCTGAATACCCGACGATTCCAAAAACCTCACCCTTTTTAACGGTTAATGAAACATTGTCGACTCCGATAACTTCGCCTTTTTTGGTTTGATATTTTTTTGTTACATTATTTATTTTGATCATTGTATCCACCTCATATAAAAGGAAAATGCCCCTTTCATTTTGAAAGAGACATCGAAATAAAATCGTTCATTTATTTTCGACTTATCTCCCAGAATGTTTCATTCCGCAGGAAGTGGCACCTTTCCGTATAAGGAGGTTGCCGGACGTCATAGGGCCTGATCCCTCAGTCACTCTTGATAAGTTAATCATATTTAGTTCAATGAAACTATTATGGAGGAATATGAGCTGCTTGTCAATAAAATTTAGGTCTGCGATCATCGAATACTGGGATTCGGCTGCGGATTTCGTCAATCTCCTGAAGGTTAATTTCACTGAGTAATAATTCTTCCTTAGAGCTGCCTTCCGCAATAATTGTTCCCCAAGGATCAATGATCATCGAGTGCCCGGCAAATTCATTATTTGCATCCGAACCAACCCGGTTGCAGGCGATAATATAACATTGATTTTCAATAGCTCGTGCCTGCAATAGAATGCGCCAATGATCAAGGCGAGGGGTTGGCCATTCCGCTACAACAAATAATGCTTTTGCACCGTTGACTACCGACTTCCTCAACCATTCTGGGAATCTGATATCATAACAAATAAAGCTTCCTGCTTCTTCTCCATCAATCGTGAAAGTAGGCTCGTCCTGGCCAGCCTGTAAATATAAATGCTCATCCATAAGCTGGAATAAGTGAAGCTTGCTATATTCATGGACAAGCTTGCCTTCCTTATCAATTATATACATTGTGTTCTTCACGCCGCCTTCCGCTTTTTTAGCAACCGAGCCTCCGACGATATGGAACTTATATTTTTTGGCTTGTTCTTGTAAGAATTGAAGGACATCCTTTCCTTCCTCATGAGCGATTTCATCTAAGCGGGTTAAATCATACCCTGTCGTCCATAATTCAGGTAATACCACGATGGAACATTGCTCTTTCGCTGCTTTTTCAAACCATTGTTCTGCCGCGATAAAATTTTGTTGCGGATCCCCAAAGGCAATATCCATTTGAATACAACCAATTTTCCACTTCAATCCAAACTCCCCCTTGCTAGTTTCTGCGCTTTACAAACATTATCTTTCGTTATAACATTTTAAACTAGAAATGAAAAGGAAAATCACTATTTTTATAGAGGTGTCACCATGAAGAATTTTGAAACTTCAGAGGTTTTAAAACTGCTGCCTAAGCAATTTTTTGCCTCACTCGTCCAAAAAGTAAATGAATACATAGCAAATGGCCACGATGTCATTAATCTTGGGCAAGGAAATCCAGATTTACCAACCCCGTCGCACATTGTAGACCGATTAAAAAGTGCCGCGGAGGAACCCGTCAATCACCGCTACCCTCCATTTCGTGGAAAGCTTGAACTCAAAAAGGCTGTTGCTCAATATTATAAACGGGAATATGACGTAGAACTCGACCCTGAAACAGAGGTTGCAGTTTTATTCGGAGGTAAAGCGGGATTAGTCGAGTTGCCACAATGCCTTATGAATCCTGGTGATACAATGCTTGTACCTGATCCGGGTTATCCGGATTATTGGTCTGGTGCCGCACTCGCAAAAGTAGAAATGGAAATGATGCCGCTAAAAGCTGAACATCAGTTTCTTCCTCAGTTTGAAGACATTTCAGATGATGTTTGTGAGAAGGCAAAAATGATGATCCTCAATTATCCGAATAATCCAACCGGGGCTGTAGCAGATCTTAATTTTTTTGATAAGACTGTCGCCTTTGCCTCTGAACATCATATATGTGTAGTTCATGATTTTGCCTACGGGGCCATAGGCTTTGAAGACAAAAAACCGGTTAGTTTTCTTCAAGCGGAAGGAGCGAAAGATATCGGCATTGAGCTCTATACAATGTCAAAGACATACAATATGGCTGGTTGGCGCGTAGCCTTTGCAGTCGGGAATCCATCT
The DNA here is from genome assembly GCF_024626525.1 of Lederbergia panacisoli. GTDB lineage: Bacteria > Bacillota > Bacilli > Bacillales > Bacillaceae_C > Lederbergia > Lederbergia panacisoli. The sequence goes on from NZ_JANJGU010000024.1 coordinate 31,774, forward strand.
GTCATAGAAGCGATTAATCTATTCCAGGATCATTTGTATGTTAGTTTATTCGGCGCGGTCCAAGATGCGGCGACTGAGGCGTTATTGAGTTCTCAGCAATGTGCAGTTGAATTAAATGAGACCTATGAAAAAAGACGAAACGCGCTTATTTCAAGCTTGCATGAAATTGGATGGAAAGTCCAAGCCCCTTCAGGATCATTTTTCGCTTGGTTAAAAGTTCCTGATGGCTACACGTCTGAAGCGTTCGCTAATCTGTTATTAGAAAAAGCATATGTGGCTGTAGCGCCGGGAATTGGATTCGGAGAATACGGAGAAGGGTATATAAGGGTTGGCTTGTTAACGACGGAAGAGCGATTGCGTAAAGCCGCGAGAAGAATTGGAGATTTAGGTTTATTTTAAGTGTGGCTCTGTTATAACCGAATGTTGATTTCATTGTATTTGAAAAATAAACGGATAAATTCCGGTTAAAGTGGGAAATGCCAATATTTCCTGGAAAGTAAAGGAAGCTTTTCCGTTTATATCATCCAAATCCTTGGATTTTGTCTTATTTAGAGCAGTTAATCGGAATATCTCCACTAGCATTGCAAAAATATCCACAAGGGTATATCACGATTACTTTATATTGCTCTTATGTATAGTTTTTCCATTCCAATTTCTTGGTTCTGAGCCAAAAAGTCAAGGGGGTTGTAAGTGAACCCAGTTATCCAAAAATTTGATATTATTTTCTTTTTTTCTTATATTTTGCCATCGAGCTAGTACTTACCCCCACTGGTTTTACAATGGCCACACCTGCATCATGAAGTTCAATTTCATTTGGCGGGTGCTTTCTCTTTTGTCTTCCTTTCGATGTTCTTACAGGTAAACGGTGTAACTCATGGAGAAAACTTTTCCATGTCCTTTCGGCATGGATGCGGAGAAGGGTGAGTACTTTCCAGGTGGTCTTCTTAGTTTTCTCAATTAACCTAACATATAAAGTGACACAGTACGCCGTCATAGCAAAGAAAATCTGATTCCAAATTCCTTGGGGTTGGGTACTTTGTAGTTTAACTAGACGTAGATGTTGTTTCATCCACTTGAAAAACAGTTCAATGATCCAACGGTGCCGGTACAATTCGGTTACTTCTTCGGCTTTCAAATCCCAACGATTGGTTACGACACGGTATTCTTTCCCTTCTTCATCCGTGAATTCAACAAGACGAAGGGGCTGTTCCATGGATCTGAAGTTACTCCCCATGACGACTAAGGCGTCTAGCTTAACCCTGCTGCCATCGGGAACTTCAAAGGATTTTATAATGTTCGCCTTATGCCCAGCCTGGATACGCATGGCGAATGGAATCTGGTTTCCTACCCAATGGTCCATTTTTTTGTAATCCACATAGCCACGGTCCATCACATGGGTCGCATGAGGATCTATTACGAGCTCAAGCATGACTTCACGATCATCCACATTACCTGTAGAAGGAATGACCATGTCGGGATAAGCTGTGCCGGGATCCGTTACCACAATCCGAGTATGTAGCTTCACGCAATTACTATGCTTTGTAAAATACGTCCACTTTCCTAGTGTAGGTCCAAGGAGCAGAGAAGAAGAATCTACGAGATGAAGACGACCTAAAGAAGGGATCCCTTTTCCTTTACTCGTCAGCTTATTCAATTGGGTAACAGCGGCAAGAAATAACTGCCGTGGTAGGATTGAAGGTAAAGCATTGACTCGACGACATAGTTGAGAAGCACTAATACTGGTGAGGCCAAACAGTTCCTCTGTACCTTCCATGGCACGAATACGCTCTTCTGTTTCCTCGTAGGATTTCCAATTTCCCAATTGCATGGTGACACAAATCTTCATTAAATTAGCCGTGGTCAG